>NZ_BAABIM010000001.1:1028746-1680065 GCF_039542785.1 Nocardioides nanhaiensis
ACCACTGGGCCAGCCAGCCCGGGGTGCGGCCGATCGCGAACAGGACGGTGAACATCTCCGGCGGGAACTGGAAGGCCTCGTAGATCAGGCCGGAGTAGAAGTCGACGTTCGGGTAGAGCTTGCGCTGCACGAAGTACTCGTCCTCGAGCGCGATCTTCTCCAGCTCCTGGGCGATCTCGAGCAGCGGGTTGACCCCGGTGACCTCGAAGACGTCGTCGCAGGCCTTCTTGATGATCTTGGCGCGCGGGTCGTAGTTCTTGTAGACCCGGTGGCCGAAGCCCATCAGGCGCTCGTTGCCGTCCTTGACGCCCTGCATGAAGGCGGGGATGTTCTCCTTGCTGCCGATGCGCTTGAGCATCCGCAGCACCGCCTCGTTGGCGCCACCGTGCAGCGGGCCGAACAGGGCGCCGACGCCGGCGGAGACGGCCGAGTAGGGGTCGACCTGCGAGGAGCCCACCGAGCGCACCGCGTTGGTGGAGCAGTTCTGCTCGTGGTCGGCGTGCAGGATGAACAGCACGTCGAGGGCCTTGACCAGGCGCTCGTCGGCCTCGAACTTCGACTCGCTCATCTTGAACAGCATCGAGAGGAAGTTGGCGGTGTAGCTGAGGTCGTTGTCGGGGTAGACGTAGGGCTTGCCCTGCGCGTGGCGGAACGCCCAGGCCCCGAGGGTCGGCATCTTCGCGATCATCCGGACGATCTGGATGTGGCGGTTGTCGGCCTCGGAGATGTTGCGCGCGTCGGGGTAGAACGTCGAGAGGGCCCCCACCGACGCCATCAGCATCCCCATCGGGTGCGCGTCGTAGCGGAAGCCCTGCATGAAGGACTTGACGTTCTCGTGCACGAAGGTGTGGAAGGTGATCTCGTGCTCCCACGCGTCGTACTCGGCCTTGGTGGGCAGCTGCCCGTGCACCAGCAGGTAGGCCACCTCGAGGAAGTTCGAGTGCTCGGCGAGCTGCTCGATGGGGTAGCCGCGGTACTCGAGGATGCCCTTCTCGCCATCGATGTAGGTCACGGAGCTTCGACAGGAGGCGGTGTTGACGAAGCCCGGGTCGTAGACGGCCAGTCCGGGCGTCTCGTCGTCGGCCTTGATCTTCCCGATGTCCGCGGCCTTGATGGTGCCGTCGGTGATCGGGACGTCGTACTCCTGGCCGGTGCGGTTGTCGCGTACGGTGAGAGAGTCGGTCACGCGCCCGACCCTAGACCTCGCCCCCAGCCTCCGGTAAGGCGGGCGGTCGCAGGATGGGACGGCGCCGACCCCGCCGCCGCCCGCCCCGCCGAATTGTGTCCGGCGTCCGCAGGCCCGTACTCTTGCGTGTCGCGTCCCTGCCGCGTCCTGTCCTGGTGCCCGTCACCTGGGGCGGGGTGCAGATCCGGACGGCGTCCCACGACGTCGAGCCGGGCCGTGTTCGTCAGAAGACGCAGCAGCACCGCCGGTCGTCCGGGCCGGCTCCACGAACGAACGAAGAAGGTCGTCATGCGCACCTACAGCCCCAAGTCGTCGCACATCCAGCGCAGCTGGCACGTGATCGACGCCGAGAACGTCGTCCTCGGCAAGGTGGCGGTCGAGGCCGCCAACCTGCTCCGCGGCAAGCACAAGCCGCAGTACGCGCCGCACATGGACATGGGCGACTTCGTGGTCATCGTCAACGCCGAGAAGGTCCACCTCTCCGGCTCCAAGCGCACCACGAAGATGGCCTACCGCCACTCCGGCTACCCGGGCGGTCTGACCGCCACCCCGATCGGCGAGATCCTCGAGAAGGACGCTCGCAAGGCGATCGAGAAGGCCGTGTGGGGGATGCTGCCGAAGAACAAGCTGAGCCGGCAGCAGATCAAGAAGCTCAAGGTCTACTCCGGCCCCGAGCACCCGCACCAGGCCCAGCAGGTCACCCCGCACGAGATCAAGCAGATCTCCCAGTAGTCACCGCCGCCCGCGCCGACGTAGACCAGAGTTGAGGAAGAACCACCGTGTCTGAGAACACCACCGAGGTCGAGGAGACCTTCGAGACCGACGAGCGAGGCGTGGCCTACAGCTCCGAGAGCGCGCCCTCCGCGGACGCCCCCGAGCGCCCCGCCACCATCGCTCCCTCCGCGGCCACCGGCCGTCGCAAGGAGGCCGTGGCCCGCGTGCGCCTCGTGCCCGGCACCGGCGAGTGGACCGTCAACGGTCGCACGCTGGACTCCTACTTCCCGAACAAGCTGCACCAGCAGGTCGTCAACGAGCCCTTCGTGACCACCCAGCTCGAGGGCCGCTTCGACGTCATCGCCCGCATCCACGGCGGCGGCATCACCGGCCAGGCCGGCGCGCTGCGCCTGGGCGTGGCCCGGGCGCTCAACGCCCTCGACGTCGAGGCCAACCGCGCCTCGCTCAAGAAGGCCGGGCTGCTCACGCGCGACGCCCGTGTCATCGAGCGCAAGAAGGCCGGTCTGAAGAAGGCGCGCAAGGCGCCCCAGTTCAGCAAGCGATAACTCGCCACGCACGGCGGGCACCCGGCACCGGGTGCCCGCCGTTGCTGTGTCCGGACGACATGACAAGGCGGTTCCCATGACGCGCATCTTCGGCACGGACGGCGTGCGCGGGCTGGCCAACGGCCCGCTCACCGCCGAGCTCGCCCTCGACCTCGGCGTCGCCGCGGCGCGGGTGCTGGTCGACCACGGCGAGTACGACCGGCCGCGGCCGCTGGCCGTCGTCGGCCGCGACACCCGCATCTCCGGGCAGTTCCTCGAGCACGCCGTCGTGGCAGGGCTCGCCGCCGCCGGGGTCGACGTCGTCCGCCTGCGCGTGCTGCCCACCCCCGGCGTCGCGCACTTCACCGACGCCCTCGGTGCCGACGTCGGCGTGGTCATCAGCGCCTCGCACAACCCGATGCCCGACAACGGCATCAAGTTCCTGGCCCGCGGCGGCGTCAAGCTCGACGACGCGCTCGAGCGCGAGATGGAGGCGGTGCTCGACACCGACTTCGCGCGCCCCACCGGCGCCGACGTCGGACGGGTCACCCCGCACCAGGACACCGTGGCCGCCTACGCAGCCCACCTGGTGGGCACCCTCGACGCGCCCCTGGCCCCGCTGAAGGTCGTCCTCGACTGCGCCCACGGCGCGGCGTGGGAGGTCGGCCCGCTGGCGCTGCGCCAGGCCGGGGTCGAGGTCGTCGTCATCGGCGCCGAGCCCACCGGCCTCAACATCAACGACGGCGTCGGCTCCACCCACCTCGACCCGCTGCGCGCCGCCGTGCTCGAGCACGGGGCCGATGCCGGGTTCGCCGTCGACGGCGACGCCGACCGCTGCCTGGCCGTCGACCACACCGGCGAGGTCGTCGACGGCGACCAGATCATGGGCGTGCTGGCGCTCGCGCTCCACGAGTCCGGCCGGCTGCACGACGACACCCTGGTCGCCACCGTGATGAGCAACCTCGGGCTGCTGATCGCGCTGCGCGAGGCCGGCGTGACCGTGCAGCAGACGGCCGTCGGCGACCGCTACGTGCTCGAGGAGATGCGCCGGGGCGGCTACAGCCTCGGCGGTGAGCAGTCGGGCCACGTGATCCTGCGCGAGCACGCCACCACCGGTGACGGCCTGCTCACCGCGCTGCACCTGCTGCAGCGGATGTCGCAGACCGGCCGCACGCTGCGCGACCTGGCCTCCCTGATGACCCGCCTGCCCCAGGTGCTGGTGAACGTGGCCGGCGTCGACAAGGCGCGCGCCTCCTCCGACGAGGGGCTCGCCGCCGCCGTCGCCGAGGCCGAGGCCGAGCTGGGCGACACCGGCCGGGTGCTCCTGCGCCCCTCGGGCACCGAGTCGCTCGTGCGGGTCATGGTCGAGGCGCCCACCCAGGAGCAGGCGCAGGGAGTCGCAGAGCGGCTCGCCGACGTCGTCCGGCACCGCCTGTCGCTGTAGCCGCTGGCGTCGCTGCTGAGGCGGCTCAGACCTTGCGCAGCCGCACGTAGCGCACCGAGTGGTCGCGGTCCTTGCGCAGCACCAGGGTCGCCCGCGAGCGGGTGGGCAGGATGTTCTGCACCAGGTTGGGGCCGTTGATCGTGTCCCAGATGCGGCCCGCCTCGGCCACCGCCTCCTCGCGGCTGAGCCCGGCGTACTTGGAGAAGTAGGAGTCGGGGTCGCGGAAGGCGGTCTCGCGCAGGCGCAGGAAGCGCTCCACGTACCAGTCGCGGATCTTGTCGCGGCCGGCGTCGACGTAGACGGAGAAGTCGAAGAAGTCGCTCAGCGTGAGGCCGCTGCGGCCGTCCTCGCGCTGGCGCGCCGGCTGCAGCACGTTGAGGCCCTCGACGATGACGATGTCGGGCCGGTGCACCACCACCTTCTCGTCGGGGACGACGTCGTAGACCAGGTGGGAGTAGATCGGGGCCTCGACCTCGTCCTTGCCCGACTTGATGTCGACGACGAAGCGCAGCAGGGCACGGCGGTCGTAGGACTCCGGGAAGCCCTTGCGCTGCAGCAGCCCGCGGCGCTCCAGCTCGGCGTTGGGGTAGAGGAAGCCGTCGGTGGTCACCAGCGCCACGTTGGGGTGCTCGGGCCAGTGCGCCAGCAGCTGCTGCAGCACGCGCGCCGTCGTCGACTTGCCGACCGCCACCGATCCGGCCAGGCCGATCACGAACGGGGTGCGGGGCGGGACCCGGCGGTGCAGGAAGTCCTCCTGCTGGCGGTGCAGGGTGCCGGCGGAGGCCACGTAGAGGCTCAGCAACCGCGAGATCGGCAGGTAGACCTCCTCGACCTCGCGCAGGCTCAGCGAGTCGCCCAGGCCGCGCAGCCGCTGCACCTCGGCGTCGCTGAGGGGGATCTCGGTGTCGGGGGCGAGCGCGGCCCACGCGTCGCGCTCGAGCTCGATGTAGGGGGAGGCCTCGCGGTGCGCCTCGTCGCGGCCGTGCGCGGGACCAGCGGACCCAGCGGCGGACCCAGCGGCTGACATGGGATGTGATTCTTGCAGCACGGCTCGCCGCACGCCGCGCGCGACCCCGGGTCGGACCTGCCCCGGGCACTAGAGTCTGGCCTCATGTGCGGGATCGTCGGCTACGTCGGGCACCGCTCCGCGGCCTCAGTGGTGGTGGAGGGGCTGCGACGCCTGGAGTACCGGGGCTACGACTCGGCGGGCATCGCGCTGGTGTCGGTCGAGGCCGGTGAGGACGGGTCCGGCGGGCTGGCCACGGAGAAGCGGGCCGGCAAGCTGGCCAACCTGGAGAAGGCGATCGCCGACACCCCGCTGCCGGAGGCCACCACGGGCATCGGGCACACCCGCTGGGCCACCCACGGCGCGCCCAACGACGTCAACGCCCACCCGCACGCCGGGGCCACCCGCCGCGTGGCGCTCGTGCACAACGGCATCATCGAGAACTTCGACGACCTGCGCGCCCGCCTCGAGACCGACGACCACGTGCTGCTCTCGGAGACCGACACCGAGGTGGCCGCGCACCTGCTGGAGCTGCAGGTGCTCTCCGGCATCGACCTGACCACCGCCATGCAGCGGGTCTGCCAGCGCCTCGAGGGCGCCTTCACGCTCGTCGCCGTCGACGCCGAGGACCCCTCCCGCGTGGTGGCCGCCCGCCGCAACTCCCCGCTCGTCGTCGGGCTGGGGGAGGGCGAGAACTTCCTCGGCTCCGACGTCGCGGCGTTCATCGAGCACACCCGCGAGGCGCTCGAGCTGGGCCAGGACCAGGTCGTCACGATCACCGCCGAGGGCGTCGAGGTCACCGACTTCGACGGCACGCCGTCGTCGGGCACCGCCTACCACGTGGACTGGGACCTCTCCGCAGCGGAGAAGGACGGCCACGACTGGTTCATGCGCAAGGAGATCTTCGAGCAGCCGCGCGCCGTGGCCGACTCGCTGCTCGGCCGACGCAGCCGCACGGGGCGGCTGCAGCTCGACGAGATGCGGCTCTCCGACGACGAGCTGCGCGACATCGACAAGATCATCATCATCGCGGCCGGGACGTCGTTCTACGCGGGCATGGTGGCCAAGTACGCCATCGAGCACTGGTGCCGGGTCCCGGTGGAGGTGGAGCTCTCCTCGGAGTTCCGCTACCGCGACCCGATCCTCGACTACTCCACCCTCGTCGTGGCGATCAGCCAGTCGGGCGAGACCGCCGACACCCTGCAGGCCATCCGCCACGCACGCACGCAGCGCTCCAAGGTGCTCGCCATCTGCAACACCAACGGCTCCACCATCCCGCGCGAGTCCGACGCCGTCATCTACACCCACGCCGGGCCCGAGATCGGCGTCGCCTCCACGAAGGGGTTCCTCACCCAGCTGGTGGCCTGCTACCTGCTCGCGCTCTACGTCGCGCAGGTCAAGGGCACCCGCTACGGCGACGAGATCGCCGAGGTGATGCACCAGCTCGAGGCCATGCCCGACCACGTGCAGACCGTGCTCGACGGCGCGGACGCCGTCTACCAGCTGGCGCGTGCGCACACCGGGACGAGATCAGTGCTCTTCCTGGGCCGCCACGCGGGCTACCCGGTGGCGCTCGAGGGAGCGCTGAAGCTCAAGGAGATCGCCTACCTGCACGCCGAGGGCTTCGCGGCCGGTGAGCTCAAGCACGGCCCGATCGCGCTCGTCGAGCCCGGGCTGCCGGTGCTGTGCGTGGTGCCGCCCCGCGGCCGCGACCAGCTGCGCGAGAAGATGCTGAGCGGCATCCAGGAGGTGCGGGCCCGCGGGGCGCAGACCATCTGCCTGGTCGAGGAGGGTGACGACTCGATCGGCCCCTACGCCGACGTCGTCATCCGGCTGCCCTCGGTGCCCGTGCTGCTGCAGCCGCTGGTCTCGGTGGTGCCGCTGCAGCTGTTCGCCTGCGAGCTGGCCACCGCGCTGGGTCACGACGTCGACCAGCCGCGCAACCTGGCCAAGTCCGTCACGGTCGAGTGACCTGCCCGTGGCGGTGATCGGCGTCGGCATCGACGTGTGCGACATCGAGCGGTTCGGCGAGTCGCTCACCCGCACCCCGGCGCTGCGCGAGCGACTCTTCACCCCGGCCGAGGCGACCCGCCCCCTCGCGTCGCTGGCTGCCCGCTTCGCCGCCAAGGAGGCGATGGCCAAGGCCCTCGGGGCTCCCCGTGGCATGCACTGGCACGACGCCGAGGTCGTCTCGGAGGACTCGGGGCGCCCGCTGCTGGTCATCCGCGACTCCGTGCTCGCCCGCGCCGACGAGCTCGGCGTCGCCCACGTGCACCTCTCGCTCTCCCACGACGCCGGCATCGCCTCGGCCGTGGTGGTGCTCGAGTCCTGAGCGGCGCCGGCCACCCGCGGGGTCACCCGTGGCTGCTCGCCCGCGCCGTAGGTTGGGGCGATGCGGTGCGCACACACGGTGGAGCAGGTCCGGGCGGCGGAGTCGCAGCTGATGGCGCGGCTGCCCGAGGGGGCGCTCATGCAGCGGGCGGCCACCGGGCTGGGCCACGCGGTGGCCGAGCTGCTCGGCGGGGTGTACGGCCGGCGGGTGCTGTTGCTGGTCGGCTCGGGCGACAACGGCGGCGACGCGCTGCTCGCCGGGGCGATGCTGGCGCGCCGTGGCGCCCGCGTGGAGGCCTGGCAGCTCGGTGAGCGCTGGCACGACGACGGCGCCGCCGCCCTCCGAGCGGCCGGCGGGCGGTGCGTCACGGCTGTCTCCGCGACGGCGACGCCGGCACCGGCCGCAGGTGGCTACGACGTCGTCGTCGACGGCGTCACCGGCATCGGGGGCCGCCCCGGGTTGCGGGACGCAGCGCGGGCCGCGCTCGACGTCGCGTTGGCGGCGGGCACGGCAGGCGGCCGGCCACTCGTCGTCGCCGTCGACACGCCCTCGGGCGTCGACGTGGAGACCGGCGAGCTGCCCGAGGGCGCCGACCACGTGCGCGCCGACCTGACGGTCACCTTCGGCACCCACAAGCCGGTGCACCTGGTGGAGCCGGGGGCCTCGGCCTGCGGGGCGGTGCACCTGGTGGACCTCGGCCTGGACCTGCCGCCGGCGCCGCTCGAGGCCCTGCAGCCGGGCGACGTGTCGGCCCTGCTGCCGCGCCCCTCGCTCGAGGCGCACAAGTACACGCGCGGGGTGGTGGGCGTGCGTGCCGGCTCGACCACCTATCCGGGTGCTGCGCTGCTGAGCGTGGCCGGTGCGGCGAGCGGGCTGGTGGGCATGGTGCGCTACGTGGGCTCCGATGCCGTGGCCCGCACCGTGCGCGAGCAGCACCCCGAGGTGGTGGGGGAGGGGCGCGTGCAGTCCTGGGTTGTGGGCTCCGGCAGCGGCGACGACGCCGCGCAGCACCTGCGCCAGGCCGGCTCCGACGGCGTCCCGGTGGTCGTGGACGCCGACGCCCTGGCGCACCTGGAGATCCTCGGAGCGGCCGAGCAGCGCCCGCCGCTGGTGCTCACGCCGCACGCCGGTGAGCTCGCCCGGCTGCTCGACGTCGAGCGCGAGCAGGTGGAGGAGCGGCAGCTGCACCACGCGCGCGAGGCGGCTGCCCGGTTCGGCGCGACGGTGCTGCTCAAGGGGCCGCACACGCTCGCCGCCGCGCCCGACGGCCGGGTGCGGGTGACGACGACCGGCACGCCCTGGCTGGCCACGGCGGGTGCCGGCGACGTGCTCGGTGGCGTGGTCGGTGCCCTGCTGGCGGCTGGGCTGGAGCCCCTCGACGCCGCCTCGGTGGGCTCGTGGCTGCACGGCGCCGCGGCCACCCTCGCCGCGGCCGGAGGGCCGATCGTGGCCGGTGACGTGGCCCGTGCTCTGCCCGCCGTCGTCCGTGGGCTGCCGCTCGCATGAGCGGTGGCAGTGGGAGGATCGGGGGCATGAGCCCGCTGCGACCCGAGATCGTCGTCGACGACGGTGCGCTCGCGCGCAACGTGGCGCGGCTGACCGAGGTGGCACAGGGCGCGGCGCTCATCGCCGTCGTCAAGGCCGACGGGTACGGCCACGGCCTGGTGCCGGCCGCGGGCGCCATGCGCGCCGGCGGCGCCCCCTGGCTGGCCACCGCGACGCCGGCCGAGGCCCTGGCGCTGCGCGCGGCGGGCGACGAGGGCCCGCTGCTGTGCTGGCTCACGGTGCCCGCCGACGACCTCGCGCCCGTGGTGGCGGCCGGTGTCGACGTCACCGCCTACAGCCTCGCCGAGCTGGCGCAGGTCGCCGACGCCGTGACCCGCACCGGCCGGCCCGCCCGCCTGCAGCTCAAGGTCGACACCGGGCTCTCCCGCGGGGGCGCTGCGCGTGAGCAGTGGCGCGGCCTGTTCGCCGAGGCGGCGCGCGGCGAGGCCGAGGGTCGCTGGCGCGTCACCGGTGTCTGGAGCCACCTGGCCTGCGCCGACGACCCCGCGCACCCCGCCAACGACGCCCAGGAGCAGGCCTTCCGCGAGGCGCTCGAGGCCGCCGACGCCGCCGGCCTCGAGCCCGAGGTGCGCCACCTGGCCAACTCCGCCGGCACGGTGCTGCGCCCCAGCGCGCGCTTCGACGCCGTGCGCTGCGGCATCGCCACCTACGGCCTGGACCCCGCGCCCGGGCACACCGACGACCTGGGGCTCGATCTGGAGCCCGCGATGACGGTGCGGGCGCCGCTGGCGCTCGTCAAGCGACTGGAGCCCGGCGACGGCGTCTCCTACGGCCACACGTTCACCGCCGACCGTCCGATGACGGTGGGCCTGGTGCCCGTCGGCTACGGCGACGGCCTGCCCCGCCACGCGAGCAACCGCGCCCAGGTGTGGGTCGGAGGCAGGCGCCGACCCCTGCTCGGGAGGGTCTGCATGGACCAGGTCGTCGTCGAGGTCGGCGACGGGGCCGCGCCCGGCGACGAGGTGGTGCTCTTCGGGCCGGGAGACCGCGGCGAGCCCACCGCCCAGGACTGGGCGGAGGCCTGCGAGACGATCAACTACGAGATCGTCACGCGCATCGGGGGGCGGCTGCCGCGCCGGCACGTGACGACGAGCGGGCGGTCCGACCGCGTGGTGGCGGAGGCCGTCCGGTGAGCGTGCGTCGTCGTGTGATCGGGGCCGTCGCAGGGGCGCTCGGCGTCGCCGCGGCGGGCACCGCGGTCGGGGTGGCGCGCCAGCAGCAGGCGATCAGCCGGCGCGCGGGCGAGGCGGTGCCGTTCGGCGCCCTGCGCTCCACGCCGATCACGGTCGTGGCCGACGACGGGCTGCCGCTGCACGTGGAGGTCGACGAGGTGGAGGGGCCGCAGGGCCTGCGCGAGCGGGTCGCGGGCCGCCGGCGTGCGCAGGGCGGCGACCACACCGCGGTGACCGTGGTCTTCGTGCACGGCTACTGCCTCAACCAGGACTCCTGGCACTTCCAGCGCGCGGCCTACCGCGGCCTGGTGCGCACGGTGTTCTACGACCAGCGCTCGCACGGACGCTCCGGACGCTCGACCCGCGAGAACGCCACCATCGACCAGCTCGGGGCCGACCTGCACCAGGTGCTCGACCAGGTCGTGCCCGAGGGGCCGGTGGTGCTGGTGGGCCACTCGATGGGCGGCATGACGATCGTGGCGCTGGCCGAGGCGCACCCGGAGCTCTTCGGCGACCGCGTCGTCGGCGTCGGCCTGATCTCCACCACCGCCGGTGGGCTGGATCCCGGCCGCATCCTGCTGCCGCTGTTCCCGACCCGGCTCAGCGGCGGGGTCACCACGCGGGCGGTGGGCACGCTGCGACGCGGGCACCGGCCGATCGACCTGGTGCGGCGTGCCGGGCGCGCGATCGCCACCGTGGCCACCGACAAGCTGGCCTTCGGCCAGGCGGTGCCCGAGAGCTACGTGCGGTTCGTCGACGAGATGCTCTCCGCGACGCCCTTCGAGGTGGTGGCCGACTTCTTCCCGAGCTTCTCGAGCCTCGACAAGTTCGACTCCGTGGAGGTGCTCGGTGCGGTGCCGACCTCGGTGCTGTGCGGCACCTCCGACAAGCTCACCTCCATCGGCCACTCCCGCAAGCTCCACGCCCGCATCCCGGGCTCGCAGCTGCTCGAGTGCGAGGGCGCGGGGCACATGCTCCCGCTGGAGCGCCACGACCTGGTGAACGCCGAGCTCGACCAGCTGATCTCCGCGGCCGCCGAGAGGGTGGTCCGCCGGTGGTGACGCCTCCCGCCCGGGTCGAGGTGCGACGCGTCGGGCCCGATGACGCCGCCGCGCTGCGCGCCGTCGTCCTCCCGGCCTTCGAGGCCCGCCAGCCGCTGGACCCGCCGGCTGCCGCGCTGGCCGAGACCGAGGAGCAGCTGGCCGAGCTGCTCTCCCACTTCGGAGGGCTGGTCGCCCGCTACCGCGGCGAGGACGTCGGGGGGCTGGTGCTCGACCCCGTCGGCCAGACCATGTACCTGCGCCGCTTCGGGGTCGCCCCGGGCCACCAGGGCCACGGGGTCGCGCGGGCGCTGATCGACGCCGCCGTCGACGCCTCCCACGGGTACGAGGACCTCACGGTGGTGGCCCGCGAGGAGCTGCCCGGGATCGTCCGGTTCTGGGAGCGCCAGGGGTTCCGGGAGATCCTGCGCGACCCGCCCAACGTCGAGCTGCGCCGGCCGCTGCGCACCTTCCTCTTCGACGTCCCCGACGCCGAGGCCATGCGCGCGCTCGGCGAGAGCCTCGCCTCCCGGCTGGAGCGGGGCGACCTGGTGGTCCTCAGCGGCGAGCTGGGCGCCGGCAAGACCACCTTCACCCAGGGCGTCGGCGCCGGCCTCGCGGTGCGCGGCCAGGTCACCTCGCCCACCTTCGTCATCGCGCGCGAGCACCCCTCGCTCGGCGAGGGCCCGGGCCTGGTGCACGTGGACGCCTACCGGCTCGGTGGCATCGACGAGCTCGACGACCTCGACCTCGACGCCTCGCTGGACGACGTCGTCACCGTCGTGGAGTGGGGCGAGGGCGTCGCCGAGGGGCTCGCGGAGTCGCGGCTGGAGGTGCGGATCATCCGCGCGCTGGCCGACGAGGACGACGGCCTGGACCCGCGCCGCGTGCTGATGACGCCGATCGGCCCGCGCTGGCACGACCTCGACACGCCCGCCTCCGAGCGGCGGCCGCTCGCGGCCAAGCGCGACGAGACGCTGCTGGTCGACTTCCTGCCCTGTGCCGAGGACGAGCTGGACTCCCTGGACCCCGCGATCCCGCTGCGCCTCTCGCTGATGACCGCGCGGCTGGGCGACCGGGTGCTGGTGGTGCGCAACGCCGTCAACGGCGAGTGGGAGCTCTCCGGCGGCGAGGTCGGCGAGCACGAGACGCCGCGCGACGCCGCCGTGCGCCGCTTCCTCGAGGAGACCGGCGTGCGCGCGGGGCCGGTGGCCTTCGTCGGCGTCGCGACCGCGCAGATCGGGCACGCCCGCGACATCGAGTTCCTGGCCCTGTTCCGCACCACGCTGGTCGTCGAGCCGCCCACCGAGGACGGCGTCGCCCCCACCCGGCGCGAGCTGGCCTGGTGGCGTCCGGGCGAGGCGATGCCCGGGCTCTCGCCCATCGACGCCCACCTGGCCGAGGTGTCGCTGCGCGAGGGGCACAGGTAGGCAATACCCTCAGGGCGTGCTGCTGGCCCTCGACACCTCCTCACCCACGGTCGCCGTCGCGCTGCACGACGACGGCGCGGTGCTGGTCGACCTGGTCTCCGAGCGGCCGATGAAGCACGCCGAGCAGCTCGCGCCGCTGATCGAGCAGGCACTCGCGCGCACGGGCACCGACCGGCACGACCTGACGGCGATCGCGGTCGGCGTCGGGCCCGGCCCCTTCACCGGCCTGCGGGTGGGGCTGGTGACCGCCCGCACCCTGGCCTTCGTGCTGCAGGTGCCGGTCTACGGCGTGTGCTCGCTCGACGTCGTCGCCGCCCAGGCGCTGGCCGAGCAGCCGCTCGAGGACGCCGGCGGCTCCCTGGTGGTGGCCACCGACGCGCGGCGCAAGGAGGTCTACCTGGCCCGCTACGACGCCGGGGGCGCCCGACTGGAGGGCCCGCTCGTCGAGAAGCCCGCCGTCCTCGCCACCGACCTGCCGGTCGCCGGTGAGGGAGCAGTGCTCTACCCCGA
Source organism: Nocardioides nanhaiensis (assembly GCF_039542785.1). Taxonomy (NCBI): domain Bacteria; kingdom Bacillati; phylum Actinomycetota; class Actinomycetes; order Propionibacteriales; family Nocardioidaceae; genus Nocardioides; species Nocardioides nanhaiensis. The sequence goes on from NZ_BAABIM010000001.1 coordinate 1,041,692, forward strand.
CTCCTTCCCGCACGGGCGCGGCCCGGCGCGGCCGAGCGCCGGCTGGCTGGCCCGCTGCGTCGCCGAGGAGCTCGCAGAGCTCCACGACCCCGACCCGCTCTACCTGCGCCGGCCCGACGCCGCCAGCCCGGCGACCCCCAAGCGGGTCTCGTGATCCGCACGGCGGTGCACGCCGACGTGCAGGTCGTCGCCGACCTGGAGCAGCGCTGCCTCGGCGCCGACGCCTGGTCGCCGTGGCTGGTGGAGCAGGGTGTGCGCGGCGGGCTGCCGACGGTGCACTACGTGGTGTTCGAGCACGGCGACGCCGGCGTCGTCGGCTACGCCTGCGTGAGCATCGTGGCCGACATCGCCGAGCTGCAGCGGATCGCCGTGGCACCCGAGCACCGGCGCACCGGGGTGGCGCGCACGATCCTGGACGCCGTCGTCTCGCGCGCCCGCGCCGGGCGCGCCGACCGGCTGCTGCTCGAGGTGCGCGAGGACAACGCCGGCGCCCTCGCCTTCTACGCCGCCGCCGGCTTCACCGAGATCGACCGCCGGCCCCGCTACTACCGCGACGGCACCACTGCCGTGGTGATGCTGCGCCGTCTGCGTCCCGCTCCACCGGACTGACCCGGACCGACCCGGACTGCCACGGAGTCGCCGACGTGACGGGTCGGGGGCCCGTCCGGGTGGTGCGGGCATGGCCCGTTCGGGTGATTTCCGGTCCGTGCCCCTCCCGGACCTGCTGTACACACCCCCGGGGGTGTGTCCGGTCTGGACCGGGCCTGCCAGGGTGGGGGCACTGCTGATCCAGGCTGTCGCTCCGGGTGCGACCGCTGCCCGCACGGGTGACGATCGCTCCCCGGGCCTCCCTCGACGTCCTGTCCCGTCTCGGAGGACGTCTCGTGCTGCTCGCCCCACCCCGCGCCGCCGTGCGCCCACGCGCGCCGATCGGTCATGGTGCCCCTGATCCCTCTGGGTCATCGTCCCCGACGAGCGGTCAGGGCGTCCGCGTTCGCCCGCGCGCCGGCGCCGGCCACCGCAACGATGCTCCCAGGAGCATGAGGGAGGGCAGCCCCGCGACGTCGTCGGTCGACGACGCTGCGGGGCTGTGCGGGGGGACGCCTTCTCGAGTCGGATCATTCGAGGGAGCAGTGTCGTGAGCACCGCCGTCCGTCCGCGTCAGCAGCGGCGCGTCGCCCAGAGGTGGGCCGCCCTGGTGGCCGCCTGTGGCGTGGCCCTGAGCCTGCTCTCCTCGTTCGCGGTCGCGACGGCGCCCCCGGGTGGCTCCGCGGCGCGCTCCTCGCTGCTGCAGCTCGCGGCTCCGGTGGCAGGTCCGACGACGGTCACCCTGCGCGGTCGCGCCAGCACGCGAGCGGTGGTGCTGCAACGCCGCACCGACCGCGGATGGCAGCGCGTGCGCCGGGTGCCGGTGCGTCAGGGGCGGTTCGCCGTGCGGATGCCGCGCACGGACTCCGCGCAGCGGGTGCGCGTGCAGGCCGACGGGCAGCGCAGCGCCGTCCGCGTGGTGCCGCCGCGCGCGACCACCGCGCCGGCCCAGGTGCGTGCCCCGCAGGACGCCTGCGGCGCCCGGCCCCGCAAGGCGGACGGCACCTACTGGTCGTGCACCTTCGTCGACGACTTCGACGGCACCGAGCTCGACCCCACCAAGTGGGTGAAGCAGACCATCTTCAGCAGCGGCACGGACTCCACCTACGCGTGCTACCACGAGGACAACGTGGCGGTCGCTGGCGGCTCGCTGCACCTGACGCTGCGGTACGAGGAGGAGCCGAAGCCCTGCATCGGTTCGGACCGTTCCACGCGATACACCGCGGGCAGCGTGATGACCTACGGCCTGTTCAGCCAGCAGCACGGGCGCTTCGAGGCGCGGATCAGGAACACCGCCACCCATGCTCCCGGCCTGCAGGAGGCCTTCTGGCTCTGGCCGGACGAGTTCGTCAAGGACCCGAAGCTGATGTGGCCGGCGGCCGGCGAGATCGACATCAGCGAGACCTACTCGGCGTGGTCGTGGCTCTCGATCCCGTCGCTGCACTACGGCGCGGGCGGCGCCGGTGAGGATGGGGTCACCACCGCCTGGGACTGCGCGGCCCCACGCGGTGCCTGGAACATCTACGCCCTGGAGTGGTCGGCCGAGAAGCTGGAGGTCTTCGTCAACGGCCGCAGCTGCCTGGTCAACACCGACGGCGCCGACATCGCCTTCCAGCACCCCTACATCGTCGCGTTGACCCAGCTGCTCGGCACGACGGGCAACGAGCCCTCGGCCGACACCCCGCTCCCCGCGACCATGAGCGTCGACCACGTGCGCGTCTGGCGCTGACCCACGCGGCACCGGGTCGGACGTCGACCGGGGCTGGCACGATGGCCCCGTGACGACGACCCGCGGCGACGAGCCCCTCGTGCTCGGCATCGAGACCTCCTGCGACGAGACCGGCGTCGGGCTGGTGCGCGGCCGCACGCTGCTGGTGGACGCGGTGGCCAGCAGCGTCGAGGAGCACGCCCGGTTCGGGGGTGTGGTGCCCGAGGTGGCCAGCCGTGCCCACCTGGAGGCGATGGTGCCCACCATCGAGCGCGCCTGCGAGCAGGCCGGCGTGCGGCTGCACGACGTCGACGCCGTCGCGGTCACCAGCGGCCCGGGCCTGGCCGGCGCGTTGCTGGTCGGGGTCGCCTCGGCCAAGGCGCTGGCGCTGGGGCTCGGCAAGCCCCTCTACGGCGTCAACCACCTGGCCGCCCACGTGGCGGTCGACGAGCTGGAGCACGGCCCGCTGCCCGAGCCGTGCCTGGCGCTGCTGGTCAGCGGTGGGCACTCGAGCCTGCTGCGGGTCCTCGACGTGACCGACACCGTCGAGCCCCTGGGCGCCACCATCGACGACGCCGCGGGCGAGGCCTTCGACAAGGTGGCCCGCCTGCTGGGCCTGCCCTTCCCGGGCGGCCCGCACATCGACCGCGTGGCGCGCGAGGGCGACCAGGTGGCCATCGACTTCCCGCGCGGACTCACCAGCCGGCGCGACCTGGAGCGGCACCGATTCGACTTCTCGTTCTCCGGCCTGAAGACCGCGGTGGCCCGCTGGGTCGAGGCGCGTGAGTGCGCCGGTGAGCCGGTGCCGGTGGCCGACGTCGCCGCCTCGTTCCAGGAGGCGGTGTGCGACGTGCTGGTGCGCAAGGCGCTCGACGCCGCGCAGCAGGACGGCATCGAGGACCTGCTGATCGGTGGCGGCGTGGCCGCCAACTCCCGGTTGCGCGCCATGGCCGAGGAGCGCGCCGCCCGCGTGGGCGTGCGGGTGCGGGTGCCGCGCCCGGGGCTGTGCACCGACAACGGCGCGATGGTGGCGGCGCTCGGCTCCTCGATGGTCAGTCGCGGGCGGACGCCGTCGGCGCTGGACCTGCCCGCCGACTCGAGCATGCCGGTCACGCGCGTCCTGGTCTGAGCCGAGGCCGACCCCGGCTCCGCCGACGCAGCGACGCCGGCCCCGCGGTGCGCGGGGCCGGCGTCGTCGTTCTGTGCACGCTGGGGGTGCGGTGGGTCAGTCGAGGACGGCGTGCGCTCCGCCCTCGTCGTCGAGCCAGTCCTGGCCGTCGTCGAAGAGGTCGCGGGTGGTCTCTGGCTTCTCGTCGTCGCGACGGCGACCGCCGCGGCCGGCGCCTGCGCCCACGCCGCCCTTGCCTGCAGCGCCCTTGCCCTGGGCGCCCGGCTTCTGGTTGCGGCCCGCGGTGCCGGCGGCGCCACCCTTGGCGCCGCGCGCGCCCGCGGTCCCGGTCTTACCCCCGCGGCCGGCTGCCCCTGCTGCTCCGGCCTTGCCGCCGCGAGCGGCCGCACCGCCGCGACCCGCGCCCGCGCGGGCGGTGGAACCGGCCGCCGGGGTCGCCCCCCGCCCCAGCGCACCTCCCGTGCCGCTGCGACCACCGGAGCCGATGGCGCGTGTGCCCGAGGGGCGGGTGCTCTGACCGGGGACACCCGCCGAGCCGCCGCGGCCCAGCGCGCGGCCCAGGCCGGTGGCCAGGGCGCCGGCACCCAGACCGATGCCGCCGGCCATGCCGGGGTTGAACCCTCCGCCTCCGCCGCCGGGCGACCCGGGGCTCACCGGGGTGCCCGGAGCGCTGGGGTTGCCGCCGATCTCGGTGCCGTCGCCGCCGGGGCCACCCGGGGTGCCGGGGGTGCCGGGATTGCCCGGGTCGACCGGCGTGGTGGGCACCGTCGGGTTGGTCGGGTGCGTGGGGTTCGTCGGATGGGTCGGATTCGTCGGGTGGGTGGGGTTCGTGGGGTTCGTGGGGTTGGTCGGCGGCTGCGTGCTGATCGGCGCCCCGGGTCCGGTGCCGGTGGGCATCCCACCGCCGGAACCGCCGGAGGGTCCGACCTCGGGGTCGGGCAGGCCGTGGATCTCCTTCATGGTGTCGCCGTTGCGGCGCAGGTCCTCGTTGAGCTTGTCGAGGATGACCTTCGCCCTGCGCTCACGCCTGTCGAGCGCGGCCTGGTAGTCCTCCATCGCACCCTCGTGCTTGCCGCGCTCGGTGTCGATCTTGGCCTGGTCCCAGTCGTCCTTGATCTCGAAGGTGGGCGCCGACGCCGGGACCGGGAAGTCGGCGTCGAGCTGACCGCGGTCGAAGCCGGCGAAGAAGAAGGACCAGTCGGCGCCGTTCATGGCCTGGACGCCCTGGAAGAGGCGGTCCTTCTTGGCCCTGACCTCCTCGGCGGCCGCGGTGAACGCGGAGCGCATCGAGTTGCCGGTCTCACCCTGGATGTTGGTGTTGGCGGCCTCGTGCAGTGCGTCCTCGACGGCCTGGAGGCTCTCGTGCCGGGCCTTCCAGTCCTTGTCGGTGATCTGCTCCCGGTTGGCGGTGTCGATCGCCTGGTTCAGAGCGCTCTCGTTGGGGCCCACGCGTGCTTCCTCTCCGATCTCGGTGACTTCTGACGGTCGGCCGTCAGCCGTCGGAGGTGTTCAGGTCGTCGTTGTCGAGGTAGTTGGTGCCGAGGCCGATGGTGCTCTCGTCCACCTGCCAGGCCAGTGTGTTGACGTCGTCGGCCGCGTTCTGGTCCGCCTCGAGGTGGATCTCCTCGGCCTTGTTGACCGCGGTGCGGTAGTTGGTGATGCCGTCGCGGATCGCGACCAGCGCGTCGATGGCGGCCTGCTCGGCCAGCGAGGTGTGGTGCGCCATGTACTGCCCGCCGTCCGAGGGGCCGAAGGCCGAGGCCGGCGTCGTGGCGTCACCGGTGCCGGACAGTGCTGCGATCGCGCTGTCGAGCTGCCCCCTGAGCGTCTCGATCGCGGTCGTGTCGACCTCGACGGTGCCGCCACCGCCTCCCTCGGCCTGCAGCTGCGAGACGGCTTGCGAGATTGCCTGGGTGAGATTGGCGAACCCGGCCATGTCACTCCTCACGGGCTGGTGTGTGGGTGCGCCGGCGCGGCGCAGGGGGAACGATCCGGTACTACCCTGCCTCACCCGCCGCGAAACCTCAGACTTCACCGAACCCGCCGGCCCGGTCCGCGCGGTGTGCGGACGGCGTGCGGGCGGTGGATGCGGGCGGTGGATGCGGGCGGTGGATAGGGTGACCGCCGGGCACGCGGTGTGCCCCGCACATGTCTCGGTTTCTCGGGAGGGGCGAGTCGCATGAAGGTCGGACGCGCGCACGGCGGCGTGCTCGGGGCGACGGCGGTGCTGGTCGCGCTGGTCGCGTTGGTGACCGGGTGCGGGACGGACGAACCCCGCACCGGGGGCTCGCAGGAGACGTCGGCCGAGACCTCGCAGGGCGCCTCGGAGTCACCCTCGGACTCGGGCTCGCCGTCGGACTCCGCGTCCGGTGCTGCGGAGTCGTCGACACCCAGCCCCAGCGTGGCTCCGGCCGACGGCCCGACCCTGCGCACCACCGACGGCGTCTCGGTGACCGTGCCCCGCGGCTTCGACGACGGTCAGGCGGGGCGCCTGGACACCGTGGTCATCAGCCAGCGGGAGAGCGACCTGAGCGAGATCACGGTCTCGACCCGCCAGCAGGTGGGTGAGCAGGACTTCGAGACGTTCAAGGCGATCTCCCTGGAGTCCACGCCGTCCGCCATCTCGTTGCGCGAGGAGGCCGACCGGGAGCTGCTCGGCCAGCCGGCCTACCACTTCGCCGGTGCGTGGAACCGCTACCAGCGCGCCGACGAGTTCGGCGTCGTGGTCGACGGCACCGTGGTCTCGCTGCGCTTCGTGCTGCTCAAGACGCTGACGCCGGCCCAGCGCGACGAGGTCATCGAGCCCGTGCTGGCCTCGATCGCCGTCGACGGCTGACTCAGCTCGCCGCCTCGAGCACGAACGGCGCCGGGAAGGCGTCGGCGGACGCGCCGTCGGTCGCCAGCACCTCGCCCTCGCCGTCGAGGCCGACCCGCACCAGCTGCCACCCGTCGTCGCTGACCGTGACTGCGAGCAGGTGCTCGTCGTCCTCCCAGGCGGAGGTGGCGACGACGCCGCTCGGCGGCGTGTAACGCGCGGTCTCGCGGCCGGTGTCGGCGTCGATGATCGCGAGCCAGGCGTTGCCGAGCCCGTCCTGGTAGGGGTGGGTGCCGCTGAGGTGCCGGCCGTCGGGGGAGAAGGCGAACAGCGAGCTCTCGCAGGAGGCCCAGGCCTCGGCGCCGGTGGCGGCGTCGCGCACCGCCCAGCACGACTGCTCGCCCTCGTAGGAGGTGAGCACCGCGGCCATCCCATCGCGGGAGACGTCGACCACCTCGATCGCGTCGGGCACCGGCGTGCGCTCGCCGTTGAACGCGTCGACGACGGCCGCGCCGCCGGCTCCTTGCACGTAGACCGGGCAGGTCGCTGCGTCCACCTGGCACTCAGGGCTCAGCGCCGTCACGTAGTCGTTGCGGTCGAGCCGGACGGGCCGGCGCTGCTCCGGGGCGGCGGGCTCGGACTCCGAGAGTGGGGTGGAGACGACGGTTCCCGACACCTGCAGGGTCCGGTCGGCGTCGACGACGACCGCGGTCGCCGAGCCGTTCACGACGGGCACGTCGAGCACCCGCTCCTCGGACTCCACCTCGCCGTCGACCAGCGTCGCGAGGAGCAGGTTGCCCTGCTCGTCACGGCTGGTCACCAGCACGCCCGTGCCGAGGTCGACCACGCTGTCGTACCTCTCGGCGAGGGAGACGGTCGAGCCGTCGTACCGGTGCAGCGTGGTCCCCTGCAGGTAGGCGCGGGTGCGCGTGTCAGCGCCGGTGGAGCCGCCGTCCGTGGGCGTCGCGGGGTCCGAGGCGGCCGGCTGATCGGGTGCGTCGTCACCGAGACCGCCGACCCCCAGCACCGCCACGGGCAGCACGACGGCGGCCGCGGCGAGCACGCTGCCCGCGGCCACCGCCCGGCGACGGCGCCGGATGGCGCGGGCGCTGCCCTTGACGGCGTCGAGGGTGAGCGGCGCGGCGTGCAGGTCGCGCACCCGGCTCTCGAGGCTCTCGCCCACGACGTCCTCCCAAGGATCGTTCTGCTTGCTCATCGATCGGCCTCCGGGGTGCGTGGGTCGAGGTCGGCGGGGGCGCGGTCGCGCAGGGTGGCGAGCGCGCGGCTGCACTGGCTCTTGACGGTGCCGGTGCTGATGCCGAGCACGTCGGCGGTCTCGGCCTCGGTCAGCTGCTCGTAGTAGCGCAGCACCACCACGGCCCGGGCCTTGGGCGGCAACGAGCGCACCAGCTGCCACAGGGCGTCGCCGGTGCCGTCGTCGTGCCGGTGGGGGGACGCGGCGTCGGGCAGGGTCTCGGTGGCGCGCTCGCGCTTCTTCCAGCCGCGCCGCCACAGCGAGTTGTGCTCGTTGACCATGATCCGGCGCACGTAGGCGTCGGTGGCGCCGCGGTCGTGCACCTTGTCCCAGGCCAGGTACAGCTTGGCCAGGGCGGTCTGCAGCACGTCCTCGGCGGTGTGCAGGTCGCCGGTGAGCAGGTAGGCGGTGCGCATCAGTGCCGGCTGCCGCGCGTGCAGGTAGTCGGTGAACTCCTCGTCGCGCCGCTGCTCGCGGCTGCGCGCACCCGACACGCCCCTGGCCACGGGCCCAGTGTGGGGCCGCGGCACGGCCTGCATCGTCATCACCTCGTCCACACACCCAGGACGCGAGCGCCGGCGTAAGGGTTGCAGTCCTCCGCGAAGGTCCTTCAGCCGGCGTTCAGCCGCCACCTGGGACGATCAGGGGATGCGCGTGCTGGTGGTGGACGACGAGGTGCGGCTGGCCCGCTCGCTGCGGGTCGGCCTGGAGGCCGAGGGCTTCGCCGTCGACGTCGCCCACGACGGCACCGACGGGCTGTGGCTGGCCCGCGAGCACGACTACGACGCGATCGTGCTCGACCTGATGCTGCCGGGCATCAACGGCTACAAGGTCTGCGAGGCGCTGCGCGCCGAGGAGGACTGGACGCCGATCCTCATGCTCACCGCCAAGGACGGCGAGTGGGACCAGGTGGAGGGCCTCGACACCGGCGCCGACGACTACCTCACCAAGCCGTTCTCGTTCCCGGTGCTGGTGGCGCGGCTGCGCGCCGTCGCGCGGCGCGGAGCCCGCGAGCGCCCCACCGTGCTGGAGGCCGGCGACCTGCGGCTCGACCCCGCCGCCCGGCGCGCCTGGCGCGGTGAGCAGGAGGTCTCCTTGACGGCCCGGGAGTTCTCGATGCTGGCGTTCCTGATGCGTCACCGCGACGACGTCGTCTCCAAGACCCAGATCCTCGAGGCGGTCTGGGACGTCGACTTCGACGGCGACCCCAACATCGTCGAGGTCTACGTGCGCCACCTGCGCAACAAGGTCGACCGCCCCTTCGGCCGCGAGGCCATCCAGACGCTGCGCGGCGCGGGCTACCGCCTGGCCGGCAACGGGGGCTAGCACCGTGTGGGCATCCGTGCGCGTGCGAACCACGGTGGGCGCCGTCGTCGTGGTGGCGCTCGCGCTGGTGCTGGGCGGCCTGCTGCTGGTGGGGCTGCTGCGCGACTCGCTGCGCTCGGGCCTGGAGGGTCAGGCCGAGGCCCGCGCCGCCTCCCTGGTCGCCCAGATCGAGGACTCCGGTGTGCCGGGAGCGATCTCCGACGACGACGACGGTGACGACTCCGACGACGACGTGGAGGACCGTCCCCGTCGAGAGGGCGCCCGGGACCCCGACGACCCCGACGATCCCGACGAGACCGTGCTCTGGGTCAGCGACGACGACGGCCGCGTGGTCGTCTCCTCCCAGGCGGTGGCGGTACCGGCCGCCCGCGACGGCGAGGTGTCGCTGCCCGGCGGCGACCACGCCTACGTGCTGGTGAGCGAGGACGCCGAGGACCCCGACGGCGAGGAGTACCTGGTGCGGGTGGCGGTCAGCACCGAGGAGGTGGCCGACTCGACCTCGGCGCTGGTGCCGCTGCTGGGCGTCGGGCTGCCGGTGCTGCTGCTGGTGGTGGCCGGGACCACCTGGGTGGTGACCGGGCGGGCGCTGCGGCCGGTGGAGCGGATGCGCGCGGAGGTGGCCGAGATCTCCGACGACCGGCTCGACCGGCGCGTCCCGGTGCCCGGCTCGCGCGACGAGGTGCACCGGCTGGCGCTCACGATGAACGAGGTGCTGGCCCGGCTCGAGACCTCCCGGGAGCGCCAGCAGCGCTTCGTCTCCGACGCCTCCCACGAGCTGCGCTCGCCCCTGGCCAGCATCCGCCAGACCGCCGAGGTCTCCCAGGCGCACCCCGGCGCGCTGCCCGAGGGTGAGCTGGCGGAAGCCGTGCTCGAGGAGGGGTTGCGGATGCAGCGCATCGTCGAGCAGATGCTGGTGCTCACCCGCGCCGACGAGCGCGGCGTGCGCCCGCGTGAGGAGGTCGACCTCGACGACCTCGTGCTCGGGCAGGCGCGCCGCGTGGCGCGCGAGGGGCTGCGCGTCGACACCCGCGGCGTCGGCCCCGCACGGGTCGTCGGTGACACAGCGGCGCTCACCCAGGTGGTGCGCAACCTGGCCGACAACGCCGCGCGGCATGCCGCCTCGAGGCTCGCGGTGGGGCTGGTGGAGCAGCAGGGTGGAGCAGTGCTCTTCGTCGACGACGACGGCGCGGGCGTGCCACCCGCGGAGCGCGAGCGGGTCTTCGAGCGCTTCGTGCGCCTCGACGAGTCCCGCAGCCGTGACGCCGGGGGATCCGGGCTGGGCCTGGCGATCGTGCGCGAGATCGTCCGCGCCCACGGCGGTGAGGCGCACGTCGAGGACTCCCCGCTCGGCGGTGCGCGCTTCGTCGTCCGGTTGCCCCGCGGCGCGGCGTGAACAGCGGCCGGACGGCTGGCTGAAGGACCTTTCAGGCGGCTTCAGGAAGGGTTCAGCGACCTCCCGCGAGGGTGGGGTCATCAGGTCGGGAGACAGCCTCCCGCCGCACCCCACCAGGAGGATCCACCATGAAGAACCCCCTCGCCCGCCTGCGCACCCGGACCCGTGACCTGCCCCGCAAGCGCGTCGTCGTCCCGGCCCTCGCCGTCGTGGCGGTCCTGGGCGCCGGCGGCGTCGCCGTCGCCGCCACCGCCGGGCCGGACGACCTGCAGGGCACCGACCGCGACCGCGCCGCCTCGGCCGCGCTGGAGTTCGCCGGCGGCGGCACCGTCACCGACGCCGAGACCAGCGACGACCGCGGCACGGCCTACGAGGTCGACGTCACCCGCGAGGACGGCACCGAGGTCGAGGTGCACCTCGACGACGCCTACCAGGTCGTGCGGTCCGACGAGGACCGCGACGGCCGTGACGACGACGACCGCGACGACGACGACCGCGACGACAGCGACGACCGCGACGACGACGACAGCGACGACCGCGGCGGCGACGACCGCGCCGTGACCGCCGAGCAGCGCGAGCAGGCCGAGACCGCCGCGCTGGCCGAGGTGCCCGGCACGGTCACCGAGGTGGAGGCCGAGGACGACGGCGCGACCAGCGGCGAGGTCTACGAGGTGCACGTGCTGACCGCCGAGGGCCAGGAGTGGCACGTCGGCCTGGCCGAGGACTTCACCGTCGTGGAGAAGCACCTCGACGACTGACCGGCACCGGCACCGGGAGGCCCGGTGGTCCAGGATCGGTCGAGAGCCCCGCCCAACCGGGCGGGGCTCTCGACCGTCTTCCTGGTGGGACCGCCCGGTCCCGCCATCCGGCCCCGACGCACGAGGAGCGACCGATGCCCCGGCCGCACGACGACGACTTCGTCGCCTTCGCGACCGCCTCGATGCCCGACCTGCGGCGCACGGGCTACCTCGTGTGCGGCGACTGGCACCGGGCGGAGGACGCGGCCCAGGAGGCGCTCGTGCGGCTCTACGGCGCCTGGGACCGGGTGGAGCGACGCGAGGGGCTGCTGGCCTACGCGCGACGCAGCACGGTCCGGGTGCTCATCGACGAGTCGCGCCGCCCGTGGCGGCGTCGCGAGACGTCCTCGCCCATGTACGACCACGACGTGGTTCAGTCCGATCCCGCCGACGGCGTGCTCGACCGTGACGCGGTGGTGCGCGGGCTGGCCGGGCTGTCGCCGCGGCGTCGTGCCTGCCTGGTGCTGCGCTACTACCAACAGCTCTCCGTGGCCGAGACCGCCCGGGTGCTCGGCTGCTCCGAGGGCACGGTCAAGAGCCAGACCGCCGACGCCCTGCGCGCCCTGCGTCCGCTGGTCGGCGGAACGGTGCCCGCCACCACCCCGACGACGAGGAGCCGACGATGAACGAGCACCACCCCGACCTGCAGCGCCTGCTCGCCGCGGCCGCCGACGACGCGGACCGCCCGCTGCGTGTCGACCCCGTCGCCCTGCTCGCCAGGGCCAGCGCCAGCGACCGACGCCGTCGACGGCAGCGCGCGGCAGGTGCCGCTGGCAGCGTGGTCGCCCTCACCGTCGGGGCCGTCCTCGTGGTGCCCGCCCTGGTCGGTGGCGAGCCGCCGGTGCCCGCGTCCGCCCCGCCCACACAGAGCCCGGCGACGGCCGCACCCGACGAGCCTGCCGGCCTGCCCGCGGCCGAGGTGGTGCGCCGCTGCGAGCCCCAGCTGGCCAAGTACCGCGAGCTGCCCATGTACTCGCAGGGCCGCCACGTCGTGGCGCACCCGCGCTCCTACGAGCCGGGCGACGTGGTGGCGCTGGACTCGCGCGACGGCAACGGCAACCCCGTGCTGTGCGTGGTCCCCGAGGCCGGCGCCGAGGACGAGCCGGTGCCGTTCGAGCGCTTCCTGCCCGACGCCGAGGACCGGCTGGAGGTGGCCGAGGTGTGCGCCGAGGTGAACCAGCCGACGCCGCCACCGTCGTGGTTCCTGCCTCGTCGCTTCCGGCAGACCGACGACGACGAGCAGCCGACCTGGACCGACCTGCGCACCGCGAAGGTGACCCGGGTCGACCAGGAGGGCGTGGTCACCACGGCGGTGCTGGAGCGCGGTGCGCAGGCCTGGCAGTGCACCCTCAGCCCCGCCAGCTGGGACGTCGGGCTCACCGAGGTGCAGCCCACCGTCCGGGGACCGGTGTACCTGACGGGCTCCGCGACCGGAGCCTCCGGCAAGTCCATCGTGGCCGAGGAGGCCACCTGGTACACCGCGGCCGGCCTGACCGACCCGCGAGCGGCCACCCTGCTGCTGCGGTTCGCCGACGGCACCACGGCGCAACGGCCGGTGGAGCGGGGGCGCTACGCCGTGGTGGTCCGCGTGCCGGGGGGCGGTGGCGTGCAGGGGGTCGACGTCGACGTGCTCGACGCCGACGGTGACGTGCTGGCCAGCTATCCCGCGCCGTAGGCGTCCCGCCCCGGCGTCGGCTCCGTGGACCGCCCTGGTTGCATGGGCGCACACGGTCCGGCGCACGCCGGGCCACCCGCACGTCGAGAGGATGTGGCATGCAGCAGGTCAAGGCGGTGGTGGCGCGGAGCAAGGGTGCGCCGGTCGAGCTGGTCACGATCAACGTCCCGGACCCAGGTCCGGGCGAGGCCGTGGTGAAGGTGCAGGCGTGCGGGGTGTGCCACACCGACCTGCACTACCGCGAGGGCGGGATCAACGACGAGTTTCCCTTCCTGCTGGGCCACGAGGCCGCGGGTGTCGTCGAGGCGGTCGGTGACGGCGTCACCGACGTGGCGCCCGGCGACTTCGTGGTGCTCAACTGGCGTGCGGTGTGCGGCGAGTGCCGCGCCTGCAAGCGCGGTGACCTGCAGTACTGCTTCGCGACGCACAACGCGACCCAGAAGATGACGCTGGAGGACGGCACCGAGCTGAGCCCGGCGCTCGGGATCGGGGCCTTCGCCGAGAAGACGCTGGTGGCCGCGGGGCAGTGCACCAAGGTCGACGCCGACGCGCGGCCGGCCGCGGTGGGCCTGCTCGGCTGCGGCGTGATGGCCGGCATCGGTGCCGCCATCAACACCGGTGCCGTCACGCGCGGCCGGTCGGTGGCCGTCATCGGCTGCGGCGGCGTCGGTGTGGCCGCGGTGGCGGGCTCCGCGCTGGCGGGTGCCAGCCCGATCATCGCCGTCGACATCGACCCCAAGAAGCTCGAGGCCGCCCAGCGGCTGGGCGCCACGCACACGGTCGACTCCTCGAAGGTCGACGCCGTGGAGGAGATCAAGCGGATCTGCGCGGAGACCTACGAGGGCGCCGAGGGCGCCGACGTCGTGGTCGAGGCCGTGGGCCGCCCCGAGACCTGGAAGCAGGCGTTCTACGCCCGCGACCTGGCGGGCACCGTGGTCCTGGTGGGTGTGCCGACCCCCGACATGACCGTGCCGGAGATCCCGCTGATCGACGTGTTCGGGCGTGGCGGCTCGCTGAAGTCCAGCTGGTACGGCGACTGCCTGCCCGACCGCGACTTCCCGATGCTGGTGGACCTGTACCGCCAGGGTCGGCTCGACCTCGATGCGTTCGTCACCGAGGAGATCGGCATCGACGACGTGGAGGCCGCCTTCGAGAAGATGCATCACGGCGACGTGCTGCGCTCGGTGGTGGTCCTCTGATGGCCAGCGGACTGCGGGTCGACCACGGCACCGTCTCGGGCATTTTCAGCCTCGACGGCGAGACGCACGAGGTCGAGAACAACATCTGGGTGATCGGCGACGACGAGGAGTGCGTCGTCATCGACGCCCCGCACGACGTCGAGGCGATCCTGAAGGTCGTGGAGGGGCGCACGGTCAAGGCGATCATCTGCACCCACGCCCACGACGACCACGCGCGGGTGGCGCCGGAGCTCCGGCAGGCCGTGGGCGCGCCGGTGCTGCTGCACCCCGACGACAAGCCGCTGTGGGAGCTGACCCACAGCGACGAGCTGTGGGACGCCGACCTCGAGGACGGCCAGTCGATCAAGCTGGCGGGCGCCTCGATCCAGGTGCTGCACACGCCCGGCCACGCGCCGGGCGCCGTCTGCCTCTACGTGCACGACCTGGGCTGCGTGTTCACGGGCGACACCCTGTTCCAGGGCGGGCCCGGGGCCACCGGTCGCTCGTACTCCGACGAGGACCTCATCAAGGAGTCGATCCGCGCCAAGCTGTTGGCACTGCCCGACGAGACGGTCGTGCACACCGGTCACGGCGAGAGCACCACCATCGGAGCCGAGCGGCCCGGCCTGGAGTGACTCCGGGGTGAGACTGTTCCGCACCCTGCCCGGGCTCGCCCTCACCCTGCTGGTGGGGGCGAGCCTGGTGCTGTTCCTGGCGCCGCTCGGCGACCCCGGTGGGCCCGAGGACTCCGACAAGGTGGCGCACCTGGGCATCTTCGCCACGCTCGCGCTCGCCGGGTGCTGGGCCCGGCTGCCGGTGCTGCGGCTCGGGCTGGGCCTGGCGGTCTACGCCGCGCTCGTCGAGGTCGTGCAGGGCACGGTCACCGTGCTGGGTCGAGCCGGTGACGTCCGCGACCTCGCCGCCGACCTGGTCGGCATCGGCGTCGGCCTGGCGGTGGCCGCCGTCCTCGGGCTGGTGAGGGGTCGGAGCGACGCCGAGGAGCCGTCGGGGATCAGCCCCCGGGGGTGAGCGCCGCCCGCTCGGCGAGCGCGCGGGCGGCGGTGGGCGCCGGCGGGAGCTCGGGCAGCAGCGCTGCGTGCACCGAGTGGTAGAGGTCGGGGCGCCCACGCCACACCGTCGCCGAGGCGTCCAGCGCGGGTGAGCGCTCGTGCACCCAGGTGCAGGTGGCGGGGTCCTCCCAGACGGCCGCCGCGTGCGCGCGCCAGGCAGCGAGGTCCTCGGCGTAGCGCGGGTCGCCGGTGGTGACGGCGAGGGTCGACGCCGCGCACACCGCCTCGGCCACCACCCAGTGCATCCGCGTGCGCACCACGGGCATCCCCGACCAGTCGGTGGTGTAGACGAACCCGTCGGCGCCGTCGCGGGCCCAGCCGTCGGTGACGGCGCGGTCGTAGAGCCCGCGCGCCGCGATGACGGCGTCGAGCACCGCCGGGCGGCCCGCCGCGGCCAGCGCGGCGTCGAGCTGCAGCACCAGCCGCGACCACTCCAGGCCGTGACCGACCGTGGCGCCGTAGGGCTCGAAGGGGTGGTCGGGCTGGTCGCGGTGGTGCTCGGGCTGCTCCACCCACGCCTCGCCCCGGGCCTGGGCGGTGAAGTGCTCCGGGACGCGCCAGTCGCGCTCGGCGGCCCACGCCACCACCGGCGTGGCCACGGCGACGGCGCGGTCCAGGTGGCGCGCGTCGTGCGCCACGTCCCACGCGGCCAGGCTGGCCTCCAACAGGTGCATGGCGGCGTTGACCCCGCGGTAGGGCGCGAGGTCGGTGAAGGTGCGGTCCCACCGGTCGACCGGGAGGCCGGTGGCGTCCACGAGCCGCTCGTCGAGCACGTCGGTGGCGAGGGCGAGCAGCTCGGCGGCGCCCGGCACCTCGGCGACGGCGCCGCTGGCCGCGGCCAGCAGCACGAACGCGTGCGGGTAGGCCGACTTGGTGCCCTCCTGGGCCGGGGTGCCGTCGGCGTCCAGGCCCGCGAACCAGCCGCCGTGCTCGTCGTCGTGCAGCGGACCTGCCAGGGCTGCGACGGCGCGCCGCGCCAGCTCGCGGTACCCCGCCGCCTCGTCGCCGCCGGTCAGCAGGACGCCGAGGGAGTACACGTGCGCCATCCGCGCGGTGATCCAGGTGTGCACGCCCTGGGCCGGGTCCGGCTCACCGTGCTCGTCGAGCCACCGTGCGCCGTGGTCGTCGGGGAGGGATGCGCGGCCGAAGGCCAGCTGGCGTCGGACCGTCGCGCGCCACCCCACCTCGACCACCGGTGCTGCCCCGGGGCCGGGCTCGTGGCCCGGTTCGTGCTCGCTGCCCTCGATCATCCGCCCCGCCCCTGCCCGCCCCGTCACTGCCCTCGCGAGCCTCCCGAGCCCGCTGCCTGCACGCTACGGGTCGACTGGGTGTGGTGGATCAGAACGGCGCGACCAGCAGGCAGGTGCCGCGCCCGGCGACCCGGGTCAGCACGATCGTGGCCTCCTCGTCGCCGCGCAGGTCCAGTCGGCGCCGCAGCTGCTCGGGCACCACCTCGACGCCGCGCTTCTTGATCGTCAACCGCCCGATGTCGCGCTCCCGCAGCGCGGCCTTGAGGGGCTTCTCCCGGTAGGGCAGGTGCTCGAGCACGCGGTAGGAGCGGGCGAAGGGCGTGCGGAACGAGGCGTCGGAGGTCACGTAGGCCAGGTGCTCGTCGATCAGCCCGCCCTGCACGCCGGCCGCGACCGCGGTGACCAGACCGGCACGGATGACGGCGCCGTCGGGCTCGTAGAGGTAATCGCCGACCTCGCGCACCTCCGCACCGGGGTCGTCGTCCTCGGTGAGCGTCGCGAGGCCGCCGTCGCCGATGACGGTGGCGCGGCGCGCCGTCGAGGCGAGGGTGCCCGACCACAGCGCGGCCTCCTTGACCTCGCCGCGGTGGCTCACCCACTCCGCCTCGACCCCGTCGGGCACCAGGTCGTGCGGGATCCCCGGCGCCACCTTGACGCACGCGTCGCGCGCCAGCAGGCCCTGGACGAAGGACCAGGGCGGGCTCCAGGCATCGACGTCGAAGGTGCGCCCCGCGCCGGTGCGGCGTGCCGGGTCGGCGAAGGCGACGGCGAAGGGGGAGAGGTCCACGTCGGTGACCTCGGCGACCCCGACGGCGCCGCTGAGCTGCAGTGCCGCCAGGTTGGCCTCCGCGACGGCGACGCGCACGGGGTCGCGGTCCACCCCCACGCAGGTGACGCCCACGGCGGCCGCGGCCATCAGGTCGCCGCCGATGCCGCACCCCAGGTCGACGAGCGAGTCGGCGCGGAAGGCCGCCAGCCGGGCGGCGCGGTGCGCGGCGACGGGGCGGCGGGTGGCCTGCTCGAGCCCGTCGGGGGTGAAGTAGAGCCGCGCGGCGTCGTCGCCGAACTTCTCGGCGGCACGGCGGCGCAGCCCCACCTGGGTCAGGGCCGCAGCGGCGCGCTCGGCGTCGGCGTCGGGCTCGCGGCGCAGGGTCTCCTGGGCGCGCAGCGGGTCGGCGTCGCCCACCTCGGTGGCCCGGGCGAGCAGCCGCTGGCCGGCGTCGGTCAGCAGCCACCGGAAGGCGTCGAGGTCCACGGCGGCATCCTCGCAGCCCACACTCCGGCCAGGGCCAGGGCCAGGGTCGGGGCGTGCGGGTCAGCGGCGGGGGAGCCCGAACTCCGTGTGGACGCCGGGGCTGAACGCCACGTGGTCGGGCTCGCGGTCCACCAGCTCGGGCAGCCCCACGGAGGCGAGCACCTCGGCGTCGAGGTGCTCCAGCGTGGCCTCGTGCAGCGGCCAGGGCTCGTGCTGGTTGGGCACCACGATCGTGCGCCCGAGCACGCCGGTGTGCAGGCGCCACCGCGCGGAGACGAAGTGGTCCAGCGGCGTCGGGGTGCGGGCGGCGCCCACGCGCACGCGCACGTCGGTGCGACCCTCCGGTCGACCCACGCGTACCCGACGGCGCAGCCGGCTGCGGTAGGCGTGCACGGCGCCCGCGACGCCGTCGCCACCCTGGTCAGCGGGGGTGGGGGCGGTGGCCGCGTGGCTCATCGTGGCCCAGCGGTAGGGGATGCCCAGGCTGGCCCGGGCGCCGAGCACGACGGCGAGCCGGTCGGCGTCCAGGCTGAGGAACACCACACCGCGGCGCCCACGCTCGTCCATCGAGTACAGCCGCACGTTGGTCTCCAGGAAGGTGCCGAAGAACGGCACGCTGCTGCGCGGCCCGAAGCCCGCGTCGACCATCCGGAACGGCACCAGGCCCACGTAGGTGAGCCCCTCGTGCTCGTCGGGTCGCACGCCCGGCGGCATGAACGAGACCAGCCGCGCGGGCTCCACGGCCCAGTGCACGTAGAGCAGGTCGCGCCAGTCCTGGTTCATCAGGCGCGGCCCGGTCAGCCGCGGTGCGTGCGGGTCGACCGGCTCGGCCCGGGGGGCGGGTGTCGTGCTCGTCGCCATGCTCCGATCGTCCCGGACCCCTCCAAGTCGCCCCGGCCGCGGCGGTTTCCGGTCCGCGCCCGGGGGGCACCCTGTGCCGGTGAGACGCCCCCGTACCGCGCGCCCCGTCGTGCGTCCCCTCGCCCTGGTCCTCGCGCTGGCCGCACTGATGACCGCCTGCACCGGGGAGGACGACGAGGCACGCCGGGCCCCGGTCGGGGCGCTGGCCGACGGCGTCGTCTCGGTGGAGGGCCGCACCTCCGTGATCGCCCTGCCGGGGCTCGAGCTGCGGGCCACCGTGGGTCTGCCGGTGCAGGAGCTCTCGGCGGCCGGCGTCGACCTCGACACGGCGCCCGAGGGCGGCAGCATGGTGCCGATCAGCTGGACCGTCGACCTGGCCGGTGCCGTCCGCCTGCCGAGCCTGCCGGACGCCGAGCCGCCGCAGGTCGCCGTCTCGCTGCTCGCCGACGGCCGCGCCTACCCGCTCGACGAGGTCCTGCTGCGCGATCGCGCCGAGGTGGAGCAGGGCGACCCGGTGCTCGAGCTGAGCGGCAGCACGGCCGTGGCCATCGCGGAGGAGGAGCCGCGCGACCTGGCGGTACGCGTGGAGTGGGACGGCGTCACGATCGAGGCGGAGCGCGGCGAGGAGGTGCGCGACGCCGGTGTCGCCGAGCGCCTGGCCACCGTGCCCTCGCGCCTGGTGCGCACCACCGTGCCCTGCGACCCGCCGCGGGTGCGGTCCCCGCGGGGACCGCTGCAGGTGCGGCAGAGCGCCTGCCCCGTGCAGGTGCAGCGCACCCCGTGGGTGGGCGGGCTCGGGTGGGCCGAGCCCGGCCGGCAGTGGCTGGTGGCCACCGGCAGCACCACCCTGGTCGGTCTCACCACCACTTCGCGCCGAGATCCGGTGTCCTACGCCGTCGTGGAGACGAGTCCTGGACCGCTGACGCTGGACGGCGAGCCCGCGGTCCGCGAGCCGGCGGTCGAGGCGGGATCCACGGCGTTCCTCGCCGTCTTCGAGGTCCCCGAGCAGGACGGCGTGCACACGCTGGAGCGCGTCGACTCCGTCACGACGCTCGGCGGCTTCCCCGAGGTGGGGGAGGACCCGACGGTCGTGGTGCGCTGGAGCGTCGACGTGCCGATCGTCTGAGCGCGGAGTGCGGCACCGCTGGACCAGCGTTGGCACTCGACCAGGGGGAGTGCTAGTTTCTGGATTGGCACTCTCACCACGAGGGTGCCAACAGCTCGCCGGGTCCACGACCCCCGCGACGGCGTGCCTCCCGCGAGCCCTGAGTTCATCACCCCGTGTTCAGCGATCAGCAACGAAAGTGGAGGTCGACATCGTGTCGGTCAACATCAAGCCTCTCGAGGACCGCATCGTCGTCAAGCCGCTCGACGCCGAGCAGACCACGGCCTCGGGCCTGGTCATCCCCGACACCGCCAAGGAGAAGCCCCAGGAGGGCGAGGTCCTGGCGCTGGGTCCGGGTCGCGTCGACGACAACGGCAACCGCGTCCCGCTCGACGTCGCCGTCGGCGACAAGGTCATCTACAGCAAGTACGGCGGCACCGAGGTCAAGTACGCCGGCGAGGAGTACCTGATCCTCTCCGCCCGCGACGTCCTCGCCGTCGTCTCCTGACGCACCTGGCATCCCGGCTGGCGGCGTTGCCGTCGCTCGACGACCGCTCCGCTCCCAAGGTCGCCGTCGCGACGGCGCCTTGCCAGCCAAGCGCCACGCGCGTCATCTGAGTGCCCAGGGTCGTGTGCCCGGGCCCGGTCCGCTGATCGGGGCCGGGTGCACGACCCTCTCTCGTTCCCGGGCGTCCCGACGCCCGCCCACCGACAGTCCCTGACAGTCGCCTGACAAGGAGTCAGATCGCCCATGCCCAAGATCCTGGAGTTCGACGAGAACGCCCGCCGCTCCCTCGAGCGCGGCGTCGACGCGCTCGCCAACGCCGTCAAGGTCACCCTCGGCCCCAAGGGCCGCTACGTGGTGCTCGACAAGAAGTGGGGCGCCCCCACGATCACCAACGACGGCGTCACCGTCGCCCGCGAGATCGAGCTCGACGACCCCTTCGAGAACCTCGGTGCCCAGCTCACCAAGGAGGTGGCCACCAAGACCAACGACGTCGCCGGTGACGGCACCACCACCGCCACCGTGCTGGCCCAGGCGATGGTCCACGGCGGCCTGCGCGCCGTGGCCGCCGGCGTCAACCCGATGGGCCTCAAGCGCGGCATGGACGCCGCCGCCGAGGCGGTCGGCAACGCGCTGCGCGACGCCGCCCGCGAGGTCGAGACCAAGGAGGACATGGCCAGCGTGGCCACGATCTCCAGCCGCGACGCCGTCATCGGCTCGCTGCTCGCCGACGCCTTCGACAAGGTCGGCAAGGACGGCGTGATCACGGTCGAGGAGTCCAACACCATGGGCACCGAGCTGGAGTTCACCGAGGGCATGCAGTTCGACAAGGGCTACATCTCGGCGTACTTCGTCTCCGACCCCGAGCGCATGGAGGCCGTCCTCGACGACCCCTACATCCTCCTGCACCAGGGCAAGATCTCGGCCGTGGCCGAGCTGCTGCCGCTGCTGGAGAAGGTCATGCAGTCGGGCAAGCCGCTGTTCATCCTCGCCGAGGACGTCGACGGCGAGGCGCTCTCCACCCTGGTGGTCAACAAGATCCGCGGCACGTTCAACGCCGTGGCCGTCAAGAGCCCCGCGTTCGGTGACCGCCGCAAGGCGATGATGCAGGACATCGCGGTGCTCACCGGCGCCCAGGTGGTGGCCCCCGAGGTCGGCCTCAAGCTCGACCAGGTGGGCCTCGACGTGCTGGGCACCGCCCGCCGCGTCGTGATCACCAAGGACAACACCACCATCGTCGACGGCGGTGGCGACGGCGCGCAGGTCGAGGGCCGGGTCAACCAGATCAAGGCCGAGATCGAGAACACCGACTCCGACTGGGACCGCGAGAAGCTGCAGGAGCGCCTGGCCAAGCTGGCCGGCGGCGTCTGCGTCATCAAGGTCGGCGCCGCCACCGAGGTGGAGCTGAAGGAGAAGAAGCACCGCATCGAGGACGCCGTCTCCGCGACCCGCGCGGCCATCGAGGAGGGCATCGTCGCCGGCGGCGGCTCGGCCCTCATCCACGCCGTCAGCGTGCTCGAGGGTGGCCTCGGCCTCGGTGCCGAGGAGGAGGTCGGCGTCAAGATCGTGCGCGACGCCGCCCAGGAGCCGCTGCGCTGGATCGCCGAGAACGGCGGCGACAACGGCTACGTGGTCACCACCAAGGTGCGCGAGCTGGGCGTGGGCAACGGCTTCAACGCCGCCACCGGCGAGTACGGCGACCTGGTGGCCCAGGGCGTGCTCGACCCGGTCAAGGTGACCCGCTCCGCGCTGGTCAACGCCACCTCGATCGCGGGCATGCTGCTCACGACCGAGACCCTCGTGGTGGACAAGCCCGAGGAGGAGGACGAGTCCGCGGCCGGTGGCCACGGGCACGGCCACGGTCACTGACCTCCCCGCAGCACCCGCAGCACCCGCAGCACCTGAACGACGACGAGGGCCCCGCCAGCCGGCGGGGCCCTCGTCGCGTCCTGGCCGGGTCCGGCTCAGTCCAGGAGCCGCCCGACGTACCGCGTCACGCCGTTGCGCCGGTTGACCGGCACGTGCCACATGACCTCGCGCGGGCCGGCGGTCGGACCGCCGACGCCGAAGTTGGAGACGGCGTCGGCCAGCTTCAGCAGCCGGTCGCTCGCGAGGTCGTAGGCGTAGTACCCCGCGTCGGGGTCGCGCCGGGTGCTGCCCCACGACTGCACCGGCACCACCTCGCTGCCGGCGGGGAGGTGGCCGTCGATGCCGGAGTCCTGCAGCGTCACCACCTGCTCGCCGCTGGTGGTCAGCACCTGCACCCGGTCGTCGCGGACGCCGCCTTCGTAGTCGCCGCAGTACTGGCCCATCACGATCCGGTCGCCGCTCGCCCCGAAGCCGAGCAGGTTGCACCGCTCGCCGCTGCGGGGGTCGAAGCTGCTCTCCTCGCCGGTGGCGAGGTCCCGTACGTGCACCCGGCCAGCCTCGCCGTTGGTGCTGTCGGTCCACACCATCGCATCGTCGGTGAAGGCGACGTCGCCGACGCTCAGCCCCTCGTCGCGCGCGTCTGCCGGGTCGGTGAGGGAGACCGACCACAGCCGGAAGGTGTCACCCGGGGCATCGGAGTCGTCGGCCTCCCCGTCCTCGCCCACGGGCCAGCCACCCGGCGGCGGGCCGCCCTGCGTCGCGGGCACGCCCACGTAGAGGCGCCCGTCGGGGCCGATGTCGCCGGAGGGGAAGCCGACCGGCGGCAGGTCCGGCCAGGCGATGGTGCTCCACTCCCGGGTCCCACGGTCGAAGACGTGGGCGACCAGGGGCAGGTCGTCGAGGCCGCTGACGTCGCTCTCGTCGTTGCCGAGCAGCACCAGCCGCTCGCGCGAGAGCTCCAGCGGCCACGCCTGCGCCTGACCGATCCGCAGCCGGGGCAGCTCGTCGCGCTCGCCCGTGGCGGGGTCGAGCAGCGAGTAGGTCGGGTAGAGCCGGTCCAGCTTGGGTCCGTCCCTGAAGAGCACCAGTCCGTCGTCGGTGGTGCCCTCGAGGTACTCGCCGTTGTCGCGGTTGAGGTTCTGGTTGGTGTGGCTGGTGAGCACCTCGTAGTCGCGCCCCTCCACCGCGGGCTCGGCGTCGGCGAGGGTGATGGTGGGGGCGTCGGGGGCGGGAGGCGCCCCGCGGCCGGCGGCGGCGTCGGTGCGCCCGTCCCCGCCGGGCGCGCCACCCAGCGGCGTGAGCAGTGCTCCGGTCGCCACCACCGCCGCGACGGCGAGCGCGGCGCCGCCGGTGACGAGGCGACGCCGGGTCCGCACCCGGCGACGCCCGGCGCCGACGACGGCGCCCAGGTCGAGGTGGTCGGGGGGCGGTTCGCCCACGTTCTCGCGCATCAGCTCGCGCAGCTCGTTCACCACGGCAGGTTCCTCTCTCCGGCCACCACGAGCTCCTCGCGGGCGGCGTCGTCGAACATGGCGCGCAGCGAGGCGAGCGCGCGGGAGGTCTGGCTCTTGACGGTGCCCTCGCTGCACCCGAGCGCGGCGGCGGTCTCCCGCACGTCGAGCTCCTCGAAGTAGCGCAGCACCACGCAGGCCCGTTGCCGCTGCGGCAGCCGGTCGAGCGCGAGCATCAGCGCGGCCCGGTCGGCCACCGCCGAGGCGACGTCCTCGGTGGAGGCGACCTCGGGTGCGGCGTCGGTGGGCCGCTCGGTGCTGGACCGCTTGCGCGCGGCGTCCAGGAAGGCGCTCACCACGGCGCGCCGCGCGTAGGCCAGCTCGCCGCCACGCCTGGTCAGCCGCGGCCAGGCCACGTAGACGCGGATCAGCCCCTCCTGGACGTGGTCCGACGCGCGGTCCCAGTCGCCGCACAGCAGGTAGGCGGTGCTGCGCAACCGGGAGCGGCTGGCGGCCGCGAACTCGGTGAAGGCGGCGTCGGCGGCCGCATCTCGTCGCATGCTGGGTGAACGAGGTGGGCGGCCCCGGGGTTGCACGGGGTGGTCGACCAATCGCGTGGCGAGGGAGGGGAGGTGATCCCACGTCCACGTGGGATCACGGAACAGGGGGGCCGGAATACTGGCCCTCCGGTTCCGCGATCACCCCGCCGCGCGACACGGGTGGGGCGAGCGGGACAGGTGTGACGTGCGGCTCGCGACGGTCGCTGACACGCGCCCGTCACAGGCTCGACACACGGGCGAGCCACCGTGGGGACCATGCTCTGGAGAGTCCGCGCCACCCTGCCCGACCGCCCCGGATCGCTGGCTGCCCTGGCCGCCGAGTGCGGCAAGGCCGGCGTCAACATCGCCAGCCTCCAGGTCTTCCCCCAGGGCGACCGCGTCGTCGACGAGCTGGTCCTGCGTGTGCCCGCCGACTGGCGCGCCCCCGACCTGCACGAGCTGCTCGAGCGGGCCGGCGGCGAGGAGGTGGTGGCTCTGCCCAGTGCCGAGGCGTCCGTCGTGGACCAGCCGGCCCGCTACGTGCGCGCCGCCCGCGAGATCCTCGCCCAGCCCGCGTCCTTCCCGGAGGTCGTCGCGCACCTCTTCGACGCCGATGCCGACGCCGATGCCGACGCCGACGCCGACGAGCCCCGCGCCGGCGCCGTGCTGGAGCTCGTCGTGGGCGACGTGCTGGTGCAGATCCGCCGGGCGACACCCTTCACCACCGTGGAGTACCAGCGCGGTGAGGCGCTGGCGGCGCTGGTGGGCGACGTGCTCGGGCGCGAGCGGCCCAGCGGTGCGGACCGCCGCCGGATGGGGGCGGGCACCGCGCCCGTCTACGCGGCCGGACCGGACGGCGTCACAGCCACCATCGACGAGGTGCCGGTGGGGCGCAGCCGCATCGGAGCGGGATCGACCGCCGAGCCCTCCGTGCGCCCGGTCGACCTCGAGGTGGACCCCGCGTGGCAGCGGCGCGGCATCGGCACCCGGCTGCTGGCCGAGACTGCCCGGTTGGCCCGCGGGCAGGGGGCCACCGAGATCGTGCTCACCACCCGTGCCGACAACCAGGCGGTGCTGCCGGTGGTGCTGGCCGCGGGCCTGCGGGGGCGGATCCGGATGGCGGGGGAGCAGCTGACGGTGCGCATCGGCCTGGCCGAGGTGCGCCCGCTCACCGGCAGCAGCCTGCTGGGCGCCCCCTGACGCCGCCGGTGCCGACGCCGCTGGGGTCGCGCGAGCGCCCGGCGCCCGCAGACCGGCGGTCCAGCCCGGTGGGGCGACGCGGGGCGGGCGATCGCGCCGCGGGCTCGTAGACTCGTCGCGTGGAGCTCCCCGAGAAGTTCGCCAGCCTGGGCCTGACCTACGACGACGTGCTGCTGCTGCCGGGCCACTCCGACCTGGCGCCGGACGAGATCGACACCTCGGCCCGGCTCACGCGCGAGATCGAGCTCAAGGTGCCGCTCGTCAGCGCCGCGATGGACACCGTCACCGAGTCGCGGATGGCGATCGCGATGGCCCGCCAGGGCGGGCTCGGTGTCCTGCACCGCAACCTCTCCATCGAGGACCAGGCCTACCAGGTCGACCTGGTCAAGCGCACCCAGACCGGGATCATCTCCAACCCGGTGACGATCACCCCGGACCGCACCCTGGAGGACCTGGACCGCATCTGCGGGGAGTACCGGGTCTCCGGCCTGCCCGTCGTCGACGCCGGCAACCGGCTGCTCGGCATCATCACCAACCGCGACCTGCGCTTCACCCCGGTCGCCGAGTGGGCCACCACCAAGGTCGACGAGGTGATGACGCCCATGCCGCTGATCACCGGCGAGGTGGGCATCTCGCGCGAGGAGGCCACCACGCTGCTGCGCCAGCACAAGCGCGAGCGGCTGCCCCTGGTCAACCCCGACGGCACCCTCGGCGGCCTGATCACGGTCAAGGACTTCGTTAAGTCCGAGCAGTTCCCGCTGGCCTCCCACGACCAGCACGGCCGCCTCATGGTGGGCGCCGCCGTCGGCTACTTCGGTGACGCCTGGCAGCGCGCCACCACGCTCGTCGAGGCAGGCGTCGACGTCATCGTGGCCGACACCGCGCACGGCCACGTGACGCTCCTGCTCGACATGGTGCGCCGGCTCAAGTCCGACCCCGCGACCCGCCACGTGCAGGTGATCGGCGGCAACGTCGCCACCCGCGAGGGCGCGCAGGCCTTCGTCGACGCCGGCGCGGACGCCGTCAAGGTGGGCTTCGGGCCCGGCTCCATCTGCACCACCCGCGTCGTCACCGGCTGCGGCGTCCCGCAGGTGACCGCCGTCTACGAGGCCTCGCTGGCGTGCGCGCCCGCGGGCGTGCCCGTGATCGCCGACGGCGGCCTGCAGCAGTCCGGCGACATCGCCAAGGCGTTGGTGGCGGGCGCGAGCACCGTGATGATCGGATCGCTGCTGGCCGGCTGCGAGGAGTCGCCCGGCGAGACGATCTTCGTCAACGGCAAGCAGTTCAAGTCCTACCGCGGCATGGGGTCGCTGGGCGCCATGAGCTCGCGCGGCAAGAAGTCCTACTCCAAGGACCGCTACTTCCAGGCCGAGGTCACCAGCGACGACCAGATCGTGCCCGAGGGCATCGAGGGCCAGGTGGCCTACCGTGGTCCGCTCTCCGCCGTCGCCCACCAGCTGATCGGCGGCCTCACGCAGTCGATGTTCTACGTGGGCGCGCGCACGGTGGAGGAGCTGCAGACCCGGGGCCGGTTCATCCGGATCACCTCGGCCTCGCTCAAGGAGAGCCACCCGCACGACGTGCAGATGACCGTCGAGGCCCCCAACTACGCGGGCCGTTGACCGACCCCACCAGAGAGGCTCGTGCTGTGAAGGACACCGGGAGCGGCGTGGCGAAGCAGACGCCCCGCCGCCGCCGCTACGACGCCAGCGGGCGACGCAAGGCCGCCGAGGAGCGACGTCAGCTGGTGCTCGACGTGGCCGCGCGCCTCTTCGCCGAGAACGGCTGGAACGGCACCACGCTCACCCAGGTGGCCTCGGAGGCCGGGGTCTCCGTCGAGCTGGTCACCTCCGCCTTCGGCACCAAGCCGGGGCTGCTGATGGCGGCCATGCGGCGGGTCAGCTTCGGCGAGCACGACCTGCCCTCCGCGGTGCGCGCCCTGGGCCTGGCCGACGAGCCCGACATGGGTCGCCGCCTGGACCTGGTGGTCGAGCTGGCCCAGCGGGCGCTCGCGCCCCTCGCCCCGCTGGTGCCGGTGCTGACCCAGGCGGCCGACCGCGACGACGACGCAGCCGCCACCGTGCGCGGCGCGCAGGTGCGCCACCGCGAGGCGGCGCAGCTCATCGCGGAGCTGGTGAGGGGCGGCCCGGTGGACGACGAGCTGGTCGACGAGGTGATGGTGCTGACCCGCTCGGAGACCTTCCTGTTCTTCACGCGCGAGCGCGACTGGAGCAGCGAGCAGTACGGCGCCTGGCTGCGTCGGGCTCTCGCCTGGGTGCTCGAGGTGCCCGCCGGCTGAGTCCGGAGCCCGGCCGACGGTAGGCTCCACCGGTGACCGAGATCCAGATCGGCCAGGCCAAGCGCGGCCGCCGGGCCTACGCGTTCGACGACATCGCCATCGTGCCCTCCCGGCGCACCCGCGACCCCGAGGAGGTCAGCGTCGCCTGGCAGATCGACGCCTACCGCTTCGAGCTGCCGGTGCTGGCCGCCCCCATGGACTCGGTGATGTCGCCCGAGACCGCGATCGCGATGGGGCGCCTGGGCGGCCTGGGCGTGCTCAACCTCGAGGGCATCTGGACCCGCCACGAGGATCCCGAGCCGCTGCTCGAGGAGGTCGGTGGCCTGCGCGGCGTGGAGGCCACCCAGCGGATGCGCGAGATCTACTCCGAGCCGGTGAAGGCCGAGCTGATCACCGAGCGGCTGCGCCAGGTCCGCGCCGCGGGCGTCACCGTGGCGGGGGCGCTCTCCCCGCAGCGCACCAAGGAGTTCGCCAAGACCGTCGTCGACGCCGGCGTCGACATGTTCGTCATCCGGGGTACCACCGTCTCGGCCGAGCACGTCTCCTCGCAGGCCGAGCCGCTCAACCTCAAGGAGTTCATCTACGAGCTCGACGTGCCCGTGGTGGTGGGCGGCTGCGCCACCCACCAGGCGGCGCTGCACCTGATGCGCACCGGCGCGGCCGGGGTGCTGGTGGGCTTCGGTGGCGGCGCGGCGCACACCACGCGCACCGTGCTGGGCATCGCGGTGCCCATGGCCAGTGCCGTGGCCGACGTCGCCGCGGCGCGTCGCGACTACCTCGACGAGTCCGGCGGCCGCTACGTGCACGTCATCGCCGACGGCTCCATCGGCAAGTCCGGTGACCTCGCTAAGGCCGTGGCGTGCGGGGCCGACGCCGTGATGGTGGGCTCGCCGTTCGCACGGGCCACCGACGCTCCCGGCCGTGGCTTCCACTGGGGCACCGAGGCCCACCACGCCGACCTGCCGCGCGGCCAGCGGGTGGAGTTCGAGCAGGTGGGCTCGCTGGAGGAGATCCTGCTCGGCCCCTCGCGCGTTGCCGACGGCACGATGAACCTGATCGGGGCGCTGCGCCGCTCGATGGCCACCACCGGCTACACCGAGCTCAAGGAGTTCCAGCGGGTCGAGGTCGTCGTCGGCTGACGTCGTCCGACGTGCGGATACCCCGGTGCGACGGGTGGCTCCGCTGGGGCAGGATGACGACGTGAGCGACTCCCTGGTGCTTCCCCCGCCGACCGTCTGAGCCGGAGCCGCCCCGGCCGGGTGACCACGCCCGGCCCGCCCGTGCTCCGGACGTCCGACGTCCGTCCCTGCCCAGGAGCACGCCCATGTCCTCGTCACCGTCAGCCCTCAACGAGCACCGCGCGGTCGAGCGCTGGGGCCTGCCGCAGGTCTGCGCCGCCGGCGTCCTGTGGGGCACCGGCGGCCTGGCCGTCCAGCTGGTGCGCGAGCACGCGCCGCTCTCGGCGCTCAGCATCAGCGGCTGGCGCACGGGGCTCGCGGCGCTGGTGCTGCTGGTCGTGGTGGCGGCCGGACGACGCGCCGGCCTCGCGGTGCGGCTGCTGCGCGAGCAGCCGCGGCAGGTCGTCGCGGTCGGGCTCTGCACGGCCGCCTACCAGGCGCTGTACTTCGGCGCCGTCGTGGCGGCCGGTGTGACCGTCGCGACCGTGGTGAGCCTGGGCCTCGCGCCGGTGCTGCTGACGGCGCGCGACGCCGTCCGCGGCCGTCGGTGGCCCCGGGCGGTGGAGCTGGGCCCGGTCGTCGTCGCGCTCGTCGGCCTCGTCCTGGTGAGCACTGCTCCGGGGCACGGCGGCGGATCGGGCGGTGAGGCGCCGGTGCTCGGCGTCGTGCTCGCGGTCGCGAGCGGTGCGACCTACGCGCTGGCCACCGCGCTGGGGGAGCCGCTGGCGCGCAGCAACGACCCCTTGGTGCTCACCACCGCGACCACGACGGTCGGCGCGCTCGGTCTGGTGCCGGTGGCGCTCGTCGTCGCCCTGGTGGCCGGCGAGCCGGTGCTGACCGCCGACCCCGCGGCGCTGGGCTGGCTGCTCTACCTGGGGGTGCTCACCTTCGCGCTGGCCTACGGGCTGCTCTACGCCGGCCTGCGCTCCACCTCGAGCAGCGCCGCCGTCGTGGCGACGCTGCTGGAGCCGGTGACGGCGGGCGTGGTCGCGGCGCTGGTGCTGGGCGAGCGGATCGGTGCTCTCGGGGTGCTGGGCATGGTGCTGGTGCTGCTCGCCGTCGCCGGGCTGGGGTGGCGGCGCGAGCCGCGTGCCCCCGTGCCCGAGCCGGCGCACTGACCGTTGTCAGGCATCGGACACGGGCCGCGACGAGAGAGGCGTCCGGGACGCTTGTGGCAGGTGGTGCACCCGAGTGCGGCAGTCGCCGAGCTCACCGAGCGATACTTCGCACGAGGAGGTTCGGCGATCCCACGTATGCGTGGGATCGCCGCACCACTGTGGACCGACTACACCCCCGGGGGCACCCGCGCGAGCACGCCGTTCAGCTCGAGCCCGGGCGGCATCGTGCCGAGTGCGCCACCCCAGTCGCGACCCAGCCGCGTGGCGCAGAACGCGTCGGCGACGGCGGCGGGAGCGTGGCGCACGAGCAGCGAGCCCTGCAGCACCAGCGCCAGCTGCTCGACCACGCGACGGGCGCGCAGCTCCAGCTCGGCGCCATCGGAGAGCTCCTTCTTGCACAGCGCCACGGCGTCGTCGAGGCGGTGGTCGGCGCCGGCGGCCAGCTCGACCTCGGTGAAGAACGCCTCCACCGAGGCGGGCTCGCGGCCCATGGCGCGCAGCGCGTCGAGGGCGGCCACGTTGCCCGAGCCCTCCCAGATGGAGAGCAGCGGCAGCTCGCGGTAGATCCGCGCCATGCCGTGCTCCTCCACGTAGCCGTTGCCGCCCAGGCACTCCATGGCCTCGCCGGCGTGGGCGGGTCCGCGCTTGCACACCCAGTACTTGCTGACGGCGAGCGCCAGCCGGCGGAAGGAGGCCTCCGACTCGTCGCCGGCGATGGCGCGGTCGGTGGCGCCGGCCAAGCGCATCGCCACGGTGGTGGCGGCCTCGGACTCCACGACGAGGTCGGCCAGCACGTTGCGCATCAGCGGCTGCTCGAGCAGCGGCTTGCCGAAGGCGGAGCGGTGCCGCGCGTGGTGGACGGCGGCGACGGTGGCGGCGCGCATGCCCGAGGCGGTGCCCAGCGTGCAGTCGAGCCGGGTCATGTTCACCATCTCGACGATGGTGCGTACGCCGCGACCCTCCTCGCCCACGAGCCAGGCGACGGCGTCGTCGTACTCGATCTCGGAGGAGGCGTTGGAGCGGTTGCCCAGCTTGTCCTTGAGCCGCATCAGCCGCATCGGGTTGAGGCTGCCGTCGGGCAGCACGCGAGGCACCAGGAAGCAGCTCAGCCCGCCGGGCGCCTGGGCGAGCGCGAGGAAGACGTCGCTCATCGGGGCGGAGGTGAACCACTTGTGGCCGGTGAGCCGGTAGCTGCCGTCGGGCTGGGGGAGGGCGCGCGTGGTGTTGGCGCGCACGTCGGAGCCGCCCTGCTTCTCGGTCATCGACATGCCGGCGATCAACCCGGCCTTGCCCGTCGGCTCGCTCAGGCCGGGCTCGTAGGTGGTGGAGGTGAGCAGCGGCTCGTAGCGCGCGGCGAGCTCGGGGGCGTGGCGCAGCGCGGGCACCACCGCGTAGGTCATCGAGATCGGGCAGCCGTGGCCGGCGTCGACGTTCCACACCATGAACTTGGCGGCACGTGCCACGTGCGCGCCGGCGCGCACGTCGGCCCACGGAGCGGCGTGCAGGCCGTGGCCGACGGCGGTGCGCATCAGCTCGTGGTAGGCGGGCACGTACTCCACCTCGTCCACGCGGTGGCCGTAGCGGTCGTGGGTGTGCAGCACCGGCGGGTGCCGCTCGGCCAGGCGGCCCCAGTCCTGCGCCTGCGCGCCGCCGGCCAGTCGCCCCAGCGCGCGCACCTCCTCCAGCGCCCACCCGGCGCCCTCGCGCTCGAGGGCCGCCAGCAGGGCCGGGTCCTCGGAGGTGTCGTGGCCGACCAACGGCGGCGGCTGGTTGACGACCGTGTGGGTCTGGTGGGTCTGGTGGGTCGGGCCGGTCGAGTGCGTCATGCGGGTGCTCCCAGGGTGCGCAGGGTGGTGGCGGTCAGGGCGTGCAGGGTGCCGCGGGGCAGGGCGCCGTCGCGCAGCGGTACGACGAGCACCTCGGCCAGGGCGCCGACGATCGCGGCCGCGGCCACCTCGGCGTCCTGGGCCGGCAGCTCGCCGCGCTCGACGCCCTCGGCCACGAGGGCGGCGAAGACGGCGCGGTAGGCGCGGCGGTACTCCAGGCGGGCGGCCTCCACCTCGGGTGAGGCCGGCTCGGCGAGCAGGGCGTAGGCCAGGCGGGGCGCGGCGAAGGCGCGCTGCGCGAAGACCTCCACGCAGCGCGCGACGCAGGCCACCACGGGCCCGGTGCCGTTCGCGGCGGCGGCGACGGCGTCGACCTCGCGCTGGCTGGCGATGCGGAAGACCTCCACCAGCAGCGCCGCCTTGTCGGGCAGGTGGCGGTAGACCGTCCCGGTGGCGACGCCGGCCGCCTCGGCGACGGCGGCGACCGAGCAGCCGGCCCAGCCGTGGGCGCGCACCTGGTGCTCGGCGGCGTCGAGGAGGCGCGCCCGGGCGGCGTCGAGACGCTCCTGGACGGCGGTGGTGCGACGGTAGGGCACGGAAGAAGTGAACTACGGTTCATCACTTGCCGCAAGGGTCCGTTGACAACTAGAACGTGTTCCAGTGATGCTGACCGGTGTGACCCAGGCCACGCCGACGCCCCAGTCCCGGCTGCAGCGGTCCAGCCGCGACGCCACCTCCGTGCCCGCCGCCATCGCCGCGTGGCTCACCGACCTGCTGCCCGGCGGCGCGGACCCGCACGTGGTGCTGCACAGCGGTGTCGACGCCAACGGCATGAGCAGCGAGACGCTGCTGCTCGACGTCACCTGGACCCACGACGGGCAGCAGCAGGTGGGGCGCTACGTCGCGCGGGTGGAGCCCTCCGCCCACGACTTCCCGGTCTTTCCCCGGTACGCGCTGGCCGACCAGCACGAGGCCATGCGGCTGGCCGGCGAGCTCAGCGCGGTGCCCGTGCCGGCGGCGCGGTGGATCGAGCCCACCGGCGAGGTGCTCGGGACCCCCTTCTTCCTCATGGACAGGGTCGAGGGGCGCGTCCCGCCCGACGTGCTGCCCTACCCCTTCGGGGACAACTGGCTCTTCGACGCCGACCTGGCGCAGCAGCGCGCTCTCCAGGACGCCTCGGTCGCGTTGGTCGCCGCCCTGCACGCCATCCCCGAGGGTGCCGACCGCTTCGCCTTCCTCGACCCCGCGCGGGCGGGGCACGCCGGGCCGACGGCGCTGGCGCGCAACCTCGCCCGGCTGCGCGCCTGGTACGACTTCGCCGTGCCCGACGTCGGCCGCTCGGCCACCGTGGAGCGGTGCCTGGCGTGGCTCGAGCGCGAGCTGCCGACCACGCAGGAAGCAGTGCTCTGCTGGGGCGACGCACGCATCGGCAACGTCATCTACGAGGACTTCACACCGGTCGCGGTGCTGGACTGGGAGATGGCGACCGTCGGCCCGCGCGAGCTCGACATCTCGTGGATGCTCTTCGCCCACCAGGTCTTCCAGGGGATCGCCGAGGTGTTCGAGCTGCCCGGCATGCCCGACTTCCTGGGTGAGGACGACGTCCGGGCCGCCTACGCGGCGGCCGGGGGCGGCGAGCTGGGCGACCTGCGCTGGTACCACGTCTTCAACGCCGCCCAGTGGTGCGTGGTCTTCATGCGCACCGGCGCCCGGCAGTCGCACTTCGGCGAGATCGAGCGCCCCGACGACGTGGACGCGCTCTTCCACCACAAGCCCATCGTCGACCGGCTGCTGGCCGAGGTAGGGGCCTGACGTGGTCACCGAGCTCGACGAGTACCCGCTGCACCAGGCGCCGCTCCCGCTGCTGTGGCCGGCCAGCAGCGACCGCAACTTCTACGACCGCTGCTACTTCAACGCCCACGACCGCACCGGCGACCTCTTCGTCGTCACCGGTCTGGGCTACTACCCCAACCTCGGCACCAAGGACGCCTTCCTGCTGGTGGCGCGGGGCGGCACTCACACGGCGGTGCACCTGGGCGACCTCTGCGACGGCGACCGGCTGAACCAGCGCGTCGGCGGCTACTCCGTGGAGGTGCTCGAGCCGCTGCAGC
Source organism: Nocardioides nanhaiensis (assembly GCF_039542785.1). Classification (NCBI taxonomy): domain Bacteria; kingdom Bacillati; phylum Actinomycetota; class Actinomycetes; order Propionibacteriales; family Nocardioidaceae; genus Nocardioides; species Nocardioides nanhaiensis. The sequence continues at coordinate 1,075,193 of NZ_BAABIM010000001.1, forward strand.
GGCTGCGGGTACGCCTGGAGGAGACCGAGGGGGTGAGCGCCGACCTCACCTGGGAGGGCAGCTTCCCGGTGCTGCAGGAGCAGCCGCACGTGCTGCGCTCGGGCGCGCGGGTCACCCTCGAGGCCCAGCGCTTCGCCCAGGTAGGAACCTGGAGCGGGCACCTGACCCTGGACGGCGAGCGGATCGAGGTGAGCCCCGACCGCTGGGTCGGCACCCGCGACCGCTCGTGGGGCATCCGCCCGGTCGGCGAGGCCGAGCCGGCCGGCGCCCCTGCCGACCCGCCGTTCGAGGGCATGTGGTGGCTCTACGTGCCGATGCGCTTCGAGCGGTTCGCCGTCGTCGTCATCCTGCAGGAGGACCCGGACGGCTACCGCACGCTCAACGACTGCCACCGCGTCTGGCCCGACGGCCGGGTCGAGCAGCTGGGGTGGCCGCGGGTGCAGGTGCACTACCCGAGCGGGGGCCGGATGCCCACCGGCGCGACCCTGCGCTGCACCAGCGGCGCGGGTGACGCGATCGAGATCGAGGTCAGCTCGCTGCTCGCGGCGCCGCTGCACGTCGGCGGCGGCTACGGCGGTGACCCCGACTGGACCCACGGCACGTGGAAGGGCGAGAAGCTCGCCGAGCGGGTCAGCTACCGCCTCGACGACGAGGCGGTGCGCGGACGGCTGATGTTCGGCTGCACCGACCACGTGGGCCGAGCGGTGCTCTCCGAAGGTGGCGCCCAGCACGAGGGATGGGGGCTCTTCGAGCACTTCTGCATCGGCCGCCACGACCCCTCCGGCTTCACCGACTTCTTCGACGTCGCCCCCTGACCTGCACGCAGGACCCGCAACCCCAGCCCGAGGAGACCCATGTCCCTGGACCGCGACAGCTTCTACATCGACGGCGGCTGGGCCGCGCCGCGTGGCTCCGGCCTCATCGAGGTGGTCTCACCGCACACCGAGCAGGTGGTGGCCACCGTGCCCGAGGGCGCGGTGGCCGACATCGACGCTGCCGTGGCTGCTGCGCGCCGCGCCTTCGACGAGGGGCCGTGGCCCCGGCTGACGCCGGCCGAGCGGATCGACGTCGTCCAGGCGTTCTCGGGCCTGTACGCGGCTCGCCTGGGGGAGATGGCCGACGTCATCACCACCGAGATGGGATCGACGACCACGTTCGCCAACCTGGCGCAGGCGCCGGCGGCGTGGATGCAGGTGGAGGCGTTCCTGACGATCGCCCGGGACTACGGCTGGGAGGAGACGCGCGCCGGTGCGCTCGGCTCCCCGGTGATCGTCCGGCGCGAGCCGGTAGGGGTGGTGGCCGCGATCCCGCCGTGGAACGTCCCCCAGTTCACGATCATGAGCAAGCTGGTGCCGGCGCTGCTCGCCGGGTGCACCGTGGTGGTCAAGCCCGCCCCGGAGACCCCGCTGGACGCCTACCTGCTGGCGGAGATCCTCGACGAGGCCGGGGTGCCGCCCGGCGTCGTCAACATCGTCGCCGCGGGTCGCGAGGTGGGGGAGCACCTGGTCTCGCACCCCGGCGTCGACAAGGTCGCCTTCACCGGCTCGACCGCCGCCGGGCGCCGCATCGGCGCCATCTGCGGCCAGCAGCTCAAGCGGGTGAGCCTCGAGCTCGGCGGCAAGTCCGCCGCCATCGTGCTCGAGGACGCCGACCTGGCCGCGACCGTCGAGGGTCTCAAGTTCACCGCGCTCATGAACTCCGGCCAGGCCTGCGTGGCCCAGACCCGCATCCTGGCCCCGCGCTCGCGCTACGCCGAGGTGGTCGAGGCGCTCGCCGCCGGTGTCGCCGGCATGCAGGTGGGCGACCCGGCCGACCCCGCGAGCGAGATCGGACCGATGGTGGCGGCCCGGCAGGCCGAGCGTGTCGAGAAGTACATCGCCCTGGGCCAGGAGGAGGGCGCGCGCCTGGTGCTCGGCGGCACCGGTCGCCCCGAGGGCGTCGACCGCGGCTGGTACGTGCGCCCCACCGTGTTCGCCGACGTCGACAACCGGATGCGCATCGCCCAGGAGGAGATCTTCGGGCCGGTGCTCTCGGTCATCCCCTACGAGGGCACCGACGAGGCCGTGCGCATCGCCAACGACTCCGAGTACGGCCTGGCCGGCACCGTGTGGACCGCCGACGATGCCGCCGGCCTCGACGTCGCCCGCCGGGTGCGGACCGGCACCTACGGCGTCAACACGTACACGATGGACATGGCGGCTCCGTTCGGTGGCTACAAGAGCTCCGGCGTCGGCCGCGAGTTCGGCCCCGAGGGGCTGGCGCAGTACACCGAGTACAAGTCGATCTACACGGCCTGATCCCGACGCCGGGCGCGACCCCGCGGGGGGTACTAGGACCATCGTCCGATGGTCCGCCGATCGACCGGGCCCCACCCTGGTCCCATGGTCAAGACGTGGATCGCGCTCGCCGCCGCCCTGCTGGCGGCGATCCCGGCGGCGATCGGGCTCATGGGCAATGCCTCCTTCACCCGCGACCTGCCGGTGCGCGCCCCCGCCCAGGTGGCGGACTCCCCGAACCCGCGAGCGTCGGAGTCTCCGGGCCCGCGCGGGTCCGGTGAGGACGGCCGCGGCTCCGACGACGACGCAGGTCGCGACGAGGACGCCGACGGCCGGCAGGGCGGGCAGCGGGGCGACGAGGACGACCGCGACGACGACCGTTCGCGCGAGGACGACCGTGCGCGCGAGGACCGCTCGGACGACGACCGTTCGCGCGAGGACCGCTCGGACGACGACCGCTCGGACGACGACCGCTCGGGTGAGGACCGCTCGGGTGAGGACCGCTCGGGTGAGGACGGCTCGGGGCGCGGCCGATCAGGCGAGGACTGTTCCGAGGACCGTTCCGAGGACCGCAGCGAGGACCGCAGCGGCCGCGGCGGCGACGACGGCGGCCGCGGCGGCCGTCAGGGCGGTGATCGCGACCGGGGCGACGACGACGCCGACCACCGCGACGACGACCGGGGCGGACGTGGCGGGGACGACGGCGGGGACGACGGCGGGGACGACGAGGGGGACCACGGCGGGGACGACGAGGGTGACCACGGCGGGGACGACGACGGGCACGAGCGTGGCCGGGAGCGGGCATGAGCACCGGATCGGTCGCGTGAGACGTGGACAGCCCTCACCATGGTCCCTGTGACCGAGACGCGGGCAGCACCCGACAGTGCAGCGCCCTCGGGGCCGGGTTGGGTCGTGGTGGCGCGACCGCGCGCCACCGGCGGCCCGGATGCCTCGCTCAGGACGGGCCGACTGCTCGCCTGGGTTGCCGCGAGTGTCCTCGTGGCGTTGGTGGCGGTGGCGGTGGTCGGTGTCTTCGCCGCGCGCAACCTGGCTGAGCGGGAGGCTGTCAACGACGCCGCGGCCAGCGCGGACCTCATCGCCGAGGCGGTGATCCAGCCGGCCCTGCGTGACGACCTGGTGGACCAGGACCCGGCCGCGGTGGCCGCCATGGACGACGCCGTGCGCCAGTACCTGGAGAACACCACGCTCACGCGCATCAAGCTCTGGACCCGCGACGGCACGATCGTCTTCTCCGACGAGCCGCGCCTCCTCGGGCAGCGCTACGAGCTCGACGCCGACGACCTGGAGGTCTTCGAGGACCCCCAGGTGCGGGGCGAGATCAGCGACCTCTCCGAGCCCGAGAACCGCTTCGAGCGCGGCAGCGGCCAGATGCTCGAGGTCTACCGCCCGGTCTGGACCCCGAACGGCACCCCGTTGCTGTTCGAGACCTACTCGCCCTACGACGACGTCGACGTGCGCGCCGGCCAGCTGTGGCGCGGCTTCGCCGGGGTCACCCTCAGCAGCCTGCTCTTCTTCGCGGCGCTCCTGCTGCCCATCGGTGCGCGGATGCTGGTCAAGGTCCGTCGCGCCCAGCGCCAGCGCGAGGCGGCGCTCGAGGCGGTCGTGGAGGCCTCCGCCGAGGAGCGCCGCCGGATCGCCGGCAACCTGCACGACGGAGTGGTGCAGGAGCTCGCGGCCACGGCCTTCACCGTCGCCGGGGCCGCCGCCCGGGCCGAGCAGCCGACCCGGGACCCGGGGCTGGGCCGCGAGCTGCACGAGTCCGCCGGCACGCTGCGGGCCAGCATCGGCAGCCTGCGCTCGCTGCTCGTCGACATCTACCCGGCCACCCTCACCAGCGGCGGCCTGGCGGAGGCCCTGGACGACCTCGCGGCCTCGTTGCGGACCGTCGGTGTGGCCGTCCAGGTGGAGGTCGCCGACGACGGGGCGGCGCTCGACGAGGACGGCCGCCGGCTGGTCTTCCGGGTCGCCCAGGAGTGCCTGCAGAACGTCAGGCGGCACGCGGGTGCGCGCGAGGCCGTCGTCCGGCTCACCCGTGAGGAGGATGCCGGGGGAGCCTGGATCGTCCTGGACGTGGCCGACGACGGCGTGGGCTTCGACCCCGACCAGGCACTCGACGCGCCTGCGCGCGGCCACTTCGGGCTGCGGGTGCTGCGCGACCTGGCCTCGGCGGGCGGTGCCGAGCTGCTGCTCGACACGGCGCGCGGGGCCGGGTGCCACTGGCGCCTGCGGGTGCCGCTCCCGTGAGCAGCGCTCCGATCCGGGTGCTGCTGGTCGACGACCACCCCCTGGTGCGCGCCGGGCTGGCGGGCCTGATCGCCTCGACCGCCGACGACATCGAGGTCGTGGGTCAGGCGCAGGACGGCGCCGAGGCGGTCCGGCTCGGCACGACCGGGGACCGTGAGCCCGACGTCGTGCTGATGGACCTCTCGATGCCGGGCACGGGCGGGGTGGAGGCCACCCGGCAGCTGTTCGCGGCCGGCTTCGGCGGTGCCGTGGTCGTGCTGACCTCGTTCTCCGAGGCCGCCCAGGTGACGGAGGCGCTGTCGGCAGGTGCGGTCGGCTACCTGCTCAAGGACAGCGAGCCGGACGCGGTCCTGGGTGCGATCCGCTCGGCCGCCGCGGGCCACGCGCCGCTGGACCCGCGGGTCGCCAGGGCGCTCCTGCCCGGCGCGTCTGACCACGGCTCCGCGCCCGCCTCGCCCGTGGGCCACGCGCGGGGTGACGCGGCCGCGGTGCTGAGCGGCCGGGAGCGCGAGGTGCTCGACCTGGTGGCGCAGGGCCTGGCCAACAAGCAGGTGGCACGTCGTCTCGGCATCACCGAGCGCACCGTCAAGGTGCACCTGACCAACGTGTACCGCCGCATCGGCGTGGGTGACCGCACGAGCGCGGCCCTGTGGGCACGCGACCACCTGCCGCGCCAGCCGGACCGGTGAGACGCGGCCGCACGGCCCCGATGGGCGCAGTCCTCGGGCGGGCATGACGACGGGGCCGGGCTGCGTGGTCCTGTGGACCACGAGCCCGGCCCCGTCCGGCGCCCATGGGGACGGCGCCGCCTCCGATGAGGTCAGGGTCGCAGCGCCGTCACGGCGCGGCGACGTCGTACACGACCGTGCCGCTGCAGCTCTGGTCGGCGAAGGTAGCCATCGCGACGAAGGTGTCGGTGCCCGGCGCGTCGGCGACGGTCTGCTCGACCGAGAACGACCCGCTGGGGCCCATGGTGGTGGCGGGCCCGGAGAACACGGACTGCCCGTTGCGGGCCACGACCACCTGCCAGGTCTGGCCGCTGACGTTCGAGTCCACCTCGAACTCCCACTCGATGCCGCCGTCCTCGTCCTTGGCCTTCAGCTCCCACCGGGCTCCACCCGTGCAGGGGCCCTCGCTCTCCACCCGCTGGTCGTCGCGCGCTCCGCCAGCGTGGTGGTCCTCGCCCCCGCGGCCCCCGTGGCGACCGCCGTGGCGGCCGCGGTGGTCGTCGTCGTGGTGGCGCCCGTGGTGCCGGCCGCGACCGCGCGAGCGGTCGTCGTCCGAGCCGCGACCTCCGTGGCGCCGGCCGCGGTCGTCGCCGGGGCCGTCGTCGGAGCCGCGGCCTCCGTGACGCCGCCCGTGGTCGTCGCCGGCGCGGTCGTCGGAGCCGCGGCCCCCGTGGTGGCGGCCGCGGTCGTCGCCCGGGCCGTCGTCGGAGCCGTGGCGGGCGACCGCCGGGCCCCCCAGCGCCAGGGTGGCGCCCACGGTCAGGGCCACGGCGCCCGTGGTGAGGGTGCTGATTTTCATGGTGTCCTCCAGGTCTCTCCGGGGTCGCTCTCGACCCCACACCACGAGACTGGCGCCGCCCGGGTCTCAGTCGCCATCGGGCGATGGTGCTAGTACCCGGTCGAACACGGCGGCGGGCCGTGCGCCGCCGACGCCGAGGTGGAGGAGGTCCTCGACGACCCCGTGCGAGCCCCGCGCGTCCGTGCCTGACGCGGTCCGTCACCAGCACGCGGCGCCGGACGTGGGACTAGGCGGCTCCAGGCGCGCGCGCCAGCAGTCGCGCGTGCGCCGGGGTGCCCGGCGTGGGGAACCACCGCACGATCACGGCCGTCTGGCCGGTGGTCCACAGCGCGCTGCACACCCAGTAGACGAGCAGCGCCACGGGCACGACGCCGCCGGCCAGCAGCATGCCGCCGGCCGAGAGCGCCGGCACCCACTGCTGCGCGGTGGCCATGGCCTCGGGCAGGTCGGCGGTGTTGGTGTTGCTGCCCACCAGGTAGCGCTGGGTCGCGAACTGCAGCAGGGCGGCGGTGACGGCCAGACCGGCGACGACGGCCAGGTGCACCGGGCCGGCGCCCGCGTAGCCGCGACTGGCCAGCGGCACGCCCACGAGCGTGGCGGTGCCGAGCGAGGCCACCAGGCCGCCGTCCATGGCACCCACGGCGGTGCCGGCGGCGACGTCGGAGAGCAGGTGGTAGAGCGAGATCCAGATCGGGATCTGCAGCAGCAGCGGCAGGCACCCCAGGCGCGATATGCCGTGCTCGGCGGCGATCGCCTGGCGCTCCTCGGCCATGGCGCGCAGGCTCTCGGCGTCGCGCTTGCCCTGGTAGCGCTTCGAGAGCTCGCGCAGGTGGGGGCGGGCGCGGGCGGCGGCGTGTGCCTGCCGCACGCCCGAGACGGTGACGGGCAGCAGCAGGGAGCGCACCACCACCACGACGACGGCGACGCAGACCAGCCAGGTCAGGCCGCCTCCCGGGTCGGCGCCGAGGGCGGTGAGGGCGGAGTGGGTCAGCGAGAGGATGCCGGCGAGGGCGTCCTTGACCGGGGCGAGAACAGACATGGGAAGGCTCCTGGGGTCGTGCAGGGGTGGGTGGTCGGCTGGTCGCGCGGGTGCGCGGTCAGCCGATCCCAGGAGCGCGCGGGCGGCGCGGGTGCACGCGGGGCGCGGTGACCCGGTGGGGGAGCACCGGCGGTGCGGTGCCCCAGCGGGTGGGCGTGGCGGTGGCGGTGCGCACCACCAGCACACCGTGCCGGCTGCCGGCCAGGCACAGCGTGGCCAGCGAGACGAGCACGACGGCCAGCGTGGTACCGGCCGGGGTCTCGGCGGCCAGGCCGAGCGAGGTGGCGATCAGCAGGACGGCGGCGAGCAGGGCCGTGACGACGGCGCCGCGGCGTCGTCGGTCGGGTGCGGCCGGCTGCATGGTGACGAGTCTACGCCCGTCTACGCCCGCGAGCCCCGAGGCGCGGGCCTCAGCCCGCGGCCTGCTCGCGCAGGCCGCTGCGGGCGCCGTCGGCCTCGAGCGCCGTGGCCACCCGGTCGACGACGCGCGCCGAGGGCCAGGCGTGCCGGGCCAGCAGCGCCAGCGAGACGACGGCGCCGACCGCGTAGGTGAGGATCGTGCTGGGCGTCAGCACGAAGGTGAGCGCCAGGGCGACGAACGCGATCGTCTCGGAGAGCGCCAGGCGCAGCACGGTGCCCGACATCAGCCGCTCGCCGGCCTGCCTGCTCGTCGTCGCGGTGTCCTGGCCCGGCGGGAGTGCGGGCGCCCGGTACCCGACGGCCTCGATCACCAGGTGCAGCGCGAGCCCGGCGACCACCAGGCCGGCCGCGGCGACGGGGTCGGGAGCCGAGAGCGCCTCGTCGGGCGGCAGCGTGACCCAGAGGGTGAGGCCGATGACGACCAGCGATCCCATGACGGCGCCGACGACGGTGCGGTGCTGCTGCATGCGCTCACCCTAGGGGCGGCCCGGCGGGGCTCGACCGCCCCGCGGGGGCACTTGACAAAAGCGCCTGCTGTGTCAAGCGCCACAGATGATGGTCGAACAGTGGTCGGCGAGACGCTGACCACATACCCTCGGTAGGCATGAGCGCTCCCAACCCGGTCCCCGCGGGCGGCCCGGCCGTCGACGGCCCGCACGACCCCGAGCACGACCCCCGCGCCTCCTACGGCCTGGAGCCCGACTACGTCGAGGGGCTGACCCGCCGGCTGGTCGCCACCACGGGCCGGACGGCGCCGCTGGAGAGCCCGCTCAACGGCGCCCCGCTGGCCCACGTGCCGCAGTCCGACGCCGGCGACGTCGCGGAGGCCTTCAAGCAGGCGCGGCGCGCGCAGGCCGCCTGGGCCCGCACCTCGCTCGAGGAGCGCTCGGCGATCCTGATGCGCCTGCACGACCTGGTGCTGGAGCGCCAGGAGGAGATCCTCGACCTGATCGTGTGGGAGTCGGGCAAGGCCCGCAAGCACGCCTTCGACGAGGTCTTCCACGTCGCGCTCACCGCGCGCTACTACGCGCGCACCGCCCACCAGCACCTCGACACCGAGCGCAAGCTCGGCATCATCCCGGGCCTCACCCGGGTCGAGGTCAACCACGTGCCCAAGGGCGTCGTCGGCATCATCGCGCCCTGGAACTACCCCTTCACCCTGGCGCTCTGCGACGGCCTGCCGGCGCTGCTGGCCGGCAACGCCGTCGTCACCAAGCCCGACAGCCAGACCATGCTGACGGCGCTGCTCGGCGCCCGGCTGCTCGACGAGGCAGGCTTCCCGGCCGACCTGTGGAAGGTCGTGGCCGGGCCGGGCAGCGAGATCGGCACCGCGATCATCGACCGCGCCGACTACGTCTGCTTCACCGGCTCCACCGCCACCGGCAAGCACGTGGCCCGCCAGTGCGCCGACCGCCTGATCGGCTGCTCGCTGGAGCTCGGCGGCAAGAACCCCTTCCTGGTGCTGCGCGACGCCGATGTCGAGCGCGCCGCCGAGGGCGCCGTGCGCGCCAGCTTCAGCAACGCCGGCCAGCTGTGCGTGGCCACCGAGCGGTTCTTCGTGGCCGACCAGGTCTACGACCGGTTCGTGGAGCGCTTCGTCGCCCGCACCCAGGCCATGACGCTGGGCGCCACGCACGACTGGGACAACGACATGGGCACGCTGATCTCCCAGGCGCAGCTCGACACCGTCACCGCGCACGTGCAGGACGCCGTGGGCAAGGGCGCGCGGGTGCTGGCCGGCGGCAAGGCCCGGCCCGACCTCGGCCCGTACTTCTTCGAGCCGACCATCCTCGAGGGCGTCACCCCCGAGATGACCTGCTTCGGCACCGAGACGTTCGGGCCGGTCGTCTCGCTGTACCGCTTCCACGACGAGGCCGACGCCGTCGCGCGCGCCAACGACGGCGAGTACGGGCTCAACGCGAGCATCTACAGCCAGGACGGCCCGCGGGCGCGCATGCTCGCGCGCCACGTCAAGTGCGGCACCGTCAACATCAACGAGGCGTTCGCGGCCACCTTCGCCAGCGTCGACTCGCCGATGGGCGGCATGCGCGAGTCCGGGGCCGGGCGTCGTCAGGGCACCGAGGGAATCCGCCGCTACACCGAGAGCCAGTCGGTCGCGACCCAGCGGCTGATGCGGTTCTCGCCTGTCCTCGGGATGTCCGACGAGACCTTCGCCAAGGTGATGACCGCCAACGCACGACTGATGAAGAAGCTGGGGAGGGCCTGATGGCCGGCAAGCACGCACGGACGGACCACGAGGACCACGGGCTCGACTTCGACGTCCTGGTGATCGGCTCGGGCTTCGGTGGCTCGGTGGCCGCGCTGCGCCTGACCGAGAAGGGCTACCGGGTCGGCGTCATCGAGGCCGGACCGCGCTTCGAGGACAAGGACTTCTCCTCGGGCACCCTCGACGTCACGAAGTACCTGTGGGCCCCGCAGCTGGGGTGCTACGGCATCCAGCGCATCGACGCCGTCCGCGACACCCTGATCGTGGCCGGCGCCGGCGTCGGCGGGGGGTCGCTGGTGTACGCCAACACGCTCTACGAGCCGCTCGAGCAGTTCTACCGCGACCCGCAGTGGGCCTCCATCACGGACTGGAAGGACGAGCTCGCCCCGTTCTACGACCAGGCCAAGCGGATGCTCGGCGTCACCGAGAACCCGGTGCGCACGCCGGCCGACGACGTCATGGAGAAGGTCGCCAACGACATGGGCGTGGGCGACACGTTCCACCCCACCCCGGTCGGCGTCTTCTTCGGCGGCCCCGACGCCAAGCCCGGCGAGGAGGTGCCGGACCCGTTCTTCGGCGGTGCCGGCCCTGCTCGCAACGCCTGCCTCAACTGCGGCGAGTGCATGTCGGGCTGCCGTCACAACGCCAAGAACACCCTGGTCAAGAACTACCTCTACCTGGCCGAGCAGCAGGGCGCCAAGGTCCTGCCGCTCACCACCGTCACGCGCGTCGCGCCCCGCGCCGACGGCGGCTACGACCTCCACGTGCGCTGGACCAAGGCCAAGCGCCCCGGCAAGGGCAACACCCGGGTGCTCACCGCCCAGCAGGTGGTCTTCGCCGCCGCCTCGCTGGGCACCCAGAAGCTGCTGCACCAGATGAAGGGCGAGGGCCACCTGCCCCGCCTCTCCGACCGGCTGGGCTACCTCTCGCGCACCAACAGCGAGTCGATCCTGGGCGCCATCGCACCGGCCTCGGACCCCACGGACTACAGCCAGGGCGTGGCGATCACCTCCAGCTTCCACCCTGACGAGCACACCCACATCGAGCCCTGCCGCTACGGCAAGGGCTTCAACACCATGGCGATGCTCCAGACGGTGCTCACCGACGGCGACGGTGACGAGCCGCGCCCGCTCACGTGGGCCAAGGAGATGTGGAAGCAGCGCCGCAGCCTGCTCGACCTCTACGACCTCAAGCACTGGTCCGAGCGCACCGTGATCGCGCTGGTGATGCAGAGCCTCGACAACTCCATCACCACCTACAGCAAGCGCAACAAGCTCACCGGCCGTTGGCGGATGACGTCGCGGCAGGGCCACGGCGCCCCCAACCCGACCTGGATCCCCGTGGCCAACGAGGCGGTGCGGCGCATCGCCGGGATCCTCGGCGGCACGGCCGGCGGCAACATCGGCGAGCCCTTCAACATGCCGCTGACGGCGCACTTCATCGGCGGCTGCGCCATCGGCGAGTCGCCCGAGACGGGCGTCGTCGACCCCTACCAGCGCCTGTACGGCCACCCCGGCCTGCACGTGGCCGACGGGTCGGCGATCACCGCCAACCTCGGCGTCAACCCCTCGCTCACGATCACCGCGCAGGCCGAGCGGGCGATGGCACTGTGGCCCAACAAGGGCCAGGCCGACCCGCGCCCCGCGCTGGGCGAAGGCTACGAGCGCGTCGCGCCCGTGCCACCGGCGCGTCCCGCCGTCCCGGAGTCCGCCTTCGGCGCCCTGCGACTGCCGATCGTGGGGGTCTCCTGACGTCGACCCGGGCTGGTCTAGGCCGCGACGACTTCGTGCGGCCGATGCGTAACCCGGCCCACCACCCCTCGTTGAGAGGTTCGGATCCGGCACCATCATGCTCCCTCCCGAAGAGCCGGATCCGATAGTCCAAGCGCTGTCCTAGACAGAGGTGTGGACGATCAGGGCCCGGCCACCCTCCCTCCCCGGCCGGGCCCTGGTGCTTTTTTCGGGGTCCGTCGTCCGAGCCTGCGAGGACGACCACGCAGACCCCGAGGTTGAGGAGCGTCGGCCCGAGGCGGAGCGCAGCGACGCACCGGGCGACGCGTCTCGAAACCCGGTGAGCGACGCAGAGCACCAGCCGGACGCTGGTCGAGGTGCCGCGAGCGTCAGCGAGTGGCCACGAGACCCGGTGGGCGACGCAGAGCGGTGTGGACCGCCCTCCGGCGACCACGACGCGCCACCCCCGCTAGCATCACCGCCATGACGCAGGCGCCCGACCACGACCTCGTGCTCGTCGTCGACTTCGGCGCCCAGTACGCCCAGCTCATCGCCCGGAGGGTGCGCGAGGCGCGCGTCTACTCCGAGATCGTGCCGCACAGCATGCCCGTGGCCGAGATGCTGGCGCGGCAGCCGAAGGCGATCATCCTCTCGGGCGGGCCGTCGTCGGTCTACGCCGAGGGCGCCCCCGGCATCGACGCCGACATCTTCGACGCACAGGTGCCGGTGTTCGGCATGTGTTACGGCTTCCAGCTGATGGCGCAGCGACTCGGTGGCGAGGTAGCGCACACGGGCGCGCGCGAGTACGGCCGCACCGCCGTCAGCGTCACCGCGCCGGGCACGCTGCTGCACGACCTGCCGACTGCGCACACGGTGTGGATGTCGCACGGCGACTCGGTGGCGCAGGCGCCGGCCGGCTTCGACGTCCTGGCCTCCACCACCGTGACGCCGGTGGCGGCCTTCGAGTCGCTGGAGCGCCGGATGGCCGGCGTCCAGTGGCACCCCGAGGTGCTGCACACCGAGCACGGCCAGACCGTGCTGGAGCACTTCCTGCACGACATCGCCGGTTGCCGCCAGACCTGGACGATGCTCAACATCGTCGAGGAGCAGGTCGAGTCCATCCGCGAGCAGGTGGGGGAGGGGCGCGCCATCTGCGCGCTCTCCGGCGGCGTCGACTCGGCGGTGGCCGCCGCGATCGTGCAGCGCGCGATCGGCGACCGGCTCACCTGTGTCTACGTCGACCACGGGATGATGCGGCAGGGCGAGACCGAGCAGGTGCGGCGTGACTTCGAGGAGGTCTTCGACACCCTCGACGTCGTCGACGCCGCCGACCAGTTCCTCGACGCGCTCGCCGGGGTCACCGACCCCGAGCAGAAGCGCAAGATCATCGGCCGCGAGTTCATCCGCACCTTCGAGGCCGCCCAGGTGCGCGTCTTCGGGGATGCCCAGGAGGGCGAGACGGCGTTCCTGGTGCAGGGCACGCTCTACCCCGACGTCGTCGAGTCCGGTGGCGGGGCCGGCACCAGCAACATCAAGAGCCACCACAACGTGGGCGGCCTGCCCGAGGACCTCGACTTCGAGCTCATCGAGCCGCTGCGCACGCTGTTCAAGGACGAGGTGCGCGCCGTCGGCGAGCAGCTGGGTCTGCCCTCCACGATGGTCTGGCGCCAGCCGTTCCCCGGCCCGGGCCTCGGCATCCGGATCATCGGCGAGGTCACCCGCGACCGCCTCGACATCCTGCGCGCCGCCGACGCCATCGCCCGCGAGGAGATGACGACGGCGGGCTTGGACCGTGACATCTGGCAGATGCCGGTGGTGCTGCTGGCCGACGTGCGCTCGGTGGGCGTCCAGGGCGACGGCCGCACCTACGGCCACCCGGTCGTGCTGCGGCCGGTCACGAGCGAGGACGCGATGACCGCCGACTGGGCGCGGCTGCCCTACGAGGTGATGGAGAAGATCTCCACGCGCATCACCAACGAGGTGCCCGAGGTCAACCGGGTCGCCCTCGACATCACCAGCAAGCCGCCGGGCACCATCGAGTGGGAGTGAGCCGGGTCAGAGGCCCGTCAGCACCACACGGTTGCCGTCGGGGTCGGTGAGCTGCAGCGCGCGCCCGCTGGTGATGGGCGCGACACCCGGGTGCTCGAGTCCTGCCTCGGTGAGGCGTGCCGCGACGGCGTCGAGGTCGCTCTCCTGCAGCACCACCGACGAGCGGCCGGCGCGATCGGGCTCGAGCCAGACCTGGAGCCCGTAGCCCGACCCGAGGTGCCACTCGTGCAGCCCGGGCATCGGCTCGGCGTCCGGCCCTCGGCCGAGCAGGGCGGTGTACCAGGGCAGCGCCTGCTCGAGGTCGCTGACCGTCGACTGGGCGAGGACTCCGTGGATGCTCATGCGGGTGCCGACCTGCCGAGTGCCGCGGACTCATCGCTGGGTGCGGCTCGGATGCGGGCGGGCCACTAGGGTCGCCTCGTGCCCGGTCCCCGCCCGTTCCTCGTCCGCAAGAACCTCGCCCGCGTGCTGCTCAGGGCGGCGCGGTGGCGGACCGTGGGGGAGGTGCCGCCCTCGGCCGTCCTGGTCGGCGCGCCGCACACCTCCAACTGGGACTGGGTGCTCACGCTCCTGCTGGCCTGGGACAACGGCGTCACCATCCGGCTCCTGGTCAAGGAGTCGCTGTTCAAGGGCCCGCTGGGGTGGATCCTGCGCTCCACCGGCGCCGTCGCGCTCGACCGCGCGAACCCCGGCGCCACCATGCGCTCGCTGCTCGCCGAGGCCGACGGCAACGAGACCTTCCTGCTCGGGCTGGCCGCCGAGGGCACCCGCTCGAAGGGTGAGTACTGGAAGTCCGGCTTCTACCGGATCTCCCAGCAGACCGGCCTGCCGATCACCCTGGCCTTCCTCGACGCGCCCTCGCGCACCGTCGGCTGGGGGCCGACTTTCCACCCCAGCGGCGACGTGCGCGCCGACATGGACCGCGTCCGCGCCTTCTACGTCGGCGTCACCGGCATCAGGCCCGAGGGCACCACCGTGCCGCGGCTCAAGGAGGAGGGCACCGCCTAGGGCTCAGGCAGGTGCGCCCGACTCGCGCGAGCGCCGCGCCAGGTCGAGCGCCACGATGACCGCCGAGGCGCCAGCGGCGGCCACCGCCGTGCCACGGGGCACCGCGCGGGTGGCGAAGGCGTGCCAGAACACCACCTGGTCGAGCGCCTGGAGCGGCGCATAGGCCGCCAGGCCGTCCGGGTGGCCGCGCAGCGCCCGTGCGGTCAGGTACAGGTTGCGGGCAGCGAAGAGTCGCCACCCCATCCGTGCCGCGCCGGTGACCTCCTCGGCGGGAACGCCGAAGCCGCGCAGCAGCAGCGTGGGGGCCACGGCGGCCGCGACGCCGACCCCGCCCCCGATGGCGAGCATGGCGCGCGCGGTGGGGTCCTCGGGCAGCTGCAGGGAGGCGGTCACAGGCCGAGTCTGCCCCAGCCACCGTGCGGGACGTCCGGATCCGGGCGAACGCGTCGCGGTTGTCGGCGGGAGGGCGCACACTGAGGCCATGACCTCTCGTTCTCGGGCCGCGCAGCGCGCCCGTCTGCTCGTCGTCGCGCTCGCGACCCTGCTGGTGCTCGCTCCGCTGGCCGCCCACGCGGCCACCATCAACGGCACCAACGGCAACAACAAGCTCAACGGCACCGGTCGGGCCGACACGATCGACGGCAAGGGCGGCAACGACCGGCTGGCCGGCAAGGGCGGCAACGACAAGCTCTACGGTCGCGCCGGCAACGACACGCTGCTCGGTGCCACGGGCCTCGACGTCCTCGACGGCGGGCCGGGCAACGACACCCTCGACGGCGGCACCGACGCCGACGACCTGCGGGCCGGCGAGGGCAACGACGTCGCACGCGGCGACACCGGCAACGACAAGGTCGGGCTCGGCGGCGGCGACGACCGCGGCTACGGCGAGGCCGGCAACGACCGCGTCGACGGCCAGACCGGTGACGACCGCGTCGAGGGCGGGGCCGGCAACGACCACCTCTCCGGCGGCGACGGCGCCGACACCCTCTTCGGCAGCACCGGGGACGACGAGATGGACGGCGGCCCGGGCAACGACGTCATCTACCCCGGCTCCTCGGACCTCACCTGCAACCCCGCCACCACCAAGCAGAAGTGGGGCTGCGGCAACCAGGTCACCGGCGACCCCGGTGACGACCGGATCTTCCTCGAGCGGGGCAGCCTCAACAAGGTCTACGGCGAGGAGGGGTTCAACACCATCTACAACTACCCCGACGCCGACAAGGACGACCTGTGGTGCGGATGGACCCGCGACCAGAACTACGGGAAGCTCGTCTACTACGCGCCGCTCGACACCCCCGTGCCGCCGGCTGGGTCGAACTACTTCGGCGACAACGTGCGCTGCTGCTCGATCTGGCTCAAGGACCCCGACACCGGCGAGGAGCGCGAGTGGATCAACGACCCGCAGCGCATCATCTGCCGGCCCGCGCGGCCCTGACGACCCTGCGGGACACGACCGTCCTCACGCGCGGATGACGTCGGCGGCGAAGCGCCGCATGCCGTCCAGCTTCTGCTCCAGCGCGACGTCCTCGGTGCCGTGGTAGTAGGCCCACGGCATCGTCCACACGTCGGTGACACCGGCCGCCTCGGCGGCGGCGAAGTGCTCGGGCAGGAACGCGTCCGAGAGCGCGGTGACGACGTCGAAGGGGCCCTGCGCGCCCACCTCGGCGCGCAGCGCGTGCAGCCGGCGGGCGTGCGCCGCGGCCTCCTCGGTGGTGTAGATGTCGCCGAGCCAGCCGTCGTGGCGCACGGCCCGTCGGAAGGCCACCTCCGAGAGGCCGCCGACGTAGACCGGGACCCGCTCGGTCGGGCTCGGGTTCATGGTCAGCCTCGGCACGGAGTGGAACTCGCCCTCGAAGGTGGTCCACCCCGGCTCCCACAGGGCGCGCATCAGCGCCAAGCCCTCGTCGGTGCGGCGCCCGCGGGTGCCGAAGCTCTGACCCATCAGCTCGAACTCCTCGCGGCACCAGCCGACCCCGACGCCGAGCGTGACCCGGTTGCCCGAGAGCACGGCGGCGGTCCCGACGGTCTTGGCCACCTGCATCGGGTGCCGCAGGGCCGCCACGTAGACGCTGGTGAAGAAGCGCAGCCGGGTGGTGACCGCCGCCATCGCGCCGATCAGCACCCACGGGTCGGGCCAGTCCGCCTCGAGGTCCCAGCGCCGCGAGCCGTCCTCGGTGTAGGGGTAGGGCGTCTCCAGCTCCTCGAGGTCCACCACGTGGTCGGGCACCGAGACGGCGTGGAAGCCCAGCTCGTCGGCGGCCATCGCCAGCGGCAGCAGCTGGTCGACAGGGGTGAACGCGGTGACGATCGAGTAGCGCACGCGCCGAGCGTAGCGGTCGACTAGAACGTGTTCTCGCCGTCGGTGACGGCTGGGTGACGTCTCGGTGACCAGGCCGCCCCCGCCCTTCCGGCTGCCCGACGGGTGTGCCAGCGTGGGCCTGACCGCTCACTCGCACCTCGTCTCGGGAGGCCCTCGTGCGACGTCCCCGTCGTCCTGCCCGCTCCGCTGCTGCCGCGCTCGGCGCCCTCGCCGTCGGGGCGTCCCTGCTCGCCGCCGGCCCCGCGCTCGCCGACCCGCCGGGCCTCGACCGGCCCGGCCACCAGCACCCGGGCAAGCCCGGCAAGCCCACGCCGGGCAAGCCCGACGAGGTCCGGTTCGCCACCTTCAACGCCTCGCTCAACCGCACCGCGGCCGGCGAGCTGCGCGAGGACCTCAGCACCCGCGACGACGCGCAGGCGCGCAACGTGGCTGAGACGCTCCAGCGGGTGCGGCCCGACGTCGTGCTGCTCAACGAGTTCGACTACGACCCGCGGGCGCTGGAGCTGTTCCGCGAGAACTACCTCGAGGTGGGTCAGCGCGGGGCGAAGCCGCTGCGCTACCGCCACGCCTTCGTCGCACCCAGCAACACCGGTGTGCCGAGCGGGTTCGACCTCGACAACAGCGGGTCGGTCGGCGGCGGCAACGACGCCTTCGGCTTCGGCGAGTTCGAGGGGCAGTACGGCATGGTCGTGCTCTCCCAGCACGCCATCGACACCCGCGGTGCGCGCACCTTCCAGCGCTTCCGCTGGGCCGACATGCCGGGCGCGCTGCTGCCCGACGACCCGGCCACCGCGCAGCCGGCGGACTGGTACTCGCCCGAGGAGCTCGAGGTCGTGCGGCTCTCCTCCAAGTCGCACTGGGACGTGCCGATCCGCCTGGGGCGCCGCACCGTGCACCTGCTGGCCTCGCACCCGACCCCGCCCACCTTCGACGGTCCCGAGGACCGCAACGGCCTGCGCAACCACGACGAGATCCGGTTCTGGGCCGACTACGTGCGTGGCGGCCGCCAGGCCGGTTACGTCTACGACGACCGCGGCCGGCGCGGCGGACTCGCCCGCGGCGAGGAGTTCGTGATCGCCGGCGACCAGAACGCCGACCCGCTCGACGGCGACTCCGTGGCCGCGGCCATCGACCAGCTGCTGCGCCACCCGCACGTGCGCGACCCGCGGCCGCGCTCGCGCGGCGCCGTCGAGGCCGCCGCCACCCAGGGCGGCGCCAACGCCGCCCACCGCGGCGACCCGGCGCTCGACACCGCGGACTTCGCCGACAGCCCGGCTCCGGGCAACCTGCGCGCCGACTACGTGCTGCCCTCCCGCGGCCTGCGGGTGCGCGACGCCGGCGTGTTCTGGCCGGTCAGCACCGACCCGCTCGCCCGCCTCACCGGCACCTTCCCGTTCCCGACCTCGGACCACCGCTTGGTCTGGGTCGACGTGGCAGGTCGTCGCTGACGGCGACCCGGCCGTGCTGGAGACCGAGAGACTGCTGCTCCGGCCGCGCCGGGCCGCGGACGCACGCGTGGTGCACCGGCTGTGGCGGGAGCGGGACCCACGCGTGCCGGCCCACCGCCGGATCGGACCCGACGGTCGCCCCACCGTCGCGGAGCTCGAGGCCGCGATCGGCGCCGAGCGGTCGTCGTCACTCGGACTGCTGACGGTCGAGCTGCGGCCGACCGGCGACGTCATCGGCTACTGCGGGCTGGTCGACAGCTCACGAGGAGCCGACGGCGAGCCCGAGCTGGCCTTCGAGCTGCTCCGCGAGGTGTGGGGCCGCGGGTACGCGACCGAGGCAGGGTTGGTTGTCCTCGGCTGGGCGCGGTCGGCCGGCCACGAGCGGCTCTGGGCCGGGGTGTGGGACTGGAACCTCGCCTCGCGCCGGGTGCTCGCCAAGCTCGGGTTCACCGAGACCGGCCTGGAGGAGGCCGACCCGGTCCACGGCACGACCCTTCTGACGTCGCTGCGGCTCTGACGCGCTCTAGCCGAGCGGGCCGTCGTCCTCGATGACGTGCACGGCGGCCTCCTCGGCCGAGGCCGCGGCGTCGTCGATGCCGACGTCGGTGCCCACCAGGTCCTTCTCGAGGTCGGTGTGCGCGCCCTCGTCGGGGTCGACCAGACGGCCGGCCCGCACCTCGCCCACCTCGGGGTCGGGGTCGGCCTCGTCGGCCTGCTGCTCGGCCTCGGTCTCGGCCTGCTCGTAGGGGTCCGGCTCGGGCTCCTCCTGGGCCACGCGCTGCTCGAGCGTCTCGCCGACGGCCTCCTCGTACGGCGTGTTGCCGAAGCCCTGGCCGGCCGAGTAGCGCTCGGGCGGGGAGTAGCCGCGGTCCATGGCGTTCTCGACGTCGTCGTCGCTGCCGAGCAGCGAGTCGTCGCTGTTGACCTGGTCCTCGTCGTCGACGCTGTAGTCGCCGTAG
The DNA here is from genome assembly GCF_039542785.1 of Nocardioides nanhaiensis. Lineage (NCBI taxonomy): Bacteria > Bacillati > Actinomycetota > Actinomycetes > Propionibacteriales > Nocardioidaceae > Nocardioides > Nocardioides nanhaiensis. The sequence goes on from NZ_BAABIM010000001.1 coordinate 1,094,461, forward strand.
GTCTCGCCGTCCTGGCCGTCGTGCCCCGTCGTCGTCATGTCTGCTCGGTACCCGTGGGAGCGAGGCCGAAGCCGTCGGGCGCTGTGGTCAGGCTCTCGGCGCCGGCACGCCGTAGGTGGTGAGCCGCTCGCGGACCGGCCGGTCGATGCCGGCGCCGATCGCCTCGAGCTCCGCGACGGTCTTGGCCGAGCCGTGCTCGGAGCCGGCCATGCGGCTGATGGTCTCCTCCATCAGGGTGCCGCCGAGGTCGTCGGCGCCCGCCTGCAGCATGGCGCGGGTGCCCTCGACGCCGAGCTTGACCCAGCTGGTCTGGATGTGGGGGATCCGCCCGTGCAGCATGATCCGGGCCATCGCGTGCACGGCCAGGTTGTCGCGCATCGTGGGGCCCGGACGCGCGACGCCGGCGAGGTAGATGGGGGCGCTGGTGTGCACGAAGGGCAGCGGAACGAACTCGGTGAAGCCGGCGTTGCCGTGCTCCAGGGCGGCGTCCTGGATGCCGGCGAGCACCCGCAGGTGGCCGACCCAGTGACGGGGGTGGTCGACGTGGCCGTACATCATCGTGGAGGTGGTGGGCAGCCCCACGCGGTGAGCAGTGCTCACGATCTCGACCCAGGTGCGGGTGGGCAGCTTGCCCTTGGTCAGCACCCAGCGCACCTCGTCGTCGAGGATCTCGGCGGCCGTGCCGGGCAGCGAGCCGAGGCCGGACTCGCGGGCCTTGATGAGGAAGTCCTCGATCGAGAGGCCGGTGCGGGCGGTGCCGTTGACGACCTCCATGGGCGAGAAGGCGTGCACGTGCATGTCGGGCACACGCTGCTTGACGGCGGTCGCGAGGTCGAAGTAGGCCGAGGCGGGCAGCTCGGGGTCGATGCCCCCCTGCATGCACACCTCGGTGGCGCCGAGGCCCCAGGCCTCCTCGGCGCGGTCGGCGACCTGCTCGAGCGAGAGGGAGAACGCGTCGGCGTCGGTGCGTCGCTGGGCGAACGCGCAGAACCGGCAGCCGACGTAGCAGACGTTGGTGAAGTTGATGTTGCGGTTGACCACGTAGGTCACGTCGTCGCCGACGGTCTCGCGGCGCAGGTGGTCGGCCAACCGGATGACCTGGGCGAGCAGGTCGCCCTCGGCGGTCATCAGCGTGAGGGCGTGCTCCTCGGAGAGCTCGCCGGGCGCGGACTCCGCGGCGGCCAGCGCCTCACGGCCGTGGGCGTGCAGCACCGCCGGGGTGCCCGTCGCGGCAGCGGCCGCGCCGACCGACTCCCAGTCGCCGTAGACGTCGGAGAAGTCGCTGCGGCGGTCCTCGGTGCGGCCGCCCCCGGGTCCGGCGTCGTCGATCGCGGTGTGCAGGTCCACGCGGCCCGCCGACTCGAAGCCGCCGTCGGGCTCCTGCCACGGCATCCCGACGGGCCGGACGCCGGGGCGGGCCAGGCCGTCGGGGGTCGCGAGGGCGTCCACGTGGGCACGCACCCGCGGGTCGAGCCACGGCTCGCCCTGCCGCACGTACCCGGGGTGCACGGTCAGTCGCGCCGCCAGCTCGAAGCCGCACGCTGCGGTGATCTCGCGCAGCCGCTCCAGCGAGGGCCAGGGGCGCTCGGGGTTGACGTGGTCCGGTGTCAGCGGCGAGACGCCGCCCCAGTCGTCGACACCGGCCTCGAGCAGGGCGCGGCACTCGGCCAGGTCGACCAGGTTCGGCGGGGCCTGCACGCGCATCTTCGGACCGAGCACGAGGCGGGTGACGGCGATCGCGGCGCGGTACTCCTCCAGCCCGAGGTCGTCGGTGTGGCGCATCGCGGTGTCGGGCTTGGCGCGGAAGTTCTGGACGATGACCTCCTGCACCGCGCCGTAGGCGCGGGCGTTCTCGCGCAGCGCGAAGATCGTCTCGGCGCGCTCGGTGAGCGTCTCGCCGATGCCGACCAGCAGGCCGGTGGTGAAGGGGATCGAGAGGCGCCCGGCGTCCTCGAGCACCTGCAGGCGCACCGCGGGGTCCTTGTCGGGCGAGCCGTAGTGGGCCTCACCCCGGGTCTCGAACAGGCGCCGGCTGGTGGTCTCGAGCATCATCCCCATCGACGGCGAGACCGGCTTGAGGCGGTTCATCTCCTCCCAGCTCATCACGCCGGGGTTGAGGTGGGGCAGCAGCCCGGTCTCCTCCAGCACCCGCACCGCCATCGCCCGCACGTAGGCCAGCGTGGAGTCGTAGCCCTGCTCGTCGAGCCACTCACGGGCCTCGGGCCACCGGTCCTCGGGCCGGTCGCCGAGCGTGAAGAGCGCCTCCAGGCACCCCAGCTCGGCACCCTGGCGGGCGATCTCGAGGATCTCGTCGGGGGAGAGGTACATCGCGTGCCCCGCGCGGCGCAGCTGCCCGGGTGACTCCACGAACGTGCAGTAGTGGCAGCGGTCGCGACAGAGCTTGGTGACCGGGATGAACACCTTGGGGGAGTAGGTGACGACGCCGCGCCCCTGCGGCCCACCGGTGTGCAGCCCCGCGGCCACCAGGCCGGCGTCGCGCACCCGCGCGGCGGCCGTCGTCAACCGGTCCAGGTCCGCGCCGGTGGCGGCCAGCAGCACGGTGGCCTCGCCGACGTCGAGCGCCGCCCCCCGCTCGGCCCGGGCCAGCGCGCGGCGGACCTGCTGCGGGGTCGGTGTCGTCTCGCTCATCCCTGTCAGGCTATCCCCGGCCCCTGGCCCCCGGACGCCTGCCCGACGCCTGGACCTCCGACGCGGGTCAGGTGGGGTCGGGGGCCTGCTGGTGGATGGCCTCGCGGACCCGGTCGGTGAGGGCGACGAACGCGGGGAGGGCCCGGATCTCCTCGGGCGGCACCCGCTGGCCGGGCTCGCCGAAGACGGCGCTCTCGTCGAGCACCACCCGGCCGGGCCGCGGGCTCATCACGAGCACCCGGGAGCCGAGGAAGACCGCCTCGTCGACGCTGTGGGTGATGAACAGGATGGTCTTGCCGGTGGCGCGCCAGATCTGCAGCAGCTCCTCCTGCAACCGCTCGCGGGTCAGGGCGTCGAGGGCGCCGAAGGGCTCGTCCATCAGCACGACCGCGGGGTCGCCGGCCAGCACCCGGGCGATCTGGCAGCGCTGCTGCATGCCGCCGGAGAGCTCGTAGGGGCGGTGCTCGGCGACGTCGGAGAGGCCGACGAGCTCGAGGTGGCGCTCGGCGGTGGCCCGCCGCTCCTCGGAGCCGACGCCGCGCAGCTTGGGGCCGAGCTCCACGTTGCGGCGCACGGTCAGCCAGGGGAAGAGCGTGGGCTGCTGGAAGACCACACCCCGTTCGGGGCCGGGTCCCGCCACGGGGCTGCCGCCCACGCGCACCTCCCCGGCCGTGGGGCGCATGAAGCCCGCGACCAGGCGCAGCAGCGTGGTCTTGCCGCACCCCGAGGGCCCGGCGAGAGTGACGAACTCGCCGGGCTCGATGGTCAGGTCGACGTGGTCGATCGCCGGCACGTCGCGCCCGGCCACCCGGAAGCGGTGCTCGACACCCGCCACCTCGACCCGGTGGTCGTGCCGGGTCGAGGTGGCGGTGCCGGACGAGCCGGAGGCGGGAGAGGTCACTCGACGGCCCGCTCGGCGGGGCCCGCGTCGACGTGCTCGGCGTACTGCGCTTCGTCGCCCACGGCCTCGATGCCGCCCTGCTCGAGCAGGAAGCCGGCCGTGTTCAGCATGTCCTGCGCGAAGCCGCCGCCGAGGTAGTCGGCCCCGGCCTGCTCCTCGGCGGTGAGGTACTGCAGCCCCGCGAACTGGGCCTCGGCGGCGTCGGGCTCGATGCCCAGCACCACGGCCACGGACTCCGCGGCCGCGCCCGGGTCGTCCTGGATCATCCGCACGGCCCAGTCCTCGGCCTTGGCCCACTGGGTCATGAAGGCCTCGTTCTCGGCGGCGAAGGTGCGGTCCGCCGTGCCGACGTCGAAGGTGGGCTTGCCGGCCTCGGCGGTGTCGGCGCTGGAGAGGATCCGGGTGCCGCCGTCCTCGAGCAGCTGGCTCTGCACCGGGTCCCAGACCCAGGCGGCGTCGATCTGGTCGCCCTGCCAGGCGCCGGGCATCTTCTCGGGGTCGAGGTTGATCACCTCGACGTCGTTGCTCGGGTCCAGGCCGGCGTCGGCCAGTGCCTGCAGCAGCGAGTAGTGCGCGGTGCTGCTGAAGGGGACCGCGATCGTGCCGCCCTCGAGCCCGGTGATGTCGGTGACGGCGGGGTCCTTGACCACGAGCGACTCCGCCTCGCCGATCACGTCGTGGATCCACACCACGGAGATGTCGATGTCGTTCACCACCGGCGCCGACGAGGCGATCGTGGCGGGCGAGGAGCCCATCAGGCCCAGGTCGACGTCGCCCGAGCCGTAGTACTTGATGACGTCGCCACCCGAGGCCGCCTGCACCCACGAGATGTCGGCGTTGGGCATGCACGCCTCCAGGACGCCGAGGTCCTTGACGACGACGTCGGCGTTGGGGATGGCCTGCCAGGCGATGCGCGCGGTGGTCTCGACCGAGGTGTCCGGCTCCCACGGGCACTCCGTGTCGGGGGCCGAGGTGGACTGCTCGCGACCGCCCTCGACGCAGCCGGCGAGCGGCAGGACGAGCAGCGCGGCGCCGAGGGTGACGGCGGTGCGGGTGAGTCGTGGCTGCATGGGTGCAACTCCTTCGTGGCGCGGGCGCGCCGTCATGCCCGGCCCCGCCAGGGGACCAGGCGCTTCTCCAGGGACTTCAACCCGAGATCGAGGACGATCGCCGCCAGGCCGATGACGACGATGCAGGCGATGACCAGCGCGGACTGCAGCTGCTCACCGGCCAGGTAGGCCAGGCCGCCGATGCCGGGGATGCCGTTGGCGATCTCGGCGGCGACGACGGTGGTCCAGGCGAAGCCGACGGCCACGCGGATGCCGGTGAGCACCTCGGGCAGCGTGGCGGGCAGCATCACGGTGGTGAGCACCTGGCGGCGCGAGGCGCCCAGCGTGAGCACCGCGTTGACCTGGTCCTCGCGCACGCCGCGCACGCCGCTGATGGTGGCCATCGTGATCGGCGGGAAGGCGGCCAGGAAGAGCAGCCAGATCTTCGAGGTGTCGCCGATGCCGAACCACACGATCAGCAGGCCGATGTAGGCCAGCGGCGGCAGCGAGCGCAGGAAGTTGAGGTAGGGCTCCAGCACGGTGCCCAGCCAGGTGGTGGCCATGACCAGGCCGAGCGGGACGCCGAGCGCGATGCCCGCACCGACGCCGATGCCGATGCGCTGCAGGCTGGCGACCAGGTGCTCCCACAGGTAGTAGTTCTGCTCGCCGCGCACGATCCGGTCCGACCCCGCGCTGACGGGGTGGTCGGTGTTGGCGCGCACGAACGCGTCCCAGACCGCGCCGGGGCTGGGCAGGAAGAGCGGGCGCACCAGCTCCAGGCGCGTGACCAGCCACCACAGCGCCACGAACCCCACGAGCGAGGCGACGTGGATCAGCAGACGCCGGCGCGCAGGAGTGGCGGTCGTGGTGGGCACGACCGGTATCTAACCAGACTGGATTACTAGAAGTTGTGCAGATGGCCGACGGTCCGCGTGGTGGACCGTCACCACGTCATGTGTAGAGCCGGTCCACCACGTCGGCGTACTTGGAGTTGACGACGCGCCGCTTCAGCTTGAGCGTGGGCGTGAGTTCGTCGGACTCCGCGGTCCACTCCATCGGCAGCAGCTCGAAGGCCTTGACCTGCTCGGGGCGCGAGAGGCGCTCGTTGGCGGCGTCGACGGCGGCCTGGGCCATCGCGAGGATCTCGGGCTTCTGCGCCAGGTCGGCCAGGTCGGTGAACTCGATGCCGCGCTGCTGCGCGAGCACCGGGGCCACCTCGCCGTCGAGGGTCAGGATCGCCACCACGTAGGGGCGGCTGTCGCCGATGGCCATCGCGTGGCCGATGATCGGCGACTCCTTGAGGTAGTTCTCGATGTTCGAGGGCGCCACGTTCTTGCCCGCCGAGGTGATGATCAGCTCCTTCTTGCGGTCCACGATCGCGAAGAAGCCGTCGTCGTCGAGCGTGCCGATGTCACCGGTGTGCACCCACCCGTCGGCGTCGACGAGCGCGGCCGTGGCCTCCTCGTTGCGGTGGTAGCCGGGTGTGACGACGGGCCCGCGCACCAGCACCTCGCCGTCCTCGCCGAGCTTGACCTCCATGCCGTCGTTCGCCCGGCCCACGGTGCCCAGCTTGAAGCCGTGCGGTCCGTTGGCGGTGACGGCGCCGCAGGTCTCGGTCATGCCGTAGACGTCGAAGACCTTCAGCCCCAGGCCGGCCATGAACCGCGCGACCTCGACCGGCATCGGCGCGGCCGCCGAGCCCGCCCAGGTCACCTGGTCGAGGCCGAGGAGCAGCTTGAGGAACCCCAGGATGGCCGCGTCGGCCTGCTGGTAGGCCTCCTCGATCTCGGGGGTCATCGTGCCGCCGACCTCCTGCGCCTCCACCCAGGCCAGCGCGGCGGCCATGGAGTCCTGCACGAGCTTGACGTTGTCGGGGTTCTCCTCGGCGGCCAGCTTGGCCGAGAGCCCGGTCTTGATCTTCTCCCAGACCCGCGGCACCCCGAAGAACGCCGTGGGGTGCACGTCGCCGAGCGTGGCCAGCAGCTGGGCGGGGTCGCCGATGGCGTAGCTGTGGGTGGCCATCATCTGCGGGCCGTAGAGCCCCAGCACGCGCTCGGCGATGTGGGCCAGCGGGAGGTAGCTGACCTGGCGCTGGGGGCCCTCCAGCCCGGCGGCGCGCAGGGTGCTGACGGCCTCGTAGAGCACGTTGTGGTGGGTGAGCACCACGCCCTTGGGGTTGCCGGTGGTGCCGGAGGTGTAGAGGATCGTCGCCGGTGCGTCCGGGTCGAGCTCGGCGTGGCGCTGCTCGAGCTTGTCGGTGCCCGCCGCGCGGCGGGCGCGGCCGCGCTCCACGAGCTGGGCCCAGGAGAGGAAGCGGTCGGCGTCGTCGGGGCGCGCGGCGTCGTCGAGCACGACGACGGCGGCCGTGGCCGGCGTCTCCTGCAGGGCGCGCTCCCACCGGGCGAGGTGGTCGGCGTTCTCGAGCACCGCGACCCGCGGCTGCGCGTGGTCGGCCACGTAGGCCACCTGCTCGACCGAGAGCGTGTTGTAGATCGACATCGGCGTGGCTGCGGCGTGCACGCCGGCCATGTCGGCCACGAAGTGCTCGGTGCGGTTGGAGGCCATGATCGCCACCGTGTCGCCGGGCGCGACGCCGAGGTCCACCAGCCCCGCGGCGGCGTCGAGCACCTGCTCGTGCAGCTGCGCCCAGGTGGTGGTGCGCCACGACTCGCCCTCCGTCACGTGGTGCTTGTCGGAGTAGGCGGGCAGGTCGCCGTGCGCGGCGACGGTGTCGGCCAGCACGTCGATCAGGGTGCGACCGGCGACCCGGCCCTCGATGTCGGCACGCGCGGCGGAGATGTCGGCGGCGGGGTCGGTCATGCGGGGTCTCCTGGAGGTGCGGGCTCGGACAGGCGGGTTGGGATGCGCCGAGCGGGGGCGTGCCGTGGCTCGCCCCCGCTCGGGTGGTGGTGCAGAGTCTGGCGTGACGCGGGTCACGCGACAAGGGGATCTGGTCCCCATCCGGGATCCAGGTCGGATCCGGTCGGACCGCTCAGGCCGGTCAGGTCGGTCAGATGCCGAGCATCCGGCCGATGATCTCCTTCTGGATCTCGGTGGTGCCGCCGTAGATCGTCTGGATCCGGCTGTCCACGTAGGCCTTCGCGATCGGGTACTCCATCATGTAGCCGTACCCGCCGTGCAGCTGCACGCCCTGGTCGACCATCCTCTTCTGCAGCTCGGTGGTCCACCACTTGGCCATCGAGGCCAGCGAGGTGTCGACCTCGCCCTTGTTGAGCTTGAGGATGCAGTCGTTGACGAACAGCCGCGCGATGTGGGCCTCGGTGGCCATCTCGGCCAGCATGAAGCGGTTGTGCTGGAACTTGCCGATCGGCTTGCCGAAGGCCTCGCGGGTCTTGGCGTAGTCCAGGCAGAGGTCGAGCACGTGCTCGATGGCGGCCACGGCGATGGCGGCGATGGAGACCCGCTCCTGGGGCAGGTTCTGCATCAGGTAGATGAAGCCCTGGCCCTCCTCGCCGAGCAGGTTCTCCTTGGGCACCATCACGTTGTCGAAGAACAGCTCGGCGGTGTCCTGCGCCTTGAGGCCCATCTTGTCGAGGTTGCGGCCGCGCTCGAAGCCCTCCATGCCCTCCTCGACCACGAGCAGGCTGATGCCCTGGTGGCCCGCGTCGGGGTCGGTGCGCGCCACCACGATCACCAGGTCGGCCATGATGCCGTTGCTGATGAAGGTCTTGGAGCCGTTGACGACGTAGTGGTCGCCCTTGTCGACGGCGCTGGTGCGCACGCCCTGCAGGTCGCTGCCGGCGCCGGGCTCGGTCATGGCGATGGCCGAGATCAGCTCGCCGGAGACCAGGCCGGGCAGCCAGCGCTGCTTCTGCTCCTCGGTGCCGAGCTCGCTGATGTAGGGGACGATGATGTCGGTGTGGACCGGGAAGCCGAGCCCGCCGCCGCCGACCTTGGTGATCTCCTCGGCGATGACCGCGTTGTAGCGGAAGTCGCGGATGCCGGCGCCGCCGTAGGCCTCGTCGACGTCGAAGCAGAGCAGACCGGTCTCACCGGCCTTGCGCCACACCTCGCGGCTGACGTGGCCGTCCTTCTCCCACTGCTCCACGTGGGGCGCGACCTCCTTGTCCATGAAGGCGCGGACGCTCCTGCGGAAGTCCTCGTGCTCCTGCTCGTAGATCGAGGGGCGCTCGGGCATGGGTCTCCTCCGTGTGCTGCTGGGTGGCTGACGAGCCTGAACAGGCCGACCGTGACAGTGGCACTGTCACCATGCTCATCGTGACACCAGCACTGTCACGATTCAAGACCTGCGGCCATCGAGCTGCGGACGGCCCAGCATCCCGAGCGCGCGACCGAGCGGCCGGGCCAGCTCGCGGGCGTAGGCGGTGGTCACGTGCCCGGTGTCGCGCATGGTCACGAACTCCCCGACGACGGCAGGGCAGCGCCCGTCGGCGCAGAACCACTGCTCGGTCTCGGCGTAGGGCACCCGGGCCTCGGCGGCGGCCTCGCGGGCCAGCTCGCCGATCTCGGCCGCCCGCTCCACCGGCCGGTCCAGGCAGGCGCGCAGCGTCGCGTCCGGTCGGCCCAGGCAGACGCCGGGCTCGGTGCGGCGCCGCGGCACGTCGGCCAGCACCGCCGTCCGGCCGGCGAGCGGCGTCATCTCCGCGAGCAGGTCCGCCCAGCCGCGCCGCATCTCGGCGGTGATGACCTCGCGGTCGTTGGTGGCCCCGCCGTCGACCATCACCTGCGGGGGAGCGGACCCGGAGACGACCACCAGGTCGGGCGAGAGGCGCGCGACCTGCTCGGCGGCCCACGCGTTGAACTCGCTGCACTCCTCCCAGACGCGGTCGGTGCCGGCGCGCACGGTCTCGACGCGTGCGGGGGTGCAGGCGGACTTCACGAGGTAGTAGGTCCGCCAGCCGGCCTGCTCGGCGACCTCCTCGAGGGCGGGGATCCAGTGCCGCCCGTGCGAGTTGCCCAGCAGCACCAGCGTGCGGCTGCCGTCGAGGTCGCCACGCGGGCACAGCCGCCACGGGGCGGCGCGGTAGTCGCACTCGCCGAGATCGGCCCGGTCGGCCTTGAGGTCGCGCAGGTCCGGCGTCAGGTCCGCGGGCACCGCGGCACCCTGCTGGGCGGCGCGGGTCGAGGCCTCCACGAGGGCCACGGCGGGGTCCTCGCTCAGCTCGCCGCCGTCGGGCGCGCGCGTGAAGTCGTCGGTGCTGATGGCGGGGGTGTCGCCGCCACCCAGCCGGGCGTCGACGACGCCCACGGCCACGACGCTGCTGGCCACCACGAGTGCCACCGACGCCGGGTAGAGCGTCAGCACGCGGCGCGCCGAGCGGCGGCTCGGGGTGCGGAACGGGGTCTCGACGAAGCGGTAGGTGGCCCAGGAGAGCGCGAAGGTCACCGCGACGACGAACAGCGTCTCGGGGCCGGTGAGGTCGCGGCCCAGGTGCTGGGAGGCCACCACCAGCACCGGCCAGTGCCACAGGTAGAGCGAGTAGGAGGCGTCGCCCACCCAGCGCAGCGGGGCGCACGCCAGCGCACGTTGCGTGAGGCCGGGCGTCTGGTGGGCCTCGGCGCCGGCGATCATCACCGCACCGGTGCCGAGCACGGGCAGCAGCGCCGCCCAGCCCGGGAAGGGCGTGCTCTCGGTGACGGTGAAGCAGGCGACGACGATCGCGCCCAGCCCCAGCAGCGCCAGCGCGCCGCGCGGGCGTCGTCCGACCCCGCGCATGACCGGCGCCGCGAGCGCCAGCAGCGCCCCGACGCCGAACTCCCAGGTGCGGGTGAAGGTGGAGAAGTAGGCGGTCTCGGGGCTCGCCACCGAGGCGTGCACCGACCAGGCGAAGCTGACGACGGTGACGGCGGCGAGCGCCACCGTGATCGCCCGTCGGTGCGAGCCGCCCCGACGTACCGCCCACAGCACGCACGCGACGACCACCAGCGGCAGCACCAGGTAGAACTGCTCCTCGACCGCCAGGGACCAGTAGTGCTGCAGCGGCGAGGGGCTGGCCTCGGCGGCGAAGTAGTCGGTGCCCTCGAGCGCGAAGCGCACGTTGCCGGCGAAGAGCGCCACCCACAACGCGTCGACCGCGACGTCCTGCGCGTCGACGAGGCTGATCCACAGCACGCTGGCCGCCACGGTCGCGATGGTCACGAGGGTCGCCGCGGGCAGGATCCGCCGTGCGCGCCGCACGTAGAAGCGGGTCAGCGAGATCGTGCCGTCGCGCGCCACCTCCTTGAGCAGCAGCGAGGTGATCAGGAACCCCGAGACGACGAAGAAGACGTCGAGCGTGACGAAGCCGCCGGGGTAGGGGCTGTAACCGGCGTGGAACAGCATGATGGCCAGCACGGCCAGAGCGCGCATGCCTTGGATGTCGCCACGGAAGCCGGGTCCCGGGGCTGCGCGGCGGTCACCGCCGGCGGCTCGTCCGGGGTCGCGCGGCGGCGTGGGCGGGTGGGGGCCGAGTCGGTCCGGCACGCGGCGGCCTCTCGTGGTCGACGACGGGGGCGGCACTCGACCGTACCAACGCGTGCCGGGATCGACGGATCGGCGAGGCGGAGGCCGCGCGCCTGCCCGGATCAGTCGCCGATGAGGCCCATCGCACGCCCGAGCGGTCCGGCCAGCGAGGCGGCGTACTCGGCGGTGATGTGGTCGGTGTCGCGGTAGGAGAGCGTCCCGCCGATCACCACGGGGCACACGCCCTCGTAGCAGAGCCACGGGGTGGGGTCGACGACCTCGGCGCCCGAGCCGCGGGCGGCGGCCACGGCGACGTCGCCGAGGTAGCGGGAGCGCTCCTGGGGCTCGAACATGCAGCGCGAGAGGGACCGGTCGGACTCCGAGAGGCAGGTGCCGGGGTCGTCGGGGTTCTTCGGCACGTCGCGCAGCAGCACCACCCGGTCGGCGTCGGCCTGCAGGTCGGCGAAGAGGTCGCGGTAGCCCTCGTCGAGCAGCGTGGCGACCTCCTCGATGCCCTCGTAGTGCTCCTCGCCGTCGAAGACGCCGTTGACCGGCGGCGAGGAGGCGACGACGGCGACGTCGGGCTGCAGCTCGGCCACCTGCTCCTGCACCCACTCCTGGAAGTCGTCGCAGGCGGTGAAGGGGCGATCCTCGTCGAGCGGCGCGACCGTGACGTGCGCGGCGGTGCACTGGGACTTGACCAGGTAGAAGGTCCGCCAGCCGGCGGTGGCGGCGATCTCGTCGAACGCGGGGATCCAGGCACGGGCGTGGGAGTCGCCGATCAGCACCAGGGTGCGGGGCGCCTCGGTGTCGCCGCGGGGGCACAGCTGGCGCACGCCCTCGCTGTAGTCGCAGGCACCGACGTCGGCGACGCTCTCGCGCAGCTCCACCAGGTCGGGGGTCAGGTCGCTGGGGATCTCGACGTCCTGGCGGGCGGCGTCGACCGAGGCGCGCACCAGGGCGACGGTGTCGTCGTGGTCGCCGGCGACGGCGATGGGCGGGTTGTCGCCCTGCTCCTGCAGCTGCCCGCCGCTGACCTGCCAGGCGGTCACGCAGGTGGCCGCCACCAGACCGAGGGAGGCCGGGTAGAGCACCAGCGCCCACCGGGGTCGGCGCAGCGCACGGGCGGTGCGACCGGCGCGGAACGGCTCCTCGACCAGCCGGTAGGAGAGCCCGCTGAGCACCAGCACGGCCAGCACCGCGAAGACGGTCTCGAGCACCGTGAGCGAGCGCCCGAGCGAGCGCTCGGCCAGGATCAGCACGGGCCAGTGCCACAGGTAGATCGAGAACGACCAGTCGCCCAGGGTGCGCATCAGCGGGTTGTCGAGCAGCACGCCGACGCGCGGCGGTCGAGCCGCCGCGCCGCCCAGCAGCACCAGCGCGGTGCCCAGCACCGGCAGGGCCGCGGCGTAGCCGGGGAACGGGGTCTGCGGGGTGATGACGACCATCGCGAGCGCCACCGCCCCCAGGCCCACCAGCACCATCGCGCCGGCGCCGCGACGGGTCAGCCGGTGCACCGCGCTGGGCGCGAGCAGTGCCAGCAGGGCGCCGACGCCGAGCTCCCAGGCGCGGGTGAGCGTGGAGAAGTAGGCGGCCTCGGGCGTGCCGAGCGTGTGCACCACCGACCAGGTGAAGGAGGTCAGGGTCAGGACGCCGAGCACGGCGCCGAGGGTGCGACGCGGCAGGGCGGGGACGTCGTCGGCGGTGCCGGTGGTGCCGGTGGTGCTGGCGGTGCTGGTCGCGGTGGCCGCGCGGCGGCGCGCGAGGGCACGGGCCAGGGCCAGGCAGGCCAGCACGAGCACCGGCCAGAGCACGTAGAACTGCTCCTCGACGGCGAGCGACCAGTAGTGCTGCATCGGCGACTCGGCGCTGCCGACGGCGAAGTAGTCGACGTCCTGGCGGGCGAAGTTGACGTTTGCGGCGAAGGCGGCCGCCCAGGCGGCGTCGACCACGACCTGCCGGGCGTCGATCGCGCTGAGCAGGAGCAGCGAGGCCACCACGGTGGCGACGGTGACCAGGGTGGCTGCGGGCAGGATGCGCCGGGCGCGTCGCGACCAGAACGTCGTCAGCGAGACCCGGCCGCGGCGGGCCGCCTCGCCGAACAGCAGGGTGGAGATCAGGAAGCCCGAGATCACGAAGAACACGTCGACCCCGACGAACCCGCCGGGCAGGAACGGCACGCCGGCGTGGGCAGCGACCACCGTCAGGACGGCGACGGCGCGCAATCCCTGGATGTCGCCGCGCAGACCGCGCGTCCTGGTTGACATGGTCCCCCCCTGACAGGCAGGCGAACGATATCAACAGGCGGGTCGGCGACCCCGGTCCTCGCGTCGGTTGGCATCATGCCGGGAGCCGCCGTGGCGGCCCGCCCGCCGTCGATCCCTGTAGGAGAACCCGTGACCGAGCCCGTGACCAGCTACCGCATCGCCGTCATGGGCGGCACCGGCCCCCAGGGCAAGGGCCTGGGCTACCGCTTCGCGCGTCAGGGTCACACGGTGGTGCTGGGCTCCCGCTCGGCGGAGAAGGCGGTGCCGGTGGCCGAGGAGGTCACCGCGCGCCTGGCCGGCGTCGAGGGTGCAGGCACGGTCAGCGGCGCGTCGAACGCGGAGGCGTGCGCCGAGGCCGACGTCGTCGTGCTGGCCGTGCCGTGGGACGGCCACGACGACCTGGTCGCCTCACTGCCCCTGGAGGGCAAGACCGTCGTCAGCTGCGTCAACCCGCTGGCCTTCGACAAGCGCGGCGCGCACGGCCAGGTGATCAACGGCGGCGAGGGGTCGGCCGCCGAGTCGGCGCAGGCGCTCGCGCCCGAGGCCACCGTGGTCGGCGCCTTCCACAACGTCTCGGCCGTGCTGCTCTGGGGCGAGGAGGAGTACCTCGACGAGGACGTGCTGGTGGTGGGTGACTCGGTCGACGCCAAGGGCGTGGCCATCGAGCTGGCCCGCAGCGTCTCGGGCCGCCCCGGCATCGACGCCGGCAAGCTGCGCCTGGCCCGTCAGCTCGAGCCCTTCACGGCGGTGCTGATCTCGATCAACCGCAAGTACAAGACCCACGCCGGCATCCGGATCTCCGGCGTCGACCTCGGCGGGGAGTGACGGCCCTCCGCCGTCAGGCGTCCTCGCCGCCACCGTTCCAGCTCGCCCACAGCGCGGCGTAGGAGCCACCGGCGGCGACCAGCTCGTCGTGCGTGCCGAGCTCGCTGATCCGCCCGTCCTCGACGACGGCGACGCGGTCGGCGTCGTGGGCCGAGAACAGCCGGTGGGCGATGGCGACGACGGTGCGGCCCTCCAGCACGGCCGCCATCGAGCGCTCGAGGTGGCGCGCGGCGCGCGGGTCGATCAGTGAGGTCGCCTCGTCGAGCACCAGGGTGTGCGGGTCGGCGAGCACCAGCCGGGCCAGCGCGACCTGCTGGGCCTGCGCTGCCGTCAGCTCGCGGGCCCCGGAGCCGACCAGCGTGTCGAGCCCGTCGGGCAGCGCGCGCACCCAGTCGAGGGCGTCGACGGCGTCGAGCGCGGACTCGATGGCATCCTCGCCGGCACCCGGGGGAGCGGCGAGCGCGAGGTTCTCGCGCAGGGTGCCCACGAACACGTGGTGCTCCTGGGTCACCAGCGCCACGTGGCCGCGCAGCTCGTCGAGCGGCAGGTCCACCAGTGGCACCCCGCCCACGGTCACCGACCCGGTGCGCGGCGGGTGGATGCCGGCCAGCAGCCGCCCGAGCGTGGACTTGCCCGCGCCGGAGGGTCCGACGACGGCCAGCCGCTCGCCCACCCCGAGGTCGAGGTCCATCCCGTGCAGCACGTCGCGGCCCTCGGTGTAGCCGAAGCGCAGGTCGCTGACCACCAGGTGCTCGTCGCGGGGCTCGGCGCCGGTGGCCGTGCGGTCGTCGGGCACCTCGGCCACCCCGAGCAGGCGGGCCAGGGAGGCGGCGCCCATCTGCAGCTCGTCGAGGATGTTGACGATGCGCGAGACCGGGTCGATGAGCATCTGCACGTAGAGGGTGGCGGCGGTGACGTCGCCCAGCGAGACCTGGCCCTGCGTGTGCAGGTAGCCGCCGACCACCAGCGTGCCGACCGTCGGCAGCAGGTAGCCGAGCTCGACGTTGGGGAAGAACACGGTGCGCAGCCACAGCGTGTAGCGCTCGGCGGCGTAGGACTCGCGGATGTCGTCGTCGATGCGTGCCACCCGCTCGGTGCCGAGGCCCAGCGCCTCCACGGTGCGGGCACCCTCGACGGTCTCGGCGAGGCTGGCGTTGATGGTGGAGTAGCTGGCGCTCTCGCGCAGGTAGCCGTCCTTGGCGCGGGCCAGGTACCAGCGCAGCCCGATCCACAGCGGCGGTACGCCGAGCAGGCACGGCAGCAGCACCCACCAGCCGACGCTGACGGCGGCCGCGAGCGTGACGACGGCGGTGACGACGGCGATCGCCCACTCCGGCAGTGCCCAGCGCACCGACCAGCCCAGCTGCTCGACGTCGCGGTTGGTGCGGGTCAGCAGGTCGCCGGAGCCGGCCGACTCCACCGTGCCCACGGGCAGGGAGAGCGTGTGGCCCACGAAGTCCTCGCGCAGCTGGGCCAGCACGGCCTCACCCAGCACCTGGCTCTGGTAGCGGGCGTAGCGGGTGAAGACGGTCTGCAGCACCAGGAAGAGCGCGAGCAGCCCCACCACGCGGTCGACGTACCCGGTGGTGGTGCCGTTCTCGACGCCCTCCACCAGGTCGCCCAGCAGCCGTGGCGCGGCCAGCGCGCTGAGAGCTGCCAGCGCGTGCAGCGTGACGGCGACCGTGAGCAGGCGACGGTGCCCGCGGGCGATCTCGCGCACGGCGGCGCGCAGGGTGCCCGGACCCGCCACGGGCAGCGCCGTGCCGGTGCTCGCCTCGGTGCCCGCCTCGGTGCTCGTGCTCATCGGCCGCCCACCGCCTCGGCCTCCTCGCGCGTGACGACGGCCCGGTAGTCCGGCCGGGTGCGCAGCAGGTCGCGGTGGCGGCCGGTGGCCACCACCCGGCCCTCCACGAGGAACGCCACCTCGTCGACGGCGTCGAGCACCAGCGGGCTGGAGGTGGTGACGACCGTCGTGAGACCGCGCCGGTGCTCGCGCAGCCGCTCGGCGATCCGGGCCTCGGTGTGGGCGTCGACGGCGGAGGTGGGCTCCACCAGCACGAGCACCTCCGGCTCCCGCGCCAGCGCACGGGCCAGCACCAGCCGCTGCCGCTGACCGCCGGAGAAGCTGCGGCCGCGCTCCGCGACGTGGGAGTCCAGGCCCGCCGGCAGCGCCTCGAGCACGTCGTGGGCCGAGGCGGCGTCGAGAGCCCGCACCACGCGGTCGCGGTCGGCGTCGTCACCGGCGAGCGCGTCGGCGAGGCGACCGGAGAAGAGCGCGGCGCCGGTGTCGGAGACGACGACGCGTCGTCGCACCTCCTCGCCCGCCAGACGGGTCAGCGGGACGCCGCCGAGGCGGACGTCGTCGTCGACCTCCGGGGCGCACAGGCCCAGCCGGTCGGCCAGCACCGCGGCCTCCTCGGGCTGCTCGCAGACCAGGGCGACGTGGCGCCCGGCCGGCACGCGCAGGCCGCTGCGGGCGTCGTCGAGGTCGGCGGGGGCGGGGGGACCGGGCACCGGGTCGGCCGGGCCCTCCCAGTCGGGCTGGATGGCGAGCACGCGGCACACGCGCTTGGCGGAGGCACGACCGCGGATCAGCTTGTTGGCGTACTCGGTGGCGGTGCGCAGCGGGATCATCAGGAAGGCGGAGTACCCGTAGAACGCGACGAGCTCGCCCGAGGTGATCTCGCCGGCGACGGCCGACCGCGCGCCCAGCCACACCACCACGACCACGAAGACGCCGGGCAGCAGCACCTGCAGCGCGTCCAGCACCGACTGCACCTTGGCCACCTCGACGCCGGCGCGCCGCGCGGCCTGCGACTCGCGGCGGTAGCGCTCGTGGAAGACCTGCTCGCCACCGACACCGCGCAGCACCCGCAGGCCGGCGACGATGTCGGACGCGGTGGCCGAGAGCTCGCCGGTGAGCGCGCGCTGGCGGTCGGAGCGCCGCTGCAGCGGTGCCAGGATCGGGCCGATCAGCAGCATCAGGGCCGGGACGCCCAGCAGCACCACCAGTCCGAGGGTCACCGAGGTCTGGAGCAGGATCACCGCCACGAGCACGAACGAGACGACTGCACCCGCGAAGCGTGCCGAGACGTCCATGACCTGTCCGAGGTGGGAGATGTCGCTGCTGCCGATCGTGACGACCTCGCCGGTGGAGACCCGACGGGGGAGCGTCGCTCCCAGCCGCACGGTCTGCCGGGTGACCAGCTGCACGGTCCGGTAGGCGGTGATCAGCCAGTTCGTGACGGCGAACCGGTGCCGCATGATCCCCGACGCCGCCTGCACCAGCCCGACGCCGAGCATCAACGCCGCGTAGCCGGCGAGCGCGGAGAGGTCCTGGTCGGCGACGCCCCGGTCGATGGCCCGCCCGATGACCGCCGGCATCACGGCCTGGCTGCTCATCCACACGATCCCGAACGCCATGCCCCCCGCCAGCGTCACCCACTGCTGGCGCGCCAGCCACCACAGGTAGGCGTTCGCGGACCGGTGGTCGGCCACACCGGGGTGGTCATGGGGGAGCACGTGCACTGGCCCGATGCTACGAAGCCGCACCCCCGGGGCGCACCTGGGTTTCCCGAGGGCCCGTCGCGACGCTGGTCGAGGTGCGAGGCCGGCCACGGCCGTGTCGCGAGATTCCTGCGCCCGGGCGCTCACCGACTGCTGGTCGAGGTGCGAGGCCGGTCACGGCCGAGCCTCGAGACCCCTGCACCACAGCCGCCTTCGGCGACCACGGGGGTGGTGGCGGAAGGAAGGTCGGCTCACCGGGTCTCGAGGCTCGTCGCTGGCGCTCCTCGCACCTCGACCAGCGGGGTGGTCGAGGTGCGTCGTCAGTCGAGGACGGGGTCCTCGGGTGGCTCGATGTCGAAGTCGTCGGGCGGTGGTGGCTTGGGCCACTGTGGTTCGTGGGTGCCGAGGTGGTCGCGGACGATGGTCATCCCGGTCTTGAATTCCCACTCGTACGCGGCTGGTCCGATGCGTCGGTAGGTGACGGCGCCGTGGGTCTTGAACCGGTGGTGCCGCCTGCAGAGTGGAGCGAGGTTGCAGGTGCAGGTCGCGCCGCCCTGCTGGTAGGGCTTGGTGTGGTCGCAGTCGCAGCGGTCGGCGGGCCTGGTGCAGTGCGGGTAGACGCAGCGGGGGTCGGTCCAGCGCACCTGCTGCTTGATCCGGTCGGGGACCTCGTATTGCTCCACGTGCACGGCACCGTTGAGGTCGATCACGGGGCGGATGGTGATGCGGGCGGCGGTGGCGCACCACTGGCGGATCACGTCGGCGCTGACCGGGGTCTGGGTGTTCTCCAGGCGGCCGACCATGAACCCCGCGGCGGTCAGGGCCTCCTCGGAGAGGTGCACGACCAGCTCGACGCCACGGCCGTGGTGCGCCGACGTCTGCTGGTCGATCTCGCCGGTCTCGAGGTCCAGGGCGAGCTGGTTGCGGGCCAGCTCACCGACCGCAGCAGCACGCCGGACGTCGAGGGAGTCATCGCAGCCTGCCTTGCCGAGCGCGCGGGCGGTGTGGCGGATCGCTGCTTCGAGGTCGGCGGCGTCCGCGGCGTCCAGGCACCCGGAGACGGGCACGGTGCCGGCCAGCGACTCCAGGCTCCCGGACTCGGTCTCGGTGCGGCGCGTCTCGCCGATGTCGAAGAACCGCCGCTCACGCTTCTTCTCCGCGGCCTCGGCTGCCGCAGCGGGGTCGAACCGCGCCTGGGTCTCGGCGACGAGACGCTCCATCGCGCGCTTGCCGACCTTGCCGGCGACCACCTCGACCTGCCGGTCCACGTGCTCGGCCGCCTCAGCCGTCAACGGCTGGGTGAGGTCGGCGAGGTCGAACGCCTTCCAGACGGGCACCTGCAGCTCCTCCACGCGGCGGTACAGCCGCGGCAGGCGGTACTTCAGCTCCAGCACCCTGCCCACCAGGGCGAGGCCGGCGTCCGTGCTCATGCCCAGGGTCGAGGCGAGCTCCATGGCCGCGAACTCCGACACCACCGGTGCGCCCGGACCCGCGATCGAGAGCCAGCGGTCGCAGAACCCCTGGTCACCCAACTGGTCACCCAGCGCGGCCTCGAGCTCCTCGACCTGCTCGTCGGTCATGACGGCGTCGGGGTCGGGCTCACCGTCCAGGTGGTCGGCGTCGAGGCGATTGACCTTGGCCCACTCCACGATCATCCGCAGCTTCGCGACCTCGGCGCTCATCAGGTTCGTTTGCGCGGACCGCACCATCTGCAGCGCGTGCTCGCGCTCGGCACGCTCGCGCTCTTCGCGCGCGAGGACCTCGGCGAGGTCTGGAGCGGTGCTGGTCATGGGTCTACTCAAGCACTCGCCACCGACACTCATAACCTGGTTTCGGGGGTTATCCACCGGTTGGTGAGGAACAAACTGGTAACAGTTTTTCTGTTTTGCGGATGGGGTGGTCGCGGTTGGCGGATTGGTGCGGGGGTCTCGGTACGTCTGGTGTCTCGCAAGCTCGCCACCCGGCTACTCGACCACCGGGAGACGGGCAGCCACCGTGACCGAGCGCGGCGCCCTCGCCGTCGCAGCTTGTCGGTCCGGACCACCGACGGCCGTCACCCGCGATGCCGGTCCCGAGGTGGGCGGTCGGGTGCGGGGGTCTCGGTACGCCGGGTGTCTCGCAAGCTCGCCACCCGGCTACTCGACCACCGGGAGACGGGCAGCCACCGTGACCCATCGCGGCACCCTCGCCGTCGTCGCTGTCGGTCCGCACCACCGAACTCCTGTCACCGACGATGCCGGTCCCGAGGTGGGCGGTCGGGTGCGGGGGTCTCGGTACGCCGACCACCGGTGGACGGCGCTCTCGTCGTCGCTGCTCGACCACCGCAAGCTCACTCCAGCCCGCACACCCCGGCAGCCCAGTCGAGCACGGAGGCGGCGCCGGCGGGGGTCATCCGCAGGAGGATGCGGCCGGGGGTGTCGTCGAGCGTGTAGGAGACGCGGAAGGCGGTGGCACCGCCGCCCTCGGCGAAGGCGTGCCCGTCGCAGCGCGTGGGCGTCAGGGGGAGGGGGAGGGTGGTCGGCGGGTCGTCGCCGCGCACCACCAGCGCCGGCTCCCAGGCAGCTGGGTCGTCGCCGTAGCCCAGCAGGTGCGAGCCGGCGACGGCGTCGATCACCAGGGTGGCGTCGGGGCGTCGGCCCGTGGGGCGGACCTGCAGCGTCAGGGTGCCCTCGGCGTCGTCGGCCCAGCGCAGCTGTGCCACCTCGGCGACGGCGAGCTCTTGGCAGCGCTGGGCCAGGTAGCGGCCGACGACGTCGGTGGGGTCGGTCACCGGCACGCGCCGGGTGCCTTGCGCCGAGCGCACGAGCAGCACGCCGCTCTCGGCCGCGGCCGAGGAGTCGCAGACCGGTCGGGCGGGCAGGGTGAGCGGGTACCCCAGCTCGGTGTCGGCCGGCAGCGGTCGGAGGCGCTGCCCGCCCACCGGGCGCGGCAGCCGCGGGTCGCGGTAGGTCACGGCGCTGGGGTCCAGCCCTGCGACGCGGTCGTTGTCGAGCCACACCTGCATCTGGCCGAGCGCGGCGTCGATGCTCGACTGCCGCATGTCGGCGTGCAACCGGCCGCTGGGCGGCTCCTCCGGTGGTGCCGGCAGCGGCACCAGGGTGCGCACCTGCGTGGGGCCCGCGTCGGGGGTCGACGCCGAGCGGGTCGGCTCGTCGGAGCCCCCGCCGCACCCACCCAGCAGCACCGCTGCCAGGCCGAGTGCGAGGGCCCGCCTCATCGCGCCAGGTCCTCCACGACCTCGGCGCCCGGCAGCTCAGCGAGCAACCGACCGGGCAGCAGCACCTTGGAGCGGCGCACCCCGGACCCGATCAGCGCCACCGGCACGTCCACGACGCGGGCGTCGACGAGCAGCCGCCACCCTGCGGGCAGCCCGATCGGGGTGATGCCGCCGTACTCCATGCCGCTCTGCTCCACGGCCTGCTCCATCGACAGGAACGACGCCTTGCGCACGTCGAGCAGCTCCTTGACCCGGCTGTTGACGTCGGCGCGGGTGTCGGCGCGCACCAGGCATGCGGCCACGCGCTCCTCACCGTCGCGCCGCCCGCCGACGACGACGCAGTTGACGCCGGCGTCCTCGGGGATGTCGTAGGCCGCGTTGCAGGCGGCGGTGTCGGCCGCCTCGGGGTCGATCGGGGCCACGGCCACCTCACCGGCGTGCGCCCAGGCGGCGAGTGTGGCGTGGACCGGGTCGGCCAGCAGGTCCGGGTGGTCCAGGGCGGGCGCGGGCTCGAGGGTGCCGAGGGTCAGCGAGGTCACCCGCCCATGGTGCCCGACTCCCGCCGGGTCGTGGCGTCGTCGAGGTGTGTGGTGACGACGCCGAGGATCACCGCGGCCACGCAGAGCGAGAGCACCACGGGTGCCAGCGGCAGGGCCACCGCGCGGACCTCGGGGGTGACGACGAACGCCGCGACGGCGAGGTACCCCACCATGGTGGTGATCGCCCACCACGTCCCGCTGCGCGCCAGGGCCCGCATGCGAGGCAGACGGCTGGGGCCGAGGAGGTTTCCGGCTGCCACGATGAGCATGGCCAGGACGCCGCTGAGCAGGCCCGCCTGGACGACGCGCAGACCACCGATCGGGTCACCGGTCGTGATCAGGCCCGGCGAGAGGTACAGCGCCACGAGCCCTCCGCAGGCCGCGACGACGCAGCCCCCGGCGCGCAGGTGTGCGCGCACACCGGGACTGCCGACCAGCGGTCCGCTCACGCGGTGAGCACTGCTCCCGGCGGCCAGCTGCCGCCGGGGTAGCCGGTCTTGTCGTCCATCGAGGCGCCGAGGTCGCCCTGGATGGAGTTGCAGTCGTTCTTCAGGGAGTCGCCGGCCCAGTAGAACGCACCCGCTGCGGCGGCGATCGCGACGATGGCGATGACGATGCCGGCCGGGATGCCGAAGATGGTCCCGCTGGCGACGGCCGCGCCGACCATGGCGCCGATGAAGGTGGCCAGGGTGGCGGAGAGCGTCGTGTAGAACGTGGTCAGCGCACTGCGCAGGTCGCTCATCGCGCTCGTGGCAGCGGTCACGAAGTTGGCCTGGACCCGCTCCATCGCGGTCTTGTGCAGCTGGGCCTTCGGGAAGTACGTGTCCGCGGCCTCGCCGGTCCACTGGTCGTCGGCCTGCAGCAGCGCCCGGTCGACCTCGCCCGAGCTGCTCGTGACCGGTGAGCCCACGTCCGCGGTCCAGTTGTCCGACACGTCCTGCAACCGCCCTCGATCACCGAAGTTGGTCCAGAAGAGCTCTTGCGCGGCCCAGAACTCGTCCCACTTGGCGACGAACTCGTTCCACTTGTCGACGATCTTGTCGCCGAGCCACCCGAGGAACCGGGAGAGCCCGCTGAGAGCGCCGTCGACGATGCCGCGCAGCCTCTCGAACTTCTCGAAGATGTCGTCGATGAGGTCGAAGACCTCCTGTGCCAGCTCGTCCATGTCAGTTCTCCCGTCCGGTGGTGCGGGTGGCGTCGTGCAGCCGCGCGTGGGCGGTCGCGAGGGTCGGTGCGGTGACCGCGGCCGGAGTGCTCACTTGGCGTCCCAGAGGCCCACGTAGTCGTCACGCACGCTGGCGTCGGTGCTCTCGTAGGACCGCTTGACGGCCCGCAGGCCCTCGGCGATCTCGCCGGTGTTGGTCGCCCCCTCGCCCAGCAGACCGCTGACGTGGGTGCGGAAGTCGGAGTAGGTGTCGAGCAGCCCCGTGACCTCGGCGGCCCAGGACATGTCGCTGACGGTCAGGGTGAGGAACAGAGCGTCGAGCGAGGCCTGGTTCAGGGCGGTGGAGGTGTCGTCCCACGTCGCTGCGTCGGCGGCGAGCGCGTCGAGATCGGACTGCAGTACTTCTCCCATGTCGTTCTCCTGTCGTCTGGTGGTGGGGTGGCGGTGCTGGCCTCAGCGCAGCCCGAGCTCGGCGGCCAAGGCGGACGGGTCGGCGGCCAGACGGCGCATCCGGCCCAGGTTGCTGTCGGCGATGACGTTCTCGACCGTGCGACCGCCGAGCGAGCGTCGGGCCCGGTCGTAGGCGGAGAGGACGTGGCGTGCCAGGTTGGCGGGAGCGGTGGACTCCGCCCAGGCGGGATCGACCTGCACACCCACCAGTCCGCCGGCGCCGTCGAGGACGACGGTCGCCTGCTGCGAGTGCCCCTCGATCCGTCGGGCGACCATGGCGCTCACCTCGGCGTCCACCTGGCGCGCGTCGTCGCGCACCGTGCGCAGCACCCGTGCCATCTCGCGCAGCGCCGGCTCCCCCATGCGGGCGAGAGTCTGCTTGTCCACCACGTCGCGCAGTGACGGGCGAGGGCCGGTGGGCATCGGTCGGGTCGCGGGCTCCTCCTGCTCGGCGAGCGACTCCGCCCAGGGGATGAGTGTCCGGGCGCCCGCCTCGGCATAGGCCTGCAGCACGGCTGCGCCGAACTGCTCGCCGTCGAGCTCCGCGAGCCAGGAGGAACCGACGACGACGTCCTCGACGACGCCCGCGGCGGACACCCGGACGGTGACCTGCCCGGTCTCGTCCGACCCGGCGGCAGGCTGCTGCTGCTCACGGGCCTTCTCGAACTGCTGCACCAGCCGGTCGAGGCTGTCACGCACGTCGCCGATGGCTCCGGTGGGGTCCGTCGCGGTCATGTGGCTGCTCCTGGTCCGAGGTGGCGGTCTGCTCGACGGTCTGCCCGTCGAGCGGCGGCTCGAAACCCCGTGCCCCGGTGTCGTTGTCCGTCACCGCGACGTGAGACGGGTGTCGGCGCGACCTACCGGGGGCCGCGCAGCACGGTGGCCACGACGCCGACCAGGCCGCCTGCCAGCCACGGCAGGGGCAGCAGCCACCGCACCTCGTCACCCTGGACGACGTCGCCGGCCACCAGCGCCCAGACCCCGGCGAGCCCCAGCAGCGCCACGCCCATGACCAGGTGCCCCACCTCGACCGGGTGCCGCCCACCCCCGCGGTTGCCCAGCGAGTCGCTCATGCCGCCTCCTCCACCACGATCTCGCCGACGCGCAGGTCGATCTCCAGGCGCAGCGCCTCCTCGTCGTCGGCGGTGACGCCTCCCACCGGGGTGGTGCCCTCGCCGACCTCCTCACCCATGACCTCGACCGTGGCGAGGCGCACGTCGCTGACGACGACGGTCTTGAGCCCCGGCGGCAGCACCACCGAGATGCGGCCCAGCGTGGCGTCCAGCTGCACCGTCCGACCGGCCAGCTCGTCAGGGTCGGTCACCTCGGAGAGGTCGAGCACGATCTCGCCGACCGTCTGGCGGTAGCTGTCTTCGACGTCGCTCGCCGAGCCCGGCGTCGACACGAGACCCCGGAACCCGAGCTCGTCACCGGCGGTGCTGCCGGCCGTGGCGAGGGCGGCCACGAGCCCCAGGGCGATCAGTCCGCCGCCACGGCCCCAGAACGCACCGACGAGCAGTCCGAGCCCCGACACCACCAGCACCGCCGCCGGGTAGGCGGAGTCGGCGATGCCGGCGCCCAGGCCGTCGAGCAGCGCGAGCACGCCGAGGGTCAGGCCGGCCACGGCCAGGACGGGCCAGAAGAGCACCGGCCCACGGCGCCGGGGCCGGACCGGACGCACCGTTGGCGGAGCGGGCGCCCACGGCGGGGGTGCGGCACCCACGGGGGCGCCCGGCACGATGCCGTGCCGAGCCAGCGGCTCGGTGGCCGCGGAGGGCGCCGGCGCCCCGGTCGCCGGGGCGGGCGGGGGAGCCACGCCCTCGCGGTTGCGCGAGACCAGGTAGACCACGCCGGCCGCGAGCAGCAGCGGCCACGGGAACCACCAGCCGCCACCGGTGCCGAGCGTGTCGCCCAGCAGGGCGAGCGCGGCCAGCGCGCCCACCAGCACGAGGGCCACCGTGCGGTTGCGGTCGTCGAGCCGCACGGTGGCCTCCTCGGTGCCCTGCTCGGGCA
Organism: Nocardioides nanhaiensis; assembly: GCF_039542785.1. Lineage (NCBI taxonomy): Bacteria > Bacillati > Actinomycetota > Actinomycetes > Propionibacteriales > Nocardioidaceae > Nocardioides > Nocardioides nanhaiensis. The sequence goes on from NZ_BAABIM010000001.1 coordinate 1,119,467, forward strand.
CCAGCAGCCAGCCGGCGCCGTAGAGCAGCACCCCGGCGCCGCCGAAGAAGGCGAGGACGACGAACGCGACGCGGAGCACGAGCGGATCGAGGTCGAGGTGCTGGGCGAGCCCCCCGGCCACACCGGCGACCTTGCGGTCGGTGCGGCTGCGGCGCAGCCGTGCCAGGTCGCGCATCTCCGACGCCGCCACCCGCGGGCCCTCGTAGGTCTCGTAGGTGGCGCCGGGCTCGAGGCGCGGCCGCGACTCGTGGCCGGGCTCGGGCGGGGAGGTGGTCATGGCTCCACTGTGGTCGGGGCGGGGCCTCCGCACCATCGGGGAGAACCCTGGTCCTCGCCGCACGGACCTGGGGTCGGCTCGGGGTCGGACCGGGGTCGAGCCCCCTGGGAGCCGCCCTGCTGCTGTGTGACGATGAGGGTGCCATGAGCAGCCCTCCGTTCCCGCTCGCACCACCGGTGCCGCGCCGCGCCGAGCGCGACCTCGACGAGGCCGTCGTGGGGGGCGTGGCCGCAGGACTGGCGCGGCACCTCGGGCTCGGCGTGCTGTGGGTGCGGCTGTTCTTCGCCGCCACCGCCGTGCTCAGCGGCCTCGGCGTCGCGCTCTACGCGGCGTACTGGATCTTCCTGCCCGCTGCCTCGCCCTTCGAGCAGGCAGCGCCGGGGCTGGAGAGCGCCCGGCGGGGCGGGCGTCGACCCGGTCGCCGCCAGCGGCTCTCCGACGTCGGCCCGCTGGTGCTGCTCGCGGTGTTCGCCATCGCTGCCGTGCTCGGCGTCGAGGCGGTCTTCGGCCGCAACGCCGTGGTGTGGCCGGTGGTGATCGCGGTCGCGGGCGTCGCGCTGCTGTGGCGCCAGGCCGACGAGTCGCAGCGCGAGCGGTGGGTCGACACCTCGGGGCGGGTCGACCCGCTGCGCATCGTCTTCGGCGGCGGCGGGTGGGCGGCCTACGCCCGCGTCGTGGCCGGCATCGTCCTGCTGCTGACCGCGATCATCGTCATCGGCTTCGACGAGGGCTCGCTGGCCAGTGCGCGCACCGCGCTGTGGGCCGGGCTGCTGGGCATCCTCGGCATCGCGATCGTGGTCGGGCCGTGGGTGTTCCGGCTGGTGCGCGAGCTGGGTGCCGAGCGCGAGGAGCGCGTGCGCTCGCAGGAGCGCGCCGACGTGGCCGCCCACCTGCACGACTCCGTGCTGCAGACCCTGGCCCTGATCCAGAAGAACAGCGCCGACGCCGCCGCGGTCGCCCGGCTGGCCCGCGCCCAGGAGCGCGACCTGCGTGCCTGGCTGTACTCCGGCGACGCCGCCGACGAGACCACCGTGGCCAGCGCGCTGCGCGCCGCCGCCGCGGAGGTGGAGGACGCCCACGGCATCTCGGTCGACGTCGTCGCCGTCGGCGACTGCGACCTCCTCGAGCCGCTGCGCCCGGTGGTCGCCGCCGCGCGCGAGGCGGTCACCAACGCCGCCAAGCACGCCGAGGTCTCGCGCGTCGACGTCTATGCCGAGGTGACCGAGGGTGCGGTCGAGGTGTTCGTGCGTGACCGCGGCCGCGGCTTCGACCCCGAGCGCACCCCCGAGGACCGCCACGGCGTGCGGCACAGCATCGTGGACCGCATGCAGCGCCACGGCGGCTCCGCCGAGGTGCGCAGCGCGCCCGGCGAGGGCACCGAGGTGCGCCTGCGCCTGCCCCGCCCCCAGCCCGAGGAGACTCCGTGACCACCACCCCCACGCCCGACGGCGCCCCCGTGCGCGTCGTCGTCGTCGACGACCACGCCATGTTCCGCAGCGGCGTGCGTGCCGAGCTCACCTCGGTCGGAGCCGGGCAGGTGGAGGTGGTGGCCGAGGCCGCCGACGTCGACGAGGCCGTCGCCGCGGTGGCCACGCACGAGCCCGAGGTGGTGCTGCTCGACGTGCACCTGCCCGGCGGCGGTGGCGTGGAGGTCATGCGCCGCTCGCCCGGCACGCCGGCGCGCTTCCTGGCGCTCTCGGTCAGCGACGCGGCCGAGGATGTCATCGGCACCATCCGCGGCGGCGCCCGCGGCTACGTGACCAAGACGATCACCGGGCCCGAGCTGGTCGCGGCGATCCGTCGGGTGTCCGAGGGCGACGCCGTCTTCTCGCCCCGCCTGGCCGGCTTCGTGCTCGACGCGTTCGCCGGCTCCATCGACGTGGCCGCCGTCGACGAGGACCTCGACCGCCTCACCGAGCGCGAGCGGGAGGTGATGCGCCTCATCGCCCGCGGCTACGCCTACAAGGAGGTGGCCAAGGAGCTCTTCATCTCGATCAAGACCGTCGAGACCCACATGAGCTCGGTGCTGCGCAAGCTGCAGCTGAGCTCGCGCCACGAGCTGACCCGATGGGCGAACGACCGGCGGCTGCTGTAGCGCGAGCCCCGACAGCTTGGCCGCGCCTGTACTTTCGGGTTCAACCAACCTGACGACTCGGCGTCGCTGGTCTGGCGCCGACCACCTCTTGGAGGTCAGATGTCCGCTCGCCGCAGCATCCCGTCCACCCGCCACTCCCGCCGGGCCGGCCGCCTCACCGCGCTCGCCGCCTCCCTCACCGCCGCGCTCGGTGCCGGCGTCCTGGCCGCCGGACTGCTGAGCCCGGCGGCAGCCGGGCCGCAGCGTGCCTTCCCCGAGACCTTCGACCTGCCCGACGGGTTCCAGCCGGAGGGCATCACGATCCAGGGCCGGTCGGCCTGGTTCGGCTCGCGGGCCGACGGCGACGTCTACCGCGCGGACCTGCGCACCGGTGAGGGTGAGCGGATCAGCGAGGGCCCGGGAACGCCCTCGGTCGGGCTCAAGGTCGACGACCGCCAGCGACTCTTCATCGCCGGCGGCACGGCGGGCACGGCACGCGTCGTCGACGGCGCCACCGGCGACCTGCTCGCGGACTACACGCTCTCGACCGGAGCGACCTTCGTCAACGACGTCGTGCTCACGAAGGACGCCGCGTACCTCACCGACTCCCAGGCGCCGGTGCTCCACGTGCTGCCGCTGGGCAAGGGCGGCGCGCTCCCCGGCCAGGCCGCGGTGCGCCAGCTGCCGCTGACCGGCGACTGGCGGCAGGTGGAGGGCTTCAACGCCAACGGCATCACGCGCACCCCGGACGGTCGGGCCCTGCTGGTGGTCAACTCCACCAGCGGGCTCCTCTACCGCGTCGACCCCGCCACCGGCGTCGCCACCGAGGTGGACCTGGGTGGGGACCTCCTGACCAACGGCGACGGCATGCTGCTGCAGGGCCGCACGCTGTACGTCGTGCAGAACCGCGACAACGTCGTGACCGTCCTGCGGATCGCACCCGACGGGCTCTCCGGCGAGCGGGTCGGCGGCATCACCGACGACGACTTCGACGTGCCGACCACGGTGGCCCGCCAGGGCCGGTCGCTGTACCTGCCGAATGCGCGGTTCAACACCCCGCCGACCCCGGAGACGCCGTACGACGTCGTGAGGGTGTCGGCCACGGACGTGCGCTGACCGGGCGCTGACCGTGCGCTGGGCGGTCGGTGCCCCACGCCCCGGGCCAGACCTCGGCTTGACGCAGCGCCGCGAACCCGGTTCGTTGGACGGGCCCGAGATCCGGGCCCAGCGACGAACGGGGAGACGTGGCAGACACCGGCCGGATGTACATCGACGGGGAGTGGCGCGACGCCGCGGACGGCGCGACGCGGGAGGTCCGCTGCCCGGCGGACGGATCGTTGGTGGCGACCGTCGCGGAGGGGAGCGAGAGCGATGCTCTCGACGCTGTCCGTGCCGCCCGACGGGCCTTCGACGACGGCCCGTGGCCGCACACCCCGTCACCCGAGCGGGCAGCGCTGCTGCACCGACTGGCCGACCGGCTGGTCGCCGAGAAGGAGCAGGTGGCCCGGCTGGAGTCGCTCGACACCGGCAAGCGGCTCGTGGAGTCGCGCATCGACGTCGACGACGTCGTCGGCGTCTTCCGCCACTACGCCGGGCTCGCGCAGGCCGACGCCGGCCGGATGGTCGACACCGGCATGCCCGACGTCGTCAGCCGGGTGGTGCACGAGCCGGTGGGCGTGTGCTCGCTGATCACGCCGTGGAACTTCCCGCTGCTGCAGACCTCCTGGAAGGTCGCGCCGGCCCTGGCCGCGGGGTGCACCTTCGTGCTCAAGCCCAGCGAGCTCACGCCCTCGACCGCGGTGTGGCTGGTCGAGGCGCTGACGGCCGAGGGGCTGCCGGCGGGGGTCGCCAACCTGGTGCTCGGCGCCGGTGACCGGGTCGGGCCCGCGCTGACCGAGGCGCCCGAGGTCGACCTGGTCAGCTTCACCGGGGGACTGGTGACCGGGCGGCGGATCATGGCGGCCGCAGCGCCGACGGTGAAGCGGGTGGCGCTCGAGCTGGGCGGCAAGAACCCGAACGTCGTCTTCGCCGACGCCGACCTCGAGGCCGCGATCGACAACGCGCTGACCGCGATCTTCCTCGACTCAGGTCAGGTGTGCTCCGCGGGTGCCCGGCTGATCGTGGAGGACTCCGTGCACGACGAGGTGGTCGACGAGCTGGTGCGCCGCGCCGGCCGCATCCGCCTCGGCGGCCCCTTCGACGAGCGCGCTGAGACCGGTCCGCTGATCAGCGCCCGGCACCGCGAGAAGGTGGAGGCCTACGTGGCCGCCGGGATCGCGGAGGGAGCAGTGCTCCGCGCCGGAGGTGAGCGTCCCACGGGTGAGGGATGGGACGACGGCTTCTACTACCCGCCGACGATCCTCGACGACTGCAGCGCCGACATGAGCTGCGTGCAGGACGAGTCGTTCGGGCCCGTGCTCACGGTCGAGACCTTCACCGGGGAGGACGCCGAGGCCCTCGAGCAGGCCGCGGTCTCGCTGGCCAACGACACCATCTACGGCCTCGCCGGCGCGGTGTGGACCCGCGACGCCGGGCGCGCCGAGCGGGTGGCCGCGCGGCTGCGCCACGGCACGGTGTGGATCAACGACTACCACCCCTACGTGCCACAGGCCGAGTGGGGCGGCTACAAGCAGAGCGGCGTCGGGCGCGAGCTCGGCCTGGCCGGGCTCGCGGAGTACCGCGAGACCAAGCACGTGTGGCACAACACCCGGCCCGCCCCGGCGGGCTGGTTCCGCGACGGCGCGGCGGAGGCCGAGGCCGGGGGGCAGGGCGCGTGACCGAGCGGTTCGACTACGTGGTCGTGGGCGGCGGCTCGGCCGGGAGCGTGCTGGCCAACCGCCTCTCCGCCGACCCCGGCACCTCGGTGCTGGTGCTCGAGGCGGGTCGGTCCGACACCCGGCTCGACCCCTTCATCCACATGCCGGCGGCGCTGCCCTACCCGATCGGCAACCCGCTCTACGACTGGCGCTACGAGTCCGAGCCCGAGCCGCACATGGGCGGCCGCCGGGTCTACCACGCACGCGGCAAGGTGCTCGGCGGCTCGTCGTCGATCAACGGGATGATCTTCCAGCGCGGCAACCCGCTGGACTACGAGCGCTGGGCCGCCGAGCCGGGGCTGGAGGAGTGGAGCTGGGCGCACTGCCTGCCCTACTTCAAGCGGATGGAGACCTCCACCGCGGGCGCCGACGCCTGGCGCGGGGGCTCGGGGCCGCTGGTGCTCGAGCGCGGTCCGGCCTCCTCGCCGCTCTTCGCGGCCTTCCTGGAGGCGGTGCAGCAGGCCGGGCACCCGCTCACCGACGACGTCAACGGCTACCGCCAGGAGGGCTTCGCGCCCTTCGACCGCAACGTGCACCGCGGACGCCGGCTCAGCGCCAGCCGCGCCTACCTGCACCCGGTGCGCTCGCGCCCCAACCTGACCGTGCGCACGCTGGCCCACGTGACCGGCCTGGTCACCCGCGGCACCCGCGTCACGGGTGTCACCTATGCACGGGGCACCCGCCGCGCCCACGCGGCCACCACCACGGTGGAGGCCGGCGAGGTGGTGCTCTGCGGGGGCGCGATCAACACCCCGCAGCTGCTGCAGCTGGCGGGCATCGGCGACCCGGCGCTCCTGCGCGGGCTGGGCATCGAGGTGGTGGCCGACCTGCCCGGCGTCGGCGCCAACCTGCAGGACCACCTCGAGGTCTACCTGCAGCACGCCGCCACCCAACCCGTCTCGATCGCACCGTGGCTCAAGCACCGCCACAAGCCACGGATCGGTGCCGAGTGGCTCTTCCGGCGCGCCGGTGTCGGCGCATCCAACCACTTCGAGGCCGGCGGCTTCATCCGCAGCAACGACCGGGTCGAGTACCCGAACCTGATGTTCCACTTCCTGCCGATCGCCATCCGCTACGACGGCTCGCGGCCGGCCTCGGAGCACGGCTACCAGGTGCACCTGGGGCCGATGTACTCCGACGTGCGCGGCCACCTGCGGATCCGGAGCACCGATCCGTTCGAGCACCCGGCCCTGCAGTTCAACTACCTCTCGACCGAGAACGACCGGCGGGAGTGGATCGAGATGGTGCGCGCGGCGCGGCACATCCTGGGCCAGCCCGCGTTCGCTCCGTTCTCGGGCGGTGAGATCTCGCCCGGTCCCTCGGTCGAGACCGACCAGGAGATCCTCGACTGGGTGGCGCGCGACGCCGAGACGGCACTGCACCCCTCGTGCACCGCCGCGATGGGCACCGGAGCCGCTAGTGTCGTGGACCCAGCCACCATGGGGGTGCACGGGATGCAGGGACTCCGCGTCGTCGACGCCTCGGTCATGCCCTTCGTGACCAACGGCAACATCTACGCCCCCGTGATGATGCTGGCCGAGCGGGCCGCCGACCTGATCGCCGGACACACCCCGCTGGCACCCGAGGACGTGCCGTTCTACCGGCACGGTCACGACATGCCGCTGTGGCCCGAGGGAGACCCCCGCAACGCCGCCGACCCCCGCACCGTTCCCGTCGGCCGTCGCGGCCGCGCCACCGAGGACCACCCCGAGGAGCACCGCCGATGACCGACCTGGACACCACGCCCCCTGCCCCGCCCGCGCTGCCGCCCGATCCCGAGCAGCGCGCCACGCTGAACCGGCCCGTCTTCGCCGCGGCGACGGCGGTGACGCTCGCCGTCACGCTGTGGTGCGTGCTCGCGCCGGTGCACGCCTTCACCACGTTCGAGAGCGTCGTCGGCTGGGTCTCCACCTGGTTCGGCTGGTACTACATCGCACTCGCGACGGCGGTGCTGGTCTTCGTGGTCTACCTCGCCTGCTCGCGGCACGGCCGGGTCAAGCTGGGCCCCGAGCACAGCCAGCCCGAGTTCAGCACCGGGGCCTGGGCGGCGATGCTCTTCGCCGCGGGCATCGGCACCGACCTGATGTTCTTCGCCGTCTACGAGCCCGTCACCCAGTACCTCACGCCGCCCTCCATCGAGGGCGAGACCGTGGAGGCCGCCCGGGAGGCCACCGTGTGGACGCTCTTCCACTACGGCATCTCCGGGTGGGGCATGTACGCGCTGATGGGCATGGCGCTGGCGTACTTCGCCTACCGGATGAACCTCCCGCTGGCCGTGCGCTCTGCGCTCTACCCGCTGATCGGCAAGCGCGTCGACGGCGTCGCCGGCCACGCCACCGACACCGCGGCCATGCTCGGCACCATCTTCGGCGTGGCCACCTCGCTGGGCATCGGCGTCGTCAGCCTCAACGTGGGCCTCGAGGTGGTCTTCGGGATCCCGCTCGGGCTGCCCGCGCAGGCGGCCATGATCGTGCTGGCCGTCGCGATCGCTACCGCCTCCGCGGTGAGCGGGGTGGAGAAGGGCATCAAGCGCATCTCGCAGCTCAACGTGCTGCTCGCCATCGCGCTGGCGCTCTTCGTGCTCGTCACCGGGCGCACCGCCCACTTGCTCAACACGCTGGTGCTCAACGTGGGCGACTACGTGCGGCTCTTCCCCGACATGACGCTGCAGACCTTCGCCTGGGAGGACACCGGCGACTGGATGAGCTTCTGGACGCTCTTCTTCTGGGCATGGTGGATCGCCTGGGCCGCCTTCGTGGGGCTCTTCCTCGCGCGCATCTCGCGCGGGCGCACGATCCGCCAGTTCGTGGTCGGCACGCTGGTCATCCCCTTCACCTACATCGTCATGTGGATCTCGATCTTCGGCAACGCCGCGCTCGACGAGATACGCCGCGGCAACGCCTCCTTCACCGCGGTCGCTTCGGAGGCGGTCGACCCCTCCGACGGTCTGTGGGCGCTGCTGCAGGAGTACCCGGCCTTCCCGGTGGTGGCCAGCCTCGCGATCCTGGTGGGCCTGCTGTTCTACGTCACCTCGGCAGACTCCGGCGCGCTGGTGATGGCCAACCTCTCCTCACGGCTGCCCACCACCGCGCACGACGGCGCCCCCTGGCTGCGCATCTTCTGGGCCACGGCCACCGGCGCGCTGACCCTCGCGATCCTGGCGGCGGGCGACATCTTCGCGCTGCAGTACGCCACCGTGATCGTCGGGCTGCCCTTCGCGTTCGTGATGCTCGCGGTCATGTGGGGCCTGTACAAGGCGCTGAGCCTCGAGGCGTACCTGGAGGACAGCCGCGGCAGCAGCCTGCCGGGAGCGCTCTCCAGCCGCAGCGGCACCGAGCCGGGACGTCGCCACGTGCCCTGGCAGGCCCGGGTGCGGCGCGTGATGAGCTTCCCGGACCGGCGCCAGGCCGACGACTTCCTGGCCGAGGTCGTGACGCCGGCGCTGGAGGAGGTGGCCGCCGAGCTCGTGGCGCAGCGGGTGGGCGCCGAGGTGGCGAGCGTCGTCGACGAGCACGGGCACCCGGGCATCAAGCTCTCCGCCGAGGTGGGGGGCGACGACCGCGGCTTCTGCTACTTGGTGCAGCACCGGTCGGTGCCGATCCCCGCCTACGGAGGTTGGGCGCCGCGCGGCGACGAGGTGTACAGCCGGCTCGAGGTGCACCTGCGCGACGGTGGCCAGGGCTACGACGTGCTGGGCTACTCCCACACCCAGCTGATCGACGACGTGCTCGACCAGTACGAGCGGCACCTGGAGTTCCTGCGCCTGGCCGACGGCACCGGCGTCTGAGCCTGGATCCACCGGTTGTCGACGTTCGCTGCGGGTCACCAGGAGGGTGCGATGGCAAGGCGCCGTCGCGCTCGGCAGACTGGGCGTCTTTCAAGCGGTGGCAACGCAGCCAGCGCCCCTCATGGTGGCGCGCAGCAGGCGAGAATCGGTGGATCCAGGCTGAGTACCCGGGCGGATCCGTGCCGGGAGGCGCGCGGGGCAGGGTGGGGGCCATGACGGCTCCCTCCCGCCACCGCTCCCTGCCCGCGCGAGCACTGCTCTGCGGCCTGGTCGGGCTCGCGGCCTGTGCCGGCTACGCCTGGGTGTGGATCGCCTCCAGCGACTACGAGTGCGGGGACACCGGCGTTCTGGCCTGCATGGAGTACTGGGTCGTGGCGATGGTGGTGGCCACGCCGACCACCTACGTGCTGTGGTCGCTGGCGTTCAGGGCCCTGGGGACGCGCTGGCCGTGGCTGGCCCCGATCGGGGTGTTCGCCGGGCTCTTCGCCCTGGCGGCACCCCTCGGCTCGCTCGACCCGCCGCTGGCCGTCTGGCTCGCCGTGTGCGGCGTGCTCTCCGCGCTGTGGGCCCTGCTGCCCGCGCGCGCCGGGGCAGGGCCCCGGCGCGGCGTCGAGGTCAGCGGATGAGCCGGTCGAGGTCCTGGTAGACGGCGGCGTCGCCGCGCACCATCCGCGAGCGGCGCCCCTCGGGAGAGACGGGCACGTCGCCGGCGACCGTCACCCGGCGCACCTCGCGCGGCTGGTCGTCGAAGTCGGCCACGGCGTAGTGCTGCGTGGCGCGGTTGTCCCAGATCGCCACGTCGCCGGGGCTCCAGGTGTGGCGCACGGTGTTCTCGAGCCGGGTGATCCGGCTCTGCAGCAGCTCGTAGAGCACGGCTGACTCGTGGTCGTTGAGGCCCACGAACTTCTTGACGAAGTGGCCGAGCACCAGGCTGCGCTCCCCGGTCTCCGGGTGCACCCGCACCACCGGGTGCTCGCTCTCGTAGACCGTGGAGCGGAAGTCGCTGCGCGAGAACTGGTCGTCGGCCTCCTCCTGCTCGCTGCCGTCCTCGCTGTGGGTGGCGTAGTCGTAGTCGTTGGTGTGCACCGCCCAGGAGGCGTCGGCCAGGCCGCGCAGCGCGGCGGGCAGCGCCTGGTAGGCGCTCACCGTGTTGGCCCACACGGTGCTGCCGCCGTAGGCAGGGATGGTGACGCCGCGCAGCACCGAGAACGCCGGGGGAGCGTCGACGAAGGTGACGTCGGTGTGCCACGAGTTGGCCGCCATGCCGCGGCTTGCCTTGAACGAGAGCACCCGGGCGTTGCCGGTGTTGACCGTGGGGTGCGCGGTGGTGAGGGGGCCCAGCAGGGCGGCGAACGCGGCGTGCTGCTCGTCGTCGAGGTGGTGCTGGCCGGGCAGGAAGACGACCTTGTGCTCGAGGATGGCGGCACGCAGCTCGGCGACGGTGGCGGTGTCGAGGTCACCGGAGAGGTGGACTCCCTCCACGCGGGCGCCGATGCGGGCCCCGAGCCGGTGCACCTGCAGTCGCTGGGTCTCGCGGGCGGGGGCGAGGGTCATGACCACTCCTTCGTCGTAATCTTGATTGACTCACTCTAGATTAGACCAGCCTAGGGTGACCGGGTGCCCACCGCGCGACGACGACGTGCCGCGGTCGCGCTCGCGCTCGCCGCGGCCGGTGGCGCGTGCGCAGCGCCCGGGGCGGGCTCGCCCCCGGCGTCGCCACCGCCCTCCTCCGCGGGCTCCTCTGCGGGCCCCTCCGCGGGCCCCTCCGCGGGCCCCTCCGCGTCCGCAGCACCGTCGACGCCTGAACGCGCGCCCGGGCCCGCGTACTCGACCTATCCCCTCGGCACCCGCCCCCTGCCGCTGCGCGACGACGGCTTCGGCCAGGTGCTGCCGACGCCGCGCACCCTGCGCGAGCGCCGCTACCCCACGCGCGACCTGCTGCCGCCGCCCGCCGACGGGCGGTTCGCCGCCACCGTGGGTCCGGTGACACCCGCGACCGCCGAGCGGATGGGCGCGACCTGGAGCCCCGGGTGTCCGGTGGCCCTGGCCGACCTGCGGTACCTGACGCTCACCTTCCGCGGGTTCGACGGCGCCGCCCACACCGGTGAGCTGGTGGTGGCGGCCGGGGAGGCGCGCGACGTCGTCGGCGTCTTCCGCACGCTGTTCCGCGCCGACTTCCCGATCGAGGAGATGCGGCTGCCGGGCACGGCCGACCTGGAGGCGGCGCCCACCGGGGACGGCAACAACACCGCCGGCCTGGTCTGTCGCGCAGCGCGTGGGCAGACCCGGTGGTCGGCGCACGCCTACGGGCTGGCCATCGACCTCAACCCGTTCCAGAACCCGTACACGAGCGGCGACCTGGTCCTCCCCGAGCTGGCCTCGGCCTACCTCGACCGCGACCGGGTGCGGCCCGGCATGGTGCAGCCCGGCGACGTCGCCGTCCGGGCGTTCGCACGGATCGGCTGGTCGTGGGGCGGGGCCTGGCAGAGCCTGCAGGACTACCAGCACTTCAGCGCCCTGGACCGCTGAGCCGGCGCTGACCCGGCGCTGACCCAGGTGGCCCCGTGAGGGCCCGCGACGCACTAACCTCCTGGCATGGAGCTCCTGCGGCACATCCTGCTGATCGTCCACATCCTCGGCTTCGCCGCCCTCATCGGCGGGCTCCTGGTGCAGGCCGGGCCGGGGGTCAAGTCGGTCAACGGCGCGATGCGCGACGGCGTCGGCACCGCGTTCCTGACCGGCATCGCGCTCGTGGGCGTGCTCGAGGCGGGCGACGGCGACGTCGACCACGCCAAGATCGCCGTCAAGGGCCTGATCGGGCTGGTGCTGCTGGTGCTGGTGATGGCCAACACCCGCAAGGAGCGCATCCCGAACGGCCTGTGGGCCGGTCTGCTGGTGCTGAGCGTCGTCAACGTCTGCGTCGCCGTGCTGTGGTCCTCGTTGCACGTCTGAGCCCTCTCCACAGGCGGGCTCCGGCCGCCGGCGCCGGGGGTGGCGGCGCGTAGGGTGGCCGCAGCATGAGCACCCTCCCGATCCCCGGCTTCGACGACCGCCGAGACCCCCGCGACCACCCCCGCAGCGACCGCCGCGACGGGCGCCACGACGACGAGGACGACGCACCGCGGAGCCCTGCCCGGCTCACCGCCGAGATGCTGCTCGAGGGGCTCAACGAGCCACAGCGCGCCGCCGTCCAGCACGCCGGCGCGCCGCTGCTGGTGGTGGCCGGCGCGGGGTCGGGCAAGACCCGGGTGCTCACCCGGCGGATCGCGTGGCTGATCTCCGAGCGTGGGGCGCACCCCGGCTCGATCCTCGCCATCACCTTCACCAACAAGGCCGCCGCCGAGATGAAGGAGCGCGTCGAGGAGCTCGTGGGCCGCCGGGCGCGGCTGATGTGGGTGAGCACCTTCCACTCCGCCTGCGTGCGCATCCTGCGCAAGGAGATCGACAAGCTCGGCTACAAGTCCTCCTTCTCCATCTACGACGCCGCCGACCAGAAGCGGCTGATGACCCTGGTGCTCAAGGACCTCGACCTCGACCCGCGGCGCTTCCAGCCCGGGGCGGTGCTGCACTGGGTGAGCAACCACAAGAACGAGCTGCGCGACCACGAGGCGGCTGCCGCCGAGGCGTCCTCGGAGTCCGGCAACGGCGTCGACGAGGCCTACGCCCGGGCGTACACGCTCTACCAGCAGCGGCTGCGCGAGGCGAGCGCGCTCGACTTCGACGACCTGATCATGACCACCGTGCACCTGATGCAGGCCTTCCCTGAGGTGCGCGAGACCTACCGGCGCCGCTTCCGCCACGTGCTGGTCGACGAGTACCAGGACACCAACCACGCCCAGTACGCGCTGGTGCACCAGCTGTGCGCCGACTCCTTCGAGGAGCGGCCCGGGCACGAGGGGCAGGAGCGCGTCGACCCCGCCGAGCTGATGGTGGTGGGCGACGCCGACCAGTCGATCTACGCCTTCCGCGGCGCCAACATCCGCAACATCCTCGACTTCGAGCAGGACTTCCCGCAGGCCAGCTCGATCCTGCTCGAGCAGAACTACCGCAGCACCCAGACCATCCTCACCGCCGCCAACGCCGTGATCGGTCACAACCGCGGGCGCAAGGAGAAGCGGCTGTGGTCCGACGCCGGCGACGGCGACCGGATCGTCGGGTACGTGGCCGACGACGAGCACGACGAGGCGCGCTTCGTCAGCGAGGAGATCGACCGGCTCACCGACGCCGGCCAGCGCGCCGGCGACGTCGCGGTCTTCTACCGCACCAACGCCCAGTCGCGCGTCTTCGAGGAGGTGTTCATCCGCACCGGTCAGCCCTACAAGGTGGTCGGCGGGGTGCGCTTCTACGAGCGGCGCGAGGTGCGCGACGCCCTCGCCTACCTGCGGATGCTCGCCAACGCCGACGACCAGGTCTCGGTGCGACGCATCCTCAACGTGCCCAAGCGGGGGATCGGCGACCGGGCCGTGGCCTGCGTGAGCGCGCTCGCCGACCAGGAGCGGATCACCTTCTGGGAGGCGCTGCGCCGCGCCGAGCAGGCGCCCGGCATCGCCACCCGCTCGCTCACCCAGATCCGCGGCTTCGTGGCGATGGTCGAGGAGCTGCAGTCGATGGTGGCGGCCGGTGAGCGCGCCGACGTCATCCTCGAGTCGGTGCTGGCCCGCTCGGGCTACCTGGAGGAGCTCGAGGCCTCCGACGACCCGCAGGACGCCACCCGCGTCGACAACCTCGGCGAGCTGGTGGCCGTGGCGCGGGAGTTCTCCGACGACCCGGTGGCCGGGCCCTCGGCCGACCCCGCCGACGTCGACGCCGGCCTCGTGGCGCCCGGGCTGGGCGACTTCCTGGAACGGGTGGCGCTGGTGGCCGACACCGACCAGATCCCCGCCGAGCCCGACCCCGACCGACCCGAGGACAGCGGCGTCGTCACCCTCATGACGCTGCACACCGCCAAGGGCCTGGAGTTCCCCACGGTCTTCCTCACCGGTCTTGAGGACGGGATCTTCCCGCACTCACGGTCGCTGGGTGACCAGCCCGAGCTCGAGGAGGAGCGCCGGCTGGCCTACGTGGGTCTCACCCGCGCCCGCGAGCGGCTCTACGTCTCGCGCGCCGTCGTCCGCTCGGCGTGGGGAGCGCCCTCGCACAACCCGGCCTCGCGGTTCCTCGACGAGCTGCCGGTCGACCTCGTGGACTGGCGGCGCACCGAGGCCGCCCAGACGCAGTGGGGCCGCCCCGACTGGGCGAGCCGCTCCCCGGCCGCGGACTCCTCCTACGGCGGTGGTCAGCCCACGGCGGCGGGTCGTCGCAACTTCAGCGCCGCGGCCGCCCGCGCGGACGCCGCCGCCAAGGCCAAGCCCTCCCGCTCCATCCCCAGCCTGCACCCCGGTGACCGGGTGCTGCACGACTCCTTCGGCATGGGCACCGTGGTGACGCTGCAGGGGGAGGGCGACAAGCAGGTGGCCTCCATCGACTTCGGCTCCGAGGGCGTCAAGCGCCTGCTGCTCCGCTACGCCCCCGTGGAGAAGCTGTGACTCCGGCGGAGCCGCCAGCGCCCCCGCGAGGAACGAGCGGGGTCGCGTGGGCGGCGAAGGTCGAGTAAGCACCGCGGGTGAGGGACGAACCCGCGACGTGCGCATCGAGACCCCCTGACTCACCGGTGCGAGCACCGAGGCGACGATGAGCGGTCGGCTCACGGGATCTCGGAACGAACCCGCGCCGAGCGGAGCGGGGGGAGGGCCGTGGTGGAGGTCAGCAGTCGCCTCACCGGATCTCGGTACGCGCCGTCCCTCGTCCCTCGGGACAGCGCTACTCGATCACCGGAGGGCTGCTCGATCACCGGCTCACAACGCCACCCCGCAGTAGTCCACGCTGCGGTCCAGGCAGTAGGAGCGCGGCGCCACCCAGGCGGTCCCGGCGAACAGCACCCCGGCCAGCACGGGCACCAGCAGCGTCGCGGTCAACAGCCGTGCGGGCGGCAGAGCCCGCGCCGACCGCGGCAGGCACAGCGCGACGGCCGCCACCAGCAGCGCCCCCTGGGCGATCCACCCACCCACCAGCACGGCCTGGGTGACCCCGCAGGCGGCGGTGGTGCTCGTGCAGGCCGTCATGACGCCGAACCCCAGGCCCCAGGAGCCGACCGTGGCGAGCGCGAGCGCGACGACGAGGCCCAGCGCGCGGGCAAGGAGCAGCGGGACGGCGAGGGGTGCCCGGAGGGCGGTGACGGTCATGCGGCGAGCCTGCGTCCTGGCAGCGCCCGAGCGCATGAGCCCGTGGGCTCAGCCGCGTCGAGGAGGCAGCGTCAGGGGGTGACGCCGTGCACGACGAACGCCGCGTACGGGTCGACCGGGTCGCCGCCGCCGGGGCGGACCTCGACGTGCAGGTGCGAGCCGGTCACGTTGCCGGTGGTGCCGACGGTCCCGATCACCTCGCCGGCCGGGACGGTGTCGCCGACGGAGACCATGATCTCGGTCTGGTGGGCGTACCAGATCTCGGTGCCGTCCTCGAGGGTGACGACGGTCTTGTTGCCGTAGGAGCCGTCGTACCCCGTGAAGGTGACGGTGCCGGTGGCGATGTTCATGATCGGGTCGCCGGTCTCGCCGTTGAAGTCGAGGCCGGTGTGGTAGGTGGCCCACAGGCCGACCTGGCCGAAGACGGCGGTGGTGACCGACGGGTTGAGCGGCAGCACCCAGGTGTTCTCGGCGAGCTTGGCAGCCTGGTTCTCGGCGGCGGCGGCGAGCTCGCCCAGGGCGGCGTTGCGCTGGCGGGCCTGGCGCTCGGCAGCAGCCACGAGCTCGGCGTCGGCGGTCTCGGCGAGGGCCTGCCGGCTGGAGTCGCGCGAGGTGGTGCTGCGGGGCGCGAGCTCGGCGACGCGGCCGATGCCCGCGGAGCCCGAGAGGGCGCTGGCGGGGGAGTAGGAGCGCACGTCGTCGGAGCTGGCCAGCTGCGGGGCCTGCTGGGCGGAGATCACGGCGCCGCCGACGGAGATCGCGAGCACGGTCGCGCCCACGAGCACCGGGGGCGAGGGCAGGCCCTTGAAGAGGGGGCCGCGACGGCCGGCGTGCTTGACCGCGCGGCGCTTGCCCGGCACCGCGGGGCGCAGGGGCAGCGCGGCGGTGGCCTGGGTGTCCTCGAAGACGTGGGTCGCATCGACCTCGAAGACCACGGCCGCATCCTCGGTGACGACGCCCTGCTCGAGCGCGGCGGACTCGACTGCCGGCGGGGTGGGTACCGGTACGGCGTCGGTCGAGGAGCGGCCGGCGACGCGTCGTCCGACGTAGTTCTCCGAGGAGGGTCGAAGGGTCATCGAGTCCGCACGGCGAGGGCCGCGTCGGGAACCGCGATGATCAGCCACGAGGTGTCTCTCAGGTTGCCGGACAGTCGGGGTCGTGCGACCAGGTGATGGACCGGTTGCGCGACGCCGTAGGAGGCTAGCCGATACCTCCTGTCACCCGAAATCGGGTCCACGGAACCTGTGGACATCCGCCGCCGGGGCCACGACGTGACGCGCACCGCCTCGCACGGGGCCCCGCGCGCCCGGGGCTCCTAGGCTGGCTCGCATGACCGAGCCCCGCGACGCCGATGCCGACGAGGCCGCCACCCACGGCCGGCGTCGGGTCCTGCTGGCGGCGGGCGGCGAGGCCGCCGGGTCGCTGGCCCGCGAGCTGCGCGACGCCGGCCACGAGGTGGTGTGGGTCGACGTGTCCCTCGGGGCCGAGGCGCTCGTGCGGATCGCCCTGCAGGAGGACGTCGACGAGGTGCGCGTGGGGGCGCAGGCGCCCTCCGCGCTGCTGGCGGCGGTGCGGACGCGTCTGGAGACCGACGGCGCCGCCGACGTGGAGGTCCGCTAGCCGCGGAGGGCGCACGACCGGCTGCGTGACCGGCTGTCGGCCGGGTGTCGAGCCGGTATGCCGTGCATCACGTCGCGAAGGCCGCGCTCGTACTACCAGCCGGTCGCCACTAGTGTGCGCCGGGTACCCGACCCTGGCGGCCGACCGTTCGGCGCGCCCCTGCAAGGACATGGTGGACCAGTGGACCTGATGGAGTTTCAGGCGAAGGAGCTCTTCGCCAAGCACGACGTGGCGGTGACGCTCGGCATCGTGGCCAACACCCCCGCCGAGGCGCGGGCGGCGGCCGAGCAGCTCGGCGTCGTCGTGGTGAAGGCCCAGGTCAAGGCGGGCGGTCGCGGCAAGGCCGGCGGCGTCAAGCTGGCCAAGACGCCGGACGAGGCCGAGCAGCACGCCGAGGCGATCCTCGGCATGCAGATCAAGGGCCTCACCGTGAACCGCGTGCTGATCGCGCCGGCCGCGAGCATCCAGGAGGAGTACTACTTCTCCTTCCTGCTCGACCGCGCCGACCGCCAGTACCTGTGCATCGCCTCGGTCGAGGGTGGCGTGGAGATCGAGGAGGTCGCCAAGACCAACCCCGACGCCGTCAAGAAGATCGCGATCGACCCCGGCACCGGCGTCGACGAGGCCAAGGCCCGCGCGATCGTCGAGGAGGCCGCCTTCCCGGCCGAGCTCACCGAGCAGGCCGTCACCCTGGTGCAGAAGCTGTGGAAGGTCTTCGTCGAGGAGGACGCCACGCTCGTCGAGATCAACCCGCTCGCGCGCCTCGAGGGCGACGTGCTCGAGGCCCTCGACGGCAAGGTCTCGCTCGACGGCAACGCCGAGTTCCGCCACGAGGACCACCAGGCGTTCGTCATCACCGACGAGACCGACCCGCTGGAGCTCAAGGCCACCGAGAAGGGCCTGAACTACGTCAAGCTCGACGGCCAGGTGGGCATCATCGGCAACGGCGCGGGGCTCGTGATGAGCACCCTCGACGTCGTCGCCTACGCCGGCGAGGAGCACGGCGGCGTCAAGCCCGCCAACTTCCTCGACATCGGCGGGGGCGCCAACGCCCAGGTGATGGCCGACGGCCTCGACGTGATCCTCGGCGACGACCAGGTCAAGAGCGTGTTCGTCAACGTCTTCGGCGGCATCACCGCGTGCGACGAGGTGGCCAACGGCATCAAGGGCGCGCTCGAGATCCTGGGCGACCAGGCCACCAAGCCCCTCGTCGTCCGGCTGGACGGCAACAACGTCGACAAGGGCCGCGCGATCCTCGACGAGCTGAACCACCCGCTCGTCACGCAGGTCGACACCATGGACGGCGCCGCGGCCAAGGCCGCCGAGCTGGCCAACGCCTGAGTCCGGACCGGAAGAGAGAACGAGAACACCAATGTCGATCTACCTGAACAAGGACTCCAAGATCATCGTGCAGGGCATGACGGGTGGGATGGGCTCCAAGCACACCACCCTCATGCTCGAGGCCGGCTCGCAGATCGTGGGCGGCGTCAACGCCCGCAAGGCCGGCACCACCGTCGAGCTCGCCGGTCGCGAGCTGCCCGTCTTCGGCGGCGTCAAGGACGCGATGGCCGAGACCGGCGCCGACGTCTCGGTGGTCTTCGTGCCGCCGGCGTTCACCAAGGACGCCTGCATCGAGGCCATCGACGCCGGCATCGGCCTGCTCGTGGTCATCACCGAGGGCGTGCCCGTGCAGGACACCGCCGAGGTGTGGAGCTACCTGCAGAGCTCGGCCAACCACGCCGGCACCCGGATGATCGGGCCCAACTGCCCCGGCATCATCACGCCCGGCGAGTCGCTGGCCGGCATCACCCCGCACACCATCGCGGGCACCGGCCCGGTGGGCCTGGTCTCCAAGTCCGGCACGCTGACCTACCAGATGATGTACGAGCTGCGGGACTTCGGCTTCTCGACCGCCATCGGCATCGGCGGCGACCCGATCGTGGGCACCACCCACATCGACGCGCTCGCCGCGTTCGAGGCCGACCCGGACACCAAGGCGATCGTGATGATCGGCGAGATCGGCGGCGACGCCGAGGAGCGTGCCGCGGCCTACATCAAGGACAACGTCACCAAGCCGGTCGTCGGCTACGTGGCCGGCTTCACCGCCCCCGAGGGCAAGACCATGGGCCACGCCGGCGCCATCGTCTCCGGCTCGGCCGGCACCGCGCAGGCCAAGAAGGAGGCCCTCGAGGCCGTCGGCGTCAAGGTCGGCAAGACGCCGTCCGAGACCGCGGCCCTGATGCGGGAGATCCTGCAGGCCCTCTGAGCCCCGGCTCGACCACGACGCCCCGCCCGGCAGCTGCCGGGCGGGGCGTCGTCGTGCTGGCTGGTGGAGCGTGTCAGCAGCCGTCCTCGGTGAAGGCGCACATCGCCTCGACCACCTCCCCGAGCGCGGCCTGCTGGTCGCGGTAGGTGCGCCGCACCTGGTCCTCGAAGCCGGACGCCTCGGTCATCATCTGGTCGACGACGACCGCGCGGCCCAGCCGCACCACCGAGATGCTCTGCAGCCCGAGCGGGCCGGGCGCGCCCTCGGGGGTGGCCGGCAGACCCATGATCTGCAGCGCCTGGCCGCCGAGCAGGTTGGGGCGGAACTCCCAGTAGGTGAAGCCCTCCGCGGTGGGCGGGGTCTGCGGGCAGGCGGTGTAGAAGGCCTCGATGTCGGTCACGTGGTCGATGGCCCGCTGGGCGTCCTCGAACACCAGCAGCTGGCGGCTGCGGTAGTCCTCCGGGGCGTCGAGGCGTGCGGTCAGCACGGCCGTGGTGGACGGCTGCCCCAGCTGCTCGCCGCACGCGGCGACGGGGAACGCCTCGACGTCCGGCCCCGGGCCCTGCACGCTGCCGTCGCTGCCCGTGTCGGGCCAGCCCGCCGTCAGCAGGAAGTCCGCGGGCACGGTGTCGCTGCCCCCCGGCTGCTCGCCGTCGCCGTCGAGCGCGTCGCAACCGCCGCCCTGGGCGGAGCAGACGGTCTCGACCACGGGCACCAGGTCGGCGGTGTCCTCGGCGACACCCTGCTCCAGGCCGGGGCCCGGCAGGAACTCCCCGCCGGTGCTGGCGAGCACCAGCGCGCGGCCGACGCGGGTCAGCTGCCACCACTGCGCGCCCGGGGGGGTGGTGCCGTCCTGCTCGTAGGTGCGCACCAGCAGTCGCGAGTCGCCCGGCAGGCCGCCGTCGTCGACCTCCAGCAGCCAGCCGGTGCCGCCGACGTCCTGGCGCGGGCAGGTGCCGGCGTCGGCGACCACGGCGTCGAGCACCGCCGTGGCCTCCTCGACGGTCTCGTAGACCCGCACCTCGCGGGCCTCGGAGTACTCGGGGCCGCTGACCTCGGCCGTGAGTCGCTGCACCGGCTCGGCAGGCGTCTGCTCCTCGGGCTCCGTCGGCCCGGTGCTGCAGGGGGCGAGCGGGCCGACGCCGACGCCGTCGATGCCGATCTGGGCAGGGCTGCCGTCGTCGTTCGTCGACATGCCGGCGGTCAGGTCGAGCCCGTCGAGGTCGATCTGCCCGTTCGGCACCGGGTCGGCCGCGGTGGGCAGCTCGCTGGGGTCGGGGCTCGGCTCCTGGGTGGGGGTCTGGGACGGCGCGGGGGCCGGGCTCGGTGCTCCCTGCCCGCCGCCCACGACCGTCAGCGGCACGGCGATGGCCAGCACGGCGGCCGCGGCGCCGGCGGCCACCAGGCCCTGCGTGCGGCGACGGCGGCGGTCGCCCAGGCGGCGGACCTCGGCGGCGGGCAGCGGGTGCACGGCGTCCTCGTCTCCGGGGGTCTGGTCGAAGTGGGCGAGCCGGTCGATCGGGTCGCCCGGGGCGGTCGGGTCCTGCGAGTCGGGGTCGTGCTCAGGCATGATGGGCTCCTTCCGGGGTCGGACCCTCGGGCTGGTCGGTGAGGAGGGCGGCCAGTGCGGCGCGGCCACGGCTCAGGCGCGCCTTGACGGTGCCCTCGGGGGCGCCGACCTCGGCGGCGACCTCGCGCACCGGCAGGTCGGCGAGGTGGTGCAGCACCAGCGCGCGGCGCTGGTCCTCGGGCAGCTGGCGCAGGGCGGCGACCAGGGCCACGCGCGACTCGTCCGGTGGCGCGGTGGCCGCTGGAGCGGCGAGCGCCCGGTCGGCCGGGCGACGGCCCCGCACGGTGCGGCGCCACCGGCTCACGGCGAGCCGGTAGGCGGTGGTGCGCACCCAGGCCTCGGGGTGCTCGGCGCGGTCGAGCTTGCGGCGGTGGGCCCAGGCGCGCACGAACGCCTCCTGCACGCACTCCTGCGCCTCGTCCCGGTCGCCGATCATCGCGTGGACCTGGTGGGTGATCCGGCGGAACGACCCCGAGTAGAAGTCGTCGAACTCCCGCTCGTCCATGCCGGCCTCCTTCCCCTGCTGGTGGTCCGGGCCGATGCCCGGTGTCTCGTCAGGGTTACGCCTGGCGGCGGTGTCCGGTTGCAGCCGGCTGCGTGGAATTACCCGGCCCGGGCCCCGCCGCGGGCGGACAGCCGGGGCAGCCGCTCGAGAGCGCGGTCGGCGAGTGCGAGGAAGGCCTCGCGGGGCATGGAGACGTCCTGGGCGGGCACGAAGGTCAGCTGGGCGACGGCGGTGCCGCGGCGCAGGATCGCCATCCGGAAGGTCACCGAGCGCTCGTCGGAGACCTGGACGGTGACGTTCCACGCGGAGAGCGAGGTGTCACCCTCGTCGCGGGTGGCCACCTGCTCGACCTCGGTGCCGAGCCCGTCGTCGGTCTCCTCGCAGCCGGCCAGGCGCTCGCGCACCTCGGCCACGAAGGCGTCGGCCTGGCGGGCCGAGAGGATGCCGGCGGTCTCGGTGATGCCGAACTCCGCGGGCAGCCGGGCCTCGGGGACCAGGAAGGTGCGGGTGGCGGCGTCGCGCCAGGTGGCGCCGCGGTAGCGACCGGCGAAGGAGGCCTGCTCGCAGCGGGTGGCGGCCGGGTTGGTGCGGGCCTGCACGGGCTCGGTGCCCACCCAGGGGCGCTCGACGTTGCTCACCGGCGGGAGGTCGATCTCGGACAGCAGGCCGGGGGCGGGTCCCGCGGGCAGGGGCGCGGCCGGCTGCAGGCTGGCACCGGCGACGCAGGAGCCGCCCTCGGGCAGGCCGCACAGGCGGGAGACCGCGGCGCTGAGCAGACGCTGCACCGCCGCCAGGTCAGGTGCCTCGTCACTCTCCAGGCGGGTGGCGGTCGTCGTCACCAGGGCGCCGGTGCGGGCCACGCCGACCACGCTGGTGGTCACCGGTGCCTCCCACGACCGGACGGCGAAGAGCATGGCCTGGTCGCCGAGGCCGGTCACCCGGGTGGTGCTCAGCAGCTGCGTGCGCTCCTCGGCGCACGTGCCGTACCAGTCGCGGGCGGTGGTGAACGCCCGACCGGCCGCCTGCTCGGTGCGGGAGAGCTCGGCGGTCTGGACGGCGTCCAGCACCGGCTGCCCGTCGGTCTGGCTGCGGAAGGTGCGCTCCCAGGTGGCGACGCCGCGCGGGTCGGCGTACCGCTCCTGCTGGCACGGCACCACGAGGCCGTTGCCCTCGTCGTTGATGGTGGTGGAGCGCGTGGCCCAGGTGCGGCGCGCCGTGGCGGAGCGCAGCTGCTGCTGGCCGATCAGCTCGTCGGCGGTCAGGGAGATCTCGCGCGTGGGCGGCGCCTGGGAGGAGGGCGCGGTGGCAGGTGGGACGGCGTCGCGGTCCAGGTCGGCGCGCACGCCCGCGGCGTCGGTGACCAGCGTGCCGCTCACGAGCACCGCGGCCACGGCGGCCGCGGCACCCACCGTGGTGTGCACCCGGCGGCGTCGCGAGCCGGCGCGGCGCACGATCGTGGCGCGCGGCCAGCGCACCCCCTCGACCACGGCGCGCAACGGTGCCAGCCCCTCGGCGCCACCGTCCTCGGCAGCGCGGAGCCCACGCGCCGCGACGAAGGCCTCGAGGGCGCCGGCCAGCTCGCGCTCGGCCTCCTCGCGCGGGAGACCGATCTCGCGGGCGGCCTGCGGCAGCTCGAGTCCGGCCAGCGAGGTGAGCAGCAGGGCCTTGCGCTGGGTGACCGTGAGCCGGCTCAGCGCCTCGAGGGTGGCGGCGGCCGCGGCGGGCACGCCCTTCTCGCGGTGCCAGATGCGCGCGGTGTGACGGCGCTGGGCGTACTGCCAGGCGTGGGGCCGCACGCTGCTCTCGGGGTCGTCGAGGCGCTGCACCTTGCGCCAGTGGTGCCAGGCGACGACGAACGCGTCCCGCACGGCCGCGCGCGAGGCTGTCAGGTCGCCCGTCAGCGCGTAGGTCTGCAGCAGCAGCCCGGTGCGGGCGTCCTTGTAGAAGAGGTCGAAGAGGTCGGCGTCGTTCATCGCGACCGCCCACGGTACGGGAGCCGGCCGGGCCCCGACCAACCTGCGAACGCCCCCGGGAGCGTCCACGCGACCCAGGTCACGCAGCGCCGCGCCGGGGGAGGCCGCGGTCGGCCGTGGTCCTCGTGGAACTGCGGACGCACCGGGGTCCCCGGGCACGCCGCCGGGCGGGCGAAGGGGGCGTGCAGCCCGCACGTGTCCGCACGTCCACGCATCGGCCACCTCGAGGCCGTGCTCGGCGTGGGAGCCCACGAGCGCCGGGCCCGAGGGCGATGATGGCCCGACCATGACCTCACTGCTGCCCCCCGCCTCCCGCCGGCGCGGTCAGGAGACGCCGCCCACCAGCCCGTCGAGCCAGTCCAGCCCGAGCGTGCCGCGCCCGCTGGCGCTGGTGGCGGCCCTGGGAGGCGTGACGGCGGCCGCCGCGCCGCTGGTGGTCTTCCTGGGGTTCGGGGTGGTCGGCTGGTTCCTCGCCGACGGCGGCGCGCACGGTGCCCCCCGCGACGGGCTCCGGGCCGGGGCGCTGGTCTGGCTCGCCGGCCACGGCTCCGGGGTCACCGTGCAGGGTGCCGCGGTCACCGCGGTGCCGCTCGGCGTCACGCTGGTCGCCGCCTGGGCGGTGTGGCGGGTTTCCCGGCGGGTCGGTGAGCTCGTGGCGCCGCACGGTCCCGACGCGCCAGCCCTCGCCGACGGCGCCCGCGACTGGACCGTGCCGCTGGCGGGCTCCCTGTTCGCCGCCTCGTACGCCACCGTCGCCGTGCTGGCCTGCTCGGTCGCCGCCACCCCCGCGACCCAGCCCGAGCCTGCCCGGGTGCTGGTGTGGTCGCTGTCGCTGTGCCTGGCGGTGGCGCTCCCGGCGATCGCCGTGGGCGGCGGGCGCCTGGCCACCTGGGCGGCCCTGCTCCCACTGCCGGTGCGCGCCTGCCTGGCCGCGGTGCGCGCGCTGCTGCTCACCTGGTTCCTGGTCTGCGCAGTGGCGCTGGCAGCCGCCTTCCTGCTCGACCTCTCCACCGCCGCCAACATCAGCAGCCAGCTCGGCGCCGGCCCCGGCGACCTGGTCATGCTCGGCCTGCTGATGCTGCTGGCGGTGCCCAACGCGATGGCCTTCACCGGTGCCTACCTGCTCGGCCCGGGCTTCTCGCTCGGCGTGGGCACCCTGGTCACCCCCCAGGTGGCCGTCGTGGGTGCGCTGCCGCTGGTGCCGCTGCTGGCCGCTCTGCCCGACGACGGCGCCGCGCCGGGCTGGGTCGCGTGGCTCGCCGCGCTGCCGGTGCTGGTGGCGGCCCTCGCCGTCGGCCGTGCCCAGCTGCGGGTGCCGACGCTGCGCTGGGACGAGGCGCTGCTCCGCGGCTGCGGGGCGGGCGTGCTCGCGGGCGTCGTCGTGGCGGTGACCGCCGGGCTCAGCGGTGGCGCGGTCGGGCCCGGCCGGATGCGCGAGGTGGGCCCGGTGGCGCTCGACGTGCTGGTGCACGCCGTCACGGCCTTCGGGCTCGGGGGGCTGCTGGGCGCGGCCGCCGTCACCTGGTGGCAGCGCCGCTCCGCCTGAACGGCCGCACCCTCCTCACGCCGTAGACTCCCCGCCCGTGACTGACCCCGCCCGCCTGGTCGTGCTCGTCTCGGGCAGCGGTACCAACCTGCAGGCCCTGCTCGACGCCACGGCCGACCCCGCCTACGGCGCGCAGGTGGTGGCCGTCGGTGCCGACCGCGCCGGCATCGAGGGGCTGGCGCGCGCCGAGCGTGCCGGTGTGCCCACCTTCGTGCAGCGGGTCGGCGACCACCCCGACCGCG
The DNA here is from genome assembly GCF_039542785.1 of Nocardioides nanhaiensis. Classification (NCBI taxonomy): domain Bacteria; kingdom Bacillati; phylum Actinomycetota; class Actinomycetes; order Propionibacteriales; family Nocardioidaceae; genus Nocardioides; species Nocardioides nanhaiensis. The sequence continues at coordinate 1,144,364 of NZ_BAABIM010000001.1, forward strand.
CCGCCTGGGACGCCGCCCTGGCCGACGAGGTGGCGGCACACCGTCCCGACCTGGTGGTGCTGGCCGGCTTCATGAAGCTCGTGGGGGAGGCCTTCCTGGCCCGCCACGGCGGCCGTGTGGTCAACACCCACCCGGCCCTCTCGCCGTCCTTCCCGGGGATGCACGGGCCTGCGGACGCGCTCTCGCACGGCGTCAAGGTCACCGGCTGCACCCTGTTCGTGGTCGACGCCGGCGTCGACACCGGCCCGATCGTGGCCCAGAGCGCGGTACCGGTCGAGGAGGACGACGACGTCGAAGCGCTGCACGAGCGGATCAAGGTGGCCGAGCGCGCCATGCTGGTCACGGCCGTCGGGCGGATGGCGCGCGAGGGCTTCCGGGTGGAGGGGCGCGCGGTCCGGTTCGGCAGCCCGCCCCGACTTGCCTAGACTCACGCCCAGACGACTGGCGCAGGTGGGGAACCACCAGGGAGTACGCGCGGGGCCATCGACCGCCTGGGTGGCCCGGCACCGCGACCCAGGAGACCCCTGATGACCCAGCAGACCGGCCCGTCCCACCAGATCCCCGTCCGCCGCGCCCTCGTCTCGGTCTACGACAAGACCGGGCTCGAGGAGCTGGTCCGCGGCCTGCACGAGGCCGGCGTCGCGCTGGTCTCCACCGGCGGCTCGGCCCGGCTGATCGCCGGGCTCGGCGTGCCCGTGACCCAGGTGGAGGAGCTCACCGGCTTCCCCGAGTGCCTCGACGGCCGCGTGAAGACCCTGCACCCGCGCGTGCACGCCGGCATCCTGGCCGACCGCCGCCTGGACTCCCACGTGGCGCAGCTGGCCGACCTGGGGATCGAGGCGTTCGACCTCGTGGTCGGCAACCTCTACCCCTTCCGCGAGACCGTCGCCTCGGGCGCCGGCTTCGACGAGTGCGTGGAGCAGATCGACATCGGCGGGCCCTCGATGGTGCGCGCGGCGGCCAAGAACCACCCCTCGGTCGCCATCGTCACCTCACCCGCCCGCTACGAGGAGACCCTCGCCGCGGTGCGCGACGGCGGCTTCACGCTCTCCCAGCGTCGTGGCCTGGCCGCCGAGGCGTTCGCGCACACCGCCGCCTACGACGTCGCCGTGGCCGAGTGGTTCGCCCGCCAGGAGACGCCCGAGGACTGGCCGGCCTTCGGCGGCGGCACGCTGACCCTGCGCAGCCCGCTGCGCTACGGCGAGAACCCGCACCAGCACGCCGCGCTGTACGTGAACGGCGAGGGCGGCCTGGCCGAGGCCGAGCAGCTGCACGGCAAGGAGATGTCGTACAACAACTACGTCGACACCGACGCCGCGCTGCGCGCCGCCCACGACCACGCCGAGCCCGCGGTCGCCATCATCAAGCACGCCAACCCGTGCGGCATCGCGGTCGGCGAGGACGTCGCGCAGGCCCACGCCCGCGCGCACGCCTGCGACCCCGTCTCGGCCTTCGGCGGCGTGATCGCGGTCAACCGCCCGGTCTCGGTGGCGATGGCCGAGCAGGTGGCCGAGGTGTTCACCGAGGTGATCGTCGCGCCGGACTACGAGGACGGCGCCGTCGAGGTGCTGCAGGGCAAGAAGAACATCCGCATCCTGCGCTGCGAGGCGCCCGCACCCGAGGGATTCGCGTGGGAGTACCGCCCGATCTCCGGTGGCGAGCTGGTGCAGCAGCGCGACCTCGTGGACGCCGAGGGCGACGACCCGGGCACCTGGACCCTCGCCACCGGCGAGGCGGCGACGCCCGAGGTGCTCGCCGACCTCGCCTTCGCCTGGCGCGCCTGCCGCTCGGTGAAGTCCAACGCGATCCTGCTGGCCAAGGACGGCGCCTCGGTGGGCGTGGGCATGGGGCAGGTCAACCGTGTCGACTCCTGCCGGCTCGCCGTCACCCGCGCCGGTGAGCGGGCGCAGGGCGCTGCCGCGGCCTCCGACGCCTTCTTCCCGTTCGAGGACGGCCCCCAGATCCTCATCGACGCCGGCGTGGCCGCCATCGTGCAGCCGGGCGGCTCGGTGCGCGACGAGCTGACCGTGGAGGCCTGCCGCGCCGCCGGCGTCACGATGTACTTCACCGGCACCCGCCACTTTGCCCACTGACGAGCGAAGCGAGTGAGTGGGCAACGTGGAGGAGCCGACTCGGCGGTAGCGCCTCGGAGGAGCGAAGCGGGGGAGGGGCGCTGGCGCCGCGTCGGCGAGGTGTCCATGGCCGGCTGGCCAACCGCGGAGCCCAGCCCCCGCGGGTCGGTCTGAACACTGTGCCAGGGCAAGGAGCCGACTCGGCGGTAGCGCCTCGGAGGAGCGAAGCGGGGGAGGGGCGCTGGCGCCGCGTCGGCGAGGTGTCCACGGCCGGCTGGCCAACCGCGGAGCCCAGCCCCCGCGGGTCGGTCTGAAGACCGAGCGAGTCCCGGCTCGCACGACAGGCCAGGCGCCCCGCCCCGCACCACCAATGGAAGGATGACCCCCGTGACGGCACAGAAGCTCGACGGCAGCGCGACCCTGCGGACCATCAAGGCCGAGCTGGCCGAGCGCGTGACCGCCCTGCGTGACCGGGGCGTCGTGCCCGGCCTGGGCACCGTGCTGGTGGGCGACGACCCGGGGTCGCACTGGTACGTCGGCGCCAAGCACAAGGACTGCGCCGAGATCGGCATCGAGTCGATCCGCGTCGACCTGCCCGCCACCGCCACCCAGGCCGAGGTCGAGGCCGAGATCGACCGGCTCAACGCCGACCCCGCCTGCACCGGTTTCCTGGTCCAGCAGCCCACCGGGCTCGACGAGGTGGCGCTGCTGAGCCGCGTCGACCCCGACAAGGACGTCGACGGTCTGCACCCGGTCAGCCTGGGGCGGCTGGTGCTGGGAGAGCGGGGCTCGCTGCCGTGCACGCCGGTGGGCGTCATCGAGCTGCTGCGCCGCCACGGCGTCGAGCTGGCGGGTGCGGAGGTCGTGGTCGTGGGCCGCGGCCTCACCGTGGGCCGGCCCCTGGGCCTGCTGCTCACCCGCCGCTCCGAGAACGCCACGGCCGTGCTCTGCCACACCGGCACCCGCGACCTCGCCGCGCACACCCGCCGCGCCGACGTCGTCGTCGCTGCCGCGGGGGTGCCCGGCATCATCACCGGCGACATGGTCAAGCCCGGTGCGGCCGTGCTGGACGTCGGCGTCTCCCGGGTCGACGGCAAGATCGCCGGCGACGTGGCCGACGACGTCTGGGAGACCGCCGGCTGGGTCTCGCCCAACCCGGGCGGCGTGGGCCCGATGACCCGCGCGATGCTGCTGGCCAACGTCGTGGGCATGGCCGAGGCGGCTGCCGACGCCGGCGCGGCGGGGACCCGCTGACCATGCCGCCGGAGGGCACGCCGGCTCCGAGCGAGGGCGAGCCCCCCGAGGAGCCGCCCGAGCCGCCTGAGGCATCGCCCGCCCTGGAGGAGCGTCGCCACCCCTCCACGCTCGGGGGCGCGCTCTACCTGCTGATCCTGGCCGCGATGTCGCTCGGCGTCGTCCTGGCCTACCTAGACGACTGGCGCCTGGGGGCGCGGATCCTGGGCGGCGCGCTGCTGACCGCCGGAGCCCTGCGGCTGGTGCTGCCCGAGCGCGACGCCGGCATGCTGCGGGTACGGCACCGCCTGGTCGACGTCGGCGTGCTCGCCGTCATGGGCGGCGCCATCGTGTGGCTGGCCGGCGACATCCCCGAGCAGCCCTTCTGAGCTGGTGCTGCACGACGGCGCCCCGCGGACCGGGTCCGCGGGCGCCGTCGTCGGTGCTGGGCGAGGCCAGCTCAGATCAGGCCGAGCTCGGTGACCGCGGCCTTCTCGTCGGCCAGCTCGGCCACGGAGGCGTCGATCCGCCCGCGCGAGAAGTCGTCGATCTCCAGGCCCTGGACGATGCTCCAGTCGCCGTTCGAGGTGGTGACGGGGAAGGAGGAGATGAGCCCCTCCTGCACGCCGTAGGAGCCGTCGGAGACGACCGCCATGGAGACCCAGTCGCCCTCGGCGGAGCCGTGCAGCCAGTCGCGGGCGGCGTCGATGGTGGCCGAGGCCGCGGAGGCGGCCGACGAGGAGCCGCGGGCCTCGATGATCGCGGCGCCGCGCTTGGCCACGGTGGGGATGAAGGTGTTCTCCAGCCAGTCCTGGTCGCCCACGGCCTCGGCGGCGTTGCGGCCGGCCACCTCGGCGTGGAAGAGGTCGGGGTACTGCGTGGCGGAGTGGTTGCCCCAGATCGTCATCTTGGTGATGTCGGTGACCGGGGCGCCGGTCTTGGCGGCCAGCTGCGAGATGGCGCGGTTGTGGTCGAGGCGGGTGAGCGCCGAGAACCGCTCGCGCGGGATGTCGGGGGCGTTGCTCATCGCGATGAGCGCGTTGGTGTTGGCGGGGTTGCCCGTGACGCCGATGCGCACGTCGTCGGCGGCGACCTTGTTCAGCGCCTTGCCCTGCGCGGTGAAGATCGCGCCGTTGGCCGAGAGCAGGTCGCCACGCTCCATGCCCGGACCGCGAGGCTTCGCGCCGACGAGCAGGGCGAGGTTGACGCCGTCGAAGATCGTCTCCGCGTCGTCGCCGATCTCGACACCGGCCAGCGTCGGGAACGCGCAGTCGTCGAGCTCCATGACGACGCCCTCGAGCGCCTTGAGGGCCGGGGTGATCTCCAGCAGGCGCAGCTCGACCGGGCGGTCACCCAGGGCGCCGCTGGCGAGGCGGAAGAGCAGGCTGTAGCCGATCTGGCCGGCGGCTCCGGTGACGGCGATCTTCAGCGGGGTTGAGCTCACGTCGTGACTCCTCGGGGATCTGGGGCTGGGTGCGGGCACGAGTGCCAGGTTCCCCGAAACTAGCAGCGCACCACCCCCGCGCCCGACGCCGCCTCGGCTGCGGGACGATGGCCACCATGAGGGCTCCCCGCTCCGCCGCCGCGCTCACCGCCCTGCTGCTGGGCCTCTCCGGGAGCGGGGCGCTGAGCGCCTGCGGCTCGGGCACGGGCACCGCGCCGCTGGCCGGCGTCGACGGCCTCGAGGTGCCCACGCCGAGCCCGGACCCGGACGACTTCGTGGCCGAGGTGGACAATCCCTGGCTGCCGCTGGTGGTGGGCTCCTCGGCGGTCTACGAACCGGGCACCGGGGTCCTCGGCGCCGATGTCGCGCAGCTGCTGGTCAGCGTGGAGGAGGGGCCGCAGGTGGCGGGCGTGGCCACCACGGCGGTGCGCCGCACCACCACCGGCTCGGAGGGCACGGTCCCGCCGGACCCCGAGGCCGGGGGCGAGACGGTGGACTACTACGCCCAGGACGCCGCGGGCAACGTGTGGTGGTTCGGGCGCGAGGGGGAGTGGCTGGCCGGCGAGGACGGCGCCGAGGCGGGCGTCGCGATGCTGGCGACCCCGCGGGTGGGTGACGGCTATCGCGAGGCGCTGGCGGCCGGCATCGACGTGCGGGCGCAGGTGCTCTCGCTCGACGAGGAGGCGACGACGCCCGCCGGCACCTTCGGTGGGCTGGTGCTGGTGGAGGTGCGGGACACCGCGGCGGACCGGGTGGAGCGCCGCGCGTACGCAGAGGGCCTCGGGCTGGTGGCCGTCGAGACCGTGAGCGGGACCCCGGACGTGCGACTGGGGCTCGTCCAGGTGGACGAGCCCCAGTCGGGGAGCTGAGTCAGCGGTCGGTCGTCTGACTCACTGACCGTCGGGCGGGCGGATCTGGGTGCGCTCGCCGCCGGCGTCGGGCCACGACTGCTGCGGGGCCTTCTGCTCGGGGATCCACTGCTGGGCGGCGGGGTCCCACTCCCACCCGTCCTGGACGATCTTCTGCGGCTGGGCCGGGGCGGCCTGCTGGGCGGGGACCGCCTGGGTGGCGCCGGCGTTCGGGTCGGGCCAGCCCTGCTGACCGCCCTGCTGGGCAGGTGCGGACTGCTGGCCCCAGGGGGCCTGCGCGACCGGGGCCTGCTGGGCCTGCGGGTAGCCGGGCACCTGCTGGTTCCACTGCTGCTGGTAGGCGTCGGGGGTGCCGTAGCCGGGGGCCGTGGGCGAGCCGCCGCGGCCGCCGCCGAAGTTCATGCCCGAGCCGACGACGGGCTCGGCGCCGTGGCCGAACAGGGCCGGGTAGGAGAGGCCGGCGATCGCAGCGCCGACGAGGGGGCCGAGGATGAACAGCCAGATCTGCACCATCGCGTCGCCGCCGGAGAAGAACACCGTGGAGAGCGAGCGGGCGGGGTTGACCGAGGTGCCGGTCGCCCCCATCGAGGCGAAGTGGACGGCGGCCAGCGTGAGGCCGATCGCCAGCGGCGCGAGCGCGGGGTGCTCGTTGCGGGTGTCGGTGACCGCGAGGATCACCAGCACGAAGACGAACGTCATCACGATCTCGATGACCAGGGCGCCGCCGAGGGCGAAGCCGCCGCGGTCGCCGAAGAAGTTGGCGCCGAAGCGGTCGTCGCCGAACTCGAGGCCGGTGTCGCCGAGCACGAACATCAGCACCAGCAGCAGACCGCCGACGAGCGCGCCGCCGACCTGGGCGCCCATGTAGGCACCCGCCTCGCGCCACGCGATGCGGCCACCGAGCGCGGCGCCGATCGAGACGGCGGGGTTGAAGTGGCCGCCCGAGACACGGCCGAAGGCGTAGACCATCGCGATGATGGCGATGCCGAACGCGAGGCCGACGGCGGCGTAGTCCTCGCCCTGGGTGATGACGGCAGTGCCGACGCCGAACAGGACCAGCACGAACGTGCCGATCGCTTCGGCGGTCAGCTTCTGGCCCAGCGTGGGTGGGGCGGTGACGGCAGGTGCGTCGCTCATGGGTGGGGACTCCTCAGGCTCCGGTGTGACTGCACTCAGATGCCCACGCAGCGTAGACCCAAACCTCCGATCTGGACGGGGTGCCGCGCCCCACCCCCGAGCGGCCTGCTGGGCGGCCTGCCGCCGTGCCCGTTGAAGTACGCGGACCCGGCTGCGAGGCTGGCCTCGCCGACCGCGCGGCGACCATCCGCCGAGGTCAGGTATCTTGACGTCAAGATTTGTGCCGACCGACCTCCGAGAGCACCAGGAGCACCGCCCCATGGCCAACCCGTCCCGGATCATCTACACCCTCACCGACGAGGCGCCGCTGCTGGCGACCTACTCCTTCCTCCCCGTGATCGAGGCCTACGCCGCCAAGGCCGGGGTCGGTGTCGAGACCCGCGACATCTCCGTGGCCGCGCGCATCCTGGCGCAGTTCCCCGACCGGCTCGGCGAGAAGGCGGTCGACGACGCGCTGGCCGAGCTGGGCGACCTCGCGAAGACCCCCGAGGCCAACATCATCAAGCTCCCCAACATCTCCGCCTCCGTGCCACAGCTCAAGGCCGCGATCAAGGAGCTGCAGGAGCAGGGCTTCGACCTGCCGGCCTACCCCGACGACCCGAAGACCGACGAGGAGCGCGAGACCCGCGCCCGCTACGACAAGGTCAAGGGCTCCGCGGTCAACCCGGTGCTGCGGGAGGGCAACTCCGACCGGCGCGCGCCCGCCTCGGTCAAGGGCTACGCCAAGGCCCACCCGCACCGGATGGGTGCCTGGAGCCCGGACTCGAAGACCAACGTGGCCACCATGGGCGAGCACGACTTCCGCTCCAACGAGAAGTCGGTCGTCATCGAGTCCGACGACACCCTGCGCATCGAGCACGTCGGCGCCGACGGAGAGACCGCCGTGCTCAAGCCCGAGGTGAAGGTGCTGGCCGGCGAGGTCGTCGACGCCACCTTCATGGACGTCGCCGCCCTGCGTCGCTTCCTCACCGAGCAGGTCGCCCGCGCCAAGGCCGAGGACGTGCTGTTCTCGGTGCACCTGAAGGCCACGATGATGAAGGTCTCCGACCCGATCATCTTCGGCCACGCCGTGCAGGCGTTCTTCCCGACCCTCTTCGACCAGTACGGCGAGCAGCTCGCCGCCGCGGGCATCTCGCCCAACGACGGTCTGGGAGCACTGCTCTCGGCCGTGGCCGACCTGCCCGACGGCGAGGCGATCAAGGCCGCGGTCCAGCAGGGTCTGGCCGAGGGTCCCGCCATGGCCATGGTCGACTCCGACAAGGGGATCACCAACCTGCACGTGCCCTCCGACGTGATCATCGACGCCTCGATGCCGGCGATGATCCGCACGTCCGGGCACATGTGGGGCCCCGAGGGCGAGGAGGCCGACACCCTGGCCGTCATCCCCGACTCCTCCTACGCCGGCGTCTACCAGACCGTGATCGACGACTGCCGCGAGCACGGCGCCTTCGACCCCGCGACCATGGGCTCGGTGCCCAACGTCGGCCTGATGGCGCAGGCTGCCGAGGAGTACGGCTCGCACGACAAGACCTTCGAGGTGCCCGCCGCCGGGACCGTGCGCGTGGTCGCCTCCGACGGCACGGTGCTGATCGAGCACGAGGTGCAGCCCGGCGACATCTGGCGGGCCTGCCAGACCAAGGACGCCCCGATCCGCGACTGGGTGAAGCTCGCCGTCACCCGTGCGCGCGCCACTGGTGCCCCTGCCGTCTTCTGGCTCGACGAGACGCGTGCCCACGACGCCGAGCTGATCGCCAAGGTGAACGAGTACCTGCCCGAGCACGACACTGACGGGCTGACCATCGAGATCATGCCGCCCGCGGAGGCCTGCGCCTACTCGCTCGAGCGGATCCGCAAGGGCGAGGACACCATCTCGGTCACCGGCAACGTGCTGCGCGACTACAACACCGACCTCTTCCCGATCCTCGAGCTCGGCACGTCCGCCAAGATGCTCTCCGTCGTGCCGCTGATGAACGGCGGCGGCCTCTTCGAGACCGGCGCGGGTGGCTCGGCGCCCAAGCACGTGCAGCAGCTGGTGCGCGAGAACTACCTGCGCTGGGACAGCCTCGGCGAGTTCTTCGCCCTCGCCGCCAGCCTGGAGCACCTCGCCCAGGCCGACGACAACGCCCGCGCCCAGGTGCTGGCCGACACCCTCGACCGGGCCACCGGCACCTTCCTCAACGAGGACAAGTCGCCCACCCGCAAGGTCGGTGGCATCGACAACCGCGGCTCGCACTTCTACCTCGCCCTCTACTGGGCCGAGGAGCTGGCCCAGCAGACCGACGACGCCGAGCTCGCCGCGGACTTCGCCTCGCTCGCGCAGTCGCTGCGCAGCCAGGAGGAGACCATCGTGGGCGAGCTGAACGGCGTGCAGGGCGAGGCCGCCGACATCGGGGGCTACTTCCGCCCCGACCCCGAGAAGGCCGAGCGGGTCATGCGTCCCAGCGCCACGCTGAACGAGGCCCTGGCCTCGCTGTGACGCCCCGACACCCCGTGGCTCCCGCAGGACTCCTGCGCCGCACCGCCGCGACCGTGCTCACGGTCGCGGCGGTGGGGGTGCTCGGCGCCTGCGAGCAGGCCGAGGACGCCATCTCCGACGCCGCCTCGGACGGCGCGTGCCGCCTGGCCCAGGAGGCCGTCGACGGCATCGCCGGCCAGGCGCGTCAGGCCGCCGAGTCCATCGGCGCCGACCCCGAGGCGGCCCGCCGTGAGCTCTCCGCGCTGCGGGACTCGGTGGCCGCCGCGGAGGACAACCTCTCCGGGGAGACCCAGGCACGCCTGCAGCAGGCGCGCGAGGCGCTCGACGCGCTGGTGCAGGAGTCGCGCGACGCCGCCGAGGGCGCCGTCGACCAGCAGGCCGTGACCGAGGCCGAGCAGCAGCTCGACGACGCCGTGGAGCAGCTGACACAGGTCTGCTGAGCCCGGGGGAGCCGGCGCCGGCGGACGACAGTGTCGGGCAGGGCCGGTACCCATGGACGGCGGCTTGAACCGACGCTCCGAGCGTGCCCATCGTGGAGGCATGACCGACGACCAGAAGATCACCGTGTCCCGGCGCATCGACGCCTCCACCAGCGACGTCTTCGACGTGCTCAGCAACCCGCACCGCCACCACGAGCTCGACGGGTCGGGCTTCGTGACCGGCATCGACCACGGCGACCGCATCACCGCCACCGGCCAGAGCTTCCGGATGAACATGACCGGCGACCACATGGGTGGCGACTACCAGACCGACAACGTCGTCACCGGGTTCGACCCGCGCCACCTGCTCGCCTGGCAGACCGCGCCGGCCGGCCAGGAGCCCCCGGGCTGGGAGTGGCTGTGGGAGCTGCAGGCCGACGGGGCCGACGCCACCGAGGTGACGCTGACCTACGACTGGTCCAAGGTCACCGACCCCCAGATCCTCGAGAAGGTCTCCTTCCCGCTCGTGAGCCAGGCCCAGCTCGAGGACTCGCTCGCCAAGCTGGCCTCCGCCGTCTCCAGCTGAGGCGGCCCCGACCGAACCTCCTGAGCAGCGCGATCGCGCCCCTCACCCGGATCAGAGGATGCGCATCCTCCTGGCCGGCGCGATTGCGCTGCTCACCCGGGCCCGTGACCGCCGCATCAGCCGGCGAGGGCGCGCAGCCGGACGGGCTGCCCGTCCTTCGGGACGGGCAGCGAGAGGTAGCTGAGGGAGGGTCGGTAGTCGGGGTCGACGGCCCACTCGAAGCGCCGCAGCAGGTGGTGGAGGATCAGCTTGACCTCCGCGCCGGCGAAGAACATGCCCAGGCACTTGTGCACCCCGCCGCCGAACGGCTCCCAGGCGTGGCGGTGACGGCGGTCCTCGCGGCGGGGCTCGGCGAAGCGTTCGGGATCGAAGCGCTCGGGGTCGGTCCACCACTCCTGCTGGTGGTGCTGCAGGTGCACCATGACGGCCGTCAGGCGGCCGGCGGGGATCCGGGTGCCCAGCACCTCGGTCTCCTTCACGGTGCGCCGCGCCAGCACCGGGACCGGCGGCAGCAGCCGCAGGCACTCGTGGATCACCAGGTCGGCGTCCTCCCAGGCGTCGAGCTCGGCCAGGGTGGGGTGCTCGGGGAGCTCCCGGGCCTGCTCGCGCAGGCGCTCCTGCCACGCCGGGTGCTGTCCCAGGTGCTGCATCGCGGTCGAGACCGTGATGGTCGAGGTGTCGTGCGCGGCCATCAGCAGGAAGATCATGTGGTTCACCACGTCCTCGTCGCTGAACACCTCGCCGTCCTCGGAGAGGTGGCACAGCACCGAGAACAGGTCCTCGCTGGCGTGGGCGCGCTTGGCGGGCAGGTGCCGGGTGAGGAACTCCTCCAGCAGGGCGCGGCCCCGGACGCCGCGACCCCACCGGGTGAAGGGCAGGGGTGCGCGCACGAACGCCGTCGCGGCCTGCACGCAGTCCACGAAGGCCCGGTTGACGGCGTCGAGCTCGCGCGGCGAGGTGAGCTGGGCGCCCCCCATGAACACCTGCGTGGCGAGGTCGAGGGTGAGGGTCTTCAGCGCCGGGTAGGCGCGGACGTTCTCCCCGGGCTGCCACGCGTCGAGCCCCCGCGCCACCGCGGGGCTGAGCGCCGCGGTGTAGCCCTCGATCCGGTCGCGGGTGAACGCCTGCTGCATGAGGCGCCGGTGGCGCCGGTGCTCGTCGAAGTCGAGCAGCATCAGGCCCCCGTCGAAGAACGGCCCCACCAGCTGCCCCCAGCCGGGGCCGTTGGCGAAGGCCTTGTCGCGGTTGACCAGGGCCTCGCTGCACGCGTCCGGGCCGAGCAGCACGGTCCAGGGCCTGCCGAGGAACGGGATCTCCGAGACGGGCCCGTGCTCGCGCAGCTGGCGCTCCATGAAGGTCAGCGGGTCGGAGACGTAGGCGAGGGTCGGGCCGACCAGGGGGAGCGAGCGGAGCAGGGGGAGCATCGGCGTCCTATCTGACAGGGGATCCTGTCAGTTTGGTCGGTGGGTGGGGCGCCGTCAAGGGTCGGGGTGCGCCGGGGCCGCCCCGTGGGCCAGGCTGGGCCCGTGGGTGAACGCAGCTACGGAGGCAGGACGGCGAGCGAGCGCGCCACCGAGCGCCGCGCCCGGCTCGTGCGTGCGACCGCCACGGTGCTCGCCGAGCGGGGCACGACGCGCACCACCATGACCGCCGTCTGCGCCGAGGCCGGCCTCACCGAGCGCTACTTCTACGAGAGCTTCCGCAACCTCGACGAGGCGCTGGTCGCGACGCTCGACGACATCGCCGACCGGATCCTGGGCCTGGTCACGGCCGAGGTGGCCCGGACCCCGGGCACCGCGGGCGAGCGGGTGCAGGCGGCCGCGCGGGCACTGGTCGAGCTGGTGGTCGCCGAGCCCGCGGCAGTGCGGGTCGCCGTGGTGCACGCGGCCGGCGCCTCGGCGCTGCGCGAGCGGCGCGACGCCCTCGTGGGGGGGTTCGCGCAGGCGATAGCTGCCGAGGCGGCGGCGCTCTACGGGCAGCAGGCATGGCCCACGGCCCGGGCGCTGGCGCGGGCACGGGTGCTGGTGGCGGGCCTGGCCGACCTCGTCGGCGCCTGGACGGAGGGACACAGCGACCTCGACGCCGAGGACCTGGTCGAGGTCGCCGCCGACCTGTTCGAGCAGGTCCTCCGGCGCCCGCGGGGTTGAGGGCCCGCCGCGGGCGCCGGAGTGGTACGAGGTGGGCGGTGGCTACTCCTTCACCGCCCCGGTGCTGGCGTTCATGATCCGTTTCTGGAAGACGAAGAAGACCACCGCGACCGGGATGGTCATCACGGCGGCCGCCGCCAGCTTCAGCGGGTACTGGGACCCCTGGCTGAGAGCGCCCGACGCCAGCTGGGCCACGCCCTTGGTGAGCGTGAAGAGCGCCGGGTCCTGGCTGGCCACGATGAAGTGGCTCAGCTCGTTCCAGGAGCCCTGGAAGGAGAGGATCACGATGGTCACCACCGCGGGGCGCGCCATGGGGAGCACCACCGACCAGAAGATCCGCAAGGTGCCGGCTCCGTCGATGCGCGCCTGCTCCTCGACGCTGACCGGGATCGACTCGAAGAAGTTCTTCATGATGAAGATCCCCGCGGCGTCGGCCAGCAGCGGGACGACCAGGCCCGGGTAGGAGTCGTAGATGGAGAGCTGGTTGATCACCAGGAACTTCGGGATCAGCAGCACCACGTTGGGCACGGCCATGACCGCCACCAGGAGCGCGAAGAGCGCCGTGCGCCCACGGAAGGGGATGCGTGCGAGCGCGTACCCGGCCAGGGAGTCGAAGAGCACCCTCCCCGCCGTCACCAGCAGGGTCACCACCACCGAGTTGGCGAACCAGGTCGGGAAGTCCGAGCGCAGGAACAGGCGCTCGTAGGCCGCCGTCGTGAACGTGCCGGGCAGCAGCGAGACCGGGTCGGCGGCGGCTTCCTCCTCGGTCTTGAACGAGGTGGCGACGTCGATGAGGAACGGCAGGATGTAGATCGCCGCCATCAGGACCAGGAGGCCGTAGAGCAGCACCACGCGCCGCCGTCCGACGCCGCGCATGCTTGCTCGTGCGGTACCACCTGCCGCTCGCTCGGGTGCGCTGGTCGTGGCGCTCACGTGCGGCTCCTCAGCAGCCACCGCTGCACCAGCGTCAGGGAGACGATGATGGCGAACAGGATGAACGCGATGGCGGCGCCCTGGCCCCAGCGCTGGTCGTTGAACGCCGACTCGAACGACAGGTAGGCCGGCGTCAGCGTGGTCTTGGCCGGTGTGCCCTGCGTGCCGGTGTAGATCTGGTCGAAGACCTGCCAGGTGCCGATCAGTCCGAGCGTGAGCACGGTGAACAGGGTCGGGCGCAGCATCGGCAGGGTGAGGTGCCGGAAGCGCTGCCACGAGGAGGCACCGTCCATCTGGCCGGCCTCGTCGATCTCCTCGCCGATGTTGTTGAGCGCGGCGATGAACAGCAGCATGAACGTGCCCGAGGTGGTGAAGACGGCCATCAGCACGAGGGCGAACATCGCCACCGAGGGCCCCGCCAGCCACTCCCACCAGGAGATGCCGAGAGCAGTGTTCTCGCTTAGGGCGGCGGGCGGCTGGTCGACCCCGACCCCGCCGAGCGCCAGGTGGAGCAGGCCCCGGGGATCGTTGAACCACGCGGGCCCGTTGATGCCGACCCACCCCAGGATCTCGTTGACGGCGCCGCTGCTGCTGAACAGGAACAGCCACAGCACGGTGATCGCCACCGAGCTGGTGACCGAGGGGAAGTAGAACGCCGTCCGGAAGAAGCCCCGGCCACGCAGCCACCGGGTGTGCACCAGGACCGCCAGCGCCAGGGCGAGGGCGGTCTGGAGCGGCACCACGAGCAGCACGTAGTAGGCGTTGTTGCGCAGCGCGGTGCCGAAGTCGCGCTGCGCCAGGGTGCCCCCGGTGAGGATGGAGCGGTAGTTCTCCAGGCCGACGAACCCGACGTCGGACCCGAACGGGCTGCCGACGCCGCGCCAGTCGGAGAAGCTCACCGACAGCGCCATGACGACGGGAACGGCCAGGAAGGTGCCGAGCAGCAGCACGGCGGGGCTCACCATGAGCCAGCCGTCACGGCTGCGTCGACGCTGCTCGGCCGTGCGACGCGCTCGCCGCGGGGGAACGTCGCGTCGCGCGGGACCCTGCGCGGTCGCAACGGGAGCAGTGCTCACGACCCGCTCACTGCTGAGCGTCGAGCACGGCCTGCAAGGAGCCCTGCACCGAGGTCAGGATCGACTCCGGGTCGCCGCCGGCCAGGCTCTCCAGTTGGGCGTTGAAGTCGGCCACGACGTCGGCGGCACCCTCCTGGGCGGGTGGGTTCTGCGCCACGTCGGCACCCTCCACGAACGGCGCCTGGGTCGGGTCCTGGGAGGCGTACTGCTCCGCGGCCGACTCGAGCGAGGGGATTACCCCGAACGCATCGGCGAAGGCGAGCTGCTGCTCGGCGCTGGTGAGGTGCTCGACGAGCGCTACGGCGTCGTCCTGGCTCTGGCTGGCCTGGGCCACGCCCCAGCAGTTGGTGAAGGCCAGCGTGCCGGCACCGCCGGGGCCCTCGGGCAGGGGCGCGACGGTGTACTCGACGTCGGGGTAGTCGCTGCTCAGTGCCCCCTCGATCCAGTTGCCCTCGATCGTCATCGCCGCAAGCTGGCGGCCGAAGGCCTCGCCGCCCCAGCCGGCCCCGAGGTCGGAGGAGAACGAGGCGACGCCGTCGTCGAAGAGCTGCTGCACGTAGTCGAGCGCCTCCAGGTTCTCGGGGGTGTCGACGATCGCCTCGGTGCCGTCCTCGGAGACCATGCCGCCCCCCGCCTGTGCCATGAAGACGCCGACGCGCTGGTACTCGGGGCTGAAGGCCAGCCCGACCCGGTCGCCCTCGGTGAGCTGCTCGGCCACCTGGGCGAGCTCCTCCCACGTGGTGGGCACGTCGGCCTCGGTCAGGCCGGCCTCCTGCCACAGTCGTTGGTTGATGACGAGCGCGAGCGTCGAGAAGTCCTTGGGCGCGCAGTACAGCTCGTCGTCGACGGTGAAGGCCTCGGTCAGGGCGGGGTAGAACTCGCCGGCGTTCTCCAGCTGGTCGCCGTAGGGCAGTAGCGAGCCGTTGGCCGCGTAGCCGGCCAGCGTGTCGGTGGAGACGTAGAAGACGTCCGGCGGGTTGCCGGAGGCGAAGCCCTGGCTCAGCTGCTGGGGCAGGTCGCTGGCCACCGAGACCTCGGCGTCGACCCCGCTCTCCTGCGACCACTGCGCCACGGCCTCCTCGACCGCGGCCGTCTCGGCCTCGCCGGAGGAGCCGATCAGCACCGTCAGTCCCTCGGACGAGCCCTCACCGCCACCGCCACCGCCGGCGTCGTCGAAGCCCGAGCCGCCGCAGGCGGTCAGCAGGAGCGACGCCGAGGTGGTGACGGCCAGGACGGCGAGCGAGCGGGAACGTGTGGTCATCGGTGTGCCTCCGAGGTGCGGGTGGACGGGTGGGGGTCGGTGGGTGCGCCGCGCAGGCTCGAGGCGCGCACGACGAGCTCGGGCGCGAGGAGGCTGCGACGGCGATGGGTTGCTCCGTCGAGCTGCTCTAGCACGGCGCCGACGAGGTCGGCGGCCACGGCAGCCAGCGGCTGGCGCAGGCTGGTGAGGCCGGGGGTGGTGAGCGCGGCGGCGGGGGAGTTGTCGAAGCCGGTGACGCCCACCTGCTCGCCCGCGCGCAGTCCCCGTTCCGCGAGGGCGCGCAGCACCCCGAGGGCGAGGGTGTCCGACGCGCAGACGAAGCCGGTGGCCGGCTCCGTGGCGTCGAGCAGGCGGTGGGCGGCGTCGCGGGCGGCGTCGAAGTCGTCGGGGACGGCGGCGTCGAGGTCGACCGGCAGGCGACGGTCCGCGCACGCCTCGCGCCAGCCGCGGCGCCGGTCGGCACCGGTGTCGGAGTCGTGCGGCCACCCCACGTGGGCGATCCGGGTGTGCCCCTGGGCGCCCAGGTGGTCGGTGGCCGCGCGCAGGCCGGCGCGGCCGTCGACGTCGGCCCAAGAGAGGTCGTCGTCGCCGTCCCACGGACGGCCGAAGGTGGCCACGGGCACGCCCCAGCCGCGGAGCGCCGCCACGCGACGGTCGCCGGCGTGGGTGCCGGCCAGCACGAAGGCGTCGACCGAGGTGGTGTCGAGCAGCTCGCGGTAGGCCTCCACCTCCGCGTGCTCGTCCTCGGCCTGGCAGAGGATCAGGTGGCATGCGGCCTGCCCGGCCGACTCGGCGAGGGCGTGCAGGAACTGATCGAGCAGGAGCGCGGCACGGTCGTCGCGGGAGGGCTCGACCTTGACGCCGATCAGGTGCGAGCGGCGGCTGCGCAGGGTGCGTGCGGAGCGGTTGGGTCGGTAGCCGAGCTCCTGGACCGCCGCGAGGATCCGCTCGCGGGTCTCGGTGGTCAGCTTCTCGGGCCGGTGCAGCGCGTTGGAGACCGACTGCGCCGAGACGCCGACGTGGCGGGCGACGTCAGCCAGGGTGACGCTGCCGTGCGGCACCGGGCCGCGCTGGTCCGACGGTGTCACGGTCGACCTCCCTCGGGTCCTGACGTGGGCAGTGTTTAACGCTAAACTACGGAACGTGACGGAGGTTACCCACGACGACCGCGCCGAGACAACCCCCACGCCCGGCCCGCCGCTGCAGCCCGCGCTGCACCGGCTCGCCTCCCTCGTGGCCGCGCCCGGCCTGCTGCTGGGCGAGCCCGACGGGCAGGTGCGGCGCGGCGGTGCCCAGGGCTGGTTCGTGGGCGACCTGCGCCTGCTCGACCGGATCGCGCTGCGCGTCGAGGGCTCCGCGCTCGAGTCCGTGCGCGAGGTCTTGCCCGGGGTCGCGCGCCAGGAGGTCTCACTGCTCGCCCGCTCGCTGGGGGACGCGCTGCCCGACCCCACCGTGCGCCTCGACGTGGTGCGCGAGCTCGACGGTGACTCCCTGGTCGAGCGCATCGTCGTCGAGTCGGTCGCCGCCGAGCCGGTCACCGTCGTGCTGCACCTGGAGCTCGGCGCCGACCACGCGCCCATGAGCAGCGTCAAGCAAGGAACGGCCCCGCCCGCGCTGCCGGCGACCGACGACGGTGAGGGTCTGCGGTGGCAGGGGAGCGGCGTGACCACCTCCGTCCGGCCCGGGTCCGGGGCGCCGGGGGTCGCCATGCCGCCCATGCCGCCCACGCCGCCCACGCCGCCCACGCCGCCCACGCCGCCCACGCCGCCCACGCCGCCCATGGCGCCCACCGGGGCCGATGTCGAGATCGACGCCGCCGCCGGTCGCCTGACCTGGCGGCTGCACCTGGAGCGTGGCGAGCGCGCCGAGGTCGGGTGGCGCGCACGCACCACGCACCGCGGCGTCTTCGGGCCACCGCAGCGCCGGCCGAGCTGGCACCTGCACGTCCGGGCCGACGACGTGCGTCTGGAGCGCTGGGTCGCGCGCAGCCTCGAGGACCTCGCCGGGCTGGCCCTGGGCGAGGAGGAGGACACCTTCCTCGCCGCCGGTAGCCCGTGGTTCCTGACGCTCTTCGGCCGTGACTCGCTCTGGGCAGCACGGATGATGGCGCCGGTGGACCCGGCGCTCGCCCTCTCGACCCTGCGGGTGCTGGCCCGTCGTCAGGGCACGCGCCACGACGCGAGGACCGAGGAGGAGCCGGGCAAGGTGCTGCACGAGGTGCGCGCGGCCGAGCTCGACCTCGGTGCCCAGCGGCTGCCGCCGCTCTACTACGGCAGCGTGGACGCCACGCCCCTGTTCGTGAGCACCCTCGCCGACGCCGCGCAGTGGGGCGCGGACCCCGCCGGTGTCCGTGCGCTCCTGCCGGCGGCGCGTCGCTGCCTCACCTGGGTGCTGGAGGCCTCGGCCCGGTCCGAGGACGGCTGGCTGCGCTACCTCGACCACACCGGGCGCGGCCTCTCCAACCAGGGGTGGAAGGACAGCCACGACTCGGTGCAGTTCGCCGACGGCCGCCTGGCCGAGGCGCCGATCGCGCTGTGCGAGGTGCAGGCCTATGCCTACGAGGCCGCCCTGCGCGGTGCCGCCCTGCTCCGTGCCCACGGCGAGCCGGAGGTGCCGGGACTCGCGGACTACGCCGCCGCCCTGCCCGCCCGGTTCCGTCGGGACTTCTGGGTGGACACCCCGCAGGGCGGGCACGCAGCCATCGCTCTCGACGCGAGCGGGCGCCGGGTCGACGCGGTGACCTCCAACCTCGGTCACCTGCTGGGCACCGGACTCCTGGGCGAGCGCGATGCCGCCCGGGTGGCCGCCCTGCTGACCGGCCCCGAGCTGAGCTCGGGCTTCGGCCTGCGCACCCTCAGCGCCGCCTCGCCCCGCTTCTCGCGTCTCTCCTACCACGGCGGGTCGGTCTGGGCGCACGACACCGCCATCGCCGTGCGCGGGCTGGCCGCCGAGGGCGCGCACGAGGAGGCGGCCGGGCTCACCCGCGGTCTGCTCGACGCCGCGGAGCAGCTGGACTACCGGCTGCCCGAGCTGTTCGGGGGTGACACCCGTGCCGGCGACGGCGCGTCGTCCTCGTCCGCGGCGCCGTCCGCCTACCCCGCCGCCTGCCGGCCCCAGGCCTGGTCCGCCGCGGCGGCCGTCGCGTGCCTGGTGGCGGTGGCCGGGGTGAGGGTCGAGGAGGGGCGGGCGGTCGCGCCGGCCCGCACCAGCGCGCTGCTGGGGCGCTTCACCCTGACCGGCCTGCACGATCCGGCGGCGGGCCGCACGGGCGGCCCCACGGGTGGCCCGGGCCTGGAGGTGCAAGTCACGGACGGTGGCGAGGTGCGGCTGGGGGCGAGCGCCCGGTAGCCGGGTGCGGGGAGCATCACCGCACCGCGGAATTGCCGGGGCGGCAGCGCGGTTGGACGATGGGTGGCGCGCGATCCTCGGCCCGGCGCGGTGCGACCGTCCGGGCTGCGTGCACCGCACCCACGTGTCCCGCCGACGAGAGAGAGCCGTGACCCTCACCGCCCCCGGTAGCCCCACCGCCCCCCCGGGCGGCCCGACCAGCAACGGCGCACCGGCCAGCCTGTCGCCGCGACGCGTCGCCGTGGCGATCCTCGCGCTGGCGATGGGCGGCTTCACCATCGGCACCACCGAGTTCGTGACCATGGGTCTGCTGCCCCAGGTGGCCGACGGCGTCGGTGTCTCGGTGCCGCAGGCCGGGCACGTGATCTCGGCCTACGCCCTCGGCGTCGTGGTGGGGGCGCCCCTGCTGGCGGTGCTGGGCGCACGCTGGCCGCGCCGCGCCCTGCTGGTGGGGCTGATGCTCGCCTACGCGGTCTTCAACGTGCTGTCGGCGGCGGCCACGGGGTTCGCCATGCTCGGCACCGCACGCTTCCTCGACGGGCTCCCGCACGGCGCCTACTTCGGTGTCGCCTCGCTGGTGGCTGCCGACCTGGCCGCCCCCGGCCGCAAGGGACGCGCCGTGGCCTCGGTGATGCTGGGTCTCTCGGTCGCCAACGTGGTGGGCGTCCCCGCGGCCACGTGGATGGGGCAGATGTGGGGCTGGCGCAGCGCCTACGGCGCCGCAGCCCTGCTGGCGCTGCTCACCGCCCTCCTCGTGCTCGCCTGCGTGCCCTCCCGACCGGGCGACCCGCAGGCCACCGGACTGCGCGAGCTGCGGGCCTTCCGCAGCGCGCAGGTGTGGTTGACCCTGCTCGCGGGCGCCGTCGGCTTCGGCGGCATGTTCGCCATCTACACCTACATCGCGCCGATCGTCACCGAGGTCGGCGGGCTGGGTGAGGGGGCCGTGCCCGTCTTCCTCCTCGTGCTGGGCCTCGGCATGGTGGTCGGCACGTGGTTCGCGGGCGAGCTCGCCGACTGGTCGGTGTGGCGGTCCCTGTTCATCGGTGCCGGCGGGATGCTCGTCGTGCTGATCGTCTTCTGGTTCCTGGCACCCGGGGGCTGGGTGCTGCTCCCCGCCGCCTTCCTCACGACCGTGATGGGCTCGGTGCTGGTGGTCAACCTGCAGCTGCGGCTGATGGACGTCGCCGGCGAGGCCAGGACCCTCGGGGCCGCGATGAACCACGCGTCCCTCAACGTCGCCAACGCGCTGGGCGCCTGGATCGGGGGTCTCGTGATCGCCTCCGGTGCCGGGTACCGCGCACCGGCGCTGGCCGGAGCGGTGCTCTCGATCGCGGGTCTCGTGGTGCTCGTCATCGCCTTCCTGACCCGCGGACGGGCCTACCAGGAGGTCGCCGCGGGTGCACCCGCGGGGGCCTCCGAGGCCTCGCGGGCCGCCCGCTAGGGTCGAGGCGTGCCGACGATCGGAGTCGCAGTCGCCATCCCGGAGCCCTGGGCCACCGAGCTCCAGGACTACCGGCGCGACGTCGGCGACACCACCGCCACCAAGATCCCCACGCACATCACGCTGGTGCCGCCCACCGAGGTCGACGGCGACCTCGCCGCGCTCGAGCGACACCTCTCGGAGGCCTCGCAGAAGGTGCCCGTCTTCGGCGTCCACCTGCGCGGCACGGGGACGTTCCGCCCCATCTCGCCGGTCGTGTTCGTCAGCCTGGTCGAGGGCATCTCGCACTGCGAGCAGCTGGCCGAGGCGGTCCGCAGCGGCCCGCTCGATGTCGAGCTGGACTACCCCTACCACCCGCACGTGACCGTGGCGCACCACCTCGAGGACCCGCTGCTCGACCGCGCCTTCGCCGAGCTCGCCGACTTCGAGTGCGTGTTCGAGGTCTCCCGCTTCCACTTGTACGTGCACGATGTGGATACCGGCTGGCAGGCCACGCGCGCCTTCCCGCTCGTGGCGCAGGAGACCAGCAGGCCCGACCCGGCGACCTGAGCGGCCGCCGCCGACCGACGGAGACCCCTCAATGGCCATCGCCGACCGCCTGGCCGCAGCCCGGGCCGAGCGCCCCGCGCTCGACCACGCCCTGCGCACCCAGGAGCACTACTCCGCCGTCAAGGGCGGGCAGCAGGCCGGGGGCATGACCTACTACGGCTTCCTCTCCTTCTTCCCGGTCCTGGCGCTCTCCGTCTTCGTCGTCGGCCTGCTCTCGCGCATCTACCCCGACGCCCAGAGCGACCTGCGCCAGGTGATCGACGACGTGCTCCCGGGCATCATCGGCAGCCGGGAGGGCCAGATCTCGCTGGCCGACATCCGCACGTTCTCCGGCTGGGCGGCGGTCGTCGGCGTGCTCGGCGTGCTCTACTCCGGCCTGGGCTGGCTCTCCTCCATGCGCGAGGCGCTCATCGTCGTCTTCGAGAAGCCCGCGTTCCAGCAGCCGAACTTCGTGCTCGGCAAGCTGCGGGACCTCGTGACGCTCGGGACCGTCGGCCTCACGCTGTTCGTCTCCGTGGCGGTGACCGGCTTCGTGCGGGGCTTCTCCGACCTGCTGCTCGACCTCGTCGGTCTCGACGCGGCGTTCGGCTGGCTGGTGAGCGTGCTCACCGTCGTGGTCGGGCTCGCCGTCAACGCGCTGCTGTTCTTCCTCATCTTCCAGATGCTGGCGCGCCCCGAGATC
Organism: Nocardioides nanhaiensis; assembly: GCF_039542785.1. Taxonomy (NCBI): domain Bacteria; kingdom Bacillati; phylum Actinomycetota; class Actinomycetes; order Propionibacteriales; family Nocardioidaceae; genus Nocardioides; species Nocardioides nanhaiensis. The sequence continues at coordinate 1,166,037 of NZ_BAABIM010000001.1, forward strand.
CCGCGACGCTCGATGATCGGGGGAGCGGTGCTCGGTGCCGTGGCCTTCGAGGTGCTCAAGCTGCTCTCGCAGTTCCTGCTGGGTGCCACCAAGGGCCAGCCCGCCTTCCAGGCCTTCGGGATCGCGCTGATCCTCGTGGTGTGGATCAACTACTTCTCCCGGGTGGTGCTCTACGCCGCCTCGTTCGCCTGGACCAGCGCGGAGGCTCGGGCGCTGCGCACCGAGGGCGAGGCGCCGGTGCAGGGCCCGCAGACCCCGCCCCTGGCCCCGCACCCCGGGGGCAGCGGTCGCGCCGTGTGGGCGAACGACCCCGCGGCCGACGGTGGGGCAGGTAGCGCGGGCGCGGCCGGCCGCCGCTGGGTCACCCCGTTCGCCGGGGGAGCGGCGGCGATGCTCGGCCTGGTGGCCGTGGTGCGCCGCGGGAAGGACTGACCGCGCTCCAGCCCGAGCGAGCAGGACCCGGACGCGGACGACCCCTCTCGGCCGGTGGCCGGGAGGGGTCGTCGGTGTGGTGCGTGTGGCTCAGTGACCGTGCTTGATGGCGGTACGCAGGTCCTTGTTGAGCTGGGAGATGACGTCGAGCGGGATGCCCTTGGGGCAGGCCGAGGTGCACTCGCCGATGTTGGTGCAGCCGCCGAAGCCCTCATGGTCGTGCTGGCCCACCATGTCGGCCACGCGCGAGTAGCGCTCCGGCTGACCCTGGGGCAGCTCGCCGAGGTGGGTGATCTTCGCGCCGAGGAACAGCGACGCCGACCCGTTGGGGCACGCGGCGACGCAGGCGCCGCACCCGATGCAGGTGGCCACGTTGAAGGCGCGCAGCGCCTTGTCGCGCGGGGCGGGCACCGAGTTGGCCTCGGGCGCCGAGCCGGTGTTGGCGGAGATGTAGCCGCCGGCCTGGATGATCCGGTCGAAGGCGCTGCGGTCGACGACGAGGTCCTTGAGCACCGGGAACGGGTCGGCGCGCCACGGCTCGACGGTGATCGTCTCGCCGTCCTTGAACGAGCGCATGTGCAGCTGGCAGGTCGTGGTGACCTCGGGGCCGTGCGGCTGGCCGTTGATCATCAGGCTGCACGAGCCGCAGATGCCCTCGCGGCAGTCGTGGTCGAAGGCCACCGGCTCGTCGCCCTGCTCGTTGAGCTGCTCGTTGAGCACGTCGAGCATCTCGAGGAAGCTCATGTCGGGCGAGACGTCGTTGACCGCGTAGGTCTGCATGGCGCCCGCGGCCTCGGGCGAGGCCTGGCGCCAGATCTTCAGGGTGAGGTTCATTACTTGTACGACCTCTGCTTCATCTCGATGGCGGTGTAGATCAGGTCCTCCTTGTGCAGCACGGGCTGGCCCTCGTCGCCGCCCCACTCCCAGGCCGCCACGTAGGCGAACTCGTCGTCGTGGCGCAGCGCCTCGCCGTCCTCGGTCTGCGACTCGCCGCGGAAGTGACCGCCGCACGACTCGCGGCGGTTCAGGGCGTCGATGCACATCAGCTCGCCGAGCTCGATGAAGTCGGCGACGCGGCCGGCCTTCTCGAGGCTCTGGTTGAGGGTGTCGGCGGTGCCGAGCACCTTGAGGTCGCTCCAGAACGCGGCCTTGAGCTCACGGATCATGTCGATGGCCTTGCGCAGGCCGTCCTCGGTGCGCTCCATGCCGCAGTACTCCCACATGATGTGGCCGAGCTCGCGGTGGAAGGAGTCCGCCGAGCGGTTGCCACCGATGGAGAGGAACTTCTGGATGCGCTCCTCGACGGCGGTGCGCGCCGCGACGACCTCGGGGTGCGACTCGTCGATCTTCTCGAACGGGCCGTCGGCCAGGTAGTCGCGGATGGTGTTGGGCAGCACGAAGTAGCCGTCGGCCAGGCCCTGCATCAGCGCGGAGGCACCCAGGCGGTTGGCGCCGTGGTCGGAGAAGTTGGCCTCGCCGGTCACGAAGAGGCCCTCGAGGTTGGACTGCAGGTGGTAGTCGACCCACAGGCCGCCCATCACGTAGTGCACGGCGGGGTAGATGCGCATCGGCACCTGGTAGGGGTTCTCGCCCGTGATCCGCTCGTACATGTCGAAGAGGTTGTCGTACTTCTCGCGCACGGCGTCCTCGCCCAGGCGCGCGATGGCGTCGGCGAAGTCCAGGTACACACCGCGGCGGAAGTCGCCCACGATCGGGCCGACACCGCGGCCCTCGTCGCAGACGTTCTTGGCCTGGCGCGAGGCGATGTCGCGCGGGACCAGGTTGCCGAAGGAGGGGTAGATCCGCTCCAGGTAGTAGTCGCGGTCCTCCTCGGGGATGTCGCGGGGGTCCTTGTCGCAGTCCTCCTTGTTCTTCGGCACCCAGATGCGGCCGTCGTTGCGCAGCGACTCCGACATCAGCGTCAGCTTGGACTGGTGCTCGCCCGAGACGGGGATGCAGGTGGGGTGGATCTGCGTGTAGCAGGGGTTGGCCATGTAGGCGCCCTTGCGGTGCGCGCGCCACGTGGCGGTGACGTTGGAGCCCATGGCGTTGGTGGAGAGGAAGAAGACATTGCCGTAGCCACCGCTGGCGAGCACGACGACATCGGCCAGGTGGGTCTCGATCTCGCCGGTGACCAGGTCGCGGGCGATGATGCCGCGCGCCTTGCCCTCGACCATCACGAGCTCGAGCATCTCGTGGCGGGTGTACTGGGTGACGGTGCCGGCGGCCACCTGGCGCTCCATGGCCTGGTAGGCGCCGATCAGCAGCTGCTGGCCCGTCTGGCCGCGCGCGTAGAACGTGCGCGAGACCTGCACGCCGCCGAAGGAGCGGTTGTCGAGCAGGCCGCCGTAGTCGCGGGCGAAGGGCACGCCCTGCGAGACGCACTGGTCGATGATGTTGGTGCTGACCTCGGCCAGGCGGTAGACGTTAGACTCGCGCGAGCGGTAGTCGCCGCCCTTGACGGTGTCGTAGAAGAGGCGGAAGACCGAGTCGCCGTCCTCCTTGTAGTTCTTGGCCGCGTTGATGCCGCCCTGCGCCGCGATCGAGTGCGCGCGGCGCGGCGAGTCCTGGTAGCAGAAGGACTTCACGTTGTAGCCGGCTTCGCCGAGCGTGGCCGCCGCGGCGCCGCCGGCCAGGCCGGTGCCGACGATGATCACGTCGAGCTTGCGCCGGTTGGCCGGGTTGACCAGGCGGTTCTCGAACTTGCGGGTGGTCCACCGGTCGGCGATGGGTCCCTCGGGCGCGATGGGGTCGACGATCTTCTCGCCCGGGGTGTAGTACCCGTGGGCGTCGTCGGAGGTCTGCGTCGGAGCGGTGTTCAGGGGGGTCAGCCCCTCGTGGAAGGTGTTGCCAGCCATGGTGCAGGTCTCCTTGCTCGAAGCTCGTACTACTCGATGATGCCGACGAGGACGCCCAGCGGCACCAGCGAGAAGCCGCCGGCGACCACCACCGCGAGCACCCAGCCGGCGAGGCGGGCGCGCTGGCGCGAGGCGACGGTGTTGGTGAGGCCCAGGGTCTGCATGGACGAGAAGGTGCCGTGGTGCAGGTGCAGGGCGAGCGCCGCCATGGCCACGAGGTAGAAGATCGTCAGCCACCACACCTGGAAGCTGTCGACCAGCAACGAGTACGGGTCGCCCGCGGCGGACCCGGTCTCGCCCGTGGCGACGTTGATCTTGCCGATGGTGAAGTTGAGCAGGTGCCACACCAGGAACAGCAGCACCGTCAGTCCGCCCCAGCGCATGGTGCGCGAGGAGAGGCTGGAGTTGCGGTACTTGCGGTTGGCGTACTGCACGCTGCGTGCCGCGCCCGCCCGGCGCCACAGGGCCACGGCGCTGGCCACGTGCACCACCAGGGCGAGGATCAGTCCGACGCGGATGATCCACAGCAGGCCGCTGTAGGGCAGCAGCGGCTCGCCGAGCTCACGCAGGTGCTCGGCGTAGGAGTTGAACGACTCCTGGCCCGAGAAGGCCTTGAGGTTGCCGTACATGTGTCCGAGCACGAAGGCGATGAAGAGCAGGCCGCTGAGGGCCATCGCGATCTTCAACGTGATCGTGGTGCGGGTCGCTCGCGCTCCCTTGACCAGGGAGCGCTGCGTCTTGCCGGAAGGCTGGGTCGCTTGTGCCACGATTTATGAGCGTACCCCCCGCGGGAGAGGCGGAGGTCACGCCCACGTGTGAGATAGACCCGTTAGGGCTGCCTTCGTTACCGGCGGGTCACCGCGCGGACGGGAGTGCCTCCGCACCGGTGAGCGGTCGCAGGTGCTCGACCTCCAGCTCCGCGACGGCGTCGCGCCAGCTGCGCACGGCGAGCTCGCGGCCACGCCCGCCCAGCAGTCCGCGATGCCGGTCGGCGGCCACCGCGGCGACGGCGCGGCGCAGGTCGGCGGGGTCGGCGGGGTCGTAGAGCACCCCGCTCTCGAGGTGCCGGACCACGTGCCGCGCGCCCCCGGCCCGGGGCGCGACCACGGGCACCCCGCTGGCGGCGGCCTCGCGCAGCACGTGGCAGCAGGTCTCGTGCACGCCCGGGTGCACCAGCACGTCGAGCGTGGGCAGGGCCACGGTGAGGTCCCCGGTGGTGAGCGAGCCGGTGAGGCGCGCGTCGGGCAGGCGCAAGGCGAGCCACTCGCGCTGGGGCCCGCTGCCGATCAGCACCGGTCGGATGCCGGGCACCTCGGCGAGCTCGGCCAGCCGGCGCACGCCGTGCCGCTTGTGCAGGCCGCCCACGTAGCCCACGACGACCGCGGCGCCGCGCGGGGACCGGGCACGGGCCCAGGAGTCGTGCAGCCACTGGTCACGCAGCCCCGGGTGGAAGGCCGCGGTGTCGACGCCGGGCTCCCACAGGCCGGTCTCGACGCCCTCGGTAGCCAGGCGCTGCTGCATCCACGAAGAGGTGACGAGCACGCGGTCGGCCCGCTCGGCGACACGGTCGCGCCAGTAGTCCACGGTGCGGTCGAGCAGCGGTGACTGCTCGACGACGATCGTCGGCACCCCGCTGCGCTGGGCGTGCTTGAGGGCGCGGCGTCCCAGCGCGCCGGGCGAGGTGACGTGCACGAGGTCGGGAGCGAAGCCCTCGAGGGCGGTGCGCACCTGGGGTGCGCGGGGCTCGCGGGTCTGGATCCGGGCCACGTGGCTGGCGCGGTAGCGGGCCAGCCCCGGGGCCGGCGCGACCACCAGCACCTCGTGGCCGGCGTCGACCAGGCCGTCGGCCACCGCCTTGACGGTGGTCGTCGTGCCGTCCACCTGGGGGAAGAAGGTCTCGGTCACCAGCGCGATCCGCATGGTGCGCACCCTCCTCGGCGCGTCTGGCGATGTCACCACCCCGAGGTGACCGTCGCGTGAACACGCGGCCGACACCCGGGCCGACACCCGGGCCGACAGCCGGGCCGACCAGCCGGGCCGACACCCGGGCCGACACCGGCGGTGGGTGACGTCAGGTGAGGTGGACCGCCGCGAACTCCTCCAGCTCGCGGCACGAGCGCGCCAGCGCGGCCTCGAGCTCGGAGAGCGGGATCACCAGAGCGGTGGGCGAGGGCTCGATGGCGCCCTGGACGGCCCCGCGCTCCGTCGCGTCGGCGAGCGCGGCGACCTCCGTGAGGCCGAGGGTGCCGGCACTGCCCTTGAGCCAGTGGGCAGCGGCAGCGAGCTCCTCGGGGTCGCCTGCCTCCGCAGCGCGCCGCAGCCGGTCGGGTGCGGAGGTCGCCGTCTGGTGCCAGCGCTCGAGCATCCGCAGCACCAGCGCGTCGTCGACCTCGCGCAGCTCCAGGAGACGCTCCCAGCGGCTCTCCGCGGGAGGTGACGACGCCGCGGCCGTGCACGCCGTCGTGGCCGTCGTCGCGGGCGGTGGGCCGGTCCACCGGGTCAGCGTCGCGGCCAGCAGGTCGGGGTCCACCGGCTTGGGCACGAAGTCGTCCATGCCGGCCGCCAGGCAGCGTGCGCGTTCCTCGGCGACGGTGGCGGCGGTCATCGCCACGATGGGTGTGCGCGTCCCGCCCGCCTGCAGGGCGCGGATCGCGCGGGTGGCGTCGTAGCCGTCCATCACCGGCATCTGGCAGTCCATGAGCACCGCCGCGAAGCCGGCGGGCTCGTCGGCGACGGCGGCGACGGCCACCGAGCCGTTCTCGGCCACCACCGGTGCGAAGCCGAGGCGTCGCACGAGGCCCTCGGCGACCAGCTGGTTGACCGGGTTGTCCTCGACGACCAGCACCCGGCCGCGCACCGGGGGAGCGGCCGCCGCAGCGCCGTCCGCGACGACCTGGGCCGCGCGGGGGAGGGCCCTGCCGGTGAGGACGGCCAGCAGCTCGTGCAGGGCCGAGGGCAGCACGGGGCGCGCCAGCTGGCCGTCGACGACGCCCTCCTCCACGAGCGCGGCGGCCTCGCCCCGGTCGGCGGGGGCGCACACCAGCGCCAGCCGGACCGCGGTGTGGCGGGGGTCGCTGCGCACGGCACGGCAGGTGGGGGCCTCGCCGGCGTCGCCTCGAGCCTGGCTGAGCAGCACCACCTCGAGGGGCTCGCCGCGCGCGTGGGCGGCGTCCAGCGTCGCGAGGCACTCGGCGCCGGTGGCCACGCCGCGCGCCACGACCTGCCAGGTGGCCAGCTGCCGCACCAGGTGGGCCCGCTCGTCGGCGTCCTCGTCGACCACCAGGGCGCGGGCGCCCGCCACGAGTCGTGCGTGCCCGGGCAGCGGCACCAGGTCGACGGCCGGGGCGAACGGGACGGTCACCGCGAAGCTGCTCCCGCGCCCCGGGGTGCTCGCGACCTCGATGCGCCCACCCAGGGCCTCGACGATGCGGTGGCTGATGGCCAGACCGAGGCCGGTGCCGCCGAACTCGCGGGTGGTGGAGCTGTCGGCCTGGACGAACGGCTGGAAGAGCCGCTCGCGGGCCTCCTCGGCGATCCCGACCCCGGTGTCGCGCACCTCGACGTGCACCCCGGTGCCGTCGGGCTGCTCCCCGCGCGGCCCGCTCGCCGCTCGGACGTGGACCTCGACGTGGCCGACGAGGGTGAACTTGACGGCGTTCGCGGCGAGGTTGGTGACGACCTGCCCGAACCGCACGGGGTCGCCGCGCACCAGCGCAGGGGTGTCACCCTCCACGAGCACGCGCAGCGCCAGCCCTCGGTCGCGCGCCTGGTCGGCCACCAGGGCGACGCTCTGCTCCACGACGCGACGGGGGTCGAAGTCGACGACCTCGAGCTCGAGCCGCCCCGCCTCGACCTTGGAGAGGTCCAGCACGTCGTTGACCAGCGAGAGCAGCGTGCGCCCGGAGGCGTCGATCCCCTCCGCGAGACGGCGCTGGTGGTCGTCGAGGGCGGTGCGCCGCAGCAGCTCGCCGAGCCCGATGACGCCGTTGAGGGGGGTGCGGATCTCGTGGCTCATCGTGGCGAGGAACTCGGACTTGGCCCGGGAGGCGCTGAGTGCCTCGTCGCGCGCCCCGGCCAGGGCCCGCTCGGCCTGCTCGCGCTCGGCCACGCCCGCCAGCAGTGCCAGCAGCTGGGTGAAGACGCCCAGGTCGCTGGGTTGCGGGACCGCGCTGGTGTGGGTGTCGGAGACCACGGTGCAGACCACGCGGTCCCGCACGCGCACGGGACCGGCCACCAGGACCGAGGCGCCAGCGGGTCCCGCCGGTCCGGCCGCGTCGTGGACCACGGTGGACTCCGCGGCGGCCCGGTCGGCCAGCCCCTCGCAGCGGGCGCGGACGTCCGGCGGCAGGGGAGCCGGCTCGAGGTGGGTGGTGGTGCCGTCGGACCGGTGCAGCGTCACCAGCAGGCCGGTCCAGCGCGAGTACTCCCCGACGGCGTCCTCGAAGGAGCCGAGCACCTCGCGCAGCGAGTGCGCCCGGTTGGTGACGACTGCCAGCCGGCTCAGGAACTCCAGCCCCTGCCTGTGCTCGGTGGCGGCGGTGACGTCCTGCACCGTGCCGCCCACCCGGACGGGCACGCCGTCGTCGTCGGCGGTGACGACGCCGCGGACGCGCAGCCACGCGTCCCGGCCGTCGGGTCGCGGCAGCTGCACGTCGAGCTCGATGGGCTCACCCTCGGTGACGCGCGACCAGGCGTCCTCGAGCCGCGCGGTGTCCTCGGGACGGAAGAGAGCGGCGAAGGCCCGGGCGCTGGGTTCGAAGGTGGCGGGCGTGACGCCGCACAGCCGGTAGGTCTCGGGCGACCAGGTCGCGATCCCGGTGAGCAGGTCGGCGTCCCAGCTGCCGATGCGCGCGATCTCCTGCGCCTCGACCAGCTTGCGCTCGCGGTCCTCGAGGTCGCCGAGCAGCGCACGGGTCTGGGTGTGGTCCTTGACCCGGTAGAGCCACCCGCGCACCGCGCCGTCGTCGTCGATGACGGGGCGGTGGCTCACCAGCGTCCAGACCCAGCTGCCGTCGGGCCGCAGCAACAGGCAGACCAGGTTGGTGGCCGTCAGGCCCCCGGGGGTGCGCCGGGCGGCGAGGTGCGTGCGGAAGTCGGCGGCCCCCTGCTCGTCGAGGGCGTCGAACACCGAGTAGCCGAGGGTCTGGTCGGGATGGATGCCCAGCAGCTCGGCCATCTGCTCGTTGGCGTAGGTGGTGCGGCCCTCGTCGTCGAACATCCACAGGCCGTCGGGGACGGCGCGCAGCAGCCAGGCGGGCGCGAGGTCGCCCGGTCCGTCGCCGGGGGTGGGTGCGGGGGGCACGGGCACATGCTCTCCCACGGGGGCAACGCCGAGCAGGCGAATCGCTCGGACGCACGTCGATCGTGCCCGATCGGTCAGGCCCCGATGGTCTGCTCCGGCACCTCGCCGCGGCGCAGCCGGTCGGCGAGCTCGTGGACGGCCACCCCGCTGGCCTGCCAGTCGCCGGCGGGTTGCTCGGTCCAGGGGGCCCAGCCCCGACGGACCTCGACGGTCCAGTGCCGCCCCAGCAGCACGCGCCCCAGCAGGGCGACGGGCAGCACCAGCAGCAGGAGCAGCAGCTCGAGGCCGGCCAGCAGCACGAGCACGAGGAAGGGGAGTGCGAGCACCAGCAGCACCAGGCCGACGATCGCGCTCACCGGGTCGTCGCCCAGCCCGCCGGGCAGGTCGGGCACGGCGTCCAGGCTGCCCCGGAGGCGACGGCGCCAGGGCACCCAGCGGCGGCTGACCCGCCACACCTGCCCGCCGGGGCTGCGCACCTTCACGCCGGGAGGGTAGCCGCGCGTCACCGGGCGACCCCGGCGCCGCGGTGGCACGATCCCGGTGTGAGGTCACCAGGAGCCGCCCGGCGCGCCGTCGGCGCCGTCACCGTCGCCACGTTCACCGTGGCCGCGCTGCTGGGGGTGCTGGTCCTGGTGGGCGGCGAGCTGGGCGACCTGCAGGTGCAGGTGCTCCTCACCACGCTGCTCGTGGGTGCCGCCAGCGTGGCCGCGCTCTGCTACCTGACGACGGCGGGCTCGCCGCAGTGGCCGGTCGGGGCGGCCGGCGGTGTGCTGCTGACCCTGCCGGTGGCGGCCGGACTGGTGCTGGTCTGGTTCCAGCCGCAGGACGCCGAGGGCCTGGCGCGCGCCTTCGGTGTCGGTGCCGTGCTCTCGGCCTCCTGGGCACAGGTGTGCGTGCTGGTGGCGCTGGCCCGCGGTGGCGCGCCGTCGGTGCGGGTGGTGCAGTGCCTGACCCTGGTGCCGCTGGCGGTGCTGGCGCTCGTGCTCTCGGCCATGGTGCTGGGCGCCGATCCCGGCGACGGCGGTCTGCGGGTGCTGGGGGTGGCGGCGATCCTCGACGTGCTCGGCACGGTCGTGACCGCGGTGCTCGCCCGCCTGGCGGAGGCGGACGCGGCTGCCGGGCGACCGCACCGGGCCGGTCGCGACGACGTGCTGCGAAGGCCGCCCGAGCTGCGCGCAGGACTGGACCGGGAGGCCGCGGCGCAGGGGCGGGACCCCGGAGAGCTGCTGGACGACGCCGTCCGCGGGTACCTGCGCAGCCATGGCTCGCGTGACTGATTTCACGGCTGCTACCGGCCGTGGCCCCGGGCTCCTAGGGTGCCCCCCATGACCGACGACGTCGAGGTGGAGGGCGGGCTCGACGAGCCGACCGGCCTCGAGCCCGAGCAGGGCTCGCTGGCGCTGGCCTCCGAGCACGACCAGCACGCCCGCGCCGACTGGGAGGCCGCGGCGGCGGGCGTGCTGCGCAAGGCGCGCCGCCTGCGTGACGACGACCCCGACGAGCTGGTCTGGCAGAAGCTCACCCGCACGACGCTCGACGGCGTGGCGGTGACGCCCCTGGGCACTCCGGAGCTGCTCGAGGGGCTGGCCACCACCGGCCGCCCGACCCGGGCCGGTGCCTGGGACGTGCGCTCGCACCTGGCCTCGGCGCCCGAGAAGCAGCTCAACGAGGAGGCGCTGGTCGACCTCGAGGGCGGAGTCACCTCCCTGTGGCTGGGGACCGGTGCCGAGCCCGACCTGGACGCGCTGCTCGACGGGGTGCTGCTCGACCTCGCCCCCGTGGTGCTCGACGCCCCCGCCGACCCCGTCGGTGTCGCCGAGACGTTCCTGGCCTGGGCACAGGGGCGCGAGCTCCACCCGGCGACCAACCTGGGGGTGCCTGTGGCGCAGGCGAGCGCGGCGCTGGCCAGCCGGGCGCAGCAGTCCGGCGTGCTGGCGTTCGTCGTCGACGCGACCGCGGTGCACGACCGCGGCGCCTCGGACGCCCAGGAGCTGGGCCACGCCCTCGCCGCGGCCGCGGGCTACCTGCGCGCGCTCGAGGCGGAGGGGGTCGACGTCGCCGCGGCCGCCGGGCTGCTGGAGTTCCGGCTCGCGGCCACCGACGAGCAGTTCCCCACCATCGCCAAGCTGCGCGCCGCCCGCCGCCTGTGGGCGCGCGTGCTCGAGCTGAGCGGCCTCGCGGGTGACGACGCACCGCCCATGCGGCTGCACGCGGTGACCAGCCGGCCGATGATGAGCCGCTACGACCCCTACGTGAACATGCTGCGCACCACGGTGGCGGCGTTCGCTGCCGGCACCGGTGGCGCCGACGCGCTGACCGTGCTGCCCTTCGACGCGCCGCTGGGTCGCCCGGAGGTGCTCGGCCGGCGGGTGGCCCGCAACATCTCGGCGCTGCTGGTCGAGGAGAGCCACGTGGCCGTCGTGGCCGACCCCGCCGGCGGTGCGTACGCCGTCGAGAAGCTGACCGACGACCTGGCCGCCGCGGCCTGGGAGGTGCTGGGCACGCTGGAGTCCGGCGGCTCGCTGGACGAGCTCGTCGCGGCCACGGCCGCCGAGCGCGCGCAGCAGGTGGCCACCCGGCGTCGTCCGATCACCGGGCTCACCGAGTTCCCGAACCTGGCCGAGCAGCTGCCCGAGCGCCGCCCCGACGGGGCCTTCGACGGCGTCCGCTCCTACGGCGCGGCCTTCGAGGCGATGCGCGACGACCCGCCCTCCCGCAACGTGTTCCTCGCGACGCTCGGCACCGTGGCCGCGCACACCGCCCGGGCCACCTTCGCCACCAACCTGTTCGCCGCCGGGGGCGTCGCGGTCGACGTCGCCGGGCCCACCGACGGCCTCGAGGAGCTGCTGGCCGCCTACGACGGCCAGCCCGTCGCGTGCCTGGCCGGCACCGACGCCGCCTACGAGGAGTGGGGCGCGCAGGCGGCGGCCGCGCTGCGCGAGGCCGGCGCGACCCACGTGGTGGTGGCCGGCAAGCCCGCCGACCACGCCGACGACTCCGCCGCGATGGGCGTCGACGCCCTCGCGTTCCTGACCCGGACGAGGGAGAAGCTGTCATGAGCGTGCCCGAGAGCTTCGCCGGCCTGCCGCTGGCCCCCGACCACGCAGGAGCAGCCCCGGGGACCGCTTCGGCGGGGGAGCCGTGGCTGAGCCCCGAGGGCATCGAGATCAAGCCCCTCTACACGCCGGCCGACCTCGAGGGCCTCGACGCCCTCGACACGTTCCCCGGCCTGAGCCCGTTCCTGCGCGGGCCCTACCCCACGATGTACACCACCCAGCCGTGGACGGTGCGCCAGTACGCCGGCTTCTCCACCGCGGAGGAGTCCAACGCCTTCTACCGCCGCAACCTCGCGGCCGGCCAGAAGGGCCTCTCGGTGGCCTTCGACCTGGCGACGCACCGCGGCTACGACTCCGACCACCCGCGGGTGCGCGGCGACGTGGGCATGGCCGGCGTCGCGATCGACTCCATCTACGACGCGCGCACCCTCTTCGACGGCATCCCGCTCGACGAGATGTCGGTGTCGATGACGATGAACGGCGCCGTGCTGCCGGTGCTGGCGCTCTACATCGCCGCCGCGGAGGAGCAGGGGGTGAAGCCGGAACAGCTCGCGGGGACCATCCAGAACGACATCCTCAAGGAGTTCATGGTCCGCAACACCTACATCTACCCGCCGGCGCCGAGCATGCGGATCATCTCCGACATCTTCAGCTACACCGCCGAGAAGATGCCGCGGTTCAACTCCATCTCGATCTCCGGGTACCACATCCAGGAGGCCGGGGCGACCCAGGACCTCGAGCTGGCCTACACGCTGGCCGACGGCGTGGAGTACATCCGCGCCGGTCTCGACGCGGGCCTCACCATCGACAAGTTCGCGCCGCGACTGTCGTTCTTCTGGGCGATCGGCATGAACTTCTACATGGAGGTGGCCAAGCTGCGCGCCGCCCGCGCGCTGTGGGCCCGGCTGGTGCGCGAGTTCGGCCCGAGCAACCCCAAGTCGCTCAGCCTGCGGACGCACAGCCAGACCTCGGGCTGGTCACTGACCGCGCAGGACGTCTACAACAACGTGGGCCGCACCTGCATCGAGGCGATGGCGGCCACCCAGGGTCACACCCAGAGCCTGCACACCAACGCCCTCGACGAAGCCATCGCGCTGCCCACCGACTTCTCGGCGCGGATCGCCCGCAACACCCAGCTGCTGCTTCAGCAGGAGTCCGGCACCACCGGCACCATCGACCCCTGGGCCGGCTCCTACTACGTGGAGCGGCTCACCCACGACCTCGCCGAGCGCGCCTGGGCGCACATCCAGGAGGCCGAGCAGGCCGGCGGCATGGCCAAGGCCATCGAGCAGGGCATCCCCAAGATGCGCATCGAGGAGGCGGCCGCCCGCACCCAGGCGCGCATCGACTCCGGCGCCCAGAAGGTGATCGGCGTCAACACCTACCGCCTGGCCGCCGAGGACGCGCTCGACGTGCTGCGCGTCGACAACGACGACGTGTACCGCCAGCAGATCGCCAAGCTGGAGCGGCTCCGCGCCGAGCGCGACGACGAGGCGGTGCGCAGCGCGCTCGAGGCGCTCACCGGCTCCGCCGAGCGGGGTGCCAGCAAGGGCTCGCTCGACGGCAACCTGCTCGCGCTCGCCGTCGACGCCGCGCGGGCCAAGGCCACGGTGGGCGAGATCTCCGAGGCCCTGGAGAAGGTCTACGGCCGCCACCAGGCCGTCATCCGTACGATCAGCGGCGTGTACCGCGACGAGTCCGCCGCCGCCGGCGACGGCCTGGTGCAGCAGGTGCGCGAGGCCACCGACACCTTCGAGGAGGCCGAGGGACGCCGTCCGCGCATCCTGGTGGCCAAGATGGGCCAGGACGGTCACGACCGCGGCCAGAAGGTGGTCGTCTCCGCCTTCGCCGACATGGGCTTCGACGTCGACGTGGGGCCGCTGTTCTCCACGCCCGAGGAGGTCGCGCAGCAGGCGGTCGACGCCGACGTGCACATCGTCGGCGTCAGCTCGCTCGCCGCGGGCCACCTCGCGCTGCTGCCGGCGCTGAAGTCCGCGCTGGCCGAGCAGGGCCGCCCCGACATCATGACGGTGATCGGCGGCGTCATCCCGCCCGACGACGTGTCCACGCTGCAGGAGATGGGGGCGGCCGCCGTCTTCCAGCCCGGCACCGTGATCGCGGAGTCCGCGCTCGACCTGCTGGCCAAGCTGCGCGAGCAGCTGGGTCACTGACGGCGGCGGACGGCTCCGGGTGCCGCTCGACGTCGAGGTGCTGCGCGAGGGCGTGCTGGCGGGCCGTCGCGCCCAGGTCTCCCAGGCGATCACGCTGGTGGAGTCCACCCGGCCGGCTCACCGGGCCCAGGCACGCGAGCTGCTGACCGCGCTTTCCGGAGCCCCCTCGCCCGGCTCGGTGCGCGTGGGGATCTCCGGGGTGCCCGGGGTCGGCAAGAGCACCTTCATCGAGGCGCTGGGCAGCCGGCTGACCGCGGCCGGTCACCGGGTGGGCGTGCTCGCCGTCGACCCCTCCAGCGTGCGCACCGGCGGCTCGGTGCTGGGCGACAAGACCCGGATGGCGCGCCTCTCCGCCGATCCGCGCGCCTACATCCGCCCGAGTCCCAGCGCGGGCACGCTCGGCGGCGTCGCGCGCGCCACGGTGCAGGCGATGAGCGTGCTGGAGGCGGCCGGCTACGACGTGGTGCTGGTCGAGACCGTGGGCGTCGGGCAGTCCGAGGTGACCGTCGCCGGCATGGTCGACACCTTCCTGTTCCTCACCTTGGCCCGCACGGGCGACCAGCTGCAGGGCATCAAGAAGGGCATCCTGGAGATCGCCGACGTGGTGGCGGTCAACAAGGCCGACGGTGACCGCGAGTCCGAGGCCCGCGGTGCGGCGCGCGAGCTGGCCGGCGCGCTGCGCTTGGTGCGCGCGCACGGCGAGTGGGCGCCCCCGGTGGTCACCTGCTCGGCGCTGCACGACGTCGGCATCGAGGAGCTGTGGGGCCAGGTGCACGCGCACCGGGAGCACCTGGGGGAGCAGGGTCTGGCGCGCAAGCGCGCCGAGCAGCAGCTGGACTTCACCTGGGCACTCGTGCGTGACGAGCTGGAGCAGCGGCTGCGTCAGAGCCCCGGGGTGCGGGCCGTGCGCGAGCAGGTGCGCGCCGCCGTGCTCGACGGCGAGCTGCCCGCCACGGTGGCCGCCGACCGGATCCTCGCCGCCTACGACGGCGAGTGACCCGGTCGGCGGCGCCCCACGGGTCCTTCGAGCCGGGTGTCAGGCCTCGATGGCGGTCTTCTCGTCGTCGCGCGCCCCGCTGATCTCGACCTTGCGCGGCTTGGCCTTCTCGGCGACGGGCACCACCAGGCGCAGCACGCCGTCGGCGTAGGAGGCCTCGATCCGGTCGAGGTCCAGGTTGTCGCCCAGCACGAGCTGGCGGCTGAACATGCCGCGCGGCCGCTCGGAGGCCAGCGCCTCCCAGTCGCCGTTGCGGGCCAGGCGCTCGGCACGCACGGTGAGCACGTTGCGCTCGACGTCGATGTCGATGGAGTCGCGGCTGACGCCGGGCAGGTCCAGCTCGAGGACGAAGCGGTCGCCCTCGCGCCAGGCGTCCATCGGCATCGCGGCGGGGCGGTTGGTGGTGCCGGTGGTGCCCAGCAGGTGGGCGGTGAGTCGGTCGAGCTCGCGGAACGGGTCGGTGGTGCGGATCAGCATCTCTCTCCTCCTGGGATCGGGGGCGCGGGTCGCGCCCGAGCAGTACCTGTATCAACAGTTATAGGTTCCCTGCATTCCGGAGTCAAGGAGATCTGCTGCTCCAAGGTGCAGGTCGCGGTACGGTGTCGGGCATGGACCTGAGCACCCAGGACCCCCGCCGCGGGGTCTACGCGATCTCGGTGGCGGCCGAGATGGTCTCCATGGAGATCCAGAACCTGCGCGTGTACGAGCGTCGGGGCCTGGTGGACCCCGACCGCAGTCCGGGCGGCAGCCGCCGCTACAGCCCCGAGGACATCGCGCGGCTGCACCGGATCCGCGACCTGCTCGCCGAGGGGCTCAACCTGGCCGGCATCGGTCGGGTGCTGTCACTCGAGGCCGAGGTGGCGCGGCTGCGGCGCGAGAACGAGCGGCTGTCCCAGCAGCAGGCGCGGGGTGGCGGTCGCGGTCCCCGCCGCGCGGGTTGAGGCGGTACGCCGAGGGCTACCCTGGACCGGATATGTCGAGCTCTCCCGCCGGTCCCGTGCCCAGCCCCGCCTCCTCGCTGATCGCCGACGTCGTGGAGAAGTACAGCGGGGAGCTGGTCGAGCTGCGGCGCGACATCCACGCCCACCCGGAGCTGTCCTGGGCCGAGCACCGCACCTCCGACCTCGTGGCGGCGCGCCTCGAGCAAGCCGGCTGGCGGGTCCGGCGGATGGTGGAGACCGGCGTCGTCGCCGACCTGGGCGACCCCGTCGCGGGAGCGGTGGCGCTGCGTGCCGACATGGACGCCCTGCCGGTGCAGGAGGTGACCGGCGAGGCGTGGGCCAGCACCGTGCCCGGCGTCGCGCACGCCTGCGGCCACGACGTGCACACCACCGCACTGCTGGGCGCCGGGTTGGCGCTCGCCGAGGTCGCCGAGCGCGGCGAGCTGCCCGCGGGCGGCGTCCGCCTGGTCTTCCAGCCCGCCGAGGAGGTCATGCCCGGGGGAGCGGTGCACCTGCTCGCCCACGACGTGCTCGACGACGTCGAGCGGATGTTCGCCCTGCACTGCGACCCCGGCGTCGACGTCGGCCGGATCGGGCTGCGCGCGGGTGCGCTCACCAGCGCCGCCGACCGGATCGAGGTGCGACTGGAGGGCACCGGCGGGCACACCTCCCGCCCCCACCTCACCGGTGACCTGACCTTCGCGCTCGCCAAGGTCACCACCGAGCTCCCGGCCGTGATCAGCCGGCGCATGGACCCGCGCGCCGGCGTCAGCGTGGTGTGGGGCATCGTCTCGGCCGGCTCCGCGCCCAACGTCATCCCGGGCACGGGCCTGGTGGCGGGCACCGTGCGGATCCTCGACGCCGTCGCCTGGGCCGAGTGCGAGCCGATGATCCGCGAGGCGATCCAGGAGATCGTGCGGCCCTACGGCGTCAACGCCCACGTGGACTACCAGCGCGGTGTGCCGCCGGTGGTCAACGAGCCCGCCGCCAACGCCGTCATCGCGGCGGCGACGCACGCGGTGCTGGGCCCGCACGGCCAGGTGCAGGTGCCCCAGAGCCTCGGCGGCGAGGACTTCGGCTGGTACCTGGAGCAGGTGCCCGGCGCCATGGCGCGCCTGGGCACCCGCAAGCCGGGCGGCACCACCTACGACCTGCACCAGGGCAACCTCGTCGTCGACGAGCGAGCCGTCCCCATCGGGGCCCGGGTGCTCGCCGAGACCGCCGTCCGCGGCCTGCTGTCGCTCGACCGCTGAGACGTCGGCGGGCGCATGTTACTGACTGCCGGCACTAGTAGATGGGGTCCTGAAGACCCCATCTACTAGTGCCACGGGTCAGTAACATGCGGCGGGGCGCTACCCCTTGCGGTAGGGCAGCCCGACGGCGGCAGGGGCGCGCGAGCGGCCCACGAGACCGGCGACGGCGATGATGGTGACCAGGTAGGGCAGCATCAGCATGAACTCGCTCGGCACCGGCGAGCCGATCACCGAGAGCACGCCCTGCAGGTTGGAGGCGAAGCCGAACAGCAGCGCCGCCAGCGTGGCGCGGATGGGGTCCCACTTGCCGAAGATGACGGCGGCGAGCGCGATGTAGCCCGCGCCGCCGGTCATCTCGCGGTTGAAGGCCTGCACCGAGACCAGCGTGTAGAAGGCGCCGCCCGCGCCGGCGATGGCACCGGCGAGCAGCACGGTGCGGTAGCGGGTGCGGTTGACGTTGATGCCGACCGTGTCGGCGGCCTTGGGGTGCTCGCCCACGGCGCGCAGCCGCAGGCCCCAGCGGGTGCGGTAGAGCGCGAAGGTGACGGCGGCGACGGCCACGTAGAGCAGGTAGACGATGGGGGACTGCTTGAAGAAGATCGGGCCGACCAGCGGGATCTCGGACAGCAGCGGGATCGCCACGGCGGTGAGCCGCGGCGGGGTGTTGAGCGCCTCGGTGTTCTCGGCCAGCACCTGGCTGAACATGAAGCTGGTGAAGCCGATCACCAGCACGTTGAGCACCACGCCGACGATCACCTGGTCGACGAAGTAGCTGATCGCGAACAGGCCGAGCACCAGTGCCACGAGCGTGCCGGCGGCCATCGCGGCGACGATGCCGATCCACGGCGAGCCGGTGATGGAGCCGATCATCGCGGCGGCGAAGGCACCGGCGAGCAGCTGACCGTCGATGGCGATGTTGACGACGCCGACCCGCTCGCCCAGGACGCCGCCCAGGGCACCGAAGACCAGCGGGACGGCGAGCAGCAGCGAGCCCGCGAGCAGACCGACCACGGGGACCGTGCCCCCGGCCGCGGCCCAGGCGAGGAAGGCGACCAGCCCGAGCACCGAGAAGACCGCCACCAGCCACAGCGGTGTCGTGCTCCGGGCGAGGTAGCGACGCGTCGCCTCTGCGGTGCACACCGCCATCAGCGCGATCAGCACGAGGGCGGTGACCTCGGCCGGCAGCTCCACGGTGGGCAGGGCGAACAGGTCGTCGGCGGTCGAGAGCCGGAAGGCCGTGGTGCCGTCCTGGGCGCCCAGCAGCACCGCGAGGCCCAGGCCCACGGTCACGACCGCCATGATCACGGGCGTCTTGCGGCTGACCACCGTGATGGTCTGCGGGCGGCCGCTCTCGTCGACGGCGACGCCGGCGGGCCCCTCGGTGGGAGCCGGGGTCTGGGTGCTCACTTGGCCTCCTTGGCGGGCAGCCGGAAGATCGCCCGCACCAGCGGCGGCGCGGCGATGAACAGCACGATCAGCGACTGGATGACCAGCACGATGTCGACGGGGATGCCCTCGGAGGCCTGCATCGAGAAGCCGCCGGCCTTGAAGGCGCCGAAGAGCAGGCCGGCACCGAGGATGCCCAGCGGGTGCGACCTGCCGAGCAGCGCCACGGTGATGGCATCGAAGCCGATGCCGGCGTCGAGGTCGGTGGTGACGCCGGCGGGCACGGTGCCGAGCACCTGGTTGGCGCCCGCCAGGCCCACCAGGGAGCCCGCGATCAGCATGGCGACCACGTAGGTGCGACCGACGTCGATGCCGGCGCTGCGCGCGGCGTGCGGGTTCTCGCCGACGGCGCGGAAGCGGTAGCCGAGCGCCGAGCGGGAGAGGATCCACCAGACCACGGCGACGGCGACCAGTGCGAGCAGGAAGCCCAGGTGCAGGTTGTAGCGGTCGCCCAGGATCTTGGGCATCACCGCGCTCTCGTCCATGGGCAGCGACTTCTGGTTCACCGAGTCCGGTGCCTGCAGCAGTCCCTGGGTGGAGAGGGCGTAGAAGACCAGGTAGAAGCCGACGTAGTTGAGCATGATCGTGACGATCACCTCGTGCGCGCCGGTGCGGGCCTTGAGCAGGCCGGCGAGCCCGGCCCACAGGCCGGCGGCCAGCATGCCGGCGACGATGGCCACGACCAGGTGCAGCGGGAAGGGCAGGCTCACGTTGATGCCGACCCAGCCGGCGGCCGCGCCGGCCAGCAGCATCTGGCCGCGACCGCCGATGTTGAACAGGCCGGCGCGGAAGGCCAGGCCGACGCCGAGCCCGGCCGCGATCAGCGGACCGGCGAACTTCAGGGTCTCGGTGAGGGGTCGGATCGCCGTGGCGAAGTCCTCGGCGCGGGTGTTGTAGATCGAGCCGCGGAACAGGGCGCTGTAGGCGCCGCTGATGGCCTCGCCGGCGGCCCGGAAGAAGTCGCTGGGGCGCGCGGTGATGTAGCCGGCCGACTCGCGGACCGCCTCGTCGGTGGCCAGGATCATGATCGAGCCGACGATCACCGCCAGCAGGACGGCGAAGACGCCGACGAGCGCGTTGCCGCTGGTGATCGAGCGGAGGACGTCGTGCCAGTGCCCGTTGACGGGTGGCCGCGGCGCCTCCTCCTGCTCGGGGGCGGGGGAGGCCTGGGGTGCCTGGGGGCTGCTCATGCGGTGTGCGCTCCTGCCGGTCGTTCTCCGGTCATCATCAGGCCGAGCACCTCGCGGGGGGTGTCCGCGGGCACGATGCCCACCACCTGGCCCCGGTAGAGCACCATGATCCGGTCGGCCAGGGCGACGACCTCGTCGAGCTCGGTGGAGACCACGAGCACGGGCACGCCGGCGTCGCGGGTGGCCACGACCTGCTGGTGGATGAACTCGATCGAGCCGACGTCGACGCCGCGGGTGGGCTGGGCGGCCACGAGCAGCCGCAGGTCGCGGGAGAGCTCGCGGGCCACGACGACCTTCTGCTGGTTGCCGCCCGAGAGGTTGCCGGCGTGGGTCTCGATGCCGGGCGCGCGCACGTCGTACTCCCTGAGCTTGGTGCGAGCGAACTCCTGCAGCGCGCCGAGCTGGAGTGCGCCCCGCTTGACGAAGGGTGCGTCGAAGCTGCGGTCGAGCATGAGGTTCTCGGCGATCGAGAACGAGCTGACCAGGCCGTCGACCTGCCGGTCCTCGGGGATGAACCCGACGCCGGCATCGAGGATCTGGCGCACGCTGCGGCCCACGAGCTCCTGGCCGTCGAGCCGCACCGAGCCGAGGACGTGGTCCTGGAGGCCGAGCAGCGCCTCGGTGAGCTCGGTCTGGCCGTTGCCCTGCACACCGGCGACGGCGAGCACCTCGCCGGCGCGGATGGTGAAGCTGAGGTCGTCGACGTGCACGAGGCCGCCGGCATCGGCCACGGTGAGGCCCTCGACGACCAGGGCGTCCGCCCCCAGCTGCGGGGGCTGTTTGGAGACGGTCAGCTCGACGGGCCGACCGACCATCAGTGCGGCGAGCTCGGCGTTGCTGGCGGTGGGCTCGGCCTCGCCGACGACCTTGCCCAGCCGGATGACGGTGATCCGGTCGGCCACCGCGCGCACCTCGCGCAACTTGTGGGTGATGAAGACGATCGCGGTGCCGGCCTCGCGGAGCTGGCGCATGATGCCCATCAGCTCGTCGGTCTCCTGGGGCGTCAGCACTGCGGTGGGCTCGTCGAAGACCAGCACCCGGGCGTCGCGCGAGAGGGCCTTGATGATCTCGACGCGCTGCTGGACGCCGACCGGGAGGTCCTCGACGACGGCGTCGGGGTCGACGTCGAAGCCGAAGCGCTCGGAGATCTCGCGCACCCGGCGGCGGGCGGCGTCGAGGTCGAGCGAGCCGGCGAAGCCGGTGGACTCGTTGCCGAGCATCACGTTCTCGGCGACGGTGAAGACCGGGACGAGCATGAAGTGCTGGTGCACCATCCCGATGCCGGCCGCCATCGCGTCGCCGGGCCCGGAGAAGTGCTGCACCTCGCCGTCGAGCACGATCTCGCCCTCGTCGGCCTGGTAGAGGCCGTAGAGCACGTTCATCAGGGTCGACTTGCCGGCGCCGTTCTCGCCGAGCAGGCAGTGCACCTCACCCGGCTCGACGGTGAGGGAGATCCGGTCGTTGGCGACCAGGGTGCCGAAGCGCTTGGTCACGTCGCGCAAGGCCAGCTGCATGGGGGTGATCCTAGGAAGTGGCGTGTGGGAACGACAGAGGGAGGTCGACCACGGGGGTCGACCTCCCTCCGGGAGCAGGTGCCGGGCGGACCAGGGTCAGACCGGCACGCGCGTCACTGGTTGAGGTAGGACGTGACGGCGATCGAGCCGTCGATGATGCCGGCCTTGATCTCCTCGAGCTCGCCCGGGAGCGACTCGGAGACCTGGTCCTCGAAGTTGTGGAACGGCGCGATGTCGACGCCCTCGTTCTCCAGGGTGCCCACGTAGGGGGTGAAGTCGAGGTCGCCCTCGCCCGCCTGCGTGACGGCCTCCTGCGTGGAGACGTCCATCTTCTTGAGGATCGAGGTGAGGACGACGTCCTGGGTGTTGGGGTCGGTCTCGTAGAAGTCCGCGTCCACGCCGATGAGCGCGACGTCCTTGCCGGAGTCCTCGATCGCGGTCAGCGCGCCCTGGTAGATCGGGCCGCCGACGGGCAGGAGCACGTCGACGTCCTGGTCGATGAGCTGGGCCGCGGTCTGGGTGGCGGTCTGGTTGGCCTCGAAGCCACCGGTGAACGAGCCGTCCTGGCCGTCCCAGCCGACGACGCTGACGTCCTTGCCCTTCTCCTGGGCGTAGTACTCCACGCCCTGCTTGAAGCCGTCCATGAAGATGGTGACGGTGGGGAACGGCAGACCGCCGTAGGTGCCCACGACGCCGGTCTTGGTGAAGTCGGCGGCCGCGTAGCCGGCCAGGAAGGCGGCCTGCGCGGTGTCGTAGAGCAGCGGCTTGATGTTGGGCTGGTCGGCCTGGCCGTCGAAGGTCTCGCCGTCGTCGCCGCCGTCGGCCGCGTCGTCGATGAGGATGTACTCGAGGTCGGGGTTGGCCGCCGCGGACTCCTTGGTGGCCGCCGCGAGGGCGAAGCCGACGGTCACGATGGCGTCGCAGCCCTCGGAGACCAGGCTCTCCAGGTTGGGGCCGTAGTCGTTCTCGGAGTTGGACTCGACCTCGGTGACCTCGGTGCCGAGGTCCTCGGCCGCTGCCTCGACGCCCTCGTAGCTGAGCTGGTTGAACGACTTGTCGTCGAAGCCACCCGCGTCGGAGACGATGCAGGGGAGGAAGTCGCTCGCGGCCTCGCCGCCACCACTACCGCCGCCGGACTCCTCGGGAGCCTCGCCGCATGCGACCAGCGCGGTCGAGGTCGCCAGGAGTGCGATCCCGCCGACGACGGCCTTCCTCATCTTCTTCACGATTCATGTCCTCCAGGTCCCTCGCCCCGCACCGGTGGGGGCGACCTGCGGCACCGTACTGGAACCCGTGCCGCTGCGGGACCGCCTCGGAGCCTCGTCACTGAAGGGTTATCGAGTTGGGATGTTGGGGGCCTGGCGGGGGGATGGCCTAGGGTCGGCGCCCCGGACGCACGTGGGTGGGGCCGATCGAGCTGGAGCGAGCTGGAGCGAGGGTGGGCAGCATGACCGAGGACTTCGACTGGGCGGGCCTGCAGGCCGAGGCCGTCGCGGTGGCCGCGCGCGCCTACGCCCCCTACAGCGGCTTCCCCGTGGGCGCCGCCGCCCGGGTCGACGACGGTCGGCTCGTGGTCGGCTGCAACGTCGAGAACGCCGGCTACGGGGTCACCCTGTGCGCCGAGTGCGGGCTGGTCTCGGCGCTCGTGGCCGGGGGCGGGGGAAGGCTCACCCACTTCGCCTGCGTCGACGCCCGCGGCGAGGCGATCATGCCCTGCGGTCGCTGCCGCCAGCTGCTCTGGGAGCACGGTGGCGCCGCCCTGCTGGTGCTGACCCCGCAGGGGGTGCAGCGGATGGACCAGGTGCTGCCACAGGCGTTCGGCCCCGAGGACCTCGACCGCGTGCAGTCGGCCGCGAGCCCCACCCACGACCAGGAGAACCGATGAGCAGCAGCACCCACGACGCCGTCGAGGTGATCAGCGCCAAGCGCGACCACCATGCGCTCAGCGACAGCCAGATCGACTGGGTCATCGACGCCTACACCCGCGGCGAGGTCGCCGACGAGCAGATGTCGGCGCTGGCCATGGCGGTCCTGCTCAACGGCATGAGCCGCGCCGAGATCGCCCGTTGGACCGCTGCGATGATCGCCTCAGGCGAGCGGATGGACTTCGGCGGCCTCTCGCGGCCCACCGCCGACAAGCACTCCACGGGTGGCGTCGGCGACAAGATCACCCTGCCGCTGGCGCCCCTGGTGGCGTCCTGCGGCGTCGCCGTCCCGCAGCTCTCCGGCCGCGGCCTGGGCCACACCGGCGGCACCCTCGACAAGCTGGAGGCCATCCCGGGCTGGCGGGCCGCCCTCTCCAACGCCGCGCTGATGGCGCAGCTGGAGTCCGTCGGCGCGGTCATCTGCGCCGCCGGCGACGCGCTGGCGCCGGCCGACAAGAAGCTCTACGCGCTGCGCGACGTCACCGGCACCGTGGAGGCGATCCCGCTGATCGCCAGCTCGATCATGAGCAAGAAGATCGCCGAGGGCACCGGCTCGCTGGTGCTCGACGTCAAGGTCGGCACCGGCGCGTTCATGAAGGACCTCGAGCGCGCCCGCGAGCTGGCCGAGGTGATGGTGGGGCTGGGCACCGACGCCGGGGTGCACACCGTCGCGCTGCTCACCGACATGAGCACCCCGCTGGGCCTGACCGCCGGCAACGCCCTCGAGGTGGCCGAGTCGGTGGAGGTGCTGGCCGGGGGCGGGCCCTCCGACGTCGTCGAGCTGACGGTGGCGCTGGCCCGCGAGATGCTGGCCGGCGCCGGGCGTGACGACGTCGACCCCGCCGAGGTGCTGGCCTCGGGCCGGGCGATGGACACCTGGAACGCGATGATCCGCGCGCAGGGCGGCGACCCCGGTGCGGCGCTCCCGCAGGCGCGCGAGACCCACGTGGTGGCCGCACCGGCCACGGGGGTGCTGACCCGGCTCGACGCCATGGCCGTGGGCATGGCGGCCTGGCGCCTGGGCGCCGGTCGGGCCCGCAAGGAGGACCCCGTGCAGGCCGGCGCCGGCGTCGTGTGGCACGCGCGGCCTGGCGACGCCGTCCGCGAGGGCGAGCCGCTGCTGACGCTGCACACCGACGAGCCGGCGCGCTTCGACCGCGCGCTGGCATCGCTCGAGGGGGGTTACGACATCACGCCGGGCGAGACGCCGTTCGTGCCCGCGCCGCTGCTCATCGACCGGGTGGGCTGAGCCCCGGTCCGAGCCGCGCGGCGACCTGCCGCAGCCACCGCCGCTGCAGGGGCGTCTCGACGGCGCGCGGGTGGTGGTGCTCGCGCACCCACGCCACCGCCTCGCCGGGCGGCAGGCCCGACAGCACCGCCAGGGCCGCGAGGGCGGTGCCGGTGCGCCCGACCCCGCCCCGGCAGGACACCTCGACCCGCTCGGTGAGGGCGTGGGCGTGCGCCTCCCGCAGTGCCGCCAGCGTGGTCGCGGTGTCGGCGGGGGAGCGGAAGTCGGGCCAGCGCACCCAGTGCACGGGCCAGGGCAACGGGTCGGGCTCGCGGCCCAGCAGCACCAGGTGCAGCTGCGGCTCGGGCAGCTCGGCGCGCGGGGCATGCAGCGGCGCGGCGCGCACGCGGCGCCCGTCGGGCAGCACGACGACGCCGGGGGCGTCGTCGGGCCAGCCGGGCACCGGCGTCAGTCGGCGAGCAGCAGCACGACCGACTCGGCCACGCAGGCCGGCTTCTCCTGACCCTCGATCTCGATGACCTGCTTGAGGGTGAGCTGCTTGCCCTGCGGGAGGTCGGTGACCTCCGCGAGGGTGACGTTGACGCGCACACGGGCCCCCACCAGCACCGGGTTCGGGAAGCGCACCTTGTTGAGGCCGTAGTTGAGCTTGGCGCCGGGGGTCTCGAGCGCGAACACCTGCGTGCCCAGCCACGGCAGCAGCGAGAGCGTGAGGTAGCCGTGGGCCACGGTCCCGCCGAAGGGGCCCTCCTTGGCGCGCGCGACGTCGACGTGGATCCACTGGAAGTCGCCCGTCGCCTCGGCGAACTGGTCGACCCGCGACTGCGTGATCTCGACCCAGTCGCTGGTGCCGAGCTCCTCGCCGGCGGCGGCGCCGATCTCGTCGAAGGTGGTGAACGTGCGCATGCGCGACTCCTGGCGATCGGTCCGCGGATCTGCGGTGGTTGGATGGGCGAATGGAACCTACCGCCCCCACGGGAGACCAGGTCCGTCAGGCGCCCAAGGTGCTGCTGCACGACCACCTCGACGGCGGGCTCCGCCCGGCCACCGTGCTCGAGCTGGCCCGCGAGGTGGGCCACACGCTGCCCGAGGGCTCCGACACCGACGCCGCCACGCTGGGCCGCTGGTTCGCCGAGGCCGCCGACTCCGGCTCGCTGGTGCGCTACCTGGAGACCTTCGACCACACCGTCGGCGTCATGCAGACCGGTCCGGCCATCACCCGGGTGGCGCGCGAGTGCGTCGAGGACCTCGCCGCCGACGGCGTGGTCTACGCCGAGATCCGCTACGCACCCGAGCAGCACGTCTCGGCCGGCCTGACCCTCGACGAGGTCGTCGCCGCCGTCCGCGAGGGCTTCGAGCAGGGCACGGCCGCCGCAGAGGCGGCCGGGCACCGGATCGTCGTGCGGCAGCTGCTGACGGCGATGCGCCACCAGGCGCGCTCGATGGAGATCGCCGAGCTGGCCGTGGCCTGGCGCGACCGCGGGGTCGCGGGCTTCGACATCGCCGGCGCCGAGGCCGGCTACCCCCCGACCCGTCACCTGGACGCCTTCGAGTACCTGCAGCGCGAGAACGCGCACTTCACCATCCACGCCGGCGAGGCCTTCGGGCTGCCCTCGATCTGGCAGGCGCTGCAGTGGTGCGGCGCCGACCGGCTCGGTCACGGCGTGCGCATCGTCGACGACATCACCGTGCACGACGACGGCTCGGTCGAGCTGGGGCGCCTGGCGCAGTACGTGCGCGACAAGCGCATCCCCCTGGAGATGTGCCCGGCCTCGAACATCCAGACCGGGGCCGCCGCCTCGATCGCCGAGCATCCGATCGGGCTCCTCACCAAGCTGCGCTTCCGGGTCACGGTCAACACCGACAACCGGCTGATGAGCGGTACCTCGATGACCGCCGAGATGAGCTCCCTGGTCGAGGCCTTCGACTACGGCCTGGCCGACCTGCGCTGGTTCACCATCAACGCGATGAAGTCGGCCTTCCTGCCCTTCGACGAGCGCCTGGCGATCATCGACGGCGTGATCAAGCCGGGGTACGCCGCACTGGGGGTCTGAGGGCGCCCGGATGTTACTGACTCGGGCGACTACTACATGGGGTCGTGGTGAGGCGTCCTAGTAGTCGGGCGGGTCAGTAACATGCGCCAGCGCGCTGCTCAGCCCGTGACGGTGAACCAGGGCACGTCCCAGCCGGCGAGCCGCAGGCGGGCGTCGTCGAACGCGGCGCGCGGGACGACGGTGGCGACACCGCGGCTGGGCTCGTAGCAGGTCACCCGCTCGGGGTCGACGGCGACGACGAGCACCACGTGCCGGGGCAGCCAGCGGTTGCCCACGTACAGCGCGGCGGGCATCGGCGCGGCGAGCAGACGGCGGTACGCGGCGTCGCGGTCGAGCACGAAGCGGGTGCGGTGGGAGCGTCCGGTCAGCGCGCCGAGTGCCCGCGCGACCGCCCACGGCGGGGTGCCGAGGGCGCGCGGCCAGGGCAGCTGGGTGGCGCCCCGGTGGTCGCGCAGCCCGGTGAGGGAGCGGTGCGTCGTGAGCACCTCCGAGCGCCAGTCGGCCACCCCGGCTGCCGAGTCAGGATCCGCCAGCAGCAGCCGCGCCACCACCACCGAGGCCGCGCCGCACGAGAGCCGGTCGGGCTGCCGCAGCCCATCGGGTCCGGCCGCCCGCAGCAGGGAGACCAGCCGTGCGCTCAGGTCGGCGTCCACGACCCCACCAGCGCACGCAGGCGACGTCGCCCCTCCTCGTTGCCCACCGGCTCGCACCCGAGGGCGACGGCGTGGGCGACCACGCGGCGCTGGTCGCGCAGCAGCGCGAGACCGCGGCGCACCAGCACCAGCGGCGGCTTGCGGTGCTCGCGCAGGTCGCGCGTCAGCCGCCGCCAGAACGTGACGACGGGATGCTGGCGCAGGCACAGCGCCGCAGCCATCAGACCCTCGGCGCGCACGGTCGGCACGATCTCCTGGGCGAAGATGCCCTCGGCCACGAACACCGGCGCCCCGGCCAGGTCGAGCACCTGCTCGCCGCAGCGGCCGTCCTGCGCGATGTCGTAGACCGGCACCACGGCCCGCCCCTCGCGGCACAGCGCACGCACGGCGTCGAGCGCCTGCTCGCGCCACCAGGAGTCAGGGTGGTCCCAGTCGACGATGCCGGCGTTCGGGCCCTCGGCGATGAACGGTAGCCCGGGGTCACCGGCGGACTTGTAGAAGTCGTCGAGCCGGAGCACCGGCAGGCCGGCGTGCTCAGCAAGTCGGGACTTGCCCGACCCCGAGGGGCCGGCCAGCACCACCACCTGCGCGTGCACCGGCGTCAGACGCCCATCGGGTGCCAGACCGTCTTGGTCTCCAGGAAGGCGGTCATCGCCTCGAGGCCCTGGGCCTCGGTGAAGTCCGGCTCCGCGGCCGGGGCGCGGCGCACGCGCTTGAGGTTGTCGGCCGCGGCCACCTCGAGCTCGGTGGCGAGCTCCGCCCCACCGGACAGGCCCGCCACGCCGAGCAGGTCGATCGCGTTGACGTCCATGTGCGAGGCCAGCCAGGGGCCCAGCGTCGAGGCGGACCCGGTGAGCAGGTTGACGACGCCGCCCGGCACGTCGGAGGTGGCCAGCACCTCGGCGAACGTGACGGCGGGCAGCGGCCGCTCGAAGGAGCTGACGACGACCGCGGTGTTGCCGCTCACGATGACCGGCGCGACGGCGGAGACCAGGCCCAGCAGCGAGGAGGCCTGCGGCGCGAGCACCGCGACGACGCCGGTGGGCTCGGGGGAGGAGAGGTTGAAGAACGGCCCGGCCACGGGGTTGGCGTTGCCCACCACCTGCGCGAGCTTGTCGGCCCAGCCGGCGTACCAGACCAGCCGGTCCACGGCGGCGTCGACGACGGCGCCGGCGCGCGCGGCGGTGAGGCCCTCACCCTGCTTGACGGCCTCGACGAACTGCGGGCGACGGTCCTCCATGACCTCGGCGATGCGGTAGAGCACCTGGCCGCGGTTGTAGGCGGTGCGGCCCGACCAGCCGCCGAACGCCTTGCGGGCAGCCACGACGGCGTCGCGGGCGTCCTTGCGTGAGGCGAGCGAGGCGTTGGCCACGAAGGCTCCCTTCGCGTCGAGCACCTCGTAGGAGTAGCCCGACTCCGAGCGGGGGAACGCGCCCCCGATGTAGAGCTTGTAGGTCTTGCGGACGTCGATGCGCGCCATCACTGGCCTCCCTGGAGGTAGGCCGCGAGGCCGTGACGGCCGCCCTCGCGCCCGTAGCCCGACTCCTTGTAGCCGCCGAAGGGGCTGGTGGGGTCGAACTTGTTGAACGTGTTGGCCCACACGACGCCGGCACGCAGCCGGCCGGCGACCTCGAGGATTCGCGAGCCCTTGTCGCTCCAGATGCCGGCCGAGAGGCCGTAGGGGGTGTTGTTCGCCTTCTCGACCGCCTCGCTGGGCGTGCGGAAGGTGAGCACCGAGAGCACCGGGCCGAAGATCTCCTCGCGCGCGATCCGGTGGGCCTGCGAGACGCCGGTGAACAGTGTGGGGGCGAACCAGTAGCCGGTGGTGGGCAGCTCGCACGCAGGCGACCAGCGCTCGGCGCCCTCGGCCTCGCCGACGTCGCTGAGCTCGCGGATGCGGGCCAGCTGGGCGGCGGAGTTGATGGCGCCGACGTCGGTGTTCTTGTCGAGCGGGTCGCCCACGCGCAGGGTGCCCATCCGCCGCTTGAGGCGGTGCAGCACCTCCTCGGCCACCGACTCCTGCACGAGCAGGCGCGACCCCGCGCAACACACGTGGCCCTGGTTGAAGAAGATGCCGTTGACGATGCCCTCGACGGCCTGGTCGATCGGGGCGTCGTCGAAGACGATGTTGGCGGCCTTGCCGCCCAGCTCGAGGGTGACCCGCTTGCTGGTGCCGGCGACGCTGCGCGCGATGGCCTTGCCGACGCCGGTGGAGCCGGTGAAGGCGACCTTGTCGATGTCGGGGTGGCCCACGAGCGCCTCGCCGGTGGCGCCCGCGCCGGTGACGATGTTGACGACGCCCGGCGGCAGGTCGGCCTGCTGGCAGATCTCGGCGAAGAGCAGCGCCGTGAGCGGCGTGGTCTCCGCGGGCTTGAGCACCACGGTGTTGCCGCAGGCCAGGGCCGGCGCGATCTTCCACGCCAGCATGAGCAGCGGAAAGTTCCACGGGATGACCTGGCCGGCGACGCCGAGCGAGGTGGTGCCGTAGCCGCTGTGCTCGAGCTTGTCGGCCCAGCCGGCGTAGTAGAAGAAGTGCGCCGCCACGGTGGGCACGTCGACGTCGCGCGCCTCCTTGATCGGCTTGCCGTTGTCGAGCGACTCCAGCACCGCGAGCTCGCGGCCGCGCTCCTGGATGATCCGCGCGATCCGGAACAGGTACTTGGCGCGCTCGCTGCCCGGCATCCGTGACCACACGCGGCTGTGGGCGCGCCGGGCGGCCTTGACCGCGGCGTCGACATCGGCCGCGGAGGCCTCGGCCACCTCGGCCAGGACCTCCTCGGTGGCGGGGTTGACGGTCTTGAAGGAGGTGCCCGACCCCTCCACGAACTCACCGTCGACGAAGAGCCCGTAGCTGGGCTTGAGGTCGACGATCGCGCGCGACTCGGGCGCCGGTGCGTACTCGAAGGCGAAGGGGGAGCGGGGCGCCGATGGCGTGCTCGGGTCGTTGCTGGGCATGGTGATCAGTCCAGGGTCACGTAGTCGGGGCCGGAGTAGCGGCCGGTGGAGAGCTTGGTGCGCTGCATCAGCAGGTCGTTGAGCAGCGTGGAGGCGCCGAAGCGGAACCAGTCGGGGTCGAGCCAGTCCTGCCCGGCCACCTCGTTGACCATCACCAGGTACTTCAAGGCGTCCTTGGTGGTGCGGATGCCACCGGCGGGCTTGACCCCGACCATCTGGCCGGTGGCCTCGCGCCAGTCGCGCACGGCCTCGAGCATGATCATCGTGACCGGCGGGGTGGCCGCGGGCTGCACCTTGCCGGTGGAGGTCTTGATGAAGTGCGCGCCGGCCAGCATGGCCAGCCACGAGGCGCGGCGCACGTTGTCGTAGGTCTGCAGCTCGCCGGTCTCGAAGATGACCTTCAGGTGCGCGTCGTCGCCGCACGCCTCGCGGACGGCCACGATCTCCTCGAAGACCTGCAGGTAGTGCCCGGAGAGGAACGCTCCACGGTCGATCACCATGTCGATCTCGTCGGCCCCGGCCTCGACGGCGTCGCGGGTGTCGGCCAGCTTGACCGGCAGCGCCGCGCGGCCGCTGGGGAACGCGGTGGCCACCGCGGCCACGTGCACGCCGGAGTCGCCGAGGGTCTCGCGGGCGGTGGCGACCAGGTCGGGGTAGACGCAGACGGCGGCCGTGGCGGGGCAGGAGGCGTCGGTGGGGTCGGGGCGCATCGCCTTGCTGGCCAGCGCCCGCACCTTGCCCGGGGTGTCCTGGCCCTCGAGCGTGGTCAGGTCGACCATCTCGATGGCCAGGTCGATGGCTGCGGCCTTGGCGGTGGTCTTGATCGAGCGGGTGCCCAGGGAGGCGGCGCGGGCGTCGCAGCCCACCTGGTCGACACCGGGCAGCCCGTGGAGGAACCGACGCAGCGAGGCGTCGTCACGGGTGACGTCGGACAGGGCGCCGGCAGCGCCCGGCCCTGCGATCGGCCCCGTGGAGGACGAAGAAGGCATACCGGCCAGCATAGGGTCGGTCTCGACCGGCGAGACAATCCGAGGAGGGGTGACGCGGTGCACGGCGATCCGGAGGAGCGCTTCGCCTCCAGCGGCGGGGTCGCCTCGGGCGTGGCCACCCTGGTGCTCCTGGCGGCTGCCTTCGCCCTGGGGCTGCGCGAGGGGTGGGGCCTGGCGGCGCACGGGGTGCTGCTGGTGCTGGCCGTGCTCGCGTGGGGCGCGCTGCTGCGCCCCCGCGTCTCGATCGACGGCGACCGCCTCCGGCTGCGCGGAGTGCTCAGCACCACGGTGATCCCGCTCGCGGCGGTGCAGGAGGTGCTGGTGCGCCAGGTGCTCGCCGTGCGCGTGGGCGAGCGCACCTTCACCTCGCCCGCCGTGGGGCGACGCGTCAAGCGGGCGATGGGCTACCACGAGCCCGTGAGCGCCGACGGCGCCATGCTCGGGCTGGCCGCCTCGCCCGAGGCGGAGCTCGCGCAGTCGCGCATCCGCGACGCTGCCCTGGCCGCCCGCAAGCGGGCCGGGCTGGAGGAGTGGTCGCCCGAGCAGCTGGCGCTCGGGGAGCAGGTGCAGCGGGAGGCGGCGTGGCTCGAGCTGGGGCTGCTCGTCGTCGGCGTCGGCCTGGTGGTCGTGGGTCTGCTCCTCGGCTGAGGGTCGCTGCCCCGGCGAGCGGTGCGTGGGTGACCGTTCCGGGCGGGTGATCGGTGACGGAGCGACCGCCGCCCACGGGTGGCGGTGCGTCAGTGCCCGACGCTGGAGCGGGAACGGTGCCGGAGCCACCGCCGCCCCGCAGGCGCCTCAGCCCGCGCGCTCGACCAGCCCGTGCTCGTGGGCGTAGACGACGATCTGCACCCGGTCGCGCAGGTCGAGCTTGCGCAGCAGTGCGCCCACGTGGGTCTTCACGGTCGACTCGCCGGCGAAGAGGGCGGCGGCGATCTCGGTGTTGGAGAGCCCGCGGGCCACGAGGTCGAAGACCTCGCGCTCCTTCTCGGTCAGACCCGCGAACGCGGCGGGGGGCGCGGATCGGTTGGTCAGGCCCCCCTCCAGCAGGGTGGAGAGGTCCCCGGGAGCCAGCACCGCGTTGCCGGTGTGCACGGTGCGGATCGCGTCACGCAGCTGCACCGGCGTGGTGTCCTTGAGCAGGAACCCGCTGGCACCGTGCCGGATGGCGGTGGCCGCGCGGTCGTCGAGGTTGAACGTGGTGAGCACGACGACCCGCACCGGGCGGGTGCGCGCGGCGACCCGCTCGGGGCTGAAGATCCGCCGCGTGGCCTCCACGCCGTCGAGCTCGGGCATCCGGATGTCCATGAGCACCACGTCGGGCTCCAGCGCGTCCACCTGGCGCACCGCCTCGTGGCCGTCGGCGGCGGTGCCCACCACGGTCATGCCCTCCTGGGCGTCGACGATCACCCGCACGCCCTCGCGGAACAGGTCCTGGTCGTCGACCAGCAGCACGCGGATCGGATCGGCACTCACCGGGCGACCGTACCGGGAGCCGGGGCCGCGATCAGCGACCGCTCACCGGCATCCAGGCGGTGACCGTGAAGGTGGTGCCGCCGTCCTCCTCGCGACGGCGGACGTCGAGCCGGCCGCCCACCGACTCCAGCCGACGCCGCATGCCGTCGAGGCCCTGGCCACCCCCGGACTCGGAGGCGGCAGCCAACGGTGCGGTGAGCTCGGCGTCGGCGACGACGTTGCGCACCTCGAGCCGCAGCTCGCCGTCCCAGTGCCGCTCCAGCAGCACCGGGCTCTCGCGGCTGCCGTGCTTGACGGCGTTGGTGAGCATCTCCTGCTGCACCCGGTAGGCCACGGCGGCCAGCTCGGGCGGCAGCGGGCGGGGGGTGCCGACGTCGGAGGAGCGCACGTCGCGACCACCCGCGCGGACGCCGGTCACGAGGTCGTCGAGCTCGCCCACGGGAACCGGCTGCGAGCCAGCCGAGAGCACCGCTCTGACGTCTTGCAGCGACTCCCGCGCCGAGCCGGCGATCGTCGCGAGCGTCGCCTTCAGGCGCTCGGGGTCGTCGTCGGGCAGGTACTGCGCCGACTCGGCCTGCGCCAGGATCACGGCGAGTGAGTGACCGACGACGTCGTGCACGTCGCGGGCCAGGCGCCCCTGGGCCTCGCGCAGGTCCGCGATCTCGCGCTGCTGCTCGGCCACCGACCGCTGCTGGTCGGCCAGCTCGCGCTGGCGGGCGGCGTCCTGCTCGGCGCGCTCCTGCGACACCTTCGAGGCGCGGGCGCGGTCGCGGAAGCGGAACGCGAGCCCCAGCGCCCAGGGCACGCCGAGGAGCGCGAGCCCCAGCAGCGTCGCGCCCGCCAGCAACCCGGTGGGGAAGCCCCGCGCCAGGTCCAGCACCGCGGCGTAGTCCGAGAGGCCCGTCTGGAGCGGGTAGGCCCGGTACGCACCTGCTGCGGCGACCGCCACGGCCATCGGGATGGAGACGCCGCTGAGTGCGACGACGACGGTGCTGCCCCAGCGCGCGGCGGAGAAGGCGACCACCACCAGCGCCACCTGCGAGAGCAGGAAGGGGGTGCCGGTGACCAGCTGGCCCAGGAACATCAGCCACACCAGCGCGAGCGACCACCCGGGCCACCGCCGGGCCACCCCTACCGCCGTCGCGGTGCCCAGCACCACGAGCACCAGCAGCAGCTTGGAGTCGGAGCCGTACTCCCAGCCCCACGAGGTCATCGCCTCGAGCAGCCCGGCGATCACGACGGCGGCCGCCAGGCTCAGGGCCACCAGCAGGCCTCGTCGCTCCGTCTCGGTCACCAGGCCAGCTCCTGCCCGGCACGCGGCCGCGGCCCCGCCGCGGTGGGGCGCTCCACCCACCGCATGCTCGCCCACGCTGCTGCCAGGGTGAGCACGGCGGCCAGCGGTCCCGCCAGCCAGGCCGGGTCGGCGTGCGGCCGCAGCCACACGGTCAGCGGGTAGTTCCACAGGTAGGCGGCGTAGCTGACGGTGCCGAGCCACACGAGTGCGTGCAGCGCGCGGCCGCGCACCTCGAGCAGGTGACGCCAGCGCAGCAGCAGCACCGCGGTCAGCGTGGCGATGAGGGGACCTCCGACGAGGTAGGTGAGGGCGTGACCGCGCAATGGAACCACGGCCAGCAGACCCAGCAGCGCGAGCGCCACGGGCGCGGCAGCGGGAGGCACGGGCAGCCGGTCCTGGTGCAGCCGCGCCGCCGCTCCGACCACGAAGCACACCGCCCACGAGGTGGGCAGCACGTAGGCCAGGTCGGGCGCCTCGGCGAGCCAGAGCAGCGTGGCGCAGCACGCCGTCAGGCACAGGGCGGCCACCCCCAGCAGAGCGGCGCCCACCCGGCCCCGCGCGAAGGTGAGGGCCAGCACGGCCGGCCACAGCAGGTAGAACTGCTCCTCGGTTGCGAGCGTCCAGAGGTGGAAGGTGGCCGCGCTCGTCCCGTCCAGCGGGCCGAACGGCAGGTTCCCGGTCCAGGTGAGGGCGACGGCGACGGTGGTGCCCAGGCGGTCCCGGTCGCCGAGCGGGTCCAGCACCAGCGTCACCAGCACGACGCCGGCCACGAGAGCCACGAGCCCGGGCACCAGCCGGCGTGCCCGGCGACGGTAGAACCGGCCCAGGTCCACGCGGCCGCTGCGCTCGAGCTCGCCCACCAGCAGCCCGGTGATCAGGTAGCCCGAGAGGCTGAAGAACATCACGACGCCGACCACGCCCGCGCCCGGGAACGCCGTGGGCCAGGCGTGGCGCAGCATCACGAGCGCGATCGCGATGCCGCGCAGCAGGTCGAGCCCGGCGATCCGGCCGGTCATGCCGCCCGACGCGCGGCGACCAGCGCGTCGCCCAGCAGCAGGTCCAGCAGCTCGGGGTAGGGCAGCCCCGCCGCGGCGAACATCCGCGGCACCTGGGAGGTCTCGGTGAACCCGGGCATGGTGTTGACCTCGTTGAGCACCCATCCCCGGTCGGTGAGGAAGAAGTCGACCCGCGCGACGCCGGCGCAGCCCAGCGCGTCGACCACGGCGACGGCGTCGCGCTCCAGGCGCTGCAGGTCGAGGTCGCCGAGCGGTGCCGGCACCTCGAAGCGCGCGGTGCCGTCGTACTTCGTGGCGTGGTCGAAGAGGCCGCTGCTGTGGATCTCGAGCGCGGGGGAGACCATCCGGGAGCCGTCGGGGCGGGCCAGGACGGCGACGTCGATCTCACGCCCCGCGACGACGTCCTCCACCAGGGCCCGGGCGTCGTGCGCGAACGCGGCGGCCAGTGCCGGCGCGAGGTCGCGCTGGTGCTGCACCAGCGAGACGCCCAGGCTGGAGCCGGCGGCCACGGGCTTGACGACGACCGGTCCGGTGAGGCGCAGGGTGCTGGCGGTGGCGGGCACCACGAGTCGTCCCGGTGCCGTGCGGATGCCCAGGGCCTCGGCCACCAGCTTGGCGGCCCACTTGTCCATCGCGAGGGCGCCGGCCATCACGCCCGAGCCCACGCAGGGCAGGCCGGCCAGGTCGCACAGCGCGGCGAGGGTGCCGTCCTCGCCGCCCGGGCCGTGCAGGGCGGGCAGGACGACGTCGCAGGTGCGCAGCACGTGCACCGCGCCGGTCAGGCCGATCGGCCGGCCGCCGCGGTCGTACCAGCTGCCGTCGCGCCCGATGGTGAGCGCGACGACGTCGTAACGGCTCTCGTCGAGCGCACCACGGATGGAAGCGGCGGAGGCGAGCGAGACCTCGTGCTCGCCACTCGTGCCTCCGCCGACGACGGCGACGCGGGTGCGGTGGTCGCGCCTCATCGGGCCACCTCGCGCTGCCACCGTGCGCCGAGACCGGTCACGACCTCGTGCGGCAGCAGCCCGCTCCAGGCGGCCCACTGCGCCACGGTCGGCTCGCCGCGGCGGCCGGCGCCGAGCAGCAGCGCCTGCTCGCCGGGCTCCGGCACGCCCCCGTCCGCGCCGTCGCCGACGTCGACGACCAGCTGGTCCATGGAGATCCGGCCGACGACGGGGCGGCGGCGTCCGCGCAGCAGCACCTCGGCCTGTCCGGAGGCGGTGCGGGGCAACCCGTCGGCGTACCCCGCCGGCAGCAGCGCGAGGTGCGTGGCGCGCCCGGTGCGGTGGGTGTGCCCGTAGCCGACGCCGGTGCCGGCGCGGACGGCCCGCACCTGCACCACCGGCGCGCGCAGCTCGAGCGCGCCCTCGAGCCTGGCGCCCGCGAGGCTGCCGCCGGGGTCGATACCGACCAGCCCGGCACCGATCCGGCTCATCGTGTGGTGGGTGAGGCGGTCGGTGAGCGTCGCGGAGGTGGCGGCCAGGTGTCGGTGAGGCGGGCGCAGCCCGGCCTCGCGAGCGCGGGCGATCCCCCAGGCGAACCTGGCGCGACCGGGGGCGTTGGCCGTGCGCGCCGAGACCGCGTCGGTGTCGGCGCAGGGCAGGTGCCCCATCAGCCCGACGACGCGCACGTGCCCGGCGCCTTCGGCGCGGCGGGCGGCGCGGCACAGCGCTGGCCAGGCGGCCGGTGCGGCGCCGTCGCGTGCCAGGCCGCAGTCCAGGTGCAGGTGCACGCGGGCGGTCCGGCCGCTCAGCCGTGCGGCCAGCACCACCGCCTCCAGGTGCGCCCGGCTGGGCACCGCGACGTCGACCTCGCGGCGCAGGGCCGTCGTCCAGTCGGCGTCAACGGGGTTGAGCCAGCTGAGGAGCGGCGCCGTGAGGCCGGCGTCGCGCAGCGGCCACGCCTCGGCCAGGGAGGTGACGCCCAGCCAGGTGGCGCCGTGCGCCAGGGCGGTGCGGGCGACGTCGACGGCGCCGTGGCCGAAGCCGTCGGCCTTGACGACGGCCATCAGCCCGCCGGTGGTCGCGGCGGCCAGCCGGCGGGTGTTCGTGGCGACGGCGGCGAGGTCGACGCGCAGCACCGGACCGGCGGAGACGCGCGCCGCCGAGGGTGAGCCCACCAGGGTCAGCGCGCTCACGCCGCGCGCTCCACGACCATCGGACCGTAGAGGGCGGCGGGGGCGCCGGTGACCAGCGCCCAGTAGCGGTCGCCGAAGCTCCAGTGCCACCACTCGGTGGGGTAGTTGACCAGCCCGGCACCGCCGAGCGCACGGGCCATCAGCTCGCGGTGCTCGCGGGCCTCGCCGACCACGAGGTCCGACCCGGTGTAGCACCGGCCCCCGCTCTGCTCGGGGGTGGCGTCGACCTCGGTGCCGAGGTCGAGAGGGGCGCCGTCCGCGGTCACGAGGGTGAGGTCGACCGCGGCGCCCGCCACGTGCGGGGCCACCTCGAGCGGGGCGACGAAGCGGCTGGCGAGCACGCGCAGCTCGGCGTCGCCTGCGTCGGGGTGTCGACGGCGCAGCTCGGCGGTGTAGCGGGTGATGATGGCCGACTGCTGCGCGGCGGGCCGCCAGCCCTCGACGACGTGCAGGCGCACACCGTCGGGCAGGGCGGTGGCAGCCTCGGCGAGGCGGACGGCGAGTCCGGCGCGCACCCAGACGTCGCCGTGGGAGAGGCCGGCCTGGAGCAGGACCGGCTGATCGCCCGTGTCGCGCACGGGGACCGCGGCCACGCGCGGGTCGGAGAGGAGGATCGTCATGACCACGATCCTGGGCGGGTGTCGCCGCCCGCGGCTCCACCTGCGGTACCGGGGTCGCAGCCCCAGGTACCGGCTCGGGTCAGACCCGGGTCAGCCCCGGCGGCGCCACTCGATGGCGGGGCAGGTGTCCATCACCATCGGCACGCCCGCGGCGGTGGTGCGCGCGAACGCCGCCTCGTCGACGACGCCGAGCTGGAACCACACCCCGCGAGCACCGATCTCGACGGCCTGGTCGGCGAACTCGCCGGCCGCCTCGGAGCGGCGGAAGACGTCGACGACGTCGACCGGGAAGGGCACCTCGGCGAGGGTGGCGTACCCCTGCTCGCCGAGCACGGTGGGCGCGGCGGGGTGGATGGGCACGATCCGCTTGCCGCGCTCCTGCAGCAGCGCGGCGATCTGGTGGGCCGTGCGGCTGGTGTCCTCGGACAGGCCGACCACGGCCCAGGTCTCGCAGTCGTCGAGCATGAGGCGCACGGCCTCGGGGTCCTGCCAGCCGGTGCCCGGTGTGTCGGTCTCGCTCATGGTGGCGACGCTACTCCGGCGCGGAGGAGGCCGGCCCCGCGCTGAGTGCCCGGCGCACCGTGGCGGCGACGGCGGCGGGGTCCTGGTCGCTGCCGATGACCAGGACGGTGCTCGCGTTGGCCCCGGCCGGACGCCGGTGGACGGTCGTGACCAGCGCCATCGCCTCGTCGAGCTCCGCCTCGGCGGCGGCGTCGTCGACCGCGCCGCGCAGCCAGCGGCGCAGCACGTGGTTGTGGCCGACCACGATGCTGGCCGCCATCAGCTCGGCGCGCAGGTCCGCGCCGGCGGGCTCGCCGGTCCAGGCGCGCAGCGCGGTGCGGAATTCCTGCATGTACTGCTGCTGCTGCGCGATCTCGCGAGCGCGCAGCAGCGGGATGGAGCGGGTCAGCCGGTAGCGGGCGCGGGCCACCTCGCCCTCGGCGAGGTAGTGGCGCAGCACGATCCGGGCGGCGTCGGCGGCAGCCTCGGGCACCACGGCGGGGTCGGTTGCGGAACGGCGTCCGGCCGCGGCCAGCCGGTCGCCGACGCTGCTGAGCACCGCCGAGTGCTCCGGGAAGATCACGTCCTCCTTGGAGCCGAACGTGCGGAAGAACGTGGAGCGCCCGACGCCGGCGCGGTCGGCGATCTGGTCGACGGTGGTGGCCTCGTAGCCCTGCTGCTCGAACAGCTCGAAGGCGGCCTGCCGCAGGCGCACGGCCGCGGGCGGGGGAGTGCTCACCCGGGCAAGGCTACGCACCGGGACGACGGGGTGGCGCTCGCGGACAGGCCCGCCGTCACGCACGGTAACGATGGAGACACGCTTCCTCGCGCCTTCCTCACCCGAACGCCCGCGCGACCTAGGGTCGCCGGGTGCCCGCCGCGATGCTCGACGCCGACGAGCTGACCCGCTTCGCGGCGCAGCTGCTGGCCCAGGAGGCCGAGCCCGGGTCGCTGGTGCCGCAGGGCTGGTGCCGGCACACGCCGTCGAGTCGCGTGCTGATGGTGACCGATCGCGAGGAGCGACGCTGGTTCGTCAAGCAGCTCGAGCGCGGCTATAAGTGGCGTCGCGAGACCTCCGCCTACGAGAACTGGGCGCCGATGCTGGGCGACCGGATGCCGCGCCTCGTGGGCGGCGACCGCGGCCGGCGTCTGCTCCTGCTCGCCGAGCTCCCCGGAGCCACCCCCGCCTCCCGGGACCCCCTCGCCTACCGCCGCGCCGGGGAGGCGCTGCGGTCGCTGCACGCCGTCGAGACCGGTGACCACTGCTGGACGCAGTGGTGCGGCCACCTGGCCGAGCGGGTCGACCGGGAGCTGCACGAGCTGAACCGTGTCGGGGTGCGGGTGGAGGAGCGGGTGCTGAGGCGCGTGGTCGACGCGATCGGGGAGCTCGCACCGCAGCCGCTGGTGGCCAGCCACGGGGACTTCCTGCCCCGCAACTGGGTGGTCGAGGGCGACCGGCTCGCGATCATGGACTTCGCCGAGGCGGGCCACCACCCCGCCGTGGTCGACGTCGCCAAGCTGCACGCCACCACCATGTGGGGTCGCACCGACCTGCTCGAGCAGCTGCTGGCGGGGTACGGACGGTGCCTCGCGGCGGAGGAGGTCCGGCTGCTCGAGCTGGTCCGCGCCGTCCCCGCCCTGGCGCTGCTGCGGCGCGGCGTCGCGCGCGACGTGCCCGCCGTGGTGGAGCGCGGTCGCGCCGTGCTCGCAGCGGTCGCCGCCGACCGGCCCTTGCGGCTGACCCGCGCGGTCTGGCGGCGTACCGCGTCGGGGGCGGTGCGCCGGCTCGTGCCGAGCCGGGTGGTGCCCCCCGAGCCCGACCCGCTGCTCCCGCTGGACACCTGACCCCGCGACCCTGCTCCCGCGGCCGGCAGGGTGCCGGCCGGGGCGGCTGGGGGCCGTGCGCTGGGGCTGGAGTGTCTCCTGGGGCGGGTGTGGCGGAGGCGATCCCACGTGGACGTGTGATCACGGAACCGGAGGGCCAGAATTCTGGCCCCCCTGTTCCGCGTTCCCACGTGAACGTGGGATCACCGCCTGGGCGAACCCCGTGGAACTGAGTACCATCGGGAGGGATCTAGTCCCGAACCCCAGCG
Organism: Nocardioides nanhaiensis; assembly: GCF_039542785.1. Classification (NCBI taxonomy): domain Bacteria; kingdom Bacillati; phylum Actinomycetota; class Actinomycetes; order Propionibacteriales; family Nocardioidaceae; genus Nocardioides; species Nocardioides nanhaiensis. The sequence goes on from NZ_BAABIM010000001.1 coordinate 1,206,153, forward strand.
AGGTGCCCCATGTCCGGCAACGCAGCCTTCGACGTCTACCAGCTCAGCGAGGAGCACCGTGCGATCCGCGGCGCCGTCCGCGAGCTCTGCGAGGCCAAGGTGGCGCCGTTCGCGGCCGACGTCGACGAGCAGGCGCGCTACCCGCAGGAGGCGGCGGCAGCGCTGCTCGCGGCCGACTTCCACGCCCCGCACGTGCCCGAGGAGTACGGCGGTGCCGGTGCGGACGCGCTGGCCACCTGCCTGGTGATCGAGGAGATCGCCCGCGTGTGCACCTCCTCCTCGCTCATCCCCGCGGTCAACAAGCTGGGCTCCCTGCCGGTGATGATCGGCGGCAGCGAGGAGCTGAAGAAGAACTACCTCAGCCGCCTCGCCGCGGGCGAGGGGTTCTCCTACTGCCTCTCCGAGCCCGACGCCGGCTCGGACGCGGCGGCGATGAAGACCCGCGCCGTGCGCGACGGAGACCACTGGGTGCTCGACGGCGTGAAGCGGTGGATCACGAACGCGGGGGAGTCGCAGTTCTACACCGTGCTCGCCGTCACCGACCCCGAGAAGCGCAGCCGCGGCATCACCGCGTTCGTCGTCGAGAAGGACGACGCCGGCGTCAGCTTCGGCGCCCCGGAGAAGAAGCTCGGCATCAAGGGCTCACCCACCCGCGAGGTGTACCTCGACAACGTGCGGATCCCCGAGGACCGGATGATCGGCGCCGAGGGCGAGGGCTTCGAGATCGCCATGCGCACCCTGGACCACACCCGCGTCACCATCGCCGCGCAGGCCGTCGGCATCGCGCAGGGTGCCCTGGACTACGCCCTTGAGTACGCCCAGGAGCGCCAGCAGTTCGGCAAGCCGATCAGCGACTTCCAGGGTCTGCAGTTCATGCTCGCCGACATGGGCATGAAGGTGGAGGCCGCCCGGCAGATGACCTACGCCGCCGCCGCTCGCTCCGAGCGTGGCGACGGCGACCTCACCTTCTTCGGCGCCGCTGCCAAGTGCTTCGCCTCCGACGTCGCCATGCAGGTCACCGTCGACGCCGTGCAGGTGCTCGGTGGCTACGGCTTCACCCGCGACTACCCGGTCGAGCGGATGATGCGCGACGCCAAGATCACCCAGATCTACGAGGGCACCAACCAGGTGCAGCGGATCGTGATGGCCCGCCAGCTCCTGGCGGGGGTTCAGTCAGAGCTCTGACTGACGAGCCTCCGTGTCGTGGTTCCGAACTTGGGGCGGTTGTGCCGCGGGCGTGGTGCAGTGCAGTGGCTTCGACGCGGCGGGAATCGTCATTCCCGGGGACTGACCGGCGCCGCTGGAGTGGCGCCTGTGTGACACACCGACCGAACCGTCCGGCCCGACCCTCCGACGCATCGAACACCAGGGCGCTCAAGCTGCCCGCGGTCCCGCAGCGGTGACGCGTGCGAAACGGCACGGCCGGCCGGTTCTCTTCGGTCCTCGCGGTGCTGTCGCCGGTGGATGGCACGATCTGGTCCATGACCTCGACGGACCGTGTGGAGCCGAAGGAACGGCATCCGTTCTGGATGGTCGTGTTCTGGTTGCGGCGCCTGGCTATCGGCTTGCTGCTGGTCTGGGGCGTGGGCGTGGTGCTGTTCGGCGACTCGCTGACTGTGTGCGGAGAGCAGCTGGCGGATGCCGGCGAGGCAGTCGAGGTGTGTGAGGCCCTCACGCTGATGGATCCGCCGGTCTTGCTCTTCCTACTGATTTTGCTTGTGCTCCTGCTCCCGGAGGCGGCCGAGGTGGAGGTTGCCGGACTGTTCCGCATCAAGCGCCAGCTTGAGGAGGCGGAGCAGGACGTCGCTGGACTGCGGCAGTCGGTGTCGGCTCTCCAGTCGCAGGTCGCGTCTGCGGCGGCGACATCGCGCTCTTCGGCTCACAACACGACAACGGTCATCGTCGACCGAGCGGCAGAGACGGGTGGTGTCGCTGCCGGGGAGGCGCCGAGTGTGGACGAGTCCGGCGATGTCGGCGTCGGCCCCGCCGCGGTGTTGGCGTTCAAGGCCGCGTTCGAGGGTCTGACGACCTTGTTGCCTGCGTCCTTCCCGACAGCCGAGTTGGTCGGCTTCACGCTGCAGTCCGACGGCGCTCCGGTCGCGTCCTCGAGGACGCCGTCGTCGAACGGGCGGCGGACCTCGCAGACCGCTCAGGTTCTCGGATGGCTATTGACGTCGCCGACGGCTTCGGACTGATGAGCGCGGCAGCCAAGGATGACGACGGCACCCAAGTGGGCATCTTGGTCATGGTCATCGCGCAAGAACCGAGTGAGCCGGCATCGCAGGTGCTGAACAGGTTGGGCGCTCACGTCGCGGTGCTTGCGAGCGTGTACGCCCGCCTGTTGGTTGACCTCTTGGGGGAGACTGGCCTGGCAGCTTCTGGCGTAGAGACCGCGTAGGGGGGACACTGAACATATGACCACCACCGTGCCCGTGAACGCTGAGGCGACTCGCGAAGCCGTCGCGGAGATGCTGGCTGATGAGAGCCGGGTGAAGATCCGGCCGACGAGCGGTCAGAAACGTGCTCTGACGCGATCTCGGTACGTCGCGTCCTCCGGCAAAGTCGCGGGTGGTCGGGTACGCAAGACCGGCTGACCTGCTACTGGACCGTCTGTCAGTCCGCGTCGAGCTGGCTTCGATCTCCTCCTGAGCACTTGATGTCGGTGCTGGGCGTTGCTGTGAGCCGCGTTACCAGATCAAGGCATCGGTCGACAGTCGGGCGACCGTCAAGCCGCCTCAACACGGTCATGGAGAAAGTGCGGCTCAGCGTGGGAGGGCGCGTGCTGGGCCAAGATCACACAGACCCACGAGGGCACCAACCAGGTGCAGCGGATCGTGATGGCGCGGCAGCTGCTGCAGGGTGTGCAGAGCCGGGTGTCGTAGGCCACCGCGGCGCGGAGTGGGCGGACGGTTGAACGGTCTGGGACGATGGACGTCGCGTCCTCGGACGCGCCGCGGCCGGACCGGCTGCGGCACCACACCTGACTGAGACCGGAAGGCCCCAGCCACACATGGACTGCGACAGTAGCCCGCCCCTCCCGCGCTCGATCCGCACCCGGATCGCCGACACCGGGAGGGGCCGCTCCTGATGTGGGTGTTCACCCTCCTCCTCGGCCTGCTCGTCGTGCTGGCGATCACCGCCGCCACCGGCTACTTCGTGGCCCAGGAGTTCTCCTACATGGCCGTGGACCGCTCGCGCCTCAAGGCGCGTGCGGCCGCCGGCGACAAGGCCGCCGGCCGGGCGCTGGACATCACGGGGCGCACGTCGTTCATGCTCTCCGGCGCCCAGCTGGGCATCACGGTCACGGCGCTCCTCGTGGGGTACGTGGCCGAGCCGCTGATCGGTGAGTCCCTGGGCGAGGCGCTCGGCGGCGTCGGCGTGCCCGTGGGCGTCGGCATCGCCGTGGGCACCGTGGCAGCGCTGTTGGTCTCCACGTTGCTGCAGATGCTCTTCGGCGAGCTGTTCCCCAAGAACCTGGCCATCGCGCGCCCCGATCCGGTGGCGCTGCGCCTGGCCAGCTCGACCAAGCTCTACCTGCGCGTCTTCGGGCCCATCATCACCGTGTTCGACCACGCCTCGAACCTGCTGCTCAAGGCGTTGCGCATCGAGCCGGTGCACGACGTCGAGCACGCCGCCACGGCGCGCGACCTCGAGCACATCGTGGCCGACTCCAGGGCCAGCGGTGACCTGCCGGCCGATCTGTCGGTGCTCATCGACCGCGTGCTCGACTTCCCCGAGCAGGACGTGGAGCACGCGATGATCCCGCGCGGCCGCGTCGACGTGCTGCCGGCCACCACGACGATCGCCGAGGCGTGGCAGGAGATGGCCAGCGGCCACTCCCGCTACCCGGTGCTCGACGACGAGGGCGAGGTGGTCGGCGTCCTGCAGCTGCAGGACGTGCTGATCGCCGGTGCCTCGCAGCAACCCGTGACCACCCTCATGCGAGAGCCGCTGCTCCTGCCCGAGGTGATGACGCTGCCCGACGCCCTGGCGGCGCTGGCACGCACGCGCAACCAGCTCGCCTGCGTGCTCGACGAGTACGGTGGCTTCGCGGGGGTCCTCACCGTGGAGGACCTGGCCGAGGAGCTCGTGGGAGAGATCGCCGACGAGCACGACGAGGCCGAGACCGGTGTGCGGCCCGCCGGCGAGGAGGGCGTCTGGGAGATCACCGGTGACCTGCACCTCGACGAGGTGGAGCGACTGCTGGCGCGGCGCCTGCCCCGCGGTGACTACGAGACGCTCGCGGGGCTGGTGATCGCCGAGGTCGGCGAGCTGCCGCCCGCAGGCACCGAGGTGGTGCTCGAGCTCGAGCTGGACCCGACCGCCGAGGACGACGACGAGCCCGAGCGCGTCGTCGTGCAGGTGCTCGAGGTGGACCGCCACGTGCCCTCGCTGCTGCGACTGACGGTGAGCGACCCGCCTGACGACGAGCAGGCCCCGGCCCGCGAGGAGCAGCCGGCCGCGGAGCACCGCTCCGCCCCCACCGCGATGAGCACGGAAGGCAGCCCGTCATGAGCAACCCCCTGGTCGTCGTGGCCGTCTCCGTGGCGCTCATCGCCCTCAGCGCCTTCTTCGTGGCCGCCGAGTTCGCGCTCCTGGCCGCCAAGCGGCACCGGCTCTCCGACGCCGCGCAGAACAGCCGCTCCGCCCGCGCCGCCCTGCGCAGCGCCGACGAGCTGACCGTGCTGCTGGCTGGGTCCCAGCTGGGCATCACCGCCTGCGCCCTGGCGCTGGGCGCCATCACCAAGCCGGCCGTCAAGTACGCCCTGGAGCCGCTGATCGCGGACCTGGGCGCGGCCGCCTGGGTGGCCAGCGCCGTCGCGTTCACCCTGGCGCTCATCGTGGTGACCTTCCTGCACCTGGTGGTGGGGGAGATGGCGCCCAAGTCGTGGGCCATCGCCCACCCCGAGACCGCGGCCACGGTGCTGGCGCTGCCCATGCGCGGCTTCATGTGGGTCTTCCGTCCGCTGCTGGTCGCGCTCAACGAGGCGGCGAACTGGTGCCTGCGCCGGGTCGGCGTCGAGCCGCAGGACAGCGTGGCGACCGGTCAGACACCGGCCGACCTGCGCCAGCTGGTCGAGCACTCGGCCGACGCCGGGACGCTCGACGCACGGTCCTCCGAGCAGATCACCGAGGCGCTGAACCTCGCCGACTTGACCCTGGGCGACCTGGCGCGCTGGGACGCCTCGGTGACCGCGGCCCCTCTCGGCGCGAGCGTCGAGGAGGTGCGCGAGCTCGGTCGCACCTCGGGGCACCTGCGCATCCTGCTGCGCGAGGACGACGCGCCGGGTCGTGCGCCCGGCGGCCTGCGCTCCGTCGTCCACGTGCGCGACACGCTCGCCCTCTCGCCGGACGCACCGGCGCGCGACGTCGCCAGGCCGGTCTTCCACCTGGAGGCGACGACCCCGGTCTACGCCGCGCTCACCACCATGCGCGAGGAGCGGCAGCACCTGGTCCTGGTCACCGAGTCCGGCGAGGGGGGCCGGGTCATGGTGCTCACGATGGAGGACGTCATGCGCCGCCTGTTCCCGACCCCCGCCGGCGCCGCCTGAGCCGAACGCGGCGCGGGCAGGGCCAAGGCGCCACGCCGCTGGTCTGGACCGGTGGGGAAGTTTTTCGGCCTCCGCGCGCATAGCGGCAGGGGGGCCGGGTACGGCGCAGTCAAGGCCGGGGTCGCCGAATTCCCCCCACTTCGGCGGCCGCCGGCCTTCATGCTGCCCGGACGCGGTGCGCTACCCACCCGACGTCGGGCCATTCCCGCCAGAGCACTGATCTCTCCTGGCGCCGTTGCTTCTTGTGGGGCGCACGGGACGCGTGCGACGATCGAGACTGCCGCGCCAGGGGGTGCGCAGTCCGTGGGGGAGAAGTGCCGATGAGTGGAGCCGAGGAGTCGACGGCCGCCCGGGCGCGCCCGCGCCGCGCGCCGCATCCCGCGGGTGCCCCGCTCTCCGAGACGCGTCGTCGCATGGAGACCGCGCGCCTGCTCTCGCGGGCCCGGGCCAGCCGCGGTGAGGCTCGCCGGCGCTACGAGGACGAGGTGATCGCCCTCAACATGCGGGTGGCCCACGAGGTGGCCCGGCGCTACCACGGCCGCGGCATCGCCGGTGAGGACGTCGACCAGGTGGCGATGCTCGGGCTGGTCAAGGCCGTGCGCGGGTTCGACCCCGCCCAGGGCGAGGACTTCCTCAGCTATGCCGTCCCGACCGTGCGCGGCGAGATCCAGCGCTACTTCCGTGACGCCGGCTGGGCCGTGCGCCCGCCGCGCTCGGTGCAGGAGGTCCAGTCGCGCATCACCAGCGCGGAGGCCGAGCTCTACCAGCGGCTGGGTCGCGCCCCGCAGCCGGCCGAGATCGCCCGCTACCTCGAGGTGGCGGAGTCGTTGGTGCGCGACGCGCAGTCGGCCACCGGCTGCTTCACCCCCGCCTCGCTCGACGCCTGGCAGGCCGAGGCGGCCCCGGAGGACGCACCGGCCAACCGGCTCGGGGGGCTCGACCCCGCGTTCGCCACCACCGAGGCGCGGCTGGCGCTGCGCCCGCTGATGCAGGCGCTGCCGGAGCGCGACCGCCGCATCATCGAGCTGCGCTTCTTCGCCGGGCGCACCCAGGCGCAGATCGGCGACGAGGTCGGCGTCAGCCAGGAGCAGGTATCGCGACTGCTCACCGGCATCCTCAAGCGGCTGCGCGAGAGCCTCGCCGCCTGACACCCCCTGCCCGCAGCCCGCAGGGGCAGCGGGGCCGAGGTGTCGTCAGAAGATCTCGGGCAGCTGCGAGGCGCGGCCGGTGAAGCGCGGGCTGCGCTTCTCGCGGAAGGCGGCGACGCCCTCCTTGCCGTCGGCGATCGAGGTGTAGAACATCGCCAGCGAGTCCGAGAGGTGCGCCTCGAGCGGGTCGCCGGCGGCGCCGTTGCGGTACAGCAGCTGCTTGGCCAGGCCGAGCGCCACCGGGGAGCGGTCGCGCACGAAGGAGCGCACCAGCTCGTAGGTGGCCGGCAGCAGGTCCTCGGGCTCGTGCACCGAGCGCACCAGCCGGCCGGCGTGCGCCTGCTCGGCGGTCAGGATGTCGGCGGAGTAGACCCACTCCAGCGCCTGCTGGATGCCCACGATGCGCGGCAGGAACCAGCTTGAGCACGCCTCCGGCACGATGCCGAGGCGGCCGAAGACGAAGCCGATGCGTGCCTTGGTGGAGGCCAGACGCAGGTCCATCGCCAGCGTCATCGTGGCACCGATGCCGACCGCGGGTCCGTTGATGGCGGCCACCACCGGCTTGGGCAGCGCGTGGATCGCCAGCGTCACCTTGCCGCCGGTGTCGCGCAGGCCCTCGTGGAAGGGGGCCTCCTCCAGGTGCTCGCGCAGCTGCGCGGGCGTGGGCTCCAGGGACTCGTCGAGACCGAAGACGTTGCCCTCCGCCGAGAGGTCCATGCCCGCGCAGAACGCGCGACCCTCGCCGGTCACGACGACAGCGCGCACGTCGTCGTCGCGGGCGTCGGTGAGGAACACCTGCTCCAGCTCGCGGGCCATCGTCACGTCGAAGGCGTTGAGCGCGTCGGGGCGGTGGAGGGTGAGGGTGGCGATGCCGTCCTCGTCGACGCTCCAGCGCAGGGTCTCGTACTCGGTGGTGCTCACAGGTGCTCGCTTGTCCTCGTGCTCATCGCGCGACGCCGCTGGGCGTGCACTGGTCTCGGGTGATGTCCTCGGTGCGGTCCTCGATGATGGCATCGAGCAACGGCTGGGCGCGGTCCATGTCCCACGTCTCGGCCGAGCTGCTGGTGACCGGCATCGTGCAGGTCCGGTTGTCGCCGCTGCCGGTGCGGGTCATGGCCAGCGCCCAGCGGCCGGCGTCGAGCATGTTGGTGCCGTCGCCGAAGCCGAAGAAGTCGGGCACGGAGGTGTTCAGGCGCCACCACCGCACGGGGTTGACCACGGTCCACGGCGAGAGCACCTTCGACCCGATGGCGCCCACCACCTCGCGCTGGCGACGCACCCGGTCCAGGTCGCCGAGCGCGGACTCGTAGCGCGAGCGGGAGTAGGCCAGCGCCGTCTCGCCGTCGACCTCCTGGCAGCCCTTGGAGATGCGCAGCCCGGCGCGCCGGTCGACCATGCGCTCGCGGGGGCAGACCTCGATGCCGCCCACCGCGTCGACGACGCCGGCCACGCCGCCCAGGCCGATCTCGACGTACTCGTCGACCCGCACGCCCGTGGACTGCTCGATCGTCTCCACGAGCAGCGGGGCGCCGCCGCGGGGGAACGCGCCATTGATCTTGGCCGAGCCGAAGCCGGGGATGTCGACCACCGAGTCGCGCGGGATGCTCAGCAGCACGCTCGGGCCGGAGCCCGTGTGCAGCAGCATGATGGTGTCGGTCAGGTTGGTCTCGGGGTTGCCGGTGCTGAAGCGGCGCCGCTCCTCCTCGCTCAGCGAGGCGCGGGAGTCGTTGCCGACCAGCAGGTAGGTGGTGCCGGGCTGCTCGGCCGGCCGGTCGCCCTCGGGCTCGAAGGCCACGGGGTCGTTGCTCTGCCAGGCGATGAACGGCGTGGCGATGGTGAAGACCAACCACACCACGAGCAGCGCGAGCACGGTGCGGACCCAGAACCGCGGCCGGCGCAGCCGGGCCGACCAGCCACCCTGGGTGCGCGGCGGCCGGGGCTCGCGCGGGGGCGGGACGGGCCGCGGAGTCGGAGCCGGAGCCGGCGCGGGCCGGGCGTCCCCCTGGTGCGGCTGGCGCGGCTGCGTGCGCATCACCTGGGTGGCCTGGTCGTCCGGCGATGCCCCCGCGTCCGCGGCGGGTCGCTCCTGGCGCCGGATGGCGCGCGTCGCGTTCGGGTCCTGCTCGGGGGAGGAGCCCTCGGGGCGTCCTCCGTAGAGCCACGTGAAGTCCGGCCCCTCGCCCTGCGGGCCGCCGGAGCCACCCGACCTGCCGCCTGGGGGAGTCTGAGCCATGACCACGACGCTACCGCGCCCGCGGACGGCGGGGGCTGCGCGGGCACCTCGACGTCGTCCGGCGTGGCGTGACGGTTGTGACGGGTGTGGCTGGTGATACTTGGCGCGCCACCCTGCTCCTTCCCCAGCAGAAAGGCGCACACTCCCCATGTCGCCCGTCTCCGAGCGCGCCGCCCGCGTGCGCTTCCGCCGTGCCCTCTCCCTGATGGCGATGACCCTCGTGGTGCCCGGATCCGCCCAGCTGGTGGCCGGCAACCGTCGGGTCGGGCAGGCGGCGCTGCGCACGTGGCTCGTCGCGCTCTCGCTCTTCCTGGTCACCCTGCTCGCGGTCGCGATCCGGCCCTCGCTGGGCCTGACCCTCGCCACCACCCCCTGGCTGCTGCTGGTGCTGCGCCTCGCGCTGATCGTCGGGGCCGTGGGGTGGGCCTACCTCTTCGTCGACGCCTGGCGCCTGGGCCAGCCGCTCTCGCTCGCAATGGCGCACCGCCGCGCCGTGGTCGGCGTCAACGGGCTGCTGTGCCTCAGCGTCGCCGGCACCCTGCTGTTCGGCGCCCACGTGCTGGCCGTGCAGCGCGACGTCATCGTCACCACCTTCGGCGCCAGCGCCGTCAGCGACTCCCACGGCGGCCGCTACAACGTGCTGCTCATGGGCGGCGACGCCGGTGCCGGCCGCTGGGGCCTGCGCCCGGACTCCCTCACCGTCGCCTCGGTGGACGCCGAGACCGGCCGCACCGTGCTGATCAGCCTCCCGCGCAACATGGCCAACTTCCCCTTCCGCGAGGGATCGGTCATGGCCGAGCAGTTCCCGCAGGGGTTCGACTGTGAGGGCTGCTACCTCAACGGCGTCTCGACCTGGGCCGGCGACAACACCGAGCTGTTCGCGAAGTCCGAGCACCCCGGGGTCGACGCCACGATCATGGCCGTCGAGGGCATCACCGGCCTGCGGATGAACTACTGGGCGATGGTCAACCTCGAGGGGTTCAAGAGCCTGGTCGACGCCGTCGGCGGCGTCACCCTCAACGTGCGGGACCGGATCCCGGTCGGCGGCCTCGGCTCCGACGTCTACGACTACATCGAGCCCGGCGTCCAGGAGCTCGACGGCTTCGAGACCCTCTGGTTCGCCCGCGCCCGCGAGGGCTCGGACGACTACTCGCGCATGGCGCGCCAGAAGTGCGTGATGAACGCGATGCTCGAGCAGGTCAGCCCCCAGACCGCCGTCACCAACTTCGAGGCCATCGCCCGTGCCTCGGCCGACATGGTCGCCACCAACCTGCCGGCCTCCGAGCTCGACACCTTCGCCCAGCTGGCCATGCGCGCTCGCGAGGAGCCGATGAGCACCGTCTCCCTGGTGCCTCCGCTCATCGACACCGCCGAGCCCGACATCGACCTCGTGCACAGCACCATCGAGCGCGCCATCGACGTCGCCGAGGGCGACGCCGAGCCGGCGGCGCCGAAGCGCAAGGCCAAGCGCACGGCGCCCGCGGCGGACACGATGACGGGTGGCTCGATCGGCTCGCTCAGCGAGGGCTACGCCGCCAACGAGTCGCAGGACCTCGACGCCGTCTGCTGATCGGGTGGTCGCTGTTTCCGTGGTGGGTGTCTTGTGGTGGGTGTGCCCGCGCCGGTAGCACGGCCGGTCTCCCCGTCAAGGACCTCACTGCGTTCGGCCGCTTCGCGGGCGGAGCGCAGCGGAGCTCCTTGACGGCGAGAGTCGGACGGCTACGAGGCGCGGCCCACACCCACCCGAAGACACCAACCCGGCGCGAACCTCAGCCCAGCGGGTGCTCGGCAGCGCGGGCGACCAGCTCGTCGTAGGTGGCGCGGTCGGCGGCGGCGACCAGGGCGGGGCCCTGCTCGGTGGGATCGAAGGGGCGGCCGTCGAGGCGCCCCACGTGGCCGCCGGCCTCGGTCAGCAGCAGGGAGCCGGGGGAGTGGTCCCAGGGATGGGCGTGGCCGTAGAGCAGGGCGTCGGCGTCGCCGGCCACCAGGTGGGGGTAGTCGACGCCGCAGCACACCCAGGTCAGCTCGAACGGGCGCAGGCCGGGAATGCCCTGGCCCAGCCAGCGACGTCGGCTCGTGGTCACCCGCCACGTGGCGGGGGCCCCGACGGGGGGCGTCGTCGCGAGCCGCTCACCGTTGCGGAAGGCCCCGGCGCCGTGCTCGGCCACGTAGGCGTCCTGGTGCTGGGGCTGCCAGATCCACGAGCGCGTCACGGCTCCGTCGCGCACCTCGGCCACCATGACGGCGTGGTCGGGGGAGCCGTGCACGAAGTTCTTGGTGCCGTCGACGGGGTCGACGGTGAAGGCGTGCCCGCCGGCCCCGGCCGCGCCCGCGGCCGCGAAGCGGGTCACCAGGGAGGCGTCCTGGGCGTAGGCCTCCTCGCCCAGGACGACGGCCTCGGGGTAGGCGGCCAGCAGGGCCCGGGTGATGAGCACCTCGGCCTCGTGGTCGGCCACCGTCACCAGGTCGCCGGGGTTCTTCTCGTGCACCTCGCCCTCGGCGAGGGAGCGGAACCGCGGGTCGATCACCTCGGCGGCCACCTCCTGCAGCAGGCGCAGCACGGCGTCGGTGTCCAGCTCGGTCACGTGGCCACGGTAGTGCCGCGCCGCCGCCCGGGCGGCATCGCCGACTCCCGCACGGCCCGTTAGCCTGACCGCCGTGCGGGTGACGGCGGTGGTGGTGACGTTCGACCGCCTCGACCTGCTCCGCGAGCTGTTGGCCCGGCTGGCCGAGGTGAGGCAGCTGGAGCCACGGCTGCACGAGGTGCTCGTCGTCGACAACGCCTCCGCCGACGGCACCGGTGCCTACCTGCAGACGCTCGACGACCCTCGCGTGCAGCACCGCACGCTGCCCACCAACACCGGGGGAGCAGGCGGCTTCCACACCGGCCTGGAGTGGGCCGTCGAGCGCGACGCCGACCTGGTGTGGCTGATGGACGACGACGGCCTGCCCGACCCCGGGTGCCTCGCCACGCTGCTCGAGCACGCCGGCGAGCTCGACTTCTGGGGTCCCGTGGTCGTCGACCGCGAGCGGCCGGAGCGGCTGGTCTTCCCGATCAGGCTGCCGGGGCGCACGCGGGTCGTGCACGACCTCCACGACGTGCGCGCCGCGGCGCGCGAGGGGCTGATCCGCGACGTCGTGATCCCCTTCAACGGGGTGCTGGTGACGCGTGACCTGGTGGCGAGCATCGGCCTGCCGCGCGAGGAGTTCTTCATCTGGGGCGACGACCACGAGTACCGGCTGCGCGCCGAGCGGGCCGGCGCGCGGATCGCCACCGTGGTCGGGGCCCGGGTGCTGCACCCCAGCGTGGGGCAGCTCGGCAGCCCGATGATGCTGGGGCGCACCACCTACAACCACAGCCCCAGCGAGCTCAAGCACTACTGCATGGCCCGCAACAACACCCTCAACCTGCGCGAGTACCGCGGCTGGCTGCACGTGCTGCTGTTCTGGGCCAAGACGGTGTGGTTCTACCTGTTCACCCACCCGCAGCCGGGGCGCGTGCTCACCAGCGCCCGGGCCGCGGTCGCCGGGCTGCGCGGGGACTTCACCGGCCACCGGCGGTACCTGCGGTGAGCGGGCAGCCGGCAGGGGCAGGGGCAGGGGAGACCGTGGCGGTCGCCGTCGTCACGTACAACCGCGCCGACCTGCTCGTCGGCATGCTCGCCGGGCTGGCCGCGCTGAAGCGCGCGCCCGAGGCCGTGATCGTCGTCGACAACGCCAGCACCGACCACACCGCGCAGGTGCTGGCCGCCAGCGACCTGCCCGGCCTGCAGGTGATCCGCACGGAGGAGAACCTCGGCGGGGCGGGCGGCTTCCACCTCGCGGTGGGCACCGCCTACCGGCAGGGCTTCGACCGGATCTGGCTGATGGACGACGACGTCGTGCCCGCGCCCGACTGCCTGGGCGTGCTGATGGCGCAGGACGAGGCGTGCCTGACCAGCGTCCGCGAGGACCGGCACGGCCGGCTGGTCGAGAAGGCCGCGATCCGCTTCGACCTGGCCAACCCGCTCGCTCTCAAGCCGAAGACCGCGATGGTCGAGACCACCTTCGGCACGCGCGAGGCGATGCCCGCCCGGGTGCAGGTGGAGAACGTGGCCTTCGAGGGGTTCCTGGTGCGCCGCGAGGTGATCGCCGCCGTCGGGCTGCCGGACCCGAGCTACTTCATCTTCTACGACGACGTCGACCTCGCGATCCGCGCCCGCCGCGCCGGCTACCGGATCTGGGCCGTGCGCGACGCCGTGCTCGTGCGGCAGCTGGACTTCGACCAGCAGCACGACCTCGCGGGGTGGAAGGGGTACTACATGTACCGCAACCTCTTCGCCGTGCACCTGCGCTACGGCGAGAACGTGCTCGTGCGCCTCAAGCCCTGGCTGCTCACCCTCGCGGTGGTGCTGGCGAGCCCGCTGCGCGGCGGGCGGGGTGAGGCGCGCAACGTGACCCGGGCCATGCGGGACGCGCGTCGGATGCGGAGCCTGCCCTCTTCGTCCGTAGACTGACTGATCGTGTCCACGCCAGATCTCGTCGTCGTCGGGTCCGGGTTCTTCGGGCTCACCATCGCCGAGCGCTGCGCCGAGGAGCTCGGGCTGCAGGTGCTCGTCCTCGAGCGGCGGTCGCACCTCGGTGGCAACGCCTACTCCGAGAAGGAGCCCACCACCGGGATCGAGGTGCACAAGTACGGCGCGCACCTGTTCCACACCTCCAACGAGCGGGTGTGGGAGTACGTCAACCGGTTCACCTCCTTCACCGACTACAAGCACCGGGTCTTCGGCAAGTACCAGGGGCAGGTGTACTCGCTGCCGATGAACCTGGGGCTGATCAACCAGTTCTTCGGGCGCTCGCACACCCCCGACGAGGCCCGCGCGCTGATCGCCGAGCAGTCCAGCGAGATCGCCACCGAGGACGCCACCAACCTCGAGGAGAAGGCGATCAGCCTGATCGGGCGCCCGCTCTACGAGGCGTTCATCAAGGGCTACACCGCCAAGCAGTGGCAGACCGACCCCACCAAGCTGAGCGCCGACATCATCACGCGGCTGCCGGTGCGCTACACCTTCGACAACCGCTGGTTCAACGACACCCACGAGGGGCTGCCGGTCGACGGCTACACCGCGTGGCTGACCCGGATGGCCGAGCACCCGAACATCGAGGTGCGGCTGGAGACCGAGTGGCGCGACGTCGCCGAGCAGTACCGCGGCAAGGTCCCGGTCGTCTACACCGGGCCGGTCGACGAGTACTTCGACAACTCCGAGGGCCGGCTGTCGTGGCGCACGGTCGACCTGGAGGCCAGCGTCGTCGACGTCGACGACTTCCAGGGCACCGGCGTCGTCAACGCCAACGACCAGGACGTGCCGCACACCCGGATCATCGAGTTCAAGCACTTCCACCCCGAGCGGGTGAAGACCCACCTGCCCGGCAAGACCGTGATCGTGCACGAGTACAGCCGCTTCGCGGAGGAGGGCGACGAGCCCTACTACCCGGTCAACACCGCCGAGGACCGCGCGATCCTGCTGCGCTACCGCGAGCTCGCCAAGGCCGAGCCCATGGTGCTCTTCGGCGGCCGGCTCGGCACCTACCAGTACCTCGACATGCACATGGCGATCGGATCGGCGCTCTCCATGGTCGACAACCGGCTCCGGCCCCACTTCGCCGAGGGAGCACCCCTGACCAGCGGAGGCGTCGCCGAATGACGAGCACCACCCAGCAGTCCACCGACCAGTCCAGCCAGTCCAGCGAGTCCGGCCAGTCCAGCGAGTCCGGCCAGTCCACCGTGCGGCGCCTGCTGCAGCGCCAGATCATGCCCCTGGACCGCGACTTCAGCGTCATGGCGCTCTACGTCGACCCCGAGGAGGCGCGCCTGGACGCCGACAAGTACGAGATCGGTGGCAACCGCGCGGCCAAGGACCTCAACAACGCCGCGATCCGGCAGTCCACCGCGCAGGGCAACGGCATCCACCCCGACCAGATCGAGTCGCGCACCGCGCTGCGCGTGCGCTCGGGCGAGAAGCTCTCCTTCGGCACCTACTTCAACGGCTTCCCGGCCAGCTACTGGCGGCGCTGGACCGTCGTCTCCGCGGTGACGCTGACCGTCACGGTGGAGGGCTCCGGCGCCACGCTCATCGTCTACAAGTCCATGGCCAACGGCCGCTCGCAGCGCGTGGAGTCCGCCTCCACCGGCACCGAGCCCGGCGCCACCTTCAGCTTCGACCTCTCGCTGGTGCCCTTCGTCGACGGCGGCTGGTACTGGTACGACGTCATCGCCGGCGACGACGACGTGGTGGTGGCCTCGGCCGAGTGGCACGCCGAGGTGCCGGCCGACCGCGCCGAGCTCGGCAGCGTCGACGTCGCCATCACGACGATGAACCGCCCCGACTACTGCGCCAAGCTGCTGACCCAGATCGGCGAGGACGCCGCTCTGGCGCCCTACCTCGACACCGTGATGGTCATGGAGCAGGGCACCCAGCCGGTCACCGGCTCCGAGCACTTCCCGCGGGCGCAGAGCGCACTGGGGGAGCGGCTGCGGGTCTTGGAGCAGGGCAACCTCGGCGGCTCGGGCGGCTACGCCCGCGGCCAGCTGGAGTCGGTGCGCAAGGGCACCGCGACCTACGCGCTGATGATGGACGACGACGTCGTCTGCGAGCCCGAGGGCATCATCCGCCAGGTCACCTTCGGCGACCTGGCCCGCCGTCCCACCATCGTCGGCGGCCACATGTTCAGCCTCTACTCCCGCTCGCGCCTGCACAGCTTCGGCGAGATCATCCAGCCGTGGCGCTTCTGGTGGCAGACGCCGCTCGACGGCTTCAGCGACTGGGACCTCGCCGCCCGCAACATCCGCTCCTCGCGCTGGCTGCACAAGCGCGTCGACGTCGACTTCAACGGCTGGTTCTCCTGCCTCATCCCGCGGGTGGTGCTGGAGGAGGTCGGCCTCTCGTTGCCGCTGTTCATCAAGTGGGACGACTCCGAGTTCGGGCTGCGCGCCAAGGCGGCCGGCTTCCCGACCGTGACCTTCCCGGGTGCCGCCGTCTGGCACGTCCCGTGGGGCGACAAGAACGACGCGCTGGACTGGCAAGCCTACTTCCACCAGCGCAACCGGTTCGTCGCCGCGCTCCTGCACTCCACCTACCCGCGTGGCGGGCGGATGGTCTTCGAGAGCCGCAACCACACCATCTCGCACCTGGTCTCGATGCAGTACTCCACCGTGGAGCTGCGCCTGCAGGCGATGGAGGACGTGCTGGCCGGCCCGCAGCACCTGCACGGTGTGCTCGCCACCAAGCTGGGCGAGGTCAACGCGTTCCGCAAGCAGTTCGCCGACGCCCAGCTGGAGAAGGACCGCGACGCCTTCCCGCCGGTGCGGCGCAACAAGCCGCCGCGCAAGGGTCGCGACATCGTCGAGATCCCCAGCCGCCTCTCGCAGCTGGTCACCGCCGGACTCGCCCCGATCCGCCACCTCAAGCCCGCGCGCCCGATGGCGCGGGAGTACCCCGAGGCCGAGATCCCTGCGATGGACGCCAAGTGGTACCGCCTGGCCAGCTACGACTCGGCCGTGGTCTCCATGAACGACGGCACCTCGGCGGCCTTCTACCAGCGCGACGCCGCCCGCTTCCGCGAGCTGCTGGGCCGCACGCTGGCGCTGCACGAGCGCTTCCGCCGCGAGTGGCCGCGCCTGGCGCAGGAGTACCGCGCGCAGCTGGACGAGATCACCTCGCCCGAGGCGTGGGAGCGCACGCTCGCACCCTGGCGGGAGACCACGGCAGGCACGACGGGCGATGACTGAGCCGACCAGGGCGACCACGGGGACCAGCTACCTGGTCGACGCCCCGCTGGCGCCGCCGTCGGCCACCCAGGGCCTGCTCGAGGTCTTCCGCCGCCGCTACCTGCTCAAGCTGCTGGTGCGCCGCGAGATCAACGCGCGCTACTCCGGGTCGTTCCTGGGGCTGATCTGGTCCTACATCAACCCGCTCTCGCAGCTGTTCATCTACATCGTCATCTTCGGCGTCCTGCTCGACCGCAACCGCACCGAGCAGTTCGCCGTCCACGTGTTCTGCGGCTTCATCGTGGTGCACTTCTTCACCGAGACCTTCAGTGCCGGCACCCGCTCGATGGTGCGTAACAAGGCGCTGATCCGGAAGATGGCGCTGCCCAAGGAGATGTTCCCGGTCGCGTCGATGCTGGTCTCGCTCTACCACGTGGCGCCGCAGCTGCTGATCCTGCTGATCACGGTCTTCGTGGTGGGCTGGTCGCCCACCGTGCTCGGGATGGCGGCCTTCCTGTTGGCGCTCGGCATCGTGATGCTCCTCGGCACCGCGCTGGCGCTGATGTTCAGCGTCGCCAACGTCTTCTTCCGCGACTTCGGCAGCGCGGTCAACATCCTCACCAACTTCGTGCGCTTCGGCGTCCCGATGATCTACCCCTACTCGCTGGTCTCCGAACGCTTCGGCTCCTTCGCCGAGTACTACCTGTGGAACCCGCTCTCGAACGCCGTGCTGCTCGTGCAGCGGGGGTTCTGGGTGCCCACCACCTCCGACCCCGCATCGACCGTGCGCACCGAGCTGCCCGACCACCTGTTCAGCCGCGGCTTCGTGATGCTGGGCATCTCGGCGCTCCTGCTCGTGGTGGCCCAGCTGGTGTTCCGGCGGTTCGAGGAGAAGATCCCGGAGCGACTGACATGAGCAGCACCGCAAAGGACTACCCGGCCTCGACCTCGATCGTGGTCGAGGACGTCTCCAAGACCTTCTCGCTGCGCTTCCACCGCACCTTCAAGCAGGTCACGGTCGCCAAGCTGCGCGGGCAGCGCACGCGCGAGGACTTCAACGCGGTCGACCACGTCTCCTTCACCGTGGAGCAGGGCGAGTCGATCGGCCTGATGGGGCTCAACGGCTCCGGCAAGTCGACGCTGCTGAAGCTGGTCAACGGCACGATGCGCCCCGACACGGGCCAGGTGCTCACCCGGGGCCGGATCGCCGGGCTGATCGCCACCGGCGCGGGCTTCCACCCCCAGCTGAGCGGACGCGACAACATCTACCTCAACGCCGCGGTCTTCGGCCTCACCGAGCAGGAGACCAAGGACCGGTTCGACGACATCGCGGGGTTCGCTGACATCGGCAAGCACCTCGACTCGCCCGTGGGCAACTATTCCTCCGGCATGGGCTCGCGACTGGGCTTCGCCATCGCCATCAACGTCGACTGCGACATCTTCCTGGCCGACGAGGTGCTCGCGGTGGGGGACCGGCCCTTCAAGCGCAAGTGCATGGAGAAGATGGAGGAGATCCGCGACAGCGGCCGCACCCTCTTCTACGTCAGCCACGCCGCCGCCTCGGTGCGCAAGATGTGCGACCGGGTGCTGGTGCTCGACGAGGGCCGGTTGGTCTTCGACGGCGACGTCGACGAGGGTCTCGCGTTCCTGAACGACGAGGACGACGCCGACCCCCGCAAGGTGCGCGCGGGCGAGGAGGAGCTGGACGAGGAGCTCGGCGCCGACGTCTGAGCTGACCCGTTGGGTCCTCGGGTTGGTGTCTTCGGGCCGGTGTGCCCCGCGCCGGTAGCACGGCCGGTCTCACCGTCAAGGACCTCACTGCGTTCGGCCGCTTCGCGGTGGCCTGCGGCCATCCGTTGACGGCGAGCCTCGTCGGCCGTGCTGATGGCCGGCACTGGGGCGGCGGCAGGCCGCCGCCCTCCAGGCGCGGGCCTTCGGCCCGCCCCTGTCCCAGGTGGTGAGACCGGGGCCGGACTTGTCGGCCAAAACCCTGACTTGTCGGCCAACGCGTTGGCCGACAAGCTCCACAACTGGCCGACAAGTGCCCGGCTGGTCCCGCATCCCGAGAGGAATCGCCTGCTCCGGGCCTGGTGCGGGGCCCGGAGGGGCCGCGCCCTGCGGGGCGGCGGCGGAGCCGCTGCCCCTACGTGGCGCGGGCCAACTCCCAACACAGGCACCACGGCGGCAGCACACCGGAGCAGCCAGCACGCAGCCATCGAGCCATCGACACGTCGACGCCCGAAAACCGCCCGAACGCCCTCGGAAAGTTGCAAAATCTGGGAGTCATCGGCGTGTCGACTGGAAATTACAACGTTGTAGTTACTCAGTTCCCCTTCCGTGACGGGTGTGACGGATGTGAAAGTTGAGCCTCGTGTGAACTTCCCCCGCACACAGGAGCAGCCTTTCCATGTCATTCCCGCCCGAACGCCGAGCCGCGCGCACGCCCGAGCGCCGCTCCCGCTTCGTCACCCTGTGCCAGCAGCTGCTGGCCCTCGGTCTCGTCATCGCCGCCCTCACCCCGGCCGCCCGGATCGTCTCCCTCGAGGTGGTGCCGCAGGGCCCCGCCGACGGGGGAGCGGGCGCTGCCGGACGCGGCACCGCCCAGGGTGAGTTCGCCGCCTACCTGGCGGCCAACCAGAAGCCCTCCCGCGTGCCCACCGCCCCGGTCGAGGCCAAGGTCACCGAGGTGTCGTTGACGACGCCGGCCGGCGTCAGCGCCCGTACCGGAGTCGTCGCCCGCACCCAGGCCACGCCCGAGGGCGGCAGCGCCATCACCAGCGCCCCCCAGGCGGTCACCGGGTACGGCGCCGTCGGCGTCTCCTGGGGGCACGGCCAGCAGCTCGCCGACGACGCCATCTCCGTGCAGGTGCGCCTGGACGAGGGCGCCGGCTGGTCGGACTGGATGCCGGTGGAGTACCACGCCGAGCACGGTCCCGACCCGGACAGCGCCGAGGGCCAGCAGGCCCGCGTCGGCACCGACGCCCTGCTCGTCGGCGAGGTCGACCAGGTGCAGGTCAAGATCGAGACCGACGGCGCCGCCCCCAGCGACATGAAGCTCGCCGTCATCGACCCCGGGGTCGAGGCGGCCACCGAGCTCGAGGCCCCGGCCATCGACACCGGCGCCGGTGACGCCCCGGTCACCGAGCTGCCCGCGGGCGCCCCGGCCGTGCCGTCCAACACCCAGGGCCTCGAGCCCGTCGAGCAGGACGCCCTGGAGCTGCAGCGGGCGGTCTACACGCCCAAG
This sequence comes from Nocardioides nanhaiensis, assembly GCF_039542785.1. Classification (NCBI taxonomy): domain Bacteria; kingdom Bacillati; phylum Actinomycetota; class Actinomycetes; order Propionibacteriales; family Nocardioidaceae; genus Nocardioides; species Nocardioides nanhaiensis. The sequence goes on from NZ_BAABIM010000001.1 coordinate 1,226,077, forward strand.
CCCACCATCTACTCCCGGGCCCAGTGGGGTGCCGACGAGCGGATGCGCAGCGCCAGCTCGCTGCGCTACTTCGAGATCCACGGCGGCTTCGTGCACCACACGGTCAACGCCAACAACTACACCCGCGCCCAGGTGCCCGGCATCCTGCGCAGCATCTACGCCTACCACACGCGCTCGCTGGGCTGGAGCGACGTCGGCTACAACTTCCTCGTCGACCGCTTCGGTCGCATCTGGGAGGGCCGCGCGGGCGGCGTGGACCGTCCGGTCGTCGGTGCGCACACGCTCGGCTACAACGACGACTCCTTCGCGATGTCGGCGATCGGCAACTTCGAGGTGGCTCGCCCCTCGGCGGCGATGATCCAGGCCTACGGTGCACTGTTCGCGTGGAAGCTCTCCATGCACGGCGTCAATGCCGCCTCCACCAAGCAGTTCATCACCTCGCGCAACTTCCAGGCGATCAGCGGCCACCGCGACGCCGGTTCCACGGCCTGTCCGGGCGTCTACCTCTACAACAAGATCCCCGAGATCCGTCGTCTCGCCGCCCAGGGCCAGAAGGGCTTCACGGGCCGGCAGCTGGAGTCGAACCTGGCCTCGGGCCCGCTGCCGGACCTCGTGGTGCGTCGGGCCTCCGACGGCAACGCGATGGTGCTGCCGCTGCAGAAGAAGAAGGACGGCGCCTTCAAGCTGGGCAAGGCGATCGACACCGGTCGCAGCGTGGCGATGGCCAACCGGGTCATGAACGCCGGCGACTGGGACCGCGACGGTCACAGCGACATCATGTTCCGCCACAAGGGCAACGGCGCGCTGTACCTCTACCGGGGCAACGGCAAGGGCGGCGTGATCGACGGTCCGCACCGGATCGCCCTCGGCTTCGGCACCGTCGGGCTGCTCGCCGCGGTCGGCGACGTCACCGGCGACGGGTGGCCCGACCTGATGGGCAAGCCCAAGGGCAGTGCCACCATGCGCATCTACCCCGGCGTCGGGCTCGGCGGCTTCCGTGCCAGCTACGTGGGCTACGGCAACGTGCAGGGCAACCGGCAGGTGCCGGTGGGCCTCTGGGACGGCGACGGCGCCCCCGACACGATGGTGCGCAAGGGAGCCGCGCTGACCCTCTACCGCGGCAACGGCCCGGGTGGACTCGTGGGCAGCCGTGCGATGCCGCTCAACGTCGGCGGCTTCGACTGGGTCGTGGGCGTCAGCGACGTCCGGCTCACCGGGCACCCCGACCTGGTGGTGCGCAACAAGACCGACAAGCGTCTCTACCTGGTGGAGGGGACCGCGACCAGCTTCGCGGCGCCCGTGCTGCTCGGGGGAGGCTCGGCCCTCGGGGCCTACGACATGGTGGGGTAGGGGCCCCACCCGCGATCCTGGCGGGGCCGGACCAAGGCTGGACCCAGGAGGGGATCTGGGCCGGACTAGGCCCGGTAGCGCGCGGTGACCTGCTCGGAGGCGGCGATCGCCTCGAGCCGCTCCGCGTCGGCCCGGACAACCAGGACCAGCGAACCGCCGCGGGCGAGCGGTTCGCAGAAGGAGGCGATCCCCGGTGGGGAAGCCGGGTTCGCCTCCGTCAGGAGGCGGCCGCCGTCGGGGACGAGCTCCCCGGCGGCGGCCGCGCTCCACAGCTCCGCCTGCGTGGGGGCCGCGCCGGCCAGGTCGTGCGCGACGTCGTCACCCTGGGGCGGGTCCCAGGGCGTGAAGGCGTCGGGCTGGCCCCACACCTCGACCCCGACGTCGTGCACGCCCGGCGGCACCGGCTCCGCGAAGCGGACACCGAGCGGCCGCAGCGCGCACGCCAGCACGACGACGTCGTCGGCGTGCCGTGCCCAGCGCGCGAGCGAGTCCGGCCCGCACGCGACGGCGGCCAGGTCGGCGGGATCGTCACCGTCGGTGACGCGCATGCCCACCGTCCACGCGGCACCGAGGAAGACCGGGGTCAGCCAGTGCGCGGGCAGGTCGACCCGGATCGCGTCGCCGCGCTCGAGGTCGTGCTCCTCGACCAGCAGCGAGGCCGTCTTGGCCACCCAGTTGGCGTAGGTGGTGGCGGAGAGCTCGACCCGCTCGCCCGTGCCCTCGTCGTAGAACGTGATCAGGGGGCCGCCGGGGTCCCTGCGCAGTCGGGCGGTCAGCACGTCGGTGAAGGTGGTCACCCCACCAGTCTCCCGCGCTCGCGATCCGCACACCATCTCGCAGCCTGCGCACGCACCTCGCGGCGTGGACGACGCTGGAGAGACGCCCAGTCTGACTGCGCGCCGTCCCCTTGCGATGCACGCACGCAGACGACGATCTGGCGCACGGCTCGCCGCGCGCGGGAGACTAGTCTCCCGCCATGACCACGCTGGACGACTTCTGGGCCGTCATCCCGGCGGGTGGGGCGGGCACGCGGCTGTGGCCGCTCTCGCGCTCCACCTCGCCGAAGTTCCTGCACGACCTGACCGGGCAGGGGCGCACCCTGCTGCAGGCCACCCGCGACCGGCTGGAGCCGCTGGCGCAGGACCGCTTCTGGGTGGTCACCGGCGCTGCCCACCGCGAGGCCGTGGTCGCGCAGCTGCCCGAGGTCGACCCTGCCCAGGTGGTGGCCGAGCCCTCGGCCCGCGACTCGATGGCGGCGATCGGCCTGGCCGCCGCCCTGCTGGAGCGCCGCGACCCGGAGGCGGTCATGGGCTCCTTCGCCGCCGACCACGTGATCACCGATCCCGCGGGGTTCCGTGCGGCGGTCACCACCGCCGTCGGCGCCGCCCGCGAGGGCTGGCTGGTCACGCTGGGCATCGAGCCCACGTTCGCCTCGTCCGCCTTCGGCTACATCCACCTCGGTGAGGCGCTTCCGGGCCACGACGGCGCCTTCGCGGTCGCCGAGTTCGTCGAGAAGCCCTCGCCCGCCACCGCGGCCGCCTACCTGGAGACCGGCCGCTACCGCTGGAACGCCGGCATGTTCGTGGTCCGGCCCGGGGTGCTGCTCGACCTGCTGGCGCAGGGCGACCCGGAGTTCGCCGCGGCGCTGCGCGGCATCGCCGCCGAACCCGGCACCCTGGCGCAGGTGTGGCCGCAGCTGCCCAGGATCGCGCTCGACCACGCCGTCGCGGAGCCCGCGGCCGCAGCCGGCCGCGTCGTCGTCGTGCCGGCGGCCTTCGGCTGGGACGACGTCGGCGACGTCGACTCGCTCGCCACCATCCTCGGTGCCGCGGCGGGAGGCTCGGCAGTGCTGGGCGACGCCGACCTCGTGCACGCGCTGGGCGGTGCCTCCGGGCTCGTCGTCCCGGGGTCGGGACGCACCGTCGCCGTCCTCGGCCTGGAGGACGTCGTCGTCGTCGACACCCCCGACGCGGTGCTGGTCACCACGCGAGCGCACGCCCAGCAGGTCAAGGACGTCGTCGCCGAGCTCAAGCGGCTCGGCCGCGACGACCTCGTGTGAGGCCGGCGGGACTCAGAGGTCCTGCGGGCTGAGGGCGTTGGGCTCGGGCGAGTCGAGGTAGGGGTACTTCTCCATGAAGTCCACCAGCGCCTCGCCGCTGAACTCCGAGCAGTACTGCCACACGCCGACCTGCTGGGTGGTGTCGGTCTCGCCGACGCCGCCGATCGACCAGTGCGTCATGGCGATGTGCTGGCCCTCGGGGAAGTCCCCGCCGTCCTCGGAGGTCCACGGCACGGCGAGGAACTTGTAGCGGTAGTCGGAGCTGCCGGGGAACTTCTTGGCCACGGCCTCGAGCTCGTTGACGGCGCTGCTGTCGTCGGCGACCGTCTGGTCGTACCAGACGATGGTGAAGCCGTGCTCGCTGTTGTGCACCAGCTGCTCGAGCTCGGGCCGGTCGCCGTCGGTGAAGAACTTGCGGTCCATCGGCACCGGGGCGGTCTCGTTGTTCCAGTGCGGGCCGAACGCCGGCGGGGCGTCGTCGTAGGTGACCTGCTGGGTGTCGGGCACGTGCTCGCCGCTGCCCTCCGCGCTCTTGGTCTCCTCCTCGACGCACGACGAGGCCGGCCCACCGATCTCGGCGAGGGTCATGTCGGCGTAGCTGCGCAGCGCGATCGAGTCCGCGATCGGGCGGTAGGCCGCAGCCCCGACGATGACCACCGCGAGCACGACGAAGACGCCGACGATCATGAAGCCGCGGCGCTGGTCGGCGCCCTTCTGCTTCTTGCGGATGTCGTCGATGACCTTCTGCCGGTCGGACTTGGCGGACTTGGCGGACTTGGCCACGGGAGCGATTCCTCGATCAGGCTGGGGTGCGGTGGGACAGACGGGTCCGGACGGGTCCGGACGGGTCTAGACGGGTGGCGGCCCTCACGGGCCACCGGCGAGTCTACGGAGTCGGTGCGCGCCAGCGCAGACCGGCGTCCGAGGCGGACCCGGGCACCGGCTCCCACCCGTGGGCGAACACCACCGCCCGCACCGCCGGCGAGTCGGGGGCGACCACCTCGTGCTCGCCCTCCGGCAGGGCGCTCACCCCCACCCGACCGAGGGCGCCGAGCAGCTCCTCGCGCGACACGGGGCTGCCGAACGCGCGCTGGTCGGCGGGGTCGGCGGTCAGCGCGCGCAGCACGGCCTCGCGGGCGCCGTAGCCGAACAGGTCGCCGCCGTCGGGGCGCACGAGTGCCGCGGCACCGGCACCGTCCTCGCCGAGGGGGAGGACCAGGTGCGCCAGTCCGCGCACCAGCGTCACCGGCCGGCCACCGAGCTTGCCCGAGGCCAGCTCGGCCAGCCCGGCCACCTCGTCGGCGACGGCGGGGGCGGTGACGGCGAGCTCGTTGCCGTGGGCGTCGCGGCGTCCGGCGAAGGAGACCAGCGGCACGATGCCCGCCGCCCCGACCGCGATGTCGGTCTGTCCCTCGCGCCACGCGCGGCCGGCGGTGTCGCTCACCACGACGCCGACCGAGCGGCCCGTGCGGCGTGCCAGCCCGGCGCGCAGGCGCGCGGCGGAGGCGTCCGGGTCGCGGGGCAGCAGCACGGCGTGCCCGGCCCGCACGTTGGAGCCGTCGATCCCCGCCGCCGCCATCGTCAGGCCGTGGTGGGTGCGCACGATCGTGGTGGGTCCCCGCCGCGCCACCACGCGGGCGGTCTCGCCGGCGAGCAGCTCCTCGCGGGTGCCCGCGACCACGCGGCCCTCGGCCTTGCTGACCACCTTGCTGGTCACCACGAGCACGTCGCCGTCGACCAGGTCGGCCAGCGGCAGCACGTGGTCGAGGAGGTCGAGCAGGTCGTCGCCCTCCCGCACCTCGGGCAGGCCGTCGGGCGCCTGGGCGACGACGCTGCCGGGCACCCCCAGGACCGGGTCGCTCACCGCTCCGCGACCAGCCCGGCGGCGGCGGCGGCCATGGCCGCGGTGGCCGCGTCGTCGGTCATCATCAGGGGGACGGCGAGCGTGCGCAGGCCGGCGGTCTCGCAGCGCGCGACGGCGTCGGCGTCGCGCTCGTCGACCAGCCAGCCGTCGAGCAGGCCGCCGGACGCGCGGGCACCGTAGTGCAGACCGACGCCGGCGGCGCTGACCTCGACGCCCACCGCGGTGAGCATCTGGCGCGCCATGCCGCGCACGTGGGTGCCGCCCACGATGGGGGAGAGCCCGACGACGGGGGCGGGCGAGGCGCGCAGTGTGTCGCGCAGGCCGGGCACGCCGAGGATCGTGCCCACCGAGACCACGGGGTTGGAGGGCGGCAGCACCACCAGGTCGGTGTCGGTGAGCGCCTCGAGGACGCCGGGGGCCGGCGTGGCCTGCTCGAGCCCGACCACGAGAACCTGCTCGGCGGGCACCTCGGCGCGCAGGCGCACCCAGTACTCCTGGAAGTGCACCACCCGGCGGCCGCTCGGTGCCTGCGTGTCGGCGATCGCGACGTGGGTCTCCACGCGGTCGTCGGTCATGGGCAGCAGACGCACGCCGGGCTGCCAGCGGCGGCAGAGCGCCTCGGTGACCTGGGAGAGCCGGTAGCCGGCCTCGAGCATCTGGGTGCGCACCAGGTGCGTGGCGATGTCACGGTCGCCGAGGCCGAACCAGGTGGGCTCGACGCCGTAGGTGGCCAGCTCCTCGCGCACGCTCCAGGTCTCCTCGCGCCGGCCCCACCCCCGCTCGGGGTCGATGCCGTCGCCGAGGGTGTACATGAGCGTGTCGAGGTCGGGGCAGACCTTGAGCCCGTGCACCCACAGGTCGTCGGCGGTGTTGGCCACCACGGTCACCTCGGCGTCGGGCGCCACGCCGGGCAGCAGGCCCTGCGCGATCCCGTGCAGGAGCCCGGCGGTGAACCGTGCCCCGCCCATGCCGCCGGAAAGCACCGTGACGCGGCGCACCGCGCCGGGCAGGCCGTCGGTGGGGCTCTCGGTTCGCTCGGCAGACATGGCACGTACTCTGCCGCCTCGCGCGCGAGCGCCCCCACCCGGTCCGGTCGCCGTCGCGCCGCGACCGGTCCAGCCGGGTTGCTGCGCGGACGGCCTGATTCCCGCATATACCAGAACTCCGCTTGACTTCCGTGGTACGACAGGCATGTAATTCCCACAGTGTTGTTCCGGCGCGTCGCGGGGCACCGGCGGGGAGAGATTGCTGGGGGAATGGCGCCACGGCGTCCAGCAGGGTCGTAGCAACAACAGGGTCGAAGCAGGGTCGAAAGGGGCGTCAGCCGATGCGAGAGCTAATTCTTCTCGAACCGGACGCCGAAGAGGCGGGTTGGCAGGACCGCGCACTGTGCGCGCAGACGGATCCGGAGGCGTTCTTCCCCGAGAAGGGCGGCTCCACCAGGGAGGCCAAGAAGGTCTGCCTCACGTGCGAGGTCCGGGCCGAGTGCCTGGAGTCCGCACTGATGAACGACGAGCGCTTCGGCATCTGGGGTGGTCTCTCCGAGCGGGAGCGCCGCAAGCTGAAGAAGCGCGCCGTCTGAGCTGAGCCAGGCCGACCTGCCCTTCGGAGCACGGTGGCCGGCCCGGGTGACCGGGCCGGCCGCTCCCTCCGCCCTGGCCGCCGTGACGGCTGCGCGCGCGGCCGTCTCGTCGAGGGCTGACGAGCCCCGCGGCGGCTGATCGGGCCGCTCACCGGCCACGGGTGCGGCCCACTACTGTGGTCGATCGTGTCGTCCGCCCCCTCCAGCACCGCCAGCACCACCGGCGTCCCCGCCGAGCGCGCGGCGCGCGACGAGCAGGTCGCGGTGCTGCTCGTCAGCCACGACGGCGCCCGCTGGCTGCCGACCGTGCTCGAGGGCCTCGCCGGCCAGCACGGTGTGGACGGCCGCATCGCGGCGTTCGTCGCCGTCGACACCGGCAGCCGGGACGGCAGCGCCGACCTGATCGGAGCCGCGCCGCTCGCTCCGACCCCGCACGTGGTGGAGACCCGCGGAGGCACGTCCTACCCGGAGGCGGTGGGCCTCGGGCTGGACCACGTGCGTGAGGTGGCGCCGCACGCGACCTGGGTGTGGCTCCTGCACGACGACGCCACCCCGGCCCCCGACGCGCTGGCCGCCCTGCTGGCCCAGGCGCACGCGCGCCCCGAGGCCGCACTGCTCGGCCCCAAGCTGCGTGAGTGGCCCTCGCTGCGGCGCCTGCTCGAGGTGGGGGTCACGATCTCCGGCACCGGTCGCCGCGAGCTCGGGCTCGAGCGCGGCGAGTACGACCAGGGTCAGCACGACGAGGTCCGCGAGGTGCTGGCGGTCAACACCGCGGGGCTCCTGGTGCGCCGCGAGGTCCTCGAGCAGCTGGGCGGCCTGGACCCGCAGCTGCCGGTCTTCGGCAACGACCTCGATCTCGGCTGGCGTGCTGCCGCCGCCGGCCACACGACCCTGGTCGTGCCCCGGGCCGTCGTCTTCCACGCCGAGGCCGCCCACCGGGGAGTGCGCCGCACGCCGCTGACCGGGCGGCACACCCACTACCAGGAGCGCCGGGCGGCACTGTGGACGCTGCTGGCCAACGCCCCGGCTCGCTCGCTGCCGCTCACGCTGGTGCGGCTCGTGCTCGGCACGCTGCTGCGGATGCTCGGGTTCTTCCTGGTGCGCTCGCCGGGGGAGGCGCTCGACGACCTGGCGGCGCTCGTCTCGGTGTACTCCCAGCCCGGACGGCTGCGGGCGGCGCGTCGGGGGCGAGCGGCCACCCGCCGCGACGACGACGCGACACGCGCCCGGGTGCGTGCGCTGCGCGCCCCGTGGTGGCTGCCCTACCGACACGGCCTGGACACCGTCGGCGACGTCGTCTCCGCGCTCACCGACCAGGCCAGCGACGTGGCGCAGCGCCGGCGCGCGGCCGCGGCGGAGGCCGACCCGTCGTCGATGGCGGCACTGCGCCTGCAGCGCGACGCCAGCGACCTCGACGCCGTCGAGGAGGACGACGAGCAGCGCTACGCCGACACCGGCGTGGTCGCGCGCTTCGCCACCAACCCGGTCGCCCTGCTGCTCGTGCTCGTCGTGGTCGCGGCGCTGGTGCTGGCCCGGCCGGCCTACGGCGCGGTGGTGGGCGGTGCGCTGGCGCCCGTGCCCGAGGCCGCGGGCGACTGGTGGGCCCTGCTGACCCGCGGGTGGCACCCCCTGGGCAGCGGCACCGACGTGCCCGCCCCGGCCTACCTGCTGCCGCTCGCGCTGCTGGCCACCGTGGTCGGCACCACCGCGACCGTCTCGGCCCTGATGGTGCTGGCCGTGCCGCTCTCCCTGTGGGGGGCCTGGCGGCTGCTGCGGGTGGTGGGCCGCTTCGTCAGCCCGCTGGGCGCGCCCCGCTGGTTGCTCCTGGCGGGCTCGCTCACCTACGCCCTGGTGCCGCTGACCTCCGGTGCGTGGGGCGGGGGACGGCTCGGCCTGGTGGTGCTCGCCACCGTGCTGCCCTGGCTGGGGCACGCCGCGCTGGGCTTCGCCGACCCCGAGGCCGACCGGCGCTGGCGTGCCGCGTGGCGCTCGGGGCTGCTGCTCGCGCTGGCCACCGCCGTCGCGCCGCCGCTGTGGTTCGCGGCGGTCGCCGTCGCGGTGGTGGTGCTGCTGGCGGCCGCCGGCGTCGTCCGGGGGGCGCTGCGTGAACGCTCGGTGTGGGCGCCGCCCGCCGTCGCGCTGGTCGCGACCCCCGTCCTGCTGCTGCCGTGGTGGCTGCCTGCCCTGCTGACCGGGGCGGGGGAGGCGCTGCTGCTCGACACCGGACGACTGCCGGGCACGCGCGTCGGCGCGCTCGACCTGCTGGCGGGTCGCGTGGGCGACCAGGTGGCCCCGGGCGCCCCCGTCTGGCTCGGGCTCGTGCTGCTGGTGCTGGCCGCGCTGGCCCTGGTGCCTCGGGCCACGCGCGTGCCGGTGCTGATCTGCTGGGTGCTCGCCGTCGTCGTGGCCGCGGTGGCCGCGCTGCTGGTGCGGGTGCCCGTGCGCCTCGAGGCGCTGCGCGTGGAGGTGGAGCCCGGGCTCGGATCCTCGGTGGTGCTCCTCCAGGCGCTGCTGGTGACAGCCGCCGTGCTCGGTGCGCTCGGCGCGGTGCGCGCCCGCGGCTCGCGGCCCGCGCGCTGGCTGGTCGTGTCGCTCGCGGTGGTGGCTGCCGTGCCGCCCCTGGGCGGGCTGGTGTGGGCCACCCTCGACGGCGGCGGGGTGCTGACCTCCACCGAGGACGGCGACGTGCCCGCCTACATGGTGCAGCGCGCCGAGACCGCGCCCGAGCGGGGCGTGCTCGTGGTGCGCGGCAGCCTCGACGACGGCGTCGGCTACCGGGTGCTGCGCGGCGACGGCGACACCCTCGGCGAGGACGAGGTGCTCGCGCTGGCCGCCGAGGACGACGAGCTGACGGCGACCGTGCGCGAGCTGGTCTCGCGCCCCACGCCCGCCGTCGTGGCCGCGCTGGGCGAGGCCGGCGTGCAGTACGTGGTGCTGGCGGCGCCCGCGGACGGTCGCGTGGCGGCGGGCCTGGACGCCTCGGGCGGGCTCACCCAGGCCAGCGCCGACGACCGCGGCACCCGCGCCTGGGAGGTCACCCGGGAGCTCTCGGCCGCCTCGGTGACGGGGGAGACCCCGTGGTGGCGCGTGCTGCTCTGGGTGGTGCAGGCCGCGGCACTCCTGGTGGTGCTGGTGCTCTGCGCGCCGACCGTGCGCGGACGGAGGGACCGATGAGCCGGACCGGAGGAGCGACCGGCAGCAGGGCCACGCGCTCGCGCCGCGGGTTCGACCTGACCGTGCTGCTGGCGGTGCTGCTGCCACTGGCGTTCGTGGGGCTGCTGCTGCTCGTGCAGCCCGACCCCGAGCCGCCCACGTCGGCTCGCCCGCCGAGCACCGACACGCTCACCCGGGGCACCCTGGTGTGCCCGGGCGCCGGGTCCTCCTCGCTGCTGACGACGGCCGGTGAGGGCAGCGGGGAGCTGCAGCTGCGCGTCGGTGAGCAGGAGCGCGCGGTGCCCGTGGAGCCCGGCGGCGTCACGGCGGTCGAGACCCGAGAGCCCGTGGTGGCGCTGGGGGTCGACGACCTGGCCCCCGGGCTGGCCGGCACGACGCAGGGCGACGCCTCCGCCACGGCCTGCACCCCGCCGCGCAGCGAGGTCTGGTTCACCGGGGTGGGCGCCGGCGCCCGGCACAGCTCGGTGCTCGAGCTGGTCAACCCCGACGCCGGCCCGGCCACCGTCGACGTGCTGGTGCACGGTCGCGAGGGTCTGGTCGAGGTGCCCGCCCTGCGCGGCCTGGCGGTGCCCGGCGGCGGCCGCAGCCGTGTCGAGCTCGCCACCGCGGTCCCGCGCGGCGACGACCTCACGCTGCACGTCACCACGACCCGCGGCCGGGTGGCGGCGCACCTGCTCGACACCGTCGACCAGCTGGGCGCCGGCGCCGTCTCGAGCGAGTGGCTGCCGGCCCAGTCCGCTCCCTCCACCGACAACCTCCTGCTCGGACTACCCGGAGGCGCGGACGGCCAGGGGCAGCGGGTCCTGGTGCTGACCAACCCGGGCGACGACGAGACCCGCGCCGCGCTGCAGCTGGTGACGGCGGAGGCCGCCTTCACGCCCGAGGGCGTCGAGGAGATCGTGGTGCCCCCGGGTGCCACCGTCCGGGTGGCGCTCAACCCGCTCCTGCGCGGCATCGACCTCGGCGACGCCCTGGGCCTGCGGCTCACCTCGGGCGCACCCCTGACCGCCGACCTGCGCTCCTTCATCGACGGCGACCTCGCCCACGTGGTGCCCGCCGACCCCGTCGGGTCGCCCACCGTGACCGCGCTCCCCGAGGGCGCGCAGCAGCTGCTGCTGGCCGCCGCGGAGGCGAGCACGGCACGTGTCGAGCCGCTCGACGCCCAGGGCGACCCGCTGCGCAGCCGTGAGGTGGAGCTGGCGGCCGGCGCCACCGCCGCCGTCGAGCTGCCCGAGGGCGCGGTCCTCGTGCGTGTGACGCCCCAGGGCGGTTCGCTCGTCGGCTCGGTGCTGGTGGGCTCCCCGCGGCTGGCCGTGGTGCCGCTGCTCGAGCCCGAGCGCGAGAGCCTGGTGGCCGACGTGGTGCCGCTGGCGCGCTGAGCGAGCGGTCTTGCCAGCGGCTGGGTGTCTTCGGGTCGGTGTCTTGTGGTGGATGTGCCCGCGCCGTTAGCACGGCCGGTCTCACCGTCAAGGACCTCACTGCGTTCGGCCGCTTCGCGGTCGGCTCCGCCGATCCGTTGACGGCGAGCCTCGTCGGCCGTGCTGATGGCCGGCACTGGGGCGGCGGCAAGCCGCCGCCCTCCAGGCGCGGGCCCTCCGGGCCCGCCCCTGTCCCAGCGTGTGGGACGAACCGGGGACTTGTCGGCCAACACCAACGCTTGTCGGCCAACGCATTGGCCGACAAGTCACACGACAGGCCGACAAGTCCCCGGCTGATCCCGCATCCCGAGACACACCACCCGATCAGGGCCTGGTGCGGGCCCGGAGGGCCCGCGTCTTGCGGGGCGGCGGCGGAGCCGCTGCCCCTACGTGCCGCCCCCAGCCGTCCGACCGAGGCTCGCGGTCAAGGATGGCCGCAGGCCATCGCAAGCGGGCGGAGCGCAGCGGAGCTCCTTGACGGCGAGAGTCGGACGGCTACGCGGCGCGGGCCACACCGACCCGAGGACACCGACCCGCAGCCCTCAGTCGTCGTCCAGGTCGCCGTAGCGCGGGTCCACCTCGGCGGCGTCGATGCCGAGCAGGTCGGCGACCTGCTCGACCACCACGGTCAGCACCAGCGCCTCGAGGTCGGAGCGGCTCTCGGCGCGGTGCTCGATGGGGCGGCGGAAGAGCACGATCCGGCTCGGGCGGGGGCCGGCGCCGCGCACCAGCGAGCCGAGCGGGACGTGGTCGGCGTCCCAGTCGTCGGGGAGGAGCGGTGTCTCCTCGACTGCGAACTCCACCAGGCCCAGGCGGTCGCGCCAGCGCTCGTCGACCTCCCCGACGACGCCGAGCACGACGGCGTCGAAGCGCTGCCGCGCGGTGGGCCGCTCGGGGGTGTCGGGGTGCCGGGGGAGGATCGCCGGGCCGCGCATCCCACGACCGCGCCGGTCGCGGGTCCGGCGGCGCGTCGTCATGACCGCGAGCCTAGTCCCGCGCGGCGGGGGGCCGGGGTAGCGTGCGGAGCGTGAGTCTGGCCCGCCGTTGTTCGCGCACCCCGTGCGGTCGCCCCGCGGTGGCGACCCTCACCTACGTGTACGCCGACCAGACGGCGGTGCTCGGTCCGCTGGCCACCTACGCCGAGCCGCACGCCTACGACCTGTGCGAGCAGCACAGCGAGCGGCTCTCGGCACCTCGTGGCTGGGAGGTGCTGCGCCTGCCGATGGAGCGCCAGGCCCCCGGCCCGAGCGAGGACGACCTGCTGGCGCTCGCCGACGCCGTCCGCGAGGCCGGCCGCGCGCCGCTGCTGGCGCCCGCGCGCCGCGTGGAGCCCGCGCAGGAGAACGGTCGCGAGACCACGCGCAAGGGTCACCTGCGCGTGCTCACCAGCGACTGACCGGCGCCGCTCGGCCGCAGCGGGTCATGCCCTAGGGTCGGCGTCATGGTCGACAGCGGGACGCTCGCCCCCGACAACGTGCAGTCGGTCTTCAAGGCCTACGACGTGCGCGGCCTGGTGCCGCAGCAGGTCGACGAGGAGCTCGCCCGGGCCACCGGCGCCGCGTTCGTGCAGGTGCTCGGCGCCACCGAGATCGTGGTGGGCCACGACATGCGGCCCAGCTCGCCCGGCATGGCCGGGGCGTTCGCCGACGGCGCCACGAGGGCGGGTGCCGACGTCACCATGATCGGGCTGGCCTCCACCGACCAGCTCTACTTCGCCTCGGGCCACCTCGAGCGCCCGGGTGCGATGTTCACCGCCAGCCACAATCCCGCTCAGTACAACGGGATCAAGCTGTGCCGGGCGTTCGCGCAGCCGGTCGGCACCGACACCGGTCTGGCGCAGATCCGCGACCTGGTCGCGGGCGGGGAGGCTGTCGCCACCAGCACGCGCGAGGGCTCGATCGACGAGCTGGAGGTGCTCGAGGCCTACGCCGCGCACCTGCTCGCCCTCGCCCCCGTGCGCGGGCGTCGGCTCAAGGTCGTCGCCGACGCCGGCAACGGCATGGCCGGTCACACCGCGCCGGCGGTGTTCGCTCGGCTCGGCCAGGAGCAGGTCGAGCTGGTGCCGATGTACTTCGAGCTCGACGGCACCTTCCCGAACCACGAGGCCAACCCGATCGACGCCGCCACCCTGGTCGACCTGCAGCAGCGCGTGGTGGCCGAGCGCGCCGACGTCGGGCTCGCCTTCGACGGCGACGCCGACCGCTGCTTCCTCGTCGACGAGCAGGGCCGCGCCGTCTCGCCGTCCGCGGTCACCGCGCTGATCGCCGCCCGGGAGCTGGCCAAGCACCCCGGCGCCACGGTGATCCACAACCTGATCACCAGCCGTGCGGTGCCCGAGCTGGTCACCGAGCTCGGCGGCACCCCGGTGCGCACCCGGGTGGGCCACTCCTACATCAAGGCCACGATGGCCGAGACCGACGCCGTCTTCGGCGGCGAGCACAGCGGCCACTTCTACTTCCGTGAGTTCTGGCGCGCCGACTCCGGCATGCTTGCCGCCCTGCACGTCCTCGCCGCCCTCGCCGAGACCGACCAGCCGCTCTCGCAGCTGCTGGCTGCCTACGAGCGCTACCCGCTCAGCGGCGAGATCAACTCCACGGTCACCGACCAGCGGGCCGTGCTGGCCGACGTCGAGGCCACCTACGGCGGTCTCGACGGCGTGACCATCGACCACCTCGACGGGCTGACCGTGGCCCACGCCGACTGGACCTTCAACGTCCGTGCCTCCAACACCGAGCCGCTGCTGCGCCTCAACGCGGAGGGCAAGGACACCGCCACCATGGAACGCGTGCGCGACGAGGTGCTCGCCCGGATCAGGAGCTGACATGACCGAGAACCCCCAGGCCGGCCAGCAGGTCGACCCCGCCCTGCTGGAGATCATCGTGTGCCCCGCGTGCCGCGCCGAGCTGGACCTCGTCGCCCACGAGCCGGCCGCCGAGCCGGCCGCCGAGCTGGTCTGCCGCGGGTGCGGCCTGGCCTACCCCGTGCGCGACGGCATCCCGGTGCTGCTGGTCGACGAAGCCCGCAAGCCGGCCTGACGCGCACATGGCCACCTGGTTCGACGAGTCCCGCCTGGACGACGAGAGCGCGCTGCGCAGTGTCGACCTGCGCCTGCGCACCCTCGCCGAGTCCGGGGCGCGCGTGCGTCGCGAGGCCGGCGACGCGTCGACCGTGATCGAGCACGCCCTGGCCTCCTCGGCCCGCGCCGACGACGGCGTCTCGGCGCGGCCGCGCGCCGTCATCGCCGCCGGGCCCGACTCGCGGCTGCTGCGCGCCGTCCTCGAGCCCTGGTGCCCCGTGCCGTTCGTGGCGTGGCCCGGCCCGGCCCTCCCCGGGTGGGCGGGCAGCCTGGACCTCGTCGTGGTGCTCGCCCCCAGCGGCTCGGACTCCGGCACGGCCTCGGCGGTGGCGGAGGCGGTGCGTCGCGGCTGCCAGGTGGTCGTGGCCGCCCCGGTGGGCTCCAGCGTGTCCGAGCACGCGGCGGGTCGCTGGAGCACGATCATCCCGACGGCCACCCGTGACCAGCTGGCCACCGCCGTCGTGGTGCTCGACTACCTGCACCACCTGGGTCTGGGGCCGCACTCGGCCCCCGAGCAGGTGGCCGAGGCGCTCGACGACGTCGCGGTCTCCTGCTCGCCCCACCGCGACCTGGCGGTCAACCCGGCCAAGATGCTGGCCATCGCCCTGGCCGACGCCTCGCCGCTGGTGTGGGGCGGCTCGGTGCTGGCCGCGCGTGCCGCGCGGCGCGTCGCCGAGTCGGTGCGGCGCACCAGCGGCCGCACCGCGCTCGCCGGCGACGCCGAGCACCTGCTGCCCGTGATCGAGGCGACCCGTCCCCGCGACGTCTTCGACGACCCCTTCGCCGGCGGCGGCGGCGAGCGTCGTCCGGCGCTGGTCGTGCTCGACGACGGCGCCCAGGACCCGGTGGTCCGCGAGCAGCGCGGTCGCCTGCAGGCCGCCGCGGCCGAGCACGGCGTCCGCGTCGAGACCGTCACCACGCAGGCGCCCTCGGAGGTCGCGCGCTACGCGTCGCTGCTGCTCACCGGCACCTACGCCGCCGAGTACCTGCGGCTGGGGCTCGTCGAGGACTGACCTCCCCGGGCCGTCCAGGGCCCTCCCGGGTCGTCCAGAGCCGGAGGAGCCCCGGACTCGGCGGGGTGCGCCGCGGGTACCTTCTGCTGCATGGCGCGTCGTGATCCCTGGCTCGACAACGCCAAGATGGCCCTGGTCACCTTGGTGGTGGTCGGCCACGCCTGGACGCTGGCGCCCCCGGGTCCGCTGCGCGACCACCTCTACGACTTCCTCTACGCCTGGCACGTGCCGGCGTTCGTGCTGGTGACCGGCTTCCTGTCGAAGTCCTTCGCCTACACCCGGGCGCGCTGGTGGATGCTGGTGCGCACCGTGGTGGTGCCCTACCTGGTGTTCGAGGCGGGGATCGCGGTCTTCCGCATCTACGTGGGCGGCGAGCAGCTCGAGGACCTCTTCGCGGACCCGCACTGGCCGATGTGGTACCTCGCGGCGCTGTTCTTCTGGCGCGTGATGACCCCGCCGTTCAAGGCGATGCCGACGCCGGTCGCGCTCACGGTCGCGGTGGCGGCGAGCCTGGTGGCCGGTCTCTACTTCTCCGACCTGCTCGACCTGGCGCGGGTCTTCGGGCTGCTGCCGTTCTTCGTGCTGGGACTCAAGGCCACGCCCGAGCGGCTGGAGCTGTTGCGGGCCCGCGGGGTCGCCTGGGTGGCGGTCGGCGTCTTCGCGGTGATCGCGGTCCTGACGCGGTTCACCGACGCGATCGCCGAGACCGAGTGGCTCTACTACCGCGCCCGCTACGACGAGCTGGTGGCCAGCGACACCGAGGCCTTCGCGATCCGCGCGGGCGTGCTCGCGGTGGGGCTGTGCGGCGCCCTGGCCTTCCTCGCGCTCGTGCCGCGGGTGGAGGGCTGGTTCACCCGGATGGGCGTCTACACGCTGGTCGTCTACCTCTTCCACGGCTTCGCCGTGAAGGGCGCCTCCTACGCGGGCTTCGACGAGTGGGCCGTCGACCACGCGGGGCTCTCGCTGGTGATCACCACCGTCGGCGGGGTGGGGCTCGCGCTGCTGCTCGCCTGGCGACCGCTCGCGAGCGTGCTCACCGAGCTCGTCGACCCCTTCGGCTACGCCGAGCGCCACACCACGCAGGCCGTCACGCTGGCCGAGGTGGTCGAGGTCGTCCAGGAGACGCCCGTGCAGCTGATGGACAACGACCTCGCCGACGCCGCGGTCGTCCCCGAGATCCCGACCCCGGGCGAGGTCGCCCGCGCTGAGGCGGCGCTGGAGCCCGAGCCCGCGACCCCGGCCGGTGGGGTGCCGCCCGCCCAGCCCGACCGCGACGGCTGAGGGCGCGCGGCCGGCTGCGACTACGCTGCGCGCATGGCAGGCGGACTGGTCGGACTCCTCGACGACGTGGCGGCGCTGGCGCGACTGGCGGCGGCCTCGGTCGACGACATCGGGATGGCGGCCGGACGCGCCACCGGCAAGGCGGCCGGCGTGGTGATCGACGACGCCGCGGTGACCCCGCAGTACGTCACGGGGGTCGACCCCTCGCGCGAGCTGCCCATCATCCGGCGCATCGCGATGGGCTCGCTGCGCAACAAGTTCCTCTTCATCCTGCCCGCCGCGCTGCTGCTGAGCGCCGTCGCGCCGTGGCTGCTGACGCCGATCCTGATGCTGGGCGGCGGCTACCTGTGCTACGAGGGCGCGCACAAGGTCTGGGGCCGGCTGCGCGGCCACGAGCACCACGCCGAGCCGGCCAGCCGGCGCGGTGCCGACGCCGAGGACGCGCTGGTCTCGAGCGCGGTGCGCACCGACTTCATCCTCTCCGCCGAGATCATGGTGATCGCCCTGAACTCGGTGGCGAGCGAGAGCTTCGTGAGCCGGCTGGTCATCCTCGCCGTCGTCGCGCTGGTGATCACGGTGGCCGTCTACGGCGCCGTCGCCGGCATCGTCAAGATGGACGACGCCGGCCTCAAGCTGGCCGCGCGCCCCTCCGAGGCCGCCCAGCGCGTGGGCCGCGGCCTCGTCGCCGGCATGCCGCGCCTGCTCGCCGTCCTCTCCGTGGTGGGCACCGCCGCCATGCTGTGGGTCGGTGGCCACATCGAGCTCGTGGGCCTGGAGGAGCTGGGCTTCACGGCGCCCTACGACGCCGTCCACCACGTGGAGGAGATCGTGCACGACGCCGTCCCCGGCGTCGGTGCGGTCCTGGCCTGGCTGGTCAACACCGCGGCCTCCGCCGTCCTGGGCCTAGCGCTCGGCCTGGCGATCCTCGGCGTGGTGCACCTCGTGCCGCGGCGCGAGAAGGCCGCGGCCGCGCACTGACCGCAGGCGGCCGCGCGAGGGACGTGGGCCGGGTCACGGCGAGGATTCCCGCTCCGGCGACACCGCGGCCTACCCTCGAAGGGTCAGCGCGGGAGATCCCGACAACGTGCGGATGCACGGCGCGGACGTGAGCCTCCAGACTCCGAGGAGACAACTGATGGACTTCAAGGTCGCCGACCTGTCCCTGGCCGACTACGGCCGGACCGAGATCACGCTCGCCGAGCACGAGATGCCCGGCCTCATGGCCATGCGCGAGCAGTACGGCGAGGCCAAGCCCCTCGCCGGTGCCAAGATCGCCGGTTCGCTGCACATGACCATCCAGACCGCGGTGCTCATCGAGACCCTGGTCGCACTCGGCGCCGACGTGCGCTGGGCCTCCTGCAACATCTTCTCCACCCAGGACCACGCCGCGGCCGCCGTCGTCGTCGGCCCCGAGGGCACCGTCGAGAACCCCTCCGGTGTGCCGGTCTTCGCCTGGAAGGGCGAGACGCTCGAGGAGTACTGGTGGTGCACCCAGCAGATCCTCGACTGGCCCGCGGGCGAGTTCGCCAACATGATCCTCGACGACGGTGGCGACGCCACCCTCCTCGTGCACCTCGGCGTCGAGGCGGAGAAGACCGGTCAGGCCCCCGACCCGGCCACCGCCACCTCCGGCGAGCAGCGGATCATCTTCGAGGTCCTGCAGGCCTCGCTCACCCAGAGCAACGACCGCTGGACCAAGATCGCCAACGAGATCAAGGGCGTGACCGAGGAGACCACCACCGGTGTGCTCCGCCTCTACGACATGATGCGCGAGGGCTCGCTGCTCTTCCCGGCCATCAACGTCAACGACTCGGTCACCAAGTCCAAGTTCGACAACAAGTACGGCTGCCGCCACTCGCTCATCGACGGCATCAACCGCGCCACCGACGTGCTCATCGGCGGCAAGGTCGCGGTCGTGTGCGGCTACGGCGACGTGGGCAAGGGCTCGGCCGACTCGCTGCGCGGCCAGGGCGCCCGCGTCATCGTCACCGAGATCGACCCGATCTGCGCGCTGCAGGCGGCCATGGACGGCTACCAGGTCTCCACCCTCGACGACGTCGTCGACACCGCCGACATCATCATCACGGCCACCGGCAACAAGGACGTCGTGACCGTCGACCAGATGAAGCGCATGAAGCACAACGCGATCCTGGCCAACATCGGTCACTTCGACAACGAGATCGACATGGCCGGCCTCGAGGCCGACGGCGTGGCGACCCGCAAGAACGTCAAGCCGCAGGTCGACGTGTGGACCTTCCCCGAGGGCAACGCGATCATCGTGCTCTCCGAGGGCCGCCTGATGAACCTGGGCAACGCCACCGGCCACCCCAGCTTCGTGATGTCGAACTCCTTCACCAACCAGGTGCTCGCGCAGATCGAGATCTACTCCAAGACCGAGGAGTACCCCGTCGGCGTGTACGTGCTGCCCAAGCACCTCGACGAGATGGTGGCGCGCCTCCACCTCGACGCGCTCGGCGTCAAGCTGACCACCCTCACCGACTCGCAGGCCTCCTACCTGGGCCTCGACGTCGCCGGACCCTACAAGTCCGAGCAGTACCGCTACTGAGCACCACGACACCGCACCGGGACCCCACGGGGCCCGGTGCGGTGTCGTTGCGGGACCCCGAGCGGGTCCCGCGGCACCGACACGCCGCGCGGCGTCAAGGGACGGGCGACCGCGCGCACGAGCAGGACCGGACTCCGGGGGTGGCACTATGGAGATCATGAGCCAGAGCACCGACCACGCCGCGAACCTCGCGACGAAGGGCCGGGTGCTGGTGGTCGACGACGATGCCGCGCTGGCCGAGATGCTGACGATCGTCCTGCGCCAGGAGGGTTTCGACTCCCGGATGTGCGTGCGCGGCGACGAGGCGCTGGAGGTCTTCCGCGACTACCGGCCCGACGTCGTCCTGCTCGACGTGATGCTGCCCGGCAAGGACGGCATCGACGTGTGCAAGGAGATCCGGGCCACCTCGGGCGTGCCGATCGTGATGCTGACCGCCAAGGGCGACACCGTCGACGTCGTGGTGGGCCTGGAGTCCGGCGCCGACGACTACGTCGTCAAGCCCTTCAAGCCCAAGGAGCTCGTGGCGCGGATCCGGGCCCGGGTGCGCCGCAACGACACGGCCGAGCCGGAGTCCCTCACCATCGGGGACCTGGCCATCGACGTGCCCGGCCACGCGGTGAGCCGCAACGGCACGCCGATCAGCCTCACGCCGCTGGAGTTCGACCTGCTGCTGTGCCTGGCGCGCACGCCGTGGCAGGTCTTCAGCCGCGAGACCCTGCTCGAGCAGGTGTGGGGCTACCGGCACGCCGCGGACACCCGCCTGGTCAACGTGCACGTCCAGCGGCTGCGCTCCAAGGTCGAGCACGACCCCGAGCACCCCGAGATCGTCGTCACCGTGCGCGGTGTCGGGTACAAGGCCGGCGTCTCGTGACGTCCGGACGCTGACGGCCCGGGCGGCCGAGCGAACCATGGCCTCCCTGCGCCCCCTGCGCCTGCCCCGGCTGCCGCGACGCGACCCCGCGCGCCCCTCCCGGCGCTCGCAGGGGATCTCGCGCGTCGTACCCGCCGGGGTGCGGCGGGCCTTCACCTTCTGGCGCCGCTCGATCCAGGCGCGCGTCGCCACCAGCACCGTGCTGCTCTCGGCCGTGGTGATCGCCGGCGTCGGCTGGCTGCTCACCGAGCAGACCCGCGACGGTCTGCTGCAGAACCGGGCCGAGGTGGTGGTCGCCGAGGCGATCAGCGAGACCAACCAGGCCACGGACCGGCTCGCCGCCGCGGAGGGCACCGAGTTCGACGCCGTCAGCCAGCAGGCCGAGCTGGCCCGCCCCATCATCCGCGCCGGCGAGGCGCGCGACTTCGGGGTGCTGCTGGGCGGTCCGGTCGGAAGCGGCACCCGCCTGGCCGACGGTGGCGCCGAGCGCACCGCCAACCTCGAGACCGCCTCCGTGCCGGAGTCGCTGGAGGCGCGCTTCGACGAGGTGGCCACGACCGCCTGGACGTTCAGCGAGGTCGTCCGCTCGGACCCCGAGACCGGCGAGACCACCCGCGAGCCCGGGATCGTCGTCGGCTCCCAGGTGCAGCTGCCGGCCGACGGCAACGTCTACACGCTCTACTACGTCTTCCCGCTCGAGGAGCAGCAGGAGACCCTCGCGCTGGTCACCCGCGCGCTGGCCACCGGCGCGGTCGTGCTGCTGGTGCTGGTCGCCGCGATCACCTGGCTGGTCACCCGGCAGGTCGTCACCCCCATCCGGATGGCCCGCCGCGTCGCCGAGCGGCTGGCCGCCGGCCGGCTGCAGGAGCGGCTGCGCGTGCGCGGCGAGGACGACCTGGCCCGGCTGGCGATCTCGTTCAACCAGATGGCGGCCAACCTGCAGAAGCAGATCCGCCAGCTGGAGGAGCTCAGCCGGGTCCAGCAGCAGTTCGCCTCCGACGTCTCCCACGAGCTGCGCACGCCGCTCACCACGGTCCGGATGGCCGGCGACGTGCTGCACGACGCCCGGGCGGACTTCGACCCCGTCACGGCGCGCTCCGCCGAGCTGCTGCAGACCGAGCTGGACCGGTTCGAGACGCTGCTGGAGGACCTGCTGGAGATCAGTCGGTTCGACGCCGGCGCCGCCGTCCTGGACCTCGAGGACATCAACCTCG
The DNA here is from genome assembly GCF_039542785.1 of Nocardioides nanhaiensis. Taxonomy (NCBI): domain Bacteria; kingdom Bacillati; phylum Actinomycetota; class Actinomycetes; order Propionibacteriales; family Nocardioidaceae; genus Nocardioides; species Nocardioides nanhaiensis. Next base: position 1,247,545 of record NZ_BAABIM010000001.1, read on the forward strand.
CCGACGTCGCCCACCGGGTCGTGCACACGACCCGCACCCTGGCCGAGCGTCGCGGGGTCGACGTCCGGGTGCTGCTGCCCGAGGGGCCCACGGCCCGGCCGTGCGTGGCCGAGGTCGACGCCCGGCGGGTGGAGCGCGTGGTGCGCAACCTGGTCACCAACGCCATCGACCACGCCGGTCCGGACGGCCAGGTGCTGGTGCGCCTGGGCTGCGACGGCGACGCCGCCGCCGTCGCGGTGCGCGACTTCGGGGTGGGGCTGGCGCCCGGGGAGTCCGCGCTGGTCTTCAACCGCTTCTGGCGCGGCGACCCCGCGCGCGCCCGCACCAGCGGCGGCACCGGCCTGGGCCTCTCGATCTCGCTGGAGGACACCCGGTTGCACGGCGGGTGGCTGCAGGCCTGGGGCCGACCGGGCGAGGGATCGCAGTTCCGGCTCACCCTGCCGCGCCACGCCGGCGACACCCTGCGCTCCAGCCCGCTCTCGCTCGTGCCGGACGACGCCGCCCGCCGTCCCGGGCCCGACCGCCGGGGGGTGGGTGCCCGGTGAGCGCACGGCTGCGTCGTCGTCGGGCCCCGCGGGCGCTGCTCGTGGCGCTCGTCGGCGCGCTCGCCCTGCTGGGTGCGGGCTGCACCGGCATGCCCACCAGCGGGCCCGTCGTGGAGACCCGGGCCGACCCCGAGGTCGACCAGGCCCGGCCGATGGGCATCGACGCCGCGCCCCCCGAGCCCGGAGCCTCACCGGCCGAGGTGGCGAACGGGTTCCTGGACGCCATGAAGGCGTGGCCGCAGAACTTCGAGGTGGCCCGGCAGTACCTGGCGCAGGAGGACCAGGCCTCCTGGAACCCCGACCAGGCGACGATCGTCTACGCCGACCGCGGCCCGATCCTCACCGACGCCGGTCCCCAGGGGTCGGTGGGGCTGCGGCTCGTGGACGCCGCCCGGATCGACGCGACCGGGGCCTGGCAGGGCGACCTGCCGGCCTCGGCCGAGACCCTGCGCCTGCGGCTGGTGGAGGAGGACGGCGAGTACCGCATCGCCGACCCTCCCGACCAGCACGTGGTGCCCACCGACTGGTTCGCCGAGCGCTTCCGGCAGGCCAACCTGTACTTCTTCGACCCCACCTCGCGGATCCTGGTGCCGGAGCCGGTCTACGTGCCGGTGGGGGAGCAGCTGGCCAGCACGCTGGTGCAGCGGCTGATCGCCGGGCCGGTGGTGCCCGACGTCACGACCACCGCCTTCCCCTCCGGTCTCCAGGTCGAGCTCTCGGTGCCGGTCTCCGACGACGGCGTCGCCGACATCCGGCTGGAGGGCGCACCGGCCCCGCGCTCCCAGGACGTCGTCGACCGGATGCTCGCCCAGCTCGCCTGGACCCTCGGGCAGGAGGGCATCACCGCGGTGCGGCTCAACATCGCCGGGGAGGAGATCCGGGCCTCGGGCGCTCCGACCTCCTCCGACGGCGCCTACGACGTCGACCGGGCTCCGCAGGTCGACCCCGCCGGGGCCAACGCCAGCACGGCGCTCTTCGGCCTCGCGAGCGGACGCTTGGTCAGCGGCACCGTCGAGGGTGCGCTCACCCCGGTCTCGGGCCCCTTCGGCACGCGCCCCTCGGGCCTGCGCGCCGTCAGCGTCGACCCCGACGGGGAGACGGCGGCCGGCGTCTCCCTCGACGGCACGCGGGTGCTCGTGGCCCCGGTCGCGGAGCCGCTGGCCGAGGAGCCCGTCGAGCCCGTCGAGGTGGCCAGCGGCACCGACCTGCTGCCGCCCGCGTGGGACTTCGACGGACGCATCTGGCTGGTCGACAGGACCGGGGCAGGGGTCGAGGTCTCGTACGTCAGTCGCGGTGCGCAGCGCGTCGTCGAGGTGCCCGGCGTCACCGGGCAGCAGGTCTCGGCGTTCACCGTCTCGCGCGACGGCACCCGCTTCGTGGCAGTGGTCCGGGGCGCGGACGGCGACGAGGTCCGGGTCGGCCGGGTGGTGCTGCGCGACGCCCGGGCCATCGCGCGCGTGCTGCCGGCCACCTCGATCGAGACCGAGACCGGTCAGGGCCGCATCGTGGACCTCACCTGGACCTCCACCACGACCCTCGCGGCGCTGACCCCGGTCGTCCTGCGCGAGCGCTACGAGGTGCGCAGCCTCGGCGTCGACGGCGCCCCGACGGTCTCCGACACCACCTCGGTCAACGGCGCGGTGCTCGGGCTGGTGGGCACGCCGGTGCCCGACCAGTCCGTCTACGCCGCCACCGCCGCCAGCCTCTTCGACCTCACCACCTTGACCTCACGGGTCTTCGAGGGCCCGATCATCTCGCTGGACTACGCCGGCTGAGCACCTGCCGCGCACCTGCTGGGCACCGGCTCACCGCGGCTCCTCCACAGATCGCGCGGAGCAGGTTGACCGCGCCCCGGGCCGGTGGTGGCATCACCGCGTGCTCCGCGACGCCGCCCTCGACCTGTTGCTCGGCGGCTCGTGCGTGGGCTGCGAGGAGCCCGGCCGGCTGCTGTGCGGCTCCTGCCGTGGCCTGCTCCCGAGCACGCCGCTGGCGGTGAGCCTCCCCGGCTGGCCGCATCCCGTCCCGGTGCGGGCGGCCGGGCCCTACCGCGGCACCGTGCGGGCCCTGGTGGTCGGCCACAAGGAGCGCGGGCTGCACGCGCTGCGAGCGCCGCTGGCCGCCCTGCTGGCCGGCGCCGTCGCCGCGGCCCGGCCCGCGGGCGTCGCCGGGTCGGTCCTGGTGCTCGTGCCGGTGCCCTCGCGTCGCTCCTCGGTGCGCGCCCGCGGTCACGACCCCACGCTGGCGATGACCCGCGGCGCGGCCCGCTCGCTCGCGGGCTCCGGGCCGAGCACGGTGCTCGTCGCGCCGCTGCTGGTGCAGCGACCCGGCGTGCTCGACCAAGGAGGTCTGGACCGCGTCGCCCGCGCCCGCAACCTCGAGGGGGCGCTGGCGTGCCCGGCGGCCGGGGTGCGTCGCCTGGCCCGCCGGGTGGGCGCGGCGCGGGTGGTGGTGTGCGACGACGTCGTGACGACGGGCGCCACCGCGGCCGAGGCGGTGCGGGCGCTGCGTGCCGCGGGCGTCGTCGTCGCCGGGGTGGCGGCGGTCGCGGCGACGCCGCACCCGAGAGTCTCCTGAAAGTTCGGGGGACCTCCTTCCCCGCCCGCGGGCCACCCACTAACGTCACTGCATGGAGTCCGCCCGGGTCCGTGGTTGCGCCGTCGGTGCCTCCGCGCCCGCACGGCAAGCCGATGCCAGTCGCAGGCGAAACGGTCCACGTAAGTCCCCCCGGGGACGATCACGGTGCGGCTTAGAGGTAAGTCCTGCCTCGCCCCGCGCGTCAGATGCGCGCGCCGGCGGGAGAAGGCGGGTAGTGGCACTCAAGCTGCGAGAGCCTCAGCAGGCGGTTGTGGGGTCGAAGACCAGGTCGGCCGGGCGGGCTCCATCCACGCACGCCCCCCTCCCTCACCATCCGAGGGCAGGTGGGGCCTGACCGAGCCCGCCCCACCGGGCCGGTCCGACCAACCCAATCAAGCGGGAGGTTTTCGCATGGAAGTTGTGGTCACCGGACGTCATTGCGAGGTCACGGATCGGTTCCGTGAGCACTGCGCCGAGAAGCTCGCCAAGCTGGAGAAGCACGATCACCGCATCATGCGGGTGCACGTCGAGATGGAGTGCGAGGCCAACCCGCGACAGCACGACCAGTCCGTGCACATCGAGCTGACCGCCTTCTCCAAGGGTCCGGTGATCCGCGCCGAGGCCGCCGCCGACCACCAGATGGGGGCGCTGGACCTGGCGCTGGACAAGATGGCCGCGCAGATGCGCAAGGCCGCGGACCGGCGTCGTGTCCACCGGGGCCGTCACGCCCCGGTCTCGGTCGGCCAGGCGCTGGCGAGCATGCCGACCGTCGAGCCCGCGACCGAGCAGGTCGACGAGGACGGGGTCGCCCACCACCGGGTCGGCCCCATCGAGGTCACCGGCGACGGGCCGCTGGTGGTGCGGGAGAAGAGCCACCCCGCCGCGGCGATGACGCTGGACCAGGCGCTCTACGAGATGGAGCTCGTCGGCCACGACTTCTACCTCTTCGTCGACAAGGAGAGCGAGCGACCCTCGGTGGTCTACCGCCGCAAGGGCTACGACTACGGCGTGATCTCCCTCGACCTCGGGGAGGACTGACCGGCCCCGCGCCGCTGGCGCACCGCCACGACCCCGTCTGGGCCCGGACCGTCCTGCGGTCCGGGCCCAGCCGTGTCATGATGCAGACGTGGCAAACGGCACAGGCGGTTCCGGGACCGAACCCATCCGGGTGCTCGTGGTCGACGACCAGGAGCTCTTCCGGCGGGGACTCACGATGCTGCTCGCTGCCGAGGAGGGCATCGAGGTCGTGGGGGAGGCCGGCGACGGCGTCGAGGGCACCGACCTCGCGGCCAGCGCCGCCCCTGACATCGTGCTGCTCGACATCCGGATGCCCAAGCGCACCGGCATCGACGCCTGCCTGGCGATCAAGGAGTCCGTCCCCTCGGCCAAGATCATCATGCTCACCGTCTCCGACGAGGAGGCCGACCTCTACGAGGCCGTCAAGAGCGGCGCCTCGGGCTACCTGCTCAAGGACTCCTCCATCGAGGAGGTCGCCCAGGCCATCCGCGTGGTGGCCGAGGGCCAGTCGCTGATCAGCCCCTCGATGGCGGTCAAGCTGATCGACGAGTTCAAGCAGCTCTCCCGCCCCGAGCGCGAGCCCGGCGCCTCCTTCCGCCTCACCGAGCGCGAGCTCGACGTCCTCAAGCTGGTGGCCCGCGGCCACAACAACCGCGCCATCGCCGCGGAGCTGTTCATCAGCGAGAACACCGTCAAGAACCACGTGCGCAACATCCTGGAGAAGCTGCAGCTGCACTCGCGCATGGAGGCGGTCATGTTCGCCGTCCGCGAGAAGCTGCTGGAGCTCCCCTGACCTGAGGGGAGCAGGCCGAGCCTGCGAGGCCTGCCCCCCCGCAGGTCAGGCCCAGGAGCGAAGGTCGAGGAGCGCTCGGCTCGCGCGCGACGAAGGAGCGCGGGAGCGACCCGTCTCGAGACCGTCGGGCTCACGGGCAGGGCGTCGGTGGGGTCGGCGCTTCGGGCCGGTGTGTGGCCCGCGCCGGTAGCACGGCCGGTCTCACCGTCAAGGACGTCGCTGCGCTCCGCCGCTGCGGGGTCGGCTCCGCCGATCCGTCGACGGCGAGAGTCGGTCGGCTACGCGGCGCGGGCCACGCCGACCACGAGACACCAGCCCCCCACCCGGCTGGCACCTGTCGGCGCCGGATGGTCGAATCGCCCCGTGAGCCGACCGGAGACCCTCTCGCGCGCCCAGGCCCGTCGGGTGGCGTTGGCGGCGCAGGGGTTCTGCGACCCGCCGCACACCGTGCCGACCCTGCGCACCCTGCAGCGCACCGTAGAGCGCACCGGGGTGCTGCAGGTCGACTCGGTGAACGTGCTGCAGCGGGCCCACTACATGCCGCTGTACGCGCGGATGGGCCCCTACGAGACCAGCCTGCTGCCTCGCGCCGCCGAGCGCCCGCCCCGCAGGCTGGTGGAGTACTGGGCGCACGTGCAGGCGTTGATGCCGGTGGAGCTGTGGCCGGTGATGGCGCACCGGATGGCCGACTACCGCGAGCGGCGCGGCAAGTGGGGCGGCGGTGACGACCCGGCGCTCGCCGCCCGGCTGCTGGCCGAGGTCACGGCGCGGGGCGCCAGCACCGCCCGCGACCTCGACGACGGCGCGCCCAAGGAGTCGGGCCACTGGGGCTGGAACTGGTCGCAGGCGCGGCGCGGGCTGGACTACCTCTACTCCTCGGGACAGCTGGCCATCGCCGGTCGCACCCGCTCCTTCGAGGTGGTCTACGACCTGCCCGAGCGCGTGCTGCCCGCCGCGGTGCTGGCACAGCCGACACCCACCCGCGTCGAGGCCGACGTCGAGCTGGTGCGCCGCGCCGCGGCCTCGCACGGCGTCGCCTCGGTGCGCTGCCTGGCCGACTACTACCGGATGGGCACCCGGCCCACGGCGGCCGCCGTCGAGGTCCTGGTGGAGACCGGGGAGCTGACGCCCGTGCGGGTCGAGGGGTGGGCGCGACCCGCCTACCTGCACCACGCCGCGCGGCTGCCGCGCCGCGTGCCCGCGCGCACGGTGCTGAGTCCCTTCGACCCGGTCGTGTGGCTGCGCGAGCGCACCGAGGCGCTCTTCGACTTCCACTACCGCATCGAGATCTACGTGCCCGCCCACCGGCGCGTGCACGGGTACTACGTGCTGCCCTTCCTGCTCGGCGACCGGCTGGTGGCCCGCGTCGACCTCAAGGCCGACCGGACCACCGGGCTGCTGCTGGTGCCGGGGGCCTTCGCCGAGCCCACGGCGACCGAGACCTCGCCGGGCGAGAGCGTGCTGCACCTGGCGGCCGAGCTGCGCCGCCTGGCCGGCTGGCTCGGGCTCCACGACGTCGTCGTCGGCGACCGCGGGGACCTCGCCGCGCCGCTCGCCGTGGCGCTGCGCGCCGGCGCGCAGACCCTGCCTCCACCGTGATCCCGCTCCCATTCGGGCAGGCCGCGACCGCTGGGTAGAGTGGCGGCGGCCGTACGCCGACGCTGCAGCCAACCCACCGCAAGGAGTCACCCCGCCGTGCCCGCCATCATCGACAAGCTCCTCCGCATCGGAGAGGGCAAGATCCTGCGTCAGCTCGAGACGGTCGCCAAGGCCGTCAACGCGATCGAGGACGACTTCGTCGCCATGAGCGACGAGGAGCTGCAGGGCATGACCGTGGAGTTCCGTCGTCGCCTGGCCGAGGGCGAGACCCTCGACGACCTCATGCCGGAGGCGTTCGCCACGGTGCGCGAGGCCGCCAACCGGGTCATCGGCCAGCGGCACTACGACGTGCAGATCATGGGCGGCGCGGCGCTGCACATGGGCAACATCGCCGAGATGAAGACCGGTGAGGGCAAGACGCTGGTCGCCACCCTCCCGGCCTACCTCAACGCGCTCGAGGGCAAGGGCGTCCACGTCGTCACGGTCAACGACTACCTGGCCAAGTACCACGCGGAGTGGATGGGCCGCGTGCACCACTTCCTCGGGCTCACGACCGGCGTGATCCTGCCGCAGATGCGGCCCGCGGCGCGGCGCGAGGCCTACGCCTGCGACATCACCTACGGCACCAACAACGAGCTCGGCTTCGACTACCTGCGCGACAACATGGCGGGCTCGGTCGAGGAGTGCGTGCAGCGCGGCCACAACTTCTCCGTCGTCGACGAGGTCGACTCGATCCTCATCGACGAGGCGCGCACGCCGCTGATCATCAGCGGACCCACCCAGGACGAGGTGAAGTGGTACGGCGAGTTCTCCAAGATCGCCAAGACCCTGGTGCGCGACGAGGACTACGAGGTCGACGAGAAGAAGCGCACCATCTCGGTGCTCGGCCCCGGCATCACCAAGGTCGAGGACCACCTCGGCATCGAGAACCTCTACGAGTCGGCCAACACCCCGCTGATCTCGTTCCTCAACAACTCCATCAAGGCCAAGGAGCTGTTCCGCAACGACAAGGAGTACGTCGTCATCGACGGCGAGGTGCTCATCGTCGACGAGCACACCGGCCGCATGCTCGCCGGGCGCCGCTACAACGACGGCCTGCACCAGGCGATCGAGGCCAAGGAGGGCGTCACGGTCCGCGAGGAGTACCAGACCCTCGCCACGGTCACGCTGCAGAACTACTTCCGCCTCTACGACAAGCTCTCCGGCATGACCGGCACGGCCATGACCGAGGCCAGCGAGTTCGACAAGATCTACAGCCTCGGCGTCGTCCCGATCCCGACCAACCGCCCGATGCAGCGCATCGACCAGCCCGACCTCGTGTACCGCACCGAGGAGGCCAAGTACGACGCCGTCGTCGAGGACATCGTCGACCGGCACAAGAAGGGGCAGCCGGTGCTCGTGGGCACCGTGTCGGTCGAGAAGTCCGAGTACCTCTCCACCGCCCTGCGCAAGCACGGCGTCCCCCACTCGGTGCTCAACGCCAAGGTGCACGCCGACGAGGCCAAGATCGTCGCGATGGCCGGCCACAAGGGCGCCGTCACCGTGGCCACCAACATGGCCGGTCGCGGCACCGACATCATGCTCGGCGGCTCGGTGGAGTTCCTCGCCGACGAGGCGCTGCGCAAGAAGGGCCTGCAGCCCACCGGTGAGACCGCCGACGAGTACGAGGCCGCCTGGCCCGGCATGCTCGAGGAGATCAAGGCGCAGGTCGCGGCCGAGCACGACGAGGTGCGTGAGCTCGGCGGCCTCTACGTCGTCGGCACCGAGCGCCACGAGTCGCGCCGCATCGACAACCAGCTGCGCGGCCGCTCGGGCCGTCAGGGTGACCCCGGCGAGTCGCGGTTCTACCTCTCGCTGCAGGACGAGCTGATGCGGCTCTTCAAGTCCGAGTGGGTCGACCGCGTGCTGACCATGCTCAAGATCCCCGACGACGTGCCGATCGAGAACAAGCGCGTCACCAGCGCCATCGCCAACGCGCAGGGCCAGGTGGAGTCGCAGAACTTCGAGTCGCGCAAGAACGTGCTCAAGTACGACGACGTCATGGACCGCCAGCGCAAGGTCATCTACGCCGAGCGCCGCGAGGTCCTCGAGGGCGCCGACCTCGCCGACCAGGTCCGCACCTTCATCGACGACGTCGTCACCGGCACCGTGATCGGGTCGCTCGACGAGTTCGCGGAGGAGTGGGACCTCGAGCAGCTGTGGACCGACCTCGGCCAGATCTGGCCCATCTCGGTCGACCACCGCGAGCTCGAGGAGAAGGCCGGCGGGCGCGCCGAGCTGCAGCGCGACGACCTGATCGCCCTGCTCAAGGAGGACGCGCACCGCGCCTACGACGAGCGCGAGGAGGAGATCGGCGAGGAGGTCGCCCGCGAGCTCGAGCGCCGCGTCCTGCTCTCGGTGCTCGACCGCAAGTGGCGCGAGCACCTCTACGAGATGGACTACCTGCGCGAGGGCATCTACCTGCGTGCCTACTCCCAGCGCGACCCGCTCGTGGAGTACCAGCGCGAGGGCTACGACATGTTCACCGCCATGATGGACGGCATCAAGGAGGAGACGGTCGGCTTCCTGTTCAACCTGGAGGTCCAGGTCGAGGAGGACCAGGGCGAGCTCGAGCTGGAGGGCGAGGAGGACGAGGCGGAGGAGCCGCTGCGCCGCGAGCTGCCCTCCCAGGAGCAGCCCGACCACCAGCACACGCCGCAGATCCGGGCCAAGGGCCTGGAGACGCCGCGCACCCCGCAGAACCTCTCCTACTCCGCGCCCACCGAGGACGGCGACGTGGAGGTCGTCGGCGCCACGGCACCGGCGGAGGACGACGAGTTCTCCGACGTGGGACGCAACTCGCTGTGCCCCTGCGGCTCGGGCAAGAAGTACAAGCGCTGCCACGGCGCCCCCGGCGGGCCCACCGGCCTCGCCGCCCGCATCGGCTGACGCCGCACGAATCGCTGGTCGAGCAGGACCGCACCACACCGCTGGTCGAGTAGACCCACGAACACCACTGGTCGAGTGGGCCCGCGAACACCGCTGGTCGAGTAGCGCCGCCCCGAGCTTGCGAGGGGCGGCGCGTACCGAGACCCGGTGAGCCAGGCGCCCTCCGGTGAGCGGGCAGGGTTCGGCTCGCTCTCCGCGGGTTCGTTCCTCACCCGCGGGTCGCTCGCCTCGCGCACGTTCGGTGAGCCAGCGGGTCTCGACGCGCTCCTCGCGGGTTCGCGGGCTCACACGCGCTCCGCGCGGGTTCGCGGGCTCACACGCGGTCGCTTGCTCGACCACCGATGAGTTCGGGTTCGTTCCTCACCCGAACTCGAGCGCGGTGGCGACCCAGCGGTGCTGGCGCAGCTCGAAGCGTGCGGCGAGGGCACGGGAGCGCTCGCCGTGGCGCACGTGCACGCTGGCCTCGGCGACGTCGGCCGCCAGGAAGCACAGGCGCACGCTGTGGACGCGCGGGCGCACCGCCATCACGCGGCCCAGTCCCGGGCGGTGGCAGCCGGCGCGCGCCACCAGCAGCGCGCGGCGGTGCAGGTCGGCGTAGGTGTCTCGATCGGTGTGGCGCACCAGCTGCTCGGCGGGCCGGTCGCCGCCGGCGATCTCGACGGCCGCCTGCGCGAAGCGCACCACCCAGTCGTGCAGGCCCCGGTGGCGGCGGGGGTCGAGCGGCACCACCTCGGCGGTCGGCGGCTCGAGCAGGGGCTCCAGCTCCAGGGCCAGGGTGCCCTGCACCGGGGCCACGGCCACGGGACGGCGGGGCAGCTGCACGACCCGGGAGGAGCGCGGGTGCGGTGCCAGGGTGGTCGGGCTGCTGGTGGTCATCGGTGGTCCTCTCGCGGGTGGTCGGTGGTGCTCTCCACGGGCGGCAGCAGCAGCCGCTGCCCGGGGGTGATCAGGTCGGGGTCCGCGCCGAGGACGGCGCGGTTCGCCGCGTGCAGCCGCGGCCAGTAGGCCGCCACGGCCGCTGCGTGCGCCGGGGCAGGGACTGCGGAGCGGGCGATCGTCCACAACGACTCGCCCGGTGCGACGACGTGATGGCGTCCTCCCGGCTCGCGCCCCGGGTCGGCCACGTGAGGGGGCGGCTCGCGGTCGGGGGGTGCGGTCACCGGACCCGGGGACCCGCTCGTGAGGAGCAGGCCGCCGACGAGGTCGGTGACCGAGCCGGCCTGCGCTCGTTCGGGCAGGGGCAGCCCGTGCAGTCCGGGGAGACGATCCTGGCCCCCGGTGGCCGCGGGCCCCGGGGCGGGGTCCGCGGCGTGGGCGCCCGCGGGGATGCCGGCCACCACCGCAGCGCCGCACGCGGCCAGGACCAGCCGTCGGCTCCAGGCGGGGACGCCGGCCCCGGAGGCGGTGGGCGCACCTCGCAGCGCCTCCAGGACGACGACGCTGGTCACGTACCCGGCCCACCCGGCGCACCCCGCCAGCGCGGCGGCGGCCACCCAGGCGAGCCACCGGGCGAAGGGCTGGGCGTCGGCCGGGCCCGTGCCGAGGAGGTGGTGCCCGGCGTCGCGCAGGTCGGGGAGCACCCAGGCCACCACGGCGACGACGGCGGCCAACGCCGCCAGCCAGACGGCCAGGCACCGCGTCCGGGTGGGCGGGGAGTGGTGCACGGCTACCTCGCTGGGGTCTCAGAACCTTGTGTTTGACGTAGTTTGCTTCTGTTGGAAGCAGTCAAGATCGATTCGATACCGATGTCAACGCTCTCTCCACAGTGGTGCCGACGTCTGGCAGGCTGGCGCCATGGCGTGGGAGGAGCAGCTGTTCGCGCTCTTCGAGGACCTCGAGCAGCAGGCCGAGGCGCTGGCCGACGCGGCGCGCGCGCCCGACCTGCTCGACCGCGGGCGCGCGGAGTACCAGCAGGTCAGCCTCGCGAGCCGCCTGGTGGCCTCGCTGGAGCTCCCGCTGCTGCTGGAGGTCGAGGGCGTGGGGCCGCTGCGCGGGCGCCTGGAGCGGGTGGGCACCGGCTGGTGCCTGCTGAGCGGTGACGGCGGGAGCGCCCAGGACTGGATCGTCTCGCTCGCGGCCGTGACGGGTGCGACGGGTGTCTCCGAGCGCTCCGTGCCGGAGGTGGCGTGGTCGCCGCTCACGCGGCTGACCCTGGGCTCGGCGCTGCGCCGGTTGGCGGAGGCGGGGGAGCGCTGCGTGCTGCACCGCCGTGACGGGTCACGCCTCGAGGGGGTCCTGCGTCGGGTCGGCGCGGACTTCGCCGAGCTGCGCGAGCCGTCGGGGCGGCTGGTGCTGGTGGCGTTCGCGGCGATCGCGGCCGCCCAGGGCGAGGACGCGTGATGCCGCGACCGGGGTGAGCCCGGGATCAGGTGGCGCCCGGGATCAGGTGGCGCCCGGGATCAGGTGGCGTCCGGGTCGTACGGCGGCAGCTCGCCGTCGCCCAGCGGCGCACGGCCGGGTCGCGCCTTGGCCTTCTCGGCCTCCTCGCCGGCGTCCTCCATGGCCTCCACGATGTGGCGGCGCACGATCGAGCGGGGGTCGAGGTCGCGCAGCTCGAGGTCCTTGTACTCCTCGCCCAGCTCGGTGCGCAGCTCGTCGCGCGCCGAGTTGGCGAAGTCGCGGGCCTTGCGCAGCATCGCGCCGGCCTGCTTGGCCAGCTCGGGGAGCTTGTCGGGGCCGAAGACGACGATCGCCACGACGGCGATGACGACCAGCTCAGCGAAGCCGATGTCCCCGATCACGACAGTGAACCTAGCGGGTGACCGGCTGGGGTGACCTGCACGGCCCGCACTTCGGCCCGGTCGGGGCCGGCGTCAGAGCCGGTTGGCCGGGGTGAGGCCCAGCTGCATGCCGGCCAGGCCGCGCCCGCGACCGGCGAGCGTGTTGGCCACCTCGTGCAGCACCCGCGCGGCCGGTGCGGTGGGGTCGGACTCCACGATCGGCTTGCCGGCGTCACCGCCCTCGCGCAGCGAGGGGTCGAGCGGCACCTGGCCGAGCAGCGGCACGTCGTAGCCGAACCGCGCCGAGAGGGTCGAGGCGACCCGCTCGCCGCCTCCGGAGCCGAAGACCTCCAGGCGCTGCTCGGAGCCGTCGGGGTTGGTGTGCAGCAGGTAGCTCATGTTCTCGACCACGCCGACCACGCGCTGGTGCATCATCGAGGCCATGGTGCCGGCGCGCTCGGCGACCTCGGCGGCGGCCTCCTGCGGCGTCGTGACGACGACGACCTCCGCACCGGGCAGGTGCTGGCCCAGCGAGATGGCGACGTCGCCGGTGCCCGGCGGCAGGTCGAGCAGCAGGACGTCGAGGTCGCCCCAGAACACGTCGGCGAGCATCTGCACGAGGGCGCGGTCGAGCATGGGGCCGCGCCAGGCGACCACCTGGTCGCGGCGGGGCTTGAGCATGCCGATGGAGATCACCGAGACGCCGCTGGCGGTGGGGACGGGCATGATCAGGTCGTCGACCTGGGTGGGGCGCGAGTCGGCGACGCCGAGCATGGCCGGCACCGAGTGGCCGTAGATGTCGGCGTCGACGATGCCCACGCGCAGCCCCTGGCCGGCCATCGACAGCGCGAGGTTGACCGTCACCGAGGACTTGCCGACGCCGCCCTTGCCGCTGGCGATCGCGTAGACCTTGGTGAGCGACCCGGGCTGGGCGAAGGGGATCTCGCGCTCGGCCTTGCCGCCCGCGAGCACCTCCTTGAGGCCGGCCCGCTGCTCGGCGGTCATCACCCCGAGCTGCAGCTCGACACCGGTGACGCCCTCGACCTTGGTCACCGCGGCGGTGACGTCGCGGTTGATGGTGTCCTTGAGCGGGCAGCCCGCCACGGTGAGCAGCACGGTGAGGTGCACGACCCCGGCCTCGTCGATCTCGACGGTGTCGACCATGCCGAGCTCGGTGATCGGGCGCTTGATCTCCGGGTCGTTGACGGTCGCGAGGGCCGCCTGGACCTGCTCCACGGTGGGCTGGGTGCCGGGGGTGCTCATGGTCACCCAGTCTAGGTCGCGGCGGTGGGGTGCTCCCCATCGTCGGCCGAGGGGGCCCCGTGAGACTCCCCACGCCGCTCGGCCCGCTCCAGGCGGTCCTCGATGCGGTCGTCGAGGTCGCTGAGCAGCGCGCGCAGCTCCGAGCGCAGGTAGTCGCGGGTGGCCACCTCGCCCACCGACATGCGCAGCGAGGCCACCTCGCGGGCGAGGAACTCCATGTCGGCGTGCGCCCGCGCGTTGACCTGCCGGTCCTGCTCGGCGATGACCTTGTCGCGGGTCTCCTGCCGGTTCTGGGCCAGCAGGATGAGCGGCGCCGCGTAGGAGGCCTGCAGGCTGAGCATCAGGGTGAGGAAGATGAAGGGGAACTCGTCGAAGCGCAGCGCGGCGGGCGCCAGCACGTTCCACACGATCCACAGGGCCACGAACCCGGTCATGTAGAGCAGGAACGTGGCGGTGCCCATGAACCGCGCGAACTGCTCGGCGAAGACGCCGAAGCCCTCGCTGGAGACGCTCGGCACCCGGATCTGACGGCGCGAGGCCTGCGGGGTGTCGAGTCGGTTGCCCGGGGAGCGGCTGGTGAACCAGCGCTCGTCGGGATCCCTGCGCTCAGCCACGGCCCGCCTCCTCCCCGCGCCGCACGGCCCGGTCCCGCCAGTTGTCGGGGAGCAGGTGGTCGAGCAGGTCGTCCACCGTGACGGCGCCGAGCAGGTGCCCGGCCTCGTCGACGACGGGCGCGGCCACGAGGTTGTACATCGCGAGGTGGGCCGCCACCTCGTCCTTGGAGGCCTCGGGGCGCAGCACCTCGAATGAGGTGTCGAGCGCGCCGGCCACCAGCGTGGAGGGCGGCTCGCGCAGCAGCCGCTGGATGTGCGCGACGCCCAGCAGCTTGCCGGTCGGGGTCTCCAGCGGCTGGCGGCACACGTAGACCAGCGCCGCCAGCGACGGCGTCAGGTCGGGGTTGCGCACGTGGGCCAGCGCGTCGGCGATGGTGGCGTCGGGCCCCAGGATGACCGGCTCGGAGGTCATCATCGCGCCCGCGGTGTCCTCGACGTAGGCCATCAGGCGGCGCACGTCCTCGGCCTCGTCGGGCTCCATCAGGTGGAGCAGGATCTCCTGGGTCTCCGGGGGCAGGTCGGCCATCAGGTCCGCGGCGTCGTCGGGCGACATCTCCTCGAGCACGTCCGCGGCCCGCTCGGAGTCGAGGTTCTCCAGGATCGCCACCTGGTCCACCTCCGGCATCTCCTCGAGCACGTCGGCCAGGCGCTCGTCGTCGAGGGCGGCGGCGACGGCGGCCCGTCGGTCCAGGGGGAGGTCGTGCAGCATGTTGGCGGCGTCGGCGGGGCGCATCTCGTTGAGGGCCGCGGCCAGGTGGGTGGCGCCCTGCTCCTCCTCGCTGCGCGCCAGGCCGGCGACGTCGCGCCACTCCACGGTGTGGGTCTGGCCCCGGCGACGCAGACCCTTGCCGGGTTCCTGGACGGCGACGCGGCTGATCACCCAGTCGCGGTTGCGCGCCTGCTCCATGCCGACGTCGTAGACCGTGCCGTCGACCGACCCACCGCTGGTGCGCACGGTGACGCGCCGGTCGAGCATCTGCCCGATGACCAGGGTCTCGGTGGAGCGCTGCTCGAAGCGGCGCATGTTGAGCAGGCCGGTGGTGTAGACCTGACCGCTGTCGATGTTGGTGACCCGGGTCATCGGCACGAAGATCCGCCGGCGACCGAACACCTCCGCCACCAGGCCGAGGACCCGCGGCTGGCTGACGTCGTTGCGGATGGTGACCACGAGGTCGCGCACCTTGCCGACCTGGTCGCCCTGTGGGTCGAAGATCGGCAGCCCGACCAGTCGGGCCGCGTAGACGCGGGTGGGGGCGGTGCTCACGCGGCGAGGTTACCGGCGTCGGGCGACCGGCGTGCGCCACGACGGCCCACGGTGGGCCACCATGGGCACCGTGAGCGTCGTCGTGCACGTCGGGCTGCCGAAGACCGGCACCACCTACCTGCAGCGGGTGCTGGCCGAGCACCGCGAGCAGCTGCGCGAGGCCGGCGTCCTGCACCCGAGGTTGCGGCCTGGCGCGCACTTCGAGGCGGCGGTGGAGGTGCGCGGCAGCGCCGCCAAGTTCGGTCTGGACCCGACGGCGATCGCGGGCACCTGGGAGCAGCTGTGTGCCGAGGCCCGCGCCTGGCACGAGCAGGGCGGGACGGCCGTGCTGGGGCACGAGGTGCTCGGGGGCGCCTCGCCGTCCGAGGTGGCCGGAGCCCTGGCGCCACTGGCCGGCTGCGAGGTGCACGTGGTGGCGACGGCGCGCGACCTGGGCCGGCAGGCCACCGCGCACTGGCAGGAGGAGGTGAAGCTGGGCGCCGACTGGACCTTCGCCGACCTCGAGCGCACCCAGCTGCGCGCGGACACCGGCCGCGACCAGGGGCCGGACGCCGGCGGACGCCGTCCGCACTTCTGGCACGCCCAGGACTGGGTGGACGCCCTGACCCGGTGGGGCGGTGGCCTGCCGCCCGAGCGCGTGCACCTGGTGGTCTGCCCGGCCCCCGGTGCACCCCCCGGGGAGCTGTGGCGCCGCTTCGCCGACGCCGTGGGGCCGGGGGCCGGCGCGCTGCGCCCCGACGACGCCGCGCTGCCGCCCGCGAACCCCTCGCTGCCGCCGGCGGAGGTGGCGCTGCTGCGCGAGGTGCACCGGGCACTGGCCGTGCGCGCGGAGCGTGGCGGGGAGGCACTGGACCGCTCCACCGCCCTGCGGCTGGTCAAGCGTGAGTGGGCCGAGCGCGAGCTGGCGCGCGGGGGGCCCGCGGCCCGCACGCCCGCGGCGCTCGGCCCGCTGCTGACCGAGGTGACCGAGGCCTGGGTGACCGAGACCCGCGCCTCCGGGTGGCGCGTGCACGGCAGCCGCGCGGACCTGCGCGACCTCAGCCCGGTGGTGGGGGAGCCCGGCGACCCGCACCCCGACCAGCCTCCGCCCGCGGGCAGCGACCCCGACGCGCTGGCCGCGGCGTTCCTGGAGCGGGCCCGCGAGCAGGCCGGACAGGCCACGACGGCGCGCCGGGGGCTGCTCGCGCGCCTGCGTCGGGGGAAGGGCCCGGCGTAGGGTGGCGGGCATGCGCACCCCTCGTCTGATCGCCGCCCTGGCCCTGCCGCTGGCCCTGGCCGCCGGCCTGAGCGCCTGCGGCACCGACGAGGGGGAGGGGGCCGAGCAGAGCAGCGCCGTCGAGACCACCGAGACGGCCAGCGAGACAGCCAGCGAGACGGCCAGCGAGTCGCCGAGCGAGAGCCCGACCGAGAGCGAGCTCCCGCAGGAGACGCCGACCCCGATCGAGACCGAGAGCCCCACCGAGGAGGTCGGTGCCGACTGGCCGGCCTGTGCCGAGGTGTGGGTCGACGACGCGCGGATGCCCGGCGGCTACGCCGGCTGCCGCGAGGGGGACACCGCGGTGCCCGCCGAGAAGCGCGGCTGCGCGTTCGGGCGCCCGCTGATCACCTACGCCGACCGGTTCTGGGGCGTCCCGACCGGCATCGTCCACGAGGCCGACGGGCCGCTGGAGCGCGACCGCGCCTACCGCAGCGACCTCGCCTCCTGCACGGGCTGACCGCGATCTTCCCGGGAGGATCCGGTCCCGCCCCGCGTGTCGGCTGTCGTCACACGGGTTTCTCTGATACCTGGCGTCACACGAGTCACACGGTTACCCTCCTGGGGTGAATGCGCACAGGTCCCCCCGTCACCTGGTCGCGCTCGGTCTCGGAGGACTGGCCCTCGCGGTCGGCCTGGTCGCACCCACGGCCCCCGTCACCGCAGCCGCCCCCGTGAACGCCCCGGTCACCGTCTCCGCCCCGGCCTCCGCGTCAGCGCTCGAGCCCACCCCCGGGTCGGCCCAGTCCGCCGGGGGCCAGAACACCTGCGAGGTCCGCGCGGACGCCACGCTGTGGTGCAGCGGTGACAACGCCTGGGGCCAGGTGGGCAACGGGACCCGCACCGACGCGCTGGCCCCCGTGCAGGTCGGGGACGCCGAGTGGGCCTCGGTCAGCACCGGCGGAGCCACCACCTGCGCCATCACGCTGACCACCCAGCTCCTCTGCTGGGGGCACAACACCCGCGGCCAGCTCGGCATCGGTGACAAGCCCCAGCAGTGGAGGCCCACCGCGGTGCCGGGTACCGGCTGGACGCAGGTCTCCGCGAGCTGGCTGCACAGCTGCGGCATCAAGGCCGAGGGCACGCTGTGGTGCTGGGGCAACAACGACCGCGGTGAGCTCGGCACCGGAACCAAGGTCATGAAGCGCACCCCCGCCCGGGTCGGCACGCTCAGCGACTGGACGGCTGTCTCCTCCGGCGGCTGGCACACCTGCGGCCTGCGCGCAGACGGCGTCGCCTACTGCTGGGGTCGCAACGACTTCGGTCAGCTCGGCATCGGCTCCTACTCGCCGAAGCTGGTGCCGGCCGGCGTCGTCACGACGGCCCGCTTCGCGACGATCGACACCTCGTGGTCCTCCACCTGCGGCGTCACCCAGGCCGGCGCCGCCCTGTGCTGGGGCCAGAACGACCAGGGCCAGCTCGGCAACGGTGCCGAGGACGCCCCGAGCCTGCGCCCGGCCGCCGTGGCCGGCGAGCGCACCTGGCGCTCGGTGGCCGTGGGCGACGCGCACGCCTGCGGCGTCGACACCGACGGCGCCGCCTGGTGCTGGGGCACCAACCGCTACGGCCAGCTGGGCAACGGCAGCCGGGACCGCTCGCTGGTGCCGGTGCGGGTCGCCCCCAACGGCACGAGCTACTCCGGCGTCGAGGCGGGCTGGATGCACAGCTGCGCCGTGGCGGAGCAGGGTGCACCGCAGTGCTGGGGCAACAACGAGGACGGCCAGCTGAACCGCGGCAACCGGGCCAACCGGGCCCTGCCCCCGGGCGCCACGCAGGTGGCCCCGCGTCGTGCGGCGGCCAAGCTGGAGCCCAACGTCACCATCACCTCCTTCAACGTGCTGGGCACCAACCACACCCAGCCCGGCGGGGGTGCCACCAACTACGCGCCGGGCCGGATCCGCAGCGAGTGGATCGGCAACCTGGTCGACGACTACGGCAGCGACATCGTGGCGTTCCAGGAGCTCAAGCAGGACCAGTACACCGCCATCAAGCGCTCGATGGGCGACCGCTACGCCTTCTACCCGGGCAGTGTCACCGCCGGCAAGATCGTCTGGCAGAGCGTCATGTGGGACACCAGCCAGTGGGAGTTCGTCTCCGCCCGCGACATCGTGGTGCCGGTGATCGGCACGACCCGCCCCAACGCGATGGTCCGGCTGCGCAGCAAGCTCACCGGCAAGCACATCTGGGTGCTCAACGTGCACAACTCCTCGAAGAACACCCCCGAGCGCCAGCGCGAGCGCAACAAGGCCGTCAACATCGAGATCGCCCAGATCAACGCGCAGCGCAAGAAGAACATCCCGGTCGTCTTCGCCGGTGACATGAACGAGCGCAAGACGGTGTTCTGCAAGGTCACCGGTCGCACCGACCTGAGCGCGGTGAGCGGCGGCTCCAACGTCAAGGGCAAGGCGTGCAAGCCGCCGAGGAAGATGCACCTGGACTGGATCTTCACCTCGCCGGAGCTCAAGAAGAAGGGCTTCGCCTTCGACCGCTCGCCGAAGGTCGCCCGGATCACCGACCACAACACGCTCACCGCCGTCGCCACGGTGCCGGTCAAGCGGGGGGCGGCTCGGCGGTAGCCGCGAGGGTCAGCGTTCGCGGCGCAGCAGCGCGGCCAGACGGCGCCGCAGCCGCGACGTCCGGTCCCCGCCGGGAGCAGGCGTCGCCGGAGCGGACCGCGCCCGCACCTCGCCCAGCAGGTCGGCCACCAGGTCGACGGCGCAGGCGGCCACCTCGGCGTCGGTGACGGAGTCGGGGTGGCGCCGCTCGGGCAGGGATGCGGGGACGCGGAGCGCCTCGAGGTCGCCCACGACGTGGTAGCCGGCCTCGCGCACGAGGGCGACTGCCTGCTCGCCGCGGCGCCGGCAGTCCTCGACCTGCTCGGGGCCGGGCCAGTACGGCTCGCCGCCGCGCGGCACGAGGCGGTCGTCGGCCAGGAAGCTGCGGATCCACACCCCGCGGTCGAACGCCCGGTCGAAGCCCTCGAGCCGCTCGTTGACCCGGCGCAGGGTCTCCGCCTCGACCACGCCCATGCTGGCGTTGGGGAAGCCCTCCGCGGAGGCCACGGCGGCGTCGATCCCGAGCACCGTGCAGAACCGCTCCCACAGCTCGCTGCGCGGGCGGTCGCGCCCGGGCGGGGTGATCACGTGCACCCGGGCGGGGTCGCCCACGGCCGGGCCCCAGCGCTCCAGCACCAGGCCCAGGTCCAGGGCGCGCCAGTTCCAGACCACGGTGGGGTCGGGGGAGACGCGTGCGCCGTAGTCGCCGATGCGCGTGGTGCCCTTGTTCTTCAGGTGCTCCTGCCAGCTGGAGGTGAAGAGCCCCAGCGACTCGCGCGCCGTCACGACGACGTGCACCTCCGCGCCGTCGCGCTCCAGGGCCTCGACGCCGGCGCGGGCCTGCTCGGCGGTGGCGGAGCAGAAGAACTCGTGGCTGACGAGCGCGTCACCGGGCCACGCGGCGATCTCGCGACGCACCACCTCCCACGACTCCGGGGCGCGGGGGTTGCGGCGTGCCACGTGCGGGTCCTCGCGCACCACCAGCGAGGCCCACAGGTGGTCGCGGCGCTCGCGCCCCGGCACCAGCAGCCCGACCTCGCGCAGGGTCTCGCGGTGCGGCCACACGATGGCCTGCAGGTAGGAGGTGCCGGTCTTGGGCAGACCGATGTGCCAGAAGACGCGGCGGGCCACCGGCTCAGCCGAGCTGGTCGGTGTACTCGCGCAGCACCTGCTGCAGTGCGGCGTCGTCGCGCGTGGCGAGCGGCACCAGCAGCGCCTGCACGAGGTCGGTCAGCTCGGCGGTGCGGTGGTGGTGCCGTCGGCACTCGGCGACGGCCTCCTCGAGCTCGCGCACCCGGGCGCGGAGGTCCTCGACCTCGGCGCGGCTGGGGATCCCGCGCCGCACGGCCTGCTTGACCTTCCCGACCGGGCCGAGAGCACTGCTCGGCTCCGATCCGCTGACCTGGCTCACCACTCCACCACCATCCTGCACGCGCGTCGATGAGCCCGGAACGTATCGCGCCGGCCGGTCCGCACGCCCATCCGGTCCGAGCGGATCCTGGTCTGGGAGAGCACCTTGCCCCCGCGCGCCTCGATCCCGGCACGCACCTCCGCGGCGCCCACCGGGCGCAGCAGGCTGCGGCGCGCCCACGGGTCCTCGGAGGCCGGGGAGACCAGGAAGTCGAGGTAGGCGCGGCCGCCGTCGTGGCACGCCAGCTCCAGGAAGCGCCAGAGGTTCTCGCGTCCCGCGCGGGGCAGCGCGTCGACCAGGTGCCGGGCCACCACCACCCGGTGGCCGGGCGTCGCGCCCACGCGCGCGCCCCAGGCCAGCGCGTGGCGCAGCTCGAGCAGGTTCATGGCGCCGAACTCCAGCGGAAGCCCGGTGGTCTCGGGCTCCTGGGCCACGAGCTCGAAGGCGCGGGTGGAGTAGTCCAACCCCAGTGCCGGCACCCCTCGCCTGGCCAGGAACCGGGCGTCGGTGCCACGGCCGCAGCCGGCGTCGACGACGAGCGCGGGGGAGTCCTCCCGACGCAGCGCCATGCGCGCCAGCGGGCTGGGCGTGCGCGGGGCCGCACGGTGCCGCAGGCGCTGGTAGGCGCGGTCCCAGTCGGCACGCCCCACCGAGGTGCCGCGGAACCAGTCGTTGAGCCGGGTCGTCGTGCTGGCCGGCGTCTCGAAGCGGAACGCGGGGTCCGGCGTGCGCCACCCGGGGCCGTACATCGCCTCGAGCAGGTGCGCGGGCTCGGCGGGCGCGGGCAGCGTGCGCCCCTCCAAGGTGGTGGTGCCCAGGGGGCGGATCCAGCTCTCCTCGAAGGGGGTGCGGACCTCGCCCAGCAGCACTAGGCGGCCCTCGCCGTCGAAGTAGCCGGAGAAGACGTCGAGGCCGCGCTTGCCGCCGTCGCCCTCCTCCACGGTGACCTTGATGCCACCGCCGCTGTAGCGCACCACCTCGTAGCCCATCGCGGCCAGGTGCCGCTGCACCGCGAACGACTCGAGGATCACGTCGGCGGGATGCGTGTGGCGGCTCACGTACCCCAGGTCGGCGTCGCTGTCGTGCCCGATCAGCGCGCCGTCGCGCACGGCCCCGAGCAGGGTGCCGTAGGCGGGGAAGGCCTCGACGCCGGCGTCGGCCAGCGCCTCGATGACGACCTCGACCGAGTCCAGCAGCGGCTCGACGTCGCGCTCGGTGCGGCCCTCGAAGGTCACCTGCATGCGGCCGGACTTGTCCATCGCGAGCTCGACGCCGCGGCGGTCGACCACCGCGATCCGCTCGGTGCCCGTGCCGAACCGGCGCTCCTCGTCGAAGAGGTCGACGCCGTTCACGTGGCTGCGGACGGTCAGGCAGGTGGTGCCGTCGAGGTAGCGGGCCAGCTGCTGGGGCCAGTCGACCCGACGTCTCTCCGGGTCACCCTGGGAGGGCTCGGTGTCGCGCACCGACCAGAACGACCAGATCCGGCGCCCGTCGAGCAGGACGTCGAGGACCTCGTCCCCACCGGCGTGCAGGGTGATGCCCTGCTCGTCGACGCTGAGCACGGCGAGGTCGGGCACGGGGGCTCCTCTCGGGGGCGGGTGTGGTGCGCGGAGGTGGGTGGGTCGAGTCCGGCGCGGTCACGCCAGGCGTCGGGCAAGCGCCCAGTATGTCCGGCTCAGCCGGCGTGCGGGGCCCGGCACCGTCAGGCCCGGGACCGCGAGGTCGAGGTCGCCGGTCAGCACCCGCGACCACGTGGCGTCGGGGACCACGCGCTGGCCGCGGACCAGGCGACGTCGCTCGCGCAGCAGGCGGCGGTGCCGCAGCAGCCACCACCAGCCCGCCAGCTTCTGCCGGCCCCAGCCGTCGCGCAGCGCCAGCGCGAGGGTGGCCAGCTCGAGGGCGAGCAGCGGTGCCGCGACGGCGAGCAGCATCCCCGGCCCGTACAGCGTCAGCACGAGCAGCAGCCGGTTGCGCTCGAGCAGGTAGAACTTCTGCGGGTTGCGGGAGAACTCGTAGCGGTGCAGCACCACGGCGCGCGGCTCGTAGACCACCCGCCAGCCCCGCTGCCAGCACCGCAGGCTCAGCTCGGTGTCCTCGCAGTAGGCGAACATCGGCTCGCAGAAGCCGCCCAGGGCACGGAAGCGCTCCCGGGCGATCACGGTGGCCGCCCCCGAGGCGGAGGCCACCTCGCGCGGCCGGTCGTGCGCGGAGGCCGGCTCGCCCAGGCCACCCGCCCAGCTCAGCCCGGTGAAGTGCACGGGGTTGCCCACGGAGTTCACCGTCGCGGGCTCGTCGTAGAGCCGCACCGACGCGGTCGCCATCGCGACCTCGCCCTCGCCCGGGGCGGCGCCGTTGGTGAGCGCGTCTACCAGGTACCGCAGGGCGCCCGGTCGCACCACGGCGTCACCGTTGACGAAGGCCAGCACCTCGCCCCTCGCGTGCCGCGCGCCGAGGTTGCAGCCACCGGCGAAGCCCAGGTTCTCGCCGGGCGTCACCACCGTGACGCCGGGCAGGGGCGCGAGGCGCTCGACGGCGTCGGAGGTGCAGCCGTTGTCGACCAGGACGACGTCGACCTCGACGCCCTCGGAGTCGAGGACCGAGGTGACCGCCTCCACGAGCACGGGTTCGTCGCGCCACGCCAGCATCACCGCTGTGACGCCGGGTCGGTCCGGCATGGGTGGCATGATACGGGCGCCCCACCCCCACAGACACCGGCCCACCGGCACCCGCACCCAGGAGTTCCCACCCATGCGCCAGCCCGCGCCCGTCGCCGGGCAGCCGCGGACCCTCGTGGGCCGGCTGGTCGACGCCCTGCTCGACCTCACCGCGCTCTCGCTGGCGCTGTGGACGCTGCTCTACTGCCTGGCGCTGCCGACCCAGTGGTCGCTGTGGCCCAGCGGCTGGATCTGGCTGGTCGGCACCGTGGTGATCGCGGTGCTGCGGGTCCGCGGCGCGCTGCGCCCGGTGGCCGACGTCGAGCCCCACCGGGGGCCCGCCTCCGGGCAGCCCGCCGGCGCGGGCCCGCACCCGCGCCGCGACCTGCTCCTGCTCGGCGGGCTGGTGCTCGTCGCGCTCGCCGGCGTCGGCGGCCTGGTGTGGACGCCGGGCACCTTCAACCCCACGTGGGCGGCGCTGGTGCTGGGCACCGCGGTGCTGGTCGTCTGGGCCTGGCTGAGCGGTCGCGTGCGGCCGGACGCGGCCGCGCCGGACGTGCCTGCGGATGTGCCTGCCGATGTGCCTGCCGATGTGCCGGCCGACGTGCCTGCCCACGAGCCGACCGGCTGGCGCCGCCTGGTCACGCCGAGCGAGCTCGGCGTGCTCGCGGTGACGGGTGCCATCGCGGTGCTCACCGCCTTCGTGCACCTGGCCGACACCGACGACCCCTACTACGTGAACCGATCGGTGTGGGTCGCCGAGCGCGGCAACGCGGCGCTGCTCGACACGATGTTCAGCCCCGAGCAGCTCAACAGCCCCTACGGCGGCGGAGTGCCGATCGCCTCGATCGAGGCGCTGTTCGGCGTCGTGGCCCACATGAGCGGTCTGCTCGCGGGCACCGTCACCTACCTGCTGGCCGGCCCCGCCTTCGCGGCGCTGGCGGTGCTGGCGCTTTGGCGCCTGGCCCGCCGCTGGGCGCCGCGCCGCGCGTTCCTGGTGTTCGCGGGCGCCGTGCTGTTCCTGCTGATGAGCGGCGACTCGATGCTCGGCAACTTCTGGATCGTGCGCATCTGGCAGGGCAAGGTCATCGCCGTCGCCGTGCTCATGCCGCTGCTGTGGGCGTGGCTCACCGACGCGCACGAGGCGCGGACGACCGCCGGTCGGCGCCACGCCGTCCTGCTGCTGCTGGCCGGCGGCATCGCCTTCTTCGGGCTGACCCCCACCGCGGTCGTCTGGGCGCCGCTGATGCTGGCGGTCGCGCTGGTGGCTGCTGCCGCCCTGCGCTCGCCGTGGCTGGCGCTGGGCGGTGTCGCGCTCGCCGTCGGGCCGGTCCTCAGCGGACTCGCCGTCATCCGCTACTCGGTCGAGGAGGTGGGTGGCAGCGACCCGGTCGCGCTGCCGGCTCGCGAGTCGTTCGTGCGGATCCTGGGGGAGACGACGCCGATGGTGGCCCTCGGCCTGCTCGCGCTCGGCCTCGCGGTCGTGCTCGCCCGCCGGGGGGCGCCGGCCGCGCTCGCGGGTGCGGCAGCGCTGGGCAGCGTCCTGGTCTTCGCGCCCGGGGTGCTCGAGCTCGCGAACACCGTCACCGGCTCGGGCCCGATCCTGTGGCGGATGCTCTACGTGGCACCCATCCCCGTGCTCGTGGGCCTGCTGCTCGCCGCCCCGGTCCCCGCCCTCGGTCCTGCGCGCGCCCAGGTCGCCCGCGCGGTGCCGGTGGCCGTCGGGGTGCTCGCCGTCGCCCTGCTCGCCGTCGGGGCACGCCCGATCTGGGCCCACACCGGTCACGGCGGCCCGGTGACGCTGCGCTCGAGCCCGCAGTGGAAGCTCGACACCGAGGCGCTGCGCGACGTCCGGGTGCTGGCCGACCAGGGGATCCGCGGCACCGTCCTGCTGCCCCCGCGGCGCATGAAGGTGCTCACCATGTACACCACCGACGCCTTCCCGGTGGTGCCGCGCGAGTGGTTCATCCAGAACATGCGCGAGCCGCGCGAGGTCAATCGGGGGCGCCGCGTGCTCTACCGCCTCGCCTCGGGCGAGACGCCGCTGCCGCCGCGCCAGGAGTCGTTGGAGGCGCTGGAGGCGCTGGAGGTGACGTTGGCGTGCGTCGGCCCCAGCCCCGGCGAGAAGAAGGTGCTGCGCACCTACCGCGCCGCGGGGCTGTCCCGGCAGTCGAGCGCCGGGACGCTCACCTGCCTGCGACCCCCCGCGTGACCCCCGCCGGTAGGATCGGGCACGCCACACCGACCCCGGAGGACCTGCCGTGACCACCGCCCGCGTCGTCCTCCACGTGGGGCTGCCCAAGACGGGCACCTCCTTCGTGCAGGGCACCCTGCGCAGCAACCGCGCGCTGCTCGAGGAGCACGGCGTGCACCTGCCCTCGGCCGACGGCGAGCCGCTGTTCGGCGCGGTGCTCCACCTCACCGGTCGCGCCGGCTCCTGGGGCCGCTCCGACGACGCCGGGGAGCGCACCTGGGCCGAGCTGGTGCGCGAGGCGCGACGACGAGGTGGCACCACCGTCGTCAGCAGCGAGACGCTCTGCCTGGCCTCGCCGGCGCAGGTGGGGCGCATCGTCGCCGACCTGGAGGGCTGCGAGGTGCACGTGGTGGTCAGCCTGCGCGACCCCGTGCGCCAGCTGCCGGCCGAGTGGCAGGAGGGTGTCAAGCACGGGCGGCGCTCCTCCTTCGCGGAGTTCCTGGGAACGGTGCTCGCCGACCCGCCTCCGGCGAAGGCCGGCGCCCGCCGCACCCACGACCGCTTCTGGCGCGCCCAGGACCCGCTCGGCGTCCTGGACCGCTGGAGCAGCGCGGTGCCCCGGGAGCGGGTGCACGTGGTCACCTGCCCGCCGGCCGGCGCCGAGCGCGACGCGCTGTGGCGCCGCTTCGCCACCGTGCTCGAGGTCGGCCACGTGCCGGTCGAGGTCCCCGAGCGGCAGGTCAACACCTCGCTGGGGGCCGCCCAGACCGAGGTGCTGCGCCGGGTCAACAAGCGCGTCCAGCGCCAGGGCAACGAGCGCACCTACGGCGCCGTCGTCAAGCGCCTCTACGCCGGCACGATCCTGCGCGACCAGGGCGGGCCGCGCGTCGTGCTGCCCCCCGAGCACCGCGGCCGCGCCGTCGAGCTGGCCCAGGGCTGGGCTCGCCACGTCGAGGAGCGCGGCCACCCGGTGGCCGGCGACCTGCAGGACCTGGTGCCGGCGCCGACGCCCGAGGAGCAGGAGGAGGCCGACCTGGCCCCGCGTGCCCTGCTGGCGGTGAGCCTCGACGCCACGGCCGAGCTGCTGCGCGAGGTCGAGCGGCTGCGCGAGGAGCTGGCGCAGACCCGGGGCGGCGGCCGCGGCCGCCGTGCGGTGGGGCGGTGACCGACCCCGCCGGCGCGCGTCGCGCCCTGACGACCCCCCGCTCCCCGCTGGCGCGGTGGGGCGGCGCGGTGCTGGCACTGCTGCTGGTGGCCCTGGTGGTCATCCTGCTGGTGTTCGGGGACTCGCTCTTCGGCGACGGCAACGACGACGAGGCGGCCGGACCCGAGCCCGCCGCTCCCTCGGAGTCCGCCTCGCTCGCGCCGGAGGACGATCCCGAGCCCGCCGCGGTGCGCCAGGTGGCCACCGTCGCCACCACCGTGCTCGAGACCTGGGCCCGCCCCGACACGCCCTACGAGGCGTGGTGGCGCGACCTCGCGCCCCTGCTGACCCCGGCCGGCCGGCAGGCCTACGAGTTCACCAGCCCGGCCGGGCTGCCCCGGCTCGGCGAGCTGACCCTGGACGGCGTCGAGGTGCACGGCCCCGGGTCCACCGCGACCGTCTACGTCCGTGCCGCGGGTGACGGTGACCGGCGCTACGGTGTGGACCTGTCCCGGCGTGGTGCCGGGTCGCGCTGGCTGGCCCAGCGGATCGTGTTCCCCGGGACGGAGTCGATGTTCGGATGAGGGCTCGGACGAGGGCTGGGGCGAGGCGCCCGTCGACCCGCCGCACGGTGGGCGCGCTGGCCTCGCTCGGCATCGCCGCGGGCTCCCTCACGCTCGCCCTCGGGCCCGCGACGCCGGCCGCACCCGCGGCGCCCGCCGCGGCACCGGTCCTGGAGGAGGTCGCCGACTGCGCGCGCCCGGCGCTCTCGCCCGCCCTGCGACTCGACGCCGGGCGTGCCCCCGGCCGCCGTGCTCCCGCGGCGCAGCGCCGCGAGGCCCGGCTGGCGCTCGAGGTGGCCGAGACAGGTCGCGCCCGGGGCGCCACCGCCCGGGCGCAGGCGCTCGCGGTCTCCGCCGCCCTTGCCGGGCAGGTCGAGCCCGGTCGCCAGGCCACCCGCTTCTACGACCGGCTCGAGGCAGTGCACGGCTGGTCCACGCTACCGCCCTCCATCGCCGTGCACCGGGTGCTGGGCACCCCCGACCCGTTCGCCTACGAGCGCACCTGGAAGCGTGCGGTCACCGTGCTGGGCGGCCTCAGCGCCACCCGCGGCTCGGTGGCCAGCCTGGTCTCCACCGCCGGCCGGGCGCCCTCGCACTGCTACGCCTCAGCCACCGACCCGGCCGCACTGCCCCTGCCGCCCGGCTCGGCCTACACGGTGCGACCGCGCTCCCTGGTGGCCGCCTGCGGCACGCCGGTGCTCGCCGCGCTCGCAGGCACGGTGAAGATCGCCGCCGACCCCACCGGCGGCCCCTGGACCATGACGGTCCGCGACGGCTCCGGCATCGTCGCCCGCTACGCGCACCTGCGCTCCCCGGCCGTCACCGACGGTCAGGTGGTCACCGTCGGCCAGCAGCTCGGCGAGGTCGGCGACCTGGGCGACGCCGGGCGCTGCGAGCTGGGCCTGGAGATCTCGCGCCGCGCCGAGGGCGCCGCGCGCACCGTGGCCGCCGTCCCGTTCCTGGTCGAGCGGGGTGCGGCCGGCGGCGAGCAGGCCACTACCGTGCCGGCCACCGAGTTCCGCGTGGCCTCCTACAACGTGCTCGGCCACCACCTCACCGCCCCCGGCGGCAGCAAGCGCGGCTTCGGCTCGGGCACCTCGCGCGTGGCCGCGGGCATCGCCAAGATGGAGGCCCAGGGGGTCTCGATCGCCGTGCTCAACGAGTTCGAGTCGCCGCAGGCTGGGGTCTTCCTGGCCGACGGCGACTGGGGCGTGCACCGCGCCACCCCCAACAACGTCTTCCGCGACGGCAACACCAACGGCAACGCGGTGGCCTGGCGCTCCGACACCTGGGAGATGGTGGACTCCGCGGAGTTCACGGTGCCGTGGTCCACCACCCTGCACATGCCCGTCGTCACGCTGCGCCACCTCGAGACCGGCGCGCAGGTGGTCGTGATCGGCGTGCACAACCCCGCCTCCACCTCGCGCCAGGGCAACCAGGGCGGGGCCCGGGTGATGGCCCGCTCGGTCGAGATCGGCTACATGCAGCAGCTGCGCGAGCAGCTGCCCGGCGTCCCGATCATCTTCATGGGCGACATGAACGAGCGCTCCGAGGCCTTCTGCGCCTTCACCGGCACCGGCTTCCTGGCCTCCTCGGCCGGTGGCTCGGTCGGGTCCCCGTGCTCGGTGCCCAGCCACGGTCCGGTCGACTGGATCTTCGGCTCCACCGAGCTCGACTTCACCGGTCAGTTCATCGACCGCTCGTTCCTGGGGCGGATCAGCGACCACCCGCTGGTCACCGGGTCGGTCCTCTACCCCGAGCACGAGGTTCCCGAGGTGCTGCTCGAGCGGGGCGACCCCGAGGCCTGAGGGGCGGGGATCAGGAGCCGTCGCGGGGCGTGTGCTCCGCGGGACCGTCCGGGCGATCACGGCGCTCGCGGCGCTGCAGGTCCAGCCGCAGCAGGGCGACCTCCTCGGCCAAGGTCCGGGTCTTCTCCTCCAGCCGGCCCAGCTCGTGGCTGTGCTGCAGGGTGAGCACCAGCAGCACCAGGCTGGCCAGGAAGAAGAGCAGGTTGACCGGTACCTCGACGCCGACGAGGTCGGCGGCGCCGGTGAGCAGACCCGGGAAGACGGCCAGCAGCAGCACGCCGAGGGCCACGAAGAACCACAGCACCGCGTACTTCTCGCGCAGCCGGTGACGGCGCATCAGCTCGAACAGCGCCACCAGCACGGTGGCGGAGCCGGCGATGCCGAGGATCACGGTCGAGCTCACGGCTGCTCCTCGCGGTGGACCCGGGCCGCCTCCGCGCGCACGCCCGGCGGCGGGGGAGGGGTCTCGGGCCACCGGCGCACCAGCGCCAGCGACAGGGCGACGACGGCCCGCGCCAGGTACAGCGCCGCCCGGAACGGCGTCTGGCTGGCCACGCCCCCCTGGCGCAGCCGCATCTGGACCGGCACCTGGGTGACCCGGCAGCCGGCGCGGATGGCGATCACGGTGGACTCCACGGTGTCGCCGAGGTACTCGGCGGGGTAGTGCGCGGCGAAGAGGGTCAGGGTGCGGCGGTCGGCGACGCGGAACCCGCTGGTCACGTCGGTCAGCCGCGTGCGCGCCATCCGCGAGAGCGTGCGCGCCAGCACCTTCATCGCGAGCGCGCGCATCGCACCGACCCGGTACGGCTCGCCCTCGCCGGCGAAGCGGGCCCCGATCACGAGACCGACCTGCTCGGGCCCGCCCAACCGGGCGACCAGCTCGGGCAGGTAGCGGGGGTCGTGCTGGCCGTCGGCGTCGATCTGCACCGCGACGTCGTAGCCGCCCTGGACGGCGTGCCGGTAGCCGGTGCGCATGGCTCCACCCACCCCGAGGTTGAAGGGCAGCTGGGCCACCTCGGCCCCGGCCTCGCGGGCGACGGCGGCGGTCGCGTCGCTGGAGCCGTCGTCGACGACGAGCAGGTCGACCCCCGGGTTGGTGGCCCGGATCTCGGCGATCGTGGCGCCCACGGTGTCCTGCTCGTTGTAGGCAGGGATCACCACGAGGACGCGGGGACCGGGCTGCACCCCCGCACCCTACCGAGGCGGGTGCCCGGGGCGCGGGAGCGGGCGCGGGAGCGGGACAACCACCGCCGCGAGTGAAATGCGTCATGGCCGCTGCGTGGCCGCGCGGGCTACCGTGGGGAGTCACGTTACCCACGAGTCACGAAGCGACTCCGCCTCCGAGGAGCACCATGCCCCGCCTGTGCGAGACCGACGGTCTCACCGACGTCCAGACCGAGATCCTCAAGGCCGTCCGGCAGTTCGTGGACGAGCAGATCCTGCCCGTGGCCACCGAGCTGGAGCACAAGGACGAGTACCCCCAGCAGATCGTCGACGGGCTCAAGGAGCTCGGCGTGTTCGGTCTGATGATCCCCGAGGAGTACGGCGGGCTGGGCGAGTCGCTGCTCACCTACACCCTGGCCGTGGAGGAGATCGCGCGCGGCTGGATGAGCGTCTCGGGCGTCATCAACACCCACTTCATCGTCGCGTGGATGCTGATGCACCACGGCACCGAGGAGCAGAAGCAGAAGTACCTGCCGCGGATGGCCACCGGCGAGGTGCGCGGCGCGTTCTCGATGAGCGAGCCCGGCTGCGGCTCCGACGTCTCCGCCATCAAGACCAAGGCGGTCAAGGGCGAGGACGGCGAGTACAGCATCACCGGCCAGAAGATGTGGCTGACCAACGGCGGCTCCTCCAACCTGGTGGCCGTGCTGGTCAAGACCGACGAGGGCGCCGACTCGGTCTACAAGAACATGACCACCTTCCTGGTCGAGAAGCAGGAGGGCTTCGGCGAGACCGCCCAGGGCGTCACCGTGCCCGGCAAGATCGAGAAGATGGGCTACAAGGGCGTCGACACCACCGAGATGATCTTCGAGGGTCACCGGATCTCGGGGGAGCAGATCCTGGGCGGCGAGCCCGGCAAGGGCTTCTACCAGATGATGGACGGCGTCGAGGTGGGCCGCGTCAACGTGGCCGCCCGCGGTGTCGGGGTCGCCCTGCGCGCTTTCGAGCTCGGCGTCGAGTACGCCCAGCAGCGTGAGACCTTCGGCAAGAAGATCGCCGAGCACCAGGCCGTGCAGTTCCGCCTGGCCGAGATGGCGACCAAGGTCGAGGCCGCCCACCAGATGGTGGTCAAGGCCGCGCGGGTCAAGGACAAGGGGCAGCGCAACGACCTCGAGTCCGGCATGGCCAAGTACCTGGCCAGCGAGTACTGCCGCGACGTCGTGGAGGACTCCTTCCGCATCCACGGCGGCTACGGCTTCTCCAAGGAGTACGAGATCGAGCGCCTCTACCGCGAGGCCCCCATGCTCCTCATCGGCGAGGGGACGGCCGACATCCAGCGGATGATCATCGGCCGCCGCGTCATCGAGGAGTACCGCAGCCGCTCCTGAGCACCTGCCGCCGTCGGCGGCACGACCCACCCCAGGGCCCGCGCGTGGATCCCGAGAGCGCGCGGGTGCTGGGGTAGGGTCGCGCACGACCCAGGGCCGTCAGCACGGTCTCGTCCACGTCTTTTGGGAGTCTCCTCCATGCGTTCACCCCGGCTCGCGCTCGGCGCGGCCCTCGTGGGCCTGATGGCGCCGCTGGCCGTCGTCGCCTCCTCACCCGCGCTCGCGACGGCCCCCTCGGCCGCGCCCGCCTCCTCGCAGGTCTCGCAGATCGCGCCCGTAGCGGCCCCGAAGAAGAAGCCCGGCGCCACCAAGAAGAAGAAGGCGGGCTTCACGCCGCCCAACGGCGTGCTGTTCAGCGACCCGATGATCGCCGGCCAGAACCGCAACATCCTGGGCCGCGTCATCCGCACGATCCGCAACACCGCCAAGGGTCAGACCATCCGCGTGGTGGTCTGGAACTACGACGACCGCCCCGTCACCAACGCCCTGCTCGACGCCGACCGGCGCGGCGTGCACGTGCAGGTGGTCGTGTCCGGCTCGGTGGCCAACCCCAACTGGAACCGCACCCAGGCGCAGCTGAACCGCAACCGCAAGGACAAGAGCTTCGCGGTCAAGTGCAAGGGCGGCTGCCGCAGCCGCACCAAGATCATGCACTCGAAGTTCATCACCTTCTCGAAGGTGCGCAAGGCCCGCAACGTCTCGATGTTCGGCTCGTTCAACCTCACCACGCCCGCGGGCAACCGGCAGTGGAACGACATGATCACCACCCGCAACCCCAAGATGTACAACGCGCTGGTGCAGACGTTCCAGGAGTACCGCCGCGACAAGGACATCAAGGGCGCCTACAAGGTGTTCAACCTGGGTCGCAACCAGATCACGCTCTACCCCTCCTTCGGGCGCAACGTGATCAAGGCACAGCTGCAGAAGGTGCGCTGCAACGCCACCAGCAGCGGCCGACCCACCGTGGTCCGCATCGCCATCGCCGGCTGGTTCGACGCCTACGGCAGCGACATCGCCCAGCAGGTCCGCAAGCTCTGGGACCAGGGCTGCAACATCCGGATCATCACCACCCTCGCGGGTCGCGGTGTGAACCAGATCCTGAAGAACCCCCGCGGTCGCGGTCCGGTGCCGATCCGCACGCTCACCTACGACCCCAACAACGACGGGGTCCCCGAGCGCTACCTGCACATGAAGAACATCGCGATCCGCGGTTGGTTCGAGGGCAACCCGGCCGCCAACGTCGTGATCACGGGCTCGCCCAACTGGAGCACCCGCGCGCAGAGCTCGGACGAGGTCCTCTTCCGGCTCACCAAGGCCAACGCGCTGACCACGGCTTACATCAACAACACCGACCGCCTCTTCAACGGTCCGTGGTCGACGATGCGGATGGCGGCCTCGCGGACGATGCTGATGCGTGGTGCCAGCAACTTCGGCGGCGTGCCCAACCTGCGCACCGGTGAGAACGTCCCGAAGTGGTTCGAGCTGAACTGAGCCCTCGCGGCTCCCAGGACGACCGGCCCAGCGTCGGCAGCCACCGCACGTCCTCACCGGGTTTCCGGCCGGACGTGCAGGGGCTGCGGGCGCTGGCCGTCGTGCTGGTCGCGCTCGACCACGCCCGGATCGGACCCTTCGGCGGCGGGTACGTCGGCGTCGACGTCTTCCTGGTCATCTCCGGCTTCCTGATCACCGGTCTGCTGCTGCGAGAGGCCGAGCGCTCCGGGCGCGTCTCGCTGCTCGACTTCTACGCCCGCCGGGCCAAGCGGATCCTGCCGGCGGCCACCCTCGTGCTGGCGGTCACCGCGGTCGCCGGCTACTTCCTGCTCAGCGGCATCGCGGCCGTGCGCCTGTTCAAGGACACCGTCTGGGCCACCTTCTTCGCGGCCAACATCAAGTTCGCGCGCGACGAGACCGACTACTTCGCCCAGGACGACGCCGCCTCGCCGATCCAGCACTACTGGTCGCTGGCGGTGGAGGAGCAGTTCTACCTGGTGTGGCCGCTCGCGGTGCTCGTGCTGGTGGCGGTCTTCGCCGCGCGCGGCCGGCTGCGGCGCGCGGTCGCCGTCACCATCGCGGTGGCGTGCGCGGCCTCCTTCGCCTGGGCCCTGGTGAGCGTCGCCGAGAGCCCGCGCGGCGCCTACTTCTCCACCCCCGCACGTGTGTGGGAGCTCGGGCTGGGCGCGGCCACCGCTGCGGCGCTGCTGCGCCTGCGCCGGCTGCCGCCCGCGCTGCTGGCCGGCGCCTCCTGGCTGGGTCTGGCGATGATCGGCGTCGCCGCGGTCGGCTTCGACGCCACCACCCGGGTGCCGGGCGCGCCGGCACTCCTGCCGGTGGTGGGCACGGCGCTGCTGCTGGGTGGCGGCGTCGCCGCGGCCGGGTGGGGTCCGCAGCGGTTGCTGGCGCTGGCTCCGGCCCGCTGGGTGGGGGACCGCTCCTACTCCTTCTACCTGTGGCACTGGCCGGCCCTGGTGCTGGTCGGCGTCGTCGTGGGAGCCCCCGTGGGCGGCTGGCGCGGCCTGGCGGTGCTCGCGGGCGCGCTCCTGCTCTCCGACCTGACCTACCGACTCGTGGAGAACCCCTTCCGCGAGGGCGCGTTCGTGCGCCCTCGGTGGCGGGGTCTGGCGCTGTACCCGGTCTCGGTGGCGATGCTCGGCGTCGTCGTCCTCACCTCGCACACCGTGCTGGTGCGTGAGCTCAACGCCCCACGGCCCGCCGTCACCGCCGCCGCCTACTGCGAGGCGGACGAGGGGGAGGCGACGGGGGACGGCTGCGCCGAGGACCCGGCCGTCGCGTTGGTGCAGGCCTCGGTGATCGCCGGCCAGGAGGACGCGCCGGTGCCCAACCCGCTGCGACCTGCGGCGCTGGGCCTGGCCGACCACGTGGCCGCCGACCTGGGCGGCTGCGAGTACGCGGGGATCCCGCAGCCCATGCCGCTGTGCCCCCGCGGCGACCCGGAGGGAGATCGCACCCTGGTCGCCGTCGGCGACTCCCACATGCGGCACTGGATCCCCGCGATCGACCGGCTGGCGGCCCGCCACGGGTACACCGCGTACTACTTCGTCCTGCAGGGCTGCACGCCGGCGCTGGTCCAGCCGTGGACGCCGGTCTACGAGAAGCCCGACACCGACTGCACCTACTTCCACGAGTGGTCCCAGCAGCAGATCGAGCAGCTGCAGCCCGACGTCGTGCTGATGTCGACCGACACCCAGGACCGCTACGTGCGCGAGGACGGCAGCTACGTCGACGACAGCCGCGAGATCGCCGAGATGATCCAGCAGGGGATGCGCGAGCGGATCGAGTCGCTGACCCCGGTGGCCGACCGCGTGGTCGTGCTCGGTGACGTCCCCCGCCTGATGTTCGACCCCAGCATGATCACCGACCGCGGCGTCACCCTGGCCGACGGCCTCAGCGCGCCCATGCCGCGCTCGATGCTGATGCGCCGCGCGGTCAAGGCGGCCACCAAGGGCACGCCGGCGGAGTACGTGGAGACCAAGCAGTGGTTCTGCGCCGAGGACCTGTGCCCCGTGGTGGTCGGCGACCTGATCACCCACCGCGACCGCGGCCACATGACGCTGGAGTACGCCCGCCACCTCACCGACGCCCTGGGCCGCAAGCTGCGGCTGGGAGCCGAGGCGGGGGTTCCGCAGACGTCGGCGGAGGGCGCGGGTTAGATTCGCCGGGCCCCGCCCCCCCTGCCCCGGAGTCGCCACCGTGCCCGTGCACACCTCTCGCCCCCGCCCCCGGACCCGGGTGGCGCGTCCGCTCGCGCTCCTGATGCTCGTGGGGCTGGTGCTCGGCTCGGTCCCCGCCGTGGCGAGCGCTCCCGGGGTGACGGCGGCGGCTGCCGCGCCCGCGGCGGCGGCCGCGCCCGGGGGCAACCGCTTCACCCCGCCCAACGGGGTGCTGCTGAGCGACCCGACGATCCCCGGTCGCAAGCGCGTCATCCTGGACCGCATCATCGCCTCGGTCAACGCCACCAAGCGGGGCGAGTACATCCGCACCGCGGTGTGGAACTACGACGACCGGCGCACCACCGACGCACTGATCGCCGCGCACCGGCGCGGCGTGCACGTGCAGGTCGTGGTCGCCGACTCGGTGCGCAACGCCAACTGGAACCGCACCACGGCCGCGCTGAACGCCAACCGCAACGACCGCAGCTTCGCCACCCGCTGCCGCGGCGGCTGCCGCAGCCGCTCGATCCTGCACGCCAAGTTCGTGCTCATCAGCAAGGTGGGACGCGCCGGGAAGGTCAGCATGGTCGGCTCCTTCAACCTCACCCGCCCCGCGGGCTACCGGCAGTGGAACGACCTGGTCACCACCAGCGACAAGCGCTTCTACGACCAGCTGGTGACGACCTTCCGCGAGTACGCGCAGGACAGGAACCTCGCCCGTCCCTACCGCCGCACCACCATCGGCAGCAAGACGATCACGCTGTGGCCCTCGTTCGAGCGCAACACCATCCGCGACGAGCTGAGCCAGGTCCGGTGCAACCCGCCCGGCGGGTACGGTGCGCCCACGAAGGTGCGCATCGCCATCGCCGGCTGGTTCGACGAGTTCGGCACCTCGATCGCCCGCACGGTCCGTCGCCTGTGGGACAGCGGCTGCGACGTCAAGATCATCACCACCCTCGCCGGGCGCGGCGTCAACCGGGTGCTCAAGTCGGGCCGCGGTCGCGGCCCGGTGCCGATCCGGCGGCTGATCATCGACGCCAATGGAGACCGGGTGCCCGAGAAGTACCTGCACATGAAGGCGATCGCCATCCGCGGTGGCTTCGGCAAGGACGCCTCGGCCGACGTCCTGCTCACCGGCTCGCCCAACTGGAGCGAGCGGGCCCACCGCTCCGACGAGATCCTCTTCCGCTTCCTCTCGGTGCCGGTCTACGTCAAGCGCTACTCCGACCACGTCGACCGCCTCTTCCGTGGCCCCATGGCCCGCAAGGACATCACCGACGGCGTCCGGCCCCCCGCCGACGGCGGCGGTGCCTACGAGATCGGCCCGGGTCGTCGTCCGAGCGTGCCGAGCTGGTACGAGCTGAGCTGACGCTCCTGGGTCCGGGCCGTCCGGGCGGGCACCCCGGTGCGCCTCAGACGACGCAGAGCTCGTTGCCCTCGGGGTCCGCGACGACGACGTGGTCCAGGTGGCCGCTCGGGCCGTGGATGCGGGTGAGCACCTGTCCGTCCGCCTCCACGAGGCGGCGGACGTGCTCATCGATCAACCGGGTCCGGCGCTCCCCGTCCACGTGACGACCCCCGGAGACCTGCAGGTCCAGGTGGACCCGGTTCTTGGTCCGCTTCTCCTCGGGCACCTTGAGCAGGCTCAGCGAGGGCAGGACCCCCGCCGGGTCGTGGAGGGTGGCGCCGTCACCCCACTCCTCCCGCGGCACACCGGC
The DNA here is from genome assembly GCF_039542785.1 of Nocardioides nanhaiensis. Classification (NCBI taxonomy): domain Bacteria; kingdom Bacillati; phylum Actinomycetota; class Actinomycetes; order Propionibacteriales; family Nocardioidaceae; genus Nocardioides; species Nocardioides nanhaiensis. The sequence goes on from NZ_BAABIM010000001.1 coordinate 1,284,384, forward strand.
GTCGGCGAGCCAGGACTCCCAGGTGCTCCACCCTGTCGGCGGCGGAGCGTCCTCGTAGCCCAGGGCCACCTTCCAGAACTCGACCAGGGCGAGGGGATTCTCACAGTCGATGGTCAGGGACCAGCGCGTCGTCATGCTGGCACCATAAGCCGGTCAACCCGGCACCGGAGATCACGAGGAGACGTCATGCAGTTCGGCCGCAGCTACGAGGAGTTCGAGGTCGGGGCTACCTACAAGCACTGGCCCGGCAAGACGGTCACCGAGTTCGACGACCACATGTTCTGCCTGCTCACCATGAACCACCACCCGCTGCACCTCGACACCAACTACGCCGAGGAGACGACGCAGTTCGGCAAGAACGTGGTGGTGGGCAACTACGTCTACTCGATCCTGCTGGGCATGTCGGTGCCCGACATCTCCGGCAAGGCCATCGCCAACCTCGAGATCGAGTCGCTGCGCCACGTGGCGCCCACCTTCCACGGTGACACGCTCTACGGCGAGACCCGGGTGCTCGACAAGTGGGAGAGCAAGAGCAAGGACGACCGCGGCGTCGTGCACGTCGAGACGATCGGCTACAACCAGGACGGCAAGGTCGTGTGCATCTTCCGCCGCAAGGTGATGGTGCCCAAGGACAGCTACCTCGAGGCGCGCGGGGGCGAGCAGCCCGGCCGCCCGGTGCCGCAGCCGGACAAGAACTGGCCGGGAGCCGACGCCGCCGAGTGATGCGGGGTCAGCCGCGCAGGCGCAGCCGCAGGTGGCCGTCCTCGTCGGTGCGGGCCTCCACCTTGTCCTCGACGGAGTCGACGAAGGCCGAGAACGACTTGTAGCCCAGCGACTTCTCCTTGAAGGAGGGGTCCATCCGCTGCATCTGGCTCTTGACCCCGCCGCCGAAGAGCCACTCGCCGTCGTCGGCCTTGGCCTGGGCGACGGTGATGGCCCGCACCAGCAGCTCACCGGCCTCCGTCTGGGGGTCGGGCTCGGCAGGCTTGCGGCGACGGCGGGTCTTGCGGGCGGGTGCGGCCTGCTCGCCGGAGTCCGCGGGGCTCGCAGGGTCCTGCTCCGAGGTCGGCTCCGCGCTCGAGCCGGAGGCCTTGCCCTTGCCCCTGGTCGGGGCGACGGGCTTCTCGGCCGGCGCGGGCGAGGGCACGCCGGGCAGGGCGTCGTAGCTGCTGAACTCGTCGCAGGCCGCGATCAGGGCCCGGCTGGTGGAGCCGGCGACGCCGATGCCGACGACGAACCGGCCCAGCTGCTTGCAACGCTGTGCCAGGGCGATGTAGTCGGAGTCGCCGCCCACGATGACGACGTGCGTCACGTCGCCGTAACGGGTCAGGTCCTCCATCGCGTCGACCGAAAGCCGGATGTCAGCACCGTTCTTGGTGCCGCTGACCGGGAACAGCTGCACCAGGTCGACGGCGCGGTCCACCAGCTGGCGGCGGTAGGCGGCGTTGGCCGGCACCGACCAGTCGGCGTAGGCGCGAGCCAGCGCCACGGTGCCGAACGAGGCGGCGTAGTCGAGCAGGGCGCCCACCTCGACGGTCGCCCGGGCGAGCTTGACGGCGACGGGGTCGTCGCTGCCGGGGTCGGGGGTGTGGTCGCGCGCGTTGTCGGCGCGCCAGGCCTCGCGGCGGCCGGCGTGCAGCTGGTCGTAGCGGGAGATCACGACGTTGTCGAAGTCGATGTAGACCGCGACGCGGGGGGCTGCCATGCGCCTCACCCTACGGCGCGGCCCGGCTGGGCTCCGACGCCTCCCGACGGCGACCGAAGGCGGGGGCGAGCGGCAGGAGCACGAGCACGAGCACCATGGGGAGTGCGAACCCGAGGCGGAGGTCGTTGCGCCCGATCACACCGGTGAGCACTGCTCCGAGCAGCGCCCCCGCGTAGTTGAAGAGGTTGAAGCGGCCGATGACGGCGTCGACGCGGGCCCGCGAGCCGCCGGCGATGCGCGCCGCGGCCGAGAAGCTGAGCGGGGCGACCACGCCGACCCCGAGGCCGGTGACCAGGAAGCCGATCACCACCACCGGCCAGGTGGGCGCGGTGACCACCACGACGAGCCCGGCACAGCCCACCACCGCGCCGGTGCGCAGCACCGGGACGGGGCCGTGGCGGGCGACCAGGCCGTCGCCGGCGAGGCGGATCGCGAGGGTGGCCAGCAGGTAGGGCAGGGCGGCCACGGCCAGCAGCCGGTCGGGGGTGGTCACGACGGAGTCCAGGTAGAGGGCGCTCCACGTGGTGGTGGCGGTGTCGACCAGGTAGAAGACCACCAGGCAGGTGCCCACCAGCCACAGCGGCCGCCAGGGCACGGGTGCCGGGTCCAGCACCGCCTCCTGTGCCGACGCCGGCACCTCCTCCCGCGCCAGGAAGGGGCCGCAGGCGGCCGCCAGGGGCACCAGCACCAGCACGGCGAGCACCTGCACGCCGAGCGTCCCCGTGGCCAGGGTGAACGCGGAGCCGGCGATGCCGCCCGCGGTCCAGGCCGCGTGCGAGGAGGGCAGCACCGGCCGGTCCAGCCGGTGCTCGAGCGCCACCGCCTGCATGTTGGTGCCGGCGTCGACGACGCCCAGCCCGAGGCCGTAGACCGCCATCGCGGCCACGAAGACGGGCAGCGCGGGTGCGAGCGTGAGCGCCAGGACGCCGAGCGCCCCCACCACCAGCCCGAGCCGCAGCACCTGCGAGCTCGGGCGGCGTGCCGCCGCCCGCTCGGCGAGCACCGAGCCGGCGCCGGCGCCGAGCACGTTGAGCAGCAGCAGGCCGGAGATCTCCACCTCCGAGAGCGACCAGCGGTCCGCGAAGGCCGGCAGCCGGGTCGTCAGGCCGAGCAGCATCAGGCCCTGCGAGGCGAAGGCGGCGGCGACGGCGAGCCGGGCGCGGGAGGTCACGGGCCAACCGTGCCAGCAAAACCGTCCCGGCGGGTCCGAAGCTGCGCGACGATGCCCCCATGGCGAGGACCGGTCAGCAGGCGCGACAGCGCACGACCCGCGCGGCGCGTGAACGGGGGCGCGAGCGCGGATCCACACCCCCGGCCCCGCGCCCGGGGCAGCGGGCACCGCGGATGGGCGCACGGCTGCGCTACCGCTTCGACACCACGATGTCGCGCGGCACCCCGGCGCTCGTCGGCTGGCTGAGCGTGGTGACCCTGCTGCTCATCACGGTCTTCGCGCTGGTGGTGAGCCTCCTGGGGCTGCGCGCGGGCGGTGGCGACGGCTTCTGGCGCGAGCTGGTCTCGGCACTCATGTACGCCCTGGACCCGGGCACCGTGGCCGGTGACACCGGGGCCGCGTGGCGCTACCTGCTGACCATGCTGGTGCTCACCGTGGCGGGCCTGTTCGTCGTCAGCGCGCTCATCGGCATCATCGCCGCCGGCATCGATTCCCGGCTCGCGGACCTGCGCCGCGGCCGTTCCGTGGTCCTCGAGCGCGACCACACGGTGGTGCTCGGCTGGTCGGACTCGGTCTTCACGATCATCCGCGAGCTGGTGCTGGCCAACGAGAGCCGGCACCGTCCCGCCGTCGTGGTGCTGGCCGACCGCGACACGGTGGAGATGGAGGAGCAGCTGCGCGCCAAGGTGCCCGACCGGCGTGGCACCCGGGTGATCTGCCGCTCCGGCTCGCCGATGGACCTCGACGACCTGGCGCTCACCAGCCACCGCGACGCACGGTCGGTGATCCTGCTGGCCCCCGAGACCGACGACCCGGACAGCGAGGTGATCAAGACCCTGCTCGCCCTCACCCACGGGGAGGAGGGCGGCCCCGGCATCGTCGCCGAGATCCGCAACCCCTCCAACCTCGAGGCCGCGCGGCTCGTCGGTGCCGACCGGGCGGTGCTGCTGGACATCCGCGAGACGGTGGCCAAGCTGGTCGTGCAGACCTCGCGGCAGTCGGGGGCCGCCGCGGTCTACACCGAGCTCTTCGACTACGACGGCGACGAGATCTACTTCCTCGAGCAGCACCGCGCCGGCGACCTCACCTACTCCCAGGCCCAGCTGGCCTACGAGCACGCCACCGTGATCGGGCTGGTCGAGGGCGGGGCGCCGGTGCTCAACCCGGCGCCGGGCACCCCCGTGGGCAACCGCACCCTGGTCGTCGTCGCCGAGGACGACTCGGCCCTGGACCGGGTGGACGGCGCGCGGACGACGCCCGACCTCTCGCTGCTGGGCACGGCGGCCCCCACCTCCCCGCGTCCGACCCGGGCGGTGCTGGTGGGCTGGAACGAGCGGGCACCGATCGTGCTGCGCGAGCTCGACAAGTTCGCCGCACCCGGCTCGACCCTCACGGTGCTGACCTCCTTCGGGGACCCGGTGGTGCCCGCGCTGGCCAACCTGGCGGTCACCGTCGCCGCCGGCTCCACCACCGACCGCGCCACCCTCGAGCAGCACGTGGTGGCGGGCCTGGACCAGGTGATCGTGCTCTGCTACTCCGACCACCTCGACCCGCAGGCGGCCGACGCGCGCACGCTGGTGACGCTCCTGCACGTGCGCGACCTGCTCGCCCGGCTGGGGGAGGAGACACCGGTGGTGAGCGAGATGCTCGACGACCGCAACCGGGTCCTGGCCCAGGTGGCCCACGTCGACGACGTGGTGGTGAGCGGCGAGATCGTCAGCCTGCTGGTCACCCAGCTCTCCGAGGACCGCCGGCTCGAGCACGTCTTCGACCAGCTGCTCGGCGACGAGGGTGCGGAGGTGTACCTGCGCCCCGCGGACTGGTACGTCCGCTCCGGCGCCGAGGTCACCTTCGCCACGGTCGTCGCCGGGGCCAGCGCCCGCGGTGAGACGGCGCTGGGCTACGCCTCGCCGGCGCTGGCGCAGGACGGGTCCTCGTTCGGCGTCGTCGTCAACCCCGCCAAGTCGGAGGTCTTCACCGTCGGACCCGGCGACCGGGTGGTCGTGCTCGCCGACTCCTGACGCTGGGCGCCCTGGGAGCGCTGTGCCAGGCTCCGGGCATGCACGAGCTCTGGATCGTCCGGCACGGCCCCACCGAGTGGAGCCAAGCGGGCCGGCACACGTCGACCACCGACCTGCCGCTGCTGCCCGAGGGCGAGGAGCGCGCCCGCGACCTCGCTCCGCGGCTGGCCGACGTCGACTTCGCCCGGGTGCTCACCAGCCCCCGCACGCGTGCCCGGCGCACCGCCGAGCTGGCGGGGTTCCCCGACGCCGAGGAGTGCGAGGACCTCGCCGAGTGGGCCTACGGCGAGTACGAGGGCATCACCACGCCGCAGATCCGCGAGACCGTGCCGGGGTGGACGGTCTGGACTCACCCCGTGCCCGGCGGCGAGACGCCGGCGCAGGTGGGGGAGCGGCTGGACCGCGTCGTCGCCCTGGCCGAGGAGGCCCCGGGCCCGGTGCTGGCCTTCGCCCACGGTCACTCGCTGCGGGTGCTCGGCGCACGCTGGCTCGGGCTCGCGGCCACCGAGGGTCGGCTGCTGCGCCTGGACACCGCCACGGTGTCGGTCCTGGGCCACGAGCGCGAGACCCGCGTCGTGCTGCGCTGGAACTCTTGACCCGGCAGGGTCCTTCCAGCACGGTGAGCGCATGCCGCTCCAGGTCGGGTGCCCACGCTGCGCTGCGCCGGTCACGCGCACGCCCGAGGGCTGGGTCTGTGTCGAGCACGGCCTGACCGTGCCGCTGTGGCGGCCCGGCACGGCCACCTACGAGGACCTGGGCGAGCACCTGCGGCTGGCCGCGGGATTCCCGACCTACCTGCCCTGGCCGATGAGCCCCGGCTGGCGGGTCACCGACTTCGCCGTGGTCGCGGAGGAGCAGGGACGCGTCTGCGCCACCCTCACCTGCTGCTCGGGCACCAGCGCGCTGGACGGGCCCGTCGACGTGCTGGTCGTCAGCGAGGAGACCGGCACCGGCCTGGGTGCCCGCGTGGCGGGTCTGCAGCGTCCCGACCCGGGACCCGACCTGGGCCAGGGGCCGCCGTCGGTGAAGGTGCGCCTGGAGCGGCAGGCGGTCGGCCTGTGGCCGGTCTCCACCGCGGGCGAGGAGAGCGAGTGGGACCGCTCGGTGGTGGCCGGCGAGGCCGAGGGGCGGTGGTTGTGGCTGGTGCTGCGCCCGGCGTCCGCGGTCCTGCTGCTGCGCGACGACTGGATCCTGCGCGACGTCGGCACGGCCGGGCCCTCGCTGGTGGAGATGCCGTTCGGGGGTCCGGGCCCCAGCTGGTGAGGGTCAGCGCCGACCGAGGGTCTGCAGCCCCTGCAGCAGCCGGGTGGGCACCAGGCGGGTGAGCGCCACCACGGCCTTGTACTGCGGTGACGGGATCGAGAAGACCTTGCCGCGGTCGTGGTCGGCGAGCGCGTCGGCCACGAGGCGGTCGACGTCGAGCCAGAGCGGACCGGTGCCGGGGGTGACCTGCATGCGCTCGTGGAACTCGGTGCGGGTGAAGCCAGGGCACAGGCAGGTGACGGTGACGCCCTGGTCGCGGTACTCCGCAGCCGCCCACTCGCTGAACCGGTTGACCCAGGCCTTGGCCGCGCCGTAGGTGCCGCGGGGCAGGAAGGCCGCCACGCTGGAGACGTTGATGATGCCGCCGTGCCCGCGCTCGGACATCGCGCCGAGCGCGGCGTGGCTCAGCCGCAGCACCGCGGTCACGAGCACCTCCAGCATCGCCACCTCGGCCTCCACCGGGTTGTCGAGGAAGCGCTGCTTGAGGCCGAAGCCCGCGTTGTTGACCAGCAGGTCGACCGGACGCTCCCGGTCGGCCAGCCGCGCCTCGACGCGGGCGGTCTGCGCGGCGTCGGTGAGGTCGGCGACGAGCACCTCGACGACGACGCCGTGACTCGCACGGAGGGCTGCTGCCACCTCCTCGAGGCGCGGCTCGTCGCGGGCCACGAGGACGAGGTCGTGGCCCCGGCCGGCGAGCGCCTCGCAGAAGGCGCGGCCGATGCCGGCGGTGGCTCCGGTCACGAGTGCGGTCGACATGCCCCGAGTATGGACGCCGGTGCGCCGCGCGAGGGGGTCGGTCCGGCATGATGGACCTCGATGAGCACCGAGAAGCGTGGCACCACGACGCTCGCGATCGCCAACCAGAAGGGCGGCGTCGCGAAGACGACCACGGTCGCCTCGCTGGGCGCCGCGCTGGCCGAGCTGGGCCAGGCCGTGCTGCTGGTCGACCTCGACCCCCAGGCCTGCCTGACTTTCTCGCTGGGCATCGACCCCGAGGACCTCGAGCTCTCGGTGCACCACGTGCTCACCAAGGGCCTGCCCGCCACCGACGTGCTCATCGAGACCGAGGACGGCGTCGACCTGGTGCCCGCCACCATCGAGCTGGCCCGGGCCGAGGCCGACCTGCTCACCCGCACCGGGCGCGAGCACGTGCTGCGCGGCATGCTCGACGACCTCGCCGAGGCCGGTCGGCACTACGACTGGGTGCTGCTGGACTGCCCGCCCTCGCTCGGCGTCATGACGGTCGCCGCGCTCACCGCCGCCGACGGCGTGCTGGTGCCGCTGCAGTGCGAGACGCTCTCGCACCGCGGTGTGGGCCAGCTGCTCGACACCGTCCACGACGTGCGGCGCTTCACCAACCGCGGCCTGGAGGTGTGGGGCGTGCTGCCCACCCTCTTCGACGGTCGCACCACCCACGCGCGCACGGTGCTCGAGACGATCTCCGAGACCTACGACCTGCAGGTCATCGAGCCGCCGATCCCCAAGACCATCCGCTTCGCCGAGGCTCCCGCCGCGGGTCGATCGATCCTGGCCACCAGCCGCAGCAACAAGGGTGCCCAGGCCTACCGCGAGGTGGCGGCGGCGCTGCTGGCCCGCGGCGCCGGCTCGGGAGCAGACGCGCGATGAGCCGGCACCGGGCACAGGTCCGGCCCCGCTACGGGCGCATCGCCACCCTGGCGGGCTCGGTCGTCGTGGTGCTCGTGGCCACGCTCGGCGGCATCGGAGCACTGCCCTCGGGCTCGGCGCAGGACGACCGCGCCGTCGACCCGGCTGCGAGCGCGGAACCCGCCGCGGCCCCTGCGACCGAGCCCACCGCCGAGCCCAAGAACGAGCCCACCCAGGAGTCCTCCGAGCAGTCGGTGCGCCGTCAGCGTTCCGGGGCCGCGGAGCCCGAGCAGGGCCTGGTGCCCATCGCCCCGGGCGCCGACTCCGCGCTCGACGAGGCGCTGCCCGCCGACTCGGGCGAGGGCTACCGCGTGGTGTTCAGCGAGAGCCGGCAACGCGTGTGGCTGGTGGCCGAGGGCGGTGCGGTGCGCCGCACCTACCTGGTCTCGGGCAGCATCTACGACAACCTCGACCCCGGCACCTACGAGGTCTACTCGCGCAGCGAGGACGCCATCGGCATCGACGACTCCGGCACCATGGAGTGGTTCGTGCGCTTCACGCAGGGCCCCTCGGGTGCGGCCATCGGGTTCCACAGCATCCCGGTCGACGACCAGGGGCCGGTGCAGACGATCGCCCAGCTGGGCACTCCGCTGAGCCACGGCTGCATCCGGCAGGACGAGGCCGACGCGCTGGCGCTGTGGGACTTCGCCCCGATCGGCACGACGGTCGTCGTCACCGCCTGAGCAGGGCGGCCAGGTCGTCGGTGTCGACGCCGGCCAGGTGCGCGCCCGAGGCGTAGCGACGGCTCAGCAGGTCCGCGGTGCGCGACCCCAGCACGCGGGGGGCCAGCAGCCGGCGGACGGCGTCCGCGCGGGAGTCGCCCTCGGTCCACCGCGCGATCCAGGCGTCGACGTAGTGCCAGACCAGCTGCCGCTGGGCGTCGGTGCCGGTGACGGCGAAGTCGGTGTGCTCGAAGCCGCGCAGCGCGAGCACCATCGCCGGCTGCCCGGTCGCGCGCCAGTGCTTGAACCCGCTGAGCTTGAGCTCGCGGTAGCGCGGGCTGCTCCCGGTCTTGCAGGGGGCGTCCATGGCGAGGCCCAGCGCCGGCACCCGGGGTCGCACCTCGCCCTCGCGGGGTCGGCCGCACTCCCAGGCCGCGCCCCCCGGGTCCCCGAGCTGCCAGCGACGCAGGTTGTCGAGCGCCACCAGGGCACGGGTCCCGGGGGTCAGCGCGGTGCCCTGCAGGTAGCTGCTCGACATCGAGCCGAGCGAGGAGCCGCCCAGCACGACGCGGCGGGGGTCGGTGACCGCACGCAGCGGGTTGGCGGTGCTGCGCAGCCACGGGTAGGCCGAGGCGGTGGCGCGCACGGCGTTGAGGTAGGAGTCCTGGCCGCCGAGGTCGCGGCCGCCCGGCGCGGTCCAGGTGAGCGCGAGGCGTCCGCTGCCGGCCACGGCGCGGGCCAGCCACTCCAGCGAGCAGCGGTCGCCGCCGGTGCCGTGCTGCAGCAGCACGATCGGCAGCCGACGGCCGGGCGGAGGCGGCGTCAGCGGGTGGAACAGCGACCCGGCGAACGCGGGCGGCCCCTGGGCGAACCGGGAGGGCAGCGTGACGTCGAGACGACCGCTCTCACCCATCCAGGCGGTGGGGGCGGGAACGGCTCCCCGGCCGCAGCCGGCGGGCCGCGCACCGGTGTCGGCCGCCTGCGCGCCCGGCGCGGCGAGGCGCTCCCCGGGCTCGCCGGGAGTGACCGTGAGCGCCAGCGCGAACGCCAGCACGAACGCCAGCACGCCGGCCGTCGTCAGCCCGGCCGACCGCAGGACCCGCGGGAGCCAGGCCACGCCAGGGTCAGTCGCCGGCCGGGGCGGCAGCGCCCTGGCTGCCCGATCCCGAGCCCGAGCCCGAGCGACGGCGACGACGGCGGCGGTTGCGCGAGGCGCCGTCCGCGGAGCCCGCCTCGGCCGACGCCGGGGTGCCCTGCTCCTGGTCCGGGGTGCTGTTGGCGCGCCCGTTGCCCTCGGTGACCTCCTGGCCCGAGCGGGTGCGGCTGCGCGAGCGGTCGCGGCGGGGGCGGTCGGTGCGGGGCCGGTCGCCGTGGTCGCCGCGGCCCCCACGGTCGGAGCGCTCGGGGCGGTCCTTGCGCTCCACGGGGGCGGGGTCCTTGATGCGGCCCTTCGTGCCGGGCGCGATCCCCTGGTCGTGGTAGAGGTGCTCGGAGGTGGAGTAGGTCTCCTGCGGCTCGTCGAAGGGCAGGTCGAGCGCCTTGTTGATCATCTTCCAGCGGTGCAGGTCGGCCCAGTCCACGAAGGTGATGGCGGTGCCGGTGGCACCCGCGCGGCCGGTGCGGCCGATGCGGTGCACGTAGGTCTTGTCGTCCTCGGGGCAGGTGTAGTTGACCACGTGCGAGACGCCCTGGACGTCGATGCCGCGCGCGGCGACGTCGGTGGCCACCAGCACCCGCAGCTTGTTCTCGCGGAAGCGGGTGAGCGCCTTCTCGCGTGCCACCTGTGCCATGTCGCCGTGCAGCGGGCTGGCCTCGAAGCCCCGCTCGGCGAGGTCGTCGGCCACGCGCTGGGCCTGGCGCTTGGTGCGGGTGAAGACGATCATCTTGTCGGCGTCCTCGGCCTGCAGCAGGCGCCCGATGATCTCGGGCTTGTCGAGGTCGTGGGCCTGGTAGATGAACTGCGCGGTGGCGGGCACCGTGGCGTTCTCGTAGGAGGACTCGGCGCGGATGTTCATCGGGTGGCGCATGTGGGTGCGCGCCAGGGCGACGATCGCGGCCGGCATCGTGGCCGAGAACAGCATCGTCTGGCGGGTCTCCGGCGTCATCGAGAGCAGGCGCTCGACGTCGGGCAGGAAGCCCAGGTCGAGCATCTCGTCGGCCTCGTCGAGCACGAGCGCGTGCACGTGGGAGAGGTCCAGGCTGCGCCGGTTGGCGAGGTCGATGAGGCGACCGGGGGTGCCGACGACGATGTCGACGCCGGCCTCGAGTGCCTCGAGCTGGGTGTCGTAGCCGACGCCGCCGTAGACGGTCAGCACGCGAAGCCCGATGTCCTTGCTGGCCAGGTGCAGGTCGCTGGAGACCTGCAGGGCCAGCTCGCGGGTGGGGGCCACGATCAGCGCTTGGGGCTTGCCCTGCGGCAGCTCGACGTAGGCGGGGTCGGAGGGCGCGACGCTGCGCTGCATCACGGGGATGCCGAACGCGAGGGTCTTGCCGGTGCCCGTGCGGGCCTGACCGATCAGGTCGGTGCCGAGCAGGGCGACCGAGAGGGTCATCTCCTGGATGGCGAAGGGGGTCGTGATGCCGGCGCGCTCGAGGGCGTCGCAGATGCCGGGGAGGACCCCGAGCTCACGGAACGTCGTGGTCAAGCTGTCCTGCTTTCGTGGGGCCACGCTCGCCCGCAGGGGCGGGGCGTGGGGCGGAATCGAGCCGGGATGCGACTGATTCACACGCAGCCGCGCACATACGCGCCCACTCGCGGGGGCGCTGGTCACGCGCCAGTCTATCGGTAGGGTGCGGCCATGGCTGCATTGTCGTCCGGCGGCGAGGTCCCGGTGGCCTTCCAGGACCCCGACTACCTGGCCGCGGTGGTCGATCTGCTCGGGGTCATCTCCTACGGCGAGATCAGCGCCTTCGAGCGCCTGGCCGAGGACGCCAAGCTGGCGCCGACGCTGGAGGACAAGGTCGAGCTGGCCACCATGGCCAGCCTCGAGCTGGGCAAGGTCCAGGCGCTGCACGAGCGTGTGCGAGAGCTGGGCGCCGACCCGTTCGGCGCGATGTCGCCCTTCCGTGCCGCGATCGACCAGTTCCACGCCCACACCGCGCCCTCGGACTGGCTGGAGGGCCTGGTCAAGGCGTTCGTGGGCGACGGCCTGGCCAACGACTTCTACCGCGAGATCGCCGCCTACCTCGACCCCGCGACCCGCGACCTGGTGGTCGCGTCGCTGGAGGAGGGGCACTCGGCCTTCATCGTCGGGCGCGTGCGCGCCGCCATCGAGGCCGACCCCCGCTCCGGCGGACGCCTGGCGCTGTGGGGCCGACGGCTGATGGGCGAGGCCCTGACCCAGGCCCAGCGGGTGGCCGCCGAGCGCGACGCCCTGACGGCGCTGCTGGCCGGCGGCGTCGACCGGCCCGGGCTCGACCTGGCCGCGATCGCCCGGATGTTCACCCGGCTCACCGAGCGGCACGCCGCCCGGATGGCCGAGCTCGGTCTCGACAGCTGAGGCCTGGACCCCGCGCCGACGCGGGAGGCCGACTCAGGCCGACTCAGAAGTCGGTGAGCGAGTGCGGCACCGGTCCACCGGTGCTCATGGTGGCGAAGGCGTGCACCGCGGCAGGGTCACCCGCCACCCGGCCGGCGGCGCTCAGCGTCTCCACCCGCGTGCCGCCCAGGTAGAGCGACCCGAGCGTGTCGGCCTCCAGCCGTACCTGGGCGGGGTCCGTGCTCGGCTCGCAGGTGGCCCGGCCGGCGGACGCCGTCAGGCGCCACCGCCCGGAGGCCAGCCCGAGGGGGTCTGCCACCTCCAGGACCACACTGCCCTCGGCGTACCAGGGCCGCGCCGCCAGCGCGGCGGGGACGTCGACCAGCCGCACCCACAGCGAGTCGCGCTGACCCACGACGCGCACCGCCCGGGGTTCCACCAGGGACCACGGCAGCGGGTCGGCCGTGCTGGCGTGGTTCCAGCGCACGGAGCCGACCAGGTCGAGGTCGGCGAGGAAGCGCCACAGCGCGCGGTGCGCCGTGGGTCCGAGCGTCACCAGGTCGACGACGTCGGCCGTGCGGACCCCTCGGTCGCCCTCCACGCGGTAGGCCACGTGCCCGTCGGGCTCGCCGGCGGCGTCGAGGTGCACCGCCACCCGCAGCCGGTGGTCCGGGCCGTCCTGGGCGGGGTGCCACGCGCCGGTCAGCATCGACTCGTAGAAGCGGGGTCGCTGCAGCGAGCCGCGCTGCCGCTCGTGCCAGCGGGCGAACACCGCGGCGACGGCGGGCCAGGCCTCGGCGGGCTCGAGCAGCACCACGCGGCCCGAGGGCGCTGCGCCGCGCAGCGCGAAGCGCAGCGAGGTGTCCACCTCCCACTGCTGCTCGACGGTGGCGGGACCGAAGCCGAAGCGGCCGTAGATGCTCCCCTCCGAGGCGGTCAGCGCCGCGACGGGCACCCCGGTCTCGGCGGCCTCGCGGAGGTCGGCGGTGATCAGCGAGCGCAGCAGGCCCTGCCGACGGTGGGTGGGGGCGACGGTGATGTCGCTGATCATCCGCGCGGTCACCTGGCGGGCGCCGGTGTGCAGCTGCTTGTCGTAGCTGGAGTATGTGGCGACCGGCAGTGCTCCGGCGCCGAGTGCCGGCTGCTCCTCCCAGATGCCGAGCGGACGGACGCCGTCGCCTCGCAGGTGGTCGAGCCAGACGGCGCGCGAGGACTCCTGCAGCCGCGCCTGGTGGAAGCCGCGGGCCTGCGCCTGGCACCAGCCCTCGAGGAGGGGGCGGTCTGCTCGCCGAGGGACGGCACCGAGGGACGGCGCAGCGCCAGGCCGGCAGGCAGGGTGGGGGGCAGGGTGGGGGGCAGGGTGGGGGGCGGCGTGCTCACGGCTCGCCAACCTACGGCTCCAGCCGGGGCCGGCGCACCGCCACTACGGTGGGTGCATGGCGAGGACCCCCGCGGCAGAGGTGCAGGCGGGCGGGCGCGCCGTGCGCGTCTCGAGCCCCGACCGCGTGATCTACGAGGCGACCGAGCGCACGCCCGAGGTCAGCAAGCTGCAGGTGGCGCAGTACGTCGCCAGCGTCGAGGACGGCCTGATGCGCGCGCTGCGCGACCGGCCGACCGCGCTCGAGCGCTGGACCTCGGGGGTGCGGCCGGGCATGCGGCTGGCCACCGGTCCGCAGGACAAGGACGCCGACGCCTTCTACCAGAAGCGAGTGCCCAAGGGCGCTCCCGACTACCTCGAGACCGTGCAGATCACCTTCCCGAGCGGTCGCACCGCCGAGGAGATCTGTCCCACCGAGATCGCCGTCCCGGTCTGGTGCGCCCACATGGGCACGCTGACCTTCCACCCCTGGCCGGTGCGCCGCGACGACGTCGACCACCCCGACGAGCTGCGCATCGACCTGGACCCGCAGCCCGGTACCGGCTTCCGCGACGTCGTCCGCGTGGCCGACCTGGCGCGCGAGCTCCTGGAGGAGCTGGGCCTGCGCGGCTACCCCAAGACCAGCGGCAACCGGGGCGTGCACGTCTACGTGCGCATCGAGCCGCGCTGGGAGTTCACCGACGTGCGCCACGCGGCCATCGGCTTCGGCCGCGAGCTCGCGGCGCGCGACGAGCAGGTCACCACGGCGTGGTGGAAGGAGGAGCGCGGCGAGCGCATCTTCGTGGACTACAACCAGAACAACCGCGACCGCACCATCGCCTCGGCCTACTCGCTGCGCCCGCTGCCCGGTGCGCCGGTCTCCACGCCGATGACCTGGGAGGAGCTCGCCGGGGTCACCGACCCCGGTGAGTACCACCTGTTCTCGGTGCCCGAGCGGCTCGCCGACGGCGACCCGTGGGCCACCATCGACGACGAGGCGTTCTCGCTCGAACCGCTGCTCGCGCTGTGGGAGCAGCAGGTGGAGGCCGGCCAGGGCGAGCTCAACTTCCCGCCCGACTACCCGAAGATGCCGGGGGAGCCGCCCCGCGTGCAGCCCTCGAAGAAGGTCGCCGAGCACTGGGACGCCGAGGGCAACCGGGTGGAGTGAGTCGACCCGCGGGTGCGGGTGATGATGAGAGCCTCCTCATCCTCGTCTCGTGAACCCCTCACGCGGCCGCACGAGGGTTGCTCCATCAGCCCGGGCGACCGGGACACAGACGGAAGCGAGATCATCATGCGCACTGCCGCCCGCCGCACCACCGCCACCCTCGGAGCTGCCGCTCTCCTGGCCAGCCCGCTGGCTCTCCTCACCGCCGCACCCGCCGCCGCGGCCGACCGGGACTTCCGCTACGCCGGAGCCCAGGTCGACTTCGAGGTCGAGAAGGACGACCGCCGCCTCGAGGTCTCCGTCGACGTCGACGACGCCCGCCCGGGGGAGCGCTTCCGCATCGTCCTGCGCCAGAACGGTCGCGTCTTCGTCAACCGGGTCTTCCGCGCCGACCGCGAGGGCGACATCGAGATCGACCGCAACCGTCCCGACACCCGCGGTCGTGACACGGTGCGTCTGACCATCAAGAAGGTCGGCAACCGCAAGGCCGCCTCCCGGGTGATCCGGGTCCGCTGACCAGGCCCCGAAATCGACTGAACCCCGTCCGCGCCCCCCAGCGCTGACGGGGTTCTCGTCGTCTCACCGGCCCCCCGGCCGGTGGTGAACGGTGGTGCTCCCCTCCCGGACCGTTCCGCGCCCCCGCGCTTCCCTGTCCGGGTCCCTTCACTCGGAGGATCGACTCCTCCGGATGACGAGAAGATTAGGACGCGGGGAGTGACGTCGGGTGCACGCGATCTCCACACTTCGGTGTTGCTTTGGTAACGAAGTCGAAGGTCCGTCGAGGGTCGAGGCGTCAGGTCCGTGGTCGAGACGGGGTCGGGCCGTCGAGATCGACCGTCACCGCCTCGCGCGACGACGGATCCAGCGGTCGCCACGGCTCCAGCCGCACCCGGGGCGGACGGCCCCGCCGCACCGCCGCGGCCACCTGCGGCACGGTGCCGCGGCGCTCGGGCCAGCCGCGGCCCCCGGGATCGACGAGGCAGAGCCAGTCGGGCAGGGCCGGCGGGGGCAGGTCGGCGAGGGCGTCGAGCCAGGCGCGTGCGTCCGGGGCGGCGACGACGAGTCGGTCGTGCTCACGAGCGAGCTCCACGCCCGCCATCCGCCCGGCCTGCTGCGCCGCCGCGGTCGCCACGGCGCGGGGGTCCACCTCCGCGGGGTCGGGGAGCACCACACCGAGGGGTGGGGCGTCCTGCGGCAGCGCCGGCTCGACCGGGGGCAGGTCGTCCCGCACGAGCCCGCCGTAGAGCGCGACCCACCGCTCGGTCACCGCGTCGCTCGCGAAGCGCACGGCGGCGTGCCGGGCGGCCTCGCCCAGCCGGTGGCGCAGGTCCTCCTCGGTGGCCAGGCGCAGCAGGGCCGCGGCGAGCTCGGCGGGGGAGTCCTGGGGCACGAGCACGCCGTCGACGCCGTCCTCGATGATGGCGCGCGGTCCCGAGGGTGAGTCGTAGGAGACCACCGGGACGCCGGCGGCCATCGCCTCCTGCATCACCAGGGGGAAGCCCTCCGAGCGCGAGGTCATCGCCGAGATCGAGGCGCGGGCCCACTCGCTGGCCAGGTCGGTGGTGGAGCCGGGCAGCTCGACGCGGTCGAAGAGGCCCAGGCGACGCACGGTGCGCACGATCTCAGCCCGGCCGGGCCCCTCGCCGAAGATCCGCAGGCGCCACTGCGGCAGCCGGTCGGCCACCAGGCCGAAGGCCTCCACCAGCTGCGGGTACTGCTTCTCACCCACCAGCCGCCCCGCGGCCACCACCAGGGGGGTGTCGCGCAGCGAGCGCGGGCGGAAGCCCGGGGGGACGGCGTTGGGCACGACGGCCGTGCGGGGCACGGTGGCGCCGCGCCCCGCGAGGGTGTGGCGCAGCCAGTGCTCCATCGGCTCGGTCAGCAGGGCCACCAGGTCGGCGTGGGGAGCCGAGGAGAGCAGGGGCTCGAGGCCCGCCCGCCGCTGCGAGGAGGAGCGGTGCTCCTGGTGCACCAGCGCGGCGCCCGGAGGGCGGCAGGCCACGGCGAGCGCCAGCAGGGCCGGCGTCACCGTCACCAGCACGTCGCAGTCCAGGGCCGGCAGGTGGCGTTGCACGGCCAGGTCGCCCCGCGCGTCGAGGGTCGGGTCCCAGGCCGGGTCGGTGATCCGGTCGGGGTGATCGGGCTGCGACTCGTCGTCGACACGGGTGTCGACGAGCGCCTCGGTGGTGACCTGCGGGTCGAGGGTGAAGTGCGGCTGGTCCGTGGGCCGGTACACGCTGACGACGTGCACCCCGGCCACGGCCGGGTGCCGCACCAGCGCGGAGGCCTGGGTGGCGACGGCGCTCGCGGTGCCGCCCTGGTCGTAGAGGGTCGGCACCAGGAAGGTGACGCGCAGCAGGCTCACGGGCGCTCCCGGACGACGACCAGCCGGGCCTCGGCGTCCCAGCGCATCCGCAGCCCCTCGCCGAGCAGGGGCAGCGGCACGGCCTGCTGTGGTCGTCGGAGGTCGTCGACACGTCGGACGAGCTCGTGGCCGCCCGCGACGAGAGCGGTGCTCTCACCGGGTGCCAGGTGGTCGTGCTCGGAGGCGCGCACGTCCAGCGGGGGACCGTCGCGCAGCTCCAGCCGGGCACCCCGGCCGTCGTCGTGCGCCAGCACCCGCTCGACCACGGCGGTGGCGGGAGGGGGCTCCAGGCGCTCGCGGGTGAGCTCCAGGAAGCCGTCCTGGGCGCCGAGGTGCCACCGCCACGCCCCGTCGGGGGTGGGCATCGCGGCGCGCACCGGCCCGGGAGCAGTGCTCTCGATCCACGACACGGCTGCCGCGTGGCGACCGTCGCCCGCCAGCACCTGCACGCGCAGGCTCTCACCCGGTGGTTCGGTCAACGGCGCCAGCGGCACCCGCGCGCTCACCAACCCGACGTCGTCGGGCGCGACGGCGGCGCCGGCCTCGGACTCGGTGGGCTCCACCAGCTCGCCGCCGGGGTAGCGCAGGGTCACGGTGGGTGGGGCCTCCTCGAGGGCGATCCACAGGGTGCGGCCGTCGAGCACCCGGGCGTAGCGGGCCGCCACCGCGGGCAGCCGCGGACGCCGTCGGGTGCGGCCGAGCATCAGGTGCGCTCCCAGGGGGCCGGCACGGGGTAGTAGGCCGGGTAGAACTCGGCCAGCAGCCGGTCGAGCACGGTGGCCCGCAGCGCGTGGTCGTGGTGGTCGCCCAGGCAGATGAAGTCCTGGCCACGCTCCAGCACCTCCTCCAGCTGCCGGTCGACGTCGGCGTTGGAGAGGTTCACGTACGCCAGGTCGGCCTCGCTGAGGAAGGAGTCGCCGGTGAGCAGCCCCAGGTGCTGGGCGAGCGAGCTCAGCGTCGAGACGTCGCTGCCGGCCCGGAACGGCGAGCGCGCCGTGGCAGCCAGCTGTGCGGGGAACGCCCCGTGCACCGCCTCGACCACCGAGACCCGGTGCGCGTAGGGCGCGTGCGCCAGGTGGTGGGTGATGGTGGCGCCGAACCGCTCGGCCAGCAGCGCCCGGTTGTTCCAGGCCGCGCGGAGGTACGGCGGCGCCGCGGGCAGGTCGCTGAGCCCGATCACGCTGGGGGAGGGGAACACCGCGTTGCGACCGCTCGGGGAGAAGAACCGCTCCGGCGGCACCGGGCGTCCGAGCAGGAAGTCGTCGTTGAAGTAGACGAAGTGCTCGCTGAGGCCCTCGATGCGGTGCAGGCCGGTCTCGATGGCGTGGGAGTTGAACGTGGGCAGGGCCTCGGCGGGCAGCAGGTCGCGGTGGTGCACCAGGTTGATCCGCGGGTGGTCGACGTCGAGCCAGGCCGGCACCTGGCCGGCGGTGACCAGGTGGATGCGCCGCACCCACGGTGCGAAGAGGTGGATGCTGCGCAGCGAGTACCGCAGCTCGTCGCGGTCGAGGTAGCGCGCCTGGCCGCTGGACTCCCGGGTCTGGGCCGTCTGCGCGGCATCGCCGGTGACGCCGGCCAGGCGCTGCTCGCGGTCCGCGTTCCAGGCGGGGTCGGCGCCGTCGACCCAGGTGTAGACGACGTCGACGGGAAACCGGCACGTGTCGAGCGCGGGCGTGGCCAGCAGCGGCAGGGTCGGCACGGTGAGGTCGTCGACCTCCACCTCGGCGAGCAACGCGGGGGTCAGCCGGTCCAGCGGCACCGACTCGGCGAAGCGGTTGCGCCGCGGCGCCACCAGCTCCCCCGCGGCCGAGAGCTCCCACAGCTCGACGGCGACGCTCGCGCCGTCGCCCAGCACACCGACGGGCCACGGCTCGACGCACAGCAGCGGCGTGCGGCCGCCGCGCAGACGCTCGGCCATCACCGCGGGGGTGCCGCGCCGCTCGGGCCACCCGTGCTGCTCGGGCTCGCGCAGGCTCAGGTGGGCGGGAGCGCCGGGCTCGGCGAGCGCGGCGAGCAGCCGGTCGCGAGCGACGGCGGGCAGCACCACGGTGGGCCCGTCGTCGCCGTGCGGCGGCACGACGAACCAGGGCACGCCGGTCTCGCGGGCGGCACGCACGGTCCACGCCAGCGCGTCGCGACGTGCCTGGGCCGGCGTCAGCCGGTCGACGACGTCGTGCAGCCCCTCCGGCGACTGCGGCCGGGGTGCGCGGGGCGGCTTGGCCGCGGCGCGTGCCGCCCACCGGCCACGGCCGGCGCGCGCCGCGCGGGCGTCGCCGAGCACGCGGGTCCAGCGCTCGGCGAGCGCGCCGGCCTCGTACCCCCGGGCGGTGACCGCGGCGGCGTGGCCCAGCCGTCGGCGCAGCGTCTCGTCCTCGGCGAGCCGCAGCAGGGCGGCGGCCAGGCCGGCCACCGACTCGGGGGCCACCAGCAGGCCGTTGACCTCGTGCTCCACCAGCTCGCGCGCACCGGCGGCGGCGTCGAAGGCCACGACCGGGACCCCTGCCGCCATCGCCTCGAGCGCAGCCAGCGCGAAGCCCTCGGATCGCGAGGCGATCGCGCACACCGCGGAGGTGGCCCACACGGCCGGAAGGTCGGGCACCGAGGTGACCACCTCGACGCGGTCCCACAGCCCGTGCCGACGGATCTGGCGCACCACGTCGACGCGCTGCGGACCCTCACCCACGATCCGCAGGCGCCAGCCCGGCAGCTGGTCGGCCACCTCGGCGAACGCGGCCACCAGCTTGGGCAGCTGCTTGTCGGGCACCAGGCGGGCCACGGCGGTGATGACCGGGCGGTCCAGCCGGGACCGCGGGCGGAAGCCGGGGTCCAGCGGGTCGGGCAGCACCACGACCTCGGGCGCCACCTCGCCCAGCTGCTCGCGCAGCCAGGTGGCGTGCACCTCGGTGGGCGCGACCACGACGTCGGCCGCCGGCCCGTGCTGCAGCAGCGCCTCGGGCGTCCGGGCGACCGACGGGCGGTGGTCGTGGTGGGCGACGACGACGTGCGCCGGCGTCAGCTCGACGGCCGCGGCCAGCAGGCCCGGGGAGGTGGAGACCACCGCGTCGACGTCGAGGTCACCGAGGGCGTGCTCGAGGGCCGCGTCGGTGAGGGCGGTGAACTTGCGGTCCCAACCGGCCCGCACGAGCGCGGAGGGGCGCTGGTGCCAGCGCGCGGCCTGCGCCGCGTCGGCCACCGCCGGGTCGACCCCGGGTCGGCGCGGGTCGCGCAGGTCCACGAGGTGGCGCACGGGCAGCGGGAGTGCGGCCTCGCCGGAGCGCAGCAGGTTGACCACCTGCACCTCGTGGTGCTCGGCCATGGCCCGCGCCTGCGCCAGCACCCCGCGGGTGCCCTCGTCGGTGGCGGTCACCTCGACCACCAGGTACGCGATCCTCATGCGCCACCTCCCGCGGCCGCCGGGTCGAGGACCTGGGCGGTCAGCCCCCGGTCGGTCCAGCGCAGCCGCAGGCGCTCGACACCGACCGGCTCGCGCACGCTGGAGCCGGGCAAGTAGAGGTCGGGCAGCGGAGCGCCACGGCCGGGGTTGAGCAGGTCGTCGTCGCGGCGCAGCACCGGGCGGCCGTCGGTCGTCGTCACGCGTGCCACCTGGGCCGGCACGCCGTCGACGGCGTCGACGGTCAGGAGGCCGTCGGTCAGCGCGGCCAGCACGTGGTCACCCTCGGCAGCGCGCAGCACCAGACCGGCGGGTGGGTGCACCGCCAGCCGCAGGCCTTCGGCGAGGACCTCCACCGCGGCGAGCTCGACGTGCTCGGGCACGGCGGTGCGGTGCAGGGAGAGCAGCCCGTCGTCGTCGCGGTGCACCTCCCAGCAGAGACCATCACGCGCCGGGGTGCGGCGCTGCGGCAGCGGCGGGCTCCAGATGCGGCGGGCACGGCCACCCGGGGCCACCAGCACCAGGTCGTAGCCGGCCGCGGAGGTGAGGGCGAGCGTCTCGAGGTCGGTGCGGACCGAGCGGTGCTCGGGCTGGTCGTCGAGCAGGTCGGTGGGCAGCGGCAGGGGCTCCGTCGCGTCCTCGGCACGGTCCTGGACGGCCAGCTGGCCCGGGGCCAGGGCGACGGCGAGCCACAGGTGCCGGCCGTCGAGCACCCCGGCGTAGGTGGCCCGGGGAGCGCCGCGTGGGGCGACGGGCGCGGGGGTGGGTGGCTCGAGCCCGTGCTCGGGGGCCACGGGGTCGCGGCGGCGCAGCTTCACGCGACCTGACCCTAGTGCCACGTCCTGAAAGTTCTCGGACGCTTCGCGTCCCCATGGCACGCACATCGCGGCGTTGCCGACGCTTGCGAGACAACCCGGTATGGCAGCGCGCCGGCGCCTTGCGCTGCACACACGCCTTCAGAACGCCCACCGATCAACAACTCACGAGACGCGACACCAGCCAGTGCGCGGGATCAGACGCCGGTGACACCCTCGCCGCCGCCGGCCTGCTCGTCGAAGGTCTCGTGCTCGAGCAGGTGCAGCACCGGGACGCCGATGCGGCGGCGGGCCTGGGAGGTCCAGTCGAGGTGGAAGAACTCGGCCACCACGTGGGGGCGGGTCAGGATGATGGCCTCGCGGCCGTCGACCTGGTTCACGGTCCGGGCCAGCGCGTCGATGGGGGAGTCCTCGACGACGGTGCTGGTGCCCAGCGTGGCCCCCGCCGCGCGCAGGGCGGCCTCGGTGGCTGCCAGGCTGCGCTCGGAACGGTCCTCGCCGTCGGCGCGCACCTGCTCGAGGTCGGCCGCGTCGAGCCCGAGCCCGGCGCTGGGCATCATCTCGCCGGTCGTGAGCGAGCCCATGGACGCCTCGATCTGCGCCGCGGCGTCGTCGAGCGGGAGCAGCACGTGGTAGACGACCGGGTCCTCGAGGCCCTCGTGCAGGGAGCGCACCTGGGCGGCGTCGGCCGTCGTCAGCTCCTGCTCGACCAGGAGCACGACGTCGTAGCGGCCAGAGATGCCAGCGGTGCCGGGAGTTCCAGGGGTCTCGGGGGTGCCGTCGTCCATGCCCCGACCCTAGTGCCACGTCCCGAAAGTTCTTGGACGCTTCGCGTCCCCATGGCACGCACATCGCGGCGTTGCCGACGCTTGCGAGACAACCCGGTATGGCGGCGCGTCGGCGCCTTGCGCTGCACACACGCCTTCAGAACGCCCACCGATCAACAACTTACGAGACGCGGCACTAGCCCTCGAGCACCTCGGCGAGGTCGTAGCGCACCGGCTGCTCCAGCTGGTCGTAGCCGCAGCTCTCGGGGTCGCGGTCCTCGCGCCAGCGCTTGAAGTGCGCGGTGTGGCGGAAACGGCTGCCCTCCATGGCGTCGTACTTCACCTCGAGCACGCGCTCGGGTCGCAGCGGGGTGAAGCTGAGGTCCTTGCCCTGGCTCCAGCGGCTCTGGGTGCCGGGCACCCGGTCGGGGTTGGCGATCGCCCACTCCTGCCAGGCGCCCCACGGGTGCTCGGAGATCGGGCACACCAGCGGCTGCAGCTCCTCGATCAGCTCGGCGCGGCGCTTCTCGGTGAAGCTGGCGCTGACGCCCACGTGCTGCAGCGACCCCTCGCGGTAGAGCCCGAGCAGCAGGCTGCCCAGCAGCGGACGCTCGGGCGTGCTGGTCTTGTGCTCGCGGTAGCCGGCCACGACGACGTCGGCGGTGCGCTCGTGCTTGATCTTCATCATCGTGCGGCCGTTCTCCACGTACGGCCCGCCGAGCGGCTTGGCGATGACGCCGTCGAGGCCGGCCCCCTCGAACTGCTCGAACCAGCGCTCGGCCTCGGCCGGGTCCTCGGTGGTGCGCGTGAGGTGGAACGGCCTGCCCTGCCCCGCCAGGCCGGCCAGGGCCTCGGTCAGGGCCGCGCGGCGCTCGGCGAAGGGGCGCTCGGTGTAGGACTCGTCGTCGAGCGCGAGCAGGTCGAATGCCACGTAGCCGGCCGGGGTCTTCTCGCTCAGCATGGTGATCCGGCTGGCCGCCGGGTGGATGCGCTCCTGCAGCACCTCGAACTGCAGCCGGTCGATGCCGTTCTCGCCGCGCAGCGCCACGTACACCTCGCCGTCGAGGACGCAGCGCGCCGGCAGCTGACGCCGTGCCGCCTCGACGAGCTCGGGGAAGTAGCGCGTGAGCGGCTTGGTGTTGCGGCTGGTGAGCTCGACCTCGTCGCCGTCCTTGAAGACCAGGCAGCGGAATCCGTCCCACTTGGGCTCGAAGCTGAGGCCTCCGTGCTCGGCCGGGTCGGGCACGCCCTTCACGGCCTTCGCGAGCATCGGGCGCACCGGCGGCATCACGGGGAGGTCCACCCGCGGGAGCGTAGTCCGGACACTAGGCTGACCGCACCGATCCCCGGTTGGTCTGCCGGCAGGGCCCGCCTGACTTTGAATCAGGACTAGCGACGTAGGTTCGACTCCTACCCGGGGAGCTCGATCCTCGGAGCCCCATCCGGGAAGCGCTACCGTCCCGGCCCCGTCGAGGGGCGCGCTCGGCGTCGACGGGCGACGACGACGGCCACCAGCGCCAGGACGAGCGCAGCCCCGGCGGCACCGCCGACGATCGGCCACGGGCCGGAGCCCTCGTCCTGCTCGGACGCCGGCTCGACGGCGTCGTCACCGGCCGCGTCGGCCGCCTCGGTGTCGTCGGTCGCGGTGTCGTCGGGGTCGTCGGGGTCGTCGGGGTCGGTGCCCTCCGGCACCTCGTCACCGACCAGGGGCGAGTCGGCGGCGGGCACCGGGAGTCCGGCGCTCTCGTCGTAGGCCGGTGCTCCGCGTCCGGCCTCGCCGTTCACCCGGACCGTCAGCGTGTAGGGCAGGTTCGCGTCCTCACCCCGCACGTTGTAGGCCACCTGGACGTAGCGCAGCCCGGCCACCGAGCTACCCGCGTCCGGGCCGAGCTCGAAGCGGTGGTCGTAGCCCACCGGCTGGGTGCGGGCGCCGGTGCGGAACGGCGTCCCGGCGGGGATGTTGCCGAAGGCCGTCGTCGTCCAGCTCGGTGGCTCCTGGGCGTAGAAGTCGACCTCGTCCCGGGCACGCAGCGGCCCGACGGCGGTCAGGCCCAGGTCGCTGCCGACCGCCGCGGCCTCCGCGGCCTCCCTCGTGATCCGGGTGTCGAGCTGGAACTGCACGTTCTGGCCCCAGTCGACGGGCACGGCGAAGACCTGCGCCTCACCGGGCTGGATGTCGGCCGACCAGGTGCCCTCCCCGATCACCGGCGCGCTGGCCAGGCTGGTGCCCGGGGCGACGTCGGTGGCCTCGGTGTCGGGCGTCAGGGGCTTCCAGGCGCCGCCGTCCAGCAGGGCGACGTCGGCGGGCGGGTTGCCCGGGTCGGCCAGCGGGGGCTCCTCGTGCACCGCGATCTCGAGCGGTTGACCGGTCAGCGGTCCGGTGTCACCGGTGCCGTGCTCGATCTCGAGCAGCAGCTCCTCGTCGGTGTTGCACGGGGCCGTGGGGTCCTCGTCCGCGCTCGAGAGGCCGCCGAGCAGGAGCGGGTTGCGCATGCCCAGCACCACCCCGATGCTGGCCTCGCTCGCGCACGAGATGCCGCCGCCGGAGGGCAGGATGGTCAGGCGCGCGGAGGCCGCGGTGGCGTCCGGGCGGCTGCGGGTGGCCATGCCGACGTGCAGCGTCGACCCAGGCACGCTGCGGGGCAGCCGGTAGTACAGCGCGCCGTCCGCCGGCATGGTGTCCAGCCACTGTCCCGGCCCGATCACCGGCGCCCCGGCCTCGGTCGCGGTGCCCTCCACCGGCGTGCCGGTGAGGTCGAAGGGGCGCGCCGCTCGCGCCGCGGACGTCGTCAGCCCGCTGATGATCTCCTCGACGTCGTCCGCGTCGTAGTAGGTGCCCCGGCCGGCGTCGGCGACGCACTGCAGCTGCTCGCGAGCGGCCCCGGAGACCGACAGGCCGACCACGTCGATGCGCACGTCGACGCCGTCGCGCACCAGCTGCCGGGCCACGGGGCACGGATCGGGATCGCACGTGGGCTCGCCGTCGGAGACCAGGACGATGCTGCGCTGCCCCTCCTCGCCCAGGTCCTCGCCGGCCTGGCGCAGGGCGTACCCGGTCGGCGTCTCGCCGTAGGGGCGGTAGGACTCCACCGCGGCCCGCAGCTCCTCGCGGTTGTCGGTGCCGAGGTCCACCACGCGCTGGGAGTCCTGGCAGGCACCCGGCTGGCCGGCGAGCTCGACCTCGGCGCCGAACACGCGCAGGGCCACCTCCTGCTCCTCGGGCAGGGTGTCGATGACCTCGCCGAGCGCGGTCCGCGCGGCCTCGATCCGGCTCTGCCCGCCGCCGGCGGGCTCGGCCATCGATCCCGAGGAGTCGAGCACGAGCACGAGCTTGCCGGGGGTGTCGGCCGCCCGCTCGCCGTCGACCGCCGCGGGTGACGTCGGGGACGCCGACGGGCCCGCGGCGAGGAGCAGTGTCACCACGGCGGAGGTCAGGAGTGGGAGGCGCACCGGCCTCTACTTCCCTGGCGGGTGCCGCCTCAATCATTGGCGCCCCGCCTCCTGCCCCCGCCGCGGGCGGGCGCGAGCTAGCGGCGCACCTGTGGCGACGCAGAGCGCGCGAACGCGGCGGTGCCGGGGTAGACGGCACGCACCCGCTGCACGCCACGGCCCACGCTCACCCGGGCGACGCCGCGGGTCAGCTTCACCGAGCGCGTGCGCTGGCCGAGCCGCACCGTCACCCGGCCGGTGGGAGCGACCCCGGTGTCGGTGTTGCCCACGCGCACGACGGCGCGGCCCGCCCGGGGGAGCCAGCGCAGGGCGGTGGCGGTGCGCGCCTTCAGCACCCGCAGCGAGCGCGTCGTCGAGGAGGGCGCGACCGCCCCGGCGTCGGCCGGCACGAAGGCCACGGTCAGGCGGTAGGCAGCGGGGCGCAGCCGTGCTGGCAGCACCGGCCGGGCGACGCCGTCGACGACGGGGGCCGAGGCCACGGTGCGGGCGCCGTCGCGCACGACCACGCGACCGGCAGGGGCGGGACCGTCGCCCTCCATGCTCACCGCGACGGTGGGCCGCAGCGGCGCACCGAAGCGGCTGGTCGCGGGCAGGCCGCCGACGACGACGGCGCTGGCCACCGGAGCCAGCTCGGTGACTCCGAAGAGCGTGGTGGTGCCGGAGACCTCGTTGCCGACCGCCACCAGCGGCTGTCCGGTCGGGGAGTCGGCGGCCGAGATGAACTCGACGCCCTCGGGGCCGAGGTCGCCGGCGTCGTCGAGGACGGCGGCGGGGTCGTCGGCGTCCTCGACGGAGACCGAGAAGTCCCGGTTGTTCACGTAGGTGACGAAGGTGGCGTCGGCCGGCGCGGTGATGTCGTAGACGGCGAGCCCACCGACGCGCTCGAACCCGATGAAGGCGTAGGTGCGGCTGCCGACCTGGCCGATCGCCAGGTTCTCGGGCTCGGGGCCCTTGTCGTCGCTGCGCCCCTCGAGGTTGCTCTCGGAGTGGTTGGAGTTGAAGAACTCCGGCAGCGCCTCGGCGGTGACCCGCTCGAACTCGTCGCCGGAGTCGAAGACCTGCTCGCCGTCGGTGGTCCAGATGGAGAACGAGCGGCTGCCGAAGGAGTACAGCTCCTCGTAGCAGGTGCCGTCCTCGCTGAGGCCGCTCGCGGTCGAGACGTTGATCCGGCCGAGGTCCGCGTCGGCCAGCAGGTCGGCGGCCGGCGCGTCCTCGCAGACCGGCGGCAGGCCGTCGTCGCCGAGGTCCTTCGCCCGGGCCGGCTCCACGTAGTCGCCCCACTCGCGGGCGTCGCCCTCGTTGGCGGTCACCAGGTAGGTGCTGCCGCCGGCGGCGTAGGACTCGATCCCGTCGGGCATGTAGATGCCCTTCAGCTGCCGGGGCTCGATGGCGATCGCGTCGTCGCGGTCGGAGCTGTCGATGCCGTGCCCGGCCACGCTGTGGTCGGCGAACCCGAGCGGCCAGATCTCGGTGACCTCGGCGGTGTCGAGGTCGACCACCGCCACGGCGTTCGCCTCCTGCAGCGCGGCGTAGGCGACGCTGCCGTCGGGCTCGAGCGCCACGTACTCGGGCTCGAGGTTGGTCGAGACCCGCCGCTCCTCGTCGAGGACGGGACCGAAAACGCGGACGTCCTCGGGCAGCGACCTGGTGCCTCCCTCCTCGAAGTCGTGGAAGTCGGCCGTGCGGACCGCCGACTGCTCGGGTGCGGCCAGCCCCTCGGGCAGGTCGATGACGCCGACCGAGCCCTCGGGGTCGACGGAGAAGTCGTCGGCCGGCTCGCCCTCGTTGGCCACGACGGCGCGGTCGCCGTCGTCGCTGATCGTGACCATGTCGGGCTGCGCGCCCACCTGGACGGCGCCGAGCCACTCGAGCGTGGTGGCGTCGAGGAACGCGATCCAGCCGTCGTCGGTCTTGACCGGCGCCTCGACGGCGACCGCCACGAGCCCGTCGGCCCGGATCGCGATCGAGTTGGCCGAGGTGCCCTCGGGGAGGCCCTCCACGTCCGCGGCCGCGAGCGACTCGACGAGCGTGGGGTCGGTCGGGTCCCCGGCGTCGAGCACGTCCACCGTCCCCGACTCCGCGTTCACCACGAACAGCTGGTCGGTGGCGGCGTGGAAGCGCACGATCTCCGCGGCCGAGGCGTCGAAGACCCCGGTGCGGTAGGTGCCGAGCGGTGCGAGGTCGAGCGCGGCGTCGTCCGCGGGCGCCACGATCGGCTCGACGGCGGCGGCGACCGTCGGCGCGGCCAGGGAGGGGGCGGCGGCGAGCACCGGCAGGCAGAGCGCCAGGGTCGCAGCGGGCACGGCGAGGCGGGAGAGGGAGGGCAGGTGGGTGTGCATGGGCGCAACGTAGGGACGACGAGGCCGTGGCGAGGGTTGCCCGGGCGACAGGGAGACGTCAACCCGGCGAACGCTCGGTGTCGTGCGTCGCGCTCTCTGCCGGTCCTACCCTGGCCGGGTGAGCGATCGCGACGTCCGGTTCTGGTTCGACCCCGTCTGCCCCTTCGCCTGGCTGACCAGCCGGTGGGTGCGCACCGTGCAGTCCCAGCGCGACCTCCAGGTCGAGTGGAGCCTCATCTCGCTGCGGCTGCTCAACAAGCACGTCGACTACGACGCGCAGTTCCCTCCCGAGTACGAGGCCGGGCACACCGCCGGTCTGCACCTGCTGCGCGTGTTCGCGCACGTGCGCGACGACCACGGTCCCGACGCCGTCGCGCGGCTGTACCCGGCGGTCTCGGGGCGCATCTTCGACTCGGCGCCCGGCACCTTCGACACGCACCGGCCCGGCGTCGCCCGCCGGGTGCTCGCCGAGGCGCTCGACGACGTCGGGCTGCCCGCCGGGCTGGTCGACCACCTCGACGACGCCTCGCGTGACGCCCAGATCCAGTCCGAGACCGACGAGGCGCTGGCACTGACCGGCAAGGACGTCGGCACGCCGATCCTGCACATCGCCCCGCCCGAGGGTGCGGCGTTCTTCGGCCCGGTGATCAGCCGGCTGCCCTCGGACGAGGACGCCGGCCGGTTGTGGGACCACGTCGTCGGCCTGGCCACCTTTCCGGGCTTCGCCGAGCTCAAGCGCAGCCTGCGCGAGCTGCCGCAGCTGCGCGCGCTGGGCGTGGACGACGACGAGGTCGGCGTCCAGGAGGACTGGCACGGCGGGAGCCGGCGCCAGCACCGCTGAGGATCGACAGATCTGTCGGCTGGTCAGCCCACAGGGACGTACGTCGCCAGGCGCTGCACGAGGAAGCGGCTGTAGATCACGCCCAGCATGGCGGTGCCGCGGAACGCGTGGGCCTCGCCGCTGGCGGCATCGACCACGACCGGCCGAGCCAGACATGCGAACTTCACTCGCTGCTGGCTGCTCGCCCACTCGACGGCCTGGCGGTCGACCCGGGCGCCGACGAGCACGGGGAGCACGGCGACACCGGTCTGCAGCCCGCGTGGCAGCCCGCCCTTGTGGTCGGTGGCAAAGGTCTGGCACCGCTCGGTGAAGTCCTGGATCAGCCCCACGGTCACGTGCGCTCGAACCGCAGCGATGGTGAAGGTGTGCAGTCGAGTCAGTCCCCAGCTCAGACGGAAGTCCGAGCGTCGGGCGACCAGCACGTCATACCCCGGGACAGTCGCCCGCTGCGTGCTGCATCCGTCGGCCAGCAGGCGCTGTTCGAGGCCCTGCACGTAGCCCTCGAGGTCTGTGGTCACCCGGAGATCTTGCCAACCGCGGTCAGGCAGGTCGTGGCCACGTCGCCGGGTCGACCTCGAGGCGACCGTCGCGCAGGGTGACAGGTGTGTCTTGACGCGGGTGGGCGAGGCGTTGCAGCGGTGCGGTGCTGTGGTCGCCGGTCTGGCCGGGTGGTCCGTTGCGTTCGTGCGGGACGACGTGGTCGAGGTCGGGTGGTCGACCGGTGCGGTGGGTCCTGCGACCGGATCGTCCATTCCGCCGTGCGCGTCGGTGAGCGCGGTTACTGTCCGGTCAGCCGACCGAGGAGCCCTGCGTTGAACCGTCCGCTGACCCTGCGCCTGGCGGGAGCCGCCGTCGCGTCGGCCCTCGCAGTGACGCTCGTCCCCGTCACAGCCTCCGCCACGATCGGCTGGGAGCCGGGCGCGTTCGCCTTCCCGGAGGGCACGCTGAGCGAGCACATGAGCCGGATGGTCGTCGACGACGACGGCGACCGCCACGTCGTGTTCCGCGACGCCGCCTTCGACCTGAAGCTCGTGGAGATCCCCGCCACCGGCCAGGCCGAGCCGCCGGTGACGCTGTCGGACTCCGACGTCAGCGGCAGCGCCATCTACCCGGAGCTGGTCGTCGACGCCGAGGACCGGGTGACGGTCGTCTGGCAGGCCAACGACCGAGGCGCAGCGTCGGTCATGGCGCGCACCGTCGCCCCCGACGGCACGCTCGGCGCGCTGCACACGCTCTCCCGGGCCGGCGAGATGGCCTACCGCCCCCAGGTCGCCCTCGACACGGCCGGGGTCGCGACCGTGGTCTGGCCCGTCGAGGGCGGGTTCCAGGCCGCCGACGACACCCTGCAGATGCGCCGGCTCGACACCACGGACGACACGGCGCCGGCCCCGGTCGTGGTCCTGGACGCGCCGCAGGGTCCGGCTCCCGACTACGCCTACGTCCGCAGCCCCGCCCTGGCCGTGGACGGCGAGGACCGGGTGACGGTGACGTGGGTGCGCGACGCCGGTGGGAAGGAGCGGCAGGCCTCGCTGCGTGCCCTGCGGGTCGCCGCCGACGGGACGCCGGGTCCGACCGCGACGGTCTCGGACGCAGCGACCACGAGGCTCGACCTCCCCGAGGTCGCCGTGGCTCCGGACGGCACCGCCACGGTCGTCTGGACCGGCTTCACACCCTCGCCGCGCACGTGGGTCAACCGGCTGGCGCCCGCTGACGGGAGCCCCGGGGAGCCCGTCGTGGTCTCGGCCGCCGGCACCACCAGCGTCGACGACGCCGTCGTGACCGTCGATCCGCAGGGGCGCGCCACCGTGGCGTGGCAGGCCCTCGACGCAACCGGCGTGACCATGCTGCACACCCGCAGGCTGGCCGCCGACGGTGCGCTGGAGGCCGTCCGCCCGACGCTCGGACCCATCGCCCTGACCACCGGGCGCTTCGGGATGTTCGACGCCGCTGCAGACGCCGCGGGTCGGGTCACGGTGGGCTTCGTAGGGGCTGAGAGCGCGGGCCCCCGCATCCACGCCGTGCGGATCGGTGAGGACGGCACCGCCAGCACGACGCACCGCCTGGGGCGCACGGGCACCTTCGGAGGCTTCGACGAGTTCCTCGACGTGGGCGTCGACGCGGGCGGGCGCGCCTCGGTCGCCTGGGTGCTGGACGGGGCGGTCCGCGTGCGCCGCTCCATGCCGCCCGGCGCGCTCGTGAGCGCCGACACCCTGGTCCTGGCCGGGCCCGCCGAGGGCGGCGCCACGACCGACACCACACCGACCTTCGCGGTCGAGGGCGACACGGTGCAGTCGACGCTGGAGTGCCGCATCGACGCCGCCGCCTGGGGGCCGTGCTCCTCGCCGTGGACCTCGCCGGCCCTGGCGCTCGGCCGGCACCTGTTCGAGGCGCGCGCCACCGATGCGGACGGCACTGCCGCGGACGCCACGCCGGCCGCACGTACGTTCACGGTGACCCGGGCGACCCCTCCGCCGGGGCCCAGCCGCGCCTGCCGCGAGGCCCGCGCCGACCTGGCCCAGGCACGCAAGCGCGTGCAGCGGATCAAGCGCAGCGACCTGCCGCCCCGGGTCAAGCGAGCCCGCCTCCAGACCGCCCAGCAGAAGGTGGTCCGGGCCCAGCGCGCCGTCCGCCGGGCCTGCTGAACGGCAGGACGCCGCCGAGCTGACCTGGACCGTGATGTAGACATCCGGCATGCCTGCCGAGCTCGCCGACCTGACCCGTGACCGCCTGACCGAGCTCGCGCGTGAGCACGACGTGCCCGGTCGCTCGGCCATGACCAAGGCCGAGCTGGTGGATGCCCTCGTCGCCCGCGGGGTCACGGGCGACGTCGAGGCCGACGAGCCCCAGCCGTTCTCGCGGATGGCCGCGTTCCGCGACCTCGCCCAGCAGCGCGCGGCCGGCGCCATGGTCTTCCTGCCGCGTCACCTGACCGGGCACGAGCGACGGCGGCACGTGCGCCAGACGATCCGCGAGGACCACGAGACCCGCATCTCGAGCCGCAGCCACGACGCGGAGGCGAAGTTCGAGAAGCTGTACGGCTCCTGCTTCTCCTTCTTCCGCGGCACCGGCCTGCTGTTCTACCGCGACATGGCGGGCGAGGACGCCGAGATGCCGACCGTCCTGACCCTCGGCGACGTGCACCCGGAGAACTTCGGGGTGATGCCGAGCCGCGACAACGTGCCGATCTTCGGCGTCAACGACTTCGACGAGGCCTACTACGCGCCCTTCACCTGGGACCTCAAGCGTGGCGCCGTGGGCTTCGTGCTCGCCGCCGAGGAGGAGGGGCAGCTGGGGGAGAAGCAGCAGCGCAAGATCGTCCGGGCCTTCGTGGAGGGCTACATCGAGGCGATGCGCAGCTACGCCACCGACGCCACCGAGCAGGCAGGGCAGATGCGGCTCGACAACGCCCCTGCGATCATCCGCGACCTGATCGAGTCCGCGCTGGAGGATCGCGAGGCCTGGCTGGACCGCAAGTACGCCGACGAGCAGCGCCGTGGCTTCCGGGCCGACGACGAGCACGTGCCGATCACCAGCCGCGTGCCGCAGTTCCAGGAGGTGCTCGACCGGTTCGTCGCCGAGAGCGGCCTCGAGGTGCCCGAGCGCGCTGCGGGGATGCGGGTCAAGGACGTCTGCGAGCGGCACGGGCAGGGCACCGCCTCGCTCGGCCTCCCGCGCTACTACCTGATGATCGAGGGCCCGGCCGCCGATGGCACCGACGACCTGCTCATCGAGTTCAAGCAGGCTCGTCGCTCGGCCCTGGCCGGCCTGGTACCGCCGTCGGACTTCGAGGTCGACGGCAACGCCGAGCGCATCTCGCACGCCCAGGGCGTGCACCTCGTGCGGGGCGACCGCTTCTACGGCGCCGTCGAGATGGACGGGTTGAGCTTCATGACGCGCGAGCGCGCCCCCTACCGCGACAGCATCGACCTCGACGACCTCTCGAAGAAGCAGTGGCGCACCTACGCGCGGGTGTGCGGGGCGTCGCTCGCGCAGTCCCACGCCCTCTCCGACGAGGCGGGGCTCGTCGACCACGACATCGAGCCCGACATCCTGGCCGCCATCGGCCCCGAGGAGCTCTTCGTCGAGGACCTGCTCGGCTTCGCCGTGGAGTCGGCCGCCCGGGTGCGCGCCGACCACGCCCACTTCCGCGCTGACCACGAGCTCGGTGCCTTCCGCTTCGTCGACCGGTTCTACCGGTGAGCCCGGTGAGCCGGCCCCTGCGTCGCGACGACGCCGTCGAGGCCTCGGTCGTGGTGCGCGCCGCCCCCGCCGCGGTCCGCGCGGTCGTGGCGGACCCGCTGCGCTTCCCCGAGTGGAGCCCCGAGTGCGTCCGGGTCACCTGGCTCGATGCCCACCGCTTCCGCGGCTGGAACCGACGGGGGCTGGGGGTGTGGTGCACGACGGCGCGAGTCGTGGCCCGCGAGCCGGACGAGTTCGCCTTCGTGGTGCGGCTGCTGGGTCGCGACTTCACCCGCTGGAGCTACCGCACGCAGCCGCACCCCGACGGGACGCTGCTGACCGAGGAGGTGCGGATGTGCCTCGACCTGCCCGTCCCCGTGCGCGCCTTCGAGGTGGCGCTGATGGGCGTGCGCGACCGGCGGGCCGACCTGCAGCGCAACCTGGAGCAGTGCCTGCGGCGGATCCGCGACGTCGTCGAGGGCTCTCAGGCCTCGGCGAGCACCGCGGCGAGCTCGGGGGAGTCGTAGAAAGGCGCCAGCCGCGCGCGCACGATGCGCTCGAGGTCACCGCTCTGCTCCGCGGCGGAGAGCACCCGCGGCACCAGCGACTGCGCGCGGGCCACGAGGTCGTCCCGGGTGAGGTCGAGGTCCTCGACCAGGGTCGCCACCGGCAGCTCGCCGTAGGTCTCCCACAGGCCGGCCACGACGGCGTCGACGAGCGCGAGGACCGGTGCCGAGACGGCGGCGTCGATGACGACGTCCTGCACGGTGCCCGCCACGGCCAGCACCTCCTCGCGCTCGGCGACCTCGTGCGCGCCCCGGACCGGCCGGTCGGCGTAGCGGTCGTAGGCCTGCAGCACCGCCTCGCGCGTGGTCGGGTGGCGCAGCGTCTCGACGACCACGACGTTGAGGCGGCGCATCGCGAACCCGGC
Source organism: Nocardioides nanhaiensis (assembly GCF_039542785.1). Taxonomy (NCBI): domain Bacteria; kingdom Bacillati; phylum Actinomycetota; class Actinomycetes; order Propionibacteriales; family Nocardioidaceae; genus Nocardioides; species Nocardioides nanhaiensis. The sequence continues at coordinate 1,317,953 of NZ_BAABIM010000001.1, forward strand.
GCCCTTGCCTGCCGTGTCACCGAGGACCGACTCGATCTGCTTGTCGGCGGCACCGAAGACCTTGCCGGCGGCACCGGCGCCGAACGAGACGAGCCCGCCGACACCGGGGATCTTCTCGGCCGCCGCGCGGTTGGCCTGCAGCACCCCCGTGGCCACCTGGACCACGAACCGCGCGGCGAGCCCCGCCACCAGCGGGTTGTGGCTCAGGTCGTCGAGCAGTGCGTGCACGAGGTCGGTGCGGGCCAGGCCCGCGTCCACCAGCGCCGCCACGTGGTCGCGGTCGACCACCTCGGCCAGCGTGAACGACTCCTCGGGCCCGGCGTGGGCGCGGTCGGCCAGCACCTCGACCAGCGTGGCGGTCAGCGTGCTGGGCGGCACGCGCTGCGCCAGCAGCCGCGTCACCTCGCCCACCTGCTCGACCCCGACCAGCTCCTCGAGGCGGATCCGGGTCCCGGCGTCCAGCAGCTCGTCGACGACGTCGGCGGTCAGGTCGGGCAGGCCGGGCCCGGTCATCTGGCCCACCGTCCAGGCGACCTGGGCGTCGAGCAGGCGGGCGGCGAGCGGGGAGGCGGGCACGGCGCCAGTGTGCGACACCCGGCGTGACTACAGTGAGCCGGACCCCGACCCCAGAGGACCCCACCCGTGCCCACGCGAGTCCCGAGCTCCGCCCAGAGCAGCCCCGTCAGTGTCATCGTCCTCGCCGCCGGGGGCGGCACGCGGATGCGGTCGAAGACCATGAAGGTGCTGCACCGCGTGGCCGGCCGCAGCATGGTCGAGCACGTCCTGGTCGCCGTCAGCGCGCTCGAGCCGGCCCGCGTCGTCGCGGTGGTCGGGCACGGCCGCGAGCAGGTGGGGCCGCACATCCAGCAGGCGGCCCCGCACGCGCTGCTCGCGGTCCAGGAGGAGCAGCACGGCACCGGTCACGCCGTCCGGGTGGCCGTCGAGGCGGTCACGGCCGTCGACGAGCGGCTCCAGGGCACGGTGCTCGTGGCCTACGGCGACACGCCCCTGCTCACGGGGGAGTCGCTGAGCGCCTTCGCCGCCGAGCACGAGGCGGCGCAGTGCGCCGTCAGCATCCTCTCCGGCGAGGTGCCCGACCCCACCGGCTACGGCCGGGTGGTCCGCGACGAGGACGGCGAGGTGCTCGCCATCGTCGAGGAGAAGGACGCCGACGCCGACCAGCGCCTGATCCGCGAGATCAACTCCGGGATCCTCGCCTTCGACGCCGAATTCCTCGCCGAGGCCCTGCCGCAGATCGGCAACGACAACGCCAAGGGCGAGTACTACCTCACCGACGCCGTGCAGCTGGCGCGCGACGCCGGCCTGACCGTCGGTGCCTACCCGATCGAGGACTGGCTGCAGACCGAGGGCGCCAACGACCGCAAGCAGCTGGCCGACCTGGGCCGGATCATGAACCAGCGCATCGTCGAGCGCTGGATGCGGGAGGGCGTCTCGGTGATGGACCCCGCCACCACCTGGATCGACGCCGACGTGGTGCTGGCGCAGGACGTGACGATCCTGCCGGGCACCCAGCTGCTCGGTGCCACCGTGGTCGGCGAGGACGCCGTCGTCGGGCCCGACACCACGCTGCAGGACTGCGAGGTCGGCGCCGGCGCCCGGGTGGTGCGCACCCACGGCGAGCTGGCCGTGGTGGGGGAGGGGGCGACCGTCGGTCCGTTCTCCTACCTGCGTCCGGGCAGCGTGGTGGGGGCCGCGGGCAAGATCGGGGCCTTCGTGGAGACCAAGAACGCCACCATCGGCGAGGGTGCCAAGGTGCCGCACCTCTCCTACGTGGGGGACGCCGAGATCGGCGAGGGCGCCAACATCGGCGCCGGCACGATCTTCGCCAACTACGACGGCGTGGCCAAGCACCGCACCCGTATCGGTCGGCACGCCAAGACGGCCTCCAACAACACCTTCGTGGCGCCGGTCGAGGTGGGCGACGGCGCCGGCACGGGCGCGGGGACCGTGGTGCGCCGTGACGTGCCGCCGGGCGCGCTCGCCGTGAGCAGCGGCCCCCAGCGCAACCTGCCCGGCTGGGCGCAGACCCGGCGCGCCGGCACCCCCCAGGCGGAGGCCGCCGAGCAGGCGGCCTCGCATGACCGATCTCACGATGGCGACGGCGGATTGGGCTGATCGGCACTCCGGCGGCAGAATCGGGCGACGACCCGCCCGGCGACCTCAGGAGCAGCACGTGACCGGATGGAAGAAGACCACCGAGAAGAACCTGATGGTCTTCAGCGGGCGGGCGCACCCGGTGCTGGCCGAGCAGGTGGCCGAGCTGCTCGACACCGAGCTGGTGCCGCAGTCGGCCTACGAGTTCGCGAACTCCGAGATCTACGTGCGCTTCGAGGAGTCGGTGCGCGGCTGCGACGCCTTCGTGCTCCAGAGCCACACCGCTCCGATCAACGAGTGGATCATGGAGCACCTGATCATGGTCGACGCCCTCAAGCGGGCCAGCGCCAAGCGGATCACCGTCGTCATGCCCTTCTACGGCTATGCCCGCCAGGACAAGAAGCACCGCGGCCGCGAGCCGATCACGGCCCGGTTGATGGCCGATCTGTTCAAGACCGCGGGTGCGGACCGGCTGATCGCGGTCGACCTGCACGCCGACCAGGTGCAGGGCTTCTTCGACGGTCCGGTCGACCACCTGATGGCGATGCCGATCCTCGCCGACTACGTGCGCGAGAAGTACGGCGACCAGAGCCTCGCCGTGGTCTCGCCCGACGCCGGTCGCATCAAGGTCGCCGAGCGCTGGTCGGCCCGGCTCGGCGGCGCACCCCTGGCCTTCATCCACAAGAGCCGCCGCACCGACCGGCCGAACGAGACGGTCGCCAACCGCGTGGTCGGCGACGTCGAGGGCCGCATGTGCGTGCTGGTGGACGACATGATCGACACCGGCGGCACGATCGTGAAGGCCGCCGACGCCCTGATGGAGGAGGGGGCGGCGGGCGTCGTCATCGCGGCCACCCACGCCATCCTGAGCGACCCCGCGGTCGACCGGCTCAAGAACTGCTCGGCGGCCGAGGTGATCGTCACGAACACGCTGCCGATCCCCGCCGACCGGGAGTTCGACAAGCTCACCTGCCTGTCCATCGCGCCGCTGGTCTCCCGCGCGATCCGCGAGGTCTTCGAGGACGGCTCGGTCACCAGCATGTTCGACGGCCATGCGTAGCGGGAGCTGAGCAGTCCCGATTGGCGTACCACCCGACCCGAGCCGTAGGCTTGGGAAGTTGCCTCGGCGAGGGGCCCCGCAGTGCGGGAGCCCGTGATCGACTGGGCGGGCTCTCGTGCCCACCGGATCACGTCGTGGCGCCACCGACATCCGATCCGCAGCCCCAGCACGAGGAGAGCACCACCATGTCGACCGAGAACATCAAGGCCGAGACGCGCACCGAGTTCGGCAAGGGTGCCGCCCGCCGGATCCGCCGCGAGCACAAGGTGCCGGCGGTGCTCTACGGGCACGGCAACGACACCCGTCACGTCACCCTGCCGGGTCACGAGACCATGATGGCGCTTAAGCACGGCGGCACCAACGCCCTGCTGGAGCTGGAGATCGACGGCGAGAAGCAGCTGGCGCTGACCAAGCAGGTCCAGGTCGACCCGATCCGCCGCACGCTGGAGCACATCGACTTCGTGGCCGTGCGCCGTGGCGAGAAGGTCACCGTCGAGGTGCCCGTCTCCATCGTCGGCGACGCCGCCCCCGAGACCCTCGTGGTCGTCGACACCAACGAGATCGAGCTCGAGGCCGAGGCCACCAACATCCCCGAGACCATCGAGATCGACATCGAGGGCTTCGAGGTCGGCACCCAGGTGCTGGCCGGCCAGCTCACGCTGCCCTCCGGCTCGACGCTCCTGCTGGACCCCGAGACCCTCGTGGTCAACGTGACGGCCGCCCCGACCGCCGAGGAGGTCGAGGCCGAGCTGGAGGAGGCCGAGGCCGAGGCCGGCATCGAGCGCGACGAGTCCGACGAGGAGAAGGCCGAGGCCGCCGAGGGCGCCGAGGACGAGCAGGGCGACGACGACAAGGGTGGCGACGAGGAGTGATCCTCGGCCGGCTCAGGTGGTTCCTGGGCCGAATGGTCTCACCGGCGTCCGCGGGCGCGGCGCCGGTGGGACACCCCGACCCCGCAGGAGAGCAGGAGGTTGACGTGGCCGACGTCTGGGTCGTCGTGGGGCTCGGCAACCCCGGCCCCGGCTACGCCGGCCACCGCCACAACGTGGGGTACCTGGTGCTCGACGAGCTCGCCTCGCGACTGGGCAGCGGGTTCCGGGCCCACAAGTCCGGCCGCGCCGACGTCGTCGAGGGTCGCCTCGGTGCCCCCGGCTCCGCGGAGGCCCCGCGCGTGGTGCTGGCTCGTCCTCGCTCCTACATGAACGAGGTCGGCGGACCGACCAAGGCGCTCACCACCTTCTACAAGGTGCCCGTGGAGCGCGTGGTGGCCATCCACGACGAGCTCGACATCGGCTTCGGGACGCTGCGGGTCAAGCGCGGGGGTGGCGACAACGGCCACAACGGGCTGAAGTCGCTGCGCTCCTCGCTGGGCAGCGGCGAGTTCTACCGGGTGCGGGTGGGCATCGGCCGCCCGCCAGGTCGCAAGGACCCGGCGGACTTCGTGCTCTCCGACTACTCCGGCGCCGAGCGCAAGGAGCTCCCCTTCCAGGTGGACCGGGCAGCGGACGCCGTCGAGTCGCTGCTCGAGCACGGGCTCGAGCGCACCCAGCAGCAGTTCAACAGCTGACCCCCGCTGACTCCCCGCCTGGATCTGCCCAGGTCACAGGCCCTGTGAGGCCTGCGTCACCCTCGTAGATGCCAGGGCTGGTATTCGTTACCCAGGCTTGTACCAAGTGTGGAGGAACGTGACGGTTCGCTCGCCGTCCCGTGGGCCGCTCCTGCGTAATGTCGTCCTCGTTCCCAGCCGGCCAGTCAGGGCCGCTGCGGGGAAGAGGACATGGGGTCCTCGGTGATCACACAGGGGGTCGTGCAGGCATGTCGCACGTGGCACACGGGCACTCGCCCGCCGAGGTCGAGGTGGCTGCGGCCCCCGTGACCCTCGGGTCGCCCCTCGTGCGCGTCGCGACCCCCGTCCAGGCACCTACCCAGGCTCCCACCCAGGCACCGGCACCCGCCGGCCTCGTGGCGCGCCTGGCTCGTCGGCTGCCCCTCGAGGCCCTCGCCATCACGCTGCTCGGCGTCACGGCGCTCGCGCTGTTCCGTGGCACGACGCCCGTGCTCGCCGCCCTGGTCGCGGCGGTGCTCGGCGTGCAGGTGCTGCGCTCGGTGCCCCCGGCCGGTGTCCGACTCGGCGCCGCCTTCGGCCGCGTCGCCCGCTCGCTGCTGGTGCCCGTCGGCGTGCTCGCCCTGGCCCTGCACGTGCTGACCGCGCCGCGCCGCCTGATCGACGACGTGCTGCTGCTCGGCGTCCTGGGAGCCGTCGTCGCGGGCCTGGTCGCCGCGCTGGTGTCGCTGCGCTCCGTGCCGCCGCGCGTGGTCGTCGTCGGCGACCTGCCGCAGGTGCGTGGGCTGGTGGCGCGGTGGATCGATGAGCGCAGCGTGCACGTCGTCGGCGGTCTCGTGGTCGGCTCGCCGGCCGAGCTGGCCGAGGCGGGGCTCTCGGACCTCGGCATCGTCGCCGTCCCCTCCGTGGCCGAGGTGGTGGGTCACGTCGAGCGCTACCAGGCCGACCTCGTCGTCGCAGCCCCCGGTCCGGCGGTCAACGCCGACGCCGTCCGCGAGCTCTCGTGGGCACTGGAGGCATCCCCGGCCCGCCTGGCCGTCATCGGTGCCACCGAGCACGTCGCCCCGCACCGCATCGACCTCGACCTGATCGCCGGCTCCACCATGTCGGTGCTGGCCCCGCCCCGCGCCTCGCGGGCTGCGGCCCTCGGCAAGTCCCTGGTCGACCGGGTGCTGGCCGGGCTCCTGCTGCTGGCCGTCTCGCCGCTGCTGGTGACGTTGGCCCTGCTGATCCGCCTCGACTCGCCCGGGTCGGCGATCTTCACCCAGCAGCGCGTGGGCCGTGGTGGACGCCTGTTCCGCGTCTACAAGCTGCGCACCATGCGCGCCGACGCCGAGTCGCTCAAGGCCGAGCTGCAGGTGCTCGACGAGGGCAACGGCGTGCTGTTCAAGATCCGCGAGGACCCCCGGGTCACACGACTGGGTCGGCTGCTGCGGCGCAGCTCCCTCGACGAGCTGCCGCAGCTGCTCAACGTGGTGCGGGGCGAGATGTCGCTGATCGGCCCCCGCCCCGCCCTGCCGGAGGAGGTCGCCCGCTACACCCAGCTCGAGCGCCGTCGCCTCGCCGTGCGCCCCGGCATCACCGGGCTGTGGCAGGTCAGCGGTCGCTCCTCGCTCAGCCGCGAGCGCTCCATGCGGCTCGACAGCTCCTACGTCGACAACTGGCGCGCCCGCGGCGACGTCGCCATCGCGCTGCGCACCGTGCACGCCGTCGTGAGCAAGAGGGGCGCGTACTGATGGGCGCACTCGACCACGGCCGGACCACCTCCGGTCGTCCCTCCGTCGTGCTGGTCGTGCTGGCCGCACTGGTGCTGGTGCTGAGCTCCTGCGGTGGTGACGCCGAGACCGACGCCGGCCGCGACCCGCTGCTGTGGCCCTACCCGGCCGACTCGATCTGGAACCACCCGCGCGGCGACGCCGCCCGGCTGGTGCCCTTCGCCCTCGACCCGCGCGCGTCCACGCTGAGCGCCGAGGAGGACGTGATCATCGCCGAGCCCGACGCCGAGGGCCGCGACGTCGTCTCCACCACCGCGGGCTGGCAGCCGGGTGCCTCGCGCTGCAACGAGGCCACCGGCGAGGTGCTCGTGGAGGACTTGCCGATCCCCGAGGACTGGTACACCGACCCGGGCTACCGGGGGAAGACCCCCAACCAGGCTGCCGCCATCGTGATGCCCGACATGACGCTGGTCGAGACCCAGCCGCTGCACGTGTGCGAGGACGGCACCGCCGTCTCCCAGGAGGCCCAGCCGGCCTGGCAGGGCAGTTCGCTGCTCACCGGCGCCACGGCCGAGGAGCCCGGCAGCGGCGCCCACGGCGGCTCGGGCATGACCGCCTTCGGCGGCACGATCCGCGTCGGCGAGTGGGTGCCCGGTGGCGAGATCCCGCACGCGGTCAAGATGACCGTCGACGCCACCACGCTCTCCTCGTTCGCCGGCGGCTTCCGCTGGCCGGCCACCAACGCCGACCTGTACGCCGACGACCCGGTGCGCGGCTACCAGGGCTCGGTGCCCGCGGCCCGGATGGGCAGCCTGCTCACCCTGCCGCCGTGGTTCCAGATGGACAAGATCGAGACCGAGCCCGCGCGCATCCTGGCCGAGGCGCTGATGGAGCACGGGGCCTACGTCGTCGACGACACCGGCTGGAGCACCGTCGGCCTCTCCGTGGAGTGGGGCCCGAACGGTCGCGTCACCGACGAGTTCGAGCAGGAGTGGGGCTTCCCCATGACCGGTCACATCGGCAACGTCGGTGGCGAGCAGCTGCAGTTCCTCGAGGACCTCAAGCTCATGTACTCCGTCATGCACGTGGTCGACGACAATGGCCCCGACGCCGTCGGCGGTGCCGGCGACCCGATGGCGCCCTTCGCGCCGCCCCTGGCCGGTGCCTGATGAGGATCCTGCACGTCAACAAGTTCCTGCACCGCCGCGGCGGTGCCGAGGCCTACATGCTCGACCTGGCGCAGGCACAGCGCGCCGGCGGCCACGACGTCGAGTTCTTCGCCATGCAGCACCCGGAGAACGACGCCGACCCGAACCAGGACCTCTTCCCGGCGCGGATGGAGCTCAACCCGCCGCCGTCCGGTGCCCGGGCGCGCGTGCGCACCGCGGCACAGATCCTGCACCGCCCCGACGCGCGGGCCGGCATGCGCGAAGTGCTCGACCGGGTGCGTCCCGACGTCGTGCACTTCCACAACATCTACCACCAGCTCTCGCCGTCGGTGCTCAAGCCGGTGCACGAGCGCGGCATCGGCTCGGTCATGACGCTGCACGACTACAAGCTGATCTGCCCCACCTACCAGCTCCTCGACGACGGCAAGATCTGCGAGGCGTGCCTGCCAGGTCGCTTCGGCCAGGCCGTCAAGCGACGCTGCAACCGCGGCTCGCTGGTGGGCTCGGCGCTCTCGGCCCTCGAGCTCACCGTGCACACCCGCACCGGCGCCTACGACGGGATCGACGCGCTGCTGTGCCCCAGCGAGTTCCTCCGCGCCAAGATGGTGCAGGGCGGGATCGCCGAGGAGCGGCTGGTCCACCTCACCAACTTCTGCGACCTCACCAGCGTGCACCCGGCCACGGGCCCGGGTCACGGCGTGCTCTACGCCGGACGGCTCTCGCCCGAGAAGGGCGTCGACGTGCTGGTCGACGCCGTCGAGCACCTGCCCGAGGGGCTGCCCGTCACGGTGGCCGGTGACGGCGCCGAGCGCGCCGCCCTCGAGCAGCGCGCCGCCGACCGCGGCGTCGCGCACCGGATCAGCTTCCTGGGCCGGGTGCCGGCCGATCAGCTGCACGCCCTGATGCGGGCCTCGAGCGTCGTGGTGGCCCCGTCGCGCTGGTACGAGAACCAGCCCATGACTGTCCTCGAGGCCTTCGGCTGCGCCCGCCCGGTGGTGGCCTCCGACCTCGGTGGGCTGCCCGAGCTCGTCACCGACGGCGTCTCGGGTGCGCTGGTGGCGCACGAGGACCCCCGGGCCCTCGCCGCAGCCATCACCGCGCTCACCGCGGACCCCGCCGCCGCCCACCGGATGGGCCTGCGCGGGCGCGAGGACGCCGTGCGCCGCCACGCCATCGACGCCCACCTCGACCAGCTGCACGCCGTCTACGCGCGTGTGGTCCGCTCCCGGCAGGAGACCTTCGCGTGAACCGCCGCACCCCCCACACCTCCGGCTCGACCAGCCGCACCGGCCTGCGCATCGCCATGCTCGGCAGCCGTGGCGTGCCCGCCACCTTCGGCGGCGTCGAGCACCACGTCGAGCAGATCGGCAGCCGCCTCGTCGAGCGCGGCCACCAGGTCACGGTCTACTCCCAGAGCCGCTACGTCGGCTCGGACCGCACCAGCAAGCACCTCGGCATGGACGTCGTGACGCTGCCCTCGCTGCCGGTGCGCGGCGCCGAGGCACTGGCGCACGCGGGCCTGAGCACGGTCCACGCGCTGGGCCGCGGGCACGACGTGTTCCACTACCACGCAGTCGGCCCGGGCCTGGTGGCCCCGCTCGCACGGTGGGGCTCGCGGGCCGCGGTCGTGCAGACCGTGCACGGCCTCGACGCCGACCGTGCCAAGTGGGGCGGGGGAGCGCGGACCGTGCTCAACCTCGCCACCTGGATGAGCGCCCGGGTGCCGCACACCACCGTCACCGTCTCGCAGGCGCTGGCCGACCACTACGCCGTGCGCTACGGCCGCGAGGCCGTGCACGTGCCCAACGGGATCAACCCCAAGCCGGCCCGGCAGGCGCGCCTGATCACCCAGCGCCACGGTCTGCAGGGCGACGACTACCTGCTCTTCGTGGGCCGTCTGGTCCCCGAGAAGCGCCCCGACCTGCTGCTGGAGGCCTTCCGCGGCCTGAAGACCGACCTCAAGCTGGTCCTCGTCGGCGGCTCGAGCCACACCGACGAGTACGTCGCCGAGCTGCACCGCCTGGCCGAGGACGACCCGCGCGTGATCATGCCCGGCTACGTGTACGGCGACGAGCTCGACGAGCTCTTCACCAACGCCGCCGGCTTCGTGCAGCCCTCCGCGCTCGAGGGTCTGCCGCTCACCCTGCTCGAGGCGATGGGCGCCGACCTGCCGGTCGTGGTCAGCGACATCGACCCGCACCTGGAGGTCGTGGGTGCCGACCGCCCCGGCGCCCGGGTCTTCGCCGACGGCGACGTGGAGTCGTTGCGCGCGGCCGTGCGGCGCCTGCTGGAGGACCGCGGTGCCGAGGTGACCGACCTGGCCACCGCCCGCGCCGGTGCTCGCACCCTCGGCTTCTACGACTGGGACGCGGCCACCACGGCCCTCGAGTCCGTCTACCTCTCCGCCCTGCGCCGCCCGCGCGGATCGCGGATCACCGCCATCGACACCGCGGGGACCCCCGTCGGTGCTCACCACCACCAGAGGATCCCAGCATGACCAGCCTGACCCGCAGCACTGTGCTCCCCTCCTCGCGTCCGCGCCTGCGGTCCGGTCTCGCCGGCCTCGCCGCTGCCGCCATCGCGGTGTCCGGCCTGGCCCTGGTGACCACCGCACCCGCCGCCCAGGCGGCCCAGGACGTCGTCGTCAGCCCGACGCCGGCCCCGCAGGCGCCGCGGGTGGCCAACGGTCGCGTGTACGCCATCGACACCTACGGCGACCTCGTCGTCGTCGGCGGCAGCTTCACCAACCTGCGCCCCGGCGCCGGCGGCGCCGACATCCCGCGCCAGTGGATCTTCATGTACCGGGCCAGCACCGGCCAGCTGGTCGACTCCTTCCAGCCGCAGCTGGGCGGCCCGACGCCGGAGCCCACCAACGGCCTGGTCAGGGAGCAGCCCGGCGTCGAGGCGGTGCAGTTCGCGCCCGACGGGCAGTCGGTCTACGTGGGCGGCTGGTTCACCACGGTCAACGGCACGGCCCGCAACCGGATGGTGCGCCTGAACCTCGACGGGTCGCTCGACACCCGGTTCAACGCCAGCTTCAACAACACCGTCATGGACGCCGAGCTGGTCGACGGCCGACTGGTGGTGGGCGGTCGCTTCGGCCAGGTCAACAACCAGCCGAACCGCGCCCTGGTGGCGCTCGACCCCACGACCGGTGCCCGCCAGACCGACTTCAACCTCCCCGCCACCGAGGCACGCAACCAGTACGGCTCCTTCGTCCGCGAGATCGACTCCTCCGACGACGGGCGCCTGATGGCCGTCTCGGGCAGCTTCAAGCAGGTCGGCACCGCGGCGCGCAACCAGCTGGCCGTCCTCGACCTCACCGGCACGCCGAGCGTCGCCAACTGGTCGACCGACCAGTACGCGGCCAACTGCAGCGGTGCCTCGACGGACGCGGGTGACTACATCCGCGGCCTGGCGTTCTCGCCCGACAGCTCCTACCTCGTCGTCAGCACCACCGGCGCCTACTTCGGTGAGGACCGGCTCTGCGACACCGCCACCCGGTGGGAGATGCCGCCGGTCGCCACGGGCGACAACCAGACCTTCACCTGGCGCGACCACACCGGTGGCGACACGTTGTGGGCCGCCGAGGTCACCGACGCGGCCGTCTACGTCGGTGGGCACCAGCGGTGGATGAACAACCCGCGCCCCTCGCCCGGCGGCGACAACGACGGACCGGGCTCGGTCTCGCGCCCCGGCATCGCGGCGCTCGACCCGCTGACCGGCGTCCCGCTCTCCTGGAACCCCGGCCGTGACCGCGGCCGTGGCGCCGAGGCCATCCACGCCACCGACGACTACCTGTTCGTCGGCCACGACACCGACCTGTGGGGCGGCGCCATCCGCCAGCGCCTGGCCCAGCTGCCCGTCGCGGGCGGCAGCACCAACACCCAGCCGACGACCGTCGACCTGCCGGTGACCCTGTACATGAACGACGGCGCGACACTGCGCCGGGCCGCGTTCGACGGCGCGACCGTCGGGGCCCCCAGCGCCGTCTCCAGCACGGAGAACTGGTCCACCGCCCGTGGCGGCTTCGTGCAGGACGGCAAGCTCCACTACTTCGGGCCGAGCAGCAACTTCTACTCCCGGCCCTTCAGCGACACCACCATCGGGAGCGCGACCAACCTCTCCGAGACCGTGGGCTACCTCGACACCAACTACAACCTGACCCCGGACGACCAGCCGTACGGCATCGCCGAGACGGTGGCGGCCGCCTACCAGCCCGACACCGGCAACATCTTCTACCTCAAGCAGGGCGACAGCCGGCTCTACCAGCGCGGCTACTCGCTGCAGAGCGGGATCATCGGCGCCTCCGAGTACGTCGCCTCGACGGCCGACTGGAGCGGTGCCCGGGCCCTGACCTTCATCGGCGACTGGCTCTATGCGGCCTGGAGCGACGGCCGCCTGTACCGGTACTACGCCCCCGAGGGCCGGGTCCGCGTCGGCACGCGCACCCAGGTCGACGGCGGCGCGCAGGTGAACTGGGCCAACGCGCGGACCCTGTTCGCCACCCGCGGCACCGGCACGGCCGTGCCGCCCACCGCACCCGACGCCGTCACGTGCTCGGGCTCCACGCCCTGGCGCGCGGCCTACTACGCCAACAGCACGCTGGCCGGCACGCCGAACCTGGTGCGCTGCGAGGCCGAGATCGCCAACGACTACGGCTCCGGCGCCCCCGCGGGCACCGGCCTGCCGGCCGACAACTTCTCGGTGGAGTGGCGCCGCCAGGTCGACCTGACCGTCGCCGGCTCCATCCGTGTCGACGCCACGACCGACGACGGCGTGCGCGCCTTCGTCGACGGCGAGCGCGTGATCGACCGTTGGATCGACCAGGGCCCGACCGCCTCCACGGGCACCTCCTCGGCCCTGCAGCCCGGCGCGCACACCGTGCGCATCGAGTACTACGAGCGCGGCGGCGGGGCCGTGGCCCGTGCCACCACCACGGTGGTCGACGCGGCGCCTCCGACCCCCGAGCCCGACAACATCGCCCCCGACACCGCGATCGACACCCCCACGCAGAACGAGGTCCTGCGCAGCGGGGCGCTGACCAGCACCGGAACCGCCACCGACAACGTGGGCGTCACCGAGGTGCACGTGGGCATCTACAACCGTGACGACGCCACCAACCGCTGGCTGCAGCCCGACGGCAGCTGGGGCCCGGGCTACGCCTACCGCCAGGCCACCGTCGCCGCCTCGGGCGCGGCGTCGACCGGGTGGACCCTCTCCGGCGTCACCCTGCCCGAGGGCAACTACGCCCTCGACGCGCGCTCCTTCGACGCCCGCGGCAACGAGGACCCCGACCGGGCCTGGCGGCCGTTCTCGGTGAGCACCGCCCCGGCGGACACCCAGGCACCCACGGTGGGCATCACCTCGCCGGCCAAGAACTCCACGGTCACCACCAACGCGTTCACGGCCAGCGGCTCTGCCACCGACGACCGCGGCGTGCGACAGGTGCGGGTCGGGATCTACAACCGCGCCACCCCCTCCACCCCGTGGTTGCAGGCCGACGGCACGTGGGGTGCGCGCTACGCGTTCCGCACCGCCGACCTCGGCTCGGCCGACTCCGCCAGCAGCCCGTGGTCGATCGGCGAGAACCTGGGCAACGGCCTGTACGCGCTCGACGTCAAGGGCGTCGACACCGCGGGCAACGTGAGCGGCTCGACCTGGTGGCCCTTCACCGTCAACGCGCCGACGGCCGGATCGGCCCCCACGGCGCGGGCGGCGCGCAGCGCCACCACGGTGTCGGGTTCCACGGTGCGCCTGCAGGGCACGGCGTCCGACGACCGTGCGGTCTCCTCGGTGCTGGTCTCGGTGCAGCGCAAGGGTGCGCCGGCGGCTCGGCGGTGGTTGGCCTCCGGTCAGCGCTTCGCCGACCGCGAGACCTTCCGCGTGGCGCGCCTGGCCGAGCCCGGCAAGCGGGTCACCGGCTGGAAGCTGGCGCTGCGGCTGCCGCGCGGGCAGTACGTGGTCACGGTGCGCTCGCTCGACCACCGCGGCACCGTCTCGCGGTCGGCCTCGCGGCTGACCGTGCGCGTCACCCGGTGACGTAGGCAGTGCGCCGATCCCCCCGTCGGGGCACCGCTGTCGCCCGACAGACCGACCGACAGGCCGACCAGCCCAGCCTGGCCCGTGACGGGGGCCGGGCGGTGCTGGGCTCGGTGGTGAGCAACGCCTGCAACGTGCTCGTCATCCTGGTCCTGGCGCGGCTGCTGGGCGGCGCGGAGGTGGGTCAGTACACGATCGCGTTCGCCGTGCGCGCCCTGCTCCTGCTGCTGTGCGGCCTGGGCATGCGCACGGCGCTCACGCGCTTCGTGGCCCACTACCTCGCGCACGGGCAGCCGGGCACGGTGCACGGGTCGGTGCGCACCGGGCTGCTCCTGCCGGGATTGCTGGCCGTGGGTGTCGCAGGGGTGTGGATGCTGCTGGCGGAGCCCATGGCCACCCACGTGTTCCGCGACGCCTCCCTGACCCTGCCGCTGCAGCTGTTCGCCCTGAGCCTGCCGTTCTTCGTGGTCACCGACACCGCGCTGGCCGCGACCCAGGGCTTCCAGACGATGCGCGCCTACACCTGGGTGGGGCAGGTGCTGGAGCCGACGCTGCGCCTGGTGCTGACGACGGCGGCCGTGCTGCTCGGGGGCGGCATCGTGGGTGCGTCGCTGGCCTTGCTGGCGAGCAGCGTGTTCTCCAGCCTGGCCGCGCTCGCGGCGCTCAACCGGCTGCTCGGCACCCTCGCCGACGAGCACCGGCGCACGCCGTGGCGCGAGCTGGGCTCGTTCGCCGCGCTCAGCTGGGTGGCCTCGATGGCGACCCAGGGCCTGCTGTGGGCGGACGTGGTGATCCTCGGGGCGATGGTCTCCTCCGGCGAGGTCGGTGCCTACCAGGTGGCCGCCCGGGTGGTGCTGATCGCGATGTTCGTGATCACCCCGCTCACCGCCTCGATGGCGCCCCGGATCGCGCACGCCTGGGCGCACGAGGACCGCGCGCTGGTGACCAACCGCTACTCCGCGGTGGTCCTGTGGACCTCGCGCCTGAGCTTCCCGCTGCTCGCGGGCCTGCTGGCGGTGCCCACCGCACTGCTCAACGTCTTCGGCGACGACTTCGGCGGCGCCACCGCGGTGATCCTGATCCTGGCGGTGGGAGCGGTGGCCGAGGCGGTGGGCGCGCCGTCGTCGGTGCTGCTCAACCAGATCGGCCGCAACCGGCTCAACATGGTCGTCAACGTCTCGGCGCTGGTCCTCAACATCACGCTGAACGTCGTGCTGATCCCGGTCTACGGCATCGAGGGCTCTGCGGTCGCCTGGGCGGTCACGCTGGTGGCCGGTGCGCTCGTGCGGATCGTGCTGGTGCGTCGGGTGGCCACCGACCGCTGGCCCTTCTCGCGTTCGTTCCTGGTGGCCGTGGTCGCCGCGGTGCTGGCCTGGGCGGCCGCCGCGGGCCTGACCCTGCCGCTGAGCGACGCCCCCTGGCTCGAGCTGCTCGTGGCGGCACCGGCGGTGCTGCTGGTCTACCTCGCCGCCCAGCTGGTGCTCGGCGGGCTCGACCGCGAGGAGCGCACCGCGCTCTCGCGCACGATCAGCCTGCGGCTGCCGTTCCTGCGGCGCTGGGTGCTCGGCTGGCGGCAGCGCGGAGCCCCCGGGCAGGGCGCCGAGCTGGTCATCGACGAGCTCGTCGCGCCCTACCGCTTCGACATCTGGGCCCGCGCCGACCTCTTCCGGCTCGCCCGCGAGCACGCGGAGCTGCGGCGTCGTGACCCCGCGGCCTTCCTCGCGCTGGCTGGTGAGAGCCGTTACCGCGACTGGTTCGACCACGTCCTGGTGCCGCGCGGGCACGTGCCCGCCCAGCCCGGGGCGGCGCAGGAGCGGGCCTTCCGCGACATCGTCACCGCGAGCCTGCAGCTGATGGACCGGCACGACCGGCACGGACGCGAGTCGCTGGGTCGGGTCTCCGTGGCCCTGGTGCCGGCGGGCACCGACGTCGGTGGGTGGACCCTCGCGCAGGACCGGTGGGCGCTCCTCGACGGCGGCCACCGCACGGCCCTGGCGCTGCTGGCGGGCCAGACGACGTTGGGCCCGGGCGACTACGTCGTCGAGCGAGGCGTCCTGCCGCCCAACAACACCCGGGCACTCCTCGACGCCGGCGTCGTCGAGCCCCGTGAGGCGCTGGCCTTCCTGGCGCGCGGACTCACCGGCTCGGCGACCACCGAGCAGGTGGTGCCGGCGACCTGGGAGGAGCTCTGCGAGCGCATCGAGGACCCCGACCAGCGCGCGGCGGCGGCCGCGTGGCCCGGGCTCAGGAACGGGTCGGCCACCGCACACCCGTGAGGGACTCCAGGTGCGGGAGGTCGTCGGCGATCCCGGCCAGCACGGTGGCGCGGAACGCCTCGGGGATCGCCTCCTCCTGCAACGCCTTGTGCGGCCGGTAGTCGGCGGAGGTGTGCGCGGGCAGGCCCAGGTGCTCGAAGACGCGCGCCATGACCGCCGCGGGGTCGGCGAAGAGCTGCTCGCTCTGCAGCACCAGCACCTGCTCGGGGTCGAAGTGCTCGTGCAGGCGGCGCAGCTGCTCGGCGTAGCGGCTGCGGCCCACGTAGCTGAAGTGCCGGTGGTGGTACCAGCGGGTCGTCTCGTCGGGGTCGGCCAGCCGCTGCGCCTCGGCGGCCAGGGCCTCGTCGGCCGGGAGCGACTCGAACCCCCGGGCCACCTCGTAGCGGTAGTGCGACCAGGCCCGCTCCACCGGGTCGCGCAGCATCAGCAGCAGCCGCGCGTCGGGGACGTCGGCGGCGATCCGTCCGGGGGCCTCGGGGTGGTAGCAGTAGTACGGGCTGGACTCGCCGACGATCGGGCGGGCTCCCAGGCGTGCCTCGGCGCGGTCGAGCGCGGCGCTGCGCGGCAGGTGGGAGCGGAACCACGCCGGCCCCCGGTGGTAGTTGACGTCGTAGTACCGGCAGCCCTTCTCCACGAGGCCGCGCAGCACGAGCGGGTGGTCGACCACGTACTCGTCCAGCGAGGTGGTGCCGCCGCGCTTGACGCCCACCACGAAGTAGCGCGGCAGCTCGCGCTCACCGGGACGCAGCGCCTGCACCCGGCGACGCACCAGGTGCGCGGCGCGCCGGCTCACGGGCGGCAGCAGCGAACGCGACGACACGGGGGTCCTCCGGAGGGTGTGGGGGTGGTGGTGCGGGTCGGGTGTGGTCAGGTGGTGGGTCGGGCGAGGGTGAGCTGCTCGGGCTCGGCGCGCAGCGCCCAGCCGGCGGCGGCGAAGAGGGGCAGCGCGGTCCACAGGAACGTGACGTTGTCGATCAGGTTCTCACCCGCTGCCGCGGCTGCGGCGGCCAGCGCGTAGGCGAAGATGCCGGCGAAGAGGGCCTCCACCCAGGGGTGCGCGGCCGCGGCGTCGGGGTCGCTGCGGGCCAGGCGCCGCACCCGGCGCAGCGCCCGCCACGCGACGACGATCGCGCCGATCACGAACACCAGGTAGGCGGCGAGGCCGAGCACGCCGGTGTCGACCAGCATCTTCATGTAGTCGTTGTGCGCCTCCTTGCCGGTCAGGAGCACCGCCGTGCCCGGGCCGCTGCCCAGCACGGGGGAGTCGTCGGCGGCCGGCCACAGGCGCGCCCACTGGTCCAGGCGCCAGGTGAGCGAGTTCTCGGCGTAGGGCTGGTCGGAGTCCGGCTCCAGGTCGGCGAGGCGGGTGTTGACCTGGGGCACGAAGAGCCCGGCGAGCACCACCCCGGCCAGGCCCACGAGCAGCAGCTTGCGGTTCAGCAGCACGCACACGACCAGGACGCCGACCAGCGCACCCAGCCATGCGCCGCGCGTCTGGCTCAGGATCAGCTCGGCGCCCACCAGGGCGCAGAAGGCGAGCGCGAGCACCCGGTCGCGCCCCTGGCTGCGCAGCACGTAGGCCGCGCCGATCACCAGCAGCGGCACGAGGAAGTGCGCGAAGTTGTTGGAGAGGTAGAACACCGACTTCAGCGCCGTGAAGCCGTCCTTCTGGTGGGTCACCTGCACGCCGAGGACCCCCAGGAAGGGGTAGAGGAGCGGGATGGCCGCGACGGCGAGCACCAGCTGGACGACGTCGCGCAGGCTCAGGCGCCGGGTGACCAGGAGCAGGTCGACGACGAAGAACACCGCGATGCCCGCGGTCATCCGCAGCGTCGAGCCCAGCCCCTCACCCAGGTCGGGGCTGCCCAGGGTGGAGAGGGTGAAGATCGCGATGATGGCGAGCAGGGCGAGCGGCAGGGGCGCCACGACCCGCTCGACCAGCAGGCGCCGCTGGGTGAAGAGCCACAGCAGCATGACCGCGAGCACCGCGATCCCGAAGATCTCGGTGACCGACACCCCTTGGCCGCGGGGCCCGGCGGTCAGGTCGACCAGCGGTCGCAGCAGGCAGGCGGCGACGAAGAAGTGGACGAAGCGGCGGAAGCCGGTGGCGATGGCGATGACGCCGAAGGCACCCGCCACGAGCAGGGCCACCAGCACCCCGAAGTCACCGGTGGTGGAGGCCAGGACGACCGAGACGCCGAGCGCCACCGATCCCGCGACCACGGCGCGGCGGCTGACCGGGTCCCCGGGCGCGACGGGTCCGGGCGGCTCCGCGGGGATGAGCGGCTCCTCGGAGCCGGTGTGGTCGGCGCGGCGGCGCGCGGTGGTCCGGTCGGGCAGGTCAGTAGCCATGCGAGCGCCTCCGAGGGGCGGTGATCATCGAGACCAGACGTCGTTGGCCGGCGGGCATCCGCCGCGACCACTCGTCGTCGCGCCGCAGCTGCACCGGTCCCGAGCGCACGCGGTTGGGGTTGCCGGCGGCGGCGTGCGAGGGGGCGAGGTGCAGGCCGTCGGCGTGCACCAGCGACCCGGCAGCGGGCACGGGGAGGTCCGCGAAGGCGGCGACGCCGGCGAGCACGCCGGCCGGGTCGTCCACGAGGTCCTCGTAGCGGACCACGTGCGCGCGGCGCCCCCCGCGGGCCGAGAGGGCCGCCACGCTGGCGGTCGACTCCAGCCACATCAGGGAGGACTTGACCGGCGAGAAGCGCTCCATCTCCTCCTCGAAGCCGCTGACCTGGCCCGAGGCCTGGGCGCGCTGCCAGGACCAGGCGACCGCCCGGGGGTCGCGGACGAGCTGGACCGGGCGCACGTCGAGCAGGTCGCTGCGGGCCACCAGGGCGCCGAAGGGGGCGAGCTTGGAGGAGTCGACGACGACCTCGGCCCCGGCGACGTCGGCCAGCGAGGCGAGCAGGGTGCCGAACACGGTCACCAGCTCCTCGACCTCCGGGGACGTGCGCCCGGCCAGCCACCAGGCGGTGCGGCGCGTGCGGACGGCGTCGGTGAGGCGACGGTCGAGCGCGGCCGCCTCGGCAGGCGTCGGGAGGTGCCCGAAGGTGCGCTCGAGCGCGGGGACCCACACGGGGCACTCGCGCACGGGCCGGCGGCAACCGCAGAAGCCGTCCTCGGCCAACCCGCGCCGCATCGCCAGCTTCACCTCGCCGACGTGCAGGGCGCCGGGCAGCGAGCCGAGCGCGTTGCCGAGCAGGGTGGAGCCGCTGCGGCCGGTGCCGGCGACGTAGACCACCCGCGTCGTGCCCCGCGTCCCCATCCGTGCGCCCACCTGTCGCCGTCGTCCACCGCTCGGCCGAGGAAGGCCCGTGTGGCCGTTGTGTCGTCTCGGGCCCGGTGCTGGCCCTATCCTAGGCGGTCGCGGCCGTGGTGGCCCGATCTGACTCGAACCACTCCGGCCACCGGTGCCGGCACAGGGGGAAACGGCACTGATGAAGGTCTGGAACAGGTCCTGGGGCTGGCTGGACCCGGTGCGCAGGCTGCTGTGGCTCCCGATCGTGGTCGGCGTCCTGGCGGGCGTCGCCGTCGCCGCCACCACCGAGGCGTCGGTCGAGGAGACCACCAGCGCGGTCGTCAACACCCGCGCCGCCTCCGCGCTGCCCAACGACCGGCTCGACCTGATCAACGACCTGGTGGCGGTGGCCGGCCTGACCACGGTCACCAACCCCGTGGCGCGCGAGAACGGCCTGAGCGGTCCCGCGCTGCGCGCGGGTCTGAGCGTCGAGCGCGTCGAGGCCTCCACGCTGACCCGCCTGACGCTCTCGGCCCCCGGTGACGACGAGTTCCGCCGCCAGGTGCTGAGCGACTTCCTCGCCGCCGCGCAGGACTACCTGACGCCGGAGACCCCCAGCCCCTCGCTGGTGGCGGCCCGCGCCGAGGAGCGGGCGGCGATCACCGCCTACTACGAGGCCCTGGCCGAGAACAACGGCCAGAACCCGGTCGAGACCTTCGACCGGCTCAGCCAGCGCATCGTCGACGCCCAGGTGGCGGGCAACACGCAGCTGCAGAACAGCCTCGAGTCCTTCGTCCCCCGCGCCACCCGCCGCGCCTCGGAGTTCGCCACCATCACCGCCCGCCGCAGCACCGCCGAGGCCACCGTGCGCAACCTCGCCACCTCCGAGGCCACCCAGACCCGCGGCGGACCGGCTGCGCTCAGCCTCAGCTTCATCGCCTCCACCGCCGAGCCCGGCCTCACCGACTCCGTGCCGCTGCGCCGCGGCCTGGCCGCGGGCCTGGCGGCCGCCCTCGTCGTCGCCGGTCTGCTGCTGCTGCTCGCCCGGGGACGCCGCCTGCGGTGAGCCGGACGGCGGACGGGTCGGTAGGTTGACGCCCGTGACCGACATCTCCGCCGCACCTCCCGTCGACGCCGACGACCACACCCTCGCCGCCTGGCTGGCCCAGGTGGCCGGGGCGCGCCTGCTCGAGGTGCGCGCGCAGGGCTTGGAGGGCCGTGCGCTCAAGGACGCCGGCGACGCCGCCGCGCAGGCCGTGCTGGCGCAGCTGCTGGCCGAGCACCGGCCCGCCGACGCCGTCCTGAGCGAGGAGGCCAAGGACGACAAGCTGCGCCTCGAGGCCGACCGGGTGTGGATCATCGACCCGCTCGACGGCACGCGCGAGTTCTCCGAGCCGCCGCGCGACGACTGGGCCGTGCACGTGGCGCTGTGGGAGCGGCACGCCGACGGCGCCGAGGGCCCCGGTGGCGCCGGCGACCTCACCGCGTGCGCCGTCGCCCAGCCCGCGCTGGGCGAGGTCTTCACCACGGGTCGCCCGCCCGTCGTCCCGGCCCGCACGGCCCCGCGCCCGCGCATCGCCGTCTCGCGCAGCCGGCCGCCGGAGTTCGTGCACGCCCTGGCCGCCGAGCTCGACGCCGAGCTCGTGCCGATGGGCTCGGCCGGCGTCAAGGTGCTCTCGGTGGCCCGCGACCTCACCGACGCCTACGTGCACGCGGGCGGTCAGTACGAGTGGGACTCCGCGGCCCCCGTGGGCGTGGCCCGCGCCGCCGGCCTGTTCACCAGCCGCGTCGACGGCTCGCCGCTGCGCTACAACCAGGACGAGGTGTACCTGCCCGACCTGATCGTGTGCCGGCCCGAGCTGGCCGAGCAGATCGTGGCCTTCACCCGCGCCCACGGCGTCGGCTGAGAGCTGGCGCGGTGGAGTCGCCGCAGCAGCTGCTCCTGGACGCCGACGGCGTCCTGCAGCGCCACCCGGACGCGGTGACCGACCTGGTGCGCCGCGTGGTGGGCAGCGGACCCGACGAGTGGCTGGTGGCCCGCTACGCCGACCGGGCACCGGGCCTGGCCGGCGACGGTGACCTGCGCCTGCCCTGGCGGGAGCGGGTCCGGGTGCTCGGACCCCGCGCCCTGCCGCTGGAGGTCCACCGGCGGGTCTGGCTGCGGGTGCACACCCACACCGAGGTGCTCGACCTGGTGGCGCAGCTGCGTCGTGGGGGTCTACCGGTGCACCTGGCCACCAACCAGCGCGCGCACCGCGGTGCGCACATGCGCGAGGTGCTGGGCTACGACGCGCACTTCGACTCCTGCTGGTACTCCCACGAGCTCGGGGTCGCCAAGCCCGCCCCTGCCTACTTCGAGGCCGTGGCGGCCGGGATAGGGGCGCGCCCCCGGGACTGCCTGCTGGTCGACGACAACGCCGCCAACGTGCGATCCGCCGCCCGACTGGGCATGCGCACCGTGCGGTGGACCACGCGGGAGGGTGTCCCGGCGCTGCGCGCCCGGCTCGCGGCCCACGGAATACCCGTCGACAGCCGGGCCTGAGCCGCGGCAGGCTGCCGCGATGGCCTCCCTCGTCTCGCACACCTCGATCGACTGCGCCGACGCCTACGCCCTCTCGGAGTGGTGGCGCTCCACGCTGGGCTACACCGACGACGCGGGGGATCCCAACGATCCAGGCGACGAGGAGTGCCTGATCCTGGACCCCGACTCCGGGCACCGGCTGCTGTTCATCGAGGTGCCCGACGCCGCCGCGGCCAAGCGCGGCAAGAACCGGCTCCACCTCGACCTGCGCCCACGCGAGCGCCGTCGCGACGACGAGGTCGGGTGGCTGCTGACCCGGGGCGCGACGCTGGTCGCCGACCACCGCGGCATCCACGGCCTCGGCACCGGCTGGGTGATCCTGGCCGACCCGGAGGGCAACGAGTTCTGCGTGCTGCGCTCGCAGCGGGAGCTGGACCGGCAGGACGATGACGACGAGGTCGTCGCTCCCTCCGGCCCGTAGACTCGACACGTAGGCACCCACCCCTGTCCGAGTCGGGCAGGGGTGCTCGTGCGTGCCGCCCCACCCACCGGTCCTCACCGATCACGGAGCTCTCGTGCCACTCACCGGTCTCGTCGACACCGTCCTCGCCGACCCCACCCTCGCGAGCCTGAGCCGTCGCGCCCGCGAGGGGGCGGCCCCCACCCTGGAGCTGACCGGTCCGGAGGCGCTGCGGGCGTTCCTGGTGGCCGGGCTGGTGCGGGCGGGGCGTCCGGTGCTGGCGGTCACGGCCACCTCGCGCGAGGCCGAGGACCTGGTGGGCGCGCTGGGGGAGCTGATGGACCCCGAGGTCGTGGGCTACTACCCGAGCTGGGAGACGCTCCCGCACGAGCGACTCAGCCCGCGCAGCGACACCGTGGGCAAGCGCCTCGCGGTGCTGCGGCGGCTGTGCCACCCCGGCACGCAGCCCGGCACCGGACCGCTCTCGGTCGTGGTCGCCCCGGTGCGCTCGGTGCTGCAGCCGCAGGTGCCCGGGCTGGGCGAGCTGGAGCCCGTCGAGCTGGTCGCCGGCGACACCGCCCCGCTCGAGGAGCTCGTCGAGCGGTTGGCCGACGCCGCCTACACCCGGGTCGACCTGGTCGAGAAGCGCGGCGAGTTCGCGGTGCGCGGCGGCATCCTCGACGTCTTCCCGCCCACCGAGGAGCACCCGCTGCGCGTCGAGCTGTGGGGCGACGAGGTGGAGGAGATCCGGTGGTTCGCGGTGGCCGACCAGCGCACCCTCGAGAAGGCCGAGCGACTCTGGGCGCCCCCGTGCCGCGAGCTGCTGCTCACCCCCGAGGTGCGTGAGCGGGCCGCCGCGCTGGGCCGCGAGCACCCCCAGCTGCTGGAGCTGACCGACAAGATCGCCGCGGGCATCGCCGCCGAGGGCATGGAGTCGCTGGCGCCCGCGCTGGTCGACGGCATGGAGCTGCTCGTCGACCTGGTGCCGGCCGACACCCACGTGCTGGTGCTCGACCCCGAGCGCGCCCGCAGTCGCGCCCAAGACCTGGTCGCCACCTCGGAGGAGTTCCTCGGCGCCTCGTGGGCGGCCGCCGCCGGCGGCGGCTCGGCGCCCATCGACCTCGGCGCCGCCTCCTACCGCAGCCTCGGCGAGGTGCGCGAGCACTCCCGCGAGCGCGGCCTGGCGTGGTGGACGCTCAGCCCGTTCGGCCTCGACGACGCCGATGAGGTCGGCGGGGCCGAGGGCTCCGGCGAGGGCACCGCTCTCCCGCACCGCCCCGTCGACCTCTACCACGGTGACGTCGAGCGGGCCATGACCGACCTGGAGCGGTGGCGCAGCGACGGCTACCGCACGCTCGTCGTGCACCCCGGGCACGGTCCCGCGCAGCGGATGGTCGAGGTGCTGGGCGAGCGGGACGTGCCGGCGCGCCTCGAGGAGACCCCGGGCACCGAGCCCACCGGCGTCGTCGAGGTGACGTGCGGTCGGCTCACCCACGGCTTCGTCGACGACGTCAACCGCCTGGTGCTGGTGACCGGCGAGGACATCTCGGGGCAGAAGGCCTCGACGCGCGACATGCGCGCGATGCCCGCGCGCCGCAAGAAGCAGATCGACCCGCTGGAGCTCAAGACCGGCGACCACGTGGTGCACGAGCAGCACGGCGTCGGGCGCTTCGTGGAGATGAAGCAGCGCGAGGTGCAGGGCGCCATCCGCGAGTACCTGGTGCTCGAGTACGGCGCCAGCAAGCGCGGCGGACCGCCCGACCGCCTCTACGTGCCGGCCGACGCACTCGACCAGGTGACCCGCTACGTGGGTGGCGAGCAGCCCAGCCTCGACCGGCTCGGCGGCGCCGACTGGACCAAGCGCAAGGCCCGTGCCAAGAAGGCCGTGCGCGAGATCGCCGCCGAGCTGATCAAGCTCTACGCGGCCCGGCAGGCCACCAAGGGCCACGCGTTCGGGCCCGACACGCCCTGGCAGCGCGAGCTCGAGGACGCCTTCCCCTTCACCGAGACCATCGACCAGCTGACCACCGTCGAGGAGGTCAAGTCCGACATGCGCCAGACGGTCCCCATGGACCGCCTGGTGTGCGGCGACGTCGGCTACGGCAAGACCGAGATCGCCGTCCGGGCGGCGTTCAAGGCGGTCCAGGACGGCAAGCAGGTCGCCGTCCTGGTGCCGACGACGCTCCTGGTGACCCAGCACCTCTCGACGTTCACCGAGCGGATGAGCGGCTTCCCCGTCGTCATCAAGGGCCTGAGCAGGTTCCAGACCGACGCCGAGGCCGCCGCGGTGATCGAGCAGCTGCGCGAGGGCAGCGTCGACATCGTGGTGGGCACCCACCGCCTGCTCAACCCCGACATCCGGATCAAGGACCTCGGGCTGATCATCGTCGACGAGGAGCAGCGCTTCGGCGTCGAGCACAAGGAGCAGATGAAGAGGCTGCGCACCTCGGTCGACGTGCTCAGCATGAGCGCGACGCCGATCCCGCGCACGCTCGAGATGGCGATCACCGGCATCCGCGAGATGTCCACGATCACCACGCCCCCCGAGGAGCGCCACCCCGTGCTCACCTACGTGGGCGCCTACGAGGACCGGCAGGTGACCGCCGCGGTGCGGCGCGAGCTGCTGCGTGACGGCCAGGTGTTCTACATCCACAACCGGGTCAGCTCGATCGAGAAGGCGGCGGCGCGGATCAAGGAGCTGGTGCCCGAGGCGCGGGTGGCCACCGCCCACGGCCAGATGGGCGAGCACCAGCTGGAGAAGGTGATGCTGGACTTCTGGGAGAAGCGCTTCGACGTGCTGGTGTGCACCACCATCGTCGAGTCCGGACTCGACGTCTCCAACGCCAACACGATGCTGATCGAGCGCGCCGACACCCTGGGCCTGAGCCAGCTGCACCAGCTGCGCGGCCGCGTCGGCCGCTCGCGCGAGCGCGCCTACGCCTACTTCCTCTACCCGGCCGAGAAGCCGCTGACCGAGACCGCGCACGAGCGGCTGGCGACGCTGGCCCAGCACTCGGACCTCGGCGGAGGCATGGCGATCGCCATGAAGGACCTCGAGATCCGCGGCGCCGGCAACCTGCTCGGCGGTGAGCAGTCCGGCCACATCGCCGACGTGGGCTTCGACCTCTACGTGCGCCTGGTCGGGGAGGCCGTGCAGGACTTCCGCGGCGACGCCGAGCCGGAGCTCGCCGAGGTGCGCATCGAGCTGCCGGTCGACGCCCACCTGCCGCACGACTACATCACCAGCGAGCGGCTGCGGCTGGAGATCTACAAGCGCCTCGCCGAGGTGCGCACCGACGCCGACGTCGACGCGATCGGCGAGGAGCTGCAGGACCGCTACGGCGAGCCGCCGCAGGAGGTCACCTCGCTGATGCTGGTGGCACGGTTGCGGGCACGGGCCCGTCAGGCGGGGCTGGGCGAGCTGACCATCGCGGGGCGCAACGTGCGCTTCGCGCCGGTCGACCTGCCCGAGTCGCGGGTGGTGCGGCTGCAGCGGCTCTACCCGAAGTCCATCGTCAAGACCTCGGTGGGCACCGTGCTCGTGCCGCGGCCCGGCACCCCCGGTGCGACCGGGCGCCCGCTGGCCGGCGTCCCCCTGCTTGAATGGGCGCGCGGTGTGATCGACACGATCATCGACCCGCGCGATCCGTCCAGCACAGGCAGTGCAGCCAGCTCGTCCAGCTCGTCCAGCAAGGAGTCCGCGTGAACCCGGTGTCCCGTTCCTCTCGTCTGGTCCGCCTCCCGCTCGTGGCGGCGACCGTGCTGGGCCTGGTTCTCGTCTCCGCGTGCGGTGTCGGGCCGGAGGTGCTGGCGCCGACCACGGCCGCCCAGGTGGGCGACGACCGGATCTCGGTCGACGAGGTCGACCAGGCCACCGACGACCTGTGCACGATGCTCGGCCAGCTGGTCGAGGCCGGCAACGACGCGGCGGTGCCCGGCGGGGTCGCCCGACAGGACATGGTCTCGGCGCTGAGCCTGCGCTCGCTGGCCGACCAGCTCTCCGCGGAGTACGACGTCGAGGTCGGCGAGGCCGTGGCTGCCGCGGCGGACGCCCAGGAGCAGCAGCTCAGCGGCGCCGGGGTCGACGCGGACGCCATCGAGGCCGTGCTGCCGCAGATCACCGCGGGGGCCTACTTCGCCGAGGTGCTGGTGGCCATCGGCCGCGAGGAGCTCGGCCTGCCCGACACCGACGACAACGCGAGCGAGGCGCTCGACGCCGGGCTGGAGACCGCGGTGGCCTGGCAGGAGGAGAACGGCTTCGAGGTGAACCCGCGCTTCGGCACCATCGAGCTCGCGGTGGGGGAGCAGGGCCTGGTCCGCGGCCTCTCCGAGACCTCGGTGGCGGTCAGCATCGAGGCGCAGGCCGGTGTCGACGGCGAGACCAACGTGGGCGACCTGCCCGCGTCGCAGCGCTGCGGCGCATGACCGCAGCGGGCCCGCAGGGCTCGTCGGGATCCTCGCTGGAGGAGCTGGTGCGGGTGATGCGCCGGCTGCGTGCCGAGTGCGCGTGGAAGGCCGAGCAGACCCACACCTCCCTCGTGCCCTACCTGCGCGAGGAGACCGAGGAGCTGGTCGAGGCGATCGCCGAGGGCGACCCCGCCCACGTGTGCGAGGAGCTCGGCGACGTGCTGCTGCAGGTGGTCTTCCACGCCGCCGTGGCCGAGCAGGCCGGGCAGTTCACCATCGACGACGTCGCCGCCGGGCTGGTCGCCAAGCTGCGCCGTCGCAACCCGCACGTCTTCGACCCCGCCTCGCTCGGCCGCACCCCGGACTCCCCACCCCTCAGTCCCACCGAGATCGACGCCATCTGGCAGCAGGTCAAGCGCACGGGCGGCTGAGCCCGGACGTTGGTCGGGTGCGCGACGCGGCGACCGGGCGGCCCTGCTGGTTGAGCCGTGCGAGCGTCAGCGAGTGCGTGTCGAAACCCGGGGCGATTCAGGGCGCCTCACGGCTCAACCCGCGATGGGGGTGGTTCGACCAGCGGGAAGGTCAGGAGGTGACGATGAGCGACTCGTCCTCGCAGCCGTCGGTGCGGCAGGGGACGTCGGCCCAGCGCTGCGCGGGGCCCAGGCGGCCGTCCTCGGCGAGCATGACGTCGACGGCCCAGCTGTCGGGTTCCATGTCGCCCGTGAACCAGTCTGGGTTGCGCAGCAGGACGAGGTCGTCGTCGCCGTCGCCGTCGACGTCGGAGATGGAGGGGGTGCTCTGGGTCGAGGTGTCGGCGCGGTGCGACTCGGTGCCGATCACGGTGCCCTCGCCGATCACGCCGTCGACGACGTCGTGGACGAGCACCTCGAACCCGGCGCCCTTGACGCCGCGGTATCCCAGCAGCTCGTCGGTGCCGTCGCCGTCGACGTCGGCGGGCACGAGCTGGGCGTCCCAGTTGCCGATCCTCGTGGGCGGTACCTCGAAGACGTCGGCGTCGGGGGCGAACTCCCGACCCTCCTCACCGTCCTCGGAGATGGCGATCTGGGTGCGCTCGGTCGGGGCGAGGGCGCTGACGGAGATCACCAGGTCGTCGTCCCCGTCACCGTCCACGTCACCACCGAGCACGGGGTGGAACTGGCCGATGGAGATGTCGTCGCTGGTGAGCCACGCCGTCGGGACCGTGCCGGGCTCGAGCGCGAGGCCGTCGGGACCACCCGGGACGACCGTGAATCCGGTGCCCTCGGCCACCTCGGGCCTGAGCAGCACGTCGCCGTAGCCGTCGCCGTCGAAGTCGCCGCCCTGGGCGATCGGGTCGCTCAGGTAGCGACGGATCACACCCGTGCGGGGGATGTCGAGCTGCTCGGTGCGGCCGTCGGCGTAGACGACGTCGACGACGACCTCGCGCTCGTCGTCGTCGTCGTAGGCGGCGATGCGGTCCAGCGCGCCGTCGCCGTCGATGTCGCTGAGGCTCTCGCTGGTGCCGGGCAGCCTGCGGCTCGTCGTCGGGGCGGCGAAGCTCTCGCCGTCGGAGGTGAGCAGCCACGACTGCGAGGCGCTGGAGTCCAGGGAGAAGTCGAGCCAGCTCAGCGTGAGGTCGCCCAGACCGTCGCCGTCGGCGTCGCCGGTGACGAGCTCGACCGGTCCGCTGGGCGCCGCCGGCGCCGGATCGTCACCGGCGCCACGGCCCTCCCGGATCCACCAGCCGACGCCCGCCAGCAGCGCCAGCGTGAGCGCGACGGCGCCCGCGGCCAGCAACGGGCGAGAGCGGCGCTCTCTGTCGGTGGCTCGACGGCCGGGACCGGGTGGCTCCTCGACCGCGGAGGGTGCCGTGGCCACGGGGACGGGGGTGCCGCCGCGCAGGCGCGTCACCTCGCGCGGTGTGACCGCGGACGCGGAGACGGCGCGCGGACGGAAGGTCGGTGGCGGCGAGCCCAGGTCGAGGAGTGCGGCCTGCAGCTCGGCGGCGTCCTGCCAGCGGTCCTCGGGGGTCTTGGCGAGGGCGCGGGCGAGCACGGCGTCGAGTCGGCGCGTGAAGTCGTCGTCGCCCTCCAGGTGGGGCACGGGCTCGGAGACGTGACCCATCACCACCTCCGCGTCGGAGCCGGTGTAGGGCGGGGCGCCCGTGAGGCAGGCCCACAGCAGGCAGCCGACGGCGTAGAGGTCCGAGGCCGGGGTGGCGGGCGCGCCGCGCAGCCGCTCGGGGGAGAGGTAGGCCCAGCTCCCGGCGGCCGAGGAGGTGTGGGTGGCGGCGCCGTCGCTGAGCGCGATGCCGAAGTCGGCCAGGTAGACGTGGGGGCTCGCGCCCGCGTCGCCGATCTGGCGGCTGCGCAGCAGCACGTTGGCCGCCTTGACGTCGCGGTGCACCACGCCGGCGCGGTGGGCGTCGGCCAGGGCCTCGGTCACCTGCGCGGCCACCTGGAGCCCGACGGCGGGCGGGAGCGGACCGCTGGCCTCGAGCAGGTCGCCGAGGTCGCCGCCGGCCACGTACTGCGTGGCGATGAACGGCACGCCGTCGTGCTCGCCGTGGTCGTAGATGGCGATCACGTGCGGTGAGTCCAGCCGCGCCAGCACCCCGGCCTCGCGCTGGAAGCGACGACGGAACTCGTCGTCGCCGGCCAGCTGTCCCGCGATCACCTTGAGCGCGACCAGCCGGTCCAGCACGGTGTCGCGCGCCGCGTACACCACGCCCATGCCGCCCATGCCCAGGCGCCGCTCGATGCGGTAGCGGCCGAAGTCGGCCCCCGCACCGGGGGGCTGGCGACGCACGGGATCCAGGTTCTCCATCAGGGCTCCATCATCACCCACCCGCCCTGACCTGCGGCCGGCGGACGCGGTCCCGGTTACCCGTGGGTCGCCACTAGGGTGCGGGCATGGCATCGATCGAAGCAGTCGGAGCCCGCGAGATCCTGGACTCGCGCGGCAACCCCACCGTCGAGGTCGAGGTCGCCCTCGACGACGGCGCGTTCGCCCGGGCCATGGTGCCCAGCGGCGCCTCCACCGGCGCGTTCGAGGCGGTGGAGCTGCGCGACGGCGGCGACCGCTACCTCGGCAAGGGCGTCGGCAAGGCCGTCGACGCGGTGATCTCGCGGATCGGCCCCGCCGTCGAGGGTCTGGCGGCCGACGACCAGCGCGTCATCGACCAGACGATGCTCGACCTCGACGCGACGCCGAACAAGGCCGAGCTGGGCGCCAACGCCATCCTCGGCGTCTCGCTGGCCGTGGCCCGCGCCGCCGCCGACTCCGCCGGCCTGCCGCTCTACCGCTACGTGGGCGGGCCCAACGCCCACCTGCTGCCCGTGCCGATGATGAACATCCTCAACGGAGGCTCGCACGCCGACTCCAACGTCGACGTGCAGGAGTTCATGATCGCGCCGATCGGCGCCCCCACCTTCCGCGAGGCGCTGCGCCAGGGTGCCGAGGTCTACCACTCGCTCAAGTCGGTGCTGAAGAAGCGCGGCCTGGCGACGGGGCTGGGGGACGAGGGCGGCTTCGCTCCCGACCTGGAGTCCAACCGCGCGGCGCTCGACCTGATCGCCGAGGCCGTCAGCGGCGCCGGGCTGCAGCTGGGCACCGACATCGCGCTGGCCATGGACGTGGCGGCCAGCGAGTTCTACAGCGACGGCTCCTACGCCTTCGAGGGCGGCTCCAAGTCGGCCGAGGAGATGACCGCCTACTACGCGACGCTCTGCGAGGACTTCCCGATCGTCTCGATCGAGGACCCGCTGGACGAGGACGACTGGGAGGGCTGGAAGGCGATGACCGACCAGCTCGGCGGCCGCATCCAGATCGTCGGCGACGACCTGTTCGTCACCAACGTGGAGCGACTGCAGCGCGGCATCTCCGGTGGCCAGGCCAACGCGCTGCTGGTCAAGGTCAACCAGATCGGCTCGCTCACCGAGACCCTCGACTCCGTGGACCTCGCGCACCGCAACGGCTACCGCTGCATGATGAGCCACCGCTCCGGCGAGACCGAGGACACCACCATCGCCGACCTCGCGGTCGCCACCAACTGCGGTCAGATCAAGACCGGCGCTCCGGCGCGTTCCGAGCGCGTGGCCAAGTACAACCAGCTGCTGCGCATCGAGGACGAGCTGGGCGAGGCGGCACGCTACGCCGGTGCGGCCGCGTTCCCGCGGTTCGGCGCCTAGAGCGGGCAGACTGGGGCCCGTGCCTGCCGACCGCCCCCACGCTCCGCGCCCCGGCCGGGCTCCCCGACGTCGTCCGGGAGCCGGCCCGGGGCAGGGACGACCCCGAGGTGCCCGTGGCGCGCGTCCGCGCACGACGTCCGCCGGCGCGGCGGCGGCAGCCGCCCCCGAGAAGACCTCGACGACGCCCCGCCGCCTGCGCCTGAGGCCCCGGATGACCGGCCGGGCCGCCGTGCTCGTGGTGGTGCTGGCGGTGCTCGCCGTCAGCTACGCCTCCTCGTTGCGCGCCTACCTGCAGCAGCGCTCCCACATCGGCGACCTCAAGGCGCAGATCGAGGAGCGCCAGGAGGGCATCGCCGACCTGCAGCGCGAGAAGGAGCGGTGGAACGACCCCGCGTTCGTCGCGGCCCAGGCGCGCGAGCGCTTCGGTTACGTCGAGCCCGGCCAGACCTCCTACGTGGTGCTCGACGAGGACGGCGAGCCGCTCGAGCCCGAGGCCGAGCTGGGTGACCCGAGCGCGGTCGACCCCGAGGAGCCGACCGCCGTCTACGAGGACCTGTGGACCTCGGTGCAGCTGGCCGGCAACCCGCCGGCCCCCGGGCGCCCTCCGCGCAGCGAGATCGGCGCCGTCGAGGGCGAGACGGGCGAGAGGTCCGCGGAGTGATCTCTCCCGAGGACGAGTCGGTGGTGCACCGCCAGCTCGGGCGGCCCCCGCGCGCCATCGCGGCGGTGGGACACCGCTGCCCCTGCGGCAACCCCGACGTGGTGACCACCCAGCCGCGGCTGCCCGACGGCACGCCGTTCCCCACGACCTTCTACCTCACCTGCCCGCGTGCGGCCTCGATGATCGGGACCCTCGAGGGGTCGGGCCTGATGAAGCAGATGCAGGCGCGCCTGGGCGAGGACGAGGAGCTGGCGGCGGGCTACCGCGCCGCCCACGACGCCTACCTGGCCGCCCGCGCCGAGCTCGGCGAGGTGCCCGAGATAACCGGCGTCACCGCCGGGGGCATGCCCGACCGGGTCAAGTGCCTGCACGTGCTGGCCGGCCACGCGCTCGCGGCCGGGCCCGGCGTCAACCCGCTGGGCGACGAGGTGCTCGACCGGCTGGGCGCGTGGTGGGCCGAGGGTCCCTGCGTGCCCGCCGACGAGCCCGCCGACGAGCAGACGGAGCCCGGCGCCCCGTGAGCGGAGCGGTGGCCGCGATCGACTGCGGCACCAACACGATCAAGCTGCTGGTCGGCGAGCCGCCGCACGCGGTCCTGCGCGAGATGCGGATGGTCCGGCTGGGGGAGGGGCTCGACGCGTCGGGTCGGATCGGCGAGGCCGCCCTGGGGCGGGCCTTCGCCGCCATCGACGAGTACGCGGCGATCATCGCCGAGCACGACGTGCCGACCGAACGGATCCGCTTCTGCGCCACCTCGGCCTCGCGCGACGCCGAGAACGCTGCGCAGTTCGTGGCCGGGGTCCGCGCGCGGCTCGGCGTGGCGCCCGAGGTGCTCAGCGGCGCCGAGGAGGCAGCGCTCTCCTTCACCGGCGCCGTGCGCCACCTGCGCGCAGAGCCCGCGTGGCCGGTGCTGGTGGTCGACATCGGCGGCGGGTCCACCGAGCTGGTGCTGGGGGACCGGTCCGGTCCGCAGAGCGCGCACTCCATGGACATCGGCTCGGTGCGCCTGCACGAGCGGCACCTGGCCGACGACCCGCCCACGGCCGCCCAGGTGGAGGCGCTGCTGGCCGACGTCGACGCCGCGCTCGCAGCGTGCCCGGTGCCGGCCGCAGAGGCGGCCACGGTGGTGGGGGTGGCCGGCACGGTCACGACGGTCGCGGCCGCGGTGCTCGACCTTGCGGCCTACGACCGCGCGGCGCTGGACCAGCAGGTGCTCGATGTCGACGACGTGCACGCGGCGGTGCAGCGCCTGGTGGGCCTGAGCGTGGCGGAGCGCCGCGAGCTGCCCTACCTGCACCCGGGCCGTGCCGACGTCATCGGCGCGGGCGCGCTGATCTGGTCGAGGGTGCTGGAGCACGCGGGCGTGCGACAGGTCGTGGTGTCCGAGTGCGACATCCTCGACGGGATCGCGGCCAGCATCGGCTGAGACGTCGGGGGCGTGCGGGTTTCGACGACTCCGCGGTGGCTACCGGGGGCTCATGAGCGAGACCACCACGACCAGCGGCGCGCCTGCGTCCCGACCGCCCTCGGAGGAGACGCTGGGTGGCCTGGTGCACCAGCTCTCCACCCAGGTGCCCGAGCTGATCCGCAGCGAGCTCCGGCTGGCCCAGGCCGAGGTGACCCAGAAGGGTCGCGACGCCGGCAAGGGCCTGGGTGCCTTCGGCGCAGCCGGGCTGCTGGCGCTGTACGGCGTGGGTTGCCTGCTGGCCGCCGCGATCCTGGCGCTGGCCCTCGCGCTGCCGGCCTGGGCCGCTGCCCTGGTCGTGGGCGGTGTGCTGCTGGCCGTCGCGGGGATCGCCGCTCTGCTGGGTCGCAACGCGGTCGCGAAGGCCACCCCGCCGGCGCCCGAGCGGGCGATCGCCGGCCTCAAGCAGGACGTCGAGACGTTGAAGGGCGGCAACCGATGAGCACCTCCGAGCCCGAGCGGCTGGCCGCCGAGGTGGAGGCCCAGCGCGAGCAGCTGGCCGAGACCGTCGACGAGCTGCAGGCACGCCTGGACGTCAAGGCGCGCGCCCACGAGACAGCGCACGACGTCGCCGACCGGTTGACCACCGACCAGGGGCGGCCGAGCCCCGCGGTGATCGCTGCCGGCGCGGGAGCGCTGCTGCTGGTCGGTCTGCTGGTGTGGCGACGACGCCGCTGAGCGACCCCGCGCCGCTGCCGCACCCCGGCACCGGGCAGCCGTTCGACTCTCCGGTGCCACCGGGCGCTGGGTGGCCGGGGGATCCGGTCGACGTCGCGGAGCAGGAGCCCGGCGACCGTCTGGCCGCGCTCGGTGCCCGGATCAGCACGTGTCGTCGCTGCCCGCGACTGGTGCGGTGGCGCGAGCAGGTGGCGGCCGAGAAGCGTGCCGCCTACGCGGAGGAGCCCTACTGGGGGCGGCCGATCGCCGGGTGGGGCGACCCCGAGCCGGCCGTGCTCGTGGTGGGTCTGGCCCCGGCCGCCCACGGCGCCAACCGCACCGGCCGGGTCTTCACCGGCGACCGGTCCGGCGACTGGCTCTTCGCCTCGCTGCACCGGGTCGGGCTCGCCAACCAGCCCACCAGCGTGCACGCCGCCGACGGGCTCGCCCTGCGCGGCACCCGGATCGTGGCCGCCGTGCGCTGCGCGCCGCCAGACAACAAGCCGACGACGGCGGAGAAGGCGCGCTGCGCCCCGTGGCTCGACCGCGAGCTGGCTCTGCTGGCGCCGCACGTGCGCTGCCTGGTGGCGCTCGGCTCGATCGGGTGGGACGCCACGCTGGGGGCGGCACGCCGCGCCGGCTGGGAGGTGCCGCGGCCCAAGCCGCGCTTCGGCCACGGTGCCGAGTCCGTGCTGGGCGGCCCCCACGGGGAGGTGGTGCTGCTCGGGAGCTTCCACCCCAGCCAGCAGAACACGTTCACCGGGCGCCTCACCGAGCCGATGCTCGACGCCGTCCTGGGTCGGGCGGCCGGGTTCGTCGACCGCTGAGCCGAGCGGCGTCAGCGGGACTACGGTGAGTCGCGTGTACCTGGAGAACATCGTCCTCGACGCCGTGGACCCGGGGCGTCTGGGCCGCTTCTGGGAGGCGGCGCTGGGCGGGGAGCGGCTGACCGACGAGCCGGCCGGCTTCGAGACGCACCTCGACCTGGGTGGTGGGCTGGGGCTGGACCTGTGCCTGCAGAGGGTGCCCCTGCCGCCGAGCGAGCCGCTGCGCCTGCACCTGGACCTGCTGGGGAGTGAGGCCGCACAGCAGGCCGCGGTCGTGGATCGCCTGCTGGGGCTGGGCGCCCGCCACCTCGACATCGGCCAGCACGCGGGCGACGGGGTGCCGTGGGTGGTGCTCGCGGACCCCGAGGGAAACCCGTTCTGCGTGATGGAGGAGCGCGAGGCCTACACGGACACCGGGCCGATCGCCGCCCTGCCCTTGGACTCCGCCGACCCGGACGCCGACGCCGAGCTGTGGCGCTGGCTCACCGGGTGGGAGGACGTCGAGGGCTACGCGCCGCGGTCCCTGCGGGCTCCGTCGCGGCGCGGCCCGCTGCTCGAGCTGTGCCCGGAGCAGGAGCCGGCCGCCGGCAAGAACCGGCTGCACCTGGACCTGCGACTGGAGAGCGGTGATCTCTGGGACGAGGTCGAGGAGGGGGTGCTGGCACGTGGTGGACGGCGCGAGCACCCGGCCTGGGAGTCCGAGGTGCCGTGGCGGATGTACGCCGACGGCTCCGGCAACCACTTCTGCCTGCTGCCCGCCCGCGGCTGACCGGGGCGGGAGAGTGCGAGGATGGTGCCGTGAGCCTGCACGCCATCACCGTCCTGGGGCACGACCGCCCCGGCATCATCGCCGAGACCACCGAGCAGCTGGCCGGGCTGGGCCTCAACATCGAGGACTCCACGATGACGCTGCTGCGCGGGCACTTCTCGATGATGCTGCTCTGCGCCGGGGACGCCGAGGAGCACGCCATCGCCGCGGCGCTGCAACCGCTGGAGACCGACGGCACGCTGTCGGTCGCGGTGCGCGCCGTGCCGGTCGAGGACCGGGTGCCGCCGCGGGGGAGCGCCTGGGTGCTCACCGTGCACGGAGGTGACCGCTCCGGCATCGTCTCGGGTGTCATGGCCGCCGTGGCGGGAGTCGGCGGCAACGTCACCGACCTCACCACCCGTTTGGCCGGCGGTCTCTACCTCCTGGTGGCGGAGATCGACCTGCCGGCCGACGGCGGCGCGGCGTCGCTGCAGTCGGCGGTCGACGACGCCGCCGGACAGCTCGGCGTCCGCGCGACGCTGCGAGCGGCCGAGCCCGACGAGCTGTGAGCAGCGCTCTCTCGGCGGCGCTGGAGGTGCTGCCCGCGGGTCGGGTGCTGCCGGTCGTCCGCGCACCCGCGGAGGTGCTCTCCACGCCGTCGCCCCACGTGGACCCCACCGATCCCGCGGTGCTGCAGCTGGCCGCCGACCTGGTCGCCACGATGCGGGTCAGCCCCGGCTGCGTCGGGCTCGCCGCGCCCCAGGTGGGCGTGGCGGCCCACGTGTTCTGCGTCGACGTCACCGAGCACCCCAAGACCCGCACGCAGCACGGCACCTTCGTGCTCTGCAACGCGGTCGTGGTCGAGGCCTCGCGCAACGAGCGGGCCCGCGAGGGCTGCATGAGCGTGCCCGACCTGA
The DNA here is from genome assembly GCF_039542785.1 of Nocardioides nanhaiensis. Taxonomy (NCBI): domain Bacteria; kingdom Bacillati; phylum Actinomycetota; class Actinomycetes; order Propionibacteriales; family Nocardioidaceae; genus Nocardioides; species Nocardioides nanhaiensis. Next base: position 1,353,967 of record NZ_BAABIM010000001.1, read on the forward strand.
CCGGCGACGTGAAGCGCGCCAGCCGCCTGACCGTGCGCGGGGCGCTGCCCGGCAGCGGCGAGGAGGTGACGGTCACGACCGACGCCTTCGAGGCGCGCGCGCTCCAGCACGAGATCGACCACTGCGAGGGCTTCCTGTTCGTCGACCGGGTGGCGGGTGCCCACGCCATCCACGCCCGCAAGACCTACCTTTAGTGCCGGCCCCCGTATCCCAACGGCAGAGGAAGGCGCCTTAAAAGCGCTGCAGTGTGGGTTCGAGTCCCACCGGGGGCACCACCGGGGGAACCGCCGGGCCGAACCGCGAACCAGGTGGCCGCTCGGAGCGTCACACCCGACGACGTGCCACACCGACTGACCGGAGACGACATGCCGCACCGCTCGGGAACCCCGACCCACTCGCCTGACTCGACCGACTCGACGCGTCGGGGGGTGCGCGCCCTGCTGCTCGTGGTCGCCCTGCTGCTGCCGCTGGCCCTCGCCGCGCCGGCCTCGGCCGACGGCGACGTCGTCCGCGACGACTCCTACTACAGCGGTCTGCGGCTGATGAAGGTGGACCGTTCCCCCGAGGGGATGAGGGTGCTCACCTACTTCTCGACGCCGTACGACAAGCACCTGCTGCGGGTGCGCGAGCCGGGCCGGAAGGGACCGACCTTCACGATCACCTGGCGCACCGACGGCACCTCGGGCCGGTACGTGGTCGTCCGGACGGCCCGCTTCACGGCGCTGGGTCCGGCCCGGACCGTGGCCTGCCGCACGCGCGCCGTGCCGGTGGAGGGCAGGGAGAACCGCCGGATGGTCTTCAGCGTCCCCGCGGAGTGCCTGCGCCTGCGTACCGGCGTCGACCTGCCGCGCCTGGCTGTCGACCAGCGGGCCTACGAGGTCACCGGCACCCGCGAGCAGCTGCTCGACTCGATGCCGTTCACCCGGCCGTTGGTTCCGTAGGCAACCGCACCGGCCCTCGGTCGGGCAGGATGGCGCCGTGCGCCCCCACCCCGTCCCGGTCGTGATGGCCGTGGTCTTCGGCACCGTGCTGTTCCTGACGAGCTGCGGAGTCGTGCTCACGGCGTTCTACGTCGCGGGCTGGATGGGCCTCGTCGCGCTCTCGGCCGCGGTGGGCGGCGCGCTCTGGGTGGCCCGGGAGTGGCACCTGTTCGCCAGCTCGCGGCGCTGATCACCCCACGGTGCCCGTCGGGGTCGGGTCCCAGGTGCCCAGCGCCCGGGCGCGCTCGACGGCGCCGAGCCCGGCCGGCGTCATCAGTCCGGCCGCGGTCAGCCGTGCGACGCGCTCGCGGTTGCTGGCGCTCCACGTGCTGCGCCGGCGGCGCGGCGAGAAGCGCATCACCGAGGCGTGCTCGTCGTGGCGGCGCCGCGTGGAGTCGATCCAGCCGACGCACAGCGCGTGCTCGACCGCCTCGACCATGCCGATGCCGGGGCGGGGGCTGTCGCGGTGCTCCAGCACCAGCCAGGCCTCGGGCTCGGTCGTGGCGTGGGCGAGCAGCCAGGTGCGCCAGGCACCGGCGTCGGACGCCCGGACCAGACTGCCCGTCACCGCGCACCCACCATCGCGAGGTAGTGCTCGTTGTACATCACACCGAGCACGTTGCCGAAGGGGTCGAGGACCGAGGCGGTGACGAAGCCCGGCCCCTGCTCGGTCAGGGGAAGGTGCTCGGTGGCGCCGAGCGCCAGCAGCCGCGCATGCGCTGCCTCCACGTCGTCCACCGCCCAGTAGGTGACCGCGGTGCCGGGGCCGCCGTCGGGCACGTGGCGCCGGTCGAGCAGGCCGAGCTCGGCCTGGTGGTCGCCTACCCGGAACTCGACGTAGGCCAGGGCACCCTCGTGCTCCTTGGCGAAGTAGGCCTCGATGCCGAGCACCTCGGCGTACCAGTCGCGGGCGGCCGGGACGTAGTCGACGGCGTAGGTGATGGTGGTGAGTCCGCGCAGCACGGGTCCTCCTGGGTGGGTGAGCGGGTGGGTGGTGCGTGTCGGGTCACGACGATGCCGCCTGAAGTGCTCACCGAGTGATCACTTTGTGTGGCAGATTTCCTCCGGTGAGAGCAGACCGACTCGTCGCCGCGCTGCTGCTGCTCCAGCAGCGCGGCCGGGTGACGGCCGCGGAGGTGGCCGACGAGCTGGAGGTCTCGGTGCCCACCGCCCGCCGCGACCTCGAGGCGCTGGCCGCCTCGGGGGTGCCGGTCTACCCGCAGCGCGGCCGCGGTGGGGGCTGGCAGCTGGTCGGGGGCGCCCGCACCGACCTCAGCGGCCTCACGGCCAGTGAGGCCGAGGGGCTGCTGTGGCTGCTGGGTCCGGCCGCGGGCGGGTCGCCGGCCACGCGCACCGTGGTGCGCAAGCTGCTGCGCGCCCTCCCGGCACCGCTGCGCGAGGGGGCCGAGGCGGCCGGCCGCGCCGTCGTCGTCGATCCGCGGCGCTGGGGCGGCGAGGACGAGCTGGCGGAGCCGGCCGCGCTCGGTGCCTGGCGCGAGGCCGTGCTGCGACGTCGCCGCGTGCGGCTGCACTACCGCGACGCGCGGGGGCGGGTCAGCGAGCGTGCGGTGGACCCCTGGGGCGTGGTGGAGAAGGACGGCACCTGGTACCTCTTGGGGGGCACCGCCGCGGGGCGACGCACGTTCCGGCTCGAGCGGGTGCAGGAGATCGAGGTCACCGACGAGCAGGCGCAGGTGCCCGCCGACCTGGACCTGGCGCGAGACTGGGCCGCGACGGTCGAGGAGGTCGAGCGCCGACGCAGCGGCGTCCGGGCCGTGCTGGAGACCGAGCAGCGCTGGCTCGGCGTCCTGCGCACCCAGTTCGGCCGTCACCTCGAGGTGCTCCAGGAGCAGGCGGGCGAGCCTCGCGACCGCCACCCCGAGCGCGTGCGGGTGCGCGTGGCGGCCTCGAGCACGCTGGACCTCGCCCGGGTCCTGGCGGGCTGGGGGAGCGACGTCGTCGTGCTGGAGCCGCCCGAGCTGCGCGACCACCTCCTGCGGATCGGCCGCGCACTGGTGGCCGCTAACGTTCACGACGACACGAAGGAGTAGGACACGACCATGCACGACGACGAGCAGTCCCCGACCGCGGACGGGTCCACCGACTCCGCCGACGAGCTGGCGCACCTCTACACCCAGGAGGCGTGGGACGCCCGCTACGACGAGTCCGGGCAGTCCGGCGGCATCTGGAGCGGGGAGCCCAACCAGCGCCTGGTGGAGCAGGTCGCCGACCTCGAGCCGGGCGACGCCCTGGAGATCGGCGCCGGCGAGGGCGCCGACGCCGTCTGGCTGGCCCAGCGGGGCTGGCGGGTCACCGCGCTGGACGTCTCGGTGATCGCGCTCGGCCGGGCGGTCCAGCACGCCGCGGAGGCGGGCGTGGGTGACCGGGTCTCGCCGCTGCACCTGGACCTGATGACCTTCGGCGGCTCGCTGCCCGGCGGGTACGACCTGGTCTCGGCCTCCTACATGCACGTGCCTCGCCCGAAGTTCGCCGAGTTCTGGAACCGGGTCGGCGCCTCCGCCCAGCCCGGCGGCGGGCGGTTGCTGGTCGTCGGGCACCACCCCGACGACATCGCCACCGGCGTGCGGCGCCCGCACGGCCCCGATCTGCTGTTCACGCACGACGACGTCGTCAGCGCCCTCGACCCGGACGCCTGGACCATCCGGCACGCAGATTCGCCGACGCGCGAGATCGACCGTGACGGCGAGCGCGTGACCGTGCGCGACGCCGTGGTGCTGGCCGAGCGCAAGCGGATCTGACCCCCGGCCGGGAACGATCCCCGCCACCGCGCGGGCCCCTGGCCGAGCCTGCCTGAACGCCGCCTGAGAAGGGGCCTGATCGGGAACGAACCGGCCGGGTCCGGCGTTGTGATGAGCGAGGCTCGGTAGGGTGGGCCTCACCACGGTGATCGTCAAGGCGACGGTCGCTGACCCCGGCCTCCAAGGAGAGACCAACCATGCAGAGCAACAACCCGGTGTTCCGCCGCTCGGAGGAGTTCAACCGCAGCGGTGCGGGCGCCCACCAGTACGGAAACCAGACCGCAGGCGGCGCGGCCTACCCGGGCTACGGCGAGCCCTCCCAGTGGGGCACCGGCGAGCCCGGCCACGGCGCGCCCACCCACGCTCCCGCCTCCAGCGGGCCCATGACCATCGACACGGTCGTGCAGAAGACGGCGATGTCGCTCGGCGTCGTCATCGTCTTCGCGCTCGCCACGTGGATCCTGACCCCCGAGGTCAACCAGTTCAGCCAGCCCGAGGACATCAGCCCCCTCATCGCGGCGGCCACCATCGGCTCGCTGGGTGCCTTCGCGCTCTCGCTGGTCAACTCCTTCAAGCGCATCATCAGCCCCGCGCTGGTGCTCGGCTTCGCCGCGCTCGAGGGTGTCGCGCTCGGTGGCCTCTCCAAGCTGTTCAACATCATGTACGGCGACGGCGTCGTCCAGGGCGCCGTCATCGGCACCTTCGCCGCCTTCGCCGGCACGCTGGCCGCCTACAAGGTGCTCAACATCAAGGTCGGCGACAAGTTCCGCAAGTTCGTCGTCGCCGCGGTGTTCGGCATGATCGGCCTCTCCGTCATGGAGCTGGTCCTCAGCCTCTTCGGCGCGCAGATCGGCCTCTTCGGCGTCAGCGGCCTGGGCATGGTCACCGCGGTGGCCGGCCTGGTGCTCGGTGTGTTCATGCTGATCATGGACTTCGACTTCGTCGAGCAGGGCATCGCCAACGGCCTGCCCGAGCGCGAGTCGTGGCGTGCCGCCTTCGGCATGACCGTGAGCCTGGTCTGGATCTACACCAACCTGCTGCGCATCCTGGCCTTCTTCAGCCAGGACTGACCCCAGCACCCTCGCAGCACCCGCACGACAGCGAAGGCCCCCGGAGCGATCCGGGGGCCTTCGTCGTTCGTCAGGGGGGCGGGGATCAGGCGACGGGGTGGGGGCCGGCCTCGTCGCGCTCGGCGGGGGCCTGCTCCTCGGCCTGCGGACGACGACGGCGGTGCCTCAGCTCGACCCAGCGTCCGCGCAGGCCGCGCTTGGCGCCGGCGACGTCGGTGCCGTCGAGCTCGGTGCCCGGCTCCTTGACCGCCTGGACGGCGGCGCGGGTGATGGGCAGCACGCCCTCGCCGCGGAAGGGCTCGGGCAGCGCCTCGTCGTCGGGCGCGAGGCCGGCCGCGGCCACCACGGAGGGGATCAGCACCGCACTCATGTGCAGGTAGCCCTCCGCGGAGGGGTGGAACTGGTCGGGACCGAAGAGCAGCGCCGGGGCGGCGTCGAACTCCGGGCCCAGGATGGAGCCGAGCGAGACGGTGCGCCCACCCTCCTCGATGACGGCGATGGTCTGCGCGGCGGCCAGCCGGCGCGACCACGAGCGGGCCACCTGCTTGAGGGGCGGCGCGATGGGCTTGATGGTGCCGAGGTCGGGGCAGGTGCCCACCACCACCTCGACGCCGGCCTCGCGCAGGCGCCGCACGCCCTCGGCCAGATGGGCGACCGACTGCGAGGGCGGCACCACGTGGGTGACGTCGTTGGCGCCGATCAGGATGATCGCGACGTCGGGCTCGATCATCAGCGCCCGGTCGACCTGGCCCGCCAGGGCGGACGTCTGGGCGCCGACGACGCAGAACTCCTTGAGGTAGACGCGACGGTCGGCGTGCACGGCGACGCCGGTGGCCAGTCGGGCACCCGGCGTCTCCTCGACGCGCTCGACGCCGTAGCCGGCGGCGCTGGAGTCGCCGAGCAGGGCCAGGCGGATGGCGGGGCCGGGGAGGCCGCGGCCGTACCAGCCGCTGGCGTCGGGCGTGGGGTCGTCGAGCGGGCCGCCGATGGTGCGGCGGGCCAGCTTGGCCTCGGCGACGAGCACGCCGTACAGCCCGGCACCGATCACCGAGAGACCGCCGCCGCCGTACGCCGCGGCGGCCGCCAGCCGTCGCGCCGCACTCGCTCCACCCACGCGGCGATACTAGGGCGGGGCCGGGGGGCACGACGGGGCCGGGGTTGTGCGGGGAGTCCGTCCGCGGCCTAGTCTCAGTACGTGGACTACGTGGACTCCGTGATCGACCTCATCGGCAACACCCCGCTCGTGCGCCTGGGCCGCACGCTCGACCTCCCGGGCACGGGTCAGGAGGGGGAGCAGGCCAGCGGGCCGCTGGTGCTGGCGAAGGTCGAGTACCTCAACCCGGGCGGCTCGGTGAAGGACCGGATCGCGACCCGGATGATCGAGGCGGCCGAGGCCTCGGGCGAGCTGCAGCCCGGCGGGACGATCGTCGAGCCCACCTCCGGCAACACCGGCGTCGGCCTGGCCATGGTGGCCCAGCAGAAGGGCTACCACTGCGTGTTCGTGTGCCCCGACAAGGTGAGCGAGGACAAGCGCAACGTGCTGCGCGCCTACGGCGCCGAGGTCGTGGTCTGCCCGACGGCGGTCGCGCCCGAGCACCCGGACTCCTACTACAACGTCTCGGACCGCCTCGCCTCGCAGCCCGGCGCCTGGAAGCCCAACCAGTACGCCAACCAGCACAACCCGCGCTCGCACTACGAGACCACCGGCCCCGAGATCTGGGAGCAGACCCAGGGTCGGATCACCCACTTCGTCACCGGCATGGGCACCGGCGGCACCATCTCCGGCGTCGGTCGCTACCTGAAGGAGCAGAACCCCGGGGTCCAGGTGATCGGGGCCGACCCGGCCGGCTCGGTGTACTCCGGCGGCACGGGCCGCCCCTACCTGGTGGAGGGCGTGGGCGAGGACTTCTGGCCCGAGACCTACGACCGCACCGTGGCGGACCGTGTCATCGAGGTCTCCGACGCCGACTCCTTCGCGTTCACCCGACGCCTGGCGCGCGAGGAGGCCCTGCTGGTGGGCGGTTCGTGCGGCATGGCCGCGTTCGCCGCGCGGACGCTGGCCCACGAGCTGGCCGGCACCCCCGAGGGTCGCGACGCCGTCGTCGTGGTGCTGCTGCCCGACTCCGGGCGCGGCTACCTGACCAAGATCTTCAACGACGACTGGCTGGCGCAGTACGGCTTCGCCACCGGTCAGGAGCGGCCCACGCGCACGGTGGGCGAGGTGCTGCGCGGCAAGTCCGGGCAGCTGCCCGACCTGGTGCACACCCACCCCGGCGAGACCATCGCCGAGGCCGTGCACATCCTGCGCGAGTACGCCGTCTCCCAGATGCCCGTGGTGCGCGCCGAGCCGCCCGTGGTGGCGGCCGAGGTGGCCGGCTCGGTCTCGGAGCGGGCGCTGCTGGACGCGCTCTACGCCGGGCAGGCCCGGCTGACCGACCAGGTCGAGGACCACATGTCGCCGCCGCTGCCCACGATCGGCTCCACCGAGGACCCCCGCGAGGCCGTGGCGCTGCTCGAGAAGGCCGACGCCGTGCTGGTGCAGGAGGACGGCAAGCCCGTCGGCGTGCTGACCCGCCAGGACCTGCTGGCGTTCCTCGCGGTCGGCTGAGCCGGGCCGCCAGGATCACCCGGGATCGAACGGTGAGCACAGGGGTCGGCATCGAGGAGCTGCGTGCGGCGGAGCGGGCCAGCGAGCGCCAGCGTGCCCTCGAGCACCGGTTGCGTGCCGCCGAGGCGCACGGCCGGACCTGCGCGAGCGCCGTGCGGGAGGCCGAGGCGGCGCTGGGCGCCGAGCAGGCCGACGTCGAGAAGCTGGAGTCGCTCTCGATGGGCAGGGTGATCGCGGCCCTGGCGGGCCGCCGCAAGAGCGACCTGGCGCGGGAGCGGGCCGAGGCGCAGGCCGCCGAGCTGGTGGTCGCCGAGGCACGCGAGCGGCTGCGCGTGGCCGAGGGGCAGGTCGACGAGGTGCGCGCGGAGCTGGCTGGGCTGGGCGACGTCGCCGAGCAGGAGCGCGCGGCGCGCGAGCTGCGCGAGCGGGCGTTGCGCGCGGTGCCGGGCGAGGCCGGCGAGCGGCTCACCCAGGTGGCACGGGCCAGTGGCGAGCTGGAGGCGCGACTGCGCGAGTACGAGGAGGCGCTCGAGGCCGCGAGGGTGGCGCACGGGGCGCTGGCGGCCGCGGCCGACCGCCTCGGGCGCGCCTCGGACTGGGCGGGCTGGGACACCTTCGGCGGCGGGGGCCTGCTCACCGACGCGCTCAAGTACCAGCGCATCGACGAGGCCACCGCGCGGTTGCGCGACGCCGACCGCGCGCTGGTGCACCTGGCCCGCGAGCTCTCCGACGTCGAGGTCGGCCCGGTACAGCGACTGGAGGTGCCCGAGCTGACCCGGGCGATGGACGTCTGGTTCGACAACATCGTCAGCGACTGGGGTGTGCGCTCGCGCGTGCGCGACGCCCTCGCGCGCGTGCAGGGCCTGCTCGGGCAGGTGAACCGGCTCGGCGACGACCTGGCGCGCAGCCGCAACGGCGTGACCGAGCAGCTGGCGCGGGCCGAGGAGGAGCGGCTGCGGCTGCTGGAGTTCTGAGGACGGATCCGCGTACCGGCGCGCCGTCGGACGTGCGATGATCTGGAACACGTTCTAGTTCTGACGCGACCTTGCGTCGTCCGGAGGTGGCAGTGGTGCAGACGGTTCCCGCGATCCAGGGGTGGTTCACGCAGGGTCACGCGGAGGGGGAGCAGCCCGCGCTGCTCGGCTCGCGCTGCACCACGTGCGCCACCGTGTTCTTCCCGCCCGTGGCGGCCGAGGGCTTCTGCCGCAACCCGGCGTGCTCGGGCGAGCGCTTCGAGCAGACCGAGCTGGGACGGCGCGGCACCGTGTGGAGCTACACCGACGCGCAGTACCAGCCGCCGGCGCCGTACGTGCCGGCGAGCGACCCCTACGAGCCGTTCGCGCTGGCCGCCGTCGAGCTCCCGGAGGGGCTCGTGGTGCTCGGGCAGGTGGCGCGCGGCTTCGGGGTCGCGGACCTGCAGGTGGGCGCCGAGGTGGAGCTCGTCGTCGAGACGCTCTACACCGACGACCAGGGTGAGCGCACCGTGTGGCGCTGGCGGCCGGTCCCGGCCCTCGGGGCGACGGGGTCCGCGGCAGGGGGCAGCCGGTGAGCGGGCGCGAGGACGTCGTCGTCGCGGGCGTGGGCATGCACCCCTGGGGCAAATGGGGGCGCAGCTTCGTGACCTACGGCGTGCACGCGGCACGAGCGGCGCTCGACGACGCCGGCGTGCCGTGGGCCGACGTCGACCTGGTCGTGGGTGGCGAGACCGTGCGCAACGGCTACGGCGGCTACGTCGCCGGCGCGACCTTCGCCCAGGCGCTGGGATGGAACGGCGCCCGGGTCGCCACCTCCTACGCCGCGTGCGCCACCGGCGCCCAGGCCCTCGACACCGCCCGCGCCCGGATCATGGCCGGCCTGGCCGAGGTGGCGCTGGTGGTGGGCGCCGACACCACGCCCAAGGGGTTCCTGGCCCCGAACGCCGGCGAACGGTGGGACGACCCGGACTGGCTGCGGTTCCGGCTGCTGGGCATGACCAACCCCGCCTACTTCGCCATGTACGCGCGTCGCCGGATGGACCTGCACGGCGCGACGCCCGAGGACTTCGCGCTGGTGAAGGTGAAGAACTCCCGGCACGGCCTGGCCAACCCGAACGCGCGGTACCGCAAGCAGGTGGGGGTCGGCGACGTGCTGGGCAGCGCCGTCGTGTGCGACCCCCTGCACCTGCTCGACATCTGCGCCACCTCCGACGGCGCCGCGGCGGTGGTGGTCTGCAGCGCTGATTACGCACTGCGCCACGGGGTCGCGAACCCGGTGCGGGTGCGAGCGGTCTCGACGGTCACCCCGACCTTCCCGAACACCGTGCTGGACATGCCGAACCTCTCCACCGACGCCGCGGGTGCCGGCGCCGCGCCCGAGCGGACCTTCAAGGAGTCGATCGCGCACGCCGCCTACGAGGAGGCCGGGATCGGGCCGGAGGACGTCAGCCTGGCCGAGGTCTACGACCTCTCCACGGCGCTCGAGCTGGACTGGATGGAGGACCTCGCGCTCTGCAAGCCCGGCGAGGCCGAGTCGCTGCTGAGGGCGGGGGAGACCACCCTGGGCGGCCGGATCCCGGTCAACCCCTCCGGCGGCCTGGCCTGCTTCGGCGAGGCCGTGCCCGCCCAGGCCATCGCGCAGGTCTGCGAGGTCACCTGGCAGCTGCGCGGGCAGGCCGAGGGCCGCCAGGTGGAGGGCGCCCGGGTCGGCATCACCGCCAACCAGGGGCTCTTCGGCCACGGGTCATCGGTGATCCTGTCGGTGTGACCCGGCCGCCCCTCAGCCGCGCTGCCGCACCGCCTCGTACACGCAGACGGCAGCGGCGGTGGCGACGTTGAGGGAGTTGACGCGTCCGGCCATCGGCAGTCGCACCAGCTGGTCGGCGGCGTCGCGCAGGCCCTCGGTGACGCCCTCGTGCTCGGTGCCGACCGCGATCGCGACGGGGCCGGTGAGGTCGACCTCGGTGACCAGCGCGTCGGCCTCGGGCGTGGCCACCACCAGGCGCACCTGACGCCGGCGCAGCCAGGCCACCACCTCGGCGGCGGGCGCGTCGGCCACGGGGACGGCGAACAGGGTGCCCTTGCTGGCCCGGACGACGTTGGGGTTGGCCCAGTCGGTGAGGGGCGAGGCGGCCACCACGGCGTCCACCCCGGCGGCCTCCGCGGTGCGCAGCATGGCGCCCAGGTTGCCGGGCTTCTCGATGCCCTCGGCCACCAGCAGCAGCGGGTCGGTGGGCAGCTGCAGCGCCGCCAGCGCGCGGGCGGGGTCGGGCAGGACGGCGAGCAGGCCGTCGGGGGAGTCGCGGTAGGAGATCCGCTCGAAGGCGGCCCTGCCCAGGCGCAGCACCTCGGCGCCGGTGGCCTGCACCTGCTCCACGAGGCCGGCGCGCTCGGGCGTCACCAGGTCGGGGCAGGTGAACAGCGTGGTGGGCACGGCGCCGGCCTCGAGCGCGAGCGACAACTCGTCGTGACCCTCCACCACGGTGACGCCGGCCTCGCGCCGGCTGCGTCGCCGGTGCAGCCCGGTCAGCGCCTTGAGCCGCGGGTTGCCCGGGCTGGTGATGTCGAGGGCCTCGGTCACCCGTGGAGGCTATAGCGCCGTCACCGGCCGAGCGCCGTACGGTACGGGCCATGACCGTGGTGCCCCCACCTCACGTGCTCGACCTGTTCGCGGTGCCCGCCGACGTCCAACCCCTGGAGGGCGGCCAGGGCGGCAGCGTCCGCGCGGGCGACCTGGTGCTCTCGCCCGGCCGAGACCCGGAGGGGGCGGTGTGGCTCAACCCGCTGCTGGCCCGGCTCGCCGTCGAGCTGGACGAGCGCCCGGGCCTGCGCCGCGGGTTGCGCGTCGCGATGCCCATCCCGGCGCGCGACGGGTCCTGGGTGGTGGAGGGGTGGGGCGCCAGCCGCTGGGAGCCCGGCACCACGATCTGTGACGACGCCTCGGTCGTGGTGGCCACCGGGCGACTGCTGCACGCCGAGCTGGCGGTGGCGGTGCCCGTGCGGCCGGCCGGGCTCGAGCGGCGCGAGGACCGCTGGGCGCTGGCGGAGCGGCTGGCCTTCGGCGAGGACGACTGCGTGCGCGAGGCCGTGCACGACCACCCGGCTCGCGAGCTGGTGGAGCGGCTGGTCCTCGCGCGCTCCCGCGCGGCGCACGCCGAGCTCGGCGACGACCAGCTGGTGCACGCCGACCTGGCGGGCAACGTGCTGCTCGACCCGGCCGGGAGTCCCGTCGTGATCGACGTCGCGCCGGCCTGGCGCCCCGCCCTGTGGGCGGAGGCCGTGTGCCGGCTTGACCTGGCCGTCCGCGGTCCCGGGGGGCGGGACGTCCACCGCCACCTCGACGACCTGAGCGAGGACGCCCGAGGTCGCTCCGCCCTGGCGAGAGCGGCGCTCTTCCGGTTGCTGAGCGACCGCCCGGTCGACCCGGCCGGCTACGAGCGGGCGCTGGCCCCGCTGCTGGGCACGGTCAGCTGAGCACCTGGCCCTGCACGGCCTCCACGTAGACCCACTGCCCGCGTCGCTGCTCGAAGCGGCTGCGCTCGTGCAGCACCCGGGGTGCGCCGAGGTGCTCGTGGTGCGCGCGGAACTCCACCTCGTCGTCGACGGCGTCGAGCACCTCCAGGCGCAGCCAGCGTGTCTCGGGGTCGGGCGTCAGCGTGAGCGGGCGGGTGCGGGGGTGCCACGTGCGGAACACGTGGTCGAGCTCGCCCACGGCGTAGCCGGTGAAACGCGAGCGCATCAGCTCCTCGGGGCTCGCGGCGGTGCGCTGCCGCTGCAGCAGCGGGCGACAGCACTCGCCGAAGGCACCTGCGCCGCAGGGGCAGGGGTCCTCAGGCCCGGGCATCGGGATCGCCATCCGCCACCACCTCCTCGGGGGCGCCCAGGGCCGCGGCCGGACGACGTCGCTCCACGCGCCACAGCCGGTGCGTGCCCGGCAGACCCTTGAGCGAGACCTCGTCGCCCTCGAGCAGCACCACCGCGGCGTCGTCGTCGAGGGCGTCGCGCACGGCGGTGCTGGCGAGCACCTCGCCGCCGCGTGCGTGGGAGGCCACCCGCGCCGCCATCGCGACGTTGCTGCCGAAGTAGTCGCCGTCACGGGTGACGACGCGCCCGGTGTGGATGCCGATGCGCACCCGGACCGGGCTCAGCCACAGGCGCGGGTCGCGGTTGCGGCGCAGGTCCTTCTGGATCTTCAGGGCCGCCCGGCAGGCGGCCTCGGCGTCGCGGAAGGCCACCATGAAGCCGTCGCCGGCGGTCTTGACCACCCGGCCGCGGTACTGCTCCACACGACCGCGCACCACGGCGTCGTGGCCGGCCAGCACGCGGACCCAGGCGGCGTCGCCCAGCTTGGCGTTGATCGCGGTCGAGTCCTCGATGTCGGAGAAGAACAGGGTGACGGTGCCGTCGGCCGCCGCGATGTTGAGGATGTCGCTGCGCTCGGTGGCCGCCCACGCCGAGAGGTCCTCCAGCGAGGCCTGCAGCAGCCCCGAGACGCCGTGGCTGCGCACCTTGTCGACCGTGCGCACGACGCGACGCACCAGCCGGTCGGCGGGGCTGACCGGCGCCGGTGGGCGCAGCGCGGCCGCGAGGTCGCGCTCGAGGGCCAGCGTGGCCTGCTTGCTGGCCTCCAGGCGGCGCTGCGTGCGCACCAGCAGGGCGGTGAGCACCGCCACCGCGACGACGAGCGCGCCGCAGAGCAGGGAGAGCGCCAGCACCACGGGACCGAGGATACGGGGGTCGGTCAGGAGAGCGCCGACTCCAGGCGCTCGAGCTCCTCGCCGGAGTAGACCGCGATCCTCTGCAGGCTGGGCACCGAGTCGCGGCAGCCGGTGTAGCCGATGTTGAACCCGCCGCCGTAGGAGACGCCGGTGATGTTGAGCGCCTGGCCGTTGAAGAGCAGCGAGACCGGGAAGAGCTCCTCCATCGGGGAGCCGTCGAGGTAACGGGTCTCCGCGGGCCCTGGCACGTTGCTGAGCACGAGGTTCCACGCGGGCCGGGTGCGACCACCGAGACCCAGCACCGACTGGCCCACGAACGGCAGCATCAGCGCCGCCGTGTAGACGTCCATGGCGGCCTGACCCACCTGGGGCAGCCGCTCCTTGCCCAGACGCGTGGAGGCGCGGATGGCCTGCAGGCGCTCGACGGGGTCGGCGACGTCGGTGCCCAGGCGCGCGTAGAGGAACGTGATGGCGTTGCCGACGCCGGCCTCGGTGCCGGTGCGCACCGAGACCGGCACGTTGGCCACCAGGTCGGTGGAGGGCAGTGCGTGCTGCTCGGTGAGGTAGCGCCGCAGCGCCCCGCCGCACAGCCCGAGGAAGACGTCGTTGAGGCTGACGCCGGCCTGGCGGGCCAGTCCGCGCAGCCGGTCGGTCTCGTAGTGCTGGGTGGCGAAGCGTCGCGGCGTGTGGATGCGGCCGTTGAACATGGTGTGCGGCGCCCGGTAGGGCACGGCACGGCCGGGCTCCACGCCCAGGCCGGTCACGCTCTGCCCCCAGGTGCGGGCCAGGGAGCCCGCCACCGCGGTGCCGGCGCCCAGGCCGGCGCCCACCGCGGACCCGAGCCGCTCGAGCGCTCCCGACGGACCGGAGCCACCTGAGCCCCGACCCACCGGCTCGACGGCCTTGCTCGGCCGTTCCTCGCGCGGCACGCCGGACTGGTCGGGGCCGCGGGTGCCGATGGCCCAGGGAGGCAGCATGCCGCGGGCGTCGGGGTCGACCGAGAGCGCGCGACGCAGCAGCCGGATGCCGCCCACGCCGTCGACCTGGGAGTGGTGAGCCTTCATGTACAGCGCCCAGCGGTCCTCCTCGAGCCCCTCGATCACGTGGCACTCCCACAGCGGGTAGCGCCGGTCGAGCTTGGCCGAGTGCAGCCGCGAGACCAGGACGCCGAGCTCGCGCTGGGAGCCGGGGGCCGGCAGCGCGGAGTGCCGCAGGTGGTAGTCGAGGTCGATCTCGTCGGGGTCCAGCTCCGACCAGCTGGGCACCGGCAGCGAGCGGTAGAGGTAGCTGAACGGTGGCGCGAACGTGCGCTGCTCGCGCCAGCGCGCCACCAGGTCGGCCACGAAGGTGGGCCGGTCGGCCGGCACCCGGAAGGTGGCCAGCATGCCCACCTGCATGGGCGTGCGGTGGCTGTCGGTGAACAGCCACGCCGTGTCGTTGGTCTTGAGCAGCCTGCGCGCCACGCGGCACCCCTGTCCTCGGTGGACCCTCCCCATCGGGTCCTGGCGGGAGCGTAGGGCGTGACCAGGTGTCGGTGGTCACAGGTCCACGGTTGGAGGCGGGGTTAGCGTGAGGAGGTGACCTCCGCAACCGAGTCCGCGGCCCCCGCCATCAACACCCTCGGCGAGCTGCGCGCCGCCGGGCACGAGCCCAAGCCCCTGCGCACCGAGCTGCGCGACAACCTGCTCGCCCGGCTGCGCGCCGGCGAGGACCCGTGGCCGGGTCTGCACGGCTTCGAGAGCACCGTCATCCCGCAGGTCGAGCGCGCGCTCATCGCGGGCCACGACATCGTGCTGCTGGGCGAGCGCGGCCAGGGCAAGACCCGGCTGCTGCGCTCGCTCGTGGCGCTCCTCGACGAGTGGACGCCGGTGATCGCCGACGCCGAGCTGGGCGAGCACCCGATGGAGCCGATCACCACCGAGTCCCGGCGCCGCGCCACCGAGCTCGGCGACGACCTGCCGGTCACCTGGCGCCACCGCGACGAGCGCTACGCCGAGAAGCTCGCGACCCCCGACACCTCGGTCGCCGACCTGATCGGCGACGTCGACCCGATGAAGGTCGCCGAGGGGCGGTCGCTGGGCGACCCCGAGACCATCCACTTCGGCCTGATCCCGCGCAGCCACCGCGGCATCGTGGCCATCAACGAGCTGCCCGACCTGGCCGAGCGGATCCAGGTGGCGATGCTCAACGTGATGGAGGAGCGCGACATCCAGATCCGCGGCTACGTGCTGCGGCTGCCGCTCGACCTGCTCGTGGTGGCCAGCGCCAACCCCGAGGACTACACCAACCGCGGTCGCATCATCACCCCGCTGAAGGACCGCTTCGGCGCCGAGATCCGCACTCACTACCCGGCCGAGCTCGAGGCCGAGGTGGCCGTCATCCGCCAGGAGGCCGACCTGGTGGCGCACGTGCCCGACCACCTGGTCGAGGTGCTGGCCCGCTTCACCCGCAACCTGCGGGGCTCCTCCTCGGTGGACCAGCGCAGTGGCGTCAGCGCCCGCTTCGCCATCGCCGGGGCCGAGACCATCGCCGCGGCCGCCCTGCACCGGGCCGCCCGTCAGGGCGAGGAGCGGGCAGTGGCGCGCGTGGTCGACCTCGAGACCGCCGTCGACGTGCTGGGCGGCAAGATCGAGTTCGAGAGCGGCGAGGAGGGCCGCGAGGAGGAGGTGCTCACGCACCTGCTGCGCACCGCGACCGCGGAGGTCGTGCGCGCCCACCTGCGCGGGCTCGACCTCGGGCTGCTGGTGCAGGCCATCGAGAACGGCGCGATGGTGGCCACCGGCGAGCAGGTCACCGCGCGCGACTTCCTCACCGGGCTGCCGGTGCTGGGGGAGTCGGAGCTCTACGACGACATCTGCGAGCGCCTGGGCGCCACCGACGACGGCGAGCGTGCCGGCGCCATCGAGCTCGCGCTCGAGGGGCTCTACCTCGGGCGCAAGATCGGCAAGGACTCCGACGGCTCCGAGACCGTGTACGGCTGATCGGCGGACCAGATGCCCCGCAACCGCACCCGCTTCCGCCGCTACGACGGCGGCGACCCGCTCGCACCGCCGGTCGACATCGCCGAGGCGCTCGACGCCATCGGCGAGGACGTGATGGCCGGCTACTCGCCCGAGCGCGCGATGCAGGAGTACCTGCGTCGCGGCGGCCAGGACCAGCGCGGCCTGGACGACCTGGCCCGCCAGGTGGCCGAGCGACGCCGCGACCTGCTGCAGCGCCACGACCTCGACGGCACCATGCGCCAGGTGCAGGAGCTCCTGGAGCAGGCCGTGCTCGAGGAGCGCAAGCAGCTGGCCCGCGACGCGATGATGGACGACGCCGACCGCGCGTTCCGCGAGATGCAGCTGGAGAACCTGCCCAGCAGCCCCGCGGCCGCCGTCTCCTCGCTCAGCGACTACGACTGGGCCTCCCAGGAGGCGCGTGAGACCTACGAGCAGATCAAGGACCTGCTGGGTCGCGAGCTGCTCGACCAGCGCTTCGCCGGGATGAAGCAGGCGCTCGAGGGTGCCACCGAGGAGGATCGCGCGGCGGTGCAGAAGATGCTCGCCGACCTCAACGAGTTGCTCGAGAAGCACGCCCGCGGCGAGGACACCAACGAGGACTTCGACCAGTTCATGGACGAGCACGGGGACTTCTTCCCCGAGCGGCCCGAAAACATCGACGAGCTGCTCGACGCGCTCGCGCAGCGCGCCGCCGCCGCCCAGCGGATGATGAACTCGATGACGCCCGAGCAGCGCGAGGAGCTGATGGCGCTCTCGCAGCAGGCCTTCGGCAGCGCCGAGCTGCAGCAGCAGCTCTCCCAGCTCGACGCCAACCTGCAGGCCCTGCGACCCGGCGAGGACTGGGGCGGGTCCGAGCGCTTCGACGGCGAGCAGGGGCTTGGGCTGGGCGACGGCACCGGCGTGCTGCAGGACCTCGCCGACCTGGACTCGCTCTCCGAGCAGCTCTCGCAGGGCTACCGCGGCGCCCGTCTGGACGACGTCGACCTCGACCTGCTGGCCCGCCAGCTGGGCGACCAGGCCGCCGTCGACGCCCGCACGCTGCAGCAGCTGGAGAAGGCGCTGCGCGAGAGCGGCACGCTGCGGCGCGACTCCTCGGGCCAGCTCAAGCTGACGCCGAAGGCGATGCGGCAGCTGGGCAAGGCGCTGCTGCGCGACGTCGCCCAGCGCATGTCGGGGCGCCAGGGGCAGCGTGACCTGCGCCAGGCCGGCGCGGCCGGCGAGCGCTCGGGAGCCAGCCGGGCCTGGGAGTTCGGCGACACCGAGCCCTGGGACATCCCGCGCACGGTGCTCAACGGCGTCCAGCGCCGGGTGGCCGACGGCGAGGGCGCCCCGGCTGGGCCGCTGGTGAGCATCGAGGACATCGAGGTGTCCGAGACCGAGGCGCGCACCCAGGCGTGCGTGGCGCTGCTGGTGGACACCTCGTTCTCGATGGCGATGGACGGGCGCTGGGTGCCCATGAAGCGCACCGCGCTGGCGCTGCACACGCTGATCCGCTCCCGGTTCCGCGGCGACGCGCTGCAGTTGATCGCGTTCGGGCGCCAGGCCCAGGTGATGGACATCGAGGAGTTGACCGCGCTCGACGCCATGTACGAGAAGGGCACCAACCTCCACCACGGCCTGCTGCTGGCCAACCGCCACTTCCGCAAGCACCCCAACGCCCAGCCGGTGCTGCTGATCGTCACCGACGGCGAGCCCACCTCGCACCTCGAGGCCAGCGGGCACACCTACTTCGACTACCCGCCCAGCCCGGTGACGATCGCCTACGCGGTGCGCGAGCTCGACAACGCCCGCCGCCTCGGCGCCCAGACCACGTTCTTCCGGCTCGGGGAGGACCCCGGCCTGGCGCGGTTCATCGAGTCGATGGCGCGACGGGTGGACGGCCGGGTGGTGGCGCCCGAGCTCGACGACCTCGGCGCTGCTGTCGTCGGCTCCTACCTTGGCTCGCGCGGTCCGGGCGGGCTCGGCGGCCCGGGAGGCGCGGGCGGGTACGGCGACTGGTTCGGTGGCGGCCGGGGGTTCTGGGTCGGCTGACCCACCCCGCGCTCCGGATGCGGGACGGGCGGCGGGGACCGCATACGATGCGCCGTCCTCATCGCTCGAACCTCTCGGGAGTCCTGGTGCGCGTGCGCCGTCTCGTCCTGACCACCGCGCTCCTGGCTGCCGCTCCCGTGCTGTCACCGGCAGGTGTCCCCTCCGCCGCGGCCGCCGACGAGCCTCCCGCCATCCCGGTCGTCACCGGGATGGTCGCCGACGACGCCCGCGGCCGGGTGTTCGTGACCCGGCCCGCGGCACCGCTGCAGGTGTGGAGCACCGCCGGTGTGCAGCAGGGCGAGGTGGCCGCGCTGGCAGGGGCTCAGGGACTCGCCCGGGCCGCCGACGACGGACTGTGGACGGCGCTGCCCGACGAGGGCTCCGTGGCCCGCCTCGACCCGGCGACCCTGGCGGTGCAGGAGTGGTCGCTGGGCGAGGGCTCCTGCCCGGCCCAGGCGGCCCCGTCAACCGTCGGTGTCTGGGTGGTCGACGACTGCCAGGACGGCGACCCGGGCCTGGTCCTGCTCGACCCCGAGGACGGGTCGCTGACGCCGCTGCCCGAGGTCCTCCCCGCCCCGCAGGCCCCCGAGGATCCCCAGCAACCGGTCCCGACGACCAGCTGGCGCATCGCGGTGGATCCCACCGCGCCCACGCGCGTGGTCGCCCTCGAGCTCGCCCGACCTCAGCGGCTGCTCGACCTCCGCCTCGACGTCGACGCGTCCTCCGCGGAGGTCGTGGGGCAGCGGAGCCTGGTTCCACCCGGCGTCTACGGAGGCTCCTACGTCCGCCACCTGACCGTGGGCGTGGACCGCCGGGTCCTGCTCGACGACGGGTGGCGGTCGGACCCGGGCACGGTGGAGAGCGGCGCCTACCTGCCCTACTCGAGCGCGGTCGGTCCGGCGATGGCCACGGCGAGCCGGGCCGACGCCGCCCTCGCGGTCGTGTCGCTCCGCGCCTGGTACTTCCTCGACGGCGCCGGCCAGCGGGCCGAGGCGACCGGACCGGTCACGCCTGCTGGCACGGTCTTCGTGCGGAACGCCGTGGCGTGGGGTGGCGGCGCCTGGCACGCCTTCAGTCGCGACCGCGAGAACGGCCTGCACCTGACCAGCTTCGCCCCGAAGCGCCGCGCCGAGGTCGAGCTGTCCCTGCGCGGTCGGCCGCCCTTCGGCAACAAGCAGAGTCCGTACAACTACGGCGAGACGATCGAGCTCCGGGTGGGACTGGACACCACCGCCGCGCAGCGCACGGTGTCGGTCTACGCGACGGCGAACGGGCGCCGTCAGCTGATCGGCCAGGTGCGACCGGCCCAGCGCCGGCCCGCCGTCCTCCGCTACCGGATGCTCGCGCCCACCACCGTCGAGGCGGTCTACGCCGGCGACGCCTCCACCCGCTCCGCGACCGCGCGACAGCAGGCCGAGGTGGAGCCCGTGGGCACGCTCAAGGGCGTGGGGTTCATCCGTCGCCACCGCACCGGCGAGGTGTTCTTCCGCGCCGACCAGCTGGCCAGGTTCGCCTCGGTGCTCAAGCCGGCGCTGCCCAAGTACCGCACCGTCTTCGAGGTGCGCGACCGCAGCACGCTGGTGGCCTCCACCGACCTGCTGCGCACCGACCGGTACGGCCGCAACCGGATCCGCTACGCCATGCCGGGGCCGCTGGCCGTCGGCGTCACGTTCACCCTGCGCATGTCGTGGGTGCAGCAGGGCAACGGCAAGCGCCACGTGGTGGCCGAGCAGCCGTTCCGGTTCGTGAGGGGTTGAGCGATGCGACTGCGTGCCGTCGCGCTGCAGCGATCCACTCAATCAGGCCGGGCAGCCGTCGTCGCAGCCCTGGTCGTCGCGCTCACCCTCGTGCTCGACGGCGCGACCGTGGCGGCGGCCGATCCTGACGTCTCGTCGGACTCGGCGGGTCGGCAGGGAGCACCGGCCTTCGTCGACCTCGTGGCCAGCGGACCCGAGGAGGTGTTCCTGCTGCGCGAGGACGGGCTGCACGTCGACGAGGGGACCTTCCGCGGCGTGGTGGGGTTCACCGACGCCGTGGGGTTCGCGGGGGCCACGGACCTGGCCCTCGTCCGCGCGGACGACGACGTGCTGCTGTCGTTGCCCGGGGAGCAGGCGGTGCAGCGCTACGACCCGGTGCTCGGCGCCCAACGTCGCTGGGACCTCGGTGCCGGGACCTGCCCCACCCGCGCGGCCGACCTGGGGAGCGCCATGCTGCTGGTCTCGCGTTGCGAGGCCGACCAGGTCGCGGGCCTGGTGCTGCTCGACCGGGACAGCGGGCAGGTCACCCCCCTCGCGGGCGCCTGGACCGACCCGGAGCTCGTGCCCGACGCGGTCGATGCCGCCGTGGTGCACGTCGTCGAGACGGCCGCGGGAGCGGGGCGTGCCGTGCGGTACCGGCTGGGGGAGCAGGACGGCCTCCTGGTCGAGCTTGCTCGGCGGGACGTACCCGGGCAGGTCGTCGAGGCCGTCGGTGACGCGGCGCAGGGCGGCCGGCTCCAGATCGTGACACGTGGCCCCGACGCCGTGCTGACGCTCGACGCCCGGACGCTGGAGCAGGTGGCACGCACGGCCGTGCCGGACGTCCACGGCGTGGCCGCCGACGGTGACCTCACCGTGGTGGCCCACGGGGACTCGGCGACCCTGATGGCGCCGGGCTACCGCGCGCCGCTGCACCTGCCGCGTCCCGGCGGCGCCGAGCGGCTCGCGACCGTCGTCCGGGGCGGGTCGCTCTACCAGGCCCTGCTCGACGCGCCGAACGACGCGCTGTGGGTCGAGCGGTCCACGGCCCGGTTCGGCTCGCAGGTGCGCCTCAGCAGCTCCCTGGTCGGCCCGTACACGAGCCCCGAGTGGGGGCGTCCGGTGACCTTCGACGTCGGCCTCAACTCGCTGTCCCTCGAGCGCACGGTCGAGGTCTACGCGAGGAGCGAGGGCGTGCGGCGGCTGCTGGGCACCGTCGAGGTGCCACCGGGGCGGGCGGGGCACCTGACCACGCGCCTGCGTGGCGCGACCGACGTGGAGGCTGTGTACACGGGCGGTGCCCACTCGGAGCCGTCGCGGGCCGAGCTCGCGGTGCCGTCGCTGCGCGCCGCGCTGTCCACACGGCTCTCGGGCCACGTGGGCCGGCGCGGTCGGACCTACCTGTACCGGGTCGGCTCCGTGGCGGTCACGCACACCCGCGTGGGACCCGCCCGGGACGGGCGCTGCGTGCGCCACCAGGCGCAGTACTTCGACCGCGGCCTGTGGGAGACGTTCTCGAGGACGACGTGCCTGCGGACGAACGCGCGGGGCGTGGCGACCTCGCGGCTCGGCAGCAACGAGAGCTACCTGGGCCACCGCATCCGCATCCAGATCGAGGTGGGCAGCGACCGGGTGACGCAGGGCAACGGGCTCGTCCGCCACCTGCGCTACCTGCCGGCCAGGCCGCGCTGACGCTCCCAGTTGGCGCAGGGGTGCGTGGAGGTGCGACGCACCCCCGCGCAGTCCGGCTGCTCGGCCGGTGCCTCGAGCTCGTCGGTGGCGAGGTCGCGCACGCACAGGTGTCGGGCGAGGCGGTAGGCGTTCAGCAGCAGCTCGCAGTCGCAGAACCCGCCCATCCCGCCCAGGCGCCGGGCCAGGCCGGTGGCGGTGGGGGAGCGGGCGTCACGGAAGCGCAGCGACCAGCGCAGGCTGGTGTCGCACCCGTGGTCCTCGAGCATCCGCGCCACGTAGCAGAGCAGGCACTCGCGCGCGGTGGGCAGCGTCGGGTCGTCGGGCGGGAAGGGGCCGGTGGCGGCCGGCGTCGTCACGGGGATCATGGCCCGTGGTCTACCGGCCGCCACCGACACCGGAGCGCTCAGCGCGGGTGCAGCACCCCGGCGAGCTCCTCGACGCCGTCGACCAGCCGGAGTGCCGGGCGCGCCCAGGAGGCATTGGCGTCCACGGCGTGCACGCGCACGCCGTCCGGGAGCCGACCGGCGGCCACGAGCGCGTCGGCGTGCTGCTGGCAGGTCGCACGGTCGTAGCCGCAGGGGGCGACGACGACCACCTCGGGCGCCGCGGCGTGCAGTGCCTCCCACGTGGTGCGCACCGACTTCCGCCCCGCCTCACCCAGCACGGGGGTGCCGCCGGCGGCGGTGATCATCTCGGGGATCCAGTGCCCGGGCGCGTAGGGCGGATCGGTCCACTCCAGGAAGGCCACGGGCACCGGCGACCGGCCGGCGACGCGCTCGCGCACCGCGGCCAGGCGCGCGCGCTGCTCGGCCACGATCCGCGCGGCGGCCTCCTCGCGGCCCGTGGCCCGTCCGATCGCGGCGACGCTGCCCCACACCTCCTCGAGCGTGTGCGGGTCGCAGGTGAGCACCTCGGCGCGGCAGCCCAGGTGGGCCAGGGCGGCGTCGACGGTGGCGACGTCGACGGCACACACCGCGCACAGGTCCTGGGTCACCACCAGGTCGGCGTCCAGCTCGGCCAGGGCGCCCTCGTCGAGGCGGTAGAGGTCCTCGCCGCGGGCCATCGCCGCCGAGACCCACGCGTCGATCTCGCCCGGCTCCAGACCCTCGGGCATGGCGGAGGTGGAGACCACCCGCCGCTCGCGCGCCCGGGGAGGGAAGTCGCACTCGAAGGTCACGCCGACCACCTCCTCGCCCGCCCCGAGGGCGAAGAGGATCTCGGTGGTGGAGGGGAGCAACGACACGATCCGCACCCCACCTAGGGTGGCACGGTGCAGCACACGTCCGGGGGTCCGCCGTCACCCGGCGGCTCCTTCCGGCGGGGCGTGCGCATGGGGGCACCCTTCTCCGCAGTGGCCTTCCTGCTCTCCACCTCCTTCGGCGTCGTCGCGGTGCAGGCCGGGTTCACGCCGCTGCAGGCGGTGGTGATGTCGGCGGTCGTGCACGCGGGGTCCGCCCAGTTCGCCACCGTCGCCATCGTGGGCGCGGGTGGTGGCCTGCTGACGGCGGTGACCGCCGCCGGCCTGATGAACGGGCGGTTCCTGGCGATGGGGGTGGCCTTCGCGCCGTCGCTGCCCGGCCGCCCGGTCAAGCGCTGGTTCCAGGGGCAGACCGTCGTCGACCCCTCGTGGGTGATGGCCAACCGCGGCGACGGCACCTTCGACCGGCACCTGCTCTTCGGCGCCACCGTGCCGCAGTACCTGGGCTGGGTCGGCGGCACCTGCCTCGGCGCGTTCGGGGGCGACCTGCTCGGCGACACCGAGGCCCTCGGGCTCGACGCCGTCTTCCCCGCCTTCTTCCTCGCGCTGCTGGTGGGCGAGCTGCGCACGCCGGGCACGCGCGGCGTCGCGCTGGTGGGGGCGCTGGTCGCGCTCGCCCTCGTCCCGTTCACCCCGGCGGGCGTCCCGATCCTGGTGGCCGCCGTCGTGGCGCTGGTGGGTCTGGGGCGCGTGCCCTCCCCTCCGGCCCGTCCCGGGGAGGAGCCGGCGTGAACATCTGGCTGATGATCGTGCTGGTGGCGGTGGTGACAGCCCTGATCAAGGGCGCCGGCCCGCTGCTGCTCGGTGGCCGGGAGCTGCCGCCGCGCGCGGCCGGCGTCATCGCGCTGATGCCGGCGGTGCTGCTCGCGGCGCTGGTGGTCACCTCCACGCTCGCCGACGGACGACGTCTCGGGGTCGATGCCGCCACGGCCGGCGTCGCCGTCGCCGGGGTGCTGCTCCTGCTGCGCGCCCACGTGCTGGTGGCCGTGGTGGCCGCCGCCGTCGTCACCGCGCTGCTGCGGGCGGTGGCCTGAGCCGTGGAGGACCCGACACTGCTGGTGCTCGCGCTGCTGGGGCTCGCCGGGCTGACCGCCGGGTTCGTCGACGCCGTCGTGGGTGGTGGCGGCCTGGTGCAGCTGCCCGCGCTGCTGCTCGGGCTGCCGAACGCCTCCCCGGTGCAGATCCTCGCCACCAACAAGCTGGCCTCGTTCTGCGGCACCACCGTCAGCTCGGCCACCTACTACCGCCGGGTCAGACCCGACCCGCGCACGTTCCTGCCGCTGATGCTGTTCTCCCTGCTGGGCTCCGGGCTGGGAGCCGGGATCGCGTTCCTGATCCCCAAGTCGGCCTTCGACCCGATCGTGCTCGTGGTGCTGCTGCTCGTGGGCGCCTACGTGCTCCTCCGTCCCGACCTCGGCGGCGTGACCTCGCTGCGGTTCGCCGGACGGCGCCACACGCTCGCCGCCGTGGGCGTCGGGCTGGCCATCGGCCTGTACGACGGTGCCCTCGGCCCGGGCACCGGCAGCTTCTTCGTGGTCTGCCTGGTGGCGCTGCTGGGCTACTCCTTCCTCGAGGCCTCCGCCAAGGCGCGGCTGGCCAACTGGGCCACCAACCTGGGCGCGCTGGTGGTGTTCGTGCCGCAGGGCGTGGTGCTGTGGAAGGTGGCGCTGGTGATGGGCGCGTGCAACCTGGTGGGCGGCTACCTCGGAGCCCGCACCGCGGTCGCGCGGGGCTCGGGCTTCGTCCGGGTGTTCTTCGTGCTGGTGGTCGGCGCCTTCGTGGTGCGCATCGGTGGCGACGTCGTCGGGCTGTGGTGAATCCTCGATGACGGGGGTGAGCCGTTACCTGACCGTCGCCGGCTCCACCGGGGCGGAGATCGAGGTGACCCGCTCGCGGTTCCTGTGCACGCTCGAGCGGGTGCCCGACGAGGCCGCGGCCCGCGCCGTCGTCGAGCGCCTGCGTGGCGCGCACCGCGACGCGCGCCACCACTGCTCGGCGTTCGTGCTGGGGCCGCCGCCGCAGCCCGTGGAGCGGGCGAGCGACGACGGTGAGCCCGCCGGCACCGCGGGTGCGCCGATGCTCGAGGTGCTGCGCGGTGCCCACGCTGGGCAGGGCCTCAGCGACGTCGTCGCGGTGGTGACGCGCTGGTTCGGCGGCACGCTCCTCGGAGCCGGTGGTCTGGTGCGGGCCTACGGCGACGCCGTCCGCGCCGCGGTCGAGGCGGCCCCGGTGGTGGAGCGGCAGCTGCTGCACGAGCTGCGCCTGGTGCTGCCGCACGCGGAGGCAGGACGGGTGGAGACAGCGCTGCGGGGGAGGGGGATCGCGGTGCTGGGCACCGACTGGGGTGCGGAGGTGACGTTGCGTCTGGGCGTGGCGCCCCCCGAGGCGGCCGACGTCGACCGGTGGGCCGCGGAGCTGACCTCGGGCGCCGCCCGGACCGAGAAGCTGGGTGAGCGGTGGGTCGACCGGGCGTAGCCTCGGTGCCATGAGCGTTCCGGTGGCGATCGGTGACCTGCAGGAGGCGCTGGAGGGCTTCGGCGCCGGCTACCTGCTGAGCAACAGCGAGGGTCGGGTGAAGGCGGTGACCGTCGAGCCCGAGGTCTCCGACGACGGCATGCTGATGGTGCGCGACCCGGGCGGCGGCAGCCGTCGCAACGTGGCTGCCAACCCGGTCGTGACCCTGCTGTTCCCGCCCCTGCAGGAGCGCGGCTACACGCTGCTGGTCGACGGCACCGCGAGCGTCGAGGGCGACGACGTGCGGGTGACGCCGTCGGGCGCGGTGCTGCACCGCCCCGCCGCGCACGCCGACGGTCCGGTGGAGGGGGACGGCGGCTGCGGTCACGACTGCGCGCCGGTCGGGTGAGCTCGGAGCGGTCGGGGGGTGATCCCACGTCCACGTGGGATCACGGAACAGGAGGGCCAGAATTCTGGCCGCCAGGTTCCGCGACTGGCCCTCCGGTCGGTCGTGAATCAGCCCATCATGCGTCCACAGGCGACCCCAGCGACCGGGGCTGAGCCGTCGGGCCGCGGGCGCGAGCGTCCGGTGACTGCTCAGCGCGGTGCGGAGGCCCGCGTCTCGCGGGCCGCCAGTCCGCCCAGCGCGAACCCGAGCAGCACGAACCCGGCAGCCACCGCGGTCGCTGCCGGCCAGGTGCCGTCGTCGGCGCCGGACGCCGTCGCGAGCGCGGCTCCCACGAGCGCCACGCCCACCAGGGCGACGCCGAGCCGCGTGAAGAGTGGGGTGCCGAAGGCGCGGGCGAACGGCAGGAAGTGCAGGCCGACGACGAGCACCACCCACACCCGCACGAGCTGCTCGAGGTCGGCCGCGGTCAGCAGCCGCGCGCCGAGCGGCACGGCGAGCAGCATGGCCACCACGCAGACGCCGTAGAGGCGCAGTCCCTCGCGAGATGGCGGTGGGGGAGCGGGCGCCGTCGTGCGCCACACCGCGACCAGCACGGCGACGCCGAGCGCGGCCGCGACCAGCTGCCACAGCAGGGTGGCCGGCACCCCTCCCGCGCTGCCGAGCACGAAGCCCAGCCCGCCCGTGGCTCCGACGATGCTTCCGAGGCGACGTCCGTCCATCCCGCCATCAGATCACGGCGCGCACCCTCAACCGGTCCGGGCGGGGTCCCCGTCGTCGACCGGCCTGGTGAAGCCGGGCAGGTACTCCTCGCAGATGGCCTTGAACGGCGCCTCGGCGCCGAGCTGGCTCAGCACGCCGAGCGCGCCGGTCCAGCTGCGGTGGATGAGCATGTACGAGGGCGGCAGGTTGAGCTTGATCGCGACCGTGTAGCCGGGCTCGCGCGGGTTGTTGATGCGCTGGAACTGCGCCCGCATCCAGTCCCGGCTGAACCGGAACCGCTCGACCTTGGTGGGCTCCACGAACGGGGAGAGGTAGTCGAGCACGAGCTCGGGGTCGACCGTGATGTTCGGCTTCACGAACCCCTCGCGGCGCAGGCCCTCCATCAGGTCCTCCGCGTCGGCGAGCTTGGCCAGACGCATCAGGCTGCCCATGGCGCTGGGCAGCGTGCCCTCGGGCAGCCGGGCGACGGCGCCGTAGTCGAGCACGCCGAGCCGGCCGGGGGTGCCGTCCTCGTTCGGGATGACGCGGTAGTTGCCGGGGTGCGGGTCGGCGTGCAGCATCCCGGTCCTGCCGGGCGAGGCGAACAGGAAGCGGGTGTACAGCTCGCCGTAGTGGTCGCGCTCCTGCGTGGTGCCCTCGGCGATGATGGTCGCCAGCGAGCCGGCCGAGTCCAGCCACTCGGTGATGATCACGGTCTCGCCGTGCTCGACGACGTCGGGCACCACGAAGTCGGGGTCGTCGGCGTAGGCCACCGCGAAGGCGTGCTGGGCCTCGGCCTCGAGGCGGTAGTCCAGCTCGTCCTCGTAGCGTGCCTGCACCTCCTCGACCAGCGGCTTGATGTCGATGCCGGGGAAGACGGGCCCGATGGTGCGCGCCAGGCGCGAGAGCTGCTTGAGGTCCGAGCGCAGGGCCTCGCCCGCGCCGGGGTACTGCACCTTGACGGCGACCTCGCGGCCGTCGTGCCAACGGCCCTTGTGCACCTGGCCGATGCTCGCCGCGGCGGTGGGGCCGCCGTCGAGCCAGACCAGGCGCTCCTTCCAGTCCGCGCCCAGCTCGCGGGCGAGGATCTCGCGCACGGTGGAGGTGGGCATCGGCGGCGCCGAGTCCTGCAGCTTGGTGAGGTTGTCGCGGTAGGGGGCGGCCACATCGTCGGGCAGCACGGACTCGAAGATCGAGAGCGCCTGCCCGAACTTCATCGCCCCGCCCTTGAGCTCGCCGAGCGTGCGGAAGAGCTGCTCGGCGGTGCGCTGCTGGATGTCGGTCATCACGGCCTCGGCGGGGGCGCCGCCGATCCGCTTGCCGAACCCCAGCGCGCTGCGCCCGGCGTAGCCGAGCGGCAGAGCGGCCAGGCGAGCCGTGCGACGTGCTGCCTTGCGGGGAAGGTCGGCCATACCTCCATTCTTCCAGGCTGGCGGTCATCGCCCGAGGAACCGCGGCGTGGGGAACCCCACGCGCGATGATCACGCGCGATGATGCCGCAGGAACCGCGGCAGCCCAGGCGCCGGGTGCGAGGTCGGGGTCGCGGCCGTCGAACCTATGAACAAACGAGCCCTCGACGTGGCCGCGCAGGCGTGGTGGACCCCTCCGCAGTGCCGTTCGCTCATGGGTTCGGCCACTACTGGGGGTAACTGGGGACGCGACACGGCCCCGCACCGATGGGTGCGGGGCCGTGCGTGCTGGTGTGAGGCGTCAGGCGGTCTCGGGGAATCGCACGCCGGTGTTGGCGTGGCAGCGGTAGCCGAAGG
The DNA here is from genome assembly GCF_039542785.1 of Nocardioides nanhaiensis. Classification (NCBI taxonomy): domain Bacteria; kingdom Bacillati; phylum Actinomycetota; class Actinomycetes; order Propionibacteriales; family Nocardioidaceae; genus Nocardioides; species Nocardioides nanhaiensis. The sequence continues at coordinate 1,382,123 of NZ_BAABIM010000001.1, forward strand.
GGTTCTTCGCCAGGTACTGCTGGTGCACGTCCTCGGCGTAGTAGTAGGGCGTCTCGCTGGCGGGCCGGATCTCGGTGGTGATCTGTCCCAGCCGGCGCCGGGCGAGCTCGTCGCCGTAGACCTTGGTGAGGTCGCGGGCCACCTGCTCCTGCTCCGGGGTGGTCCAGTAGATCGCCGAGCGGTACTGGGTGCCGACGTCGTTGCCCTGGCGGAAGCCCTGGGTGGGGTCGTGGACCTCGAAGAACTTCTTCACCAGGTCGGCGTAGGAGACCTGGGCCGGGTCGAAGACGACCCGGACGGCCTCGGTGTGGGCGGTGCGGCCCGAGCACACCTCCTCGTAGGAGGGGTTCGGGGTGTGGCCGCCGGCGTAGCCCACCGAGGTGGACCAGACGCCCTGCATCTGCCAGAAGATCTCCTCGGCACCCCAGAAGCAGCCGAGGCCGAAGATCGCGACCTCGTAGCCGTCGGGGGCGGTGTCGGTGACGACGGGCGCGTCGAGCACGACGTGCTTGTCGGCCAGGCGCCAGGGGCGCTCGGTGCGGCCGGGCAGGGCCTGGTCGGCCTCGACGAGCTGGCTCTTGGTGCGGGAGAACATGGGCTACCTCCGGATCGGGTGGTCTCACCAGTCTGCAACACCGTCGGGTGCCTGGACGTTCCCTGGTGAGGCACCCGTGCTGGTACCGAACTGGTATCACTCGCAGTCCGCTGGCCGACATGGCCTTCACCCTGCGCACCGACCCGGAGCTGGACGCGGCACTCACGGTCCTCGCAGAGCGTGACGGCGTCTCGCGGCAGGAGGCGGTGCGTCGTGCCGTCCTCGAGGCTGCGGACGGTTCACGGCACCGCGGTCAGGTGGCCGCGAGCTCCGAGCGCCAGCGCGAGCGCTGGGGTGACGTGCTGGACCGCCTCGGGTCGGTGTGACCGAACGTGGCGGGGTCGAGTACCTCGACTTGGAGGACCTGCTCCGACTGACGCGCGACCTGGGAGCGGGTCCGGTGCGTGATCCCGGCCTGCTGGAGTCCGCGAGCGCTCGCCCGCGCACGACGGTGTTCGGGGAGGACGCCTACCCCGGCCTTGTGGGCAAGGCCGCCGCGCTGCTGCACTCGGTGTGCGGCAACCATGCGCTCGTCGACGGCAACAGGCGACTCGGTTGGCTCGCCACCGTGGTCTTCCTGGACCTGAACGGGCTCGAGGACACACTCGATGACGACGCCGCGTTCGACCTGGTGATGGGCGTGGCCGGTGGCCGCCTGGACGTCGACGACATCGTGGCCGTCCTCGAGGCGGGGACTGTCCCACGCGTGCCCTAACCTGCCGGGATGAGCGAGCAGCAGCAGAAGGCGGGCTTCGAGACGCGTGCAATCCACGCCGGCTACGAGCCCGACCCCACGACCGGCGCGGTGATCCCGCCCATCTACGCCACCTCCACCTACAAGCAGGACGGCGTGGGAGGCCTGCGCGGCGGCTACGAGTACAGCCGCTCGGCCAACCCCACGCGCACCGCCCTGGAGGGCAACATCGCGGCGCTGGAGGAGGGGGAGCGCGGGTTCGCGTTCGCCTCCGGGCTGGCCGCCGAGGACACCCTGGTGCGCGCCCTGTGCACCCCGGGCGACCACGTGGTGTTCCCCAACGACGCCTACGGCGGCACCTTCCGGCTCTTCGACAAGGTGCAGCAGCGCTGGGGTGTGGAGTACACGCCCGCCGGCCACGACGTCGAGGCCGTGCGGGCGGCGATGCGCCCCGGCAGCACGAAGCTGGTCTGGGTCGAGACGCCCACCAACCCGCTGCTCGGCATCGCCGACATCGAGGCGCTGGCCGGCGTGGCGCACGAGGCCGGTGCGCTGCTGGTGGTCGACAACACCTTCGCCAGCCCCTACCTGCAGCAGCCGCTCACGCTCGGCGCCGACGTGGTGGTGCACTCCACCACCAAGTACGTGGGCGGCCACTCCGACGTCGTCGGCGGAGCGCTGGTGGTGCGCGAGCACGGCATCGCCGAGGCGGTGGAGTTCCACCAGAACGCGATGGGCGCCGTCGCCGGGCCGTTCGACGCCTGGCTCACCCTGCGCGGCATCCGCACGCTGGCGCTGCGCATGGAGCGCCACAGCGACAACGCCGAGCAGGTGGTGGACTTCCTGACCACGCACCCGCAGGTGCAGCACGTGTACTACCCGGGGCTGCCCGATCACCCCGGTCACGCCGTCGCCGCCAAGCAGATGCGCCGCTTCGGCGGCATGGTCTCCTTCCGCGTCACCGGCGGCGAGGCGCAGGCCCTCGCGGTGTGCGAGCGCACCGAGGTGTTCACGCTCGGTGAGTCGCTGGGCGGCGTCGAGAGCCTGATCGAGCACCCCGGCCGGATGACGCACGCCAGCGTGGCCGGCACCGAGCTGGAGGTGCCGGCGGACCTGGTGCGCATCAGCGTGGGCATCGAGACCGCCGAGGACCTCGTCGCCGACCTCGACCGTGCCCTCGGCTGAGGCGGGGACGGACGGCGTAGCCGGCGCCACGGTGATCTGCCTCGACGTCGGCTCGACCTTCACCAAGGCCCTCCTGGTCGGCCTCTGCGGCGCCGAGGAGGGCCAGGTGCTGGCCACGGCCGAGCACCGCACCACCGTCGAGGGCGACGTCATGGACGGCGTCGACGCCTGCCTGGCGCAGCTGGCCGCCGCGGACCCGCGGGCCCGGGACGCCGAGGTGCTGGCCTGCTCGAGCGCCGGTGGCGGACTGCGGATCGCGGTGCTGGGCAACGAGGAGTTCGTCACCGCCGAGGCCGGCCGCCGGGTGGCGCTCAGCAGCGGCGGCACGGTGGTGGCCGTCGTCGCGGCGGCCGGGCGCAGCGCCACCGACCTGGAGCGCCACCTGCGCGACGCGGTCGCGGAGGCGCGGCCCGACGTCGTCCTGCTGACCGGCGGCACCGACGGCGGCAACGCCGAGGTGCTGCTGACGGCGACCGCGGCGCTCGTGGCCGCCGGCTGGCGGGGACCGGTCGTGGCCGCCGGCAACGTCGACGCCGCGGAGCAGGTGGGCGACCTGCTGGCGGCCGGTGGCGTACCGCACGTGCTGGCACCCAACGTGGTGCCGCGCATCGGCGTGCTCGCCCCCGAGGGCGCCCGCGCCGCGGTGCGCGAGGTCTTCCTGGCCCACGTGATCGGGGGCAAGCACCTCAGCGCGCGACCCGACTTCGCGGCGCTCGTGCGCGGCGCCACGCCCGACGTCGTGCTGACCGGCGTCGAGCTGCTGGCCGGCCGGGCCGGCGACGTGGTGGTCGTCGACGTCGGCGGCGCCACCACCGACGTGCACTCGGTGGTGGAGATCGACCCCGAGGACGCCACGCTGGCGCGCGACGTGGTGGCACCCACGCGGGTGACCCGCACCGTCGAGGGCGACCTCGGCATGCGCTGGTCGGCGGTCTCCACGCTCGAGGCGGCCGGCCTGGACGACGACCCGGTGCTGCTCGACGCCGCCCGGCAACGCCGCGAGCGGCCCGGCCTGCTGCCCGGGGACGAGACCGACCCGGAGGCCGCTCACGCGGTGGAGGAGCGGCTGGCCCGCGCCGCCGTCGGGCTGGCGCTGCGGCGCCACGCCGGCCGGTCGCGTGTCGTCGTCAGCCCGGAGGGGCGTGTCGTCGAGCGCACCGGGCGCGACCTGCGCGAGGTGGCGCTGCTCGTGGGCTCCGGCGGCGTGCTGCGGCACGGGCGCCCCGGCGTGCGGGAGCGGGTGCTCCGCGGTGCTCTCGCCGACGACGGCGGGGGATGGCAGCTGCCCGAAGGGGGACAGGTGGCCGTGGACGACCGTTACGTGCTCGCCGCCGTGGGCCTGCTGGCCGGACGGCACCCCGGCGCGGCCACCCGGCTCGCCGACTCGTTGCTGGCGCAGGCCCCGGCCGCCCTTAGTGTGGAGGCGTGACCAGCGAACCCCCCACGCCGGGCGCGCCCGTCGTCGAGGGCGGCGACGAGGGCAGCGAACGACGTTGGCGTCGGCGCTGGTCGCGCGAGGTCGAGGGCAGCGGCGACGCCGAGCCCGGCGCCGAGGCACCCATCACCCGTCGTCTGGCCGGCCAGTGGTCGACGCTCTCGCAGCTGCGCGACGAGCGGATGGCCGAGCGTCGCGCCGCCCCCGCGCCCATCACGCACGGGCCCAGCAACACCCGCCCCGCCGAGGTGCCCTGGGGCATCGACCTGGCCGCGGCCTGGGGCTGGCGGCTGCTCGTCATCGCGGCCGCCGGCTACCTGCTGCTGCGCGGTCTCGCCTTCTTCGCCGTGCTCACCATGCCGCTCGCCATCGCCCTGCTGCTGACCGCGCTGCTCTCGCCGCTGGTCGCCCTCCTGCGTCGCGCGCACGTGCCGCGGAGCCTCGCCTCGATCGTCACGGTGATCGGGGCGCTGGGGGTGGTGGGGGCCCTGCTCACCTTCGCGGGCCAGCAGGTGGCCAACGACGCGCAGGACCTGGCCACCTCCGTGGTCGCCGGTCTCGATGACATCCGTACCTGGCTCAAGGACGGGCCGCTCAACGCCAGCGACTCCCAGATCAACGACGCCATCAAGTCGGTCCAGGACGGCGTCCAGGCGCAGACGGCCGACGACGGCGTCGTGCGGCAGGTCACCGAGATCGGCGCCGCGCTGGGCAACGTCGTGGCCGGCTTCTTCATCGTCCTGTTCGCCTCCTACTTCTTCCTCTACGACGGCGGCCGGATCTGGGCCTGGGTCGTGCGCCTGGCCCCGCGCGGCGCCCGTCGCCGCATGGACAGCTCGGGCCGCATCGCCTGGATCTCGCTCACCCAGTTCGTGCGGGCCACGGTGCTCGTCGCGCTGGTCGACTCGATCGGCGTGATGACCGTGGCGCTGCTGCTCGGCGTGCCGCTGGTGCTGGCGCTCGGCGTGCTGGTCTTCCTGGGCGCCTTCGTGCCGCTGGTCGGCGCCACGGTGGCCGGCAGCGTCGCGGTGCTGGTGGCCCTGGTGGACCAGGGCCCGGTCGACGCCCTGCTGATGCTCGGCGGCGTCATCCTGGTGCAGCAGATCGAGAGCCACCTGCTGCAGCCGTTCCTGATGGGGCGCTTCGTCTCCGTGCACCCGCTCGGGGTGATCCTCGCGCTCGGCGCCGGCATCGTCGTCGGCGGTGTGGCCGGCGCGCTGGTGGCGGTGCCGCTGGCCGCGGCGCTCAACGCCGTCGTGCTGCACCTGGCCGGCGGTGGTCCCGACGTGCCGGGCTCGCCCGCCCCTCCGGACGAGGGGCCACCCGACGAGCAGGAGCTCGAGGCGGTCGTGGAGAAGGTCGACGACGAGGCGCCGCTGGCCTCGGACCCCCGGAAGGGACGCGATGACTGACGTCGACACGTTCTCGCCCGAGGCGCTGCGCGCAGCGCAGACCGAGCTCGAGGGCGTCGCCATCCGCACGCCCATGGAGGACTCCCGCTGGCTCTCGGCGCTCGTGGGCGGACCGGTGCTGCTCAAGTGCGAGAACCTGCAGCGCACCGGGTCCTTCAAGATCCGCGGTGCCTACGTGCGGATGTCACGGCTCAGCGAGGCCGAGCGCGCCCGCGGCGTCGTCGCTGCCTCGGCCGGCAACCACGCCCAGGGGGTGGCGCTCGCCGCCTCGCTGCTCGGCATCCACTCCACGGTCTACATGCCCGAGGGGGCGCCGATCCCCAAGGAGAAGGCGACCCGCGCCTACGGCGCCGAGGTGGTCTTCGAGGGCACCTACCTCGAGCAGTCGCTGGCGGCCGCGCGGGCGCACGCCGAGCGCACCGGTGCGGTGCTGATCCACCCCTTCGACTACAGCGACATCGTGCTGGGGCAGGGCACCGCCGGCCTGGAGATCCTCGAGCAGTGCCCCGGCGTGCGCACCGTGCTGGTGCCCACCGGCGGGGGAGGGCTGCTGGCCGGCATCGCTGTCGCCATCAAGGCCGTCGACCCGAGCGTGCGCGTCATCGGCGTCCAGGCCGAGGGCGCCGCGGCGTTCCCCGGCTCGCTTCAGCAGGGGCACCCGGTGGCTCTGCAGGCCATGAAGACGATGGCCGACGGCATCGCGGTGGGGCTGCCCGGGGACGTCACCTTCGCCGCCGTCCGCGACCACTGCGACGAGGTGCGCACCGTCTCCGAGGACTCGCTCTCGCGAGCACTGCTCGCGCTGGTGGAGCGCGCCAAGATGGTGGTGGAGCCGGCCGGGGCGGCCGCCGTCGCGGCCCTGCTGGACGACCCCACCTCGGTGGAGACGCCCGCCGTCGCGGTGCTCTCCGGCGGCAACGTGGACCCGCTGCTGCTGGGCAAGGTGATCCGCCACGGCATGGCCGCTGCCGGTCGCTACCTCAACCTGCACGTGCTGATCCCCGACGCCCCCGGTGGCCTGGCCCGCCTGCTCGGCGAGGTGAGCGGCGCCGGCGGCAACGTGCTCGAGGTCGTGCACGAGCGGATATCGCCCTCGCTGCACCTCGACGAGGTCGAGGTGCAGCTGCAGCTGGAGACGCGTGGTGCCGAGCACGCCGAGCGGCTCGTGACGCGCCTGCGCGAGCAGGGCTACCGGGTGGACTGACACGAACGCCCTCCGACGACCGGGAGGTCGCGGGAGGGCGCTCGGGCCGGCGTGCGGCCCTCGGGCGAGGGCAGTCCGCTCAGGCGGAGTAGGGCACCGCCGAGACGACCTCGACCTTGTTCTTGCGACCGTTGGGGCCCTCGAACTCCACGACCGTGCCGGCCGCGGCGCCGAGCAGCGCCGCGCCGAGCGGGGCCTGCGGGGAGTAGACGTCCATGTCGACGTACGCCTCGTTCTCGCGGGCGCCCAGCAGGAAGGTCTCCGCCTCGTCGTCGGAGTCGCCCTCGAACTTGTAGGTGACCACCTTGCCGGGAGCCACGACGCCGTCGTCCTCGGGCACCGTGGTCTCGGCGAGCTTGAGGATCTCCTTGAGCTGGAGGATCTCGCCCTCGAGGCGACCCTGCTCCTCCTTGGCGGCGTGGTAGCCGCCGTTCTCCTTCAGGTCGCCCTCGTCGCGGGCGGCGCTGATCTCGTCGACGATCTCCTGACGGCGCGGGCCCTCGAGGTGGGCGAGGCGCTCGCTCTCCTTGGAGAAGGCGAGCTCCGTGAGCCAGATGCTGTGCTGCTCGGGCGTCTGCGTCATGGGAGTACTCCTGTGCGTGCGATGACCCCCCTGGTGGAGGCCGGGATGGTGCCGGGGCCGGGCATCCACGTACCCATCGGCGGGTGCGTCAACCGGGGTCGACGTGGGTGTGGCCTGTGGCATGACCGCCGGTTCACCGTGGGGCGACCCGGTCGGAAAGAGAGAGCCTAACAAGTCCGGCCAGCGTCTGCTGGGTCAGCGGTGCGCCGGCCGTCAGCGGGGGCGGGGCTGTCCCTCGGTGGTGCAGCCGAGGCTCTCGGCGGAGGTGGCCCGCCGGTCGGTGCGGATGGTCTGCTCGATGCGGCCCGAGGCCGGAGCCGGGGTGAAGGCCAGCTCGCCGACCACGAGGTGGTCCTCGGCGCCCGCCCGCAGCGTGCAGGTGGCCGTGCGCGTGCCCGAGCGCAGCCCCTCGACCAGCTCGTCGTCGAGGTCGAGCTGCACGACGACGGTGACGGTCTGGTCGTCGACGACGTCGAAGGAGACCAGTTGCGAGGAGATGTCGGGACTGGCGTGCACCAGGCTGGTCCACGCGAGCCAGCCGCCGAAGGCGGCCACGACGACGGCGACGGCCGCGAGCAGCGCCGTCCTGCGCCCGCGGCGCGGGGTGCCGTAGCGCTGTGCGAGGTGGTCCGGTGCGCTCACCCTCCCAGCGTGCCACCTACCATGAAGCCGTGTCGCAGCACCCCGAGACCTCCTCCCCGTCGCCCCCCACCGGCAGGCCCCGCGAGGGCTACCGCCTGATGCACGTGCACGCCCACCCCGACGACGAGTCGAGCAAGGGCGCTGCCTCGACGGCGCGCTACGTGACCGAGGGCGTCGAGGTCACCGTCGTCACCTGCACGGGGGGCGAGCGCGGCTCGATCCTGAACCCGAAGATGGACCGGCCCGACGTGCTGGCCAACATGTCGGAGATCCGGCGCCAGGAGATGGAGCGGGCCCGGGACATCCTGGGCGTGCGGCAGGAGTGGCTGGGCTTCGTCGACTCCGGGTGGCCCGACGGCGACCCCAAGCCCCCGCTGCCCGAGGGGTGCTTCGGGCTGGTGCCCACCGAGGAGGCCGCCGAGCCCCTGGTGCGCCTGATCCGCGAGCTCCGGCCGCACGTGCTCACCACCTACGACGAGCGCGGCGGCTACCCGCACCCCGACCACATCAAGTGCCACGAGATCTCGGTGGCGGCGTTCGAGGCCGCGGGCGACCCCGAGCGCTACCCCGACGCGGGCGAGCCCTGGCAGCCGCTCAAGCTCTACTACCACCACTCGTTCAACCGCCCGCGGATGCAGGCGCTGCACGACGCGGTGCTCGCCCACGGGCTGGAGTCACCGTGGGCCGAGCGCCTGGAGAACTGGGAGCGCGAGCCCGAGTGGGACGCCCGGATCACCACGAAGGTGGCGTGCGGGGACTACTTCGGCGTCCGCGACCAGGCACTGCTGGCCCACGCCACCCAGATCGACCCCGACGGGTTCTGGTTCGCCATCCCCCGCGAGATCCAGGTCGACGTCTGGCCCACCGAGGACTACGAGCTCGTGGTGAGCCACGTCGCCAGCCAGATCCCCGAGGACGACCTGTTCGCGGGCATCCTCGACCCCGCCTGAGAGACTGACGACATGGATCTGCACGTGCTCGCCCTCGTCCGCCTGGCCGAGCTGGCCCAGCAGGAGGGCCCCGAGCCGGAGGACGTCAAGGCCGGCTGGGTCGCCTTCGGCATCTTCGGGCTGCTGATCCTCGCCGTCGTCGTGCTCGGCCTGAGCCTGGTCAAGCGGCTCAAGAACGTCGACGCCGCCGAGCAGGGCGGCCTCTACGACCCCAGCAGGAAGAAGCCGCGCCACCAGATCCCGAACGACCCCGGCAACGAGCGACCCTAGCCGCGCGGGCTACTCGCCCTGCTGGGCCTGCTGCCCGGCCTGCTGCTGGGCCTGCTGCTCGGCCACCTTCTGGTGCACCTCGGCCATGTCGAGACCGCGGACGCCGTCGATGACCTGCTGCAGCCCCTGCGGCGGCAGGGCGCCGGGCTGCGCGAACACCAGCACCCCCTCCCGGAAGGCCATCAGGGTCGGGATCGAGGAGATGCCGGCGGCGGAGGCGAGCTCGCGCTCGGTCTCGGTGTCGATCGAGCCGAAGACGATGTCGGTGTGCTGCTCCGAGGCCGCCTCGTAGGTGGGGGCGAACTGGCGGCACGGGCCGCACCAGCTCGCCCAGAAGTCCACCAGCAGGATGTCGTCCTCCTGCACGTGGGTCTCGAAGTTGGCGGCGGTCAGCTCCACGGTGGCCATGTCTCGACGGTAACCCGTCGTCGGGTGGCGAGGCGCTGGTGGTGCTGGTGGTGCTGGTGGTGCTGTGCCGACGTGGGAGGTGATCCCACGTCCACGTGGGATCACGGAACCGGAGGGCCAGAATTCTGGCCCTCCAGTTCCGCGATCACCCCTCCGGCGTGACGCATGGGGCGCATGTGACACCGAGGAGGCGATCCCACGTCCACGTGGGATCACGGAACCGGAGGGCCAGTCGCACCCCGTGCGGCCGGACACCTAGCGAGGCAGCGTGACGGCGAACGTGGTGCCGCCGCCGGGGCGGGGGGCCGCCTCGACGCGACCGTCGTGGCGCTCGACGATGGTGCGGCAGATCGCCAGGCCCAGGCCGGTGCCGGGGTAGTCGGCGTGCGCGCGGTGGAAGGGCGCCCAGATCAGGGCCAGCTGGTCGGGGGGGATCCCGACGCCGCGGTCGTGCACGCTGATCGTGGTGGTGGCGGCGTCCTGGGTGCCGCTGACCTCCACGTGCGGGTCCTCGCCGGGCACCACGTACTTGACGGCGTTGGCGAGCAGGTTGGCGAAGACCTGCCGCAGCTGGGCGCGGTCGCCACGCAGGGTCGGCAGCGGACCGCGCACGGTGAGCGGGGCGCCGTGGATCTCGGCCAGCTCGCGCAGCATCGCCTCGGTGTCGAGCGTGACGACCTGCAGGCTGCCGGCGTTCGCCTGGGCGTGGACGAGCAGGTCCTCGATCAGCTCGCCCATCTGCGCCGCCCGCCCGGCGATGCGCTCGAGGGCCCGGCGCACGGTGGCCGGGTCCTCGAGGTCGTCCAGTGCCGCCTCGGTCCAGCCGGCGACGCTGGCGAGCGGACCTCGCAGGTCGTGGGCGACGACGCCGGCGAAGCTCTGCAGCTCGCGGCGCGCGGCGTCGTCGGCCGTCACGTCGCGCATGAGCAGCACGGCGGTGGCGTGGTGGTGGTTCTCGAACCCGCCCAGGCCCGCGGCGCTGACCGAGAGCACCACGCGTTCGCCCTCGGCGCCGCCAGGGCCCGCCACCAGCCGCTCGTGGGTGACCACCTCGCCCGCGAGCGCCCGTCGGTGCGGCAGCTGGTGGGGTGCCAGTGGCTGCCCGTCGAGGTCGGCCAGGCGCCATCCCGCGGCGCTGCCGGCCCCCGGGAGCAGCCGACGCGCCGGGCGGTTGCTCCACACGACGGCGTCGTCGCTGTCGATGACGGCGACCGCGTCGGGTGTCGAGGCGGTGAGCGCCTCGAAGAGCTGCAGGCGCTCCTGGGAGCGACGGGCGCTCGCCTCGAGCGCCTCGGTCAGCCGGCGCTGCTCGGTCGATCCCAGTGCCAGGAGCACCGAGAGGACCACGCACATGAGGCAGAAGGCCTGCACCAGCAGCGCCTGCTGCACCGGGTTGCCGACTTCGGCGAACGGGCCGCGGCCACCGACGCTGGTGACCAGCGTGAGCAGGATGAGCGTGAGGGAGAAGTAGCCGGCGACCAGGGTGCCGAACCGGTAGCCGCCCCAGGCGGAGGCGACCACGAGCAGGAACGCGGAGGGCATGCCGACGCTGGAGAGGAAGACCAGGTAGCAGCTGACGACGGTGAAGCCGAGCAGCAGCGCCAGCTCCAGGCTCGCGCGGCGGCAGGTGGGGAAGCCCGGCCACGGGCGGTCGTCCAACCGTGGCCGCAGCCGGGGGGCGGACAACGCGACGAGGACCACGGTGGCCAGCAGGATCGCCGACGAGGCGTTGCGCACGCTCCAGGTGAGGGGCGCCAGTGGCTGCCAGCGTCCGGCGTCCAGGGCGGCTGCCAGGCCGGCGATCGGGGCTCCGAGCAGGGCACCGGTGCCGACGGCGACGAGCAGGCGCAGGAAGCCGGTCTGGGAGGAGAGCCGGAAGACGGGGCGGGGTGTGGGTGCCGGCACCCCACGTGCCAGGAACCCGGTGACGGCGGCCGCCACCGCGTGGGCGAGCGCGAAGAGCAGGGTGGGCAGGAGCGGCGCTGCGACGGCCAGGCCGACGGCGAGGCTCCCCAGCGCCACCGCCACAGGCACCCACCAGGTGAGCCAGGTGGGGGAGAGCAGGATCCACACGACCGCGAGGCCGGCGGCCGGGTAGAACAGGGCGACGCCGAACTCCGGCAGGACGGTGAGCCTGCCCACGGCCACGAGGGCTGCGTAGCCCAGCGCCGTCAGGACGAAGCGCGCCAGCACGAGGCGGTCGTGCGCGGGACTGCGTGCGCCGGGGTCGGACACGTGGCGGGGCGCCGAGCGCCCGGCACCCGGCGCAGCCGGCAGGCGGGCCTCGAGGTCGCTGGCCGACGGCACAGCGGCGGCACTCGCCGAGCGTGCGCGCGATGGCATGACCAGCTGACCCTCCTCGCCGGCCGGCGCCCGGTCACCGGTGTGCGGACCCCGGCCGCGGCGGACCGGGGGTGCAGGACCGAGCGTAGGGGGCCGCGACGGTGGCGCGCCACGGATCTGCCGGGCCGGACGGCGGCCGCCGCTGGATGCTGGCCGGTCGGTCGCCGGGGGATGGCCCGGACGGGTACCCCTGTCACCGCCGAACGGCTAGGTTCACGGCGTGACCGCCGACACGTACGACTACGTCATCGTGGGGGCCGGCAGCGCCGGCGCCGTCCTCGCCGCCCGGCTCTCCGAGGACCCCGGTCTGGAGGTGCTGCTGCTGGAGGCGGGGGGCGAGGCCGAGGCCGACGAGATCTCGGCGCCGCTGGCGTTCTCCTCGCTGTTCCGCACCAAGTGGGACTGGCAGTACGAGACCACCGAGCAGAAGCAGCTGGAGGGGCGCCGCGCCTACTGGCCGCGGATGAAGGCGCTCGGCGGCTGCTCCTCGATGAACGCGATGATCTACATCCGTGGCAACCGCGCCGACTACGACGGCTGGCGCGACCACCACGGCGCCGTCGGGTGGGGTCACGACGACGTGCTGCCCTACTTCGTGCGCTCGGAGGGCAACACCCGCCTCGGGGCGCCGCTGCACGGTCAGGAGGGGCCGCTGCACGTGGAGGACCGCGCCTACACCCACGAGCTCTCCCACGCGTGGGTGGCGAGCGCCGTGAGCGCCGGTCTCAAGCCCACCGACGACTTCAACGGCGCCGAGCAGTGGGGCGCCGGGCTCTACCAGGTCACCTGCAAGAACGGGAAGCGCTGGTCCACCGAGCGCGGCTACCTCGCGCCGGCCCGGCAGCGCCCGAACCTGACGGTGGCCACCGGCGCCCACGCCACCGGCCTGCGCCTGGAGGGAGAGCGGTGCACCGGCGTCGACTTCCGCCAGGCCGGCGCCGCCCACACCGTGCACGCGCGCCGCGAGGTGCTGCTGTGCGGCGGCGCCGTCAACAGCCCGCAGCTGCTGATGCTCTCGGGCATCGGCCCGGCCGCCCACCTGGCCGAGCACGGCATCGAGGCGAAGGTGTCGCTCGAGGGCGTGGGGTCCAACCTGCAGGACCACCCCGCCGTCGGCCTGCTCTGGCACACCCGCGGCACCACCGACATCGTCGACGCCAACACGCCGCTGAACCTGGTGCGCTGGAAGCTGCGCGGCACCGGGCCCTTCAGCAGCAACGTGGGCGAGGCCGGTGGCTTCTTCGCCACGCGGGAGGGGCTGGCGGCACCGGACCTCCAGATCCACGTGGCGCCTACCGGCTTCTACGACAACGGCATGCACGAGCCCACGAGCCGGATGGTCACCGTGGCCCCCACCCTGGTGGAGGTCCACAGCCGCGGCTCGGTCCGGCTCCGCTCGGCCGACCCGCTGTGGCACCCCGCCATCGACGCCGCCTACCTCGACGACCAGCGCGACCTCGACACGATGGTCGCCGGCATGCGCCGCGCCTGGGAGATCAGCACCCAGGGCGCGCTCGCGGGCTTCCTCGACCGGCCCTGGATGCTGCCCGAGAACCCCACCGACGGCGACTTCGAGCAGCACCTGCGCACGAACCTGCAGACCCTCTACCACCCGGTGGCCACGTGCGCGATGGGCACCGGCGAGGACGCCGTGGTGGACCCCTCGCTGTGCGTGCGCGGCGTCGAGGGCCTGCGCGTCGTCGACGCCTCGGTGATGCCCACCGTGCCGCGCGGCAACACCAACGCCCCCACCGTCATGGTCGCCGAGAAGGCGGCCGACCTGATCAGGAGCAGCCGATGACCGCCCTCCCCGCCGACCTCTCCACCGAGCCCGACCCCGGCACGGGTGCCGGCACGACGGGCGGCCCGAGCGAGCAGCAGGAGACCTTCGACAGCCTCTCGCCGATCACGGGCGACGTCGTGGGCACCCACCCGGTGCACGACGAGGCGGCCGTGCGTTCCGCCGTCGCCCGGGCGCGCGAGGAGGCCGCCTGGTGGGGCGGCCTCACCTTCGAGCGACGCGCCGAGCTGCTCAGCACCTGGAAGTCGGTGATCACCCGCCGCGTCGCGCAGCTGGCCGACCTCATGCACCGCGAGACCGGCAAGCCGCACGGCGACGCGCTGCTCGAGGCCGCGCTGGCCATCGACCACCTGGCGTGGGCGGCCAGCAACGCGGCCAAGACGCTGCGCCGTCGCCGGATGCCCTCGGGCCTGCTGATGGCCAACCAGGCGGCCACGCTGGAGTACAAGCCGCTCGGCGTCGTCGGCGTGATCGGGCCGTGGAACTACCCGGTCTTCACGCCGATGGGCTCGATCGGCTACGCCCTGGCCGCCGGCAACGCGGTGGTCTTCAAGCCCTCCGAGTACACGCCCGGCGTGGGGGAGTGGCTGGCACGCACCTTCAGCGAGGCGGTCGGCCGGCCGGTGCTCCAGGTCGTGACCGGGCTCGGCGACACCGGCGCGGCGCTGTGCCGCGCCGGCGTCGACAAGGTCGCCTTCACCGGCTCCACCGCCACGGGCAAGCGGGTCATGGCGGCCTGCGCCGAGACGCTGACGCCGGTGGTGATCGAGGCCGGGGGCAAGGACGCCGTCATCGTCGACGTCGACGCCGACCTCGAGGCCGCCGCCGAGGCGGTGCTGTGGGGCGCGTGCGCCAACGCCGGCCAGACCTGCACCGGCGTCGAGCGCGTCTACGTGCACGAGCGCGTCTACGACCGCTTCCTCGGCGAGCTGACCGCGCAGGCACGGCTGCTGCGCGCCGACGAGACCGCCGGCGCACAGCTGGGCCCGATCACCATGCCCAAGCAGCTCGACGTGATCCGCGGGCACATCACCGACGCGCTGGGCCGCGGCGGGCGCGCGCTGGTGGGCGGAGCCGACGCCGTCGGCGAGCGGTTCGTGCAGCCCACCGTGCTGGTCGACGTGCCCGAGGACTCCGAGGCCGTGCAGGAGGAGACCTTCGGCCCGACCGTCACCGTCACCAAGGTGCGCGACATGGACGAGGCGATCGCCCGCACCAACGGCACCCGCTACGGGCTCGGCTCCACGGTGTTCTCCAAGGGCCAGGGGCCCGAGATCGCCGAGCGCATCCGCAGCGGGATGACGGCGATCAACGGCGTGATCAGCTTCGCCGCGATCCCCTCGCTGCCCTTCGGCGGCGTCGGCGACTCCGGCTTCGGTCGCATCCACGGGGCCGACGGGCTCAAGGAGTTCACCTACGCGAAGGCGGTCGCCCGTCAGCGGTTCAAGCCGGTGATGCCGCTGACCTCCTTCCGCCGCACCGAGAAGCACGAGCAGCAGCTGGCCGCCATGATCACGATGCTGCACGGCCGGACGCCGACGCTGCCGAAGGCCGACAAGCCGGGGCGCTGAGCCGGGTCGTCGACCAGGTCGTCACTCGCCCAGGCACTCCCGGGGTGCGCCCGCGGCCTCGAGGTCGCGGCGCAGCTCCTCGGCGCTGCGCAGCTGTCCGGCGCTGTCTCCGAGGGCGGCGGCGCAGCGGCGCTCGAGTCGCGCCAGCTGCTCGGGGTCGGTGAGGTCGAGCTGCTCGCCCTGCTCCGAGGTCCCCGACGGCTCCGACGGCCCGGCGGGCCCCTCGCTCGCGGGGGAGAGCGGAGCGGGGGAGTCGCCCCCGGGCAACGAGGTCACCACGGCACCGGCGGTGACGACGACGGCGGCGGCGGCCGCGACACCGAGGGCGGTGGTCCAGCGACGGCGTGCGCGCAGCCGGTCGGTGCGTCGCGCCACCAGCTCGTCGGCACCGTAAGGCGCCTCGTAGGCGGTGCTCAGCCGCGCGAAGGCGCGGGCCAGCTCGGGGTCGTGGGAGTCGAGCAGGTCGGGGGTCTCGTGCTGGTTCATCGGGTCTCCTCGGAGTTCTGGTGGAGGGCGCCGGCTGCCCGCGCGTGCTCGCGCAGGCGGGCGGTGCCGCGGGTCAGGTTGCTGCGGGCGGTGCCCTCGGGCACTCCCATGCGGTGGGCGATCGAGCGGGTGTCGAGGTCCTCGACGTAGCGCAGGGCCAGCGCGGTGCGCTGGTCGGCACTCAGCGTCGCGAGACCCTCGAGCAGCCAGGCGTCGACCTCCCCGACCAGCCGGGGCTCGTACCCCGGCTCGCGGCCGGCCTCGACCCCGGCGGGGTCCGCGCTGGGCCGCTCCCTGCGCCAGCGGCGCCAGGTGTCGGTGTTCAGCCGCACCATCGTGGTGCGGGCGTAGGCGCCGGCGTCGTCGATGCGCCGCCAGCGGGCGGCCACGCGGGCCAGCGTCTCCTGGGTCAGGTCCCAGGCGTCGTGCGGGTTGCCGGTCAGGGCGTGCGCCAGGCCGAGCAGTCGCCGCTGCTGGGCGGTGGCGAACTCCTCGAAGCCGGGGTGTGTGGCTGGTCTCGCTGGTGTGGTGTCCATGAGCACCTCCTCGTCACCATGACGGGGCAGACACCGATTCTGCTGCAGGGTCTTGCGACGACCTCGTCAGCGCAGGCTGTAGGTCGCCAGCGAGACGCCGACGTAGTGGCTGGCGAAGGCCAGGATCGTGAAGCTGTGGAACACCTCGTGGAAGCCGAACCAGCGGGGCGAGGGGTTGGGGCGCTTGATGCCGTAGACGATGCCGCCCAGCGTGTAGAGGGCGCCTCCGGTGGCGATCAGCACGAAGACGGCGATGCCGACGGCCGTGCCCAGCTCGAGCGCACCGCGCAGGAAGGCGGGCAGGAAGAACACCGCGGCCCACCCGAGCGCGATGTAGATGGGGGTGTAGAGCCAGCGGGGCGCCCCGGCCCAGAAGACCCGGAAGAGCACGCCGGCGATCGCGCCGCTCCAGGCCAGCCACAGCATGGTCTTCTGCTGGGCGCCCTCGAGCAGGATCAGCGAGAACGGCGTGTAGGAGCCCGCGATGAGCAGGAAGATGTTGGCGTGGTCGAAGCGCCGCAGGAACGCCCAGACCCTCGGTGACCACGTGCCGGTGTGGTAGATCGCCGAGACGCCGAAGAGCAGCACCGCCGTGCCGGTGAAGAGCGCCGAGCCGAGCTTGGTGGTGGGGGTCGGGCTCAGCACCACCAGCACGATCCCCGCGGCGAGCGTGAGCGGCGTGACGCTCAGGTGCAGCCAGCCCCGCAGCTTGGGCTTCACCTCGGCGAGGGTCTCGCTCACCCGGTCGCCCAGGTGGTCGAGGCCGGCGCGGATCCCGTCGTTCATGCGCCGAACGTAGCGGACGGCGGCCCGGGCGGTGCAGTCCGCGGGGCGCACGCGGCACCCGCCCGTCGTGGTTACGATGAGCGCCGTGGCGGACTGGAAGCGAGGACTGCGTCGGGTGCTCTACCCGGCCTACGAGTCCCGGATGCTGCGCCGCATGCCCGACCACCTGCCGCGGCACGTCGGCGTCATGCTCGACGGCAACCGCCGGTGGGCGCGCGCGGTCGGTCGCGACACCGCGCACGGGCACCGCGCCGGCGCCGCCAACATCGAGCCGCTCCTGGGCTGGTGCGACGAGGTCGGCATCCAGGTCGTCACGCTGTGGCTGCTCTCCACCGACAACCTCAACCGGCCCGAGCCCGAGCTGGCGCCGCTGCTGCAGATCATCGAGGAGGCCGTCGCCTCCCTGGCCGACCAGCGGCGCTGGCGCCTGCACCTGGTGGGGGCCCTCGACCTGCTGCCCGCCGCCACCGCCGAGCGGCTCAAGCGGGCCGCCGAGGAGACCGCCGACGTCGACGGCATGCTGGTCAACATCGCGGTCCCCTACGGTGGCCGCCGCGAGATCGCCGATGCCGTCCGGTCGCTGCTGCTCGAGCACGCCGAGAAGGGCACCTCGCTGGAGGAGCTGGCCGGGACGCTCGACGTCGAGCACATCGCCGACCACCTCTACACCAAGGGCCAGCCCGACCCCGACCTGGTGATCCGCACCTCCGGCGAGCAGCGGCTCGGCGGCTTCCTGCTCTGGCAGAGCGCCACCTCGGAGTTCTACTTCTGCGAGGCCTACTGGCCCGACTTCCGCCGCGTCGACTTCCTGCGCGCGATCCGCGCCTACGCGCTGCGCGAGCGGCGCCACGGCACGTAACACGAGGTTCATCCCGCGTTCGGGCGTGTCGCTCCGGACGGGCACGGAGCCGGGCGTAGGTTCGCGCCAATGACGGGTGGGGAAGCCCGTCACGTCGGGAGGCCCGCTCGTGACACGTCACGACCTGATCGTCGGTCCAGGTGCTCACCTGGCCCGGCGGGGACGCCGGCACTCCGGCGTGCAGGCCCGGCTCCTCCACGGGCCGGGTGCCCGTGTCGGCGTCGGCTCCCGGTCCACCTGCTGTGACTGAAGGGCCGGGCGAGGAGTGCGCGCGCGGTTCGTGAGGAGCCCACCGTGCGCGAGACCCAGAGCCGGACCCCGCTTCGCACCTACGTGCTCGACACCAGCGTCCTGCTGGCCGACCCGGGGGCGCTGCGGCGCTTCGCGGAGCACGAGGTGGTCCTGCCCGTCGTCGTGATCACCGAGCTCGAGGGCAAGCGTGACCACCCCGAGCTCGGCTTCTTCGCCCGTTCCGCCCTGCGCATGCTCGACGAGCTGCGCGTCATCCACGGCCGCCTGGACCAGGCGGTCCCGGTGGGGGAGGAGGGCGGCACGGTGCGCGTCGAGCTCAACCACACCGACGCCACCTCGCTGCCCTCGGGCTTCCGCCTGGGCGACAACGACACCCGTATCCTGGCGGTCGCGCGCAACCTCGCCGACGAGGGTTTCGACGTCACGCTGGTCTCCAAGGACCTGCCGCTGCGGATCAAGGCCTCCGCCGTGGGCCTGGACGCCCAGGAGTACCGCGGCGAGGCGATCGGGGAGTCCGACACCGGCTACAGCGGGATGGCCGAGCTGGAGGTGCCGGCTGCCGACCTCGACGACCTCTACGACGCCGGCGTGCTCGACCTCGACGAGGCGCGCGACCTGCCCTGCCACCAGGGACTGGTGCTGCTCTCCGAGCGCGGCACAGCGCTGGGTCGGGTGGGTGCCGACAAGCGGGTGCACCTGGTGCGCGGCGACCGCGAGGCGTTCGGCATCCACGGTCGCTCGGCCGAGCAGCGCGTGGCGCTGGAGATGCTGCTGGACCCCGAGGTCGGCATCGTCTCCCTGGGTGGGCGCGCCGGCACCGGCAAGTCGGCGCTCGCGCTGTGCGCGGGCCTCGAGGCGGTGCTCGAGCGGCGTCAGCACCAGAAGGTGGTGGTCTTCCGCCCGCTCTACGCCGTCGGCGGCCAGGAGCTCGGCTACCTGCCCGGGTCGGAGTCGGAGAAGATGTCGCCCTGGGCGCAGGCGGTCTTCGACACCCTCGGTGCCGTGACCTCCCGGGAGGTGATCGAGGAGATCCTCGAGCGCGGCATGCTCGAGGTGATGCCGCTCACCCACATCCGCGGCCGCTCGCTGCACGACTCGTTCGTGATCGTCGACGAGGCGCAGTCCCTGGAGCGCAACGTGCTCCTGACGGTGCTCTCGCGCATCGGTGCCAACTCCAAGGTGGTGCTCACCCACGACGTCGCCCAGCGCGACAACCTGCGCGTGGGGCGCCACGACGGCGTGGTCGCCGTGATCGACAAGCTCAAGGGCCACCCGTTGTTCTCGCACGTGACCCTGACCCGCTCGGAGCGCTCGCCGATCGCGGCACTGGTGACCGAGATGCTGGAGCACGTCACGGTCGGCTGATCGCGTCCGGGAACGGCGACTGAGACACCTCTCGGGGCGGGTGAACCCTGCCGTGACGCGTGTGACGTGGGGGACGACCGACACGCGGTCGTTCGGTTTGCAACCACCTCGGGCGTCCGGCAGGGTGACCCGGGACCGCGCCGCGACCTCGGACCGCGACGCGACCACGACCTGCCCTCGACCTCCAGGATCTGCCACCTCGTGTCCAAGCACGTCAAGCACGTCCCCAAGCACAAGGCCGCGCCCGCGCGCAGCACCCGTCTGCCGATGTCGGTGCCCCGCGGTGCCCTGCGCACCTCCCTGGTCGTCTCCTCGGTCGCCGTGGCCGCAACCGGCGCCACGATCGGCGGCGGGGTGCTCGCGACGCCGGCGAGCACCAGCTCGGCCGACGGCGCCTCCGCGGTCTCCGAGCAGGACGGCGGTCGCCTGACGGCCCGCCTAGCCGGCACCGTCGTGCCCCCCAGCGCCGAGGACGCCGCCGCTGCGGCCGCCTCCGCCGTCGACCTGCAGGCTCGCGACCAGGCCGTCTCGCGCTCCGCGGACCGCCGCGCCGAGGCCGACCCGGCCAAGGAGGCCGCCCTCGCCGTCGAGGAGGTCGCCGCCGTCTCGGGCGAGCAGAAGCTCTCCGACGCCGACCCGCGCGACATCGCCCGCGCGCTGCTGGGCGAGTACGGCTTCTCCTCCGACCAGTTCGGCTGCCTGGACTCGCTGTGGACCCGCGAGTCCAACTGGAGCGTCACCGCCGACAACCCCACCTCGAGCGCCTACGGCATCCCGCAGTCGCTGCCGGGCGAGAAGATGGCCTCCGAGGGCGCCGACTGGGCCACCAACCCGGTCACCCAGATCCGCTGGGGCCTGGGCTACATCCAGGACCGCTACGGCAGCCCCTGCGGCGCCTGGGGCCACTCCGAGTCCGTCGGCTGGTACTGAGTCCGGCCCCCGACCCGGGGGACCGAACCAAATCCTCGGCCCATCGCGTCCAGGTGGGCATGAGAGCACGAGCACGGCGCGACCCGGCGGACTTCGCCGCCTTCGTGCACGCCCGATCTGCCGCCCTGCACCGGGCCGCCTACCTGCTCGTCGGGGAGCGGGGCCTGGCCCAGGACCTCGTGCAGGAGGCGCTGACCAAGACCTACGTGGCCTGGCCGCGCCTGCGTGACCCGGCTGCGGCCGAGGCGTACACCCGCAAGGCCATCACCACGACGGCGATCGGCTGGTACCGCCGCAAGGGCTGGCACGGCGAGCGCCCGGTGGCCGACACCCCGCTGAGCGCCGGCTCCGTGGCCGGCGACCACGCCGACCGGGTGGCCGAGCAGGACGCCGTCTGGTCGGTCGTGCAGTCCTTGCCGCCCCGCCAGCGGGCCGCCGTCGTGCTGCGCTACTACGAGGACCTCACCGAGGCCCAGACCGCCGAGCGGCTCGGGTGCGCCGTCGGCACGGTGAAGAGCCAGGTGTCGGCCGCGATGGCCACCCTGCGCCGTGAGCTGGGGGACCTCCCCGACCTGCTCCCCGCACCCGCCCACGACGACCAGGTGGTGACCCGATGACCGACCGACTGACCTCCACGCTGCACGAGCGCGCCGACGCCGAGCAGTTCGCCGTCCCCGACGTCGAGGCCCTGGTGCGAGCCGGCGACCGACGCGTGCGACGACGCCGCACCGCGCTGGCCGCTGGCGGCGCAGCGCTGGCCGTCGTGGCCGGCGTGGCCCTGGGCCAGGCGCTGCCGGGTCGCGGCGAGGCGCCCCAGCCGGCGCCTGCCCCCGAGCAGGTCGACATCTACCCGGTGCAGGAGCGCGACCTGCCGCCGATGGTCGTGGTCGGTGGCGACGTGGCCTGGGTGGACGGAGTCACCGAGAAGCTGCGCGCACCGGCCGACGAGCTGGTGCGCACCAGCGTGGGCTGGGTCTACGCCTCCTACGAAGGTGTCTTCTCCCGCACCGACACCGGCACCCGTCGCGTGCCGGGTGTGACGGGGGACCTGCTGGTCTCCGACGAGGACGGGGTGCTGGTGGGTGTGTACGACCTGCACGAGGGCGGCGCGGTGCTGAGAGTGCTGGACCAGCGCACCGACGAGCTGCGCGTCGTCGTCGACGACCTGCCGGAGGAGTCCGGGGTGCTGGCGCTCGACGGCGACCGCATCTACTGGTATGACACCGCCGGCACCTGGGTCCAGGACCTCTCCACCGGGGAGCGCGAGCCGGCACCCGAGGGCCTGTCCTCGGTCGAGGCCGGCACCATCGTGTCCAACCCCGGCGCGGACCAGGGGTTCACGACCGCCATCGAGACACGCGACGGGGTCGAGCGCGGGTTGGAGTGGTCCGGCGACGTCGGCGCCCTCTCGCCCGACGGCGCCTGGTACGCCTCCGACGACGCCGTCGGGTTCCCCGGCGCGCCGGGCGCGGTGCTGGTGGAGACCGGACGCCGGGTGCGGCTGCAGACCGGGACCGAGCGCGGGGACCTGGTGCTCATCAACGGCTGGCTGGACGCCACGACCCTGCAGGTCGGCATCTCGCCGATGGCCGAGGCCGAGCCCAACCGGTTGCTCACCTGCACCGTCCCCGACGGCAGGTGCGAGGTGGTGCTCGCCGACGTCTTGTCGGTCGTCCCGGGTGCGCAGTTCCGGCAGTTCGTCGGGCCGGCCGCCCCCTGACCGTCGTGCCGCTCAGGAGCGGCTGACCACCAGGTAGCGCTCGTCGGAGATCGGCCCGCCCCACAGCGCGGGGTCGGTCAGCGCGACGACGTCGGCCTGTCGGCGGTGCTCGAGCACCAGGCGGCGGCACTCGGCGCCGGTGAGCCCGGCGCCGGTGTGCCAGCTGCCCTCCACTAGCAGCAGGCGCCCGCCGGGGCGCAGCAGCCGCACCCACCGCGCCAGCGCCGCCGACGGGTCGGGCAGCGCCCACAGCACGTGCCGGCACAGCACGAGGTCGGCGGAGCCGGGCTCGCCTGGCGGGTCGGCGGCGTCGCCGACCGCGAGGCTGACTCGCTCACCGACCCCGTGCGCCTCGACCTTGGCCCGGGCTTGCTCGACCATGGCGGGGGAGAGGTCGAGGCCGCGCACGCGGTGGCCGGCCTCGGCGAGCAGCACCGCGAGCGAGCCGGTGCCGCAGCCCAGGTCGACGACGTCGAGCCCCTCCGCGGCCGCGAGGAGGTGTGCGGTGAGCAGGGCCGCCCAGGCGGCGCGCACGTCCGGGTCGCGCAGGCCGTGGTCGGGCTCGTCGTCGAACGCGTCGGCCTGCGCGTCCCAGAGCTCGCGTACCTCCTCGGTCACGGGTTCCTCCGGCTCAGCGGGCGGCGTCGCAGGCCTGCGCGGCCAGCGAGCGCCGCAGGTCGTCGGCCCCCTCGCGCACGTAGCGCAGCGCGCCCGCGTTCGCCTGGGCGGTCTCGAGCCAGGTGTCGACCGCCTCGAGCGTGGCCGGGGTGGCCAGCGTGCGCGGGAAGATCGAGTTGAGCGCGACCGCGCCCTTGTGCGCGCCGAGCAGCTCCCAGGTGGTGGCGACGACGTCGAGGTAGCGCTGCACGTAGGGCTCGAGCACGTCCTCCTGCCCGCTGCGCATGAACGCACCCACGATGCTGCGGCTGGTCTCGTTGGGCGTCTCGGGGTCGAGCATCGCCCGCTGCCAGGCCGCGGCCTTGGCCTCCGCGGTGGGCATCGAGGCGCGCGCCGCTGCCCCGTGCTGCTGGCCCGAGATCGTGCCGTCGCGCTCCACCTCGGCGTCGATGCGGGCGTCGTCGACGCGGCCCAGGCGCGCGAGCTCGACGAGCAGCACCCAGCGCAGGTCGTCGTCGACGGCGAGGCCCTCGAAGGTCAGGCCGCCGTCGAGAAGGGCCTCGAGGTCGTCGCCGCCGGCCTCGGTGACGACGGCACGGGCATAGGACTGCGCGAAGGTCAGCTGAGTGTCGCTGCCGGGCTCGGCCTCGCCGAGCAGGCGGCGCAGGCCGTGCTCCCAGGTGCGGGCCAGCACGTCGCGCCCGGCGGGGTCGGAGTACACCGAGACGGCCTGCTGGGCGCACACCGGCACCCGGCTCACGCCCCACGCGTCGGTCTCCTGGCCGATGTTGCCCAGCACCAGCTGCACGTAGTGCGTGGCGGCGAGCTCGGCGTCGCGGGTCATGTCCCAGGTGGCGCCCCAGACCAGGGCGCGGGCGAGGGAGTCCTCGAGCCGGGCGAGCCCGGCGATCGCGGTGGCCTGTGAGGTCTCGTCCAGGCGGATCTTGGCGTAGGCCAGGTCGCCGTCGTTGAGCAGCAGCAGCGCGGGGCGCGGGCGCCCGACGGCGGCGGGCACCTCGGTGCGCTCGCCGACGACGTCGACCTCCTCGTAGTGGCTGCGCACCAGGCGGCCGTCCTGCTCGTCGTACCAGCCGATGCCGAGCCGGTGACGGCGCAGCGTCGGGTGGTCGGCAGGCGCCGTCTGCCGGACGGCGAAGGTCGTGTAGGCGCCGTCGGCGTCGACCTCGGACTCCAGCGAGAGCGTGTTGACGCCGGCGGTCTGCAGCCACTCCTGCGCCCAGGGGGCCAGCTCGCGGCCCGAGGCCTTCTCGAGCGCGGCGAGCAGGTCGCCGAACTCGGAGTTGCCGTACTCGTGGTCGCGGAAGTACTGCCGCAGCCCGGCGAGGAAGGGCTCGAGGCCCACCCAGGCCACCAGCTGCTTGAGCACCGAGGCGCCCTTGGCGTAGGTGATCATGTCGAAGTTGACCTCGACGGCCTCGAGGTTGTGGTTGTCGGCGGCGATGGGGTGCGTGCTGGGCAGCTGGTCGGCACGGTAGCCGGTGAGCTTGCGGGCGTTGGCGAAGCCGGTCCAGGCGTCGGTGAACTCGGTGGCCTCGGCCTCGCACCAGTAGCAGGCCCACTCGGCGAAGGACTCGTTGAGCCAGAGGTCGTCCCACCACTTCATGGTCACGAGGTCGCCGAACCACATGTGCGCCATCTCGTGGGTGATCACCGAGGCGCGGAACTCGTAGAACGAGCGGGGCTGGCGGCTGCGCGGCAGGTACTCGTCGCGCAGGGTCACGCACCCGGCGTTCTCCATCGCGCCCATGTTGTACTCCGGCACGTAGAGCTGGTCGTACTTCTCGAACGGGTAGGGGTAGTCGAACTGCTCCTCGAAGAAGGCGAAGCTGCGGCGGGTCAGGTCGACCAGCACGTCGCGGTCGAGGTGCTCCACCAGGCTCTGGCGGCAGTAGTGGCCGAGCGGGATGGTGCCGTGCGCGCCCTCGTAGACGTCGTGGACGGCGTGGTACTCACCGGCGACGACGGCGGTCACGTAGGTGGAGAGCGGCTTGGTGGGGGCGAACTCCCAGACGCCGTGGCCGGCGCGGCCCTCGGCCTCGAGGGGACGCGGCTCGGGCGTGGGGGCGTTGGACACGACGACCCAGTGCGCGGGTGCGGTCACGCGGAAGGTGAAGGGGGCCTTGAGGTCGGGCTGCTCGAAGGTGGTGAACACCCGGCGCGCGTCGGGCACCTCGAACTGGCTGTAGAGGTAGACCCGCTGGTCGACGGGGTCCACGAAGCGGTGCAGGCCCTCGCCGGTGTGGGAGTAGCGGCCCTCGGCGCGCACGACGAGCTCGTTCTCCGCCGCGAGGTCGTCGAGCGTGAGCCGGTTGTCGGCGTAGACCGTGGCGGGGTCGAGGGTGCGTCCGTTCAGCGTCACCTCGTGCACGCGGGCGTCCACGAGGTCGGCGAAGGTGGAGGCGCCGGGTTCGCGACAGCTGAAGCGCAGCGTGGTGGTGGTGCCGAAGTGGGTCTCGCCGGTCGTGAGGTCCAGGTCGATGGCGTACGACGCGACGTCGAGGAGGGCGGCGCGGGTGGCGGCCTCGTCCCGGGTCAGGTTGGTTCCAGGCATGCGGGCGATCATGTCACCGCTCCGCGCGCGGTGCGCTCCGGGGTGCGACCTGGGGATTCGGAACTACGGACTTGTAGTTCAGATTTGTCAAGCGTGACACGCCTGTGACTGGTGGGTTTTTTGGGGTTTTTGTTGCTTGTGGGCCCCTCTGTCCCCCAGAGTGGTCGCCGTGCCCCCCGAGCTCACCTCTTCCACGCGTGCCCGGCGCGCGGTCGCCCGGACGGTGGTCGGCGGCCTCGCCGGCGTCCTCACCCTGGGTCTGACCACCGCCACGGCGCCCCTCGCCCACGCCGACTCCACCTACCTGTGCACCGGCTACTCCGGGTGCGCCAACGCCGGCTACGGCAACGGCGGGTACGCCCAGGTCAACAGCCGCATGTACTGGCGGATGTACTCCGGGCACAACTGCACCAACTACGTGGCCTACCGGATGATCAAGGCCGGCATGTCCAGCGAGCGGCCGTGGTCGGGCAGCGGCATGGCCTACAACTGGGGCCTGGCCAACAGCAGGATCACCGACCAGAAGCCGACCGTGGGGTCGGTGGCCTGGTGGAACCGCGGCGTCGGCGGGATGAGCTCCAGCGGCCACGTCGCGATCGTCGAGCGGGTGGTCTCCAGCACCGAGATCATCATCTCCGAGGACAGCTGGGGCGGTGACTTCTCCTGGCGCCGCATCACCAAGAGCGGCCGCGGCTGGCCCTCCGGCTTCATCCACTTCCGTGACGCCCCCACCACGCCGACGCCGCCGCCCCCGCCGCCCGCGCCGGCCAAGGTGCTCGCCAACACGGCGCCGCCCACCGTCGCCGAGGCGCCGACCGTGGGCACGATGGTCGTCGCCGACGTCGGCACCTGGTCGGGCGGTCCGCGGGCCTACACCTACCAGTGGTTCGCCGCCGGGGTCGCGATCCCGAACGCCACCTTCCGCGGCTACACGCCCACCGCCGACGTCGTCGGCAAGCCGCTGACCCTCGAGGTGACGGCGACGCGCCCCGGCTGGACCTCGGCCACCGCACGCACCGCCGCCACCCCGCCGGTGGCCGCGGCCGGCTACGCCGTGGCGACGCCGACCGCCCTCAGCGGCGAGCCCGTCGTCGGGCAGAGCCTGACGATGACGCCGGGGACCTTCGCGCCCCAGCCCGAGAGCACGGTGCTGCAGTGGCGCGCCGACAACCGCATCATCGAGGGCGCCCAGGCGCCCACGCTGACCCTGGACGAGTCGCTCGTCGGCAAGAAGATCACCGCCCTCACGATCGCGCGCGGCACCGGCTACACGCGCACGCACTCGATGGTGGCGGCGCCCGGTCCGGTGCTCGCCGGCACCATCGAGGTGTCGACACCCTTCGCCGTCGCGGGTGCGCCCCGCTTGGGCGAGACGCTGAGCCTCACGCCCGGCAGCTACACCCCCGCGGACTCCGCGTTCTACTACCGCTGGATGCGTGACGGCGTCGAGATCCCCGGCGGGCACCTGGCCACCTACCGGCTGACCGCCGAGGACCTCGGCCACGACGTGTCCGCGCAGGTGACGCTGCGCAAGGGCAACTACGCCGAGCGCGTCGAGACCGTGCCGGTGGGGCTCGTGCGCACCACCTCGGCGCTCGTCGTCCGGGCCGCGGGCCGCAAGCGCGGCGCCGTCGTCACGGTGCGCGTGGGTGCCACCGGAGCCGGACCCGCGACTGGCGAGGTGCGCGTGCAGGTGGGCAAGCAGAAGGTGACCGTGCCGCTCGAGCAGGGCCGCGCCCGGGTGACGCTGACCCGGCTCCAGCCGGGCCAGAAGAAGGCCGTGGTGCGCTACCTCGGGTCGAGCTCGGTGGAGTCCGGCTCGGGCTCGGACGCCGTCAAGGTCAAGCAGTAGCCGGCGCCGTCCCCCTGGTGCGGGAATCGCGTGACCGGGTGCGGGGTTGACTGGAGTCATGACGACCACCAACGCCGACTTCTGGTTCGACCCGCTGTGCCCGTTCGCCTGGATCACCTCGCGGTGGATCCTCGAGGTGGAGCAGGTCCGCGACATCGAGGTGACCTGGCACGTGATGAGCCTGGCCTACCTCAACTCCGAGAAGGACCTCCCGCAGGAGTACAAGGACCTGCTGGCGCCGGCCTGGGGCCCGGTGCGCGTGTGCATCGCCGCCGAGCAGAAGCACGGTCGTGAGGTGCTGCTGCCGCTGTACACCGCGCTGGGCAGCCGCATCCACAACGAGGGGCGCGCGCTGCACGAGCAGGAGGACCGTGGCCGCACGCTGATCAGCGAGGCGCTGGCCGAGGCCGGTCTCGAGCCGGAGCTGGTGGAGGCGATGGACGACTCCTCGCTCGACGAGGCCGTCGCCGCCTCGCACCACGAGGGCATGGACCAGGTGGGCGACGACGTCGGCACGCCGACGATCGCCTTCGAGGGCGCCGCCTTCTTCGGTCCGGTGCTCTCGAAGATCCCGCGGGGCGAGGAGGCCGGCCAGCTGTGGGACGGCTGCGTCGCCGTCGCCAAGGTGCCCTACTTCTACGAGCTCAAGCGCAGCCGCACCGGGGACCTCGACTTCTCCTGACCCGCTCCGCACCGCTCGACCGAGCACGGCGTCTCCGCCCGGCGGAGGCGCCGTGACTTGTCTTCGTGACAGGTGTGACGCATGGTGTAGGTGATGCATCTGTGGGGGATGAGGTTCCTGTTGCTCGCTGCTCTGATGGCGGGTGTGCTCGCGACGCCGCTCGGCGGCCCGGTCGAGGACGGCGTGGGCGCCCCGGCGGCCGCGGCCTCCGCCCCGGCGCCGCGCCCTGTCGAGCGGGTGGTGCTGAGAGCGGACGGTCCGGGTGTGCAGGCGCGCGACCTCGCGCTGACGACGGCGCGGCTGCGCAGCACGCTGAGCGTGCAACCGGGCGTCGACCTCGTGGCCCTGACTTGGCGCGGCAGCGCGCCGGCGGTCCAGCTGCGTGCCCGCACGGCGGGACGCTGGGGCACCTGGCAGACCCCCGAGGTGCTGCCCGACGCCCCGGACCGCGCCAGCGGCGAGGGGTCCCGGCAGGGCACCGACCAGGTGTGGACCCCCGGCGCCGACGCACTCCAGGTGCGGGCCGCCGGTCCGGTGCCGCGCAGCCTGCGGCTGAGCCTGGTCGCCGTCGAGGAGACGCCCGCGGACCTGCGCACCGCCCGCCTGGGTCGCAGCGCCGCCGCGGCACCCGACGCCTCGGCTGCGGCCTCGGCGCGCAACAAGTTCCGCCCCGCCCTGCGCGGACGTGGTGCCTGGGGAGCCGACGAGCGCTGGCGCAGCGGCAGCCCCACCTACAACCGGACCGTGCAGCAGGTGCACGTGCACCACACGGTCAACAGCAACGACTACCGGCCCGGCGAGGTGCCCGGCCTGATCCGCGGCATGTACCGCTACCACACCGGCAGCCTGGGCTGGTCCGACCTCGGCTACAACGCCGTCGTCGACCGCTTCGGCCGTACGTGGGTCGGGCGGGCCGGCGGCATCACGCGACGGGTCCGCGGTGCCCACACCCTGGGGTTCAACAGCACCTCCACCGGCGTCGCGGTGCTGGGCAACTTCGAGACCGCGCGCCCCTCCAGCAAGGTCGTGACTGCGATCGTGCGCTTCGCGGCCTGGAAGCTGCACAAGGACGGCCGCAACCCGCGGGGGCGGGTCACCGTGTTCTCGCACGGCAGCGACCGCTTCCGCTACGGCGCCAAGCCCCGGCTCCCGGTCATCGACGGGCACCGCGACACCAGCGAGACCGCCTGCCCCGGCGAGTACCTGTACCGCAAGCTGCCCGTGATCAGGCAGCGCGCGGCGGCGCGCGTCGCCCGCATGCGCTGATTCCTGCCGCTGGTCAGGTGCTGGTCAGCTGCTGACCGCGACCGCGGTGCTCGCGGTGATCGCGGCGGTGGTGGCGGCCGTCGTGGCGGCGATGGCATCGCGGACCGCCTTGGTGGCCCACTCGCCCTCCGAGCCCTCGCCCAGCGCCTTGGCGCGCTTCTTGACCTGCTTGGCCGGCACGTCCCCGCGCTCGACGACCTTGTGCGCCTGGTCGACGGCGGCGAGCAGGCCCGCGAGCGCCGCGGTGCGCGGGTCCGGTGTGAGCCCCTGCACCAGCACCGCCGTCAACCGCTCGCGCACCTGCCGCTCGTGCTCGACGTCGGCCGCGGGCCACGTGGTGCGCGGGAAGAGCCCGAGCACCTTGCCCTCGCGCCGCTCCAGCAGACCGCGCTCGGCGAGCCGCTCGCGCAGCGTGTCGGGCAGGTTCTTGCCCAGCCGGGTCACGAGGTCCTGCGCGCTGCGCGGCTTCTCCGCGACGACGGCGAGCGCCTGCGCCAGCTGGGGATCCTCGTGCGCGCCGTCGGTGACGGCGACCGTGCTGCGCCGCCAACGGCTCGCGGCCGGCTCCACCTCCACTTCACCGGCCATGGCCAGCTCGGCCAGCAGCGCGCCACCCAGAGGGGCGGGCAGCTGCACGCCCGAGGGCGGGGTGCCCTTCTCGTCGTCGAGCAGGAGCAGCAACAGGTCCTCGGCCAGCAAGGTGAGCATGGTCCGACCCTACGCTTGGCCGGTGAGCACGATGCTGAGCGAGATCTGGCGCTACCCGGTCAAGTCGATGCGCGGCCACCAGCTGACCGAGGCGACCGTCGAGCCGTGGGGACTGGCGGGCGACCGACGGTGGATGGTGACCGATGCCGACGGGAGCTTCCTCACCGCTCGGGAGCTGCCCCGGCTGCTGCTCGGGGTGCCGACGCCGGGTGCGGACAACGGCCTGCGCCTGCACGCCGACGGACTCGGGGACCTCGTCGTCCCGGCACCGGGAGCCGACGCCCGCGAACGGACCGTGCAGATCTGGAGCTCCAGCGTGCGCGCCCGCGACGCCGGCGACGACGCGGCGGCCTGGGTGGCCGAGCTGGTGGGGGCCGACGTCCGCCTGGTGTGGCTCGCCGACCCCACGCAGCGCCCGCCCAACCCGGCCTTCGCCCGGACCGACGACCGGGTCTCGCTCGCCGACGGCTACCCGCTGCTGGTCACCACCGAGGCGTCGCTGGAGGCGCTGGGCGGCGGCTTCTCGATGCGTCGCTTCCGGCCCAACCTCGTGGTCACCGGCAGCAAGGCGTGGGCCGAGGACGACTGGCGGGTCGTCCGCGTAGGCGGGCCCGGCGGCGCGGTGTTCCGCGCCGTCAAGGGCTGCCCGCGCTGCGTGATGACCACCCGCGACCCCGACACCGCCGAGGGCGGGCGGGAGCCGGTGACGACGCTGGCCCGGCTGCGCCGCTTCGACGGCGCCACCTGGTTCGGCACCAACCTGGTGCCCGACACCCCCGGCGCGGTGGTGCGCGAGGGCGACGTCGTCGAGGTGCTCGAGGAAGTCGAGCCCGGGGCGGGTCCCCTCCGGTAGGGCTGGACCCTCGGTAGGAAAGGAATGGCGCGGGCTCACTAGGCTCGACCCATGAGCCACGTCCTGTCCGCCGTCGCCTGGCCCTACGCCAACGGCCCCCGCCACATCGGCCACGTCGCCGGGTTCGGGGTGCCCTCCGACGTCTTCAGCCGCTACATGCGGATGGCCGGCCACGACGTGCTCATGGTCTCCGGCTCCGACGAGCACGGCACGCCGATCCTGATCGCCGCCGACGAGGCCGGACTCTCGCCGCAGGAGCTCGCCGACCGCAACCACCGGCTGATCGCCGAGGACCTGGTCTCGCTGGGTCTCAGCTACGACCTCTACACGCGGACGACGACGCGCAACCACCACGCGGTGGTGCAGGAGCTGTTCCTCGGCGTCTACGAGAACGGCTACTTCGTCGAGCAGACCACCTACGGCGCGATCTCGCCGAGCACCGGGCGCACCCTGCCCGACCGCTACATCGAGGGCACCTGCCCCATCTGCGGGGCGGAGGGCGCGCGCGGCGACCAGTGCGACAACTGTGGCAACCAGCTCGACCCGGCCGACCTGAAGAACCCGCGCTCGCGGATCAACGGCGAGGTGCCGGAGTTCGTCGAGACCCAGCACTTCTTCCTCGACCTGCCCGCGTTGGCCGAGGCACTCACCGAGTGGCTCGACGAGCGAGAGGCCTCCGGCACCTGGCGCCCCAACGTGATCCGCTTCAGCCAGAACATCCTCAAGGAGATCCGGCCGCGCGCGATGACGCGCGACATCGACTGGGGCATCACCGTGCCGCTGGAGGGCTGGCGCGAGAACCCGACCAAGAAGCTCTACGTCTGGTTCGACGCCGTCATCGGCTACCTCTCGGCCTCGATCGAGTGGGCGCGCCGCAGCGGCGACCCCGACGCGTGGCGCCGCTGGTGGAACGACCCCGAGGCGCTCAGCTACTACTTCATGGGCAAGGACAACATCACCTTCCACTCCCAGATCTGGCCCGCCGAGCTGCTGGCCTACTCGGGGCGGGGGAGCAAGGGTGGTGAGCCGCGCGAGTACGGCCAGCTCAACCTGCCCACCGAGGTCGTCAGCTCGGAGTTCCTTACGATGGAGGGCCGTAAGTTCTCCTCCTCCAAGCGCGTGGTCATCTACGTGCGCGATCTGCTCAGCCGCTACCAGCCCGACGCGTTCCGCTACTTCGTGGCGGCCGCCGGCCCGGAGAACCAGGACTCCGACTTCACCTGGTCGGAGTTCGTGCGCCGCACCAACGACGAGCTCGTCGCCGGCTGGGGCAACCTGGTCAACCGCACCGCCAACCTGGTGGCCAAGAACTTCGGCGAGATCCCGCCCGCGGGCGTGCTCGACGCCGAGGACGAGCGGGTGCTCGCCGTCGCCGAGCAGGCCTTCACCGTGGTGGGAGACCTGATCGGCCGGCACCGCCAGAAGCAGGCCATCGGCGAGGCGATGCGCGCCGTCGCCGAGGTGAACAAGTACGTCTCCGACTCCGAGCCGTGGAAGCTCAAGGGCGAGGAGCAGCGCGAGCGGCTCGGCACGATCCTGCACGTGATGACCCAGTGCGTCGCCGACCTCAACCTGGTGCTCTCCCCGTTCCTGCCGTTCTCGGCCAACGCCGTGCACACCGCCCTGGGCGGCACCGGCGAGCTGGTCCCGATGCCGCACCTCGAGGAGGCCGAGGACCTCGACGGCGGGGCCGGCTACCCGGTCATCACCGGCGACTACAGCACCTTCCCCGCGTGGCGCCGGCACTCGATCGAGGCGGGCACCGCCGTCGTCAAGCCGACCCCGGTCTTCACCAAGCTCGACCCCGCCGTCGTCGACGAGGAGCTCGAGCGGCTGGGCTGACGGGCCGAGGTTCCGCGTCGCCTAGCGCAAACGGACTCGCACCGGCTGTGAGACCGGTGTGACGAGCCGAGCGGGGCCGGGTCTGGCCGCCTCGGGGAGGACGACGGTCCAGGCGACGTCGCCTTCCTCTCGCGCGTCTGTCGCGGCGAGCCGCCAGCGGCGGTCGCCCTGCACCAACGTCAGCGGCACCCCGATCAGCGGGGCCACCTCCTCGCTGGCCTCGTGCACGCATCCGGAGCAACCCGGCGACCCCGGGCAGGTGCCCGCGTCGTCGCAGCCGTCGACGAAGCCGTAGCCCATCACGGTGGTGGTCGTGCCGCGCTGCAGGAGCGTGGCCGAGTCGACGTCGATCTCGGGTGCGGCGCAGCTCGCGGAGGCGCTCTGGATCGGCGCAGGGACTGACGCGACGCCGAGGAGGACCCGGCCGAGGCAGAGGTGACTGGGGCGCACCGTGACCTCCTACCTCTCGTCCACGCGGTCGAACACCAGGTCGACGCCGGAGCTGCGCAGGTGCAGCCGGTTGTCCTCGACCTCGACGGTGCCGGCCTCCAGCAGTTGGAAGAACGTCTCCTCCGCGCGCACTACCGGCGGCGCGCACCCCATCGCCGTACTCAGCAGTTGCGATGCACCGGCGTCCGGTGACCACGAGGCCGAGAAGCCGTTGCATGGCCCCTCGCCGGTGACCTGGTCGCCGTCGATCTCGATGGCGAGCCCTGCGGGGACGCCGTGCTCGCCGGTCCGCAGCTCCCAACGACCTTCGGTGCGCTGATCGCGCACCACGCTCCACAGCCACGGGCCGAGGACGACGCAGGCGAGCAGGCTCGCAGCCACGGCTCCCGCGACCAGGTGCGGGTGACGTGCAGCGGTGCCTGCCGTGGCAGGAGTATGCGCGCGTCGGTGACTCATCGTGTGTCGAGCCACGGGAAGGTGAGTCCGTAGCCGTCGTCGCTGCGCATGACGGTGCCGCACTGCGAGTAGAGGATGGTGACCGTCCGGCGCGTGCCCGTCTTGTCCTCGACCACCGCGGAGTGCGTGGGCCGCCTGCTCTGGGCGCAGTCGACCACGCCTCCCGGGATGGCATGCAGCCCGATCCGAACCCGCTCGGCCTCATCCGGGCCGAGGTGGCGTGCCGTCGGGGTCCCGGCTCCGTACTCCCAGGTGCAGGCGATGCCGCGCACGGCGCTGAGGGGCATGGTCATCGGCTCGCGAGCACCACGCAGGAAACCGGTGTCCAGCCCGGCCGAGGCGCCGTCGGCATCGGAGCGATCGGGGGTGAACGGGTTGTCCGGGCACGTCATCGGATCGTCGATCTCGGCGGTGGTGAACTGGTCGGCGTACTGCTGTCCGAACGCAGTCATCACCGTGCCGTAGACACCGAGGTCGGGGGGCCCGGTGATGGTCGACCCGTCGGGTGTTCGACCGGAGCAGAGCGGGTGGGTGTCGCCTCGAATCTCCGTCACGCTGCCGTCCTCGAACCCCATCTGCAAGCGATAGGTGCGGCCGCCGAACTCGGCACACCGCGAGTTGGTTCCCCACGGCGTGGGGGCGCGGATGAGTCCCTCGAGGAGGTCGAGGTGCGTGGTGAGGGCGTCCGAGGGCACCTCGGCCGGCGCGGTCCGGCCCTGCCCGCCGGGGCAGAACAGGACCCACACGGCGGATCCCGCCAGCTCCCGTCGGCTCGCGCTCGCGGAGGGGACGCACTGCTCGGGAGCGGCAGTCCCTGCGGCGCGAGTCGTCGCCGAGCCGCCCGACGGCGGTCGGTCGTCCGCACCGCATCCCACGACCGCGACCGAGACAGCCACGATCATGGCAGCGGCCGGGACGGCGAGCACTCTCATGCCTTGAAGACGGCGGTGGGCCGCCGACGGTTCCTGCTCGTGCCGGCGCCCAGGTCCGTAAGACGGCCCTAACACGACGGCTCGTGGCTACGTGATCACCGGTACGAAGGCGCTCAGTCGAAGACGGGGTCGTCCGGTGGTTCGATGTCGAACTCGTCGGGGGGTGGGGGCTTGGGCCAGACCGGTGGGTGGGTGCCGAGGTGGTCGCGGACGACGGTCATCCCGGTCTGGAACTCCCACTCGTAGGCACCCGGCCCGATCCTGCGGTAGGTGACGGCGCCGTGGGTCTTGAAGCGGTGATGCCGACGGCACAGGGGCGCGAGGTTGCAGGTGCAGGTCGCGCCGCCCTCGTCGTAGGGCTTCAGGTGGTCGCAGTCGCAGCGATCCGCGGGGCGGTTGCAATGCGGGTAGACACACCGCGGGTCGGTCCACCGGAGCTGTTGCTTGATCCGGTCGGGGACCTCGTACTGCTCCACGTGCACTGCGCCGTTGAGGTCGATCACGGGCCGCACGGTGATGCGGCCGGCGGTGCGGCACCAACCACGGACCACGTCCGCGCTCACCGGGCTCTGGTTGTTCTCGAGGCGGCCGACCATGAACCCCGCGGCGGTGAAGGCCTCGTCGGAGAGGTGCACGACCAGCTCGATGGCGCGGCCGTGGTGGTCCGATGGCTCGGTGATCTCGCCGGTCTCGAAGTCGAGAGCGAGCTGGTTGCGGGCGAGCTCACCGACGGCGGCGGCCCGGCGGACGTCCAACGAGTCCTCACAGCCTGCCTTGCCCAGGGCGCGAGCGGTGTGGCGGATCGCGGCTTCGAGATCGGCGGCGTCGGCGGCGTCCAGGCACCCGGCGACCGGCACAGTCCCGGCCAGCGACTCCAGGGTGCCGGCGTCGCTGTCAGTGCGGCGGGACTCGCCGATGTCGAAGAACCGCCGCTCCCGCTTCTCCTTCTCGGCCTGGACTGCGGCGTCGGGGTCGAACCGGGCCTGGGTCTCGGCGACCAGCCGCTCCATCTGGCGCTTGCCGATCTTCCCGGCAACGGCCTCGACCTGCCGGTCCACGTGGTCCGCTGCTTCGGCGGGCAGGGGCTGGGTGAGGTCGGCGAGCTCGAAGGCCTTCCACACCGGGAGCTGCAGCTCCTCGACCCGCCGGTAGAGCCGCGGGAGGCGGTACTTGAGCTCCAGGACCCGTCCGACCAGGGCGAGGCCGGCGTCGGTGCTCATGTTCAGGGTGCTGGCCAGCTCCATCACCGCGAACTCCGACACCACCGGCGCACCCGTACCGGCCACCGACAGCCAGCGGTCGCAGAACCCCTGGTCACCCAGCGCGGCCTCGAGCTCCTCGACCTGCTCGTCGCTCATCACGGCGTCGGGGTCGGGCTCACCCTCGAGGTGGTCGGCGTCCAACCGGTTGACCTTGGCCCACTCAACGATCATCCGCAGCTTCGCGACCTCGGCGCTCATCAGCTGGGACTGCACCGCCCGCACCATCCGCAGCGCGTGCTCACGCTCGCCGCGCTCGCGGTCCTCCCGTGCGAGGACCTCGGCGAGGTCGGGAGCGGTGGTGGTCATGTGTCTACTCAAGCACCGACCACCGACACTCAAGGGCCTGATTCGGGGTTATCCACCGGACGCTGAGGAACAAACTAGTAACAGTTTTCCGCAACCATCCGAACGACTCTCGCGTGTGAGCGGCAAGGGCGCGGGCGACCAATCGACCACCAGTGGGTGGTCCGCGGGCCGTGACCCAGAGCGGCGCTCTCGCCGTTGTCGCTGTCGGTACGGACCAGCGACCGCCCGTTACTGGCGATGCCGGTCCCGAGGCTGCTTCTCACCTCGCTGGGTTTCGAGGCTCGTCGCTGGCGCTCCTCGCGCCTCGACCAGCAGCAGGTCGCTGCGCCGACCGACCGTACGTTCGCTGAGACCGCGAACCAGATCACTGGTCGCGGCATCACACCGGGCATGACACCTCGCCGCGCCGGTCTGCTCTCGTTCGTCCTCGCCTGCTCGGCGCTGCCGGCGCTGGCCGGCACCGCCAGTGCCGCGCCGCCGACCTGCGGGGGAGAGCTGGCCACGATCGTCGGGACGGCGGGCGCGGACGTGCTCACCGGCACCCCGGGGCCTGACGTGATCGCCGGGTTGGCCGGGTTCGACCGGATCGACGGCGGGGGAGGTGACGACGTGATTTGCGGGGGCGACGGCGCCGATCGGCTCACCGGGGGCGAGGGCGACGACACGCTGCTGGCGGGTGCGGCCCGCTACGTCTCCGACCGCGGGGGCGATGGCTACCGTCCCGACGTGCTCGAGGGCGGGCCGGGTGACGACCTGCTCGACATCGGCCCGGTCGAGCCGAACTCGGTCGGTGACTCGACCGGCGTCCTGCGCTACGACCGGGCTCCCGGCCGGGTGGTCGTCGACCTCAGTGCCGGCCAGGCTTCGGGGGAGGGCGCGGACCGGATCGTGGTGCGGCCGGGCACGCGCATCCTGGGTTCCCCGTTCGACGATCGGCTGGTCGGCGGGGTCCACGGCGACCAGATCTACGGCGGTCCGGGCTCCGACGTGGTGCTCGGCAACGGGGGGAACGACGTCCTGTACGGCGACCCCGAGATCGCGGGCGACCCGGCCGCTGCCGGGCAGGACGACGACGTGGCCGGCGGGCCGGGCAAGGACGTCCTGTTGGGTTCCCAGGGCAGCGACACCCTGCGAGGAGGGCCCGGCATCGACGACCTGCAGGCGTACGGCGCCGGCGCGCAGCAGGTGCTGGGCGGACCCGACCAGGACTTCGTGTACGTCAACGTCGACGCCTCCACGGGCTGGCGCCTCGAGGGAGGTGGCGCCGTGGGTGACTCGCTGACCGTCTACCTGCCCGGGCAGCGGCCGGGCAGGCAGCCGGTGGTCGGCGTCGACCTGCTCCGCGAGCGGCTGTCCCTGGGCGGTGTCGCGATCGGCTCGGTGACCGGCTTCGGTCGGGTCGCGGTGGGGGAGAGGGTGCCGCTCCGCCTGGTCGGCACCGACGGTCCCGAGGTGGTCGCCGGCAGTGTGGACGCACCGCTGGTCGCACGGACCCGCGGAGGGAACGACCGCGTGCTGGGCAGCCATCGCGCGGACCTGATCGACACCGGCGCCGGCCGCGACGAGGTCGACGGCAGCCTCGGGCGCGACACGTGCCGGCGCGCCGAGGTGGTGCGCCGCTGCGAGACCCGGTGACCTCGCGGGCGATCCCTCAGCGCGTGCGCTGCAGGGCGGTGACCAGGTCGGGGTCCAGGGCGCCGTAGCCCGTGGACACCCATGGCTCGACGCCGGTGTCGAACCAGTGGGTGGGGGTCCCCCGTTGCGCGACGTCGAGGATGTCGGGCGTGCGGCTGCGCCTCAGGTCGCTGCGGCACCGCTCGCACAGCGGCACCTCGAGGGGCCGGCCGCCGACCTCGACCCGACGCGCGGCCGCGGCCCGCCCGTGCAGCGGGTTGAGGTAGCAGTCCGGCTCGGGCTCGTAGCCGCGACCCTTCCGGGCGGCGGCCAGCGCATCGCGACCGCGACCCAGCAGCACCAGGGCCCCGACGACGTGCAGCACGTCGAGCTCGTCGTCCTGGCGCTCGGTCATGGCGAGGACGCGCCGCGCCGCGTCGTAGTGGTCGAGCGCTGCCTGCCAGGAGGTGCGCTCGTCGCGCTGGCCGATCTCGATCGAGTCCAGCTGCTCGCCGAGCGCCAGCAGCTCGCGCTGGGCGCGCTCCTCCAGCCGGCGGTCGTGCGCTTCGCGGATCCGCTCGACGGCCGACGGCGGCAGCACCGCCGGCGCGCTCTCGCGGGCGGGGGCGGCCGCACGGCCGTGACGACGTCGCACGACCGACCGCGCGACGGCGAGGACCGTCGCCGCGACGAGTCCCGCGATCAGCAGCCCGGTGAGGTCCACGCCGTCGCCGTCGCCACCGAGGGGCGAGGAGCCGCGCTCCTCGCGCTCGGCCTCGCGCTGCTCCTGGCGCTCGCGGTAGCCCTCGCTCACCGCCTCGCGGCCCTCGACCACGAGGTCGGCCGCGGTCTGCAGCGACTGGTCGAGGTCGAAGTCCCCGTCCGGGTCGCGGCTCTGGACGGCGTCGGCCAGCTCGTACCACTCCTGGCCGTCGTAGCCGCCGGGGCCGCCCCACTGGAAGGCGTCGAGGCGGATGTCGGAGTACTCGTCGTTCACGAGGCCGTAGCTGCTGGTCGTGATGAAGGTGCCGGGCAGCTCATCGCGGGCCTGCAGCCGGGTCAGCAGGTCGGACGCGCTGCCACCGAACTCGTCGTTGCGCGCGAAGGGGTAGGCCACCACGAACGCGGGCTCCTCGGCCTGCGCCAGCGTCTGCGCGATCTCCGCCTCCTCGGCGGGCGAGACGACGCTCGCCAGCGAGGGGTGCACGTAGACGCCGTCGTCGGCCAGGGCCTGCGCGACGTCGGCGAGCACCTGGTCGGCGCTGCCGGCCGCAGGCGGGGTGTCGTCGTTCGGCGTGCTCACGGGCTCATCCTCCCCAACGCCAGCGGCCGGGCAGCAGTGGGCGTCCGCGCGCGGCCCTCACGATCCACCCGGCCAGGACCAGCCCGCCGAGGCCGAGACCGCCGAGCAGCAGCGCACCGGCGATGCCGCCACCCGTGCCCTCCCAGGGGTCGTAGCGCGTGTCGCCGACCTCGTACCACTCGTCGGGGTCGCCGAGCCCGGCGATCAGCGGAGGCAGGGCGGTGCCGGGGTCGCCCACCAGGTCAGAGGCGGAGACCGAGGCGAAGGTGCGTCCGCCGAACACCTCGCTCTCGCCGGACTCAGGACCCGACCAGATGATCAGGGACCCCCGCTCCACGCCGAGCTCGGCACCGATGCGGTCGGTGAGCTCGACGGACCACAGTCCGACCTGCTGCTCGGCGGGCCAGACGATCACGTAGACCGGCAGCTCGGCGTCCGCCACGGCCTGCACGACCGCGGCCTCGCCCTCCTCGCTGATCAGCCTGCGACCGTCGGACGGCACGAACACGCCGTCCTCGCGCAGGGCGGCGACGGCCTCGTCGACCCGGTCGCTCCGGCTGGCGAGGAGCGCGGGGACGCCGTCGGGGGCGCGCGCCGCCCGCAGGTCGTCCTGGAAGATCCCGACGACGACGGCCGCGACCACGCCCAGCAGCAGCGCGACCAGCAGGTTGAGCGCGCCGCGCACCACCCCGATCCGGGACCGGCTCACGACCGTCCCCCGCGCTCGCGGCCCAGCTCGCGCCACAGCTCGTCGCCCAGCGCGCCGAACCCGGTGCGGGCCCACACCGAGTCGACCTCGTAGTAGGGGACCGGCCGCGAGCGGGCCCACCGGCGCAGCCCGCCCGCGGGGGAGGTGAGCAGGGTGTTGGTCTCGCGGCCCTTGCGGATCCGTGCGGCGCACTGCTCGCAGACCGGGACGTCCAGCCCCCCGCCGACCGGTGCCCGGGTCCTGCCCTCGCCGTGGGTCGGGTTGGTGAAGCACGGCACCCAGTGGCCGTCTCCGCGACGGCGCACCACCGACCAGGCGGTCTCGGCCAGCACCCAGGCGCCGACGGCGGCGAGGTCGTCGCCGGTCTCGACCGCCCGCTCGTCCGGCCCGGCGTCCAGCAGCCGGCGGGCCTCCTCGATGCTGCCGCGGGCGAGGTCGACCGACTCGTCCGGCAGGTGTCGCACCAGGGAGCCCGACAGCTCGGTGTCGGTGCGCTCGAGCCGGTCCGCGGCGCGTCGTCGCAGGCTGGCCGGGTCGTGCCGGTAGCCCAGAGCGGTCCAGGGCTCGTCGGCCTTCTCGGACC
Source organism: Nocardioides nanhaiensis (assembly GCF_039542785.1). Lineage (NCBI taxonomy): Bacteria > Bacillati > Actinomycetota > Actinomycetes > Propionibacteriales > Nocardioidaceae > Nocardioides > Nocardioides nanhaiensis. The sequence goes on from NZ_BAABIM010000001.1 coordinate 1,422,158, forward strand.
TCTCGGGCTTCTCGCCCCTCGTGCTCGGCCGAGACGCCGGCGCGGTGACGGCGGCCGGCCCCGCGCGCCACGCCGTCACCGCCTGGAGCAGTCGGTAGCCCAGCGCAGTGACCAGGAGCAGCGTCAGGGTGACGGCGAACGACGCCTCGCCGGGAGTCGCGGGACTCCAGGACTGCTCGGCGTCGTAGTCGGGTGTGGCGTAGGCCCAGGTGCTGCTGGCGTAGGAGTCGGCCTGCTCGGTGCTCAGCGGCTCCGGGCGGTCGATCGGCTCGTTGCGCTCGTTGTACTCCCGGTCGGGGAACGCGCCGTCCTCGGCCACCCGTGCGGCTGCCTCGAGCGCGGAGGCCAGGTCGGTGACCGAGGCGAGGCGCGCGTCGTCCTCGCCCCACCGCTCCTGGGCGGCCTCCTCCATCTGCGCGTGCGCGTCGTAGCTCAACAAGGAGAGGTCGGTCTCGGTGTTGGTGGAGTCGGTGCCCAGGTCGCCGTAGACCTTGAGGGCGCCGATGCCCAGGTTGGTCTCGACGACGTACACACCGGGCACGTCCAGCTCGTCGTGCAGCAGGACCGCCAGCTGCTCGTCGGCGTTGGACGGGTCCAGCCCCACCGGCGTGGTGGTGGCCACGGCGAACACGGGCACGCCGCCGGCCTCGGCCCGCTCGGCCAGCCCGAGGAGGTGCTCGCGCACCTGCTCGGTGTGGCCGTTGCCCATCGTCGACTCGACGACGACGGGGCTCTCCCGCAGCGCCGCCACCATCTCGGGGAGGGTGTCGACGTAGCCGGGCGTGCCGCCGTCGTCGGTCTCGCTGGTCACGCCGGCCAGCCTTCCCCGAGAGGCGTCAGGTCAGTCCTTCAGCTCGCAGATCACGGCGCCGTTGGTGACGGTCGCGCCCACCTCGGCCTGCAGGCCGGTCACGGTGCCGGCCTTGTGCGCCTTGAGGGGCTGCTCCATCTTCATGGCCTCGATGACCACGACGGTCTCGCCCTCGGTGACCTGCTGGCCCTCCTCGACGACGACCTTGACCACGGTGCCCTGCATCGGGCTGGTGACGGCGTCGCCGCTGGCGGCCGCGCCGGCCTTCTTGCCGGCCGCGCGCTTGGGCTTCTTCGCCCCGCCCCCGCCGGGTGCGGCCACGCCGCCGCCGAGTCCGGTTGGCAGCACGACCTCGAGCCGCTTGCCGCCGACCTCGACGACCACGCGCTGGGTCTCCTCGCGCTCGGCGGCCTCGCCGGCCTCGCCGTCGTAGGGCTGGATCTGGTTGTCGAACTCGGTCTCGATCCACTGCGTGTACACGGTGAACTCGCCCTCGCCGGTGGGCGTGGAGGCGCCCACGTAGGCGGGGTCGTCGAGCACGGCGCGGTGGAAGGGGATCACGGTGGGCATGCCGTCGACGCCGAACTCGGCCAGCGCGCGCCGCGAGCGCTCGATGGCCTGGGTGCGGTCGCGGCCGGTGACGATGAGCTTGGCGATCAGGGAGTCGAACGAGCCGGGGATGGTCTCGCCCTTCTCGTAGCCGCCGTCGACGCGGACGCCGGGGCCCTGCGGCGGCGACCACTCGGTGAGGGTGCCGGGCGCGGGCATGAAGTTGCGGCCGCCGTCCTCGGCGTTGATCCGGAACTCGATGGAGTGACCGCGGATCTCGGGGTCGCCGTAGCCGAGCTCCTCGCCGGCGGCGATGCGGAACATCTCGCGCACGAGGTCGATGCCGGTGACCTCCTCGGAGACGCAGTGCTCCACCTGCAGGCGGGTGTTGACCTCGAGGAAGGAGATCGTGCCGTCCTGGGCCACGAGGAACTCGCAGGTGCCGGCGCCGTAGTAGCCGGCCTCCTGCAGGATCCGCTTGGAGGACTCGTAGAGCTCGGTGAGCTGCTCCTCGCTGAGGAAGGGCGCGGGCGCCTCCTCGACGAGCTTCTGGTTGCGACGCTGCAGCGAGCAGTCGCGGGTGGAGACCACGACGACGTTGCCGTGCTGGTCGGCCAGGCACTGGGTCTCGACGTGCCGCGGCTTGTCGAGGAACTTCTCCACCAGGCACTCACCGCGACCGAAGGCGGTCACGGCCTCGCGCACGGCCGAGTCGTAGGCGTCGGGGATCTCCTCGATCGTGCGCGCCACCTTCAGACCGCGGCCGCCGCCGCCGAAGACGGCCTTGATGGCCACCGGCAGGCCGTTGGCCTCGGCGAAGGCGACGACCTCGTCGGCGTCCTTGACCGGGTCCTTGGTGCCGGGGGCCAGGGGCGCGTTCGCCTTGTCGGCGATGTGCTTGGCCTTCGCCTTGTCGCCCAGCGCCTCGATGGCGGCGGGCGGGGGGCCGATCCAGGTCAGCCCGGCGTCGATGACGGCCTGGGCGAAGTCGGCGTTCTCGGCGAGGAAGCCGTAGCCGGGGTGCACCGAGTCGGCGCCGGAGCGCTCGGCCACGGCGATGATCTTGGCGATGTCGAGGTAGGAGTCGGCCGGCGTGGCGCCCTCGAGGGAGTGGGCCTCGTCGGCGAGTCGCACGAACAGCGCGTCGCGGTCGGGCTCGGCGTACACGGCGACGCTGCCGATGCCGGCGTCGCGGCACGCCCGGATCACCCGGACGGCGATCTCGCCACGGTTGGCGATGAGGACCTTCTGCAGCGGCCTGACCTGCGACTCGGGCAACGGGACTCCTGGGGTGCTGGGACAGTGCTGGTACGTGGAACCGCTCGGACGGTACTCCGTCCCGCAGGGTAGCGCCCGCCTCCCTCGGGCGTGAGGTGCGGACTGCGCCCTGGGACGACCATGACCGACGTCACAGTGGTGGGGGTGCGCGGCTCGGCCGTGGGGCCCGGGCCGCCTATGCTCGGTCGACGTGGGCGGACTGGTGGAGTACACGCAGGAGCGCAAGGGGTTCTGGCACGAGCCCGACGGGCAGCCGACCTCGGAGAGCAATGCCCTGGCGGCCTGGGTGCCGCGCGCGCACCTGATCCTCACCGACCTGGCCGGCACCTACCACGGCGTGGTGGGCGAGGCCGAGCTCGCCGCGCAGCTGCAGGAGCAGAGCGGCATCCACACCACCCGGCCGCACGCCAGGTGGATGGAGAAGGTGCTGACGCCGGTCGCCACGCTGTGCGAGCACGCGGGCGAGCCGCCGCTCACCTCGCTGGTGGTGACCCCCGAGACCGACGACCTCCCGGCCGCCCGGCTGCGCCTGGAGTGCTACCGCTGGGCCGGGTCCGCGCCGGCCGACGGCGGCGAGCCGAGGCCGCTGCGGCCCTCGAGCGCCCGCGCCCCCCGCGCCCGGGCCACCACCGGCGGCACCCGTGCGCCGCGCGAGCCGCGAGCGCCGCGCGAGCCGAAGCCGGTGGCCCCCAAGCGGGTGGCCAAGACCGACCGGCCGGTCACGGTCTGCCCCACCTGCTACATGGCGATCCCCGCCACCGGCGTCTGCGACAACTGTGGCTGACGCCGGTCGGCTCTGCGGTTAACAACCGTTAACCCAGCGGGTAGCATGGGTCACATGACCTACGAGCTGTCCCGTGAGCACGAGGAGTTCCGCCGCAGCGTCCGCGACTTCGCGGAGGCCGAGATCGCGCCCCACGCGGCGCAGTGGGACCGGGAGCACCACTTCCCGGTCGACGTCGTCCAGAAGCTCGGGGGTCTGGGGCTCTTCGGCCTCACCGCTCCCGAGGAGTACGGCGGCGCCGGCGAGGACGGCGACTTCACCAGCCTGTGCGTGGCCATCGAGGAGCTCGGTCGCGTCGACCAGTCGGTCGGCATCACGCTCGAGGCCGCCGTCGGCCTGGGCGTCAACCCGATCCTCACCTTCGGCAACCAGGCGCAGAAGGACACCTGGCTCCCCGACCTGGTGGCCGGTCGCCGCCTGGCCGGCTTCGGGCTGACCGAGCCGGGCGCGGGGTCGGACGCGAGCGCCACCCAGACCAAGGCCGAGCTGGTCGAGGGCGAGTGGGTGGTCAACGGCGCCAAGCAGTTCATCACCAACTCCGGTTCGGAGATCACCAGCCTGGTCACCGTCACCGCCCGCACCGGCGTGCGCGAGGGCGGCAAGCCCGAGATCAGCACGATCATCGTGCCCAGCGGCACGCCCGGGTTCACCGCCGAGAAGGCCTACGACAAGCTCGGCTGGCACGCCTCCGACACCCACCCGCTGACCTTCGAGGACGTCCGCGTCCCCGAGGCCAACCTGCTGGGCGAGCGAGGCCGCGGCTACGCGCAGTTCCTGGCCACGCTCGACGACGGTCGCGTCGCCATCGCCGCGCTCGCCGTCGGCGCGATCCAGGCCTGCGTCGACCACTGCGTCGCCTACGCGGGGGAGCGGCAGACCTTCGGCGGCCCGATCGGGCGCAAGCAGGGGGTCGCCTTCCAGATCGCCGACCTCGAGGTGATGCTGCACGCCAGCCGGCTGCTCACCTACCGCGCCGCCGCCATGAAGGACGCCATGGACCGCGCCGCGCGCGGCGAGGGCACCGCGCCCTCGATGAAGGAGTTCAAGCAGGCGGCGTCGGTCGCCAAGCTCTACACCTCCGAGTCGGCGGTCACCGCCACCCGCATCGCCACCCAGGTCTTCGGCGGCTACGGGTTCATGGAGGAGTACCCGGTCGCCCGGCTCTACCGCGACGTCAAGGTGCTCGAGATCGGCGAGGGCACCTCGGAGGTGCAGCGGATGCTGATCGCGCGGGGTCTGGGCCTGCCCGTCGAGTAGGCCCGGGGCTGCGGGGTACCGCTACCGGTGACCCCCGTCACGCTCCGGTGCCGGGCGCCCTCGGACCCTCGGAGGTTGCCGTGCCCGCACTCCCCGCCTTCCTCGCCCGCGAACGCACCGTCGCCGGGCCGGGCTACAGCCGCTGGCTGATCCCGCCCGCGGCGCTGGCGGTGCACCTGTGCATCGGCCAGGTCTACGCCACCAGCGTCTACAAGAACGCGCTGGTCGCGCACTTCGACTCCAGCCTCACGGCCGTCGGGTGGATCTTCTCGATCGCGATCGTCATGCTCGGCCTCTCCGCCGCGGTCATGGGCACCTGGGTCGACCGTAACGGGCCGCGCGCGGCGATGTTCGCCTCGGCCTGCTTCTGGTCCACCGGCTTCCTGGTGGGCGCGCTCGGCATCGCGAGCGGTCAGCTCTGGCTGGTCTACCTCGGCTACGGCGTCATCGGCGGCATCGGCCTGGGCATCGGCTACATCTCGCCGGTCTCGACGCTGATCAAGTGGTTCCCCGACCGGCCGGGGCTCGCGACCGGCATGGCGATCATGGGCTTCGGCGGCGGCGCGCTGGTCGCGAGCCCCGTCTCGGGTCGGCTGATGGAGCTCTACGACTCCGGCTACGACGCCGCCGACAGCGGCTCGGTGGCCAGCGGCAACGCCGTCATGCTCCTGTTCCTGACCCTCGGCGTCGTCTACCTGGCCTTCATGATGTTCGGTGCCTTCACCGTGCGGGTGCCGGCCGACGACTGGAAGCCCGAGGGCTGGGACCCCAGCGAGGTCAAGCAGAAGTCGATGGTCACCACCGCCAGCGTCTCGGCCGGCAACGCCATCCGCACGCCGCAGTTCTACCTGCTGTGGGTCGTGCTCTTCTGCAACGTCACGGCCGGCATCGGCATCCTCGAGCAGGCCTCCCCGATGATCCAGGACTTCTTCCGCGACGGCTCCTCCTCGGCCGTGACGGCGGCCGCGGCCGGTGGCTTCGTGGGGCTGCTCTCGATCGCCAACATGGCCGGGCGCTTCGTGTGGTCCTCCACCTCCGACGTCGTGGGCCGCAAGCCCATCTACATGGTCTACCTCGGCGTCGGGCTGGTGCTGTACTTCCTGCTCGCCACCGTGGGCGCCAACTCCACGGCGCTGTTCGTGCTGCTGGCCGCGGTGATCCTCTCCTTCTACGGCGGCGGCTTCGCCACCATTCCGGCCTACCTGCGCGACCTGTTCGGCACCTACCAGGTGGGCGCCATCCACGGCCGCCTGCTGACGGCGTGGGCGGCCGCGGGCATCGCGGGGCCGCTCATCGTCAACGCCTTCCTCGACGCCCAGGGCACCCCGGGCGAGCTGACGGCGGACGCGTACCGCCCCGCGCTGCTCACCATGGTGGGCGTGCTCGGGGTCGGCTTCGTGGCCAACCTGCTGGTGCGCCCGGTCGCCGAGCGCTTCCACGAGCCGCACGCGCCGGCCGAACCCACGACCGACGCCGAGACGCAGCCCAGCGGGGCAGGGAGGAGCGAGCGATGACCGGACGGATCGCGTTCTCGTGGGCCCTGGTGGGCCTGCCGCTGGCCTACGGCGTCGTCGAGACGCTGCGCAAGGCCGCCAGCCTGTTCACCGGCTGAGAGTCACACCTCGGCGGGGCCCGGCAGGGCCTCGCCGAACGTGCACACCGTGAGCGCGTCCAGGTCCGGGTCCGCCCCGAGGTGCTCGGGGCTGCGCATGGCGAGCATGACGTTGAGCAGCATCCCGTGGGCGATGAAGTCGCGCACGGAGTCGTCGTCCAGGCCGGTGCTGCGCAGCGTGGCGGAGATGCGTGCCATGCCGGTGCGGGCGTGGGCTGCGATCTCGGGGACGCTGCCGGCGGAGAAGCCGTGCATCATCACCTGGAGCAGCGCCTGGTCGGCCACCAGGTCGGTGTAGGCCTCGCCGAGCTGCGCGACGCCGTCCTCGGTGGCGACGTCGAAGCCGTCCTGGGCCGCGACCCCCGCGAAGGCGTCGTGGATCCGGGCGACGGCGTGGTCGAAGACCTCGAGGAACAGCTCGAGCTTGGTGCCGAACATCCGCACCACGTAGGGCTGGGAGACCCCGGCCTGCCGGGCGACCGCGTCGGTGCTGGTGCCGTGGTAGCCGCCGGCGGCGAAGGCCTGCACCGCCGCGGCCAGCACCTGGCTGCGGCGGTCTGCCGCGCTCATCCGGCCGGTCGGCTCCTGGCTGTCGTCCGCACTCATGGTTGACAGGTTATCAGTCGATTACTTACGCTCCGGGTCGTAGTAATCATTCAATGCCTTCCAGTCCTGAGGAGCTCCGCATGACCACCCTCGCCCCCGCTCCGGAGCCGCGCCTGCAACCGCCGGCAGCGCGCCGCGTGCCCGTCTGGCTGGCCGTCGTGGCCGCCTCCCTGCCCATGTTCATGGCCACCCTCGACAACCTGGTGCTCACCACCGCGCTGCCGGTGGTGCAGGCCGACCTCGGCGCCAGCGTCGGCCAGCTCTCCTGGTTCCTCAACGCCTACACGCTCACCTTCGCCACCTTCATGCTGCCGGCGGCCGCGGCGGGCGACCGGCTCGGCCGGCGCCGGGTGATGCTGGTCGGGCTGGTGGTCTTCACGCTCGCCTCGATCGCGGCGGCGCTCAGCACCACCTCCGAGGCGCTCATCGCCGCCCGCGCCGTCCAGGGCCTCGGCGCGGCCGCGATCATGCCGCTCTCGCTGGTGCTGCTGGCCGCGGCGGTGCCCGCGGCCCAGCGCGCGGTCGCGATCGGCGTGTGGGGCGGCGTCTCGGGGCTGGGGGTCGCGCTCGGCCCGGTGGTCGGCGGCGCGGTGGTCGAGGGCATCAGCTGGCAGGCCATCTTCTGGCTCAACGTGCCCGTGGCCCTGGTTGCCCTGCCGCTGCTGCTGGTCGCGGTGGGGGAGTCCCACGGCCCGCGCCAGCGCATCGACCTGCTCGGCGCCGCGCTGCTCGGCGGCGCGGTGGCCCTGGGCATCTGGGGCATCGTGCACGGCAACGACGACGGCTGGGGCTCTGCGCAGGTGCTCGTGCCGCTGGTGGTCGCCGCCCTGCTGCTGCCCGCCTACCTGGTGTGGGCGCGGGGTCGCTCCGACGCCGCGCTGCCGCTACGGCTGTTCTCCTCGCGCGGCTTCTCGGTGGCCAACGCCGTCGGCCTCTTCTTCACCCTCGGCATGTTCGGCGCGGTCTTCCTGCTCTCGCAGTACCTGCAGATCGTGCAGGGCTACAGCCCGCTCGAGGCGGGGCTGCGCACCCTGCCCTGGACCGCGGCCCCGATGGTGGTGGCCCCGATCGCCGGTGCGCTGGTCGGCCGGGTCGGCGTGCGCGCCCTGCTGCTGGTCGGCCTCGTGGCGCAGACCGTCTCCTTGGTCTGGTTCGCCGTGCTCACCGAGACCGGCGCCGACTACGGCTCCTTCGTGCTGCCGCTGGCGCTGGCCGGCATCGGCATGGGGCTCACCTTCGCCCCGAGCTCCACGGCAGTGCTCATGGACCTCCCCGAGGGCGACTTCGCGGTCGCCAGCTCGGCCAACTCCACCATCCGCGAGTTCGGCGTGGCCCTCGGCGTCGCGGTGCTGACGGCGGTGTTCCTCGGCAACGGCGGCCAGCTGACGCCGCTCGGCTACGACGGCGCCGTGGGCCCCGCGCTGCTCACCGGGGCGGCTGCGGTGGCGGTGGCTGCTCTGGCAGCGCTGTTCGCACCGGGTCGGTCGGGTCGGCCGGGTCGCCCGGGTCGCCTGGGTCCCGCGGCAGCGTCTCCGGTGCCGCCAGCCACGGCAGCAGCGCCAGGGCACTGATCAGGCCGGTGACGGCGAAGGCCCAGCCGAAGCCGGCGCGGTCGGCGATCACGCCGATCAGGATCGGACCGACGATCGCGCCGGCGTCCTGGCACATCTGGAAGGCCGCCAGCACCGGGCCGCCACCGCGGGCGGTGCCCACGACGTCGGCGACGGTGGCCTGCTGGGCAGGGTTGAGCAGACCGGCGCCGAGACCGGAGAACGCCGAGAGGGCGAACAGCACCACCAGGTCGGTGCTGAGGCCCACCAGGCCCAGCCCCACGGCGGTGATGGCGAGGCCGGCCAGGACCAGCGGTCGCCGGCCCGCCGAGTCGGCCCAGCGACCCGCCACCTGCAGGGCCAGGGCGGTGCCGGCGGCGGCGATCGCCAGGGCGACACCGGCCACCCAGGTGTCGTCGTGGATCGCGACGGCGAACTGCGGCAGCACCGCCACCCGCACGCCGAAGTTGCACCACCCGTTGGCGAAGGCCGAGGCCAGGCAGGCCCGGTAGGCGGCGTGCCCCCACGCCTCGCGCAGCGCCATCGGCGGGGGAGGCGGGCCGTCCTCGGCGGGGCGCAGGCTCGCGCCCGAGAGACGCAGCGCGACCGCCGCGGCCGCCACCAGCAGCGCTGCGGCGTACACCAGGAACGGCAGGCGCAGGCTCACCTGCGCCAGCAGGCCGCCCACCACGGGGCCGAGCATGCCGCCGAGCAGGAACGAGCTGGCGTAGAGCGAGGAGACGCGGCCGCGGATCGTCGGGGGCGCCAGCCGCACCAGCAGCGCCATCGCCGAGACGGTGAACATGGTGGAGCCGATGCCGCCCAGCCCGCGCAGCACGATCAGCTGCCCGTAGCTCTGGGCGAAGGCGGTGGCCGCCGAGGAGGCCGCGACCAGCGTGAGACCGGTCAGGTAGACCGGCCGCTCGCCGAGCCGGGTCACCAGCGCGCCGCCCGCCGGGGCGAAGACGAGTCGGAAGAACGCGAACGCCGAGACCACCGCGGAGGCGGCCGCCACGCCGACGTCGAAGCTGCGGGCGTAGGCGGGCAGCACCGGCGTCACCAGGCCGAAGCCGATCGCGATCACGAACGCCGAGACCACCAGCACCCGGATCTCGCCGGGCACGGGCACCCGCTCGGCCCGGGGACGCCCTGTCGGGGCGCGGCCGGGGAGCCTCACCGCGCCCAGAGCCCGGTCCAGGAGTGGCCGAGCGCGGCCAGCTGCTCGCGCAGCAGCGGCAGGCTGACGCCGACCACGTTGTGCGGGTCGCCCTCGATCCGGGTGACGAACGCGCCGCCCAGCCCGTCGAGCGTGAAGGCCCCGGCCACCTGCAACGGCTCGCCGGTGGCCACGTACGCGGCGATCTCGGCGTCGCTCAGCTGCGCGAAGTGCACGGTGGTGGAGGCGGTGGCCGAGACGCTGCGGCCCGAGCCGGTGTCGCGCAGGCAGTGCCCGGTGTGCAGCACGCCCGGGCGGCCGCGCATCTGCTGCCAGCGCGCACGCGCGACGGCCGGGGAGCCCGGCTTGCCGTAGGCCTCGCCGTCGATCTCGAGCACCGAGTCGCAGCCCAGCACCAGCGAGCCCGCCGGCGCGGCCCGACGGTCGGCGACGGCGGAGCACTTCAGCTCCGCCAGGCGCAGCGCGAGCTCGGCCGGCGCCAGGCCCTGCACCTGTGACTCGTCGACGCCGGAGACGACCACGACGGGCTCGACGCCGGCGGCGCGCAGGGTGGCCAGACGGGCGGGGGAGGCCGAGGCCAGCACGAGCCGGACGGGCCGTCCGAGGGGAGGAGCGGGGGTCACGACCGAACCCTACGAGGTGCCGCCGACCTCCACGCGGGCGACGGCCCTCAGTCGCGGGCGGTCGTGGGCGGCGTCGTCGTCGCCGTCGAGCACACCCGTGGCCCACCACATGCGCAGCCGCCGACCGTGCACCTCGAGGGTGGCCAGGTTGTTGTCGAACCAGGGCCCCTTCTTCAGCTTCCAGTGCAGCGGGGCGTCAGGGACCTTGGCCGACCGGGCGACCACGTGACCCAGGGGTCCGGCCACGCCGTAGGAGAGCGCGGCGGTGGCGAAGCGCCACTTGCGCGAGAGGGGGTTGCGGATCGGCGAGCAGACCGCCTGAACGATCGCGCTGCGCACCGGTGCCTGCCCACGAGCCGCGCGGCGGGTGGGGGCGGCCGTCGAGACGTAGCTGTGGTGCACGTCGCCGGAGAGGAAGGTGACGGTGCCGGGCGTGGTGCCCCGATGGCCGCGCGCCACCTCGAGCACCATGGCGCTGACGGTGAGGAAGGCGTCCTGGAACGCGGCCCAGTGCTCCAGGTCGGCCACCTGGCGCAGGTGCTCGCCGACCCGGGTGCCGCGGCGTCCCCACGCGCCGCCCGCGAGCGCCTCGTTGAAGGCCTCCACGTAGTGGAGCCCGGGCGCGAGCAGGAAGGGCAGGGAGGTGCCGATGAGCAGGTGGTCGACGTCGCCGCGCAGCTGGGCGTCGAGCCACTCCATCTCGTGGGGGTCGAGGAGGCTGCGACTCTCGGGCTCCAGCACGCGCGCCGCCCGCGAGTCCACGACGACGAGCCGCGCCTGGTCGCCGAACTGGCGGGCGAAGCTCCAGCGGTAGGACTCGGGCTCCTGGTCGGCCCTCTCGGCGAAGGCGTCGAGCAGGGAGGAGGCGTCGAGCTCCCCGGGACCCTCGTGGGCGGTGATCTGCTGCCAGATCTCGTCCTGCGCCAGCTCCTCGGGCGAGAGGTTGCCGATGTGCTGGTAGACCCAGTAGCTGGCCAGGGCCGCGACGATCCGACCGTGCCACCAGGGCCGTGCCTCCATCGAGTCCTTCCAGGCCTGGGAGGTGTTCCAGTCGTCGCGCACGTCGTGGTCGTCGAAGATCATCAACGAGGGCAGCGTGCTCAGCAGCCAGCGGTTGACGGGGTCGCTCCAGGCGAGCCGGTAGAGGTGGGCGTACTCCTCGAAGTCCTGCAGCTCCTCGCCCGGCGGCTCCTCGAGGCTGCGGCGGGAGGCGATGAACTCCTGCATGGCGTCGGTCGTCTCGTCGGCGTAGACCTGGTCGCCCAGGAAGAGCACCAGGTCGGGCCAGCGCACCTCGTCGCCCGGGTCGGGGTCGTCCTCGTGCGCGGCGTCGGTGAGCCCGGCCATCCGCAGCGCGTAGGCGCGCAGGGCGTCGACGCCGTGGGTGCGGTTGCCGTCGGCGTCGTGGCCCACCGAGGTGCGGCAGGACCCGAACGCCAGCCGCAGCGGCTTGGCGTCGTCGAGCGTCGGCGCCAGAGGTGCGGGCAGTGCCGGCACCGCCGGGTCGGCCGGCGGCCACACCTGCTGCTCCTCGAGCAGCACCCGGTAGGTGGTCTTGGACCTCTTCGCCAGGTCGGTCAGGCACACCAGGGCGAAGTGGTGCCCGTGGACGGCGAACGTGGGCGCCTCGGCGCGGACCTCGCCGGCCTCGACGACCACCGTGCCCGCCCGGTCGGTCTCGACCCAGACCGAGGCCCGGGTCTCGTCGACGTACCTCAGCATGGGACCGAGCACGAGCGACGGGGAGGTCATCTGGTGACGGTATCCCGTGGGGGGCAGCGTCACCGCACGGCGTCAGCGCAGGTCAGCGGGGCAGTCCGCTGGCCCGCCAGCCGCCCGGGCCGGCGGGCGCCGTGCGCCGCACCAGGCGCTCGGGGTGCGCCCACGAGGAGCGGGGTCGGCGCGGTGCCGGTGCCGCGCCGCCCAGCGACGCGACGACGCCCAGCAGCGCCGCCACCTCCTCCGGCGTCGCGTCGCCGCGCACGACCCGGAGGACGGGGCGCTGCGGCTCCGTGGTCTCGGGTTGGGCGTCGGGTCGGGCGTCGGGGGTGCTGTCCGTCGTCGGCTCGCGGTCGTCACTCATGGGTTGCTCCTGCTGGTCGGCTCACGGCCTGCGGTGGGGTCGCCGACGCGGCGCGAGCCGCCCTCCCCCGCTTCGCTCCTCCGGTGCGTTCGCGCCGAGTCGGCTGGATCCCGCTGCTCGCGGAGCCACTTCGTGGCCCCACTCACAGCGGGATGTTCCCGTGCTTCTTGGCCGGCAGCGTCGCGCGCTTGCTCTTGAGCAGGCGCAGGGCGCGAACGACCTCGACGCGGGTCTCGTGCGGGCTGATGACGGCGTCCACGTAGCCGCGCTCGGCGGCGATGTAGGGGTTGGCCAGGGTGGTCTCGTACTCGTCGATCAGCTCGGCGCGCTTGGCCTCGACGTCCCCGCCGTCCTTCTCGATCTTCGCCAGCGTCTTGCGGTGCACGATGTTGGCCGCGCCCTGGGCGCCCATGACCGCGATCTGGGCCGTGGGCCAGGCCAGGTTGATGTCGGCCCCGAGGTGCTTGGAGCCCATCACGTCGTAGGCGCCGCCGTAGGCCTTGCGGGTGATCACGGTGACCAGCGGCACCGTGGCCTCGGAGTAGGCGTAGATCAGCTTGGCGCCGCGCCGGATGATGCCGTTCCACTCCTGGTCGGTGCCGGGCAGGAACCCGGGCACGTCGACGAAGGTGAGCACCGGGATGTTGAAGGCGTCGCAGAACCGGACGAACCGGGCGGCCTTCTCGGAGGCGTCGATGTCGAGCGTGCCGGCGAACTGCATCGGCTGGTTGGCCACGATGCCCACGGGGCTGCCCTCGACGCGGCCGTAGCCGACGATCAGGTTGGGCGCGAAGAGCTCCTGCACCTCGAGGAACTCGGCGTCGTCGACGATCGCGGTGATCACGTCGTGCATGTCGTAGGGCTGGTTGGCCCCGTCGGGGATCAGCGTGTCGAGCGCCCGGTCCTCGTCGGTGATCTCGAGGTCGGCCGGCTCGTCGTAGGTGGGCAGCTCGTCGAGGTTGTTCTGCGGCAGGTAGGAGAGCAGCGCCTTGACGTACTCGATGGCGTCGTCCTCGTCGGAGCCCATGTAGTGGGCGTTGCCGGACTTGGTGTTGTGCGTCCGGGCGCCGCCGAGGTCCTCCATCGTGACGTCCTCGCCGGTGACGGTCTTGATGACGTCCGGGCCGGTGATGAACATGGCGGAGGTCTGGTCGACCATGATCGTGAAGTCGGTGACGGCGGGGGAGTAGACGTGGCCACCGGCGCAGTTGCCCATGATCATCGAGATCTGCGGGATGACGCCCGAGGCGTGCACGTTGCGGCGGAAGATCTCGCCGTACAGGCCGAGGGAGACCACACCCTCCTGGATGCGGGCGCCCGCACCCTCGTTGATGCCGATGATGGGGCACCCGGTCTTGATCGCCAGGTCCATGACCTTGGTGATCTTCTCGCCGTACACCTCGCCCAGCGAGCCGCCGAAGACGGTGAAGTCCTGGCTGAAGACGCAGACCTGGCGGCCCTCGATGGTGCCGTAGCCGGTGACGACGCCGTCGCCGTAGGGGCGGTTCTTCTCCAGCCCGAACGCCGTGGAGCGGTGGCGTGCCAGCTCGTCGAGCTCGACGAAGGAGCCCTCGTCGAAGAGCAGCTCGATGCGCTCGCGAGCGGTCTTGCGGCCCTTGGCGTGCTGCTTCTCGATCGCCTTCTCCGAGCCCGCGTGCACGGCCGCGTCGAGGCGGCGCTCGAGGTCGGCGAGCTTGCCCGCCGTGGTGTGGAGGTCGAGGTCCTCGGGCACCTCGATGCCCTCGCCGGGTTGTGCGCTCACGCTGTGACCGTCCTTCGTCGTTCAGCTGTCGGGTGCTGTCAGATGCTTGGCCTGCTGGGACCGGTAGGTCAGGGTAGTGCCCGTGACCACCGACGCCGCCGCACGCCCACCCCTCGACGAGACCCGTCTGGTCGGCAACCCCGCCCTGCCGCCCGATCTCGAGGTGGAGCTGCACGCGACCCTGGGTTCCACGAACGCCCGGGCCGCCGAGCGGGCGCGCGAGGGGGCGGCCGAGGGGCTCGTGGTGGCCGCCGACCACCAGACCGGTGGACGCGGCCGGCTGGACCGCACGTGGGAGACGCCGGAGGGGACCTCCCTCACCTTCTCGCTGCTGCTGCGGCCCACCGTGCCCGCCGCCAGCTGGCCCTGGCTGCCCCTGATGACCGGGTACGCGGTCGCCAAGGCGCTGCGCGCCGGCGGGGTCGAGGCCGGCGTGAAGTGGCCCAACGACGTGCTGGTGGGGGACCGCAAGCTGGCCGGCATCCTCGTGGAGCGCATCGAGACGCCGCAGGGCCCCGCGGCGGTGGTCGGCGTCGGCATCAACGTGGGCATGGCCGCCGAGGAGCTGCCGGTGCCCGAGGCCACCTCGCTGCAGGTGGAGCAGGGCGAGGCCGCCGATCGCACCGACCTGCTCGTGGAGGTGCTGAGCGGTGTGCGCGAGGCCTACGACGCCTGGCAGGCAGGCGGCGAGCTGGGCGCCCAGCGGCTGGCGGAGAGCTACGCCGAGGCCTGCGTGACCGTGGGGCAGCAGGTGCGCGTCGAGCTGCCGGGCGGCGAGACGCTGGAAGGCACGGCCGTGGGCATCGACGCCGAGGGCCGCCTGCAGGTGCAACCCGCCGCGGGGTCCGGTGGCGGCGAGCAGGTGCGCGCGGTCGGTGCGGGAGATGTTCGCCACGTGCGGCCGGCCTCGTCGTGACGAAGAAGTGAGATGATCCCGCCGTGGGCATCTCGAGCAAGCTCCTCAACGAGGGAGAACGGGTGCTGGTCAGCATGCGCCAGCACCCCAAGGCGCTGTTCCCGGCGATCTTCGCGCTGATCGTCCTGCTGGCCGTGGGGGTGGCGGTCCAGGTGCTCGTCGACGTCGCCGCCGTCACGCTGGTGGTCTGGATCCTGGTCGCGCTCGCCATCTGCTGGTGGACCCTGCGGCCGGTGCTGCTGTGGGCCACCGCGGTGCACGCCGTCACCGACCGCCGCATCATCACGCGGTGGGGCATCGTGACCCGGCGCGGCCACGACATCCCGCTGCGGCGCGTCAGCGACATCTCGATCGAGATCAACCTCATCGACCGGCCCTTCGGCTGCGGCACGCTGATCATCACCAACGCCTCCACCGACGGCAACGTGCACCTGCACGACATCCCGCGGGTCGAGCAGACCAAGCTGCTCATCCACAACCTGGTCAACGACCTGCCCGAGTCCGCCCCCCGCCTCGATGACGGAGCCTGACCCGGCCGAGCGGCTCGAGGGCGCGATCCTCGGCGAGCAGCCGCTCTACGACGCCGCGCAGGTCGCCGAGAAGGCCGGCGTCACCCTCGACCAGGCCCGTCGCCTGTGGCGGGCCCTCGGCTTCCCCGAGCACGGCGGCGCCACCGCCTACACCGACTCCGACGCCGCCGCGCTGGCCACGCTGGTCGACGCCGTCGAGAGCGGGCTGGTCGACTTCGACCTGGCCGTCACGCTGACCCGCGCCGTGGGCACCACCCTGGCCCGGTTGGCCGACTGGGAGGTCTCCGCGCTGAGCCAGCGCGTCGACGACCTGGTCGCGCAGGCCGAGGAGCCGCTGACCCGCATGGACGTCTCGGGCCGGATGCTGGCGGAGCTGGGCCCCTCCTTCGAGCGGCTGCTGATCTTCTCGTGGCGCCGGCACCTCGCGGCCGCCACCACGCGGATGCTCGCGCTCGGCGAGAACGAGGAGGACCGCAACACCGTCGAGGTGACGGTGGGGTTCGCCGACATCGTCGCCTTCACCGCGCTCTCCAACGAGCTCTCCCGCGACCGTATCGGCGACCTCGTGGAGAAGTTCGAGTCACGCTGCGCCGACGTCGTTGCGGGCCAGCGGGGGCGGGTGATCAAGAGCATCGGCGACTCGGTGCTCTTCGTGAACGACGACCCCATCGCCGCCTACGACACCGCCGAGGGGATCATCAACGTCATCGGGCGCGACCCGCGGATGCCGGACGTGCGGGTGGGCCTGGCCAGCGGGCCGACGGTCATGCGCCTGGGCGACGTGTTCGGGCCACCGGTCAACATGGCCGCGCGGCTGACGGCCGTGGCACGACGCAACCGCATCATCATCGACGCCGAGACCGCGGCGCTGCTGCCCGAGGACCAGTTCGAGACCCGGCGGCTCCCCGCGCGACCGGTGCGGGGGTTCGGGCTGGTGGAGCCGGTCGCGGTGCGGCGGCACTGACGGCAGCGACGAGCCGCCCGGGGGTCGATTTGTTGGTCACGCGTCACGCCTGCGAAACAACTCTCAACGATGTCCGTACCCGTTCGGGTACGGCTCGTGAGCACCGGACCAGTCCCCAGAGTTAAATCTTCGGCTGAACGTTCCCGGGGCGCTCGAGGGTCCTTAACTTGGGGGGGTGCTGGAGGTGCAGGGTGTGCGTCTGGACGCGGCCGCGCGCCGTGTCTGGGTCGGCGACGCCGAGGTGATCCTCTCGCGCAAGGAGTTCGACCTGCTGCACGCGCTGATGGCGCGCGCCGGCGAGATCGTGAGTCGCGACGACCTGATGCGCCAGGTCTGGCACACCACCTTCTGGACCTCGTCCAAGACCATCGACGTGCACCTGGGCTGGCTGCGCCGCAAGATCGGCGACGACAGCCGCCACCCGCACCTGATCACGACGATCCGCGGGCAGGGGCTGCGCTTCGAGCTGACGGCGCCCGCCCCGCTCGGCTGACCCGGCCGCGACCCCGCTCAGCCGCGACCGAGCTCGGCCGCCACCTGCCGGACGGCGTCCTCGAGCGTGCCGCCGAGACCCTCGCCCGGCAGCCGGGCCTCGTGGCGCACCGCCCCGCGGGTCTCCTCGGTGAGTCGCAGCAGCGCACCCGCCAGGTCGTGGGGGTCCGTGCCCGCCAGGTGGAGGCCGTCGACCCAGGCCTCGCGGTAGCCACCGAAGGTGTTGGTGACGGTGGGGATGCCGGCCATCGGCAGCTCGAGGGCCAGGTGGCCGGGGTGGGGGCTGAGCATCAGGGCCAGACCGAGGTCGGTCTCCTCCAGGAGCCGGTGGTAGTCCTCGTAGCTGAGCTTGCCCAGCGGCTCGACCCGGGCACGCCCACCCAGGTGGACCTCGCCGGGCAGGGTCTCGCCCGCCAGCCGCACCACCCCGGTCAGCCCCGCGGGCAGCGCCTCGGCCCACAGCCGCAGGGCCGTGAGGCCGGCGTCGTACATGTTGCGGGGCTTGCCGGGGCGGGCGTAGAAGAGCACGCGCACCTCGTCGTCCGCCCCTGCGTCTGCAGCCGGCCGCCACCGCTCGGCCGCCGCGTGCATGGGTGCCGGGTCGAGGGCGGGGGCGAACACGGCCGCGGGGCGGGCGCCGGTCTGGTCGGTGAGGTAGCGCGCCAGGGAGGCGCTGTTGACCAGCGGGCGGAAGCCGGCCCCGTAGGTGGCCAGCGCCTGCGCGTGCTCGGGCCCCCAGGGGTAGAAGCCGGGCTCGTAGTCCTGGACCAGGTAGACCACGCGCTCGGGGTCGACGCGGCCCGCGCGGGCCGCGACGGCCAGGGCGTGCGCGGTCGTCCAGTAGGTGGCCAGCCACACGTCGTGGCCGGTGTGACCACCGGCGTCGCGCTGCGCGGGCGTCGAGAGCCGCAGGCCCTCGGCGACATCGGGGAGGCCCTCGGCGCGCACCAGCTCGGCCAGGGCGGCGCGGGCCTCGGCGTGGTCGCTGCCGCCGCGGGCGGGGGAGACCACGACGACGCGCAGCGGCCGTGCGAGCTCCGCGGCCAGCCGGGCCGCTGCGAGCACCGCTGTGCGGATGCCGGCGAAGAACTGGCCGGGCTCGAAGGCCTGCAGCACCAGCACCACCGAGGGGTCGCCCGCGTCGTCGGCGTCGGTGATGGTCAGCTCGCCGACGGCCTGCACGGCCGCGGAGGCGGGACCGGTCTCCAGGGGTGCGGTGACGACGGCGCGGGCGTCGGCGGTGGCGGGCGTGCCGGTCGCGGCCGGGGCGGCCGGGGCGGGGCGCACCCGCTTGAGGTAGCCCTGCGGGTTCTGGGTCAGGAAGTAGCGCTCGCAGCGCTCGTCGACCTCGAACTCCTCGGTGCGGGCGAGGAACTCCTGGGCGGCCTCGAACGGCCCGGGGCCGTGCTCCGGGGCCGCCGGGTGGCCGTTGACGTTGGTGTCCTCGACGATCAGGTAGGACCCCTCCGTGACCAGGGGCGCGTAGGCCTCGAGCTCGGCCGCCACGTGCCCGGCGGAGTGGTCGGAGTCGAGGATCACCAGCACCGGGAGCGCGGGGTCGATCCGCTCGTGCACCTGCGCCAGGATCGCGGGATCGACCGAGGAGCCGGTGAGGTAGGTCAGCCGTGGGTGCTGGGGGCGGTTGGGCTGCACGTCGACGTCGATGGTGACCACCTGTCCGCGCCCGGCCAGCTGCAGCCGGTCGGCGATGAACAGGGCGCTGCCGCCGCGGAAGGTGCCGGTCTCGATGACAAGGCCGGGCTTCAGGTCGTCGATCAGCTCCTGGTAGACCCACATGTCGGTGGGGCACTTGTAGGCGCGGGTGCCGCGGTAGAACGTGTCCTTCCAGGTGCGGCGCGAGACGTGGTAGTAGAGCAGGTGGAACTGGTCGACGATCGCGTCGCGCACCGCGGCCGGCGGCTCGGGCACCGGCTGGGTGCGCGGCTGCCACAGCGCGCGGAAGGCGCCGGCCAGCGACTCCTGCATCGGGCCGCCCACCGAGGCGGGGTCGAGGGTGTCGAGGAATTCGCGCACCTCGCGCCGGCTGGGCGCGGACCGCTCGGCCGGCTGCGCGGGCCGGCCCGGCTGCTGGCCCGGCTGCTGGCCCGCCCGCGGATCCAGGCGGCGGGCGGCGGCGGAGCGGAGGCGCGAGAGTCGGTCGGTCACGCCGCCTGACTGTAGTGGCCGCCCGCCCCACTACCCTGGCGGCGTGCCCGAGCCCGCCACCTCCCAGGTCACCCCGCTGGCCCCCACCCTGGCGATCGTCGGCGGCGGCCAGCTGGCCCGGATGATGGCGCAGTCCGCCGTCGCCCTGGGCGTGCCGCTGCGGCTGCTCGCCGAGGCCGAGGGCGTCTCCGCCGCCCAGGTGGTGCCCGACCACCTGGTGGGCGACTACCGCGACCTCGCCGTGCTGCGCGAGGCCACCCGCGGCTGCGTCGCCGTCACCTTCGACCACGAGCACGTGCCCACCGAGCACCTGCACGCGCTGTCCGACGACGGCCTGGCTGTGCATCCCGGCCCCGCCGCGCTGGTGCACGCCCAGGACAAGGGCGTCATGCGCGAGCGGCTGGCCGCGATGGGCGTGCCCTGCCCGCGCAACGCGCTGGTGGGCTCGGTGGCCGAGGTCGAGGCGTTCGGGCTGCCGTGCGTGCTCAAGACCACCCGGGGCGGCTACGACGGCAAGGGCGTGTGGTTCGTGAGCACCGCCGAGGAGGCCGCCGAGCCGCTGCGCGTCGCCGCCGAGACCGGCGTGCGGCTGCTGGCCGAGGAGCGCGTCGACTTCCGGCGCGAGCTCTCGGCGCTCGTGGTGCGCTCGCCCAGCGGCCAGGCGGCCGCCTACCCGGTGGTGGCCTCCACGCAGCTGGACGGCATCTGCCACGAGGTCGTGGCGCCGGCGCCGGGCCTCGACCCCGAGCTGGCCGGCCAGGCCCAGCAGATCGCCCTGCGCATCGCGGGCGAGCTCGGCGTCACGGGCGTGCTGGCCGTCGAGCTGTTCGAGACCGCCGACGGCCGGATCCTGGTCAACGAGCTGGCGATGCGCCCCCACAACACCGGTCACTGGACCCAGGACGGCGCCGTCACCTCGCAGTTCGAGAACCACCTGCGCGCCGTGCTCGACCTGCCGCTGGGCTCGCCCGCCCCGCGAGCCACCTGGACGGTGATGGTCAACATCCTCGGAGGCGAGCGGCCCGACGTCGGCCGCCTCTACGACGGCTTTCCCCATGCCCTGGCCCGGGACCCGCACCTGCGGGTGCACCTCTACGGCAAGGCCCTGCGGCCGGGCCGCAAGGTGGGCCACGTCAACGCCTACGGCGACGACCTCGAGGAGTGCCTGGAGCGGGCGCGGCACGCCGCCGCCTGGTTTCGCGGCGACCTCGGCGACGAGAGCGAGTGAACGACCCGTGAACCAGATGAGCGAGCGTCCCGCGCCCCGCGTCGGCATCGTGATGGGCTCCGACTCCGACTGGCCGGTGATGGAGGCCGCCGCCAAGGCCCTGGCCGAGTTCGACGTCGCCCACGAGGCCGACGTCGTCTCCGCGCACCGGATGCCCGCCGAGATGCTGGCCTACGGCGAGCAGGCCGCCGGTCGCGGCCTCTCGGTGATCATCGCCGGAGCCGGGGGAGCAGCCCACCTGCCGGGCATGCTGGCCGCGGTCACGCCACTGCCGGTGATCGGTGTGCCGGTGCCTCTGAAGTACCTCGACGGCATGGACTCGCTGCTCTCGATCGTGCAGATGCCCGCAGGTGTGCCGGTCGCGACGGTGGCCGTGGGAGGCGCCCGCAACGCGGGGCTGCTCGCGGTGCGCATCCTCGCTGCCACCGACCCGGCGCTGCAGCAGCGGATGCTCGACTTCCAGGCCGAGCTCAAGGCCACCGCGCAGGCTAAGGGCGAACGCGTCCGCAACGCTTCCGCGCCCCCGCGAATCGGCTTCTGATGCCGGCCGCGCGCCCCACCGCGCGGCTGGTCGGCCTCGACGTCGCGCGGTGCGTGGCGCTGGTCGGCATGATCGCCGTCCACACGATCGACGAGCGCACCCCCTCCGGCGAGCTCTCCTGGACGCACTGGGTGGCCGGTGGACGAGCCTCGGCGCTCTTCGCCGTGCTCGCCGGCGTCGCGCTCGCGCTGGTGACCGACCGGCCCGGCGGGCGCTCACCGAGATCACTGCTCGCGGTGCTGGTGCGCGCGGCGATGGTGGCCTCGCTGGGGCTGTTCCTGGGCGGGCTGGACTCCGGGCTGGCGGTGATCCTGACCTACTACGGGCTGCTGTTCGTCGTGGGGCTGCCCTTCGTGGCGCTGGGTCCCCGGGCGCTGCTCCTGCTCGCGGGCGGCTGGGCCGTCGTGGCGCCGGTGGTCTCGCACGTGCTGCGGGCCCGCCCCGAGGTGCCGCCGCGCAGCTTCGAGGTGCCCTCGTTCGCGAGCCTGGCCGAGCCGCTGGACCTGCTCGCCGACCTGACGCTCACCGGCTACTACCCGGTGCTGCCCTGGCTGGCCTACCTGCTGCTCGGCATGGGGATCGCGCGCCTCGACCTGCGCGACCGCGCGGTGGCCGGGCGCCTGGTGGTGGGTGGCCTGGCGGCCGCCGTGGGCGCGGCCGTGGTCTCCCGCGTGCTCGTGACGGCGCCGTCGGTGCGCGAGGCGCTCGTGCGCGACTACCCGACCGGCATGGGCGCCGACGAGGTGATCGAGCAGGCGCGCGGCGGCCTGTTCGGCGTGACGCCGAGCCCGGGCCCGTGGCAGTGGCTGCTGCTGGACGCCCCGCACAGCGCGACGCCCTTCGACCTGGTGGCCACCGGCGGCAGCGCCGCGCTGGTGATCGGGCTGTGCCTGCTGCTGGCCGACGCGCTGCGCGGCTGGGCGCTGCGCGGCCTGGCGGTGCTCACCGGGGCGGGCGCGATGACGCTGACCCTCTACAGCCTGCACGTGCTGCTGCGCACGCCCGACCTGTGGCCGCCCGACGACGGACCCGAGGCGTTCCGCTGGCACGTGCTGGTGGTGCTGTGGACCGGCGCCGTGTTCGCCGCCCTCTCGGTGCGCGGACCGCTGGAGTGGCTGGTGCGCCGGGTGACCGGCGCCGTCGCGGGCAGCTGACCGGGACCACGTCCGCGCCCACCCCGAGGGGTGAGAGGATGCGCGCATGATCGGAGCGCTCGTGACCAGGGCTGGATCGGCCGTCTTCACCGGCCTCGTGGGGGCCGTCGCGTACGACGGCGCCAAGAAGGCCGTGCGCACGGGCGTCGTGCGCGAGGGCGCGGTGGGCGCGATCGCGTGGGGCATCCGCGGCAAGCGGGTGGCCGAGGTGGGCGCCGAGCAGGTGCGCCTCACCACCGGCGACCTGGTCGCCGAGGCTCGCGCCCGGGTGGGCGAGCAGGCCCCGCCTCCGGGTGACCCCACGCAGGCCCACGACCACGCGCACGACCACTGAGCATCCGGCTGGTCGCCGGTAGCGAGGCTGCCGGTCGGCGTCGCTACGCCGTCCCCGCGATCACGGCGAGCCCGGCCCGCGCCGTCGCGGTCGAGGACGCCGTGGCCGCCGTGCCGGGCGTGCGGGCCGTGCACGCCTACCCGCGCACGGGCGCGGTGGTCGTCTGGTTCCGGCCCGAGGCCTGCGACCACGAGGCCGTCGCGGTCGCCGTGGCGGTCGCCTGCGCCACGCCCGCGGCGCTCGTCCCCGCCCGCCAGCCGCACTCGGCGGAGGTGGGCAACGCCGACCTCGCGCGGATGGTGGTGGGTGGCGCCGCCCTGGTGTTGCTGGGTGTGCGGCGCTACGGACTGCGGCGCCCGCCGATGCTCGGGCCCACCAGCCGCACGGTGGCCACCGGCGTCACGATCTTCACCGGCTACCCCTTCCTGCGAGGCGCCCTGCGCGGTCTCGCGGGCCGGCGGGCGCCCGGCACCGACGCGCTGGTCTCCGCCGCCACGCTGGCCAGCCTGGTGCTGCGCGAGAACGTCGTCGCGCTCACCGTGCTGTGGCTGCTCAACATCGGCGAGTACCTCCAGGACCTCACCCTGCGCCGCACCCGCCGCGCGATCCGCGACCTGCTCACCGGCGTCCAGTCGGAGGCCTGGGTGCGCGACCAGGACGGCTCCGAGCGCCTGGTCGACATCGACACCCTGCGCGTTGGTGACGAGGTGGTGGTGCACCAGCACGTGGCCGTGCCGGTCGACGGCGTCCTGCTCGAGGGCGAAGGGGTGCTCGACGCCTCCGCGATCACCGGTGAGAACCTGCCGGTCACCGTGGAGCCCGGCATGTTCGTGCACGCCGGCAGCGTCCTGGCCCGCGGTCGGGTCGTCGTCCGCGCCGAGGCCGTGGGCCGTGACACCGCCATCGGTCGGGTCATCTCGCGCGTCGAGGAGGCCCAGGACGACCGCGCGCCGGTGCAGACCGTGGGTGAGAACTTCTCGCGGCGCTTCGTGCCGGCCAGCTTCGGGCTCGCGCTGCTCACCTTCGCCGTCACCCGCGACGTGCGCCGGGCCATGACCATGCTGCTCGTGGCCTGCCCGTGCGCGGTCGGCCTGGCGACGCCGACCGCCATCAGCGCCGCGATCGGCAACGGCGCCCGGCGCGGCATCCTGGTCAAGGGCGGCTCGCACCTCGAGGCGGCCGCGCGGGTCGACGCCGTCGTCTTCGACAAGACCGGCACCCTCACCGCCGGGCGGCCGGTCGTCACGAACGTCGTCTCCTTCAGCGACGACTGGACCCCCGAGCAGGTGCTGGCCTACGCCGCCAGCTCGGAGATCCACTCCCGCCACCCCCTGGCGCAGGCGGTGATCCGTTCCACCGAGGAGCGCCACATCGCCATCCCGTCGCACGAGGAGTGCGAGGTGCTGCTCGGGCTGGGCATGCGCACCATCGCCGACGGGCGGGTGCTGCTGCTCGGCAACGTGGAGCTGCACGAGCGCGAGGGCGTCGAGGTCGGCGACGACGCCCGCGGCTGGGTGACCCGGCTGCAGGGCGAGGCGGAGACCCCGCTGCTGCTGGCCGTGGACGGCGTCCTCACCGGCCTGGTCAGCCTGCGCGACACCGTGCGACCCGAGGCCGGCGCCGTGCTCGGGGCCCTGCGCGCCGACGGTGTGCGACGCGTGGTGATGCTGACCGGGGACCATCCGCAGGTGGCTCGGGTGATCGCCGAGGAGCTGGGCATCGAGGAGTGGTACGCCGAGGTGCTGCCGCACGACAAGGAGCAGGTGGTGCGCGAGCTGCGCGAGGCCGGCTACACCGTCGCGATGGTGGGCGACGGCACCAACGACGCCCCCGCGCTGGCGCTGGCCGACGTCGGCATCGCGATGGGGATCAGCGGCACCGACGTGGCGCTCGAGGCGGCGGAGATCGCCCTCGCCGGCGACGACCTCACCCGCCTGCTCGACCTGCGCGACCTCTCGCGCACCGCCGTCGAGGTGATCCGCCAGAACTACGGCATGTCCATCGCGGTCAACGCCGTCGGCCTGCTGGTGGGTGCGGGTGGTGCGCTCTCACCGGTCGTGGCGGCGCTGCTGCACAACGCCTCCTCCATCGGCGTGGTGCTCAACTCCTCGCGGATCACCCAGTACCGGCTGCGCGAGGCGTCTCAGAGGCCGGCGGCCGCACGCACGTCGGCCTTGACGGCGTCGAGCCGGCCGGCCGCCGAGATCCGGGCGGCGTCCACGGCCTCGCGGGGCGCCGAGGTGCCGCCCTCGACGGGCAGCACGACCTCCAGGTAGCACTTGATCTTCGGCTCGGTGCCGCTCGGGCGCACCACCACCCGCGCGCCCTCGGCCAGCCAGTAGCGCAGGCCCTCGGTGGGCGGCAGCTCCGCGCTGCCCTCGCTGAGGTCCTCGACGCGCTCGACGGCGAGCCCACCCAGGCGCGAGGGCGGCTGCGCGCGCAGCCGCTCCATGGCGGCGGGGATCAGGGCGAGGTCCTCCACGCGCACCGAGAGCTGGTCGGTGGCGTGCAGCCCGTGCTCGCGCGCGAGGTCGTCGAGCACGTCCACCAGGGTGCGTCCCGCCGCCTTGAGGCTCGCGGCCAGCTCGCACAGCAGCAGCAGCGCCGAGACGCCGTCCTTGTCGCGCACGTGCTCGGGGTCGACGCAGTAGCCCAGCGCCTCCTCGTAGCCGAACGCCAGGCCCTCGGCGCGCGCGATCCACTTGAAGCCGGTGAGCGTCTGCGCGAACCGCTGCCCGCGGGCGCGGGCCATCGCGCCGAGCAGGGTGGAGGAGACGATCGAGGCGGCGAAGGTGCCGGTGACGCCGCGCTCCAGCAGGTGGTGGGCCAGCAGGGCACCCACCTCGTCGCCGCGCAGCACGCGCCACCCCTGGTCGGTGGGCACCGCCGCCGCGCAGCGGTCGGCGTCGGGGTCGTTGGCCACCACCAGGTCGGCGCCGTGCTCGGCGGCCAGCGCGAGCGCAAGGTCCATCGCGCCGGGCTCCTCGGGGTTCGGGAAGGGCGTCGTCGGGAAGTCGGGGTCGGGCTCGGCCTGCTCGGCCACGACGCGCGGCTCGGGGAAGCCCGCGGTCTCGAGCACCTGCAGCACCGACGCCGCGCCGACGCCGTGCAGCGGCGTGTAGACCAGCGCCAGGTCACGGGGGCCGTCGGCGGCGAGCCCCGCCACCGTGTCGAGGTAGCGGTCGACGACGTCCTCGGTGAGCACCGCGCCGGCGGTGCCGCGCGGCACCTGGGAGACGGGCCCCACCGCGGCGATCTGCTGGGCGATCCCGGCGTCGGCCGGCGGCACGATCTGGCTCCCGTCGCCCAGGTAGACCTTGTAGCCGTTGTCCTGCGGCGGGTTGTGGCTGGCGGTCACCATCACCCCGGCCGAGCAGTCCAGCTCACGGATGGCGTAGGCCAGCACCGGCGTGGGCAGCGGGCGGGGCAGCACGTGGGCGCGGTAGCCCGCCCCGGTGAGCACCTCGGCGGTGTCGCGGGCGAAGACGTCGGAGTTGTACCGGGCGTCGTAGCCGATGACGACGGGACGGCCGTCGCCCTGCGCGCGCAGGTAGGCCGCCAGGCCCGCGGCGGCGCGGGTGACGACGACGCGGTTCATCCGGTTGCTGCCTGCCCCCAGCGCCCCGCGCAGCCCCGCGGTGCCGAACTCCAGCGTGCCGTCGAAGCGGTCGGCCAGGTCGGACTCCGCGGCGGCGTCGCCGGACTCGGCGCGGGCCACGAGCTCGTCGAGCTCGGCGCGGGTGGCGAGGTCGGGGTCCTCCGCCGACCAGGCACGTGCGGTCTCGAGCAGGGCGGCCAGGGAGGAGTCGGCGCTGTGGTCCTCGGGGGTCATGCGGGTCACCGGAGCACGGTAGTGCCCTCCGACAGGTCGGGAGCAGCCACCCGGGCGGACTACTGACGCCGGCGCCCCGGCGTGGCACCCTGGAGCGTGCTCTCCTCGACGTCTCGATCCCAGCGAGCCGCGCGCGCCCCCCGGCTCGCGACCACCACCGCGATCCTCGCCCTGCTCGCCGGACTGTTGCTCGTCGGCGGTGCCGGCGCAGGCCACGCTGGCCAGGCCGCCCGCACCACGCCCACCTCGTACGCGCAGCAGGCCTTCGCTGCCACCAACACCCAGCGCAAGGCCGCGCGCCGCGTGGCCCTGGGCAAGAACGCCTGCCTGCAGCGCTACGCGACGCGGCAGGCGAAGGCGATGGCGCGCCGCCAGTCCATGTTCCACCAGCAGCTCGGCCCGATCATGAGCGCCTGCAAGCTCTCCATGGTCGGCGAGAACGTGGCCTACGGCTACACCAGCGGCAGGGCCGCCGTCGCCGGGTGGATGGGCTCGCCGGGGCACCGCGCCAACATCCTCAACCCCCGCTACCGGCTGCTCGCGGTCGGCGCCGCCCAGGCGTCCAACGGCCAGTGGTACTCCGCGCAGGTCTTCGGCCGGCGCTGAGCCGCCGGAGGTGAGCCGCCGGAGGTGAGCCGCCGGAGGTGAGGGGGAGCGCCGGCACCGCGTAGGCTCAACCCTCGTGGCCAGTACCGACTTCGACGCCGAGATCAAGCAGCTCCGGGCGACCATGCACACCATCGAGCAGGTGCTCGACCTCGACGGCATGCGCCGCGAGATCGACGACCTGGGCGTGCAGGTGGGCGCGCCCGACCTGTGGGACGACCAGGCCAACGCCACCCGGGTCACCGGGCGCCTCTCGGACCTGCAGGGCCAGGTGGACCGCTTCACGGCCATCCTGGCGCGCATCGGCGACCTCGAGGCGCTGGTCGAGCTGGGCCGCGAGGAGGGCGACGCCGACTCGCTGGCCGAGGCCGAGGTGGAGCTGACCCGCATCGCCAAGAGCGTCGAGACCCTCGAGGTGCGCACCCTGCTCTCCGGCGAGTACGACGCCCGCGAGGCGCTGGTGACCATCCGCGCCGGTGCCGGCGGCGTCGACGCCGCGGACTTCGCCGAGATGCTGATGCGCATGTACACCCGCTGGGCCGAGCAGCACGGCTACGGCGTGGAGGTCTTCGACACCTCCTACGCCGAGGAGGCGGGCCTGAAGTCGGCCACCTTCGCCATCCACAACTCCTACGCCTACGGCACGCTCAGCGTCGAGGCCGGCACCCACCGCCTGGTGCGGATCAGCCCCTTCGACAACCAGGGCCGCCGACAGACCAGCTTCGCCGCCGTCGAGGTCGTGCCGGTGCTGGAGATGACCGACGAGATCGAGATCAACGAGGAGGAGATCCGCATCGACGTCTACCGGTCCTCGGGTCCGGGCGGCCAGTCGGTCAACACCACCGACTCCGCGGTGCGCATCACCCACCTGCCCACCGGCACGGTGGTCTCGTGCCAGAACGAGAAGAGCCAGCTGCAGAACAAGGCCAGCGCGATGACCATCCTCAAGTCGCGCCTGCTGGCGCTGAAGAAGGCCGAGGAGGACGCCCACATCAAGGAGCTCAAGGGCGACGTCGCGGCCAGCTGGGGCGACCAGATGCGCAACTACGTGCTCAACCCCTACCAGGTGGTCAAGGACCTGCGCACGGGCTTCGAGGTGGGCAACCCCTCCGCGGTCTTCGACGGCGACATCGACGGCTTCCTCGAGGCCGGCATCCGGTGGCGGCGCGGGGCGGACCAGACCCCCGTCTGACGAGCCCGACCCGCCCGCGCGGGGTCACTCAGCCGCCTCGCAACGCCTCGTCGTTGAGCAGGGCCGCCAGCAGCGCGTCGCCGTAGGCCAGGCCCGCTGCCGGGTCCGTGGCCGGGGTCGTCGGCCCGAGGGCCGCGAAGGCCACCGCATCGTCGGCCCGGACGACCCAGAACTCGGTCGCGTCGTCGGCCCGGCGCAGGTGCAGGACCGTGGTGCCGGCGCTCAGCGAGCCCCCACCGGCGTACTCCACCTCGTCGACGACCTCGGCGCACCCCTCCAGCGAGCTGCGCAGCACCTCCTCCCAGCGCTCGGCCACCGCCTCGTCGGGCATCAGGCCCCAGGTGTTGAAGGCCGCGGTGCCACCCGCCAGGAGCGAGACGTCCGCACTCCGAGCCGGCTCGGGGAGCCCCGCCTCCTCCAGCCCCGCGAGGCACCCCTCGAAGAGCCGGTCGTTCGAGATCGTCGTCGGCTCCCACCCCTCGATCCAGCCGACGGTGGCGGCCTCGGCACTCGCCGGGGTGAACGGCGCCGGGGCCGGCAGGGCACGGGGGACCTCCGCGGTCCCGCTCTGCGTGGGGTCGAGACCGCGCCCCTGGTCGGCGCCGGTGCCGCCGGTGAGGGCGATCCCGCCGCCGACGAGTGCCAGGACGGCGACGCCGGCGGCCACACCGACGCTGGCGCGACGTCGCCGGGCGGTGGTGATGGCGGCGGCGGCGCCCGGGGGGCGCGAGCTGGCGACGGCGTCGTGCAGCGGGGCGGCAGCGCGGTCGAGGCGGGCGAGGAAGTCGGCGTCAGGCATGGCTGGTGGCCCCGTTCTGGTCGGTGAGCAGGTCGGCGAGCGCGGCGCGACCGCGGCTCAGCCGCGCCTTGACCGTGCCCTCGGGCACGCCCTCGGCGGCGGCGACCTCGTGCACGCGGAAGCCCGCGAGGTGGTGCAGGACGACGGCGCGCCGCTGCGCTGCGGGCAGCTGGGCGAGCGCCTGGGTGAGCGCCATCAGGTCGGGGTCGGGCGGGGGAGCGGGCTCGGGCTCGCGGGCACGAGCCAGGAACCGCTGGCCGGTGCGCAGCCGCCGCCAGCGGCTCAGCGCTTGGTTGGTGGCCACCCGGCACACCCAGGCGGCCGGGTCGTCGTAGCGCTGCAGGCGGCCCCACCGCGGCCAGGCACGCGAGAACGCGTCCTGCGCGGCGTCCTCGGCCGCCGCCAGCTCACCCGTGACGGCGTAGGCACAGGCGACCGCGCGTTGCCAGGTGGCCTCGTAGAAGGCGCCGAACGCCTCACGCGCCTGCTCGTCCATGCCGCTCTCCCGTCCGCGCGCCCCGGACGGGCCGCCGCTCGGACCTCACACGTCCCAGGTGTGCGGATGGTTGCACGGGGTGGCGGGTGGAGTCAGCGCGCGACGACGACCTTCGAGGGGCTGCTGAGCGGCCCGGCCCCGACGGCGTTGCTGGCGCGGACGGCGAGCCGGTAGCGCCCCTTCGGCAACGTCAGCGTGGCGGCGCGGACGGTGGGCGGCAGCAGTCGGGTGCGCAGCGTGCGCACCACCCGGGTGCCGGAGAGTCGGTAGGCGTGGACCTCGTAGCCGCGCAGCGCCACGCCGCCGCTGGAGGCGGGTGCCCGCCAGGTCAGGCGCACGGTGACCGGGCCGCCGCGTCGACCGCTGGTGGCCGCGCCCAGCACGACCGCGGAGGGCGCGGTGACGGTGGGTGGCTCCGGGTCGGGCTGCGGCTCCGGGTCGGGCTGCGGCTCCGGGTCGGGCTCCGGCTCGGGCTCCGGGTCGGGCTCGGGCTCCGGGTCGGGCTCGGGCTCCGGGGTGGGGTCGGGGGTGGGGTCGGGCGGAGGCGTGCAGCCGTCGGCGGTGAGTGTGTAGGCGCCGAGGCTGCCGTAGTCGTCGTAGCCGTTGGTCGTCCAGGTGCCCTGGCCGACGCCGTCGACCTCCACGAACAGCGGCTGACCCGTCAGCCCGGGCAGGGTCAGGGTGGCGCCGAGGCCGGTGGCGAGCGTCCGGGTGGGGGAGGAGACGGGGTCGGCGACGGCGAGAGCCGCGCCGTCCGCGGTGAGCACCCGCAGCCGCAGGTCCAGGTTGGCGCCCAGCGCCGCCACCTGCGCCTGCACGGTCAGGGTGCCGGCACAGGCACCGAGGCGGTAGACGTCCACGTCGTCCCGCCGGCTGATCCACGCGGTGCCCGAGGGCGGCTCGGCGGCGGTGCCCGTCGTCCCGCCGGCCTCGTCGGCACGGTAGGGGGCGCCGTTGGCAGCGATCATCGCGACGTCGTCCTCGGTCCGGGTGGCGCCGGGGTAGCTGCCGCGGCTCCACTGGGAGAGCCCCGCGTCGTAGGAGGCGCCCATGATCGGCGCCCAGAAGCCGTGGCCGGTGTGGTAGCTGGGGTTGGCCGGGCCGCCGTCGTGGTCGAGCCCGAAGTTGTGGCCCACCTCGTGGCTCAGCGCCTCGGCCACCCAGCCCGGCACGTCCGAGACGCCGTCGGCGAAGACCCACGCCGGCTGGTAGGTGGCGTGCTGGCCGGCCAGGTCGACCACGTCCATGTAGGCGATGCCGCCGCACCGGCGCTGGCAGATGCCGTTCCAGGCGGCGTCGTCGCTGGTCACCAGGGCCCGGGTGCCGAAGAGCTGGTCGGAGGAGCTCGAGCGGGTGATCGCGGCGTCGCCGGGGTCCTGCGTGGTGACGTCGACGTCGAAGGGCGCATAGTCCTCGGCCACACGGGCCCAGACCTCCTGGACCGCTGCCTTCTCGCTGTCGGTGAACGCGGGGCCGTTGCCGGCCGGGTCCCAGCCACCGTAGGTGCCGCCGGGGATCGAGTCCTCGCCGCTGTTCCAGGCGGTGCCGCGCACCTCGGCGCCGTCGACGTCGATGAAGATCACCCGCTGTGAGCCGGGCTTGCTGTGCAGGGTGAAGGTCTCGGCGAGCGGCCGCAGGGCGGCTGCCGGTGCCTGCGCCGCCTGCGCGCGGGCCTCCTGCCGCTCGGCGGTGGTGCCGCGGTGGGCCGGGTCCACCACGTAGAGCCGGTCACGCACGCCCACCCGGACGGCGGGGTCGGCGAGCAGGTCGCGCAGCTCGGCCCGGCTCACCCCGTTGGCCCGTGCCACCTCGGCCTCCCGGTCGGTGGCCGTGACGGCACCGGAGGCCGAGCCGGCGCCCGGGAGCGTGGCCAGCCCGGCGACCACCAGGAGGGCGGGCAGGGCCGCGCGGGCCGGACGCAGACGCATGGCGGGAGCCTAGGGGCCGCGTCGTGGCGGTGGGGCCGATGCGCGCGGGCTCACCCGATCGACGGCGAGGGTGACCCGTCCGGGCCATCCGCGGCAGGGTCCGCGCGGGTGTAGTCGCCCGGCAGCCGTGCGGCCTCCAGCACGGAGACGCAGAAGCGCCCGGCCCGCTCGGCGAGGGCCTCGTCGGGCGAGGCGCCGGGCACCTCGAGGGTGCAGGTGAGCCAGGCGTCGCCGAACAGCCCCCGGTAGGACGCCTCGGTCCCGGCGGGGGCGCCGCGGCGTCCCTCCACGCGGCAGAAGGCCGCGAGCGTGGGCAGGCCGTAGGGGCGCGCTCCCCGCATGGGGGCGCAGCCGTCGGCGCTCTGGGCCACCTGCGCCAGGTCGATCGCCTGCCGTCGGGTCACGGGCGGTGCGAACACCCACGCGCTGGCCACGGCGCCGTCGACCGCCCAGCGGCAACCGAACTCGTGGGCCACGTCGCGCCCGCCCTCGGGCAGCCGCACCTGCTCGCCGTCGGCCCAGGTGCGCACGCCGGTGGGCTCGGCCTCGAGCACCTCGGTGACGACGGCAGGCTCGACGGCCTCGCAGAAGGGCTCGCGCGCCACGGCTACGGCGAGCGTGTCGTAGTCGGCGAGGGGGGTGCTGGTCGGGGTGGCGGGGCCGGCGGCCGGCTCGTCGGGCGCGTCGTCGTCGCCGCCCAGCAGGACGACGCCGAGCACGACGCCCGCCACCAGCACCAGGACCACCGCCACGGCGGCCGCTGCACGTCCACGGGTCGACACAGGTCACACAGTAGGGGCCGCACCGCATCGCCTGCGGGGCAGGCGCCGGGCTCTCCGCTAACGTCGACCCACGTGATTCGCTTCGAGAAGGTGACCAAGGCCTACCCCGGGCCGGGCAAGCCGGCGCTGGACTCCGTCACCGTGGAGGTCGAGAAGGGCGAGTTCGTCTTCCTCGTCGGGGCCTCCGGGTCCGGCAAGTCGACCGCGCTGCGCCTGATCCTGCGCGAGACGCGCCCCAGCGACGGTCGGGTCTACGTCGCGGGCAAGGAGATCAACCGGCTCGCCGGCTGGAAGGTGCCGCGGCTGCGGCGCCAGATCGGCACGGTGTTCCAGGACTTCCGCCTGCTCAACACCAAGAGCGTCGGCGAGAACGTGGCCTTCGCGATGCAGGTGACCGGCCACTCCCGCAAGGAGATCCGCCGTGCCGTGCCCGAGACCCTCGAGATGGTGGGGCTGCAGGGCAAGGCCTCGCGGATGCCCGACGAGCTCTCCGGCGGTGAGCAGCAGCGCGTCGCGATCGCGCGCGCCGTCGTCAACGAGCCGATGATCCTCATCGCCGACGAGCCCACCGGCAACCTCGACCCCGCGACGTCGAACGACATCATGACGCTGCTGGAGCGGATCAACGCCGAGACCGACATGACGGTGGTGATGGCCACGCACGACGAGTCGATCGTGGACCGCTACCGCAAGCGGGTGATCGAGCTGCACCAGGGCCGGTTGGTGCGCGACGAGGCCGGCGGCGGCTACGGCGGCCGTCCCACCACCACGCCGCAGGGGGTCTGAGCGTGCGCCACCTCCTCACCGAGCTCCGCCAGGGGCTCGCCCGCAACGTCTCCATGCACATCGCCGTGGTGCTCACGCTGTTCGTCTCGCTGACGCTCGCCGGGGTGGGCGTGCTCTCCCAGCGGGAGGCCGACAAGACCGTCGAGTACCTGGGCAACGAGCTGCAGATCACCGTGTGGCTCTGCAAGGCCGACGACGACCGCCCCGGCTGCCTGGGGCTGGTGACCGACCAGCAGCAGCGCCAGGTGGAGCGCACGCTCGAGGAGAGCCCGGACGTCCGGGCCGCCGAGTACGTGCCGCAGGACGAGGCCTACCGCCTGGCGCAGGGCCTCTTCGACGCCGAGCTCTTCGAGGGCGGCGAGGACGCGCCGCTGCAGGTGGCCGACTTCCGCGCCTCCTACCGCGTCACGCCGCAGCAGCCCGACGAGATCGAGGGCATCACCAGCGCCGTGCAGGGGCTCGAGGGCGTGAGCTACCTCAGCGACCAGCGCGAGGAGCTGCAACCGGTGTACCAGATCATCGACTACCTCAAGTTCGGGTCGCTCGGCTTCGCGGCCGCGCTGCTGCTGGCCGCGCTGCTGCTGGTGGCCAACACGGTGCGGCTGGCCGCCCTGGCGCGACGCAAGGAGATCGGGATCATGCGGCTGGTGGGAGCCAGCGGCCTGTACATCTCGCTGCCGTTCCTCGCCGAGGCGCTGTTCATGGCGCTGCTCGGCGTGGTGCTCAGCGGTGGCGCGCTGGCCGCCCTCATGCAGTTCGGCATCGTCGAGGGCGTCTCGCAGCAGCTGCAGTTCCTGCCGTGGGTCGGGTGGCCGGACTACCTGTTCACGCTGGCGGTGATCGGGATCACCGGTCCGCTGCTCACGGTGCTGCCGACACTCCTGCTGACCCGCAAATACAGCAAAGTCTGAGCCGCGCGCTCTACGGTCGGGGAGTTCACTTCCCCGAACGAAGGCTTCACGGTGCGCTCCTTCCCCAGCGCGTCCCGCCGGCGTTGGGCGACGGCGGCTACCGCCGCTGCGCTCGCGTTGGGTGCGGTCGCCATCCCGCTTGCCCAGGCCGAACCCGGCAACGACCTCGACGACCGCCGCGACGCGGTGCAGTCCCAGATCCAGCAGCAGAAGCGCAGCCTGGAGCACACCAGCCGGCAGGCCACCCGGGCCGCCGACGCCCTGGTCGCCTCGCAGCGCAAGCTCCAGGAGGCCCAGGCACGCCTGGCCAACGCCCGCGAGAAGCTGACGGCGGCGCGGGAGCGCGACGCCCGCACCCGGGCGGCCCTGGCCGCGGCCGAGGAGCGACTGGTGCGCGCCGAGCAGGCGCTGGCGGCCGGTGAGGCCGCCGTGGTCGGCCAGCGCGGCGAGGTGGCCGACTCCGTCGTCGACGTCTACGAGCAGGGGCCGGTGGAGCTGCGCTCCCTGCAGGCGCTGGTCAACGCCGAGTCGCTGACCGACCTGCAGCTGACCACCGAGACCGAGCAGCAGCTGGTGCGCAACCAGGACGACCTGCTGGTCGAGCTGCAGGGGATCGAGGCCCAGCTGACGGCGCAGCGGGCCGAGGTGGCCGCCGCCAAGCGCGAGGCCGCCGCCCAGCGCGTCGCCGCCGCCGAGAACCTCACCGCCGTGCAGCTGCTGGAGCAGGACGCCGCCCGCGAGGCCGCCTCGGTGCGCACGCTCGTGGCGAGCAACCGCACGGCTCGGCAGGCCGCCGTCGCCGCCCAGCAGAAGGACCGTGCCGCCCTGCAGCGCCTCGAGCAGCGCGAGGAGCGGATCAAGCAGCAGATCATGGACGCCGCCGCGCGCGACCGCCGCAGCTACAGCGGTGACACCGGCGGGCTGCTGCGGATGCCGGTCGACGGCTACGTGACCTCGCCCTACGGCTACCGCACCCACCCGATCTACGGCTACTACGCCCTGCACAACGGCACCGACTTCGGCGCGGCCTGCGGCTCGCCACTCTTCGCCGCCTCGGGCGGCACCGTGATCGAGCGCTACTACGACGAGGTCTACGGCAACCGGCTGTTCCTCTCCATCGGCAACGTCAACGGCGCCAACATCACCGTGGTCTACAACCACCTCTCCTCGTTCCGCGCTGCCGAGGGCTCGCGGGTCGCGCGCGGCGACGTGGTGGGCGGCGTCGGGACCACCGGTTGGTCCACCGGCTGCCACCTGCACTTCATGGTGCTGCGCAACGGCACCCCCGTGGACCCGATGCCGTACCTCTGAGCCACCCCGAGCCACCTAGACTGGAGGGATGGCCAAGGAGCAGGGGCGCAAGATGGTGGCGCAGAACAAGAAGGCGCGCCACGACTACGCCATCGAGGACACCTACGAGGCGGGCATGGTGCTGCAGGGCACCGAGGTGAAGTCGCTGCGCCTGGGCCGGGCCTCGCTGGTGGACGGGTTCGTCGACATCGACCGCAACGAGGCGTGGTTGCACGGCGTCCACATCCCCGAGTACTCCCAGGGCACCTGGACCAACCACGCCGCGCGGCGCAAGCGCAAGCTGCTGCTGCACCGCGAGGAGATCGACAAGATCGAGCGCCGGGTCAACGAGAAGGGCCTCACGCTCGTGCCGCTGGCCCTCTACTTCGTCGACGGTCGCGCGAAGGTCGAGATCGCGCTCGCCAAGGGCAAGAAGCACTGGGACAAGCGCGCCACCATCGCCGAGCGCACCGCCAACCGCGAGAAGGAGCAGGCGCTGGGTCGCCACCTCAAGGGCATGCGTGACTGAGCCCGACCCCTCCACGGCACCGCCCGAGGGCACCGCGACGCCGACGCAGGTCGCCGCGGACGCCGTCGAGGTGCGGGCGTTCTGGGAAGGGCTCGGGCTGCCGGGCCTCTTCGACGTCCACGCGCACTTCCTGCCGCCCTCGATCCAGCGCGCCGTGTGGGCGGTGTTCGACGCCGGCGGCGAGAAGATCGGTCGACCGTGGCCCATCCGCTACCGCGCCTCCCACGAGGAGCGCGTCGAGGCGCTGCGCTCCTTCGGCGTGCGCCGGTTCTCGACCCTGCCCTACGCCCACAAGCCCGGCGTCGCAGGCTTCCTCAACGACTGGTCGCGCGAGTTCGCCGCCGGCATCCCCGAGGTGCTGTGGTCCGCGACGTTCTACCCCGAGCCCGAGGCGGCCGGCTACGTGGCCGACCTCGTGGAGGCCGGCGTCGAGATCTTCAAGGTGCACGTGCAGGTGGGGGAGTTCCACCTCGACGACCCGCACCTGGACGCCGTCTGGGGCACGCTCGCCGAGGCCGGCACACCGGTGGTGGTGCACGCCGGCTCCGGGCCGGTCGGCAACGCGTACACGGGCCCTGCGTCGATGGCGCGGGTGCTGGCCCGCCACCCGCGGCTGACCGCCGTCATCGCGCACCTGGGGGCGCCGGAGTGCGTGGAGTTCCTGGAGCTGGCCGAGCGCTACGAGCAGGTGCGGCTGGACACCACGATGATGTTCACCGACTTCTTCGTGCCCTACCCCGCCGAGCTGCTGCCGCGGCTGCGCGACCTGGAGCCCCGGGTGCTGCTGGGCAGCGACTTCCCGACGATCCCCTACCCCTACGCCCACCAGCTCGAGGGGCTCGCGCGGCTGGACCTGGGTGACGACTGGCTGCGCTCGGTGTGCTGGCACAACGGGGTGGAACTGCTGGGGCTCGAGCGGGGCGCCGGAGCGCACGCCTGATACTGGGCCCATGACCGACGCACCCCGCTGGGACCTGATCGCTGCCGAGCGCCGCGCCCTCGCCGACCTGGTCGAGACCCTCGACGACGCCCAGCTGGCCACCCAGAGCCTGTGCGGGCGCTGGACGGTGCGCGACGTCGTCGCCCACACGATGGTGGGGCCGACCGCCTCGGTGCTGAGCTTCGGCGGCGCGATGCTGCGCGGCCGCGGCAACTTCGACCGCGCCAACGACCTGCTGGCCCGCGAGCGCGCCAAGCTCACCACCGATCGGCTCGTGGGCGACCTGCGCGACCGCGCCGAGAGCCACTTCACCCCGCCCACCTTCGACTGGCACGCGCCGCTCACCGACCTGCTCGTGCACCACGCCGACGTCGCCGTCCCGCTCGGCCTACCGCTGGACCGGCCCACCGAGGCGTGGGCCGAGGCTCTCCCGTTCCTGGTCACCAAGAAGGCGCGCGGTGCCTTCACCCCGCGCGAGCTGCCCGAGCTCACCTACGCCGCCACCGACCTGGACTGGTCGCACGGCAGCGGACCGGTGGTCTCCGGGCCGGCAGCCGCGCTCGGCGTCGCCATGTGCGGGCGCGCCGCCGTGCTCGACCGGCTCGACGGTCCCGGGCACGACCAGCTGGCGGCGTGGCTGCGCCGGTAGCCCTCGTCGCGGATGGGCCCCGCAGGAATGCGGTGTGCTTCGCGGGCGTTGAGCCCCTACGATGGACCGAGCACGACAACTCAAGAGGGGCTGATCGGTTTCGACTTGGGACGTTAGTTCCAGGGGAAGCGGGTCGAGGAGCCAGCGTCATCTCGTAAACGATCGCTGGAAACCTATAACTGCCGACGCTAAGCGCAGTTCGTTCGCTCTCGCCGCCTGACGCGGTGATCGGACCGTCCACCCGGGCATCCGTCTTCGTCCCGGTGCTGGGCGTCATCTAGAAGACTTGCTGATCACCTGCCGTCAGGGTGGGTGATCGGGACTCAAACCTGACTGAGCCTGTTGGTGACGTGTCCGTGCGAGCACCAGGGCTGAGAAAACGACCTCCACTGACTGCACCCGGAGAAGACCTGGATCGACGCTCGAGGACCGGGGTTCGATTCCCCGCAGCTCCACCGGCATCTCCACCAGACAGCCCTCCTGACACCAGAGCCGCCCCGGCACCCGGGGCGGCTCTGGTGCGTTTGCGACCCGCGCGGCCGCGGTGCCGAAAAGAGGGTGCGTGACCGGTGGTGACGCCGCTACGGTCGGCCCGTGCACCACGCCATCGCACGGCCCTGGACCCGCGCCTGACGGCGCGCGCCAGCTGACCTTCCCTGCTCCCGCCGCCGTCCCGGTCCCCACCGGGCGGCTCGTCCGGCTGCCCGGTTCACCTCCAGAACCGCGGAGCGCGCTGTGCACACCCCTCCTGCCCATGTCCACCTCCGGGCCACCGACCTCGCCGTCTCGATCGCGGGCAACCGCGTCCTGTCCGGTGTCAGCCTGACCCTCACACCTCGGTCGCGCACCGCGATCGTCGGCGAGAACGGCACCGGCAAGTCCACCCTGCTCAGGCTCCTCGCCGGGGAGCTCGAACCCGACGCCGGGCTCGTCGAGAGCACCGCTCACCTCGGCGTCGTCCACCAGACCCTCGCCCTGGACGGCGACCCGACCGTCGGGTCCCTGGTCGCCCACGCCACGGCGCGGTCGCGAGCCGCCGTCGCGGACCTCGACGACGCGGCCGCGGCGCTGGGCTGCGGTCAGCCCGGCGCCGACGAGCGTTACGGGTCCGCACTGGAGCTCGCCACGCTCCTCGACGCCTGGGACGCCGATCGCCGTGTCGACCTCGCACTCGAGGCGCTCGGCGCCTGCCAGGATCGCGCTCGGCCGCTGCGCCACCTCTCGGTGGGTCAGCGGTACCGGGTGCGTCTGGCCTGCGCCCTGGGGGGTGACGACGACCTGCTGCTGCTCGACGAGCCGACCAACCACCTCGACGCCGCCGGGCTGGACTTCTTGACCCAGCACCTGCGCCGGCGGCCGGGCGGATACGCCGTGGTCTCCCACGACCGCGCGTTCCTTCGTGACGTCGCTGACGACTTCGTCGACCTCGACCCGACCGCGGACGGCAGGTCGCGGACCTACGGCGGCGGGTACGACGCGTGGCAACGCGGGCGCGACGCCGAGCTGCAACGCTGGCGGCAGGAGCACACTGCCCAGACCGACGAGGCCGCCCGGCTGGGTCAGGCGGTGGAGCAGGCGCGCTCCCGGTTGAGCACCGGCTGGCGCCCGGACAAGGGCACCGACAAGCACGGACGGCAGTCCCGGGCGCCCGGCGTCGTGCAGCACCTGCGCCGCCAGGAGCAGCGACTCGCCGAGCACCGCGTGGTCGCACCGCCCCCGCCGCCGGCCTTCTCCTGGCCCGAGCCCGCCCCCCGCCCCGGCGTCCCGCTCCTGCGCGCGGACGACGTCTCCCTCCCGGGTCGTCTCGACCCACCCCGCTCCCTGCTGCTGCACGGCGGGGACCGGCTGCTCGTGACGGGCCCCAACGGTGCGGGGAAGTCGACGCTGCTCGAGATCCTCGGTGGCCGGCTGGCTCCGGGCACCGGCACCGTCCGGGTGCTCTCCGGTGCACGCGTCGGGACCCTGCCCCAGGAGACCGACGACGCCGACGGGGTGAGCCGCCGACGGTCGCCGGGGGAGTCCCGCCGCCGCGCGCTGCAGCGGCTCCTGCACGACCGCCCTGACGTGCTGGTGCTCGACGAGCCGAGCAACCACCTCTCTGCCTGGCTCGTCGACCAGCTCACCGCCGCGGTGCGCCGCACGCCCGCGGCGGTGGTGCTGGCCACCCACGACCGTCAGCTGCTGCACGACCTGCAGGACTGGCCGGCGCTGCACCTCGGGTAGCGCTCAGCTGGCGAGCCACTGCAGGTCGATGCGCCTCGAGTGCTCTCCCTCGGTGATGCGGTGGGTGCCGGTGCCGTCCACGAGCCTGGTGAGGCCGTGGGGTGTGCGCCAGATCCAGGTGGTCGGGCCCGTCTGGTGGACCTGGTAGCCCAGGTGTGTCTTGGCGCGGTGGGTCAATCGCTGCAGGGGTGCGGCGTTGTGGTCGCCGGTCTGCCCGGGTGGTCCGTGGCGTTCGTAGGGGACGACGTGGTCGAGGTCGGGTGGTCGGCCTGCCTGGCGGGTGAGGTCGGTGGCGTGGGGGAAGACGCTGCCCGCCGTGCGGAGTGTGACTCTCTCGCGGACGTCGGTGGGGTGCTCGTACCCGTTGACCGACCTGCCCTGGTGGAGGTCAATCACCGGCGTGAGCGTGATGTCGTGGTGGCGGAGCAGGTCGGCGAGCTGGGTGGCCAGCACCGGTCCGAGGCCTTCGACGCGGGCGAGGGGTGCGAGCTGTCCGTCGGCGCCGAGGGCGAGGTGGACGAAGACGCGTGCGGTGCCGCGGGTGCGGGGCAGGCAGTGGAACGGCGACGGCGCCGCGGGCCCGACGTCGCTGGGCGGAGTCGCGTGCGGCTGTGCCTCGGGTGCCTGGTCGTCCGTCGTCTCGAGGTCGTGGCAGCGGGTCAGGAACGCCAGTGCGGCGGCGGGGTCGGCGAGGAGTGCGAAGGCCTCGGATCGCCAGTGGTCGGTGCCGTGGGGCTCGCCCTCGGGTTGGTGGTCGGGGTCGGCGTGTTCTTCGAGGAGGGCGGCGATCTCGGTGATGGTGGCGTCGAAGGCGTCGGCGTCGCCGGTCTCGAGGCGGGCGATGATCATCGCGACCCCGGGGTTGTGCAGGCGTTCCTCGCCGGCACGGGGCCGGTGGAGCCACACCCCGCGGGTGCGGGCAGCGAGCTTGAGACGGTGGCGATGGGCGTGGGGGTCGGCTTCGATGGTCTTGGCCTCGGCGATCTCCAGCACCCGCCCGGGGCTCTGGGCTGCGGCGTCGGCCACAGCCTGGTCGACGACGGCTACCTGCTCCGCGGTGAGGTCGCGGGCCAGATGGGTGATCTGGCGCCCGACCCACACCGGCAGCACCAGGGCTTGAATCTGGGCCCAGGTGCGGGGGAAGCGGTGGCGCAGGTCGAGCGCGACCCGCAGGGTGTTGCGGCAGGTGAGGGGTGACTCGCCGCGGGCTGCGGCGATCTCGGGCAGGCACAGGTCGACGACACCGGGGGTGCCGTCCCGGCCGGGATAGATCAGCTTCGGGCCGCCGTGGCGCGCGGGCACCGCACCGGGCTGGTCCTGTGGGTCGCCGGAGTGGAGGTCGGCCCAGGCCAGGAGCAGCTCGTACTGGCGGACCTCACTGCGACGGGTGGCCAGGATCTCGTGCTCGGCGGCTCGCAGCAGGTCCGCGGGAGTGAGGTCTCCTGGGTCCTGGGGCGCTGTGGCGAGGTGAGCCATGGCTCATGATATTCGAACTGGTTTGTGGATAACAAGGTGGAACCGAGAGTATGTTCGGGAGCGTGTTCCGCCGGCCGCCGGTCTGGGTCCGGCGAGCGACAGCGCAGCGCGGCTGGAGTCAGCGCCGCCGGAGAATAGTGAGCTTGAGGGTGGCGGTGTCTGACGTGGCGGGTGTGCCAGCGGACGTGGCCCGCACCGAGCACACGAGGCCGCGTGCGCGCGCGCCGCGCGTGGCAGTGACGCGCACACGCAGGGACGAGGTCCGGCCGGCCGCGAGTGTGGGGGTCGCGTACGTGCCGCGCAGCAACGCCGACGTGACGTTCCGGCGTCCCTGGGTGGCCACCAGCCGGATACCGGCGCCGGGCCGGCAGACCAGTCGGGCGCGGACCGCGTCGCCGGCAGAGCCCGCGTTGGTGAGGGCGATCGTCGCCGAGCCGCTCGTGCCGGCGCGCACGCGCAGGGATGCCGGCCGCACCGTGGCGCGTACGGAGCGGCGCACCCCCGGGGGAGCGGCGGGCGGCGCCACGACGGCGACGATCGCGTCGCGGCCACCGGCGGAGGGGGCGAACAGGTCGCCGTCCGTCGCGCCGGCGGCGACCACGCCGCCACCGCTCAGAGCTGCTGCGCGGTAGCTCTCGGAGGTCGCGGCGTCGCCGGCGCGCGAGGTCCAGCGCACGGCGCCGGTCGCGGCGTCGAAGGCCTGCGCGAAGGCATCGACGGTCTCGAAGGGTCCCGTGGTGGTGTCGAGTCGCCCCTCGACCAGCCCGACGGCCACGGGGCCGCGGGCGTCCGCGACGAGGTCGAGCGGCTCGGCGAGTCCGTCCCCGACCGGCGTGGCGCGGTTCCACACAGGGGTGCCGTCCCGTCGCAGCCTGCTCATCACCATGCCGACCGGCTCACGCGCCCGCCGGGAGGCGACGTAGACCGCCTCACCCGCGACGGCGACGCCGCCCACGAGGTCCTGACCGGCCGTGCCGAACTGAGTCGCCCACCGGGTGGCGAGGGTGGCGCGGTCCAGGCCCACGACCACGGCGTCGCTGTATCCCAGGTGCGGACCCTCGGCGGCGTGCTGGGCGAAGCCGCCGACCACGAGGAGGTCGCCGTCGACGGCGATCCTGGTGGCGCTGCTCCACGGCCCCCGTCCCCACACGCGCCGCTGCTGCTCGGCACCGGTCTCCAGGTCGAGCGTGGCGACGAGGAACCCGCGCCCCTCTCCAGGAGCACGGGAGTCCCCGGCCACGTACACCGTGCCGTCGGCCACGACGACGTCGCTCGGCAGGTCGCTGGCGCCCTGGTCGAGCGTGGTGGTCCACAGCACCTCGCCGGAGGAGTCGTACCGCTGCGCCGTC
The DNA here is from genome assembly GCF_039542785.1 of Nocardioides nanhaiensis. Taxonomy (NCBI): domain Bacteria; kingdom Bacillati; phylum Actinomycetota; class Actinomycetes; order Propionibacteriales; family Nocardioidaceae; genus Nocardioides; species Nocardioides nanhaiensis. Next base: position 1,464,363 of record NZ_BAABIM010000001.1, read on the forward strand.
AGCTCCCACGCTGCGCTCTCCGGGTCCGTGGAGGAGCCCACCACGACGGCTCCCCAGGCGCCCGCATCGACGGCAGCTGCGTCGTCCATCACGTCCCGGGCGATGGCCCTGCGCGCCGGCGGCTCGCCGGGTCGCACCGTCAGCACGAAGGCCTCACTGGCTCCGGGGCCCTGCGGCGCGGTGCGACCGACTGCCGTGACCACGCCGTCGTGGATGTCCACACCGTCGATGACGTCGTCGTCGACGGTGCCCGACTGGATGCCGAACGGCGCGGGTGCGACCGGCGCCGCCGACGCCGGGGTGAGGGGGGCGATGGAAGCGGTCGTCAGACCGCTCAGCAGGAGGGTGACCGCAGCCAGCCGCGGCGCTCCGAGACGAGTACGCACGGGGCGGGATGCTACGCGGCGGGCAGCCCCCGGAACGCACGAACGCCCCGACCGGAGACCGGTCGGGGCGTGCGTGGTGGTTCAGTCAGGCGGGGCCTGAGAGGTGCGAGCTCAGATGGCGCGCACGTTCTCGGCCTGGGGGCCCTTGGGGCCCTGGTTGACGTCGAACTCGACCTTCTGGTTCTCGTCGAGCGACTTGTAGCCGTTGCCCTGGATGGCGGAGAAGTGCACGAACACGTCGGCACCGCCGTTGTCCTGCTCGATGAAGCCGAAGCCCTTCTCGGCGTTGAACCACTTCACGGTTCCCTGAGTCATCTTGTGTTTCCTTCGTTCTGTGCTGAGGCACTGTGCCCCAGCGGGCTGAAGACATCCACCTGCACCTGATGTCCAGCAAGAACCGACAACCAGAAACCACGAATGAGGAGCGGCGACTCCGTGTCGCTCGCACGGACGGCCACGAGCGCCGCCCCTTCAACAACCATGACGCTACCAGTCCGGTGCCCAGGTGTCGCCATCCGCGCCGCCGGAGGCATGCTGGGGCGGTGACGACGCACGACCTGCGCGCCGGTGCGGTGCTGCACGCCGACGACGGCACGGGCTACCGCGTGGAGGGTCCGCTGGCGGCCGGCGGCTTCGGCACCACCTACCGCGCCCACCGGCTCTCGCGCGCCGGCAACCCCACGCGCGCGGTGTGCCTCAAGGTCTGTGCCAGCCGGCACGACTGGCACGGGGAGGCGTTCTTCGGCCGGCTGCTCGGGGAGGAGCCGCGGGTGGTGCGACTGCTCGACGCGTTCGTCGCCGCGACCGGCGCGGGCGCGCGCCAGCGCCGACGTCACGTCCTGGTCTTCGAGCTGATGACCGAGGGCACGGTCTGGGAGGCGGTCGACGGCGGCCGCCTGCCGTGGCCGGAGAAACGCGTGCGCAACGAGATCAAGGCACTGCTGCGCGTGCTGGCGCGCCTGCACAACGCCGGCGTGACGCACCGCGACCTCAAGCCCGACAACGTCTTCCTGCGCGAGGGTCGCCTGGTGCTCGGCGACTTCGGCACGACCCGGATGACGCTCGATCCCACCCACAGCTTCGCCTCGGTGTTCGCCCCCGACTTCGCGCCCCGCGAGGTGCTCGAGCGCTTCCGGTGGGGCCAGGCCGACGACGTCTACCAGGTGGGGCTGCTGGCCGGAACACTGCTCTCGGGGGAGCTGTGGTGGAACGAGACCCCCTCGGCGAGGGCGCTCGCGGCACTGCCCGCGAGCGACGAGCTCAAGAGCTGGCTCTGGCACGCCACGGGCGCGCGGAGCAAGCGCTACCTCGACGCGGCCGACGCCGTCGCCGCCCTCGACGCGCTGGCGCGGACCTCGCTGGCACCGGGGCGTGCGCCGCGCACGCTCGCCGACCACCGGGTCGTCTTCGCCGGCCGCATCCCCGGCCTGCCCCGCCGCCAGGCGGCCGAGCTGGCGCGGGCCGCCGGGGCCCGGCCGCAGTCGCACGTCACCGACTCCACGACGCTGCTCGTGGTGGGTGCCGTCCGTGCGGGGAGCGCGGGCGACGGCGAGCAGCTCGACCTGTTCGCCACCCGGGAGCGGATCCGCCTCGGCCAGCCGATCCGGGTGATCAGCGCCGAGCAGTTCCAGCGCCTGGTCAGTCGCTGAGCATCAGTCGGCGAGCGGCGGTGCGACGACGCCGTCGCGGCGACCCGAGCGTGCCAGGGCCTCGGCCACGAACCCCGAGGCCTTGAGCTCCTCCACCAGCGCGGTCAACCAGGTCACCGTGGCCTCCGACCGCTCGCGCGTGGTGCCCACCGCCTGCTCGATCTGCATGAACGCGGGCTCCAGCACGCGCAGGCCACCCCGCGCGGCGGCCCAGTCCGTCACCGGCACCCGGATGCCGGCGCCCACCTCGAGATCCTGCTCGGCGAACACCTCGACGCCCTCGGCACCGCGCACCAGCTCGGCGTGCTGGAGGTTCCGGGTCAGGTAAAGATCGTAGGCCGAGCCCTGCTTGACGCCGATCCGCACGCCGGGGTGGTCGACCTCGTCGCTGCTGGAGATCGCCGAGCCCTCCGGCACCACGAAGGCGCCCTCGATCACCACGTAGGGCGCGGTGAACGCGACCGTCTCCGCGCGGGCCGGGTCGACGGCGAGGAAGCACAGGTCGGCGTCGCCGGTCGTGACCGCCGCGAGGGAGTCCTTGGCCGCGCCGAAGCAGACCAGCCCCAGCGGCAGCTCCAGCCGCTGCGCCACCTGCTGGGCGATCTCGACGGTGATGCCGCGCGGCTCCTCCGGCGTGCCCTGCGCCAGCACGGCGTTGCCCAGGTTGATGGAGGCGCGCAGGGTGCCGGTGGGGGCGAGGTCGGTACGGACGGCGTCGAGGTTCGTCACTGGTTCATCCTCGCTCATCGGAGCAGTGCCTGACGCGCCACGTCGTCGACGCGGGCGGCGAGCTGGCGGACCTGCGCCGCAGACCCGTCCCGCAGCACGCGTCGCGCCTGCTTCTCCCGGTCGCACCACGCGACGACGGCGAGGGTCTGCTGCCAGCGCCAGGCGATGCGGCCGACGGGGAGCGTGGGCGGGCCCGAGTGCCAGCGGTCGCTGGCGACCCGGGTGGCCAGTCTCGCCGACGTGGAGGGCAGTGGGCCGGGGGCCACCGAGTGCAGGTGCCGCCACGGCACCACGGTGTCCTGGCCGATCAGCGAGGTGAGCACCAGGGCGTCGTCGGTCAGCAGCACCCCTCCGCGGCCGCGGGCGGCCCGCCACGTCATCCACGCGGCGAGCGCCAGGAACGGCGGTCCTGCCAGGACGCCGACCGCGGGTGAGCGACGACCGCTGCTCTGCACGCCGTCGAGGACGGCGGCGACACCCAGCAGCAGCGCGGCGGCGCCGAAGGCAGCGGTGAACAGGCACAGGGCCACCACGTGACCGGGGCGCGCGGGCAGGTGCAGGGCGGCGCGGCCGGCGTGCTCCACCACGCGTACCTCGGCGTCAGGGGAGCGAGGCCCCACCAGGGCCCACCCGCCGCCGAGCGGCAGCGCCAGCAACGCGACGCCGCCGGCGGCCCACAGACCCGTGCCCAGCGCGACGAGCAGGGCGCCGCCGACTGCAGCCAGGACGGCGAAGGTGGTCGTGCTCAGCACCGCCACGGCGGCGCGGACGCGCGGGCGACCTGAGGCCGAGGTGTGCACCGGGTCAGCCTAGGTGTGACGGGAGGTAACAGCAGATGCCCTCTGTGGTGCGAGGTGAAGGTGGTCCAGACGGGGTACAGGGACCACATGATCGGATTCCTAGTTGCAGGCCTCATCATCGGCGCCCTCGCGCGCCTCGTCACTCCCGGCAAGCAGAGCCTCGGCATCCTTGCCACGCTCGGACTCGGCCTGGTCGGTTCGCTCATCGGTGGTCTGATCGCCCAGTTCTTCGGCACCGGCAGCATCTGGGAGCTGAACGTCATCGGGTTCGTCCTCGCCGTGGTGGCCGCCGTGCTGCTCATCGGCGTCGCCGAGTCGGTGGCGGGCAAGAGCAAGACCCGCGTCTGACCACACTCCGACGCGCGCGTCATCAACGACCCGGCCCTCCCCATGGGGGCCGGGTCGCGGCACGTCCGGGGCGAGTTCCGGGGCAGTTCGGACGCTGTTCACGTCGGCGGCGCCGCGGCTCCACCGAACGGGCGGACCGTCGTCGCATGGCCCCCCATCTCGGCACCCCGCTCCGCGAGCGCAGCGACGCCCTCGCGGACCGTGCCCGGCGACGCCCCCGCCACCGCCCCAGCCGCCCCCTGGTGATCGCCCACCGCGGCGCCTCCGGCTACCGCCCCGAGCACACGCTGGAGTCCTACCGGCTGGCCGCGCAGCTCGGCGCCGACTACCTCGAGCCCGACCTGGTGCCCACCCGCGACGGCGTCCTGGTCGCCCGGCACGAGAACAACCTGGTCGGCACCACCGACGTCGCCGTGCGCCCGGAGTTCGCCGACCGCCGCACCACCAAGGAGATCGACGGCCACCCGGTGACCGGCTGGTTCACCGAGGACTTCACCTACGCCGAGCTCAGCACCCTGCGCGCCGTGGAGCGGCTCCCGCTGGTGCGGCCCGGCAACGTCAGCCACGACGGCCGCTACCAGGTGCCCACCTTCGACGACGTGCTGCAGGTCGCCGCCGACGAGTCGTGGCGCCAGGGCCGCACCATCGGCGTCGCCCCGGAGACCAAGCACCCCGCCTACTTCACCTCCCTGGGGCTGGCTCCCGAGCAGGCCCTGGTGCGCTCGCTGGAGCGCTTCGGGCTGAGCCACCGCGAGGCGCCCGTGCTGGTGCAGTCCTTCGAGACCGACAACCTGCGTCTGCTGGGCCGGATGACGCCGGTGGCGCTGCTGCAGCTGGTCGACCTGCACCAGACCGAGCGGCTCACGCCGAGCGGCCTGCGCGCTGTGAGCACCTATGCGCGCTGGATCGGGCCGCACAAGCGACTGGTCACCGCCGAGGTGTGCGCCGAGGCCCACCGGGCCGGACTCAACGTGGCCGCCTGGACCGTGCGCCTGGAGAACCAGTTCCTGCCCGAGCGGCACCGCCGCGGCAGCGACCCGCACGCCGCCGGCGACCCGGCGGGGGAGACCCGCGACCTGGTGGCGGCCGGCGTCGACGCGATCTTCGCCGACCACCCCGACCTCGTCGCCGAGGCCTGCCACACGGTCTGACCCCGGACCGAGGACTACGGTCGAGGCATGGCCCGACCCTGCGTCTTCTGCTCGATCGTGGCGGGGGAGTCCGCCGCCGAGGTGGTGCTCGACGAGCCCGACCTGCTGGGCTTCCTCGACACCCGCCCCGTCTTCCGCGGTCACGTGCTGCTGGTGCCGCGTCAGCACGTGGTGACCCTCCCCGAGCTGCCGCCCCGGCTGCGCGACCCGTTCCTGGAGGCCGCCCAGCGCCTGGCGACGGCGGTGGTGGAGGGGCTGGGTGCCCAGGGCAGCTTCGTGGCGATGAACAACACCGTCAGCCAGTCGGTGCCGCACCTGCACCTGCACGTCGTCCCGCGCACCAAGGGCGACGGGTTGCGCGGCTTCTTCTGGCCGCGCACCCGCTACGACGACGGCGAGGCGGCCGAGCACGCCGCCCGGCTGCGCGCGGTGCTGCCGGCCCCGGGCGCGCCTCCCGCGGAGGACGACGCGGCCGGGTGAGGCTGCGCCGGTGACCCGGGCCCCCCGCACCCTGCTGACCGCTCTCCTCCCCGCTCTGCTCGCAGCCCTCCTCGGCGTCGGCCTGCTGAGCGCGTCCGCGACCGCGGCGCCCGCGCCGACGTCGTTCACCGCGAGCGTCACCTCGGCGCGCGAGGGCGAGACCGCCACGCTGACCTGGACCCTGCGCGACGCCGCCGGCTCCGAGGTGGTCGGGGCGCAGGTGCAGGTCGAGCGGCGACGGGGCGGCACCTGGGTGCCGCTGGCCACCGTGACGACCACCGGCGAGGGTCCCTACCTGCTGAGGGTGCTGGCACTGCGGGACCCGGAGGAGAACCGACTGCGCCTGCGCTGGCCGGGCGACGCCGAGCGCGGCGCCGCCCGAAGCGAGGTGAGCGTGCCGCTGGTGCGCCGGCGCGCCGCCGTCACCCTGAGCGGCCCGCAGCGACTCGTCGACGAGCGCACCGCCACCCTGCGCGTGCGGTGGACGGCTGACGGCGCCCCGGTCGCGGGCACTGCCGTCCTGCAGGGACGCACCGGCGGTGGCGCCTGGCGCGAGGCCGGCGAGGTGCGCACCGACGCGCGTGGCCGCGGCGTCATCGCCGTCCGGCCGCGCGTCGACACCCGCTACCGGGTGCGCACCCCGCAGCTGCCGTGGCTGGCCGGGGCGCGCAGCCGGGTGCTGGCCGTCGACAACGTGCCCCCGGGTCGGGTGGTCCGTCTGCCCGCTGCCGCGCCGCGACCGCGGATCACGCTGCCCCCGCAGGCCCGGGCCACGGGGGAGGGGCCGAACCTGCGGATCACCCCCATCCCCGACGGCGTGTGGCGCAGCATGGTGGGGCGCAGCTGGCGGGTCGGCTGCCCGGTGGGAAGGGCGGGTCTGCGGCTGATCCGCGTCAACTACTGGGGCTACGACGGCTACCGGTACCGCGGCGAGGTCGTGGGCGCGACGTCGGCGGCCGGGGCGATGGGCGCGGCGCTCGCCGCGATGCACCGGCAGCGGCTGCCCATCCGCGCGATGTACCGCGTCGACCGGTTCGGGTTCTCGCGACGCGTGAACGGCGGCGACGACCACGCCTCGATGGCGGCGGGCAACACCTCGGCGTTCAACTGCCGCTGGGTGGTCAACCGCCCCGGCGTCCGCTCGCCCCACTCCTACGGCCGCTCGCTCGACGTCAACCCGTGGGAGAACCCCTACCGCTCCGCGACCGGCCTGGTGCCCAACTCCTGGTGGCAGCCGCGCTCGCACCCGCTGGTGGCGTGGCGCTCCGGCAGCCACCGCGTCGTGCGGCTGATGCGCACCCACGGGCTGGCCTGGACCTACGGCACCGGCGACAACCACCACTTCGACGTCCGGCAGGCCGGACGGGTCGTGCGCTACCGCGGCTGTCTCAGGGTCCACTGCGACTGAAACGGCGCCCTCGCTACTGTGGCGGCGGTCCACGAGGACCGACCTACTTCCGCCCAGACCGCAGGAGGAACCCACCCATGGGCCGCTACGACGGACGAGTCGTCGTCATCACCGGAGCCGCACGAGGCATCGGCTTCGGCACCGCCACCCGCTTCGCCGAGGAGGGCGCCAGCGTCGCCGTCGTCGACCTCGACGAGGCCGCGGCCAGCGAGGCGGCCGGCCGGCTGCCCCTGACCGAGGGCGCCCGGGCCGTCGGCATCGGCGCCGACGTCAGCGACGGCGCCTCGGCCCAGGCCGCGATCGACCGTGTCGTGAGCGAGCTCGGCGGGATCCACGTGCTGGTCAACAACGCCGGCATCACCCGCGACAACCTGCTGTTCAAGATGACCGAGGACGACTGGGACCTGGTGATGGGCGTGCACCTCAAGGGCGCGTTCCTGATGACCAAGGCCGCCCAGAAGCACTTCGTGGAGCAGAAGTACGGCAAGATCCTCAACCTCTCCAGCGTCTCCGCGCTGGGCAACCGTGGTCAGGCCAACTACTCGGCCGCCAAGATGGGCGTGCAGGGCTTCACCCGCACCCTGGGCATCGAGCTCGGCCCCTTCGGCATCAACGCCAACGCGATCGCGCCCGGCTTCATCGCCACCGAGATGACCGACGCCACCGCCGCCCGTCTGGGCATCGAGGTCGACAAGTTCCGCGAGATGAACGCCGAGGCCAACCCGGTGCGTCGCGTCGGCTTCCCCGAGGACATCGCCGCCGCCGCGGCGTTCCTGTGCAGCGACGAGGCCTCCTACATCACCGGCCAGACGCTCTACGTCGACGGCGGCGCCAAGCTCGGCTGACCTGCCGGTCCGAGCCCGCGAGCTCTTCCGCGCGTGTCGCAGCCCGGATCGGGCTGCGACACGCGGCACACTCGAAAACCCACCGAGTGAGTGCAGTTTCGGAGGCTTCCCCATGGCAACCACCCCCACCCGCCCGACCAGCCGCTACCTCGGCGCGGCCACGGCCCTGGCGCTCTGCCTCGGCCTGGCCGCCTGCGGCGGAGCCGACGACGAGCAGACCCGTGCTGCGAGCGCCGTGCCGATCGCCGAGCAGCCCAACGGCGCGCCGGCCGACCCCGACACCTGGCCGCTGACCGGGCTCGAGGTCGCCCGCGGCTCCTCGAGCCAGAAGCACCCCGTGCTGGTGCTCAAGATGGACAACACCCCCGCCAGCGCGCCCCAGGTGGGGCTCGGCTCGGCCGACCTCGTGGTCGAGGAGCTCGTGGAGGGCGGGATGACCCGGCTCGCGGCCTTCTACTACTCGAAGGTCCCGCAGGACGCCGGGCCGGTGCGCTCGATGCGCGCCAGCGACATCGGCATCGTGGCGCCGGTGGGCGGCGACATGGTCACCAGCGGCGCGGCCGGCGTCACGATCTCGCGGGTGCAACGCGCCGGTATCGACTTCTTCGCCGAGGGGGCGCCCGGCTTCTACCGCGAGGGCGCGCGGTCGGCCCCGTACAACCTCTTCGTCGACCTCGCCGAGGTGGGTCACGAGGCCTCCCACGCCAAGGCCGCCCGCCCGGCGGACTACCTGCCGTGGGGAAAGCCTGCGGACCTCCCGGCCGGCCAGCCGGCGGGCTCCCTGGCGGCCACGTTCTCCGGCGGTCACACCACCAGCTGGACCCACGAGGGGACCGGCTACCGCAACGTGGGCTCCTTCGCGGCCGAGGGCGACGAGTTCGTGCCCGAGACCGTGCTGGTGCTGCGCGTGCCGGTGGGCGACGCCGGCTACCGCGACCCGGCGGGCAACCCCGTGCCGGAGACGCAGTTCACCGGCAAGGGCGAGGCGATGGTCTTCCACGACGGCCGACTCGTCCGCGGCACGTGGAGCAAGAAGGGCCTCGAGGCGCCGCTGGACCTCAGCACCCAGGCCGGCCCCCTGACCGTGCCGGCCGGCAAGGTGTGGATCGAGCTGGTGCCGCAGGACGGCGGCGAGGTGACCTTCCAGCCCTGACCGAGGGCCGGTCGGCCCGGGGGTCAGTCGGCGTCGATGCTCTCGGTGAGCACCTCGGGCAGCTCGACGCCGGCGTCGACCAGCGACTGGATGCCCGAGAGCATGAAGCCGACGGCGGTCCGCACGCGCAGGGCGGCGATCTCGGGCTCCTCCGAGGAGGCCACGACGTCGCCGGCGGCCGAGAGCGTGCCGAAGAAGATCCGCGCGAAGGTCTGCAGCATCTCCTCCTCCAGCTCCCAGGTGCCGGCGGAGAGCACGGCGCGCACGATCTCGACGACGTTGGCGTAGGTGGAGCGCTCCTCCTGCTCGCGGAAGCGCTCGTACCCCAGCACCGAGGGGCCCTCCTGGGTGACGATGCGCCGGTAGCGCGGCTCCTGCACGATGGCGAGGAACGCCTCGAGCCCGGAGAGCGCCTTCTGCCAGGCGTCGCCCTTGCCCTTGATGGCCTTCTGGATGGTGCGCGCCGAGTCGTTCTCGACCCGCTCGAAGACGGCCTCGAAGAGCGCCTGCTTGCCGGCGAAGTGGTGGTAGAGGGCGCCCTTGGTGACCCGGGCGCCCGCCACGATGCTGTCCAGCGAGGTGTTGGCGTAGCCCTGCTCGGTGAACAGCTCCTCGGCGACGTCGACCAGCGCGCGCTTGGTGGAGGCCGAATAGGCCGCGCGCCGCGAGGTACCGGTGACGCTGGGGACCTTCGGGACCTTGGGCACCAGCTTGCTCACCGAGGACTTGGGCATCCCCCGAGCATAGACACCCCGGCGGCGCTGGGTGGCGGCCGTCACGTGGGCGGAGTCACGGTGGTTGACCTTTGAATACTCCGGGTCGGCCCCATACCTTGGGTACGTACCTTCGGTATGCAGGATTCCCCCACGAGGAGTGACCATGACCTGGACCACCTTCCACCGTCGCGCCGACGTCCTGCGCGCCGTCATCACCACCGCCGACCGGCGCCGTGACGGCCGTCTGCCCATGGACGTCGAGGGCGTCGCCGAGACCTTCGGCGACGAGCTCTCGCTGCTGGCCACTCTGCAGCTGAAGTGGCACACCCGGCTCGCCGGCCGGATCGAGAACGTCATGGCCGCCCAGCCCGAGGACCTCGGGGGCGCCGTCGAGCAGGCCTGGCGCGAGATCGCGCTGGAGATGCCCGGGGTGCGGGCGCTGCTCGACCACTACCGGGCCGAGCCGCTGGACGACGCGATGGCCAGCGCGATGGCCCGCGCCACCCAGAAGGAGCACATGATGCTGGCCACCATGGCCGGTCGCTCCAGCGTCGGGGACACCAGCGCCGCCCCCGTGGGTGCCGCGCTGGAGGAGCGCGCCCGCGCCGCGCTGCTGGCCGCGCAGGGCGTGGTCACGCTCTCGTCCGAGCGTCGCTCGCCGTCGCTGCTGCAGCGGCTGAAGGCCGTCGTCGCGGCCTGACGCGCGTCCGACGGCAGGGGGCATGATGGCCCCATGACGGGAGCCGACCCGGACGACCTCGCCGCCGGCATGCTGCTGGTGGCCGCACCCACCCTGCTGGACGGCAACTTCTCCGGCACCGTGGTGCTGCTGCTCGACGTCAACGCCGACGGCGCCCTCGGCGTCGTGCTCAACCGCCCGGGCACCCTCCCGGTCGGCCACGTGCTCGAGGCCTGGCGCGAGGTGGTCTCCGAGCCGGCCGTGCTCTTCGAGGGCGGGCCGGTGGAGCAGCAGGGCGCGCTCGCCGTCACGCTCCTGCGCGGCCCCTGGAGCGCGGGTGAGGAGTCCGCCCAGCCGGGCTTCCGCGAGGTGGTCGGGCGGCTGGGGCTGCTCGACCTCGACACGCCCGTGGAGCTCGTCGCGGGCGCCATCGGCCGGCTGCGCGTCTTCGCCGGCTACGCCGGGTGGGGGCGCGGCCAGCTGCAGCGCGAGGTCACCGAGGGCTCCTGGTACGTCGTGCCCGCGCTGGCCGAGGACGTCTTCCTCGCCGACGAGGACCACCTCGTCGACCTGCCGCGCCGGGTGCTGGCCCGCCAGCCCGGCGACCTCGCCCAGCACTCCACCCGGCCACTGGACCCCGAGCTCAACTGAGTGCGGGAGACCCCCCGCGGAGAGGTAGGGTGAGGACCGTGAGTTCCTTCGGCTTCGGGTCCACCGCCGTCGACACCGACGTGCGGGAGGACGAGCGCACCGTCCCCACCGACGAGGGCGACCACGAGCGGTTCTCGCACTACGTCGAGAAGGAGAAGCTCACCGAGGCGATGGTGATGGGTACGCCCGTCGTGGCGCTGTGCGGCAAGGTCTGGGTGCCCAGCCGCGCGCCCGAGAAGTTCCCCGTCTGCCCCGAGTGCAAGGACGTCTGGGAGAACCTCCAGGACGACAAGGAGTGACCCGGGGCGACGACGCCGCCCTCACTCCCGCGCTCACCCCGGCCTGGCCCGAGCGCGCGGCCTGGGGCACGGCCCCCTCGCTGCGCGCCTGGCAGTCCGCGGCGATGCGCGACTACCTCGAGCGGCAGCCGCGCGACTTCCTGGCCGTCGCCACCCCCGGCGCGGGCAAGACGACGTTCGCGCTCTCGGTGGCCGCCGAGCTGATCGGTCGCCGGGTGGTCGACCGCCTGGTCATCGTCGCGCCGACCGAGCACCTCAAGACCCAGTGGGCCGAGGCCTCGGCCCGCGCGGGCATCCCGGTCGACCCCACCTACTCCGCGGGCAAGGGCAAGGTCTCCAGCGACTACCTCGGCGTCGCCGTCACCTACGCCGGCGTGGCGGTCAACCCGCTGGCGATGCGCATCCGCACCGAGCGCTTCAAGACCCTGGTGATCCTCGACGAGGTGCACCACGCGGGCGACGCGCTCTCGTGGGGCGAGGGCGTGCACGAGGCGTTCCAGCCCGCCGCGCGACGCCTCGCCCTCACCGGCACGCCCTTCCGGTCCGACGTCAACCCGATCCCGTTCGTGACCTACGCACCCGGGGAGGACGGCGTGCCGCGCTCGGTCGCCGACTTCACCTACGGCTACGCCGAGGCGCTGCGCGACCACGTGGTGCGACCGGTGATGTTCCTGGCCTACTCCGGGCAGATGCAGTGGCGCACGCGCGCCGGTGACGAGGTGGCCGCCACGCTGGGCGAGCCGCTCACCCAGGACCTCACCAACCAGGCCCTGCGCACCGCCCTGGACCCGAAGGGGTCCTGGGTGCCCACGGTGCTCGAGGCCGCCGACACCCGCCTGGCCGAGGTGCGCCGTCACGTGCCCGACGCCGGCGGGCTGGTGATCGCCACCGACCAGGACTCCGCGCGCGCCTACGCCTCGATCCTGGCCTCGATCACGGGTGAGAAGCCCACGCTGGTGCTCTCGGACGAGAAGGCCTCCTCGCGGCGGATCGCCGACTTCAGCGCGGGCGACCAGCGCTGGATGGTGGCGGTGCGGATGGTCTCCGAGGGTGTCGACGTGCCGCGGCTGACCGTCGGCGTGTACGCCACGACCACCTCGACGCCGCTGTTCTTCGCCCAGGCCATCGGTCGCTTCGTGCGGGCGCGCGCCCGGGGCGAGAGCGCCTCGATCTTCGTGCCCTCGGTGCCGCGGCTGCTGGGGTACGCCGGCGAGCTGGAGCGCCAGCGCGACCACGTGCTGGGCCGCAAGGTCACCGACGAGACCGACCTGTTCGCCGCCGAGAAGGAGCTGATGGCACGGGCGGAGGCCACCGAGTCGACGCCGGACGAGGCGCTGCCGTTCGAGGCGCTCGGCTCCGAGGCGCGCTTCGACCACGTGCTGTACGACGGTGCCTCCTTCGGGCACGAGGGCGAGGTGGCCGCCGGGTCGGAGGAGGAGATGGACTTCCTGGGTATCCCGGGCCTGCTGGAGCCCGACCAGATGCGCGAGCTGCTGGCCCACCGCCAGAGCCAGCGGGCCAAGACCCGCCGCGCGCAGCCGGCGGCAGCGGATGCGGCCGAGCCCGACGAGACCACGCGCGCGGTGGCCACCCACGAGCAGCTCTCGCTGCTGCGCCGCGAGCTCAACGGGCTGGTGGGGGCCTGGCACCACCGGACCGGTCAGGCGCACGGCATCACGCACGCAGCGCTGCGCAAGGAGTGCGGGGGTCCGGCGGCCGCCGTCGCGACCGCCGAGCAGCTGCAGGCGCGCATCGACCGGGTGCGCGACTGGGCGGCTCGCCGCACCTCCTAGCGGGCACCTCCTGGCACTAGGGTCGGACCGTGCCCGCCGAGACCTCCCAGACGCTCGACCGGGGCCTGCGGGCTCTCGAGCTCCTGGCCGGGGTGCGCGGCGGGCTGACCGTCACCGAGCTCGCCGCCCGGCTCCACGTCAACCGCACGGTGGCCTACCGGCTGGTGACGACGCTCGAGCAGCACTCGCTGGTGCGCAAGGACCTGCGCGGTCGCCTGCACATCGGGCTGGGCATGCTGCCCCTGGCCTCCGCGGTGCAACCGGTGCTGCGCGACGTCGCGGCGCCGGTGCTCCGCGAGCTGGCCGAGGCGGTGGGGTGCACCGCCCACCTGACCGTGGCCGACGGTGGTCAGGCCCTCGCCCTCGCGGTGGTGGAGCCCTCGTGGACCGACTTCCACGTCAGCTACCGGGTGGGCTCGCGCCACGCCCTCGACCAGGGCGCCGCCGGCAAGGCGGTGCTGCTGGGCCGCAGCAGCGGGGAGTGCGCCGCGGCCTACGTGGTGACGGCGGGGGAGCTGCAGCCGGGAGCCCGCGGGCTGGCCGCGCCGCTGCTCGGGCTGGAGGGGCTCGAGGCCAGCGTCGGCATCGTGACCCTCGGCGACCTCGCCGTCGACGAGGTGGGGGCCCGGGTGGTCGAGGCCGCCCGGCGACTCAGCGAGAGCCTGCGCCCGCACGCGATTACCGCACCGGGTGCGCCGCGTCAATAGCCCGCGTGGGGGGTGAGGCTCGCACGCTCGGCGCATGACCGCGCGCATCCGGTCGACCTAACCTTGCCGGACCCTCCCGGGCGTCGCCTTCTGGCTCCCGGGTCGTTGGACCCCTGTTGCACCCGTGCACACCCCCACGGTGACGTCCCCCGCGTCACCGGTGCACCCCCGGCATCCCCCGTGCCGGGACGACCTGTCCCCGCAGGCCGTCGACCGCTCCACCTGCACCACCGCACGACACCCCCCACACCCCCCACACCAAGGACTGCCCCCCACATGTCCGTTCAGTCAGGCACCCCTGCCCACCCCTGCCCCCGTCCCTCCCGCCCCCTCCTCGGCCGATCCGCCGGACGTCTCGGCGCCCTGGCCCTGAGCCTGGGCCTCGGCGTCACCATGGCCTCGGCCGTCTCCGTGCCCGCCGAGGCCGACGGCTCGTCGGTGGCGTACGCCGGCCGCCAGCCCGCCCTGCCCGGCGGCAACGTGGCGCTCACCTGGGCGCCGCTCTACATGGCCAACGACCACGAGTACACCCGCGCCGAGTCCGAGCGCCTGGCCAAGCGCTTCGACCTGGTCGCAGCCGTGCCCTTCGGCCTCGCGGACCACTCGGCCGCGATGCGCCGGGTCAACCCCGACCTCACGCTGCTGGCCTACTCCAACGCCACCCTCGGCGACCCCGACGACGTGCGCGGCCTGCCCGAGGCGGCCTTCGCGCACACCGCCGGCGGCGCGCGGATCAAGGCGCCGGCCTGGGGCACCTACCTCATGCAGCCCGACAACGCGCAGTGGCGGGCCAAGGCCGACAGCATCTGCCGCGAGAAGGCCGACCTCGGCGGCTTCGACGGTTGCCTGGTCGACATGCTGACCCTCGGCATCTACGCCAAGGGCGAGGCGACCGGGCAGCCCGCCGAGCCCGGCACCAACCGCACCTGGTCGCAGGCGGAGTACCGCGACCACATGATCAAGCTGGCCGCCGACCTGCGTCGCCGCTCGCCCGACCTGGTGCAGGTGGGCAACATGATCGAGAACTCCTACCGCTACTGGGAGTCCGACGTGCCCTCGCGCCCGCTGGTCGCCAGCTCGCCCAGCGCCCAGATGGAGGACTTCCTGCGCGGCGCCCACGACGGGGCCGGTGAGTTCCCGACCGTCGCCGAGTGGCGCAAGAACGTGCAGGTGATCACCGACATGGAGGCCTCCGGCAAGATCGGCCTCTTCACCACCAAGGTGTGGTCCGGAAGCCGCGCGATCGCCAAGCAGTGGCAGTCCTACGCGATGGCCTCCTTCCTGATGGGCGCCAACGGCAAGAGCTTCTTCGCCTTCACGAAGAGCCGCGACAAGCGGGGCGCCTCGCAGACGCAGGGCGAGTACCCGATGCCCAACAACCTCGGTCTGCCCCAGGGCGCCATGCAGGAGACCGGCAACGGCGCCTTCATCCGCGAGTTCGCCAACGGCGCCGCCGTCGTCAACCCCACGCGCGAGTCGGTGCGGGTCGACCTCGGTCGCACGATGAGTGGGCTCGGAAGCGGCACCGGTCAGAGCAGCGTCGTCGTCCCCGCTCTCAGCGGCAACGTCTTCGTCGTCGGCGGCACCCCCGCGCCGGCCAGGCCCGCCATCGACACGCTGGGCAAGGGCAAGCCGAAGGCCAAGACCGTGCGCGCCGGCCGCTGGACCCGCGTGGCGGTCAAGGTGGCCAACCCCGGCGGCAAGGCCACCCCGGGCGGCTGGCTGCGCGCCACCGGCGGCAAGGTCGCCTCGAAGAAGGTCCGGGTGCCCTCGCTGCGCCCCGGCCGGGCGAAGGTCGCCCGCGTGAAGTTCCGAATCAAGGCCCGTCCCGGTCGCGCCGCGGTCAAGCTGGTCTACGTGGCCGGCGGCAAGCGCGACGTCGTCAAGATCCCGCTCAAGGTCGTGCGAGGCCGGCGCTGACACCCGCGCGCACCAGGGGAAGCACCCGGTAGGGCACCTGGGTGGCCAGCGCCATGACCGTGGCGCTGCGCCGGATGCCCGGGAGCCCCACCACCTGGTCGATCACCCGTTGCAGGTCCGCGTTGCTGCGCGAGACCACGCGGCACCACAGGTCCCCGGTGCCGGTGATGGTGTGCACCTCCAGCACCTCGGGGATCCCGGCCAGGGCGTCGGCCACGGGGGTGTGGCCGGCGTCCTGGCTGATCTCGAGGGTCAGGAACGCCGTCACCGGGTAGCCGAGCGCCTCGGGCGAGAGCTCGGGGCCCCACCCGGTGATCACGCCGGTGGCCTCGAGACGGTCCAGCCGGGCCTGGACGGTGCCGCGGGCCACACCGAGCCGCCGCGAGGCACCCAGCACGCCGATGCGCGGCTCGTCGGTGAACAGGGCGAGCAGAGTGCGGTCCAGGTCGTCCATCCGAGCCCTCTCGACTGAGCAGGTTGTCCAGCGTGTCGCGGTGCGATGGCACAGTATGCCCGGCCAGCGGCACGATGTGACGCATGACGACCTCCGAGATCGCCTCCACCGGTGCCGCCCTGACCGTCGACGAGATGCGCGCCGACCTGACCCTCGAGCAGCTGCGCGAGCTCGTCGGCCTCGTGGAGTACGACGCCAGCCGCGACCCCTTCCCGGTCACCGCGCTGGACGCCGTCTGCTTCGTGGCGGGCAACGCCACCCAGACCGCGCTGTACTACCAGCTGGTGATGGGCATGCGCCTGGAGGCCTACCAGGGCCCGGAGACCGGGCACCGCGAGCACCGCTCGTTCGTGCTGCGCTCGGGCAGCGCCCGCTTCGTCGTCACCGGGGGAGTGACGCCGGGCAGCCCACTGCTCGACCACCACCGCCGCCACGGCGACGGCGTCGTCGACCTGGCCCTGGAGGTGCCCGACGTCGACCGCTGCATCGCCCACGCCCGCTCGGTGGGCGCCACCGTGCTGGTGGAGCCGCACGACGTCAGCGACGAGCACGGCACCGTGCGCACCGCGGCGATCGCCACCTACGGCGAGACCCGGCACACGCTGGTGGACCGCAGCCGCTACGACGGCCCCTACCTGCCGGGCTACCAGGCGCGCACCAGCACGGTCGAGCACGCCAGGCTGCCCGGGGGCGGCGAGCGCCTCTTCGAGGCCGTCGACCACTGCGTCGGCAACGTGGAGCTGGGCCGGATGGACGAGTGGGTGGAGTTCTACCACCGGGTGATGGGCTTCTCGAACATGGCCGAGTTCATCGGCGACGACATCGCCACCGAGTACTCCGCCCTGATGAGCAAGGTCGTGGCCAGCGGCAACCACCGGGTGAAGTTCCCGCTCAACGAGCCCGCCATCGCGCAGAAGCGCTCGCAGATCGACGAGTACCTGGAGTTCTACGACGGCGCCGGCTGCCAGCACCTGGCCCTGGCCACCAGCGACATCCTGCGCAGCGTCGACGCCCTGCGCGCCCGCGGCGTCGAGTTCCTCACCACCCCCGACTCCTACTACGACGACCCCGAGCTGCGCGCGCGCATCGGCGAGGTGCGGGTGCCCATCGAGGAGCTCAAGAGCCGGGGCATCCTGGTGGACCGCGACGAGGACGGCTACCTGCTGCAGATCTTCACCAAGCCGCTGGGCGACCGGCCGACGGTGTTCTTCGAGCTGATCGAGCGGCACGGCTCGCTGGGCTTCGGCAAGGGCAACTTCAAGGCGCTGTTCGAGGCCATCGAGCGCGAGCAGGAGGCACGCGGCAACCTCTGAGCCCCGGGGCCGTGGGGGTCTTTGCAGAGCACTGCTCCAGCGGGCGAGCACCGATCTGCGACGAGGACCAATCCGTCCAGGGTGGTCGCCCCGAAGCATGGGTGACACTCGCTCCCCGCGACCTGATTCGGAGAACTCATCATGGCCCTCAACCGCACCCGTACCCGTACGATCGCCGGCGTCGTCGGCGCCCTGCTCATCGCTGCCCCCCTGGCCGCCTGCTCGAGCGAGGACGAGGGCTCGGGCTCCGGCGGCAGCAGCAGCTCCTCCGCGCCCGAGCCGGTGGCCGTCGTCGAGGACGTCAAGGGCCAGACCACGCAGGTCACCCTCGACCAGGGCTTCGTCGACGCCATCACCGGCCTGGGCCTGACCCCCGCCGCCGTCGGTGGCGGCGAGCTGGTCGACGGCGCCCTGCGCTTCCCGATCAGCGGTGGCAACGTCACCGTGTTCACGCCCGGCGAGGTCTCGCCGTACGTGATCGGCCAGCTGCAGCACGAGGGCTCGGGCTTCACCCTCACCGCCGGTGACACCGAGGTCACCATCGGCAACCTCAACGTCGACCCGGGCGTCTCGCGCGTCTACGGCGACGTGCTGCTCAACGGCGACCCGGTGGTCTCCAGCGCCTACATCTTCCGGCTCAACGGCTCCACGCTGATGCCGCTGGAGGCGGACGCCGACGCGGGCACCGCCACGCTCGAGGGCACCGAGGTCTACGTCTCCGACGTCGCCGCGCAGCTGCTCAACGACACCTTCGGCACCGACGCCGTCACCGACCAGCTGCTGGTCGGCATCGCCAAGATCACCGTCAACACCGGCGCCGGCAGCTGATCTCACCCCCCTGCCGGGGACGTTGACAGTATCGCTGTCACGGTGCAGGGTGGGCGGTCATGAACCGACCCACCCTGCACCGTTCTGCGTCCCGTGACATCTCCGGGATGACGGTCGTCGTCACCGGTGGTGCCCGCGGCATCGGCCGCGCCACCGTCGAGCGGCTGGCCGGTCACGGCGCCGCGGTCGCCGTGGGCGACCTCGACCTCGAGCTGGCCGAGTCCGTGGCCGCGCCGCTCGGCAGCCGGGTGCGTGCCGCCCGCCTCGACGTCACCTCCCCGGAGTCGTGGAGCAGCTTCCTCGACGCGGTCGCCGAGCTCGGGCCGATCGACGCGCTGGTCAACAACGCCGGCATCATGCCGCTGGGCTCGGTGCTCAAGGAGCCCGAGTCGGTGAGCCGGGCGATCATGGACGTCAACGTCCACGGCCCCATCAACGGCACCAAGGCCGTCGGCCCCGGCATGGTCGAGCGTGGCCGTGGCCACATCGTCAACGTCGCCTCGGCCGTGGGTCGGGTGGCGGTGGCCGACGGTGCCACCTACAGCGCCTCCAAGTTCGCAGCCGTCGGCTTCAGCGAGGCCACCCGCGCCGAGCTGGCGCCGCACGGCATCGACGTCAGCGTCGTGCTCCCCGCCGTGGTGCGCACCGAGCTCTCCGCCGGCGTTCCGGAGGCGCGCGGCGTCAAGTCGGTCAGCGCCGACGACGTCGCGGCCGTCATCGAGTCGGTGCTCCAGCGACCGCGCGCCGAGACCTGGGTGCCGCGCTACGGGCAGTACGTCAGCAAGCCGACGCTGCTGCTGCCCCACAGCTGGCAGGACGCCGTCGCCCGGGCCTTCAAGGCCGACAGCGTGCTCGCCTCGGCCGACCCCGCCGCCCGCGCCGCCTACGAGGAGCGGGTGCGCTCGCAGGGCTAGGCAGGGCGCCCTTCAGGGCCGCACACGGACGGCGAGCACGGCGATGTCGTCCTCGGGCACCTCGGGCACCAGCACGGTGAGCAGGTGGTCCAGGAGGTCGTCGAGCGGCCGGCCGGCGGCCTGCTGCGCGGCCTCGCGCAGCCGCGCGAGCCCGACCGAGAGGCAGGTGTCGCGCCGCTCGACCAGACCGTCGGTGACCAGCAGCAGCACCGAGCCGGGCTCGAGCAGCACCTCCTGCTCCTGGCGCGACTGCGCGGGGTCGACGCCGAGCAGCAGGTCGGGGTCCCCCCGGTCGAGCAGGCACGCGCGCCCCGAGGGGTCGAGCACCACGGGCGGCGGGTGACCCGCGTTGGACCACACCAGCCGGTGTGCGCCTCCGGGGGCCGCCGGTGGCTCGAGCCGGCCGAGGACGGCGCTGGCGACGGTGTCGACGTCGAGGGAGAGCAGGGCGTCGTCGAGCAGGGCGAGCGCCTCGGCCGGGTGCTCCTCGGCCGAGAGCGCCGCCATGCGCAACATGCTGCGCAGCTCGCCCATCCGCGCGGCCGCGGAGATGTCGTGGCCCGAGGCGTCACCGATCATCAGCTGGGTCGCACCCGAGGGCATCAGCACCGCGTCGTACCAGTCGCCGCCCACCTGGGCCCGGGCGGCGGCGGGCAGGTAGCGGCCGGCCAGGTCGAGCGTGGCGGGGGTGGGGAGTCGCGGCAGCAGGGCCTGCTGCAGCGTCAGGGCGACGTCGAGCCGCTCCTGGTGCAGCGTGGCGCGCTGCAGCGCCTGCGCGGTGTAGGAGGCCATCGCCGCGATCGTGACGCGGTCCTCGTCGGAGAAGCTGCGGGTGCCCGGCCACACCAGCGCCATCGCCCCGTAGTCCACGTCGCCAGCGCGCAGCGGCACGAACGCGCGCGCCTCACCGAGCTGGTGCGGGTTGGCCAGGTGCGGGTGCTCGCCGTTCTGGGTGGCGCGGTCGCCGTAGTAGACGCCGCGGCCGGTGAGGAGCGCGGTGCCCAACGGGTTGCTCTCGTCGAGCGGCAGCACGGCGAACGTGGCGGCCGAGAGCCACGAGGAGTCGGCGTCCTCCTGGAAGTGCAGCGTCTCGGTGGAGCGCTCGTCCGCGGTGGCGGGGGGACGCCCCAGGTGACCGACCACCCGGTCCGCCGGCCGCAGCCAGATGCCGGCGCGCTCGCAGCCGAGGTGGCGCGTGCTCACCCGGGCGACGGCGGTGACGACGTCGGCCAGGGTCTCGGTGCTGCCGAGGCCGGTGCTGAGGTTGAGCAGCACGCGGCTGCGCTCGCCCAGCTGCTCGGCGGAGCGGAGCGCGGCCATCGTCCGGTCGCGGTTGCTGTGGGCGACCAGCTCGGCCGTGCAGGCGGCCGCCAGGTCGGCGAGGGTGGCCACCTCGTCCTCGGTCCACGACCGGGGCTCGGTGTCGATGGCGCACAGCGACCCCACCACCTCGCCGGAGGCGTCGCGCAGCGGCCAGCCCGCGTAGGCGACGACGCCGAGGTCGCGGATGGCCAGGTTCGAGCGCAGCCGGTCGTCGCGGCGCGCGTCCTCGACCACGAGCGGGGCGGCGTCGGCCACCACGTACTGGCAGAACGAGTGCGTCAGCGGGGTCTCCCGCGCCGCGTCGACCTCCGGCGGCAGACCGCTGGCCCCGTGGAAGACCTGGCGCTCGGGCTCGACCAGCGAGACCAGCCCCACGGGGACGTCGAGCAGGCGACGCACCAGGCGGGCGTAGTGGTCGAAGGCGCCGGTCTCCTGCACGCGCACCGCCTTCGGGTCTCCACGCCGGGCCCCCGGACGGGGCGGGCGGTCGCGGTCACCAGTATCGGGTGCGAGCGGGGGGAGCGTGGGCCGAACCGCGCAGAAGGTCCGCCGGTGTGAGGTGGGTGACTCCCCGGACCGGACGTGCGGGTCAGCGGAGGTCGAGGCCGACCTCGGCGGCGGCACCGCTGACGGCGTGCCAGGTGAAGCTGGCCAGCTGCGCCGCGACCGTCTCGATCGGCATGGCGTGCTGCTCGAGCCACCACTCACCTGTGTTCATGCCGATGCCGACCAGGCTGTGGGCCCAGACGGTGGCGGGCGAGGGGTCCAGCCCCGCCTGCTTGAGCACGTTGGCGATGATCCGGGCCACCGTGGCCGCGATCCGGTCCTTGCCGTCGCCCAGCGGGTTGCCGCCCGGCCGGCGACGCACGAGCAGCAGGAAGACCTGGTGGTGCTCGGCGATGACCCGCAGGTAGGCCTGCACCGCCCGCTCGACGCGCTCGCGCGTGGCACCGTCGTCCATGAGTGCGGGCAGGACGGCGTCGAGGATCTCGTCGGCCGCCCAGGCGCCGACGGCGGCGTGCAGCTCGTCCTTGTCGGCGAAGTAGCGGTAGAGCACGGGCTTGCTGACGCCGGCCTCGGCCGCGATCTCGGCCACGCGCACGTCGGGCCCGTGGCGGTCGACGGCGCGGGCGGTCGCCGCCACCAGCTCCGCCCGGCGCGCCTCGCGGTGCTGCTCCCAGCGGGAGGCGCGCCCGTCCACCTGACCCTCCGCCATGCGCCTCACTGTAGGCGCCTCACTGCACAGGCCCCGCGACCCGGCGTGCGCTGGCAGGATCGCGCCATGAGCACCTGGGTGGCCTTCCTCCGCGCGATCAACCTGGGCAGGACCCGCAAGTTCGCCAAGGACGACATCGCCGCGGCCACCGAGGCCGCCGGGTTCACCGGGGTGGCCACCCACATCAACACCGGCAACGTGCGGCTCGAGACCCGGATGCGCTCGCGTGCGCGCATCGAGGAGTCGCTCGAGCGGGCCTACCGGGACCGGGCCGGGTTCGAGGTGCCCACCATCTGCCTCACCGACGCCGAGCTGCGCCGCGTCGTCGAGGACGCGGCGAGCCTGGCCGACCGGTTGCCGGAGGGCGGCACCCACTACGTCTCGCTGCTCAAGGCCGAGCCGGACGCCGCGACGGTGGCAGCCGTGCAGGAGCTGGCCGACGCGGCGGGGGAGGGCGCCGGTGCTGCGGTCGTGCTGCCGCCGAGCAGGGCCGTCCACCTGCTGGTGGGCGACCCGTACCACGCCGCGCGGCTGACCAACGCCGAGGTGGAGCGGACGCTGGGCGTGGCCACCAACCGCAACCTGCGGGTGCTGGCCGCCCTGGTCGAGAAGTGGTGCTGAGTCCCGGCTACTCGCCGCGGAAGTCCGGTCGCCGCCGCTCGTTGAAGGCGGCCATGCCCTCCGCGAGGTCGGCGGTGCCGAACAGCAGCGTCTGCCCCGCCCGCTCGCGCTCGAGCGCCTCCTCGAGGTGGGGGAGCGTGGCGGCGTTGACGGCACGCTTGGTGGCGGCCAGCGCGACCGGCGGGCCGGCCGCGAGACGCCGAGCGAGGGTGGCCACGAGCTCGTCGACGGCGTCGTCGTCGGCCAGGTGGGTGGCCAGTCCGGCGTCGTAGGCCTCCTGGGCCGTCAGCGGCTCGGCCAGCAGACCCATCCGCATGGCGCGCGCCCGGCCGATCGAGGCGGCCACGGTGGCCGTCGAGCCGCCGTCGGGCATCAGGCCGATGCGGGTGAAGGGCAGCAGCAGCTGCGCGGAGCGCGCCACCACCACCAGGTCGCAGGCCAGCGCCAGCGAGGCGCCGACCCCGGCCGCGACCCCGCCGACCGCGGCCACGACCGGCTTGTCGAGCCGCACCACGCCACGGATCATCCGGTTCGCCACGTCCATGGCCCGCACGTCGAAACGAGCGTGGGCGCCCTCCCCGGCGATGTCGGCGCCGGTCGAGAACGCACCGCCGCGACCGCTGATCACCACCACCCGGACGTCGTCGCGGGTCACGGCCTCCTCGAGCACGGCACCGACGCGCGCCGCCATCTCGCCGGAGAGCGCGTTGAGCACCTCGGGGCGGTCGAAGGTCAACCGCAGCACGCCGTCGGCGACCTCCTCCAGGAGACCGGGAACGGTGCTGGTCATGGGCCGGTCGGGGAGCCGGGGGCGGGGCTGGTCATGGCGTGGAGTGTGCCACCATGGGGCCGTGTCAGCGCCGAGTCCTGTGGAGGTCGAGCCGGACCTCGAGCAGGAGCAGGTGCCCGAGGGCTCGCGCCGCCCCGCCACACCGTGGATCACCATCGTGTGGAACGACCCGGTGAACCTGATGTCGTACGTGACCTACGTCTTCCAGAAGCACTTCGGCTACTCGAAGAAGAAGGCGGAGAAGCTGATGATGGAGGTCCACGAGGACGGGCGCTCGGTCGTCAGCAGCGGCTCGCGCGAGGAGATGGAGCGCGACGTGCAGGCGATGCACGAGTACGGGCTCTGGGCCACCTTGCAGAAGCAGGAGTAGAGCAGCAGATGAGCGGCTTCACCCGCCACCGCCGCAGCAAGCAGGTCATCGCCACCTTCACCGGGTTCGAGGCCGACCTGCTGCGCTCGTTGGCCTCCCAGCTCGTCGAGCTGCTGCGCAACGAGGCGGCCGCCCCGGTCGAGAGCACCGATCCGCTCGAGGCGATGCTCGACTTCGACGGCCCCACGCAGGCGCCCGACGACCCGGTCCTGGCCCGGCTCTTCCCCTCGGCCTACCACGGGGACGAGGAGGCCTCCTCGGAGTTCCGCCGGTTCACCGAGGGCGGCCTGCGCGACGGCAAGTCGCGGGCGGCGTGCACGATCATCGACGACCTCGAGGAGGCCGGGCTCCCGCCGCTGCTCGAGGAGGACGGCCTGATGATCGACGTCGAGCTCGACGAGGACGCCGCCCACACGTGGATGCGCTCCTTCACCGACCTGCGGCTCGCCCTCGCCACCCGGCTCGGCATCGAGGACGGCGACGAGGACTACTGGATGCAGCTGCCCGACGACGACCCGCGCGCCCAGGCCCACGACATCTACGAGTGGGTCGGCTACCTGCAGGAGACGCTCGTCCTCGCCCTCCAGCGCTGAGGCGCGAGCCACGGCCCCGGCAGCCCCGGCGACCGTCGGCCCACTAGGGTGGCGGCGTGCTCACGATCGACCAGGCCACCCACGACGGCATCGTCGCGCACGCCAAGCGCGACCACCCGGACGAGGCCTGCGGCGTGGTGGCGGGCCCCGAGGGCAGCGACCGGCCCGAGCGGCTGGTCGAGATGGTCAACGCGGCCGGCTCGCCGACCTTCTACGAGTTCGACTCCACCGACCTGCTGCGGCTCTACCGCGAGATGGACGACCGCGACGAGGAGCCGGTGGTGATCTACCACTCCCACACCGCCACCGAGGCCTACCCGAGCACCACCGACATCGGCCTGGCCATGGAGCCCGGCGCGCACTACGTGCTCGTGAGCACGCGCGAGCACGGGAATAACGAGGGCCCCGTGGAGTTCAGGTCCTACAGAATCATCGACGGCGAGGTGACCGAGGAAGAGGTCAACGTCGTCGCCAGTCTTCCCGCGAGCTGAGGAGCAATACCCATGGCCATCGAGGTCCGGATCCCCACCATCCTGCGCACCTACACCGGCGGCGAGAAGGCCGTCACCGGTGAGGGCGCCACCCTGAGCGCCCTCATCGAGGACCTGGAGGCGAACCACAGCGGCATCAAGGAGCGCCTGGTCGACAACGGCGACCTGCGCCGATTCGTCAACGTCTACATCAACGACGAAGACGTGCGCTTCATGGGCGGCCTCGAGGCACCGCTCTCCGACGGCGACCAGGTCGTCGTCCTTCCCGCCGTCGCCGGCGGCTGAGCCACCGGCATGAGCGAGGGGGCGGTGGCCGAGCGGGCCGAGCGGCGGACCTTCGTCCTCGTCGACGGCGAGAACATCGACGCGACGCTGGGCAACTCCGTGCTCGGCCGGCGCCCCCACCCCGAGGAGCGGCCGCGCTGGGAGCGCGTCACCGCGTTCGTCGAGCAGCAGTGGGGCCACCCGGTCACCGGCCTGTTCTTCCTCAACGCCAGCAACGGCCAGCTGCCCGCCTCGTTCGTGCAGGCGCTGCTGGCGATGAGCTACCGGCCGGTGCCGCTCTCGGGCCGACCCGACGAGAAGGTCGTCGACGTCGGCATCCAGCGCACGCTGCAGGCGCTGCGCGAGCGCCCCGAGGCCGACGTCGTCCTCTGCAGCCACGACGCCGACTTCGTCGCCGACCTCGGCGCCCTGCTCGGGGGCGAGCGCCGGCTCGGCGTCATCGGGTTCGACGAGTTCATGAGCGCCCAGCTGCGGATGGACGGCGTCGAGGTGCTCGACCTCGAGCACGACGTGCGGGCGTTCAACACCGAGCTGCCGCGCACCCGGATCATCCCGCTCGACGAGTTCGACCCGACGTTCTTCCTGCGCTGAGCCCCCGGCGCTCGGCCGGTGTCCGCCGGTGCCCACGGAAGCAGGACGACCTGGCAGGAGGTGCCACCATGGGAGGCATGCGCTTCGACAACCTGCTGGCCTCGGTCGGCGGCACGCCGCTGGTCGGGCTCCCGCGGCTCTCGCCGGGACCCGACGTCCGGCTGTGGGCCAAGCTCGAGGACCGCAACCCCACCGGCTCGATCAAGGACCGCCCCGCCCTGAAGATGATCGAGGAGGCGGAGAAGGACGGCACGCTGCGTCCCGGCTGCACCATCCTCGAGCCGACCTCGGGCAACACCGGCATCTCGCTGGCGATGGCCGCCAAGCTCAAGGGCTACCGCATCGTGTGCGTGATGCCCGAGAACACCTCCGAGGAGCGGCGCCAGCTGCTGCGGATGTGGGGTGCGGAGATCATCTCCTCCCCGGCGGCCGGCGGTTCCAACGAGGCGGTGCGGGTGGCCAAGCAGGTGGCCGCGGAGCACCCCGACTGGGTGATGCTCTACCAGTACGGCAACGCCGCCAACGCGCTCGCGCACGAGGAGGGCACCGGCCCCGAGGTGCTCGCCGACCTGCCCTCCATCACCCACTTCGTGGCAGGCCTGGGCACCACCGGCACGCTGATGGGCGTCTCGCGTTTCTTCCGCCGGGCCAAGCCGGAGGTGCGCATCGTCGCCGCCGAGCCGCGCTACGGCGAGCTGGTCTACGGCCTGCGCAACCTCGACGAGGGCTTCGTGCCCGAGCTCTACGACGCCGACCTGATCGACTCCCGGTTCTCCGTCGGGCCGCGCGACGCCGTGCGCCGCACCCGCGAGCTGCTCGAGATGGAGGGCATCTTCGCCGGCATCTCCACCGGCGCGATCCTGCACGCCGCGCTGGGCCAGGCCGCCAAGGCCGTCAAGGCCGGCGAGAGCGCCGACATCGCGTTCGTGGTGTGCGACGGCGGCTGGAAGTACCTCTCCACCGGCGCCTACGAGGGCACCGTCGACGAGGCCGAGGACCGGCTCGAGGGCCAGCTCTGGGCGTGAGCCCGACAACGCCGCGCGCACGGCGCGTGCGGGTTACCCTGCGGGCGTGACCCGCCCCTCGCACCGCTCCCCCCGCGTCCGGCACCCCCTGCGCGCACGGCTGGCCCGGCTGGCCGCGCTCGTGGTGCTGCTCGGCGGCCTGGCCGCCGTGACCACCGCGGCGCAGGCGGCGGCGCCGGTCAACACGGCGCCTCCGACGGTGAGCGGCACGCCCGCCGTCGACGGCCGGCTGGTGGCCTCGCCGGGCGCGTGGAGCCCGTCGCCGTCCGGACGGCCGCTGGGCTACGCCTATCGCTGGCTGCGCGACGGCGACCCCATCCGCGGCGCGGTCGAGCGCAGCTACCGCCCCGGGGTGGCCGACCAGGGCGCCCGCCTCACGGTGCGGGTCACGGCCACCGACCCGAGCGACCCCGGCGCCGGCTCCGGCGTTGCGGAGTCAGCGCCCACGGCACGGGTGCAGCGCGGCACGATGACCAACCGGCGGCCGCCTGTCGTCATCGGCGAGCAGCGCTACGAGCGCACCCTGCGGGTCACCGCCGGCCGCTGGTCGACGACGCCCACGCGGCTGCGCTACCAGTGGCTGCGGGCCGGCAAGCCCATCCGCGGCGCGACCGGCGCCCGGTACCGGCTCGGCGTCGACGACGTGGGCCAGCGGGTGCGCGTGCTCGTGACCGCCACCGCCCCCGGCTACACCCGCGGCACCGCCCGCTCGGCGCGCACCGGCCCCGTCGACCACCGCGTCGGCGTGCGCCGCGTGGCCACCTACAGCATCGTCACCCGCGGTCGCATCGGCGTCTCCGTGCGCGAGTTCGCCCGCCAGGCCGCCGAGACCTTCGCCGACCCCCGCGGCTGGCGCGGCGGCGGTGTCGCGTTCCGGCGCGTGCCGCGCGGCGGCGGGTTCACCCTGGTGCTCGCCGAGGCCAGCACCGTGCCCTCCTTCTCCTCCGGCTGCTCGGCGGAGTACTCGTGCCGGGTCGGCCGGTTCGTGATCATCAACCAGACCCGCTGGCGCCTGGCCACCGCGCCGTGGCGCGCCGCCGGCGGCTCGTTGCGCGAGTACCGGCACATGGTGGTCAACCACGAGGTCGGTCACTGGCTCGGCCGCGGCCACGCCGGCTGCTCCGGTCGGGGACGCCTCGCGCCGGTGATGATGCAGCAGTCCAAGGGCCTCGACGGCTGCCGCTTCAATCCCTGGCCGCTGCGCTCGGAGTACTGAACGAGCGCGTCACTCCCAGGTGAGCCGCTGCCGCACGTCGTAGCGGCTGCCGGGCAGCGGGCCCAGGCCGAGCAGGTCGAGGCTGAGGTTGGCGAGGTCGCCGTTGCGGATCGGCTGCCTGCCGGCGTAGCCGACACGGCGGGTGCCGGGGGAGCGGTAGGTGGGGTTCATGGCGTAGAGGTCGCCGGCCCGGACGCCGGGCCCCCACACCACGAACGGGATCTCGAAGTTGGGCCGGCGGCCCACCTGGTCGTGCAGGGTCTGGCCGCGACCGCCGCCGTGGTCGGCGGTGAGGACGACGACGGTGTCGGCCAGGGCCGGGGTGGCCTCGATCGCCGTCAGCATCCGACCCACCTGGGCGTCCGACTCGCGCACGCCGTCGAGGTACTCGGGGCTCATGAAGCCGTAGGTGTGACCGCGGGAGTCGGGCCGGCTCAGGTGCACGAACCGGAATGCGCGCGGGGTCCGCGCCAGGTCGGCCACGACCTGGGTGGTGAGGGCGACGTCGTCGGTCTCACGGTGCACGTAGCGGTCCAGGTCGGCGCGCCACGAGCGCTTGAACAGCGAGAACTTCTCCTTCGTGGTGAACAGCGCCGTGCTGCCGGCGGCGCTGGCACCCGTGAAGACCGAGGGGATGGGCAGGTCGTCGGCGAACTGCTGCACCCGGGTGCCCGGCCGGTGCTCGTTCCACAGGACCCCGTGGCCCCCCTTCCAGTCCCACACGCGCCGCCCCGTGACCATGCTGGTGTGGTTGGGGAGCGTGGAGGTGGACTCCCACTGGGTGCGGGCGCGCACCGTGGAGGCGCCCTCGGCGAGCAGGCGGGTCAGCGCGGGGGCGCCGGTGGCCCCCAGACGGCGGATGGCGCGGGGGGTGAGTCCGTCGATCGAGATGGCCAGCACCTGCGTGGTGGCGGCGTCGGCGCTCGGCGTGCGTGAGGCGAGGTCGACGGCGGGTGCGGCCGGTGCAGCCGCCTGACGCCCCTGCGCGACGGCGGGGGCGTCGGTGGTCGGTGAGTCCGCCCCGACCTGGGGTGCGACGAGCGCGGCGGTGAGGACGAGCGCCAGCGCAGCGAGCGAGGTGGGGATGCGCACTCGGCGAGGGTACGCCCGCCGCCGGTCGTGCGGCTCGTCTACGCTGGGCCGCGTGCCACCGCCGTCACCGACCGACCCCGCCGGGGCCCGGCTGGACGCGCCGATCGGCATCTTCGACTCCGGCTTCGGCGGACTCACCGTGGCGCGCGCCGTGATCGACCAGCTGCCGCACGAGTCGGTGCTCTACGTGGGCGACACCGCGCGCCAGCCCTACGGCCCCAAGCCGATCGCCGAGGTGCGCGAGTACGCGCTGGAGTGCCTCGACCACCTGGTGCACCAGGGGGTGAAGGCGCTGGTGATCGCGTGCAACTCCGCGAGCGCCGCGGTGCTGCGCGACGCGCGCCAGCGCTACGACGTGCCGGTGGTCGAGGTGATCCTGCCCGCCACCCGCCGCGCCGCTGCCAGCACCCGCAACGGCCGCGTCGGCGTCATCTGCACCCACGCCACCGCGTCCTCGCAGGCCTACGACGACGCCTTCGCCGCGGCGCCGCACCTGCAGGTGCACACCAGCGTGTGCCCCCGCTTCGTCGACTTCGTGGAGGCCGGGGTCACCGGCGGCGAGGAGCTGATCGCGGCCGCCCACGAGTACCTCGACCCGCTGGCCGCCGCCGGCGTCGACACGCTCGTGCTCGGGTGCACGCACTACCCGCTGCTGACCGGCGTCATCTCCTACGTGATGGGGGAGGGCGTCACCCTGGTGAGCAGTGCCGAGGAGTGCGCCCAGGACGTCTACCGCGTGCTGGCCGACTCCGGGCTGATGCGCCCCGGCGGCGAGCCCACCCACACCTTCGTCACCACCGGTGCCCCGGAGCAGTTCGAGGCGATCGGTCGGCGCTTCCTCGGGCCCGAGATGGTCGGCGTCCGTCAGTTCGTGGGAGGTCTGGCATGAGGCTCACCGTCGTCGGTTGCTCGGGGTCCTACCCCGGTCCGGACTCCCCGGCCAGCTGCTACCTGCTGGAGGCCGAGCACGACGACGGCGGCGGCGCCCGCACCTGGCGGGTGCTCCTCGAGCTCGGCAACGGGGCGCTCGGCGCGCTGCACCGCGTCGTCGACCCGCTGAGCATCGACGCCGTGCTCGTCAGCCACCTGCACGCCGACCACTGCCTCGACCTGTGCGGCTACTACGTGATGCGCAAGTACCACCCGCAGGGTCCGCCGCCGCGGATCCCCGTGTGGGGCCCCTCCGACACCGCCGACCGGATGGCGCGCGCCTACGACCTGCCGCTCGACCCGGGCATGCACGAGGAGTTCGACTTCCGGGTGCTGGAGGAGCCGTTCACGGTCGGCCCCTTCGAGGTGCAGCCGATCCCGGTCGAGCACCCCGTGGACGCCTTCGGGCTGCGGGTCAGTGCCGACGGCGCGACGCTGGCCTACAGCGGCGACACCGCCCCCTGCGAGGGCTTCGAGCAGGTGGCCCGCGACGTCGACCTGCTCCTGGCCGAGGCCTCGTTCCGCGCCCAGGACGAGAACCCTCCCGGCATCCACCTCACCGGCCGTGACTGCGGCGAGACCGCGGCGCGCCAGGGCGCGCGCCGTCTCGTGCTCACCCACATCCCGCCGTGGTTCGACTCCGCCGATGCCCTCGCCGAGGCCCGCGAGGTCTACGACGGACCGCTCGACCTGGCGCGTGCCGGGGCCGTCTACGAGCTGGGTGGCTGACGCACCGTCGGTTCGTTGAGGCAGCCGGTCACGCCGGCTCCAGTGTCAGGGTGCGCAGGTGGGGCGCCGGAACCATCTCGTCGAAGGTGTCCCTGCGCGGCACGATCGGGCATCCCCCAGCACGACCGTTCTCTCAGCCGCACTGATGAGCGAACGGGCTCAGCTACCTGCCCGGCGCCTGAGGTTCCTGGTCGTTCCAGCCGGCGTCGTGCACGCAGATGGCGATCTGCACGCGGTTGGTGGTCTCGAGCTTCTCGAACAGGCGCGAGACGTGCGCCTTCACCGTCGGCACGGAGAGGTGCAGGCGCGCCGCGATCTCGGCGTTGCTGAGGCCGGCACCCACGGCGCGCGCCACCTCCAGCTCGCGCCCGGTCAGCCGCGCGAGACGACGCTGCGCCTGCGCCGCGCGGTCGTCGTCGGCGTCCTGGCGCACCCGCTCGATCAGCGTCCGCGTCACCGAGGGGGAGAGCATCGGCTCACCCTCGGCGACCCGGCGGATGGCGGCCACGATCTGGGCGGGCTCGGTGTCCTTGAGCAGGAAGCCGTCGGCTCCGGCCGCCAGCGCGCCGACCACGTGCTCGTCGGCGTCGAAGGTGGTGAGCACGATGACGCGCGGCGGCTCAGGAGCGGCGTGCAGGGAGCGGGTGGCCTCCAGCCCGCCCATCACCGGCATCCGGATGTCCATCAGCACCACGTCGGGCGCCAGCTCGCGTGCGCGGTCGATGCCGGCACGGCCGTCGGCCGCCTCGCCGACGACCTCCAGGTCGGCCTGGCCGCCGAGCATCAGGCCCAGCGCCGAGCGCACCAGCGGGTCGTCGTCGACCAGCAGCACCCGGATCGGTGCGACGGCGGGCGGGGTGGTCACGCCGTCCACGGTATCCACGCCCGGACGACGAAGCTGCCGTCCTCCCGCCGGTGCTCGAGCCGACCGCCGCGCAGCTGTGCCCGCTCGGAGAGACCCACCAGGCCGAGCCCGGCTCCGGGGGTGGCGGTGGAGCCGAAGCCGAGCGGGTTGCGCATGGTCACGGTCAGGCCCTCCTCTGGGGAGCCCTCGACCCGCAGCTTCAGCAGGCTGGCCGGCGCGTGCTTGGCGGCGTTGGTGATGCCCTCCTGCAGGATCCGGTAGACGGTGCGGCCGACACCGACCGGTACCGCGCCGTCGCCCGACCCGAGCTCGAGCCGGTCCTCGAGGGACACGTGGAGCCCGTGCTCCTGGGCCTCCTGCACGAGGGCCGGCACGTCGTCGAAGGTGGGCTGCGGTCGGTCGAGGAGATCACCGCTCTCGTCGCGCAGCACGCCCAGCACCGCCCGCAGCTCGGTGAGGGCCTGGTGGGACTGGTCGCGGATCAGCGAGGCGGTGCCGCGCATGGCCTCGGCGTCGAGGTCCTCGCGGTAGGCCAGGGCACCGGCCTGCATGGCCACCTGCGAGATGCGGTGCGCGAGCACGTCGTGCATCTCGCGCGCGATCCGGGCACGCTCGTTGGCGCGGGCCTGCCCCACCCGGAGGTCCTGCTCGGCCTCCGCGCGCTCGGCCCGCTGGCGCAGCGTGTGCAGCAGCTCGCGCCTCGACCCCACGTACATGCCCCACGCGATCATCGCGGCGATGGCCACGGCGTTGCTGGTCAACGTGAACCAGTACGGCTCGGACTGCGCGGGCGGGTTGACGACGGCGAACAGCTGCGCGCCCGCCACGCTGGCCACGTAGAGCGGCACCAGCTGGGACCAGCGCCGGTGGGTGGCCAGCGAGACCAGCGCGAGGACCGCGGGACCCGCTCCCAGCGACGAGAACGTCGTCAGCACCGCGGTCGCCCACGCCACCGTGAGCGGGAAGCGGCGTCGGTACCAGACCAGCACCCAGCACGGCACGGCCAGCACGACGTCGACGGTGCGGACCAGCGTCGACTGCTGGTCCATCACGGTCAGCCAGATGACCACGCTCAGCGCGAGCGCCAGCAGCCCGCGCCAGGTGTGGCCCCAGGCGGTGAGGGCCGGCTGGTAGGCCTCGACCGGTGCACGCTCCACGCCGAGGAGCCTAGGCCGCGCGTCGGGTCGGGCACAGCGGGCCGGGGTCGCTGCCACCCCCTACCAAGGTCGGGGGAGCACATCCCCGAGCACGATGTGCCGCGAGCGCTCGTGCGACAGGGTGGGGGCATGATCACCGTCGAACGACTCACCAAGACGTACGGGGGCTTCCGCGCCGTCGACGACGTCAGCTTCACCGCCCAGCCGGGGCGCGTGACGGGCTTCCTGGGCCCCAACGGCGCCGGCAAGACCACCACCATGCGCGTGATGGTCGGCCTGACGCCGCCGACCGCGGGCACGGTCACCATCAACGGCCGCGGCTACCACGACATCCCCAACCCCGGCCGGCAGGTCGGGGTGCTCCTCGACGCCTCCGCCCAGCACGCGGGCCGCACCGGCCGCGAGATCCTCACGGTCGGTGCCAAGACGATGGGCCTGCCCCTCGCCCGCGTCGACGAGATGCTGGCGATGGTCTCGCTCAGCGACACCGAGTCCGGCCGACGACTGCGCAACTACTCGCTGGGCATGAAGCAGCGCCTGGGCATCGCGCACGCGCTGCTGGGTGACCCCTCGGTGCTCATCCTCGACGAGCCCGCCAACGGCCTCGACCCGGCGGGCATCCGCTGGATGCGCTCGCTGCTCAAGGGCTACGCCGACCGCGGCGGCACGGTGCTGCTCTCCAGCCACCTGCTGCACGAGGTGGAGCTGATCGCCGACGAGATGATCCTGATCGGAAACGGCACGATCGTGGCGCAGGGCGACAAGGCCTCGCTGATGGCGATGGACGGCAACGTCTCGGTGCTCGCCAGCTCGCTCGACGACCAGGCCCTGGCCGCCGCCCTGACCCAGCGTGGCTTCAGCGTCAGCCCAGAGGCCCAGGGGCTGCGCGTGGCGTGCGCCCCCGAGGAGGTCGGCCGGGCCGCGCTCGAGGCCGGCGTCGTCCTGACCGAGCTCCGCTCCGGCGCCGCCGGGCTGGAGGACCTCTTCCTCGAGCTGACGGCGAGCACGCAGCGCGAGGGCAACATCGAGCGCACCGAAGGAGCGCAGGCATGAGCACTGGAACGAGCGCCGGGGAGACCCCGGCCCCCGAGGCCCCGAGCCACCGCACCGCGCTGGA
This sequence comes from Nocardioides nanhaiensis, assembly GCF_039542785.1. Lineage (NCBI taxonomy): Bacteria > Bacillati > Actinomycetota > Actinomycetes > Propionibacteriales > Nocardioidaceae > Nocardioides > Nocardioides nanhaiensis. The sequence goes on from NZ_BAABIM010000001.1 coordinate 1,497,997, forward strand.
CCTGGGCGACCCCGAGCGTCGCATCCCGCTCGGACGCCTGGTCGGCGTCGAGCTGCGCAAGACGGCCGACACCCGCGCCGGGCGCTGGCTGCTCGGCATCATCGTGGGCATCACCGCGGCGATCATGGTCGTCTTCTTCCTGATCGCCGACGCCGACGACCGCCTGTTCGGCAACTTCATCGGCGTGGCCGCCACACCGCAGGGCTTCGTTCTGCCGGTGCTCGGCATCCTGCTGGTCACCAGCGAGTGGGGTCAGCGCACGGCCATGGTCACCTTCGCCCTCGAGCCCTCGCGTACGCGGGTGATCGGCGCCAAGGTGATCGCCGCCCTCATCTGGGGCCTGGGCGCCTTCGTGGCGGCCATCGTGATCGCCGCGGTCGTGACGCTCCTCGGCGGCGCCGCGGACGGCTTCGCCGGGCTCGACGTCAGCGTCTTCGTGCTGTTCCTGGGGCTGCAGCTGCTGACGATCCTGCAGGGCCTGGCCTACGGCCTGATCTTCCTCAACACCCCGGCCGCGATCGTCACCTTCTTCGTGGCGCCGGTGGCCTCGCAGCTGATCTTCAACCTGGTGCCGGCACTGCGGGACCCGGCGCCGTGGCTCGATCTCGCCACGGCCCAGCAGGCCCTGTTCACCTCCTTCGGCCCGGGCGGTGCCGGCCTCAGCGGCGAGGAGTACGCCCAGCTGGGCACGACCGCGCTGATCTGGATCGTGCTGCCCTTCGTGGCCGGCTGGATCCGGGTGATGCGGGCCGAGCTGAAGTAGCCGGCCCCCTCGGCCCCCGAGCCGTCATCCACCGTTGCGGGACGCGTCACCTCCGGGTGCGCGTCCCGTAGCGCGTGACGGCACCGTGGTGGCCATGGCGGGCTACCTGCGCGTGGCGGCACTGGGGGACAGCGCGACGGTCGGGGTCGGCGATCCCGTCCCCGGCGGATGGCGGGGGTGGGCGCGGCTGCTGGCCGAGGCCCTGGCGGCCACCCACGACCTCTCCTTCTGCTCCACCGCCCGGGTGGGAGCGACCGCGCACGAGGTGCGTGCCGACCAGCTGGAGCAGGCGGTGGCGCACCGGCCCCAGCTGGCCTCGCTGGTGGTGGGTGTCAACGACACGATGCGCTCCTCGTGGGACCCCGCGCGGCTGCGGGAGGACCTGACGACGTGCGCGGCGGCCCTCACCGCCGTCGGCGCGACCCTGCTGACCGTGCGCTACCACGACCACGCCGCGCTGCTGGGGCTGCCCGGGCCGCTGGCGCGCGCGATGGCGGCGCGGCTCGCCGTCGTCAACGGGGTCTACGACCACCTGCACGCCCGGCACGGCGGCGTGCGCGTCGACCTGGCTGCGATGCCGGGTCACGACCGCCGCGAGCTGTGGTCGGTGGACCGCCTGCACCCCTCCGAGCGCGGGCACCGCGCGCTGGCCGCCGCGTTCGCCGACCGGCTGCGCGACGCCGGCCACCCGGTCGCGCCCGTCGGTCTGGAGCCGGCCGGCGGACTGCCGCCCAGCTGGCGTCGCGACCTGGGCTGGGTGGTGGCCGAGGGCGGGCCGTGGGTCGGCCGGCGGGCACGCGACCTCGGGCCGTGGGCCGTGCGACAGGCGTGGTCGGCGCGCCCCTCCACCACGCGACACTAGGGTCGGGGCATGAGCACTACTCCTGCCGACCACACCCCCCGCGCCGACGGCCGTGCCGACGACGAGCTGCGCCCCGTGAAGCTCACCCGCAACTGGCTCGACCACCCGGCGGGCTCGGTGCTGGTGGAGTTCGGCGGCACCCGCGTGCTGTGCGCGGCCTCGGCCTCCGAGGGTGTGCCGCGCTGGCGCAAGGGCTCGGGCCTGGGTTGGGTCACCGCCGAGTACGCGATGCTGCCGGCCAGCACCAACACCCGCTCGGACCGCGAGTCGGTCAAGGGCCGCATCGGCGGGCGCACCCACGAGATCAGCCGCCTGATCGGGCGCTCGCTGCGTGCCGTCATCGACTACAAGGCGCTGGGCGAGAACACCATCCAGCTGGACTGCGACGTGCTGCAGGCCGACGGCGGCACCCGCACGGCCGCGATCACCGGCGCCTACGTGGCGCTGGCCGACGCGTGCGCCACCCTCGGCAAGACCGGCGCGCTGACCGGGTCGGTCGCCGCGGTGAGCGTCGGCATCATCGACGGCGTGCCGCGCCTGGACCTGCCCTACGTCGAGGACGTGCGCGCCGAGACCGACATGAACGTCGTGATGACGGGTGCCGGCAGCTTCGTGGAGGTGCAGGGCACCGCCGAGGGCGCTGCGTTCTCGCGCGCCGAGCTCGACGCGCTGCTCGGCCTGGCCGAGACCGGCTGCGCCCAGCTGACCCGGATGCAGCGCGAGGCGCTCGCCGGTGCCTGAGCGGGTCGCCCTCCAGGTGCTGGTCGCCACCGGCAACCCCGGCAAGCGGGCCGAGATGGAGCGCCTGCTGCGCGCCCACCTGCCCGACGTCGTCGTCCTGGGGCTGCCCGACGTCGAGGCCTACGACGAGCCGGTCGAGGACGCGCCGGACTTCGCGGGCAACGCGCTGCTCAAGGCCCGTGCCGGCCTGGCCGCCACCGGCCTGCCCACCGTCGCCGACGACAGCGGACTGTGCGTCGACGCGCTGAACGGCATGCCGGGTGTGCTCTCGGCACGGTGGTCGGGCCAGCCCAAGAGCGACGAGCGCAACAACCGGCTGCTGCTCGAGCAGCTGGCCGACGTGCCCGACGAGCGTCGCGGTGCGCATTTCACCTGCGCCGTGGCGTTCGTGCACCCGACCGCGGGGGAGCACGTCGTCGAGGGGCACATGGCCGGTCGGGTGGGCCGGGAGGTGCGCGGCGGGGGAGGCTTCGGCTACGACGTGCTGTTCGAGGCCGACGACGCGCCGGGCCGCACCACGGCCGAGCTGACCCGCGAGCAGAAGGACGCGATCTCCCACCGCGGCCACGCCTTGCGCGAGATCGCGCCCTACGTGGCCGAGGTGCTGGCGCGCTCCGAGGGCTGAGGCGCCACGCGACGCGAGACCCACGAGCCCCACAGCGCCGCGAACGCGAACATCACCAGGGAGTAGACCGCGGCCGGCACCGCGATCTCACTCTCGCCCAGCACGTTCTCGGCCACGAAGATCGCGAGCGTCGCGTTGTGCACGCCGATCTCCATGCTGCAGGCGATCGCCTGCCGCTCGGTCACGCCCGCGGCGCGCGGCACCGCGTAGCCCACCAGCAGGCTCAGCGCGCAGAACAGGGCGGCGGCCGGTCCGACGTCGCGCAGGTAGCCGCCCACATCCTCGCGCTCGGCCAGCAGGATGCCGAGCACCAGCACCGCCAGGATGACCGCCGAGGCGATGCGCACGGGCCGGTCCATCCGGGCCGCGAACGCCGGCCGCGCTGCCCGCACCGCCATGCCGAGCCCGACGGGCAGCAGGATCAGCGCGAAGACCTTGACCACCTCGACCAGCGGCATCGAGACGTCGTCGCCGCGGTCGTAGAAGGCGATGGCCAGGCTGGTGATCAGTGGCAGCGTCACGACCGCGATCACCGAGTTGATCGCGGTGAGCGTGATGTTGAGGGCGACGTCGCCCCGGAAGAGGTGGCTGAACAGGTTGGCCGTCGTTCCGCCCGGTGAGGCTGCCAGCAGCATCAGGCCGATGCCGAGCAGCGGCGGCAGGTCGAGCAGCACCACCAGGCCGAAGCAGACGGCCGGCAGCAGCACCAGCTGGCAGGCCAGCGCGACGACGACGGCGCGTGGGTGGGCACCCACGCGCCGGAAGTCGGCCAGGGTGAGGTCGAGCCCCAGCCCCAGCATGATGATGCCGAGTGCGATCGGCAGTCCGACGTCGGTGAGGGCCCCGTCCATGACGGGACCCTACCGAGCATCGGCGGTCAGCGTGTGGTGCAGGTCACTCGAAGGTCCACGAGTCGTAGATCTGCTCGAACTGGTCCTCGGCGCCGTCGTCGTCCGCGGTGCTGCTGGCGGTGATGATGTAGGCGACGTCGTCGATCACCGCCACGTACGCCTCCTGGTCGACCTCGACCCCGGCCTCGTTGGTGCGGGTGAGCTCGAGTCCGAGCATCTCCTCGCCGCCGATGGTGCGCGGGTCGGTGTCGTCGATCTCGGCGTCGGGGAACTGCGAGGTGAAGTTGGTGCGCAGCTGCTCCAGGGCCTCGGCGCTGTCGGCGCCGCCGGCCGGCGGGTTCTCGACGATCACGTTGCCGCGACCCTCCTCGATGGAGGGGCCCCAGCTGGCCGCGGTGTCGATGAAGGTGCCCGGGTTCGCGCCGGTGACGTCGGCGCTGATGTCCTGCCAGCCCTCGGGGAGGGAGTAGGAGTACCCGGTGCCCTGGAGGGTGGAGCCGTCGGGCGCGGGCGCCTCGGTGGCCGCGCCGTCGTCGCCCCCGGCGCCGCTGTCCTCCGAGGCGGAGTCGGTGGGCTCGTCGGTCGGCTCGTCGGAGGAGTCCGCCTCCTGGCTGGACTCGTCGGCGCGCGGCTCGTCGCCCTCGTCGTCGTCACCGGTGACCGCGAGCGTGACGCCCACGATGATGGCGATGACGGCGATCGCGCCGACCACGCCACCGATGATCAGGCCGGTCTTCTTCTTGGGGGGCTGCTGGCCCGGCGGGGGGAAGCCGCCCTGGCCGAGGGGCTGGCCCGGCTGCTGGGGGTAGCCGCCCTGGCCGTAGGGCTGGCCCGGCTGGCCACCGGTCGCCATCGGCTGGGTGGGGGTCGGCTCCTGCGGCGGCCACGGCTGCTGGCCGGGCGGCGGGGGAGGCGGCTGGTCGCCGGCGCCCCATCCCTGACCCGGAGGCGTGTCGGGGCCGGATCCGGGCGGGGGCGGTGGGGGCTGGTTCACGAGGGTCCTCCGGGTGCGGTGGGTACGACGACCCGAGGGGGCCGCACCGGCACGGTACCCACCTGGGCGCCGCATCCGCGGGCATCGTGTGCCGGAAGGGGGACTCGAACCCCCACGCCGCGAGGCACAGGAACCTAAATCCTGCGTGTCTGCCAGTTCCACCATTCCGGCCGTTCTGCGGCGCGAGTGTAGGGCCTGGCCGGCCCGCCCCCCGGGGTCAGGCGTCGAGGCCCAGGTCGCGACGCAGCTTGGCCACGTGCCCGGTGGCCTTGACGTTGTACTGCGCCAGCTCGACGGCGCCCTCCTCGTCGACGACGACCGTGGAGCGGATGACGCCCTCGACGACCTTGCCGTAGAGCTTCTTCTCCCCGAACGCGGCGTAGCGGCGCATGACCTCCTTGTCGGGGTCGGAGAGCAGGGTGAGCGTCAGGCCGTCGCGCTCGCGGAACTTCGCGAGCTTCTCGGGCTTGTCGGGGCTGATGCCGAGCACCTCGTAGCCGGCCGACCGCAGCGACTCCAGGGAGTCGGAGAAGTCGCAGGCCTGCTTGGTGCAGCCCGGCGTCATCGCCGCCGGGTAGAAGTAGACGACCACTTTGCGGCCGCGCAGCCCGGAGAGGGTGACCTCCTCGCCGGTGTCGCTGGGCAGGGTGAAGTCGGGGGCGGTGTCGCCGGGGGAGAGGCGCTCGGGCTGGCTCACAGGTGCTCCTGGCGGGTCGGTCGTGCGCGGATCGGGCAGTCGCAAGTTGTTCGCAACAGCGTAGAGTGGCCGATCGGGGCCACTTCGACCCTATCGACGGCCAGCCGGCCCCGAGCCGCAGGAGATGCCCGTGCACGTACCCGACGGATTCCTCGACGCCCCCACCTCGGTGGCCACCGGCGTCGTCGCGGTCGGCGTGGTGGCCGTCGCGCTGCGCAAGGCGCGCACCGAGCTCGACGACCGCACGGCGCCGCTGGTCGGCCTCGTGGCGGCGTTCGTGTTCGCGGCCCAGATGATGAACTTCCCGGTCGGCGCCGGCACCAGCGGGCACCTGCTGGGCGGAGCGCTGGCCGCGGTGCTGGTGGGGCCGTGGACCGGCGCGCTGTGCGTGAGCGTCGTGCTGCTCGTGCAGGCACTCTTCATGGCCGACGGCGGCATCACCGCACTCGGCACCAACGTGGTGCTGATGTCGGTGGTGGGCACCTTCGTCGGCTACGGCGTGTTCCGCGCGGTCCGGATGGTGCTACCCAAGCGCCTCAGCAGCGTCGCACCCGCAGCCGCCGTCGGAGCGCTGCTCTCGGTGCCGGCCGCCGCCCTCACCTTCACCCTGCTCTTCGCCGTCGGCGGTCAGGCGCCGGTCAGCCTGGGTGCCGTGCTCACCGCGATGGTCGGCTGGCACGTGGTCATCGGCATCGGCGAGGCGGTGGTCACCGGGCTCGTGGTCGGCGCCGTCGTGGCCTCGCGCCCCGACCTGGTGCACGGTGCCCACGACCTGGTGCAGCAGCGTCGGCTCGAGATCCGCGGCACGGGGGTGCAGGCATGAGTGCGCGCACCTCGACCCGCCGCTTCTGGGTCGTGGGGTTGCTCGTGGCCCTGCTGGTCGCCGGGTTCGGCAGCTACTACGCCAGCTCCCACCCCGACGGCCTGGAGTACGTGGCCGAGCAGACCGGCTTCCTGGACTCCGCCGAGGACTCGCCGACCGCAGGCAGCCCCTTCGCCGACTACTCCACCGAGGGGGTCGAGGACCCGCGGCTCGGTGGCGGCATCGCCGGCGTCGTCGGGGTGCTGGTCACCCTCGCGCTGATGGGCGGCCTCGCGATGGCGGTGCGGCGGCGCGGGAGCCCGAGCCGCGAGCGCGTCGGCGCGGACGACTGAGGTGGGGGCCGGCCACGGTCACCGCCTGCACTACCACGGCCACAGCCGGGTGCACCGCGCCCCGGCCCACCGCAAGCTGGTGGTGCTGCTGGCCTTCGTCCTGCTGGTGGTCGCCACCCCGCGCGAGTGGTTCTGGGCGCACGCCGGGTACGCGGCGCTCGTCGTCGGGGTGATCCTGGCGGCACGCGTGCCGCTGGGCTACATCGCCCGACGGATGGTCGTCGAGGTGCCCTTCGTGGTGTTCGCGGTGCTGATGCCGTTCGTGGCCACCGGCCCGCGCACCGAGGTGCTGGGCCTGAGCCTCTCCGAGCCCGGGCTGATGGCGGCGTGGGCGCTGCTGGCCAAGGGCACCATCGGCGTCATGTCCTCGCTCACCCTGGCCGCCACCACCGAGCCCGCCGACGTGCTCGACGGGCTGCGCCGACTGCGGATGCCCGAGCTGATCGTGCAGATCATGGCGTTCATGATCCGCTACCTCGACGTCGTGACCGCCGACCTCGGCCGGATGGTCGTGGCCATGCGCTCACGTGGCGTCGACCCGCGCTCACCGCGCCACTGGCCCGCCCTGGCCCGCACCCTGGGGGCGCTGTTCATCCGCTCCTACGAGCGCGGCGAGCGCGTGCACCTGGCGATGCTCTCGCGCGGCTACGAGGGGGCACCCCGGTCGTGACCGAGCCTGTCAGCGAGCCCAGCGCGCCCGTCCTCGACGTCCGCGGCCTGGCCTACGCCTACCCCGACGGCCACCAGGCGCTGTTCGGCGTCGACCTGCAGGTGCGGCGTGGCGAGCGGGTCGCGCTGCTGGGGCCCAACGGCGCCGGCAAGACCACGCTGGTGCTGCACCTCAACGGCATCCTGGGCGCCGGCTCGGGGCACGGCGCCGGCAGCGTCCGGGTCAGCGGCCTGCCGGTCGAGAAGGCGCACCTGGCCCAGGTGCGGCGTCAGGTGGGCATCGTCTTCCAGGACCCCGACGACCAGCTGTTCATGGGCTCGGTCCGCGCCGACGTCGCCTTCGGGCCGCGCAACGCCGGCCTGCGCGGCGCGGAGCTCGAGGACCGCGTGCAGGAGGCGTTGGCGCTGGTGGGGATGGCCGACCTCGCCGACCGGCCGCCGCACCACCTCTCCTTCGGCCAGCGGCGCCGCGTCGCCGTCGCGACCGTGCTGGCGATGCGCCCCGAGGTGCTGGTGCTCGACGAGCCCTCCTCGAACCTCGACCCCGCCTCGCGGCGCGAGCTCGCCGACATCCTGCGCTCGCTGGAGGTGACCGTGCTGATGGTGACCCACGACCTGCCCTACGCGCTCGAGCTGTGCCCGCGCTCGGTGGTGCTCAGCGACGGGCACGTGGTGGCCGACGCGCCGACGCTCGAGGTGCTCACCGACGCCGACCTGATGCGGGCCCATCGGCTGGAGCTGCCCTGGGGTTTCGATCCGCGGACGGTGGGGCCCGGCCCGGTTGGTAGCGTGGGCCCGTGAGCCAGAACCCCGCTGCCATCGAGCGCGAGATCGAGGAGACCCGCGAGCGACTGGCGGCGACGATCGACCAGCTGCTCCACCGTGCCTCCCCGAAGACCATCGTGAGCCGCGAGACCGCTGCTCTCAAGGGCTACTTCGTCGACGCCGAGACCGGGCAGCCGCGCACCGACAACATCCTCAAGGTCGTCGGCGGCGTCGCCGGCTTCGTGGCCCTGCTGGTGGTCGTGCGCAAGGTCGCCTCCTGAGCGGCTCCGTGTCGCAGGCCTCCGGCGACAAGACGCCGATCAAGATGCTCCACGACCGCGTGCTCGTGGAGGTCGACGAGGAGGCGGGGGAGCGGCGCTCCTCCGGCGGCATCGTCATCCCCGCGACCGCGGCCATGGGCGCGCGCCGGCTCGCCTGGGCCCGGGTGGTGGCCACCGGCCCGCACGCACGCGCGGTGCAGACCGGCGACAAGGTGCTCTTCGACCCCGACGACAAGGCCGAGGTCGAGGTGCACGGCGACCTGTTCGTCGTCATGCGCGAGCGCGACGTGCACGCGGTGGCCGCCGAGCGGCTCGGTGACGAGTCCGCCGGTCTCTACCTCTGAGGCCCCTCGGTCCGCACGTAACCGTCGTCACAGGCTCACGTTGAGCCCTGCATGCGTCGCACCCTCTCGGCCTCCGGCCTCGCGCTGACCCTCCTGCTCCCGCTCGTGGGGGTCACCAGCGAGGCTGCCTCGGCCGCCCCGGCTCCGGTTGCTGCTCCGACCGCCGCGGCGAAGCCGCGCTACGAGGCGACCGTGCGCTTCACCGAGCACGGCATCCCGCACATCACCGCCCGCGACTTCGGGTCGCTGGGCTACGGCAGCGGGTACGCGGCGGCGGAGGCGTCCATCTGCACGCTCGCGGACACGTTGGTGACCGCCCGCGGCCAGCGCAGCCGGTGGTTCGGCCCGAGCGCCCGCTACGACGACCAGGTGACGCTCGAGGCGTCCAACCTGCAGGTCGACGCGCTGGTGACCGACCTGCGCAACCGCAAGGTGGTCGAGCGGCTGCTGCGCTCGAAGGCGGGTCCGGGTCGTGAGGCCAAGCAGCTGGTGCGTGGCTACGTGGCGGGCATCAACCGCTGGGTGCGCACCCAGCGCGTCACCGACCCCGCCTGCAAGGGGGCCGGCTACCTGAAGCCGAACGCGACCACGGTCGACCTCTGGTACGGCGTCTACCTGGCCAACCTGCTGGCCAGCACCGGCGTGTTCGTCAAGGAGATCGTGACCGCGGCCCCGCCCAGCCTCACCGACCCCGGGCTGCCCGAGGTGCCCGGGCTGCCCCTGCGGGCCGCCGACGTCGACCGCGAGGCGCTGCTGCGCGGCCTGGGGCGCGACCCCGAGCGGCCGTTCGGCTCCAACGCGACGGCGGTGGGTGGCTCGGCCACCTCGACGGGGCGCGGGATGGTGCTCGGCAACCCGCACTTCCCGTGGCAGGGGCGTTACCGCTTCACCCAGCAGCACCTGACCATCCCCGGCCGCTACGACGTCGCGGGCGCATCGCTGATCGGATCCCCGGCCATCAACATCGGCTGGAACAAGAACGTGGCGTGGAGCCACACCGTCTCGACCGCCTACCGCTTCACGCCCTACGAGTACACGACGGTCGGCCCCGGGACGCGCTACCTCACGACGAACGGCGTCAGGCAGGCGGAGCGACGCGTGGTCAAGGTGCGCGTCCGCAAGCCGGGGGGCGGGCTCGCCACGGTCACCGAGGACCTCTACCGCACCCCGCAGGGCTACGTCAGCGACTCGCCGGCCCAGCTGATGCCGTGGGGACCGGCCAGCTTCTGGGCCATCCGTGACGCCAACGCCGAGCACCTGCGCACCATCGACTCGTTCCTGAACATGGGCAAGGCCACGAGTGCGCGCGACCTGCTGCGTCGCCAGGACCAGGGCGGCGGCATCCCGTGGGTCAACACCACGGCGGCCGACCGCCAGGGCAACGCCCTCTACGCCGACCACTCGGTGGTGCCGCACGTGACCAACGAGCTGGCGCAGGCGTGCATGACGCCGGTGGGCCGGCTCCTCAACCAGGTGGCCGGGCTGCCCGGGCTGGACGGCACCCGCGCCGACGGTGCCTGCGCGTGGGGTGCCGACGCCGACGCCCAGCGGCCCGGCATCCTCGGCCCGCGCAACCTGCCCGACGTCGTGCGTCGCGACTGGGTGATCAACGCCAACGACTCGTTCTGGCTGCCGAACCCCGCGAGCCGCCTGGAGGGCTTCCCCGACATCATCGGCTGCGAGCAGTGCGAGCGCACCATGCGCACCCGGATGGTGAGCCAGTACGTGATCGACCGGCTCGCCTCGCGCCGCAAGGAGACCCCGGCCAGCCTGCGGGGCCACCAGCACGCCAACCGGCTGCGCGCCGCCGAGGTGATGCGCGCCGACGGCGCCCTGGACCGGGTCTGCGCCGCCACCGGCGAGACCGCGGCCTGCGCGGTGCTGCGACGCTGGGACGGTCGCTCGGAGCGCGACTCGCGCGGCACGCACATCTTCGAGGAGTTCGTGCAGCGGCTGCCTGCCAACCCGTGGCGGGTGCCGTTCTCGGCCGCCGACCCGCTGAACACGCCGCGTGGCCTCAACGACGCCGACCCCGCCGTCGTCACCGCCATGCGCGAGGCGATCGCCTCGCTGCGCGCCCGACGCATCCCGTTGAACGCGCGGTGGGGCTCGCTGCAGGTGGCGGCCGACCGGGGCTCGCCGCGGATCGGCCTCGGCGGTGGGACGGGCGACTCCGTCGGCAACGCCAATGCTCTGGCCTCCTACAAGCCGGTGCAGAACCGTTCGGCCTACCGTCCGATCACCTACGGCTCCTCCCACATCCAGGCCATCTCGTTCCTCGACGGCGGTCGCGTGGACGCCCGCACGATCCTCACCTACGGCCAGGTGGAGAACCCGCGATCACCGTTCTCGAAGGACCAGACCCGGCTGTTCGGGGCCGGGCGATGGGTGAGGTTTGCGTTCACCGAGCGCGAGATCCGCCGCGACCTGCTGCGCTCGGTGCGCCTGCGGGGGCGCTGATCGCAGCGAGGGGGAGTGAGCCGAGGGGGCGATCGGCAGAACCGAGCACGCGTGGCGTGGGACGGGGTCCATCCCGGCCGCTCAATCTGTATAAACTCAGGTGACTTACTGGCCGAGGCGCGACCCTGCGTCTCGTCGTCACCCGAGGAGACCCACGCATGAGCACCACGACCCTGCACCACGACGCCACCGCCGCGGCGCCGACCAGCCAGCCCGTGCGGCCCGGCACGCCCGAGCTCGACCAGCTGCTCGCCCGGATCGCCGTCGGCGCCGACGAGCGTGACCGCCTGCGCGTGAGCCCGTTCGAGCAGATCGGCTGGGTCAAGCAGGCCGGGCTGGGCCGCTTGCGCGTGCCGAAGGCCGAGGGCGGTGCCGGCGCGGACGTGCGCACCTTCTTCGAGGTGCTGATCCGCCTGGCCCAGGCCGACTCCAACGTCGCCCACATCCTGCGCACCCACTACTGGTTCGTGGAGCAGCAGCTGGCCTCGCCGGACCCCGAGTCGCGCGCCCGCGGTCTGGCCATCGTGACCGCCGACGAGCTGGTGGGCAACGGCTTCAGCGAGCAGACCGCCAAGCCGGTCGGCCTGCACTTCGAGAGCACGCTGACCCCTGAGGCCGACGGCGGCTACCGGCTCAACGGCACCAAGTTCTACTCCACCGGCACGCTCTACTCCGACCACACCCAGATCTGGGCCTCCACGCCCGATGGCCGCATCGCCGGCGCCGTCGTGCCGCTCAGCCGGCCCGGCGTCACCGTCGAGGACGACTGGGACGGTTTCGGCCAGCGCCTCACCGGCACCGGCACCACCCGGCTGGAGAACGTGCGCGTGGAGCCGCACGAGTTCTTCGACCTGGGCGACCCCGACGACCAGCCCGACGGCTACATGGGCGCCTTCCTGCAGCTCTACCTGCAGGCCGTGACGGTGGGCATCCTGCGCAGCGTCCGCGACGACGCCGTCGCCCTGGTGCGTCGCCGCGCCCGCAACTTCAGCCACGCCTCGGCGGGCAGCGCCGCCCAGGACCGTCAGGTGCTGCAGGTGGTGGGCGAGATCTCCGCCGACGCCTTCGCCGCCGAGGCGATCGTGCTGGCCGCGGCCGACCGCATCCAGGACGCCGTCGACTCCGTCGTCGATGGGGCGCCCGGCGTCGAGGAGGCCCAGGCCGCGCAGCTCGCCGCCGCCCAGGCCAAGGTCGCCATCGACCGGTTCTCCTACGCCACCGCGGCCCGGCTCTTCGACGTCGGCGGGGCCTCGGCCACGCAGTCCGTGCACAACCTGGACCGGCACTGGCGCAACGCCCGCACCGCCTCCACCCACAACCCCACGTTCCTCAAGGCCTCCGCCATCGGGGACCACGAGGTCAACGGCGCGGGCTTCCCGGCCAACGCCTACTTCTGAGACCCCGGAAGAGAGAGCGAGAACGCCATGTCCTCGGTCGGACTGACCTTCGTGGGCGCCGCCCTGTTCGTGAACGGCCTGCTGCTCCTCGGCAAGGTCGACCCGCGCAGCGCCGGTGTCTTCAACCTGTTCGTGGGGGCCCTGCAGACGGCCATCCCCTTCTACCTGATCGCCACCGCCACCACCCCCGACGAGATCCTGGGCGCGGCAGGCATCTTCTTGTTCGGCTTCACCTACCTCTACGTCGGGATCGGCAACCTGGCCGGCCTCGACGCCTCCGGGCTGGGCTGGTACTCGGCCTGGGTCGCGCTGATGGCGGCCGGGTTCGCCGTCGTCAACGCCGTGCGGTTCGACGACGTCGCGACCGCGCTGCTGTGGGCGCAGTGGGCGGTGCTGTGGACGCTGTTCTGGCTCGTGATGGGTCTGGGGCGCACCCACCTCACCGAGCTCACCGGCCGCCTCACGCTGGTGCTCTCGTTCACCACCTGCACGATCCCCGGCTTCGTGCTGCTGCTGGGGGAGTGGGCGGCGGTACCGGTGTGGGCGGTCGGCGCCTCGATCGCGGTCACCGTGGCGGTGCTGGCCCCCACCGCGCTGCGGGCAGGCAGTCAGCGCGAGGTCGTGACGCCGGAGTCGCGCACGCAGCCGCTGCCGGCCGGGGTCTGAGCGTCCAGCAGACGATCGCACTCGGCCAGCACCCGCGCCCGCAGCGGCGCGCCACGCTCGGCGAAGCGCCGCTGCGCCTCCGCGTAGTGGCGCTTGCCGTCCGGAGTCTCGATGGGGATCGGGCTCCAGGCCTCACCGGTGTGGTCCATGACCACGCCGGTGAGGTCGTACGGCGCTGCGCGCATGTCCATCACGCGGATCTCCCACGCCAGCTCGAAGCAGTCGACGACCAGCTCCGAGGGAACCAGGGGCGAGAGCCGGAAGGCGTGCTTGTAGAGGTCCATCCCGGCGTGCAGGCAGCCAGGCTGCTCGAAGTCCGCGCGGTCCCCGCTGGCGGGGGAGAGGGTGTTGAGCGGGCGCGCGCTGGAGGTGAAGAACCGGAACGCGTCGAAGTGCGAGCAGGTGATGCGGTGGCTCTCGACGACGGCGTCGGTGCCTGCGCCGCCGAGGCGCAGCGGCCACGGGTGCCGGATCTGGTCCTGCTCCTGCCCGTGCACCATCGCCCACTCGTGCAGACCGAAGCAGCCCAACGTGGCGGGGCGGCTCGCGGTGGCAGCGAGCAGTCGCCGCAGTGCCACCAGCAGGGGGCGGCGGCTCTCGAGCAGCTCAGGGCTGACGGCGCCGTCACGGTAGGCGGGCAGCTCCTCGTGCTCCGGGGCGTCGAGCAGCCGGACGCCGTAGCCGGGGTGCCAGCGGCGCAGCTGCGAGGGCTTGTGGGAGTAGTAGGTGAACAGGAAGTCGTGCACCGGGTGCTTCTGCTCGGCCTCGCGGCGAGCCAGGTGCGGAGCCACCAGTGCGTCGACGCGCTGCTCGTGGGCCCGGGCGCGCGGCTCCCACTCGTCCCGGGTCAGCGTGCGCACCGGTCCAGGTTAAGGCCGCGCCGGACAGCGCTCCGACACCACCTTCGCCGGTCGAGTGCCGCAACCTTGCTGGGCGAGCAGCCCACCCTCCGCTGGTCGAGTAGTGCCGTCCCGAGGAACGAGGGGCGGCACGTATCGAGACCCCCGCACCCGACCGCAGGCCTCTGGGAGCGGCATCGCGGGTGACGGGTGGGTGGTGGTCCGGACCGACAGGCGACGACGGCGAGGGCGCCGCGGTGGGTGGCGGTCGCCGGCCGACGTCCGGTGGTCGAGGAGCCACCCACCGGTGGTCGAGTAGCCGGGTGGCGAGCGCGCGAGACACTCGGCGTACCGAGACCCCCGCACCCGACGGCCAACCTTAGACCCATGCTGACAGACAGAAAACTGTTACCAGTTTGTTCCTCGGAGACCGGTGGATAACCCCCGATTCCAGGCTCTGACTGTCGGTGGTGAGTGCTTGAGTAGACCCATGACCAGCACCGCTCCCGACCTCGCCGAGGTCCTCGCCCGCGAGGAGCGCGAGCGTGGTGAGCGCGAGCACGCGCTGCGGATGGTGCGCTCGGTGCAGACCCAGCTGATGAGCGCCGAGGTCGCCAAGGTCCGGGTGATCATCGAGTGGGCGAAGGTCAACCGCCTCGACGCCGACCACCTCGAAGGTGAGCCCGACCCCGACGCCGCCATGAGCGACGAACAGGTCGAAGAGCTCGAAGCCGCTCTGGCCGACCTGGGGTTCTGCGACCGCTGGTTGAGTGTCGCCGGTCCCGGCGCGCCAGTGGTCAGCGAGTTCGCCGTGATGGAGCTGGCTTCAACGCTGGGCATGGGCACCGATGCCGGGTTCACGTTGGTCGGCCGGGTGCTGGAGCTGAAGTACCGCCTCCCGCGCCTCTACCAGCGCGTGGAGCAGCTGCAGCTGCCGGTGTGGAAGGCGTTCGAGCTCGCCGACCTCACCCAGCCCCTCACCGCCGAAGCGGCCGAGCATGTCGACCGTCAGGTCGAGGCGGTGGCGGGGAAGGTCGGCAAGCGCGCGATGGAGCGGCTCATCGCGGAGACCCAGGCCAGGTTCGACCCGAACGCTGCGGCCGAGGCGGCGGCGAAGAAGCGGGAGCGCCGGTTCTTCGACATCGGCGAGGGCCGGCGCACGGACTCCACCGCCGGGACGCTGGAGGACCTGGCCGGCACCGTCGAGGTGTCGGGGTGCCTGGACGCCGCGGATGCCGCGGACCTTGAGGCCGCGATCAGGAACACCTCCCGCGCTCTGGCCGCTGCGGGGTGTGAGGACTCGTTGGACGTGCGCCGCGCCGCCGCGGTCGGGGAGCTGGCCCGCAACCAGCTCGCCCTCGACCTGGACACCGGCGAGATCGTGGAGCAGGCAGCGCACGGCGGCCGCGGCGTCGAGCTGGTGGTGCACCTCTCCGACGAGGCGTTCACCGCCGCCGGGTTCATGGTCGGGCGCCTGGAGAACACCCAGACCCCGGTCAGCGCGGAGGTGATCCGCGAGTGGTGCGGGTCGGCCGCCAGGATCACCGTGCGGCCCGTGATCGACCTCAACGGTGCGGTGCACGTGGAGCAGTACGAGGTCCCGAAGCGGATCAAGCAGCAGCGTTCCCGGTGGACCGACCCGCGGTGCGTGTACCCGCACTGCAACCGCCCAGCCGATCGCTGCGACTGCGACCACATCCAGCCCTTCGAGCGGGGTGGCGCGACCTGCAGCTGCAACCTCGCGCCATTGTGCCGTCGGCATCACCGCTTCAAGACCCACGGCGCGGTGACCTACCGCCGGATAGGCCCGGGTGCCTACGAGTGGGAGTTCCAGACCGGCATGACCATCGTCCGCGACCACCTGGGCACCCAGCCGCCGGTCTGGCCCAAGCCACCTCCACCGGGCGACTGGGAAGCCGAACCACCAGACGAACCCATCCTCGACTGACGACGGGCGCAGCGGACCCGCCGTGCACGATGAGGATCGCGTCGCCCGCGGGTCTGCACCTGCATGGGCACCGAACTCCATCACCAGCTCGACCAGCTCGTCGGCACCTGGCGCACGCGCGGCCGCATCGTCGACGGCTCGACTGACAGCGACACCTGGACGGGCCACGACGTCTACGAGTGATTCCCCGGCGGACGGCACCTCGTGCACCGCATCGACGTCGAGATGGGCGGGCAGCGCAACGAGGGGCTCGAGATCTTCACACCACGAGGCGAGGGCTCGTCGACCTTCGACCAGACGAGCTACAACTCCGACGGCACCGTCGAGCACGCGACGGGCAGCTTCGACGCCCAGGGGCGCTACCACAACGACCTGCCCGACTCCCGGGCCACGCTCACCTTCGTCGGTGACGACCTGATGCGGGCGTCGTGGGAGCGACGAGACGCCCGGGGCGACTGGGTGCCGTGGATGGAGGTGGAGCTCACCCGCGAGGCCGAGCCCCACATCGAGATCAGGTCGAAGGACGACCACAGCCGCTGACCGAGGTCGGCGAGGCGTGACTCAGCTCTGGTGCACGAAGGCGACGTCGTCGTCTGCGGGCCAGCGGTCCGAGACGTCGCGGCCCAGCCAGTACAGACAGCCCAGGTCGCTCCACGACGTGTCGACCGAGGCGTCGGCGTCGACCTGCAGCAGCGGTCGCCAGCGCAGTGCCTCCGCGTCGTGCGCCTCGTCGTAGGTGGCTGCCAGGCGGGACTCGGCGGCCTCGTACTCCACCGAGCTCTGCAGGGGCTGGGCCCACCCTCCGAGGCGGTGGTAGGGCTCCTCGTCGGGGTGCTCCTCCTCGAGGAGCTCGTCGAGCGCCTCGTCGAGGTCGTCGGGAAGCTCCTCGATCCCGAGCGCAGTCAGAGCCGGGTGCTCCCGGTCCGGCCACGTGGTGGCCTGGACGCCGGTCAGCTCCCGCAGCGGCTGCGCGGCCGGGGCTCCGGGCGGCGCCAGGAGCAACCGGGAGGCGAGGCGGGTCACGGGGTCGCTCGGGTGGGCGACGACGTCGAGCCGCTCGAGCGCCTCGCCGTCGTCGAAGCAGAAGGCCAGCAACCGACCCTCGCGAGGCAGTGGCAGGCCGGTCCGCAGGCCGAGGGTCGCCAGCAGCTGCAGGTCGACCTCTGCCGCGCACGTGAGCGGGCCGACCCCCGGCCAGTCGGGCCAGGCCTGCTCGTCGGGGAGCTGGGGGGTGCCACCGAGGCGCGCGACCACCGGGTCGCCGGGACGGGCGGCCCGCAGCTGCACAGCAGGTCGGAGCAGCGCCGTCCAGCTGGTGGCGGTCGCCGGATCGAGGTGCTGGATCGCGAGTCGGGAGAGATGCTCGTGGTTGAGGCGGCTCATGCTGCGCCGGGTCAGGAGGTGTGAGCGGCGACGACGCCGGGCACCGAGCGAGCGATCGCGACGGCGAGCGAGCGAGCCTTGTCCGAGGCCGGGCCGTCCACCACGACGACGCCGTCCTCCACCGAGACCGTCCAGCCCTGGGCGCCGAGGTCGGCCTGCTGGGCCAGCTCGGCGAGCAGGGCGTGCAGCTGGCTGGTGATCTCCTCGTCGCTGGTGGCGAGCATGTGCACCACGTCGCGGCGACTCACGATGCCGACGCAGCGGCGGTCGTCGTCGACCACCGGCAGGCTCTTGACGCCGGTGCTGGTGACGGTGTCGACGACGACGGAGAGGTCGTCGTCCGGGCCCACGGTCACGACCTCGTGGGTCATCACGTCCGCCACCCGGCGCGGCAGCCCCTCACGCTGCGCGACCGGGAGGGTGCTGCGACGCTGGTCGGGCGCCACCAGGTGGCGGATCAGGTCGGCCTCGCTGACGATGCCCGTGATGCGCCCCTGGCCGTCGACGACCGGCAGCGAGGTCACGCGTGCGGTGTCGAGCAGCTGCAGCGCCTGCTTCACGCCGGTCTCGGCGCCCACCGTCGTGGGCGTCGCGGTCATCACCTGGTGGACGAGCATGACCCCAGTCTGCGTCGTGGCGTCAACCCGTCGTCCGCCGCGATTCGCCGGGATGAGGCGGAGGGTCGGGCGGTCGATAGGGTCGCTGCGTGCGTATCGCGAGATTCACCACGGGCGAGGAGCCCGCCTACGGAGTCGTCACGGGCGAGGTCGACGAGTTCGGCCAGCCCGACGAGGACAGCGTCGTCGTCACGCTGGCCGGTGACCCCATGTACGTCGGCGTCAGCCTGCTCGAGGAGCAGCACCGGCTGGCCGACGTGCGGCTGCTGGCGCCGGTGCTGCCGCGCAGCAAGGTGGTGGGCATCGGACGCAACTACGCCGACCACGCCAAGGAGCTCGGCAACGAGGTGCCCAGCGAGCCGATGTTCTTCCTCAAGCCCAACACCAGCGTGGTGGGGCCGAACGACCCGATCTACTACCCCGCGCAGAGCAGCGAGGTGCACTACGAGGGCGAGCTGGCCGTCGTCATCGGCCGGATCTGCCGCGACGTGCCCGCCGAGCAGGCCACCGACGTGATCTTCGGCTACACCGTCGCCAACGACGTGACCGCGCGCGACCTGCAGCGCGCCGACGTGCAGTTCACCCGGGCCAAGGGGTTCGACTCCTTCTGCCCGCTCGGGCCGTGGATCGAGACCGACCTCGACCCGCAGCACTTCACCGACGGCGTGCGCCTGCGCACCTTCCTCAACGGCGACGTCGTCCAGGACGGCAGCACCGCCGACATGGTCTTCCACGTCCCCGAGCTGATCGCCCACGTCTCCAGCGTGATGACGCTGCTGCCCGGCGACGTGATCCTGACCGGCACCCCCGCGGGTGTCGGCCCCATGCAGGTCGGCGACGAGGTGGAGGTCGCGATCGACGGCCTCGGCGCCCTGACGAACAAGGTGGCCCGACGATGACCGTGCGCGTGCGCTTCTGCCCCTCGCCCACCGGCTCCCCGCACGTGGGCTTCGCCCGCGCGGCGCTCTACAACTGGGTCTTCGCGCGCCACCACGGCGGCACGTTCGTGTTCCGCATCGAGGACACCGACAAGGCGCGCAGCACCGAGGAGTCCTACCAGGGCATGCTCGGCGCGATGCGCTGGCTGGGCCTGGACTGGGACGAGGGTCCCGAGGTGGGCGGCCCCTACGGCCCCTACCGCCAGTCCGAGCGCGAGGACCTCTACCGCGAGGTGCTGGCCAAGCTGGCCGGGTCCTCCTACACCTACGACTGCTTCTGCACCACCGAGGAGGTCGACGCGCGCCGCAAGGCGGCCGGCTCCAAGGTGCAGGGCTACGACGGCTTCTGCCGCGACCTCGACGCCGAGCAGCGTGCGGCGTTCGAGGCCGAGGGCCGCGCGCCCATCGTGCGCTTCCGGATGCCCGACGGCTCGGTGACCTGGCAGGACCTGGTGCGCGGAGAGGTCTCCTTCGAGACCGAGTTCGTGCCCGACTTCGCCCTGTGCCGCGCCAACGGCGACCCGCTGTACACGCTGGTCAACCCCGTCGACGACGCGCTGATGCGCATCACCCACGTGCTGCGCGGGGAGGACCTGCTCTCCAGCACGCCGCGCCAGATCCCGCTGCACCGCGCGCTGGTGGAGCTCGGCGTCTCCGAGGCCGTGCCGGAGTTCGGCCACCTGCCGCTGATCATGGGCGAGGGGAACAAGAAGCTCTCCAAGCGCGACCCGCAGGCGCACCTGTTCATGTACCGCGACCAGGGCTTCCTGCCCGAGGGGCTGCTCAACTACCTGGCGCTGCTGGGCTGGGCCATCGCCGCCGACCGCGACGTGTTCACGCTCGAGGAGATGGTCGAGGCCTTCGACATCGCCGACGTGAACCCCAACCCGGCGCGCTTCGACCTCAAGAAGGCCAGCGCCATCAACGGCGACCACCTGCGCATGCTCAGCGTCGAGGAGGTCACCCACCGGGTGCTGCCGTTCCTCAAGCAGGCCGGCGTCGTGGGCGACCCCGTGGGCGACGCCGATGCGCAGCTACTCGAGCAGGCGATGCCGCTGGTGGCCGAGCGGATCGGCAAGCTCACCGAGGCCGTCGACCTGCTGGCGTTCCTCTTCGTCGACGAGGCGGACTTCAGCGTGGACGAGGCCGACGCCGCCAAGCTGCTCGACGAGCAGGGCCGCGAGGTCGTCCGGGCCGCCCTGGACGCCGTCGAGGGGCTCCCGACGTGGTCGACCGCCGCGATCCAGGAGGCCCTGCAGGCGTCGCTGGTCGAGGAGCGGGGGCTCAAGCCTCGGGTGGCGTTCGGGCCGGTGCGCGTCGCCGTCACCGGGCGCCGCATCTCGCCGCCGCTCTTCGAGTCGATGGAGCTGCTCGGGCGCGATCGCACGCTTTCGCGCCTGCGCGCTGCGGTCGCCTGACACACTCGGGAGGGTGAGCGCCAACCCCCACGAGGCCTTCGCCCAGCCCGTCCCGCCGGACCCCTACGGCTACGGCCAGGGCGGCTACGGCTACGCCCCGCAGCCGCCCCCGTCGCCGACCCACCTGCCCTACCACCGACTGCTCCGCGGCGGTGCCTGGGGCGCCAACGGCTGGTGGCGCGTCGTCGTCGGCGTGATCGTGCTCGTGGTGCTGGTCTTCCTGGCGCAGGCGCTCCCCGTGACGGTCCTGGCCGTCTACTACGCCGCCCGCGGCATGAGCTACGAGGACACCCTGGCGCGGCTGAGCGGCGAGATCGTGACGCCGTCCTTCCTGCTCGTGGTCAACCTGGGCTGGGCGTTCTCGATCCTCGTGGTGTGGCTGGTCGCACGCACCCTGCACGGGCTGCGGCCCGGGTGGGTCTCCTCGGTGGTGCCGCGGATGCGGTGGCGCTACTTCGTCGCGTGCCTCGGGCTCTCGCTGGTGGCGCTGCTGGTCACGGTCGTGCTCGGAGCGTTCCTCCCCGCCCAGGCCGGCGACGACGTCACCGGGCAGCTCAACAGCTTCACCACGACCACCCGGGACTTCCTGCTGGTCGTCGTCCTCCTCACCCCGTTGCAGGCAGCGGGTGAGGAGTACGTGTTCCGCGGCTACCTGACCCAGGCGTTCGGCAGCCTGATCCCCTCGCCGCGGGTGAGTGCCGCGGTGGCGGTGCTGGCGCCGTCACTGCTCTTCGCCCTCGCGCACGGCGCGCAGGACGCACCCATCTTCTTCGACCGCTTCGCCTTCGGGGTCGTGGCCGGCACGTTGGTGATCCTCACCGGTGGGTTGGAGGCCGCGGTGGCGATGCACGTGCTCAACAACTGGCTGGCGTTCGGGCTGGCACTGGCCTTCGGCGACATGACCTCGGCGCTCAACCCCGAGGGCTCCTCCTGGTGGAACATCCCGATCACCGTCGTGCGTGCCGTCGTGTACCTCGCGCTGGCCGTGTGGGTCGCGCGACGGATGGGGCTGGCGACCACGACCGAGGACCGGCTGCACCCGGGGTCCCGATTGGTGCCCTCCCGGGCCCGCATGTAATCTTTCCGGCGGTTCACCCGAGGCCGCGAGAGCGGCCCGGAGGAGCTGAACACCAGTAGTTCAGTGGGATATGGTGTAATTGGCAGCACGACTGGTTCTGGTCCAGTTAGTCTAGGTTCGAGTCCTAGTATCCCAGCGAGATCGGACGCCGATGGCGGCCGATTTGGAGCCCGGCAGGCAGCATCGCTAAGGTTCCACCGCTTGCCCCGTTCGTCTAGTGGCCCAGGACGCTGGCCTCTCACGCCGGAAGCACGGGTTCGAATCCCGTACGGGGTACACCACCACGAAGGCCCGGTCCACCAGGACCGGGCCTTCGTCGTTGCCGGGAGTCAGTCGTCCAGGCGCGGCGGGGGAGCCAGACGGCTGGCCCCCTGCAACGGCAGCATGCAGCCCTGCGCCTTGCCGACCTCGTTGAGCCCGCCCAGGTCGCCGGCCTCGTACTGCGTGGTGCTCTTGTACGACATCATCTGACCGGTGCGCTTGAGCACGTGACCGAGGCCCGCGGCGTGCCCCAGCTCGTGCATGAGGATGGTGCCGCGCGAGTTGAGGCCGACCTGGGGCCCGCCGCCGTCCTTCGAGGGCCTGAACCCGTTCGGGACCTTCACGTTGCCGTTGATCAGCACGCGCGACTTGGTGGTCATCGCGGTGCGGCCCTCGTAGTCGCGCATCCACAGGCCCTGCTGCGGGCCGCCCCAGGCGACCACACGACCGGGGAACTTCTTCGGCGACTGCTTCGGGGTCAGCCACGCGATGACCAGGTTGGTGTCCTCCGGCCAGGTCTCGAGGTTGCCGGTGCGGTGGGAGGTCTGGCCCCGGTACTCGAAGGTGATGCCCGTGGCGACCCCCAGTCGTCGGATCGCCTCCTTGGCGTCGCGGAGGGCGCCGGGCCTGGCGGCCTTGAGGTTGACCCGCCAGGGGATCACCTGGCAGGCGTTGTAGCGGTAGCGGACGCCGGGCTCGATCCGGGTCCACCAGGAACGCTTGCCCTTGAGGGAGCGGGCCGGGACGACACCGTGGTAGGAGGCCGGCGAGATCGCCTGCGTCGCCCGTGGCGTGGCGGGCACCCGCACCCGGTAGGGCAGGGCCTCGTGCAACCAGCTGGTGGGCAGGGTCAGCGCGAAGCGGCCGGCGGAGTCGGTGGTCGCCCCGCCGACCACGAGCCACCCGTAGCCCCGCACGAGCTGCTCGAGGTAGACCCGGCGACCGGCCTTCCAGCCCTCGATCGCGCCGTTGACCCTCGGCGAGGAGCCGGCCTTGACCGTGGCGCCGGGCCAGGCGAGGGCGGTGAAGGTGGTGGTGGTGCCGGGCTCCGCGGCCGTGGAGGTCGAGGCGCTGAGCGTGGAGAGGGGCAGCAGCAGCGCCAGCGCGGCGCTCAGCGCCAGCAGGGGCAGCCGTCGTCGGGACGGGCCGCGGGGGGTGCGCTGAGCGGGCGAGGGACGAGACATCAAGGCTCCAGGGGTTCGGTGACCGCGGTCACCTACCCGCTCGACCCGGCGGCTAACCCTCGTGCCGAGCGCGGTCAGGCGCAGAGACCGGCCGCGCGCCGCGCCTCGGCCCGCTCCTCGGCCGCGCCCGAGCCGCCTCCCTGGCCGCCCTGGCCGCCCTGGCCGCCGTCGCCGTCCACCCGGTCGGAGGCCCGCACGGTCTCGGCGGAGAAGCGCCCCGGGAGCGGCGCGTCGCGGTTGATCCGATTCCACAGCACGTCGGCCTCCTCGGTCCACACGAGGCGGTTGGGATCGGGCTCGTACTCGGCCAGCGGGACGGTCACGAAGGCGATGTCCTGGGCACGCAGCGCCCGCAGCTCGCGCGCCAGCCCGGCCAGCGCGGAGACCGAGTCCAGCTCCTCGTCGACCCGCAGCGAGGCGGTGAACGCGTCGAGGAAGCGGTACACGCGGTCGGGGCGCGAGAGCGTGCCAGCCGAGAGCACCTTGGCGGCCAGCGAGGCCGCGAACGCCTGCTGGCGCTTCATCCGTCCGATGTCACCGGTGATCGCCAGCTCGGTGCGCTCGCGCACGTACCCCAGGGCCTGCTCGCCCTCGAGGGTCTGGGTCCCGGCCTCGAGCACGATCCCCTTGCTGTCGACGGGCTCGGGCACGCACACCTCGACGCCGTCGACGGCGTCGACCATGTCGGTGAAGCCGGCGAAGTCGAGCACCACGTAGTGGTCGACGAACACCCCGGTGAGACTCTCCACCTGGGCGACCGCGCACCCGGGGCCCCCGACGGCGAGGGCCTCGTTGAAGATCACCTCGTCGACGGCGGGCAGCACCTCTCCGGTCCCCTCGCCACGGCACTCGGGTCGCGAGACGATCGCGTCGCGCGGCAGGCTGACGCCGTAGGCCTCGGTGCGGTCGGCCGAGACGTGCAGCAGGATGCTGACGTCGGCGGCGCCGCCGCCGTCCGCGCGGTCGATGCCGTTGCCTGCCCCGGCGCGGGTGTCGCTGCCCATGACCAGGATGTTCATCGCCTCGGTCGGCGCCTGGGGTGCCACGTGCGGGATGGCCTCGCCCGGCGGGATGTTCTGGTCGAGGTTGCGGTAGCCCAGCAGCACGACGGTCGCCGTCGCGACGGCGACCAGCACCTGGGTGGCGGCGATGGCCACGACCAGCGGGCGCCCGGAGCGGGCACCGGACTGGTCGGGACGCGGTCGAGGCACCTCCGCATCCTCCCACGGGGGCGGGCGGCCGCGTGGGCCGCGATGTCCGATTCCCGCGAGTGCGGCACCCGCGGGTGGCGCATGATGGAGGCGTGACGACGACCGTGGACCCCCGTGCGGACCCGGAGGCCTGCTACCGGGCGGCGAGTGCGCGCGACCGCCGGTTCGACGGGGTGTTCTACGTGGCCGTGCGCACCACCGGCATCTACTGCCGTCCCTCCTGCCCGGCGCGCACGCCGGCGCGGCAGAACATGACCTTCCACGTCAGCCCGGCCTCGGCGCAGGCGGCGGGCTACCGGGCCTGCAAGCGCTGCCTGCCCGACGCCGTCCCCGGGAGCCCGGCGTGGGACGTGCGGGCCGACGTGGCCGGCCGGGCGATGCGGCTGATCGCCGACGGCGTGGTCGACCGCGAGGGCGTCACCGGTCTCGCGGAGCGGCTGGGCTACAGCCCGCGCCACCTGACGCGGCTGCTCGCCACCGAGCTCGGCGCCGGTCCGCTGGCGCTGGCGCGCGCCCGGCGCGCGCACACGGCGCGCGCCCTCGTGGAGACCACCGACCTGGGTCTCGCCGAGATCGCCTTCGCCGCCGGGTTCGCGAGCGTGCGCCAGTTCAACGCCACCGTGCGCGAGGTCTACGCCGCCACGCCCGGCGACCTGCGCGCCCTCGGCGCCCGACGCCGGGGGGCGCAGGAGCATGCCCCCGGCGAGGTGCGGCTGCGGCTGGCGGTGCGCACCCCCTTCGCCGGTCGCGCGCTGCTGGCCTTCCTGGCCTACCACCTGGTGCCGGGCGTGGAGGTGGCCGGCGAGGGCTGGTACGCGCGCACCCTCGACCTGCCGCACGGAGCCGGCACCCTGCGGCTCGAGCTCGCCGACCACCTGGAGCCGGGGCGCACGGCGCTGGTGCCGGCCACCTTCGTGCTGGAGGACCTGCGTGACACCAGCGCGGCACTGGAGCGCACGCGCCGCCTCCTGGACGCCGACTGCGACCCCGTGGCGGTGGACTCCCAGCTGGGTGAGGACGCCCTGGTGGGGCCGCTCGTGCGGGCGACCCCGGGTCTGCGGCTGCCCGGACAGGTCGACGGCGACGAGACCGCCGTGCGCACCGTGATCGGACAGCAGGTCTCGGTGACGGGGGCCCGCACGGTGACCGGTCGGATCGTGGCGGCGCACGGCCGCCCGGTCACCACCACCGTGCCCGGGCTGACCCACCTGTTCCCGAGTGCTGCCGTGTTGGCGGCCGCGGACCCCGAGACCCTGCCCATGCCACGGGCGCGTGGACGGGCGCTGGTGGGTCTGTGCGCCGCGCTCGCCGCCGGCGAGGTGGCCCTGGACCGCGGCACCGACCGCGTCCAGGTGCGTGAGCAGATGCTCGCGCTGACCGGCATCGGGCCCTGGACCGCCGACTACGTGGCGATGCGGGCGCTGGCCCACCCGGACGTGTTCCTGCCCACCGACATCGGTGTGCGCAACGCACTGGTGGGGTTGGGGCTGCCGCGCGAGCAGGTGCCGGCAGTCGTCGCCGAGCACGGGCGCTGGCGGCCCTGGCGCTCCTACGCGCTGATGCACCTGTGGAACACCCTGATGCCCGAACCGGCGCCTCCCTCGGTGGCGCCCACACCCGAGAGCACTGCTCCGAACGAGAGGACCTGACATGTGGACCGTGGTGGACTCGCCCGTGGGTGAGTTGCGGCTGGTGGAGCACGAGGGCGACCTCACCGCCATCGAGTTCTCACCCTTCGCGGAGCCGGACGCCCCCGGGTCCGGCCCGGCCCGGGGTCCGCGCGACGACGAGCACCCCGTGCTGGTGCGGGCGCGCGAGCAGCTGGCCGCCTACTTCGCCGGCGACCTGACCGAGTTCGACCTACCGCTCGCGCCGCGCGGCACTCCCTGGCAGCAGTCGGTGTGGGAGCAGCTGCGCGCCATCGGCTACGGCGAGACGAGCAGCTACGGGCAGGTGGCGGCCCGGCTGGGCCGCACCAACGCCGCCTCGCGCGCCGTCGGCCTGGCCAACGGGCGCAACCCGATCCCCATCGTGATCCCGTGCCACCGGGTGGTGGGCGCCGACGGCACCCTCACCGGCTACGCGGGCGGGCTCGAGCGCAAGCAGGTGCTGCTGCGGCTGGAGCAGCGCGGGCTGTTCTGAGGAGCGAGGAGGTCAGGACTGCGGGGTGGGCGCCGGGTTGCTCGCCCGGCGACTGACCGCGCCGATGGCGACCGCGGGCAGGGCGGGCACGGCCACGAGGCACGCGGTGAACACGATCGTGCCCGGGTCGTCGAGGTACTCCAGGAAGCCCATGCTGGCATCGCTGTAGACCAGCGCCAGCCCGGCCTGCCAGCCGATCGCGACGACGACGGAGGTGAGCAGCCACGCGACGGCACTCGGCCACGCGGAGCGGGTGAGACCGTCCAGCAGCGCCCACAGCCCGCTGGCGACGACGAGCAGCAGGAACGCCAGCAGCCCCATGCCGATGTCGGCGTCCGGGGTGGCGGGCACGAGCAGGTCGTAGACCAGGTAGAAGCCGAGGATGCCGGCACCCAGGGCGGTGGAGCGCACGAGGGTGCGCCGGGCGGCGGTGAGGATCAGGGACGCGGTGGAGGACATGTGCCCACCTTGGACCCGCACCGACCGGTTGCGCGTGGGTCCACGTACTCAGCCGGTGACCGGCACCTACTCGGCGGCGGCCCGGCGCAGCGACTCGGAGAGCCGCTCGGCGGCAGCCAGCACGGCGGGCGCGTGCATGCGGCCGGGCTGGCGGCTGAGCCGCTCGAGCGGGCCGGAGACCGAGACGGCGGCGATGATCTTGCCGCCGGGGGAGCGGACCGGCGCCGACACCGAGGCGACGCCCTGCTCGCGCTCGCCGACCGACTGGGCCCAGCCGCGACGACGGATCCCGGAGAGCGCGGCGGCCGAGAAGGCGGCGTTCTGCAGGCCCCGGTGCATGCGCTCGGGGTCCTCCCAGGCCAGCAGCACCTGGGCGGCCGAGCCGGCGCGCATGGTGAGCTGCGAGCCCACCGGGATGGTGTCGCGCAGACCCGAGGGGCGCTCGGCGGCGGCCACGCACACGCGGTGCTCGCCCTGACGCCGCCACAGCTGCGCCGACTCGCCGGTGATGTCGCGCAGCCGCGCCAGCACCGGGCCGGCGGTGGCGAGGAGTCGGTCCTCGCCTGCGGCGGCGGAGAGCTCGGAGAGGCGAGGGCCCAGCACGAAGCGGCCCTGCATGTCGCGGGCCACCAGGCGGTGGTGCTCCAGCGCGACCGCCAGGCGGTGGGCGGTCGGGCGGGCCAGGCCGGTGCCGGCCACGAGCCCGGCCAGCGTGGCCGGTCCGGACTCGAGCGCGGTGAGCACGAGGGCCGCCTTGTCGAGCACGCCGACGCCACTGGAGTTGTCCATATGGCAATACTGCCGTCTCATTCCCTGGGATGCAAGAGTACGCTCGACGAGAACGCGGAGGGCCTCGCACGACGAGGTCGGCCGGACGAGCACAGCAGCTGGAGGAGTCGCGCAGATGGGCAGGACGCTGTCGGAGAAGGTGTGGGACGAGCACGTCGTCCGATCCAAGCCGGGGGAGCCGGACCTGCTCTACATCGACCTCCACCTCATCCACGAGGTCACCAGCCCGCAGGCCTTCGAAGGTCTGCGCCTGGCCGGTCGCACGGTGCGCCGCCCCGACCTGACGCTGGCCACCGAGGACCACAACGTGCCCACGCTCGACTGGGACAAGCCGATCGCCGACCCGGTCTCGCGCACGCAGGTCGAGACGCTGCGCCGCAACGCCGAGGAGTTCGGTGTGCGCCTGCACCCGCTGGGCGACGTCGAGCAGGGCATCGTGCACGTCGTCGGTCCGCAGCTGGGTCTCACCCAGCCGGGCATGACGATCGTGTGCGGCGACAGCCACACCAGCACGCACGGTGCGTTCGGCGCGATCGCCTTCGGCATCGGCACCTCCGAGGTCGAGCACGTGCTCGCGACGCAGACGCTGATGCAGGCCAAGCCCAAGACGATGGCCGTGACCGTCAACGGGAGCCTGCCTCCCGGCGTCACCGCCAAGGACCTCGTGCTCACGCTGATCACCCACACCGGCACCGGTGGGGGGCAGGGCTACATCGTCGAGTACCGCGGCCAGGCCATCGAGGAGCTCTCGATGGAGGGTCGGATGACGGTGTGCAACATGAGCATCGAGTGGGGTGCCAAGGCGGGTCTGATCGCTCCCGACCAGACCACCTTCGACTACATCGAGGGCCGCCCCGAGGCCCCGCAGGGTGCCGACTGGGACGCCGCCGTCGCGCACTGGCGCTCGCTGGTCACCGACGATGACGCCGAGTTCGACCAGGAGATCGTGCTCGACGCCTCGACGATGACGCCGTTCGTCACCTGGGGCACCAACCCCGGCCAGGGCGTCCCGCTCGGCGGTGCCGTGCCCGCGCCCGAGAGCTTCGAGGACGAGCAGGACCGGATCGCGTGCGAGAAGGCTCTGGAGTACATGGCGCTCGAGGCGGGCACCCCCATGCGCGAGGTGAAGGTCGACACCGTGTTCGTGGGCTCGTGCACCAACGGCCGGATCGAGGACCTGCGTCTGGCCGCCGAGATCATCCAGGGCCGCACCGTCGCCGCCGACACCCGCCTGCTCGTGGTGCCCGGCTCCGTGCGCGTGCGCATGCAGGCCGAGCAGGAGGGCCTCGACGTGATCTTCAAGGAGGCCGGGGCGGAGTGGCGCGGGGCAGGTTGCTCGATGTGCCTGGGCATGAACCCCGACACCCTGCAGCCCGGTGAGCGCAGCGCCTCCACCTCCAACCGCAACTTCGAGGGGCGTCAGGGCAAGGGTGGCCGCACGCACCTGGTCTCGGTGCCGGTCGCCGCGGCCACCGCCGTGCGCGGCACGCTCTCCTCGCCCGCCGACCTCTCGCCGGCCGCCGCGCCGTCGGCCGTCTGAACGGAGACGTCACCATGGACAAGTTCACCAGCCACACCGGCATCGGCGTCCCGCTGCGCCGCAGCAACGTCGACACCGACCAGATCATCCCGGCGGTGTACCTCAAGCGCGTGACCCGCACCGGCTTCGAGGACGGTCTCTTCGCCGCCTGGCGCGGGGACGACTCGTTCGTGCTCAACCGGGAGCCCTACAGCTCCGGCTCCGTGCTGGTGGCCGGCCCCGACTTCGGCACCGGCTCCTCGCGCGAGCACGCCGTGTGGGCCCTGCAGAACTACGGGTTCCGCGCCGTCATCTCCCCGCGCTTCGCCGACATCTTCCGGGGCAACTCCGGCAAGGCCGGACTGCTCGCGGCGCAGGTCGACGAGAAGGTCGTGCAGCGGCTGTGGGACCTGCTGGAGTCCCAGCCCGGCGCCACCGTGACCGTCGACCTGGAGTCGCGCACGGTGCGCGCCGGTGACGGTCCCGACGCGATCGAGGACTCCTTCGACATCGACGACTACACGCGGTGGCGGCTCCTCGAGGGCCTCGACGACATCGGCATCACGCTCGGTCACGACGAGGACATCGCGACGCACGAGGCGCAGCGGCCCACGTGGAAGCCGGTCACCATCAGGTAGTGCACTACCCAACCTCGCGGTGGGTACCGACCAGTTGACGCCGCAGACCGCGGCGCTGCTCCCCGGCACCGACGAGAGGACTGTTTCGTGCCCACCATCGACAGCAACGGCATCACCCTCAGCTACACCGACACCGGCGGCGAGGGACGCCCGGTCGTGCTCATCCACGGCTGGCCGCTCAGCGGTGCCTCGTGGTCCGAGCAGGTGCCGGCGCTCACCGACGCCGGCTACCGCGTCGTGACCTACGACCGCCGTGGCTTCGGCGACTCCGACAAGCCGAGCAGCGGTTACGACTACGACACGCTCTCCGCCGACCTGGCGGGGGTCCTGGAGGGCCTGGACCTGCGGGACGCCACGATCGTGGGATTCTCGATGGGCGGTGGCGAGGTGGCCCGCTACCTCGGCGCGCACGGCGACGAGCGGATCCGCTCCGCGGTGCTGGCCGCTGCGGTGCCGCCCTACCTGCTCAAGACCGACGACAACCCCGACGGCGGTCTCGGTGACGAGGACGTCGAGGGCATGAAGCAGGGCGTCGCGTCGGACCGCGACGGGTTCCTTGACGAGTTCACCACCGGCTTCTTCAGCGCCGGCGACGACCTGAAGGTCAGCGAGGAGCAGCGTCAGGAGGCGCTGGCCCTCACGCGGCCCGCAGTCATGGAGGGGCTCACGGGCTGCATCGACGCGTTCGCGCGCACCGACTTCCGCGAGGACCTGGCCAAGATCTCCGTGCCCACGCTGGTGATCCACGGCGACTCCGACGGCACCGTGCCGGTCGAGGTCTCCGGAAACCGCTCAGCTGAGGCGATCTCGGGCGCGAAGCTGGTCGTCGTCGAGGACGCCCCGCACGGCTTCAACGTGAGTCACGCGCAGGAGTTCAACCAGCACCTGCTGGCTTTCCTCGACTCCTGAGGCGGTCGGCAGCCGTGGATCCGCTCAACCACGGGCCGGAAAAAGTTGACAACTTACCGGCGTGGTGATTGTGGGCGCGCACCAGAGTGCCTAGCGTGACGGCTTGTATCAGTCGAGCACCGGCTCGGCACTCGGTTCATTGGAAGGGAAGCTAGTGAACAAGACTCAGCTCATCGACGCCCTGTCCGGGCGATTCGAGGGGAACCGCAAGGCCGCAGCCCACGCGCTCGACTCGGTCCTGGACACCATCACTCGTGAGGTGGCCAAGGGTGAGAAGGTCGCGATCACCGGGTTCGGCTCCTTCGAGAAGCGGGTTCGCGAGGCGCGCTGGGTGCGCAACCCCCAGACCGGCGCGCGGATCAAGGCCAAGAAGACCTCGGTGCCCAAGTTCACCGCGGGTGCCGACCTGAAGAACGTCGTCTCCGGCGCGAAGAAGCTGCCGCGGCTGACGGCGGCTGCAGCGGCCCCCGCCGCCAAGAAGGCAGCGGCTCCCGCCAAGAAGGCGGCAGCCGCGGCCAAGAAGGTGGCTCCCACCAAGAGCACGTCGACGAAGAAGGCTGCTCCGGCCACGAAGGCCACCACGGCCAAGAAGGCTGCCCCCGCCAAGAAGACCGCGGCGAAGAAGACCACGACGGCGGCCAAGAAGGCGCCGGCGAAGAAGACCACGACGGCCGCGAAGAAGGCGCCCGCCAAGAAGACCAGCACCGCCAAGAAGGCGCCGGCCAAGAAGACCACCACGGCGGCCAAGAAGGCGCCGGCGAAGAAGACGACGACGGCGGCCAAGAAGGCGCCCGCCAAGAAGACCAGCACCGCCAAGAAGGCGCCGGCCAAGAAGGCCACCGCCAAGAAGTCCTGACCCACCTGCACGTCAACGACGGGCCGTTCTCCGCGAGGAGGGCGGCCCGTCGTCGTGCGCGGCGGTCGTCCGGTCAGCCGGAGAGACCACCCATGCCGGCGATCGCCAGCTGGGTGGCGGGCCCGAGGCCGAGCGTGCGGGCGAGGTCCAGCCCGGCCAGGTCGTCGACGTCGTGACGCAGGGAGGCGAGCTCGCCCGACACCTCCAGCGCGCCTCCGGCTCGGTGCGCCTGCGCGGATCCCGGGCCGAAGCGCGGCTCGAACCGCGCGTAGGGGGCCAGGTACACCGTGGTGCCCGAGCCCTCCGCGTCGGCGACGAACGCCGGCCCCGTGGCGTCCACCTGCGACAGCGCTGCGTCGAGGTCGTGGGGGAGCAGCGCGGGCAGGTCGGCACACACCGCGACCGGCACGAGGTGGCTCCAGCGGCGGTGCGCCTCGGCCGCTGCCTGTCGCAGGGCGGCGTTGAGGTCGTTGGTGTCGCCGTCGGGCACCACGTGGCAGCCGAGGGCGTGGAGGTCACGGGCGAACGCCGCGTCGTCTGTGGCCACGAGCACCTGCCCCACCTCCTCGGCGCGCAGGCACGCGGCCACCGTGTCGAGGGCGAAGGCGCTCGCCAGGGCGCGACGGCGCTCCGGGTCACCGACCTCCAGGCGTGACTTGCCCACCGTGGGTGGCTTGACGGGCACCACCGTCACGAAGCGCGAGCGCATGCCCCCATCATCGCGCGAGGTGAGCACCGAGGCTCACGTGGTCCGGGGTCCGGCCGGGGTAGCGTTCGTCCTCGTGAGGTTCCGTCCCGTCCGTCCGATGCAGCGTCGGCGCAGCTGGCCGTTCGTGGTCGGTGCCGCCATCCTCAAGCCGCTGTACCTCGCCTTCACCCGGCCCGACTGGCGCGAGGGCACCAAGATCCCCGCCACCGGGGGCTGCGTGCTGGTGCTCAACCACATCTCGCACGTGGACCCGCTCACCGCCGCGCACCTCGTGCACGACCACGGTCGGGAGCCGCGCTACCTCGCCAAGGCGGGGCTCTTCCGCGGGCGGGTGCTGGGCTACTTCCTGCGCAGTGCGGGGCAGATCCCGGTGCAGCGCAGCAGCCGGCACGCCGTCGGCGCCTACGCGGCCGCCGTCGAGGCGGTGCAGGCCGGCGAGTGCGTCGTGGTCTACCCCGAGGGCACGATCACCCGCGACCCCGACCTGTGGCCGATGACCGGCAAGTCCGGCGCTGCGCGCATCGCTCTCGCCACGGGCTGCCCGGTGATCCCCGTCGGGCAGTGGGGTGCCCACACGCTGCTCGCCCCCTACGCCACGAAGCCGCGCCTGTTCCCCCGCTCCACCATCACCATGCTGGTGGGAGACCCCGTGCCTCTCGAGGACCTGCGCGCCCGTGAGATCTCCCCGCAGGTGATCCACGAGGCCACCGAGCGGATCATGGACGCCATCACCGAGCTCGTCGCCGAGGTGCGTGGCGAGACCCCGCCCGAGGAGCGCTTCGACTGGGTCCGGCACCGGGCACAGCAGGGCGACGACCGACCCGACGACCAGCACGACGACCTGCGGAGGAACGCGTCATGAGCCACGGCAAGATCGCGGTGTTCGGTGCGGGATCGTGGGGCACCGCGTTCTCGATCGTCCTCGCCGACGGCGGCAACGAGGTGACGATGTGGGCGCGCCGCGAGGAGGTGGCCGCCGCCATCAACGACGGTCGGGAGAACCCCGACTACCTGCCGGGCGTCGAGCTGCCGCCGCGCGTGAGCGCCACGCACGACGTCGAGAAGGCGTTGCACGGTGCGGACATCGTGGTGCTGGCCACGCCCTCCCAGACGTTGCGCGGCAACCTGGAGGAGTGGGCGCCCTTCGCGGAGCGCGACGCCGTGTTCGTCTCGCTGATGAAGGGCGTCGAGCTGGGCACCCTCAACCGGATGAGCGAGGTCATCCACCAGGTGACCGGCGCCGAGCCCGACCGGATCGCGGTGATCAGCGGACCCAACCTGGCCAAGGAGATCGCGCGTCGCGAGCCCGCCGCCTCGGTGGTGGCGTGCGAGGACGAGTCGGTGGCGCGGATGCTGCAGGACCGTTGCCACAGCCCGGCCTTCCGGCCCTACACGAGTGTCGACGTGCTGGGCTGCGAGCTGGGCGGCGCCTACAAGAACGTCGTCGGTCTCGCGGTCGGCATGGCCGTCGGCCTGGGCTTCGGCGACAACACCACCGCCTCGGTGATCACCCGTGGGCTCGCCGAGACCGCGCGGCTGGGCATGAAGCTCGGAGCCAACCCGCTGACCCTGATGGGTCTCGCCGGGCTCGGCGACCTGGTGGCCACCTGCTCCTCGCCGCTCTCGCGCAACCGCACCTTCGGCGAGAAGCTGGGCCAGGGCCTGAGCACCGAGGAGATCTACGCCTCCACCCGCCAGGTGGCGGAGGGCGCCAAGTCCTGCTCCTCGCTGCGCGCCCTCGGCGAGCAGGCCGGCGTCGACGTCCCGATCGCCGAGAGTGTCGACGAGGTCGTCGCCGGTCGCCTCACCGCCACCGAGTGCATGGACGGGTTCCTCCGTCGCGACACCAAGGCCGAGACGGACTGAACGAGCGAGCAGCCGTCCCCGACGAAGGAGGGGACGGCGTGGGCGAGCGAAGGTTGAGCGAGCCCGCGGCTGAGCCTGCGAAGCCGCGTCAGGCGAGTCGAAACCCGCCAACTCACGGACCGCGCAGTGGTGCCGCTCAACCAGCGGTGTCGGGCCGCTCGGTGACCAGCCGGTCCAGCGACTGCTCGAGGTCGGCCCAGAGGTCCTCGACGTCCTCGATGCCCACCGAGAGACGGACCAGTCCCTGGGGGATGGTGGCGGCCTCGGTGCGCCAGCGGCGACGGCGCTCGAGCGTGGACTCGACGCCGCCGAGGGAGGTGGCGTGCACCCACAGGCGGGTCTGGCGGCTCAGCAGGTCGCCGGCCAGCTCGCCGCCGGCGAGCACCGGGGCCACGATGGCGCCGAAGCCGGGGTAGCGCACCTCGGCGACGGCGGGGTGCCCCTCGAGGCGGCGGGCCAGCTCGGCGGCGTTGACGCAGGCGCGCTCCATGCGCAGCGGGAGGGTGCGCAGGCCGCGCAGGGCCAGCCAGGCCTCGAGCGTGCCGGGGGTGGCGCCCACGAGGTCGCGGCGGCCCTTGAGGACGCCGTGCAGCTCGTCGTCGCGGGTCACGAGTGCGCCCAGCAGCAGGTCGCTGTGGCCGCCGAGGTACTTGGTGGCCGAGTGCACGACGATGTCGGCGCCGAGCTCGAGCGGGCGCTGCAGCACCGGTGTCGCAAAGGTGTTGTCGACGACGGCGTGCGCGCCGGCGTCGTGGGCCGCGGCGATGAGCGCGGGCAGGTCGGCCACCTCGAGCGCGGGGTTGGTGGGCGACTCCAGCCACACCAGGGCGGCGTCGGCGCACGCGGCCGCGAAGGCGGGGGTGTCGGTGACGTCGACCAGGCGTGCCCGGATCCGGCCGCGGGCCTCCAGGTCGCCCAGGGCCACGATGCTGCCCTGGTAGGCGTGCCGCGGCGCGACGACGAGACCCTCGTGGCCGACCAGGTCGAGCACGGTGGAGACCGCCGCCATGCCGGTGGCGAACGAGAGCGCCCGGCCGCCCTCGAGAGCACCCAGTGCCTCCTCGAACGCCGTCCAGGTGGGGTTGCCGTAGCGCCCGTACTCGCGGTCGCCGCCGGCGACGTAGGTGGAGGCCATCGTCAGCGGCTCGTTGAACGGCTGGTCGGGCTCGGGGGAGGGGCGCCCCGCGGTCACGGCGAGGGTGGCCGGACGCAGGAGGGGCGGGTCGGCGGGCGAGTCAGCGGGCATGCACCGAGCCTAGATAGGTAGGGTCAGCCGCGATGAACGCCCCCGACGACAGCCCCGACGGAGCAAGCGCGACGTCCCGCCGGCCCCGTGTCGCCGTGGTGTTCGGCGGCCGCTCCAGCGAGCATGCCATCTCGTGCGTGACCGCCGGCAGCGTGCTGGCCGCGCTCGACCCCGCCCGCTACGACGTGGTGCCGATCGGCATCACCCGCGACGGCCGCTGGGTGCTGGAGTCCGCGGAGCCGGAGCGGCTGCGCATCACCGCTCCCGACCGCCTCCCCGCCGTCGACGAGCAGGCGCAGCCGGTGGCGCTGGCGCACACGGGCTCGGCCACCGACCTGGTGGTGCAGGAGGCCGGGCAGCCCCCCCGCGCGCTGGGCGAGGTCGACGTCGTGCTGCCGCTGCTGCACGGTCCGTGGGGCGAGGACGGCACCATCCAGGGCATGCTCGAGATGGCGGGCGTGCGCTACGTGGGAGCCGGCGTGCTCGCCTCCGCGGTGAGCATGGACAAGGCCTTCATGAAGGTGGTGCTGGCCGCGGCCGGGCTGCCGCTGATGCCCGGCGTCACCGTGACCGCCCGCGGCTGGGCCGACGACGAGGCCGGCCAGCGGCAGCGGGTGGCTGCGCTCGGGTACCCCGTGTTCGTCAAGCCCGCCCGGGGCGGCTCCAGCATCGGGATCTCCAAGGTGCGCTCCGAGGACGACCTCGCGCCGGCCGTCGAGGAGGCGCTGCGCCACGACCCCAAGGTGCTGGTGGAGGTCTCGGCCGAGGGGGCCCGCGAGGTGGAGTGCGGGGTGCTCGAGGTGCTCGGCACCCCCGGGGGCGGCCTGGAGGCCAGCCTGCCGGCCGAGATCCGGATCACCGGCGAGCACGACTTCTACGACTTCGAGGCCAAGTACCTGCCCGAGGAGGCCACCGAGCTCGACGTGCCCGCCGACCTGCCCGACGAGGTGGTGGCACGCGTGCAGGAGCTCTCGCGCCGGGCGTTCGAGGCCGTGGGCTGCGAGGGCCTGGCGCGCGTGGACTTCTTCCTGCTGCCCGACGGCGCCCTGGTCGTCAACGAGCTCAACACCATGCCGGGCTTCACGCCGCTCTCGATGTTCCCGCGGATGTGGGCGGCCTCGGGGCTGGACTACCCGGCGCTGGTGGAGCGCCTGGTCGAGCTGGCGCTGGCCCGCGACACCGGCCTGCGCTGACCGCTCGGCAGGACTACAGGCAGGGACCGATCTGGGTCAGGTGGGCACGGATCGGCTCGGCCAGCTCGGCGAGCGCTGCCGCCACCCCGTTGGGCCGGTACTCGCCGGGCACCTCCAGCCGCACGATGGGGCTGTGGCTCAGCGCGTACACCTCGACGTCGCCCTCGGGCTCGTCGACCTGCGACTCGGGCACGAACCAGCCCACCTGGTTGACCTGGTCGCACGCCGAGAACCGGTCGAACTCCGGCGGGGCGGCGTCGGTGCAGGTGACGACGATCGCCGGGTCGCCGTAGGCGGCGGCCAGCACACCCGTGGGCTCGACCTCGGCGGGCTCCTCCTCGGCCAGCGTCGGCGGCAGGTCGTCGAGGAAGGCGCGGCAGGCCGGCTCCAGGTCGGCCGGCAGCGGGGGTGGGTCGACGCGCACCGGGTCCGCGCTGCAGCCGGCCAGCAGCGACGCGGCCAGCGAGCACAGCACGACGCCCCGGGAGGACCCGGGGCGTCGCGACGTCGCGGTACCGGCCAGCGCTCGGTCCGGGGTGCTCAGATGTGGACGACCGGGCAGGTCAGCGTGCGGGTGATGCCGTCGAGGTTCTGCACCTTCGAGACCACCAGCTTGCCGAGCTCGTCGACGTTGCGGGCCTCGGCGCGCACGATCACGTCGTAGGGACCGGTGACGTCCTCGGCGAGGGTGACCCCGGTGATCTGGGCGATGGCCTTGGCCACCTCGGCGGCCTTGCCGACGTCGGTCTGGATCAGGATGTAGGCCTGGACGACCATGAGAGCTTCTCCCTCGCCTCGTTCACGCATCGTTGCGGTGTGCAGGACGTGCAGGGCGAACCTACCCTGATCCACCCGCCGCCGGGTAGGCAGGCCGCGCCGCCCCGGCGGTGCCACGCGGCCGGGTTCTGGTGGGATGGGGGCATGCCCCCGTCGACGCCCGCCGCCTCCGAACCGACCCTGGCCGACCTGGGGGAGTTCGGCGTCATCGACCGCCTGGTGGCGCTGTTCCCGCAGGACGAGCAGGTGCTGGTCGGGCCGGGCGACGACGCCGCGGTGCTGCGGGTCAAGGTCGGTCACGTGGTGGTGAGCACCGACCTGATGGTCGAGGGTCGCCACTTCCGGCGCGACTGGGCCGGTGCCGCCGACGTCGGGCACCGCGCCGCCGCGCAGAACCTCTCCGACATCAACGCCATGGGCGGGCGGGCCACCGCGCTGACCCTGGGTCTGGCGGCCCCGCCCCACCTGCCGGTCTCGTGGGCCGTGGAGATGGCCGCGGGCTTCGCCGAGGAGTGCGCGCAGGTGGGTGCGGTGGTGGTGGGCGGCGACCTCACCCGCGCCGACCAGGTGGTCATCGCGGTCACGGTGCTGGGCGCCTGCACCCAGGCGCCGCTGCTGCGCTCGGGCGCCGAGCCGGGCGACGTCGTCGCGCTCGCGGGTCGTCAGGGTTGGGCCGCCGGCGGCCTGGCGGTGCTCGGGCGCGGGTTCCGCTCGCCGCGCGCGCTGGTGGAGGCCTACCGGCGCCCGCAGCCGCCGTACGCGGCGGGTCGCGAGGGGGCCGAGGCGGGTGCTACCGCGATGATCGACGTCTCCGACGGCCTGCTCTCGGAGGCCGGCCACCTCGCCCACGCCTCCGGGGTGCACCTGGACCTGCGCGCCGAGGCCTTCGACCTGCCGGAGCCGCTGCAGGCCGTGGCCGCGGCCACGGGCGTCGACGCGCTGCAGCTGGTGCTCGGTGGTGGCGACGACCACGCGCTGCTCGCGACCTTCCCGAGCACCGCCGCGCTGCCGATGGGCTGGATCGTGGTGGGCGAGGTGCACGAGGCGGGCTGGTCGGGCGCCGAGGGCCCCGCCGTCACCGTCGACGGGGCCGTGCACGAGGGCGCCACCGGGTGGACGCACTTCTGAGGCGGGCGTGGGTGCCGAGCTGGTGTCCTGTGGTGGGTGGGACCGGCCGTGCTACCGGCGCGGGCACACCCACCACAGGACCTCCACCAGACGACCCCGGACGCACAGGGACCGCCGACCCCGAGGGGTCGGCGGTCCCGGTCCGGCGTCGAGCGCCGGGAGGTCAGGGGTGCTGCAGGGTCAGCGGGTGACCTTGCCGGCCTTGAGGCAGCCGGTGCACACGTTGAGACGCTTCGGGGTGCCGTTCACCGTGGCGCGGACCCGCTGGATGTTGGGGTCGAAGCGGCGCTTGGTGATCTTGCGGGACCACGGGCGGTTGTTGCCGAAGCTCGGCTTCTTGGCGCAGATGTCGCACACGGCAGCCACGGGATGACTCCTGGGATCGAGGGTGGTTCGAGGTGGACCGAGGTGGTTCGGTCGACCAGACGGTCGGGGCCCGCGAGCGGGCAACCGAGCAAGAGTATCGGACCGTGCGCCGTGCCCCGAAATCGTGCCGTGGGCGGGGGCAGGATGAGCAGGCCCTAGTCTACGGCGGCATGGAACCGGCACCGCCCCGCGGAGGGCCCATCTCCGTGGCGGTGGTGCTGCGCTTCGTCGACATCGCCGCCGAGGCGCTGGCGGGTGCGCGCGAGGAGATCGACGCCCTCAACGTCTACCCGGTGCCCGACGGCGACACCGGCACCAACATGCTGCTGACCGTCTCGGCCGCGCGCGACGCCGTCCGCGAGGCCGTCGCCGGGCTCGACGGCACCGGGCGCGAGACCTCACCGGGCCGCGAGCAGGCCCTGACGATGTTGGCCCGGGGGGCGTTGCTGGGAGCTCGGGGCAACTCCGGGGTGATCCTCAGCGAGATGCTCGGGGCCGTGGTGCGCCGCATCGCGCACGCGACGCCGACCGAGCGCAACGCCGAGATCATGGCCGACGCCCTGCACCGCGCCACCGAGGCCAGCTACGCCGCGGTGGGCGAGCCGGTCGAGGGCACCATGCTCACCGTCGCCCGCGCTGCCTCCGAGGCCGCGCGCGCCCGGTCCTCCGAGCCCGGGGCGCGGGCCCGCGACGTCTTCACCGCCGCCGCTGCGGCGGCGCGCGAGGCGCTGGCCCGCACGCCCGAGCAGCTGCCGGTGCTGGCGGCAGCGGGGGTCGTGGACGCCGGCGGACGGGGGTTGTGCGTGATCCTCGACGCCGCCGAGACCGCGCTGACCGGGCGTCGTCCGGTGCCGGTGCCTGCGGTGCTGGGCAGCCACCACATCCCCGTGCCGCACCCCGTGCCACCCGCCGGGGCGGGTGCGCCGACGGCGGGTGACCTGACCGCCGACGGTCCGGCCTACGAGGTGATGTACCTGCTCGACGCCGAGGAGCAGGCGGTGACCGCGCTGCGCGCGAGGCTGTCCGGTCTGGGCGACTCGCTGGTCGTCGTCGGCGGCGAGGGGCTGTGGAACGTGCACGTGCACGTCGACGACGTCGGTGCGGCCATCGAGGCCGGCATCGAGGCCGGTCGACCGCACCGGGTGCGCGTCACGCACTTCGCCGAGCAGGTCGCCGGGGCGCGCGCGGCGGCGGCGCCGACCGGACGCGCGATCGTGGCGGTGGCCGCGGGGCCGGGGCTGGCCTCGCTCTTCGAGGAGGCGGGCGCCACGGTGGTGCGCGGGGGGCCGGGGCAGCGCCCCTCGGCGGGCCAGGTGCTCGAGGCGGTCCGGGCCTGCGGCGCCAGCGAGGTGGTGGTGCTGCCCAACGACCACGACTCGGTGCGGGTGGCCGAGATCGCCGCGCGCACGGCCGAGACCGACCACGGCTTGCGCGTCGTGGTCATCCCGACGGTCGCCCAGGTGCAGGGCCTGGCCGCCCTGGCGGTGCACGAGCCGGGTCGCCCCTTCGACAAGGACGTGCTCGAGATGACGGCGACCGCGCGGCACGCCCGCCACGGCGCCGTCACCGTGGCCGCCCGTGCCGCGATGACCATGGCCGGCCCCTGCGAGCCCGGCGACGTGCTGGGCGTGATCGAGGGCGACTTCGTGGTGGTGGGGGAGGACCTGCACGCCGTCGCCACCGACGTGATCGCCCGCCTGCTCGCCGGTGGCGGCGAGCTGGTGACCCTGGTGGAAGGTGAGGGCGGGGCCGGACTGGCGCAGCGGGTGGCCGACTGGCTCGACGCCGAGCACCCCACTGTCGACGCCGTGGTGTACGACGGGGGCCAGGAGCGCTACCCGCTCCTGCTGTCCGTCGAGTAGCAGTCCAGAGCAGCCCAGTAGCAGGAGCCCCCGTGATCACCTTCGACTCGCCGGTCGCGACCGTCCTGGGCGACGTCGGTCCGCAGAAGGCCAAGCGCATCACCCAGGTGCTCGGCCTGCACACCGTCGGCGACCTGTTCGACCACTTCCCGCGCCGCTACCTGCCCACCGCGGAGCTGACCCGGCTCGGCAAGCTCTACCCGGGCCAGCTGATCACCGTCGTCGGCGAGATCGAGCGCTCGGAGCTCAAGACCTACCAGGACCGGCGCAGCGGCCGCACCGGCTACCGGGTGGAGGCCGTGCTGGCCACCGGTGGCTCCGGGGGCGACCTCGGCGCCCGGCTGGGCATGACGTTCTTCGCCAAGGGCAAGCACATGGCCGAGCACTTCGAGCAGAAGTACCGCGCGGGCCAGCGGGGGCTGTTCCTGGGCAAGGTCAGCAGCTTCCAGAACCGGTGGCAGCTGACCAACCCGGTGATGTTCCTCTTCGAGTCCGACTTCTTCTCCTCGGTGGCCTCGCTGCCACCGCTGTACCCGATCTACCCGCTCACCAAGGGGGTCTTCACCTGGGACCTCGAACGCGCCGTCACCTTCGCCCGCACCCTGGTCGAGGTGCCCGAGGACCCGCTGCCGCAGGCCGTGCGCGAGGCGCACGGCCTGGTCGACCTGCGCACCGCCTACAGCCAGGTGCACGCCCCCGCGACGCCCCCGGAGGCCGAGGCCGCGCTGCGCCGGTTCCGGTTCGAGGAGGCGCTGGTGACCCAGCTGGTGCTGGCCCGTCGTCGGCGTGCCCAGCAGTCCGTCGGCACCCGCACCCGCGACGGCGGCGACGGCGTCCTGCTGGCCGCCTTCGACGCGCAGCTGCCCTTCGAGCTCACCGCCGGCCAGCGCCGGGTGGGGGCCGAGATCGAGACCGACCTGGCCCGGCCGCACCCGATGAACCGCCTGCTCCAGGGCGAGGTCGGCTCCGGCAAGACCCTCGTGGCGGTGCGCGCGGTGCTGCGGGTGATCGACTCCGGCGGGCAGGCGGCGCTGCTGGCCCCCACCGAGGTCCTGGCGCAGCAGCACCACCGCTCCATCACGGCGATGATGGGCGAGCTCGCCTCCGGAGGGATGCTCGGCGGCTCCGCCGTCGGCACCCAGGTGGAGCTGCTGACCGGCTCGCTCACCAAGGGTCAGCGTCGCGAGCGGCTGCTGCGGATCGCCAGCGGCGAGGCCGGTCTGGTGGTGGGCACGCACGCCCTGCTCGAGGACACCGTCCAGTTCGCCGACCTCGGGCTCGTCGTCGTCGACGAGCAGCACCGCTTCGGCGTCGAGCAGCGCGCCGCCCTGACCGCCAAGGGCATCGACCCTCCGCACGTGCTGGTCATGACCGCCACGCCCATCCCGCGCACGGTGGCCATGACCGTCTTCGGCGACCTCGAGACCTCCACGCTCGACGAGCTGCCCGCCGGCCGCGCCCCCATCCAGACCTCGGTGGTCAACCTGCGCGAGCACCCCGGCTGGATCACCCGGGTCTGGGAGCGGGTGCGCGAGGAGGTCGGGCGCGGGCACCAGGTCTACGTGGTCTGCCCGCGCATCTCGGTCGAGGAGCTCGAGCCCGGCACCCTGCGCGTCGTCGAGCTCGACGAGGACGGACAGCCCGCGGGCGAGGACGACGAGGTGCCGCTGGCCGCCGTCGAGGACGTCGCGCCGCTGCTCTCCACGGGCCCGCTGGCGGGTCTGCGCGTCGAGCGGCTGCACGGGCGGATGGCGCCGGAGGAGAAGGACGCCACGATGACGGCCTTCGCCGCCGGCGAGATCGACGTGCTGGTGAGCACCACGGTCATCGAGGTCGGCGTCGATGTGCACAACGCCACCACCATGGTGATCCTCGACGCCGACCGCTTCGGCGTCTCCCAGCTGCACCAGCTGCGCGGTCGCGTCGGTCGCGGTGGCCTGCCGGGGCTCTGCCTGCTGGTCACCCACACGCGCATCGGGGAGGGGGTCGAGTCCCCGTCGATGATCCGGCTCGGGGCGCTGGCCGACAGCACCGACGGCTTCGAGCTCAGCCGCCTCGACCTCGAGCAGCGCCGGGAGGGCGACGTGCTGGGCAGCCGGCAGTCCGGTGGGCGCTCGCAGCTGCGGCGGCTCAAGGTGCTGCGCGACGAGGAGACGATCCTCGAGGCGCGCGGGGCCGCCGTCGGGCTGCTCGAGGGCGACCCCGAGCTGGAGGCCCACCCGCTGCTGGCCCGCGAGGTCACCGAGCTCGAGGCCTCCCAGGTCTCCGACTTCATCGACAAGTCGTGACCCGGATCATCGGCGGCAGCGCGGGCGGACGCCGCCTGCGCACCCCGCCCGGCGAGGGCACCCGGCCCACCAGCGACCGGGTGCGCGAGGCGCTCTTCTCCGCCGTCCAGGCCTGGGCCGGCACGTGGGAGGGGCTGCGCGTGCTCGACCTCTACGCCGGGTCCGGTGCGCTGGGGCTCGAGGCGTGGTCGCGCGGGGCGGAGGCGGTGACGCTGGTGGAGCACGAGCGGCGCGCGATCGCCGTCATCGAGCTCAACGCGCGCGACCTCGGTGCGCCGGTCGACCTGCGCGCCCGGGCGGTCGACGCGGTGCTCGCCACGCCGCCTGCGGCGCAGGAGCGCTA
The DNA here is from genome assembly GCF_039542785.1 of Nocardioides nanhaiensis. NCBI lineage: Bacteria > Bacillati > Actinomycetota > Actinomycetes > Propionibacteriales > Nocardioidaceae > Nocardioides > Nocardioides nanhaiensis. The sequence continues at coordinate 1,541,234 of NZ_BAABIM010000001.1, forward strand.
CGACCTGGTGCTGATGGACCCGCCCTACCCGCTGGGCGAGGAGGAGCTGGCCGAGGTGCTCGCGAGCCTCGCGGCGGGCTGGCTGGCGCCGGACGCGCTGGTGGTGGTCGAGCGCGGCTCGCGCAGCCCCGAGCCGCGCTGGCCGGCGCTGGTCGAGGCCTGGCGCTCGCGCCGCTACGGCGAGACCACGCTCTGGTACGGTCGCGCCGCCGCGAGCCCACCCCCGGAAGAGGTCTGAGTAGTGCGCCGAGCCGTCTGCCCCGGGTCCTTCGACCCGGTCACCCACGGCCACCTCGACATCGTCGGCCGCGCGGCCGCGCTGTTCGACGAGGTGGTGGTGGCCGCGGGGGTCAACCCGTCGAAGAACCGTCTCTTCAGCCCCGAGGAACGCCTGGGCATGCTCGAGCGGGCCTGCGCCCCCTGGCCCAACGTGCGCGTCGACGGCTTCACCGGCCTGCTCACCGACTTCTGCCGCGAGCACCAGATCCACGCCATCGTGAAGGGCCTGCGCGCGGTGAGCGACTTCGACTACGAGCTGCAGATGGCGCAGATGAACGCCTCGCTGACCGACGTCGAGACCGTCTTCATCCCCACCAGCCCCGAGTGGTCCTTCCTGGCCTCCTCGCTGGTCAAGGAGGTGGCGCGCTTCGGCGGCGACGTCTCCGCGCTCGTGCCCGACTTCGTCAACACCGCCCTCGTCGATCGGCTGCGCCAGGCCTGACGAGAGCCGACACCCGGCTCGGGAGCCCGCGGTTTGGTCGCGGTCCACCCGGGCGGATACGCTCCTCGCTGGATCTGACGTGCCCGGAACCGGAAGTGAAGCCCTTGTCTGGCCTGGACCCCCGAGCGCCGCTCGTGCTCGACACCCGCGAGCTCGGCCGCCGCGCGGGGTCCCAGCGAGAGGTGGAGCTGACGGTGCCGGCGCCGGCGGATCTGGGCATCGACGTCCTGCGGGTCGCCGAGGGAACGCCGGTCGAGCTCGACCTGCGCCTCGAGGCGGTCCTGGAGGGGGTCCTGGTCACGGGGACGGCGCGAGCCGCCCTCGTCGGCGAGTGCGTGCGCTGCCTGCGCGAGATCGACGACGACGTCGAGGTCGAGCTGCAGGAGCTGTACGTCTACGACGACATCCGCGACCGGGAGCCCGCCGAGGAGGACGACGAGGTCAGCCTGCTCGAGGACGACCTGCTCGACCTCGAGCCCCTGCTGCGGGACGCGGTGGTGCTCGCACTACCCTTCCAGCCGCTGTGCGAGGACGACTGTCCCGGACTGTGCACCGAGTGTGGTGCACGCCTGGCCGACGACCCCGACCACGGCCACGAGGACCCGATCGACCCGCGGTGGGCCGGCCTGACCGCCCTGACGCAGACCGGCCTGACGCAGGACCCGGACAACGACGAACGAGGAGCATGAAGTGGCAGTCCCGAAGCGGAAGATGTCGCGCAGCAACACCCGGCACCGCCGGTCGGCCTGGAAGGCGACCGCGCCCACCCTGGTGACCTGTGCCAACCCCGCCTGCGCGGCCAAGCACCTGCCCCACCGTGCCTGCGGCACCTGCGGTCAGTACGGCGCGCGGTCCGACCGCCGCCAGGTGCTCTGACCGACACCGAGTCGCAGCTCGACCAGCACGTCGAGCTGCGCACGGCGCTCGGGGACCCCGTCCTGGACCCCGAGCTGCTCGAGCGTGCCCTCACGCACCGCTCCTTCGCCTACGAGAACGGTGGGCTGCCCACCAACGAGCGGCTGGAGTTCCTCGGCGACTCGGTGCTCGGCGTCGTCGTCACCGAGACGCTCTACCTGATGCACCCGGACCTCTCCGAGGGGCGTCTGGCCAAGCTGCGCGCGGCCGTCGTCAACGCTCGGGCGCTGGCCCAGGTCGCGCGTGCCATCGGGCTGGGGCGCGAGATCAAGCTCGGTCGCGGCGAGGAGACCACCGGCGGTCGCGAGAAGGCCTCGATCCTCTCCGACACCGTCGAGGCCGTGATCGGTGCCGTGCACCTCAGCGGGGGCCTCACGGCTGCCGCCGACGTGGTGCACCTGCTCTTCGACCCGCTCATCGAGGCCGCCTCGGCGCTCGGGGCGGGACTGGACTGGAAGACCTCGCTGCAGGAGATCTCCGCCGAGCACGCGCTCGGCGTGCCCGAGTACGTCATCACCGACGACGGGCCCGACCACATGAAGACCTTCACCGCGCAGGTCCGTGTGGCCGGCGAGCTGTACGGCAACGGCGTGGGCCGCTCCAAGAAGGAGGCCGAGCAGGCCGCGGCCGAGACGGCCTACCGCGCCGTCAGCTCCTCGCTGGGGCTCGCCGACACCGGCGCCCCGCTGGACTGAGCACACCGTGCCGGAGCTGCCCGAGGTCGAGGTCGTCCGGGCCGGCCTCGAGCGTCACGTCGTCGGTGCCACCGTCACCTCCGTCGAGGTTTTGCACCCGCGCCCGGTGCGTCGCGACCCCCGCGGGCCCGAGGGCTTCGCCGAGGCCCTGGCCGGACGGCGCCTGGTCGGCGCCCGGCGCCGCGGCAAGTACCTGTGGTTGCCGCTGGAGAACGGCGACGCGCTGCTGGCCCACCTCGGCATGAGCGGCCAGATGCTCGTGCAGCCCATCGACGCCGCGCCCGAGCGGCACCTGCGGGTGCGGCTGATGCTGGCCGACGGTCCCGCACCGGGCCGCGACCTGCGCTTCGTGGACCAGCGGATGTTCGGCGGCCTGCTGGTGAGCACCGGTGGCGCCGAGCTGCCGCCCGAGATCGCCCACATCGCCCGCGACCCGCTCGACCCCGGGTTCGACGACGACGCCTTCGTGGTCCGGGTGCGTCAGCGCTCCTCCGGCGTCAAGCGGCTGCTGCTGGACCAGGGCCTGGTCTCCGGGGTCGGCAACATCTACGCCGACGAGGCGCTGTGGCGCGCGCAGCTGCACGGGGAGCGCCCTGGCGACCGACTCACCTCGCGCCAGGTGCACGAGCTGCTGGCCCGCTGCCGCGAGGTGATGGGGGAGGCCCTCGCGCAGGGCGGCACCTCCTTCGACGCTCTCTACGTCAACGTCAACGGCGAGTCCGGCTACTTCGACCGCTCGCTGCACGCCTACGGCCGCCAGGACGAGCCCTGCGACCGGTGCAGCACCCCGATCCGCCGGGTCGCCTTCATGAACCGCTCCAGCTTCTTCTGCCCCCGCTGTCAGCCCGTGCCGCGGCGCCGACGGGTGGTTTGACCGGGGGCGGGTGCCGGTGGGACTCTTGTAGACGGCCCGAACGGGGCCGGCACCACCCGTCACGATCGCACCGTCGTGACGTTCGATCGATGAAAGGCACGACCACATGGCCAAGGCGCTGATCGGCTACCTGAACAGCGACCTGCGCGACCCGCGGCTGGCCTCGGACAACGCGCGGCTGCGTGCCCGCGTCGCCGAGCTCGAGGCGCTGGTCCTGCGGCTCTCGGAGGAGAACGACCGCCTGGTGGCCGCCCGCGCCGCCGAGCTGCTCGACGAGCGCCTGCAGGCGCAGATCACCGAGCAGGCGCAGGAGATGCAGCCCGCCTGACGGCTGGCTGGTCCGGTCCGTGCGGCCCGGGCCGCACCCGGTGGCCCGGTCAGACCACGGTCGTGGTGACCGGCACCGTGTGCACGAACCCCGCGCGTCGCACCTGCACGAAGAACAGCATCCGCCCGGGTTCGTCGATCTCGGTGTGCAGCTCCAGCACCGTCTGCGCGCCGTCGGTCTCGGGCGTGCCGAGCGGGTGCAGGTGGGTCACCGCCCCGGTCTCGACGTCGAAGCCCGTGACGTGGGCGCTGGTGCCCAGGTAGCTCTCCAGCTGGGGCGGCTCGGAGTCGTCGGCGCCCTCGGGGTCGCTCAGGCGCAGCTCGAGGCTGCCCTCGGGACCGCTGGCCAGCTCGGCGTCGGTGCTGACCTCGAGCGCGCCGTCGCTCTCGGTGCTGGTGGCGGAGACCGGCTCGGGCGTCCAGCCGCCCGGGACCGTCGCGGTGGCGCCCAGCAGCACGTGCTCGCCCTCGGCGACGCCGCCGTCGGCCGGCGCGAACTCCGCGATCGCGCGGTAGCGCCCGGAGCCGGCCAGGTTGACCCGCGCCCGCCACGTGCCGTCGTCGTCGAGCACGGGGTGCACGTGTCGGAAGTCCTGCAGGTCCTCACGCACCACGTAGAGGTGCAGCGCCTTCGTCTGCTGCTCGGTGTAGTCGCGCAGCGGCTGCCCCTCGGCGTCGAGGATCCGGAACGACAGCTCGCCCGGCGAGCCGCTGAAGCGCGGCACGCGCAGGTCGCTCATCCGGTAGCCGGCGGCCTCGGCGGTGGTGCCGTCGCCGATGCCCTCGCCGTGGGAGTGGGTCTCGCCCGGCTCGGCCACCCGCGGGGTCACCGTGACGGTGGGCTCCTCCAGCGGCTGCGCCGCGGGGTCGTCGCCCGAGGAGGCGCACCCGGCCAGCAGCAGGCTCGCGAGCGCGGCCGCCAGGGCCGTGCCGGGAGCAGTGGTGAGGCGTCGCATCGCCCTCAAGGCTACGGCTGGATGGAGAGGAAGATGAAGGAGGCCAGCAGCACCAGGTGCACACCGCCCGCCAGCGGCTTGGCGCGACCGGGCACCACCGTCAGCACGGCCACGACCACCGAGACGGCCAGCAGCACGATCTGGGTGGGCTCCAGGCCCAGCGCCAGCGGGCCGTCGAGCCAGATCGAGGCCACCGCGATGGTCGGGATCGTGAGACCGATCGAGGCCATGGCCGAGCCCATCGCCAGGTTGAGGCTCACCTGGGCGCGGTCGGTGAGCGCTGCCCGGACGGCCGCGATCGACTCCGGCAGCAGCACCAGCAGGGCGATCACCACACCGACGACGGCGCGGGGGAAGCCCGCGGCGTCGACACCCGCCTCGATGGTGGGCGAGAGGGTCTTGGCCAGACCGACGACGACCACCAGCGAGACCACCAGCAGCGCGAGGCTCACCAGCGCCTCCCGGGTGGTGGGCGGGTCGGCGTGGCCGTCGCCGTCGGCGTCCACGGGGCCGCGCTCGGCCGCGCGGCGGCCGGCGGCGCTCTCGACGGGCAGGAAGAAGTCGCGGTGGCGCACCGTCTGGGTGAACACGAACATGCCGTAGAGCACGAGCGAGGCGACGGCCGCGAACGCCAGCTGCGAGCTGGAGTACTCCAGGCCCGCGCCGGAGGTGGTGACCGCCGGCAGCACCAGCGCGACGCCGGCCAGGGCCACCACGGTGGCGAGCGCCGAGCCGGTGCCCTCGGCGTTGAACTCGGCGAGGTGGTGCTTGTAGGCGCCCACGACCAGCGAGATGCCCACGATGCCGTTGATGGTGATCATCAGCGCCGCGAAGACGGTGTCGCGCGCCAACGTGGCCGTCCCGTCGCCGCCGCTGATCATGAGCGTGACGATCAGCGCCACCTCGATCACCGTGACGGCGACCGCGAGCACCAGCGACCCGAACGGCTCGCCCACCTTGTGCGCCACCACCTCGGCGTGGTGGACCGCCGCGAGCACCGCTCCGATCAGGAACACCGCGATGAACGCGGCCACCAGCGGCGGGGGATAGGTGCCCCACGAGAACACCAGGACCACGAGGCCGGCGAGCGGCATCCACAGGGTCCAGCGGAATCGTCCCTGCGTCACCTCGGCACTCATGGGGCGAACTGTAGTGAACGAGTGATGTTCGCCGGATCGGCGATCGGGGGGTGACGCTCGTAGGCTGGTGCCATGGCTTCCAGCGTCTTCCCCCGGCTCGAGCCGCGCCTGCACGAGGTGGCCAAGCCCATCCAGTACGTCGGTGGCGAGCTCAACTCCGAGGTCAAGCCCTGGGACTGCGCGCCCGAGGGCGAGACCGTGCGGTGGGCCCTGATGTACCCCGACGCCTACGAGGTCGGCCTGCCCAACCAGGGCGTCCAGATCCTCTACGAGGTGCTCAACGAGCGCGACTGGATCGTGGCCGAGCGCACCTACGCGGTCTGGCCCGACCTCGAGAAGATCATGCGCGAGGGCGACGAGCACGGCCCCATCCCGCAGTTCACCGTCGACGCGCACCGTCCCGTCGGCGCCTTCGACGTCCTCGGCCTCAGCTTCAGCACCGAGCTCGGCTACACCAACATGCTCACCGCGCTCGACCTGGCCGGCATCGCGCTGCACGCCGTCGACCGCGGCGAGGACGACCCGATCGTGCTCGCCGGCGGGCACGCCGCGTTCAACCCCGAGCCGGTCGCCGACTTCCTCGACGCCGCGGTGCTCGGTGACGGCGAGGAGGTCGTGCTCGCGATCTCCGAGCTGGTCCGCGAGTTCAAGGCCGAGGGCCGCCCCGGCGGCCGCGAGGAGCTGCTGCGCCGCCTCGCCGTCACCGGCAACGTGTACGTGCCGCGCTTCTACGACGTCTCCTACGGCCCCGACGGCGCCATCGCCGCCGTCGAGCCCAACCGGCCGGGCATCCCGTTCAAGGTCACCAAGCACACGCTGATGGACCTCGACGCCTGGCCCTACCCCCGCAAGCCGCTGGTGCCGCTGGCCGAGACCGTGCACGAGCGGTTCTCGGTGGAGATCTTCCGCGGCTGCACGCGCGGCTGCCGCTTCTGCCAGGCAGGCATGATCACCCGGCCGGTGCGGGAGCGCTCGATCAAGACCATCGGCGACATGGTCGAGAACGGCGTGCGCCAGACCGGCTTCGAGGAGGTCGGGCTGCTCTCGCTGAGCTCGGCGGACCACACCGAGATCGGCGAGGTGGCCACCGGGCTGGCCGACCGTTACGAGGGCTCCAACGTCTCGCTCTCGCTGCCCTCCACCCGCGTCGACGCCTTCAACATCACCCTGGCCAACGAGTTCTCCCGCAACGGCCGCCGCTCCGGCCTGACGTTCGCGCCCGAGGGCGGCTCGGAGCGGATGCGCAAGGTGATCAACAAGGCGGTCAGCGAGGACGACCTGATCCGCACGGTCGCCGCCGCCTACTCCCACGGCTGGCGCCAGGTGAAGCTCTACTTCATGTGCGGCCTGCCCACCGAGACCGACGACGACGTGCTCGCCATCGCCGACCTCGCCAAGCGCGTCATCGCCACCGGTCGGGAGGTCTCAGGCCGCAACGACGTGCGCTGCACCGTCTCGATCGGCGGCTTCGTGCCCAAGCCGCACACCCCCTTCCAGTGGGCCGCGCAGCTCGACACCGCGACCACCGACGCCCGCCTGGCCAAGCTGCGCGACGTCGTCCGCTCCGACAAGCGCTACGGTCGCGCCATCGGCTTCCGCTACCACGACGGCGAGCCCGGCGCGGTCGAGGGACTGCTCTCGCGCGGGGACCGTCGCGTGGGTCGCGTCATCGAGCAGGTCTGGCGCGACGGCGGCCGCTTCGACGGCTGGAGCGAGCACTTCTCCTACGAGCGCTGGGCCTCCGCGGCCGAGCGCGGGCTGGCCGGCACCGGCGTCGACCTGGCCTGGTTCACCACGCGCGAGCGCGGCTACGACGAGGTGCTGCCCTGGGACCACCTGGACTCCGGCCTCGACAAGGACTGGCTCTGGGCCGACTGGGAGGACGCGCTCGCCGTCGCCGAGGACCCCGAGGCCGTGCCCGACGTCGAGGACTGCCGCTGGACGCCCTGCTACGACTGCGGGGTGTGCCCCGAGATGGGCACCGAGATCCAGATCGGCCCCACCGGCCAGACGCTGCTGCCGCTCTCCGTGGTCTGAGGGGCCCGGCCACTAGTCTCGCGGCCGTGACGACGCCCGAGGACCTGACCGTGACCGTCCGCGAGGGACGGCCCGAGCTGGACGAGCAGCTCTCGGGCCTCCTCGACGTGGTCAACACCGCGCGCACCGCGCCGCTGCCCGCGGCGCGGGAGCTGACGGTGGCCGTGCACGACGCGGGCGGGGACCTGGTGGCCGGGCTGAGCGGGTGGACCTGGGCCGAGGCGGCCGGCATCGCGATGACGTGGGTGCACGAGGAGCGCCGCGGTCAGGCGCTCGGCACCCGTCTGCTGGCCGAGTTCGAGGCCGAGGCGGTGCGCCGCGGCGTGCTGCGGGTCTTCGTCACCTCCTTCACCTTCCAGGCGCCCGGCTTCTACGAGCGCCACGGCTACCGCGAGATCTTCCGCTGGGAGGGCGTGCCCGTGGCCGGCCAGGACGACGTGCACCTGCGCAAGGAGCTCGTCGCCCGCCCTCGAAACGACGAAGTCAGCGGAGGGGCTTCGTGAGCTGTGATCCGTCAGAGCGATGGGCGATGCACACGAAGGCGTCACCACGCGCGGGGTCAGGTGACTCGGTGAGAGAGGTCATTGTCATGTTCGCTGGCAAGGACTCGAGGACGCTTAGCGTTACGTAAGGCTCACAGAAATCCCCGCGGGTCGGATCCCCATAAAATTGTGCCGCCTCAGCGCTGAGTTCTCCCGCGGCCAGCACTTCGCCGTCGTGTGGCTCATCGCAGCTCACGACCTGAATGACACTGACCGAGTCGCTCTTGTCGTCCGTGAGGCCATCTGCATCGATGCACTCACCTCGCTTGAGGTCTGCAACGGCCGCGCCGACCAACGAGCCGATCCCTGCGAGCCCGAGCACCAGCAGCACCCCGACCATCACCAGCGAGACCACGATGGCCGCGATTGCCAGGCCCCGGCCGGCGCGCCGGCTGGTCAGCACCACGATGCCCATGATGAACGCGGCGACCTGGGTCAGGCAGAGCGGGAGGAACGCCAGCACCAGTGCCGCGACCGCCAACCCCTTGCCGCCCTGGGGAGCCGGCGCCTGGCCGAACGGCGCTTGGCCGTAGGGGTTCTGCCCGGGGCCGGGCGCGTAGGGGTTCTGCCCGGGGCCGGGCGCGTAGGGGTTCTGCCCGAACGGCGGCTGACTGCCCGTCTGGTAGGGGTTCTGCGGCTGTCCAGGTTGTCCCGGTCCGGGCGGTGGGGGCGTGGACGACATCGGGATCTCCTGGGCGACTGGGCACGGCCTGCGCTGCCGGCACCGCCGGGGGATCCGGCGTGCCCGTGCGCGCCTCAGCGTAGGGCGTGGAGGATGGCCCGGTGCGAGAGTTCAGCGACGACGAGCGACGCCGGCGCCTCCTAGTGCGTCACCGGCTCACCGCGGCCACGCGGGCGGCGACGCCCGAGGAGGCCACCGAGGCCGTCGGGGTGCTGCACAGCACCGAGCCCGCCACGGTCTACCTGAGCGTGCGGGTGCGGGCGCCGCACCTGGGCGTGGACGACGTCGACCGCGCGCTCCACCGGGACCGCACGCTGGTCAAGCAGCTCGCGATGCGCCGCACCCTGTTCGTCTTCCCCCGGGCGCTGCTGCCCGCCGCCTGGGGCAGCGCCGCGGCGCGCGTGGCCGCCACCGAGCGGGCCGGCCTGGTCAAGGGCGTCGAGTCCTCCGGCCTGGCCACCGATGGCGCCGCGTGGGTCGAGGAGCGCCGAGCCGAGATCGTGGCAGCCGTGGCAGCGACGCCGTCGGGGCTGACCGCCGTCGAGGTGCGCGAGGCCGTGCCGGGGGCCGCGGTGCAGGTGAGCGTCCCGGGCGGCGTCGTCCCCGCCCACACCCGGCTGCTCACCCACCTGGGCCTCACCGCCGACCTGGTGCGCGGCGAGAACACCCAGCACTGGCGGCTCTCGCGCCCGCGGTGGGCGCCCATGGAATCCTGGCTCGGCGCGGAGCCGGTGGCGACGACCTCGGCGCAGGGGTACGCCGAGCTGGTGCGCACCTGGCTCGAGCGCTTCGCGCCCGGCACCGAGGAGGACCTGGTGTGGTGGCTGGGGGCCACCAAGGGCGCGGTGCGCGCGGCCCTGACCGAGGTGGGAGCGGTGGCGGTGCAGCTGGAGGACGGCGGGCCCGCCTGGGTGCTGCCCGGTGACGAGGAGACCCACGAGGACCCGGGTCCCGAGCCGCACGTGGCGCTGCTGCCCGTGCTGGACCCCACGGTCATGGGCTGGCGCGGTCGCGACTGGTACCTGGAGCCGGCGCTCGCCGCCCGGCTCTTCGACCGCAACGGCAACGCCGGCACGACCGCGTGGGTCGACGGTCGGGCCGTGGGCTGCTGGGTGCAAGGCGCCGACGGCGTCGTCCACGTGGCGGTGGAGCCCTCCGCCGAGGTCTCGCCGGCCGCACGCGCGGCTCTGCAGCACGAGGCGGAGCAGCTGGGGGAGTGGCTCGACGGCGAGCGGGTGGGCACCGTCTACCCTTCCCCTGCCATGAAGGACGCACGCGAGCAGCTGGGAGAGGCGCAGGTGACCCGGGGATGAGCCGCCAGCAGCCCGAGCAGCAGGCGCCCCCCGTGCAGCGGCTGCGGGTGCGCTACGCCAAGCGCGGTCGGCTGCGCTTCACCAGCCACCGCGACGTGAGCCGCGCCGTCGAGCGCGCCATCTTCCGCGCCCGGGTGCCGATGGCCTACTCCTCGGGCTTCAACCCGCACCCACGCATCTCCTACGCCGGGGCGGCCCCCACCGGTGCGGCCAGCGAGGCGGAGTACCTGGAGCTCGCGCTGAGCGCCGAGGTGGAGCCCGCCGCGATCCGCGCCTCGCTCGACGAGGCGCTGCCCCCGGGCCTGGACGTGCTCGAGGTCGTGGTCTCGCCGGGCGGCGGCGTGGCCGACCGCCTCGAGGCGAGCCTGTGGCACCTCGACGTCGCCCTCGACCACGACAAGGCCGCCCGGATGGTCGCGGCCTTCCTGGCCGAGCCCGAGGTGCCGGTGGAGCGGATGACCAAGAAGGGCCTGCGCGAGTTCGACTGCCGCGGCGCGGTGGTGCGTCTCGAGGTGGCGCCCCTGCCCGGTGAGGGCCCGTGGAGCACCCGCCTGGAGCTGCTGCTGCGACACGCCGTGCCCGCCGTCCGTCCCGACGACGTGCTGACCGGTCTGGCCGCCGCCTCCGGTCAGGCCGTGCCGGGAGGGGCCCTGCTGACCAGGCTGGCACAGGGTCCGTTCGACGAGGCGACCTCCTCGGTCGGCGACCCGCTCGGCTGACGACTCCTCCCGGTCGTGCGGTCCCGATCGGGTGTCGAGATCCCGGCACCGGGCGTCGGCTGTGCGATACTCGCCGAGGTCGCCGCCCGGAGCAGCTCTCGAGCCCGCTCCCCGAGGTGACCCGACGACGTTCTCGCCGTCCGGCTCCGGTCGGGAGGCACGGCGGGCGCAGGTCGTCGCCAGACCGCGACGCGGCCCGACCGGCCGTCGACCGCGGCAGGCGTCGGCCGGTACCCGACGACGCAGCACGCGGAGGGCTTCGCCGTACCCGATGACAGGCTTCGTGCCGCCGGGCCCGGGAACCTCCGGCCACCGGCGGCGCGCCAGAGATGCCCGGCCGCAGTCGCCGCCGGGCCAGGAGCAGCACATGGCTGACGACGACTTCCCGACGACCACCTCGACGCCGGAGGGGGCCGACACGCCGCCTGACGCGGGGCCCGAGGCAGGACCCGACACGGGACCCGACGAGGGCGCGCCCCCGGCGAAGAAGGCGGCCGCGAAGAAGGCCGCGGCCAAGAAGACGACGGCGAAGAAGGCCCCCGCCAAGAAGGCCGCCACCAAGAAGGCCACCGCCAAGAAGGCGACGACGAAGAAGGCCGCTGCCGGCCCCGAGGTCCCCGAGGCGGCCGTCGAGACCGGCGAGGCCGGCGACGTGCCCCTGGACGTGCCGCTCGACGTGGCGCTCGAGGCCCCGGGCGACGAGCAGGGCGAGGCTCCGGCGAAGAAGGCGACCCGCGCCAAGAAGACCACCACGAAGCGCACCTCGACGCGCAAGAAGGCGGCTGCGAGCGCCGAGGCGCCCGAGCCCGCGGCCGAGCCGAGCGCCGAGGCGCTCGAGCCTGCTGCCGAGCCCGCCCCTGAGCCGGCCGCCGAGTCGGGGGTCCCGGGTGCCGCGGTGCTCTTCCAGCCGCCTGCTGCCCCGTCCCGGACGCGCAAGCGCACCGCCTCGAAGAAGAAGGCCGCCCCCGAGCCCGAGCCCGAGCAGGCCCCGGAGCTCGAGGAGGCCGCGGCGGTCGCGCCGGAGCCCGAGGTGGACCCCGAGACCGCCGTCGACCCGCTGGCCGAGGCCGACGCCGAGGCGATCGCGGACCCCGCTGCCGAGCCGGCGTCCGACGAGACGTCCGACCAGGAGTCCGACGCCAGCGACGTCGACGACTCCAGCGACTCCAGCGACTCCGACAGCGACGAGGACTCCGAGGACTCCCAGGACAGTGAGTCCGGCCCGCGTCGCCGCCGGCGCCGCGGCGGTCGACGCCGCCGCAAGTCCGCAGGCGGCGGCCAGGACACCGACGGCGACCAGGCCGTGGGGGACGCCGGCGACCGGAGCGACAAGAACGACAAGAGCGACAAGGACGGCAAGACCGACAAGGACGGCAAGGACGAGGACTCCGGCCGGTCCGAGAGCGGCCCGGGCGCCGCGCAGGACGAGTCCGGCGGGGACGGTGGCGAGGAGGAGTCCTCGAGCGGCACCCGGCGTCGGCGTCGTCGGCGCCGCGACGGTGACAGCGGTGGCGGCTCGGGCGAGGACCCGCAGAACACCGTCACCCGGGTGCGCAAGGGTCGCTCGGCCGAGGACGAGATCACCGCGGTCAGCGGCTCGACCCGCCTGGAGGCCAAGAAGCAGCGCCGCCGCGAGGGCCGCGAGGCCGGACGCCGCCGGGCGCCGATCGTCAGCGAGTCGGAGTTCCTGGCCCGCCGCGAGGCGGTGGACCGCGTGATGGTGATCCGCCAGCGCGAGGACCTCACCCAGATCGGCGTGCTCGAGGACAAGGTGCTCGTGGAGCACTACGTGGCCCGCGAGTCGCAGACCTCGCTGATCGGCAACGTCTACATCGGCCGGGTGCAGAACGTGCTGCCCTCCATGGAGGCGGCGTTCATCGACATCGGCAAGGGTCGCAACGCGGTGCTCTACGCCGGCGAGGTCAACTGGTCCTCGCTCGGCCACAAGGAGGGCACCCCCCGCAAGATCGAGTCGGTGCTGAGCTCGGGCCAGAGCGTGCTCGTGCAGGTCACCAAGGACCCGGTCGGCCACAAGGGCGCACGCCTGACCAGCCAGGTCAGCCTGGCTGGGCGCTTCCTGGTCTACGTGCCCGACGGCACCACCAGCGGCATCTCGCGCAAGCTGCCCGACACCGAGCGTCACCGCCTCAAGACCCTGCTCAAGCAGATCGTCCCCGAGACCGCCGGCGTGATCGTGCGCACCGCCGCCGAGGGCGCCTCCGAGGACGAGCTGACCCGCGACGTCGAGCGGCTCAAGGCGCGCTGGGAGGAGATCGAGGGCAAGGCCAAGGGTGGCGCCCCCAAGCTGCTCTACGGCGAGCCGGACCTGACCCTCAAGGTGGTCCGGGACCTGTTCACCGAGGACTTCTCGCGCCTGGTGATCCAGGGCGAGGAGGCGTGGGAGACCGTGCACGGCTACGTGGAGTCGATGGCGCCGGACCTGCTGCCGCGGCTGGAGCGGCACGAGGGCGACCGCGACGTGTTCGCCGCGTACCGCATCGACGAGCAGATCGCCAAGGCGCTGGACCGCAAGGTCTGGCTGCCCTCGGGCGGCTCGCTGATCATCGACCGCACCGAGGCGATGACCGTCGTCGACGTCAACACCGGCAAGTTCACCGGCTCCGGGGGCAACCTGGAGGAGACGGTCACCAAGAACAACCTGGAGGCCGCCGAGGAGGTCGTGCGCCAGCTGCGGCTGCGCGACATCGGCGGCATCATCGTCGTCGACTTCATCGACATGGTGCTGGAGTCCAACCGCGACCTGGTGCTGCGTCGGATGGTGGAGTGCCTGGGCCGCGACCGCACCCGCCACCAGGTGGCGGAGGTGACCTCGCTGGGTCTGGTGCAGATGACGCGCAAGCGCATCGGCACCGGTCTGCTGGAGGCGTTCAGCGAGAACTGCCCGCACTGCCAGGGCCGTGGCCTGGTGCTGCACGACGTGCCGGTCGAGGCGCGTGGCGGCGGCAACGGCGGCAACGGCAACGGCGGCGGTGGCGGCAACGGCGGCGGTGGCGGTGGCACCGCGGGCAACGGGTCGGGCGACGACGACAGTGGTCGCCGTGGCCGCGGACGTGGGCGCGGACGCGGCCGGGGCGAGGAGTCCCCGAGCCCCGCACCGGTGGCGCCCAAGCCGCCGACCCCGGCCCAGGTGGCTGCGATGGCCAAGGCGCCGCGGCCCGAGCAGCCGGCCGAGGCGGCCGAGACCGGCGAGACAGGCGAGGCAGCCGGGTCGGGCGAGGTCACCGAGATGACGACCGAGGTGATCGAGCAGCCGCAGGCCGCGGACACCGAGGCGCAGCCCGCCGCGGAGCCCGCCGCGGAGCCCGCCGAGGAGCAGGCCGAGCAGGAGGCACCCCGGCGCTCGCGCCGGTCCCGTGGGTCGCGCGGCTCCCGGGGCCCGAGTGACTCCGCCTCGCCCGCCGAGCCGGAGCCGGCTGTCGAGCCGGAGCCCGCTGTCGAGCCGGAGCCCGCTGCGGAGCCGGAGCCTGCTGCCGAGCCGGAGCCGGCCGCCGAGCCCGAGCCGGCCGCCGAGCCGGAGCCGGCCGCCGAGCCGGTGGACACCGCACCGCGCGTGGTCACCCGGACCCGGCGCAGCGCGCGGCCGGCACAGGGCCCGATCAGCACGGGGGAGGGCGTGGCGATCACGGTCGCCAGCACCCCCGCTGCGCCGGTGGAGCCGCTGGCGCCCGTGGCCCCGCCCACGGTCGTCACCCGGACCCGCACCCGGCGTGCGCCGCGCAGCGCGGGCTCCGCCGCGTCGACAGGCTCCCCGGAGCCCACCGACGAGGGCTGAGACCGGCTCGAATTGCTGAGCGGGGTCGCGTTCCGTACGATGATCCTTCGGTGTGCCACGAGTGCGCCTCGCTCGGCACCAGTCGTTCCGCGCCGCCCCGCCTGCGGGTGGGGGCGCCAGCGCAGGTGACGGCCCCACCACCGGCCCAACCGGCCACCACCCGAACGTGACATGACGACGAAGGAGACCGCGGTGTACGCGATCGTGCGCGCAGGCGCCAAGCAGCAGAAGGTCGCTGTGGGCGACGTCATCGAGATCGACCTGGTCTCGACGCCGGTCGGCGACACCCTGACGCTCCCCGTCGTCATGGCCGTCGACGGCGACAAGGTGACCGCCACCGGACTCGACAAGGCCACGGCCACCGTCGAGGTCCTCGGCGGCACCAAGGGCCCCAAGATCGTCATCCAGAAGTACAAGAACAAGACCGGCTACAAGAAGCGCCAGGGTCACCGCCAGAAGTACACCCAGGTCAAGGTCACCGACATCAGCCTCTGAGCCTCCGGCTCAGTCACCCACACGCTCTGCGAAGGATCACGAGATGGCACACAAGAAGGGCGCCGCGTCCACCAAGAACGGCCGCGACTCCAACTCCCAGCGCCTCGGCGTGAAGCGCTTCGGTGGTCAGGCCGTCAACGCCGGCGAGATCATCGTGCGCCAGCGCGGCACCCACTTCCACCCCGGCAGCGGCGTCGGCCGCGGCGGCGACGACACCCTGTTCGCGCTCATGGCGGGCTCGGTGGAGTTCGGCCGCAAGCGCGGTCGCAAGGTCGTCAACATCGTTCCTGGTGAGTGACCTGACCTCCCCGCACCACAGCTGAGTCGAAGGGCGTCCCGCTGGCCGGGGCGCCCTTCGTCGTCCCCACCCCCTTCCGCCCGGCTCACACACCCAGCACCAGGAGTCCCCATGGCCGTCCCCACCTTCGTCGACCGGGTCACGTTGCACGTGGCCGCCGGGCGCGGTGGACACGGCGTGGCCTCCGTGCACCGCGAGAAGTTCAAGCCGCTCGGGGGCCCCGACGGCGGCAACGGCGGTCCCGGCGGCTCGGTGATCCTGCGCGTGGACCCCGACGTGACGACGCTGGTGGACTACCACCACAGCCCCAAGCGACGCGCCGAGAACGGCGCGGGCGGCGCCGGCGGCCACAAGAACGGCTCGCACGGTGCCGACCTGGTGCTGTCGGTGCCCGACGGCACCGTGGTGAGCAGCCAGGGCGAGGTGATCGCCGACCTGGTGGGGCCGGGCACCGAGCTGATCGTCGCCGAGGGCGGACGCGGCGGCCTGGGCAACGCGGCGCTGGCCTCGGCCAAGCGCAAGGCGCCCGGCTTCGCACTGCTGGGCGAGCAGGGCGAGGAGCTCGAGATCACCCTCGAGCTCAAGGTCGTCGCCGACGTCGGGCTCGTGGGCTTCCCCAGCGCTGGCAAGTCCAGCCTGATCGCCTCGATGTCGCGGGCACGCCCCAAGATCGCCGACTACCCCTTCACGACCCTGGTGCCCAACCTCGGCGTCGTCGTCGCGGGAGAGACCACCTACACCGTGGCCGACGTTCCGGGGCTGATCGAGGGCGCCAGCGAGGGACGCGGCCTGGGCCACGACTTCCTGCGCCACATCGAGCGCTGCGCCGCGATCGTGCACGTCGTCGACACCGCCAGCATCGAGCCCGGCCGCAACCCGGTCGACGACCTCGACGTCATCGAGAACGAGCTCGGCCGCTACGGCGGCCTCGAGGACCGCCCGCGGCTGGTGGCCCTGAACAAGGTCGACGTGCCCGACGGGCGCGAGATCGGCGAGATGGTGCTCGACGACCTGCGCGAGCGCGGGCTGGCCGTCTTCCCGGTCTCCGCCGCCTCGGGCGAGGGGGTGCGTGAGCTGACCTTCGCGATGGCCGAGATCGTGCGGGCCGCGCGCGCCGAGCGCGAGGTGGCGGTGGCGACGCGGATCGTGCTGCGCCCGCCCAGTGCCGACGGCGGGACCGACTTCACCGTGCGCAGCACGGGCGAGGGGTGGCGGGTGCGCGGCACCAAGCCCGAGCGCTGGGTGCGCCAGACCGACTTCTCCAACGACGAGGCCGTGGGCTACTTGGCCGACCGGCTCAACCGGTTGGGCGTGGAGAAGAAGCTGGTCGAGCTGGGCGCCGAGGAGGGCGACGCGGTGCTGATCGGCCCCGAGCACGACTCGGTGGTCTTCGACTTCAAGCCGGGCATCGACGCCGGCGCCGAGATCCTCTCGCGCCGCGGCGAGGACCAGCGCTTCGACGCCGAGCGGCCCGCCGCCGCGCGCCGTCGTCAGATCCAGGAGGGTCTGGTCGACCGGGCCGAGGGCGAGACCCGAGCCGACGTCGCCCGCCGCCTGGCAGCCGCACACGCGGCCGAGCAGGCCGAGCTCGCCCCGCGTCCCGCCACCGGCCCGAGCTCCTACGAGATCGGCTCGGCCGACGACCCCGACTGGGCCGAGTCCGACCCCGATGCGCGCTGAGGTCACCGGCGCCCGCCGGGTCGTCGTCAAGGTCGGCTCCTCCTCGCTCACCACGGCCGCCGGTGGCATCGACCCGGCGCGGCTCTCCGCCCTGGTGGAGGTGCTGGCCGCGTGCCGCGCCCGCGGGGCCGAGGTGGTGCTCGTCTCCTCGGGTGCCATCGCGGCGGGCCTCGCGCCGCTCGGTCTGCGTACCCGCCCCCGCGGGCTGGCCGCGCAGCAGGCGGCCGCCTCGGTGGGGCAGGGGCTGCTGGTGCAGCGCTACACCGAGGAGCTCGCGCGGCACGGCCTGGTGGCCGGCCAGGTGTTGCTGACCCTCGACGACGTCACGCGCCGCGCCCACTACCGCAACGCGCTCGCCACCTTCGCCAAGCTGCTCGAGCTGGGCGTGCTGCCGATCGTCAACGAGAACGACACCGTGGCCACCACCGAGATCCGGTTCGGCGACAACGACCGGTTGGCCGCGCTCGTGGCGCACCTGGTGCACGCCGACCTGCTGGTGCTGCTCTCCGACGTGGACGGTCTCTACGACGGCGACCCCCGCGAGCCCGGCACCTCGCTGGTGCCCGAGGTGGCCTCGGCCGAGGACCTCGACGGCGTCAGCATCGGCAGCACCGGCGCCGCCGGCGTCGGGACCGGCGGCATGCAGACCAAGGTGCAGGCCGCGCAGATCGCCACCGGCGCCGGGATACCGGTGGTGCTGACCGCGGCCGACCGGGCCGCCGAGGCCCTGGCCGGCGAGCCGGTGGGCACGCTCTTCCACGCCACGGGCCGTCGCCGCCCCGCCCGGCTGCTCTGGCTGGCCCACGCCACCGAGCCCCGCGGCACACTGCTGCTCGACGACGGCGCCGTCCAGGCCGTCCTGCACCGTCGCGCCTCGCTGCTGGCGGCGGGAGTCACGGGGGCCACCGGCAGCTTCGTGGCCGGCGACCCGGTCGACCTGGCGGGGCCCGACGGCGTCGCGATCGCCCGCGGGCTGGTCAACTTCGACGCCGCCGAGGTGCCGAGCCTCGTGGGGCGCTCCTCGGCCGACCTCAAGCGCGAGCTCGGCGCCGCCTACGAGCGCGAGGTCGTGCACCGCGACGACCTCGTCCTCCTCTGACTCCCGTCCGTCGAACCTCCTGGCCCTCCCCGCCGCCTACGCCGGGTCGGTGAAGGAGGAGCGCAGGACCACCCGGTCCTCGGCGTCGCGGACGACGAAGCCCGCGGCGTCGTCGCGGAGCACCGAGGAGTTGAGGTTGCAGACCATCCCGGCCGCGCCGGTGCCCACGAACTCGCCGGCCGGGTAGGTGCGACCGTCCTCGCCCAGCACGGCCACCCGGTAGCTCTCGCCGACCTGGAAGCCGGAGCCGGTGAGGCGCACCTCGACCCCCCAGGTGTGGGGGATGAGGCCGGCGGTGGCCTCCACGTCGGTGCGCTCACCGGGGCCGAGGACGACGACGGGCACGGCCTCGAAGGGCACGGGCGGGGCCGGGTCGGGGCGCAGCGCCAGCCAGCCGCCCGTGAGCACCAGGGAGGCTGCCACCGCGCCACCGGCCGCGGCCACGGCCAGCGGACGGCGGCGACGGTGCCACGACGCCTGGTCCGCGGGGTCCGCCGGGCCGGAGCGGGCCCGCTCCGACTCGACCGCGGCCAGCACGCGCACGCCCAGGGTGGGTGGCGCCGCCTCGGCACCGGCCACGGCATGGGGGGCCAGGTCGCGGGCCTCGGCCAGCAGGGCCGCCGCCGGCTGCAGCTCGTCGAGCTCGGCGCGGCAGTCGGCGCAGGTGGCCAGGTGCACGTCGACCTCGGTGGCCTCCGCCTGGTCGAGCGCACCCAGCAGGAAGGGCCCGAGGGCCGTGCGCAGTCGTTCGTGGTCGGGGCTCACGAGGCCACCTCCATCTCCTCCATCACGACGCGGAGCGCCTTGAGTCCGTAGAACACCCGGCTGCGCAGCGTGCTCTCCGGCACGCCCAGGCGAGCCGCCACCTCGGGGTAGGGCCGGTCGGCCAGGTAGGTCTCGACCAGGGCGGTGCGGTGGTCCTCGCCGAGCCGGCGCAGCGCCTCCTCCACCAGGATCCTGCGCAGCACCGGGTCGAGCCGGTCGCGCCCCTCGGCGCCCTCCTGCAGGGTCTCGTGGTCGGCCAGCTGACTCAACCACGGGCGCGCCGCCCGGGCCCGTTGCGCGTCGACGACCACGTGCCGGGCGATCCCGAAGAGCCACGTGCGCAGGCTCCCGCGCGCCGGGTCGTGGGTCGACCGCGCCCGCCACGCTCGCAGGAACGTCTCCTGGACGGCGTCCTCGGCGGCCGCGGGGTCGCGCAGCGAGCGCAGCGCGAGCCGGTAGAGCTCGGCCCCGTGCGCCGCGTAGGCCGCCCGCACCCCCTCCTCGTCGTCGAGGAGGGGAGGGGGCGGTGCGGGCGGTCTACGACGCAACCTCATGCCGGGTGTTCGGTGCGGTTGCTCGGCGCGACGGGTCACGGGCTGGCCCGGTCCTGGTCCCGTTCCCGCGTGCTCAGCGGCGGGGCTGGACGACGGCCAGGTCGGTGACGCGCCGGTTCTTGCCGATGGTGCGCGGAGCGGTGGCCTCCCCGGTGGTGAGGTCGATGCGGTACAGCGAGGCGCCGAACGTGGCGAAACCCTCGTTGCCGACCGTCCGCTCGCCGGCGAGCGTGCTGCGGATGTCGAAGCCCACCTGGGCGGGGGCGTTGCGCCGCAGCTGGCCGAGCGTCGTGATGGTGCCGCCGTTGGCCGGCGCCTGCAGCACCAGGGTGTCGGCGGCCGAGCTCAGGTCGTAGAGCGCGGTGCCGGTCACGTCGCTGGTGTCGTTGTTGGTGTAGGCCGCACCCGTGATCCCGCGAGTGGTGCCCTCGACGTCCGGCGTGCTGAGCGGGGTGTCGACGGTGGTGGTGCGGGCCGCGAAGCTGTAGCGCAGGTTCTGACCGGTGTTGCTGACGATGCGCAGCGCGTCGGCGGCCGGGTTGACGTCGACGCCGAAGGAGGAGCCCTGCAGCGGCTCGCCGAGCTGGCCCACCTTGCGGGCGGCGGCGGTGCGCTTGTTGACGACGAACAGGCCACCCTGCCGCCCGACGGCGTAGAGCTGGCCGGTGGCCGGGCGGATGTCCATGCCCACCAGGCTGCGGTCGGCACCGAGGCCGCGGACCTTGCCGAGCGTCTGCACCTGCCCGGGCGCGTTGAGCCGGAAGGAGATCAGCTGGTCGGTCGCGGTGAGGCCGAACGCCCGGGCGAACGAGGGAGCGGCGGCGGCGCTGCCGGTGCCGGCTGCTGCGAGCCCGCCACCGAGCAGCGTGGCGGCGGCGAGCGTGGCGATGGTGCGCTTCATGGTTCCTCCGTGTGGTTGGTCGAGCTGTCCGAGGACCGAACCGCCGGTGGCGCCTCGGTCGTGGGGGAGTACGGGCGCCGCGGCACCGGTGTTGAACCGGGCCGAGGATTTCTCGTCACCTGCTTGGCTGGCGCCGTGCCGTCCCTGCCTGCGCCCGTCGTGACCGCGCTCCGGGTGGTGCTGGTCCTGCTGCTGCTCGGCTCGACGGTGCTCACACTGACCCGGTTGCTGCAGCCCGGTGTCGGTCCGGCGCTGCAGCTGGTGGCCTTCACGCCGTTCGGGCTGCTCGGGCACGGCGCGGCGCTGCTCCTGGCCGTGCTGCTCCTGGTGACGGCGCCGGCCGTCCGCCGTGCGACCGCACCGCTCGCCGTCGTCGCGGTGGTGGGTCTGGCGCTGCACGCGGTGTGGTTCGCGCCGCAGGTGCTGGGTGGGGCGCCGGCGCCGGGGCCCGACGGCGAGCGCCGGGTCGTGATGGGCGCCAACCTGCTGCAGGGCGGTGCCGACGCCGCGACGGTGGTGCGCCTGGTGCGCGAGGAGAAGGTGCAGGTGCTCGCGGCGAGCGAGATCACCGTCGAGACGCTCCGTGGTCTGGAGGAGGCCGGCATCGACGAGCTGCTGCCGCACCGGGCGGGGGAGCCGGGGGAGCGCGGGAGCGTGCTGGGCACGATGGTGTTCTCGACCGGGCCGGTGGAGCTGGTGGCGCAGGTGCCGACGTTCTCGCAGACGCTGCTGGTGCGCACCGGCGGCGTGGAGGTGCTCGCCGTCCACCCCTCGCCGCCCACGCTGCCCGAGCGCTGGCGGGAGGACGCCGCCGCGGTGCTCGACGCCGTGCGCACCCACGAGCCCGACGTCGTCGTGGGCGACTTCAACGCCACCGACGACCACCGACCGATCCTCGAGCTGCACGACGACGGCTGGCGCAGCGCGGCGCGCCTGCAGAACGCGGGCTGGTCGCCGACGTGGCCCGAAGGTGGCACCTACGGACTGCTCGGGGCGCTGGGCCCGTTGGCGCGCATCGACCACGTGCTGGTCGGACCGGGGTGGACGACGACCGCGTACGACGACCATGTGGTGCCGGGCACCGACCACCGGGCCGTCGTCGCCACCGTGGCCACCGTCGCGGCCCGCTGACGCCGCGCCGTAGGCTGGGGGCGACATGTCCGAGCGCGCGGTGTACCTCGACCACGCCGCCACGACGCCGATGCTGCCGGTCGCCGTGGAGGTGCTGACGTCGCACCTCCGGGACCGCGGCAACGCCAGCTCGCTGCACGCCTCGGGTCGTCGCGCGCGCCGCGTGGTGGAGGAGTCGCGCGAGACGATCGCGCAGGCGCTGGGCTGCCGCCCCGGCGAGGTGGTGTTCACCTCCGGCGGCACCGAGGCCGACAACCTCGCGGTCAAGGGCATCCACTGGTCGCGCACCGCAGCCCTGGGCGAGGGTGCACGGCTGATCACCTCCGCCGTCGAGCACCACGCGGTGCTGGACCCCGTGCACTGGCTGCAGGGCGCCGGGCAGGCCGAGGTGCGGCTCTGCGGCGTCGACGCCGAGGGCCGCCTCGACCTCGACGAGCTGGCGCGGCTGCTCGCCGAGCGACCGGTCTCGCTGGTCTCGGTGATGTGGGCCAACAACGAAGTCGGCACGGTGCAGCCGATCGAGGCGGTCGTGGCGCTCGCCGCCGAGCACGGCGTGCCCGTGCACACCGACGCCGTGCAGGCCGTCGGCACGCTGCCGGTCGACTTCGCCGCCAGCGGCGTGGACGCCATGACCGTGAGTGCCCACAAGCTCGGCGGCCCGGTGGGCGTCGGTGCCCTGGTGGTGCGCCGCGAGCAGGGCATCGTCCCGCTGGTGCACGGTGGCGGCCAGGAGCGCGACGTGCGCAGCGGCACGCTCGACGTGCCCGCGATCGCGGCCTTCGCGGCGGCGGTCGAGGTCGCCGTCAAGGAGCAGTCGACGCACGCGGCCCGGGTGGCCGAGCTGCGCGACGACCTGGTGCGACGCATCCAGCAGGTCGTGCCCGACGCGCACCTGCACGGTGCTGCGCTCGACGTGCCCGGCGCGCGTCTGCCCGGCAACGCGCACCTGGGCTTCCCCGGCTGCGAGGGCGACTCGCTGCTGATGCTGCTCGACGCCCGCGGCGTCGAGTGCTCCACCGGGTCGGCGTGCTCCGCAGGCGTGCCCCAGCCCTCGCACGTGCTGCTGGCCATGGGCTCCTCGGCGGACGACGCCCGCCACTCGCTCCGGTTCTCGCTGGGTCACACCTCCACCGCGGCCGACGTCGACGCCGCCGTGGAGGCCATCGCTCCGGTGGTCGACCGCGCGCGGGCCGCCCGCCGATGAGCTCTCCCGCCGCCGCTGCCCCCACGGGGCTGCGGGTCGTCGCGGCCATGTCGGGCGGCGTCGACTCCGCGGTCGCTGCGGCCCGCGCCGTCGAGGCGGGTCACGAGGTCACGGGCATCCACCTGGCACTCTCGCGCAACCCGGCCTCCTACCGCTCGGGCGCGCGCGGCTGCTGCACGATCGAGGACGCCAACGACGCGCGCCGCGCGGCCGACGTGATTGGGATCCCCTTCTACGTCTGGGACCTCTCCGAGCGCTTCCACGAGGACGTCGTCGAGGACTTCATGGACGAGTACGCGGCCGGGCGCACGCCCAACCCCTGCCTGCGCTGCAACGAGAAGATCAAGTTCGCGGCGGTGCTCGACCGGGCGCTGGCGCTGGGCTTCGACGCCGTCGCCACCGGCCACTACGCGCGGCTCGAGCGCGGTGACGACGGCCTGGTGCAGCTGCACCGCGCCGCCGACGCCGGCAAGGACCAGTCCTACGTGCTGGGGGTGCTCGACCAGGAGCAGCTGGCGCACTCGCTGTTCCCGCTGGGCGACACCGACAAGCCGGCGGTGCGCCGCGAGGCCGCTGCGCGGGGGCTGCTGGTGGCCGAGAAGCCCGACAGCCACGACATCTGCTTCGTCGCCGACGGCGACAACGCCGGCTGGCTGCGCGAGAAGCTGGGGGAGCGGGCCCCCAACCACGGCGGCGAGATCGTCGACGACGCCAGCGGCGAGGTGGTCGGCCACCACGAGGGCACCTACGCCTACACCATCGGCCAGCGCCGCGGCCTGCGCCTGGGCCGCCCGGCCGCCGACGGCAGGCCTCGGTTCGTACTCGACATCGAGCCGGTCTCCGGCACCGTGCGCGTGGGCCCGCGCGAGCGGCTGGCCGTGCACGCCCTCACCGGGGAGCGTCCACGGTGGTGCGGCACCGTGCCGTCGGTGCTCGAGGGGCCGGAGGTGACCGTGCAGCTGCGTGCGCACGGCGCCGAGCACCGCGCCGAGGTGCGGGTCGAGGGTGAGCGGGTGGAGGTGCGGCTGCTCGAGCCCGCCTCCGGCATCGCGCCGGGCCAGGCCGTCGTCGTCTACGAGGGCACGCGCGTGGTCGGCTCGGCCACCATCAGCGCCACGCAGCGGGTGCCGGCATGACGCTCGCCAGCGGGGTGGGCTCGATGCCCGGCGACGACCAGCACGCGCTCGTGGAGGCGGTGCGGTTGGTGCTCGGCGAGCTCGGGGAGCCTCCCGGCCTGCCGTTCGTGCCCGAGGTCCCCGGCCGCGGGGCCGGCGCCGCGATGACGGGGCGCGCGCTCGCCGTCGTCGACTCGCTGGACGCCGACCTCCAGCCTGCGGGCTGGCGCCTCACCGGGGGCGCCGGTGCCCCCGGCGTCGACCACCGGCGCGCGCGCAGCCTGCTGGCCCAGGACCTCGACGCCCTGGAGGAGGCCGCGCAGGGTTACACCGGGCCGTTCAAGACCCAGGTGTGCGGCCCGTGGACCCTCGCCGCCACGGTGGAGCGACCGCGCGGTGACCGGGTGCTGGCCGACCACGGGGCGCGGCGCGAGCTGGCGCAGGCGCTGGCCGAGGGCGTGCGCACCCACGTGCGCGACCTGCGACGTCGGCTGCCCGGCTGCGACCGGCTCGTGGTGCAGCTCGACGAGCCCGCGCTGCCCGCGGTGCTGGCGGCACGCGTCCCCACGGCCTCGGGCTTCGGCCGGCACCGCACCGTCGAGCCCGCGGTCGCCTCCGAGGCGCTGGGCTGGGTGCTCGACGCCGTGCGCGACGAGGGCGCCGAGCCGTGGGTGCACTGCTGTGCAGCGGGAGCACCGCTCTCGCTGCTGCGCGGCGCCGGTGCGCACGGCCTCGCCGTCGACCTCGACCAGCTGGGCCCCGCCGACCACGACACGCTCGCCGAGGCGCTCGAGACCGGTGGTGCGGTGGCGCTCGGCGTCGTCGCGACCGCCGTGCCCGGTGGTGCCGCTCCGACCGCGGGCGTCCTCACCGAGAGGGTCGAGCGCTGGCTCGACCTCACCGGGGTCGACCCTGCGGGGGTCGGGGGCGAGCTGGTGCTCACCCCCGCCTGCGGGATGGCGGGGGTGAGCACGGAGTTCGCGAGAGCAGTGCTCGCTGCCCTGCGTGAGGCTGCCGCGAACCTCGGCTGAGTCACGTCAGCCGACGTGGACGCCCTCGGGGCCGTCGGTGGCCAGCTCCTGGTGCTTGACGCGCAGCTGGGTGAAGATCACCACGGAGGCCGCGAGCATCATCACCGACCCCACCAGGAAGGCGTTGGTGGCGCCGTCGGTGAACGAGGCCTGGAACACCGCGCCGTCGAGGAAGGTCAGGTCGGTGCCGGGGATCGGCTGGTTGGCCATGTCGCCCAGTCCCTGGGTCAGCGGACCGGTGACGGCGTCCTCGCGGCTGTTGGTGGCCGAGAGGGCGACGGTGCCCAGCAGCGCCAGACCGAGCGCCCCACCCACCTGCTGCATGGTGTTGAGCACGCCCGAGCCGATGCCGGAGTCCTCGCTGCGCAGGTGGTGCACCGCCGTCAGGGTCAGCGGCACGAAGGTCAGGCCCATGCCGATCGACATCAGCACCACGAAGGGGAAGATGCTGGCCCAGTAGTTGACGTCGGCGCCCACGGTGCCGCCGCTCTGCAGGGTCTGGAGCACGGCGTTGGGGGAGTCGTCGACGCTGATCCGGCTGAACATGAACAGCGAGAACGCCGCGATGAGCGTGCCGGTGCCCGAGAGCCAGCGCGGGTCGACGCGGTTGACGAGGTTGGAGGAGAGACCGGCGCCGATCACGATGCCGAACGAGAACGGCAGGAACGCGAAGCCGGCGTGCAGCGAGGAGTAGCCCATGACCTGCTGGATGAACAGGCTGAGGAAGTAGAACATCGCGAACATCGCCGCGGGAGCCAGCATCATCGCCACGAAGCTCGTGGCGCGGGTGCGGCTCTGGAAGATGCGGATCGGCAGCAGCGGGTGGCTCACCCGCGACTCGATGACCGCGAACGCCGCGAGCAGGGCCACGCCGGCGACGAGCGCGGCGATGGTGCCGGCGTCGGTCCAGCCGTACTGCTCCTCGCCCGCGCGGGTCAGGCCGTAGACCAGGCCCAGCAGGCCCAGGGTGCCGGTGACGGCGCCGGGGACGTCGAGCCGGCCGATGTTCGACTCGGACTCGCGCAGGAAGCGCGGGGCCAGTGCGGCGGCCACCAGGCCGATCGGGACGTTGATCAGGAAGGTCAGGCGCCAGCCGCTGAGCTCGATGCCCGCGACCGAGTCCAGTCCGGTCAGCCATCCGCCGAGGATCAGGCCGACGGCGGCGCCGGCGCCCGACATGGCGGCGTAGACGGCGAAGGCCCGGTTGCGCTGCGGCCCGGCTGGGAACGTCGTGGTGATCAGCGCGAGGGCGGCGGGTCCGGCCATCGCGGCACCGAGGCCCTGCAGGGCTCGCGAGGCCAGCAGCATGGCCTCGTTCTGAGCGAGGCCGCCGATGGCCGAGGCGACGGCGAAGACGAGCAGGCCCAGGATGAACAGACGGCGCCGCCCGTAGAGGTCGCCCAGGCGGCCGCCGAGCAGCAGCAGACCACCGAAGGCCAGGGCGTAGCCGGTGACGATCCAGGTCAGGTTCGCGCCCGAGATGTCGAGGTCGGTGCCGATGTAGGGCAGGGCGATGTTGGTGATGGTGCCGTCGAGCACCACCATCAGCTGGGCCACGGAGATCAGCACCAGCGCCCAGCGCAGGTTGATCGGTCGTTCGCCGGGCGGGGCGGTGGAGGCGCGCTGCGGCGCCGCGGGCTGGTCGCCGTCGGTGGTCAGGTCGGTCATGCGGGATCCTTCGGAGGACGGGCGCCCGCGGGTGCGAGCACGGCCGGGAGGATGATCTGGTCGACCACCCGGGTGATGAGGTCGGGGGAGGGCGCTTCGCCCAGCAGGAAGCCGCGGTGCATCACGATGCCGGGCAGGGCCGTGGCGGCCAGCTCGAGGTCGAGGCCCGCGCGCAGCTCGCCGCGCGCCCGGGCCCGCTCGTAGACGCCGAGCACCAGGGTCGCCTTCGGCTCGATGAAGCGCTGGCGGAAGGTGGCGGCGAACTCCTCGTCGCGGGCGATGGCGGTGATGATGCCGGCCAGCACCGCGGTCTGCCGCTGGTCGGTCAGGCCACCCATGCCGCAGAACATGGCCAGCAGGTCGCCGCGCAGGGTGCCGGTGTCGGGCGCGACCGGCCGCTCCTTCATCGAGAGCAGTGCTTCCACCACGAGCGCCGCCTTGCCGCTCCACCGCCGGTACAGGGTGGCCTTGGACGCCTTCGCCGAAGCGGCGACGGCGTCCATGGTGAGCCGGTCGTAGCCCACCTCGACGAGCACGTCGAGCGTCGCCTCCAGGATCTCCCGCTCACGGTCGCCCTCGACGCGCGGACGCGCGGCGGGCACGTCGGCCGTCGGCGACTCCTGAGCGGTGGGAGGGAGGGCGGGCATGGTGAGGCTCCACGGTGGCGCGAGGGACGAGGACGAGGTCGCCCGCGCCGGTGTGACGACGGGCACAGATGGAACGAAACCGTTCCGTACCATCGGACGCTACAACGGCCCGTGCCCGTCGTTGTTCCCGAGCGTCGGTGGTGGTCTAGACCCGGGCGGCCTCGAGCACCTCGAGCACGGAGTCGCGGGCGTAGGCGTTCCAGCGCTCGACGCGGCGCAGCAGGTAGTGCCCCACCCGACCCATGTCGGTGAAGGCCGCCGAGTCGGCCACCGGCTCGGCGGCGGCGACGTATCGGCGGGTCATCCGAGCGGAGGTGATCTTGTCGGTGCGTCCGTGCGCCGCCCGCAGGTGGCGCCCGGCCAGCGTGCGCACCGGGTCGCTGGCGGGGTCCCACCACGGCGCCAGGCCGACGACGCCCGCCACGTGAGGTGCGTCGGCCACGTGCACGGCGGTGCGGGCGCCCATCGAGTGCCCCAGCAGCACCACCGGCACCTCGCCGTGTGCCTCGCGCACCTGCCCCAGCGCCCAGCGCGCGTCGGGCACGGAGTCCCCGCCGCCGTTCCAGCCCCGCACCCGGTAGCGCAGCAGCCAGGTGGCCACGCCCTGATCGTGCAGCGCCGGCGTCACCGCCCGCTGCAGCGCCGCGGCACGCCGCCACGAGGCGCTGCGGCCGGCCACCGGCGCCGTGCTCACCTGGGTGCCGCCGTGCAGCACCAGCACCACCGCTCGGGGTGTGCTGACGCCGTCCGGGAGGTCGAGCCGCGTCAGGCCGGGCCCGGGCGCGGCGTCGGTGGGGGTGGTCGCGGGGGCGCTGGTCACGGCTGGGGGTTCGGAGCCGGCCGCGCGAGCGGATGTCGGTGGGGACCGCCAGAATGTGCCCATGACCGAGAACGGCCCCGAGCCCACCCCCGCCGGCGAGGAGGCGCGCGAGGAGCACCGCGTGCTCGCCGAGCAGGTCGAGGAGGCCCGCTGGCGCTACTACGTGCTCGACGACCCGACCCTCGACGACGCCGACTTCGACCGGCGGATGCGTCGGCTGGAGGAGCTCGAGGAGCAGCACCCCGAGCTGCGCACGCCCGACTCGCCCACGCAGAAGGTGGGTGGCGCGGTCTCCACCGACTTCACGCCGGTGGCGCACCTGCGGCGCATGGAGAGCCTCGACAACGCCTTCTCCCACGAGGAGCTCGAGGCCTGGCACGGGCGGCTGGCCCGCGACGGCGTCACCGACCCCGCGCTGCTGTGCGAGCTCAAGGTCGACGGGCTGGCCATCAACCTGCTCTACGAGCAGGGCCGGCTGGTGCGCGCGCTGACCCGCGGCGACGGCAGCACCGGCGAGGACGTCACGCCCAACGTGCGCACCATCGACGGCGTGCCCACCCGGCTCGCCGGCACCGAGGAGTTCCCGGTGCCCGAGCTGGTCGAGGTGCGCGGCGAGGTGTTCCTGCCCGTCGAGGCGTTCGAGCGGCTCAACGAGTCGATGACGCAGGCCGGCAAGCCGATGTTCGCCAACCCGCGCAACGCCGCGGCCGGGTCGCTGCGCCAGAAGGACCCCCGCGTCACCGCCACCCGTGCCCTGGGCATGGTCTGTCACGGCCTCGGCGAGCGGCGCGGCTTCGAGCCCCGGGCGCAGTCGCAGGCCTACGAGGCGCTCGCGGCCTGGGGGCTGCCCACCTCCGACCGGGTGCGCGTCGTCGCCACGCTGGAGGAGGTGCAGGCCTACGTCGAGCACGCGGGCGAGCACCGGCACGCGCTGGTGCCCTACGAGATCGACGGCGTCGTGGTCAAGGTCGACGACGTCGCCCTGCAGCGCCGGCTCGGCTCCACCTCGCGCGCGCCGCGCTGGGCGATCGCGTTCAAGTACCCGCCCGAGGAGGTCAACGCCAAGCTGCTCGACATCCGGGTCAACGTCGGCCGCACCGGCCGGGTGACCCCGTTCGGCGTCATGGAGCCCACCCGGGTGGCGGGCTCCACGGTCGAGAACGCCACCCTGCACAACGCCCACGAGGTCAAGCGCAAGGACGTGCGCCCCGGCGACACCGTGGTCCTGCGCAAGGCCGGCGACGTCATCCCCGAGATCCTCGGGCCGGTGCTGCCGCTGCGCCCCGAGGGCCTGCCGGAGTGGCAGATGCCCACGCAGTGCCCGGCGTGCGGCACCCCGCTGGCCGAGCAGAAGGAGGGCGACAAGGACCTGCGCTGCCCCAACCACGAGGCCTGCCCCGGGCAGGTGCGCGAGCGGGTGTTCTTCGTCGCCGGCCGCGGGGCCTTCGACATTGAGGGCCTGGGCTACGAGGCCGCCGTCGCGCTGCTCGAGGCCGGCGTCGTCACCAACGAGGGCGACCTGTTCGACCTCGACCGCGAGGCGCTGCTGCGCACCGAGCTGTTCACCCGCGCCCCGCGCAAGGGCGAGGAGGGGCCGCAGCTGAGCGCCAACGGCGAGCGGCTGCTCGCCCACCTGGCCGATCGTCGCGAGGTGCCGCTGTGGCGGGTCGTCGTCGCGCTGTCGATCCGCCACGTCGGTCCCACCGCGGCCCGCGCCCTGGCCCAGGAGTTCGGTTCGATGCAGGCCATCCGGGAGGCCACGCTCGAGCAGCTCTCCGCCGCCGAGGGCGTCGGGCCCACCATCGCCGAGGCCGTCACCACCTGGTTCGCCGAGCCCTGGCACGCCGCCATCGTCGACCGCTGGGCCGCGGCCGGCGTCACCATGGCCGACGAGCGCGACGAGTCCGTGCCGCGCACGCTGGAGGGGCTCACGGTGGTGGTCACCGGCTCGCTCGAGGGCTACAGCCGCGACTCCGCCAAGGAGGCGATCCTGGCCCGGGGCGGCAAGGCGTCCGGGTCGGTCTCGAAGAAGACCGACTTCGTCGTGGTCGGCGAGAACGCCGGCTCCAAGGCCGAGAAGGCCGAGCAGCTCGGCGTCCCGGTGCTCGACGAGGCCGGGTTCACCGCGCTGCTCGAGCACGGCCCGCCGGCGGCCGAGGCCGTCGAGGAGTCCACGGGCGAGGCCGAGGAAGCCGAGGAGTGAGCTCGCGGGCATAGGGTTCCACCGACAGCTCGCGACGGGAGGCGGCCCATGCTCTACCAGGTGCTCCACGGGGTCGTCCCGCCGCTGTTCCGGCTGGTGTGGCGGCCGCAGGTGCGAGGCCTGGAGCACGTGCCGGCCACCGGGCCGGTGATCCTGGCCAGCAACCACCTCAGCTTCGCCGACTCCGTCGTCATCCCGACCCTCGTGCCGCGTCGGGTGGCCTTCCTGGCCAAGGACGACTACTTCACCGGCACCGGGCCGAAGGGCGCCTTCACCAAGGCGTGGTTCGAGGCGCTCGGCATGCTGCCGGTCGACCGTGACGACCCGCAGGCGGCGCTGAAGAGCCTCGACGTCGCGCTCGAGGTGCTGCGCGAGGGTGGGGCGTTCGGCATCTACCCCGAGGGCACCCGCTCGCGTGACGGACGGCTCTACCGCGGTCGCACCGGCGCAGCACACCTGGCGCTGACCGCCGGCTGCCCGGTCGTCCCGGTCGGGCTGGTGGGCACCGAGCGCCTGCAGCCGGTGGGGTCCAACCTGCCGCGGCTGGCCCGCATCCGGGTCTCGTTCGGCGCGCCGATCGAGGTCGCCGGCCGCTTCGAGGGCGTTCCCCTCGGTCGTGCGCGCCGTGAGCTCACCGACGAGGTGATGACCGCGATCGCCGGGCTCAGCGGCCAGGAGCAGGCCGGCGTGTACAACGAGCGGCCCGCTCTCGCCTGAGCCCGGCACTCCCGGCGACGTCGCTGGCACGGACGTGTTGCCGCCACATTTCTTGAAGCCAAATGTGAGATTCCGCAAGAAATCGCTGCGGAATGCTCAGATTGTCCGACAAGGTGGCTGCTCCCACTCACGACAGAAATGAGGGAGTAGTGAGGAAGTCCCGCTCACTGGTCACATCCACCGGCCTCGCGCTCGCCGCCTCGGCCCTGCTGGTGCCGCCCGGCGCCGCCGAGCCCGGCAGCACGCCGAGTCCGGCTCCCGCCGCCGCGTCCGGCGACGGTCGCGGCGCCGGCACGGCGTCGACGGCGCAGGTCTCGCGACCCGGTGTCCGCGCGGCTGCAGCCGCCGCCCAGGACGCCCGCGACCCGATCGCCATGCCGTCCTCCTACCCCTTCCAGCCGGAGCTGCGCTTCTACCGCGACAACCCCGACGACGCCGCGGACACCGCCGAGCTGCTCACGCACCCCGACCTCGCGCCGCAGCTGACCGAGTGGATGGCCGCGAGCAACCGGATCTCCACCCAGGTCGTCGGCCAGTCCACGAGCGGGCGCGACCTCTACCTGGTCACCGTGACCGCCCCGGAGTCTGAGGCCGCCACCGCGCAGCAGACCGCCTGGCGCGAGCAGATCTCCAGCGACCCGACCGCGGCCGCCGCCGACAGCCAGCTGCTCGGCCAGTACAAGACGCCGGTCTGGGTCAGCGCCAACATCCACGGCAACGAGTGGGAGGGCACCGACGCGGTCATGCGCTACATCGACTACCTCGTCACCGCGCCCGAGGCCGAGGTCAGCAGCATCCTGCGCAACAACCGCCTCTACTTCTCGCTCTCGCTCAACCCCGACGGCCGCACGCTGGCCACCCGCGCGACCTCGCTGGGCCTGGACCCCAACCGCGACATGATCACCGACACCACGCCGGAGGCCGCCTCCTACGTGCGCACCGCGCAGGCGATCCAGCCCATCTACGCCGCCGACCTGCACGGCTACACCCGCGTGCTGCAGCTCGAGCCCTGCGGCCCGCCGCACGGCTCGAACTACGAGTACGACCTGTACCTGCCGCACAACTACGCGCTGGCGCTGAAGGTCGAGCAGGACGTCGTCGACGCCGAGATCCCGGGCAACACCTACTACGACCCGGCCACGGGCGGCGCCACCGCCACCAACACCGGGTTCGTCAAGATCCCCTACCGCGACACCCCCGACGGCTGGGACGACTTCCCGCCGATCTTCACCGCGCAGTACGCGGCGTACTACGGCGCGGCCACGGCCACCGTCGAGCTGCCCCTTTCGCGCAACGCCCCGGGCGGTCGGCAGTCGCCGGCCAACGCGCGGGTCAACACCGCGGTCGGCACCCAGGTGGTCGAGAGCACCGTCGAGTACATGAACGACACCACCAACGCCCGCCAGATGCTCCTCAACCAGATCGAGGTCTTCGCGCGCGGCCTGGCCGGTGAGCCCAAGAAGTCCCTGACGACGGCCGACGTCGCCGCCGTGCCCGGCCCCGCGCAGTGGAAGCCGCTGTGGGACGTGGTCGACGACCAGGAGCCGGTGACCCTGCCGCGCGCCTACGTCATCCCGGTCGGCGACGACCAGCGCTCGGCGTCCGACGCCGCCCGCCTGGTCGACCAGCTGCTCTTCCACGAGATCCAGGTCGGCACGCTCGACGCCGACACCACCGTCGGGGGCACCACCTACCCGGCCGGCTCCTACGTCGTCGACATGCACCAGGCCAAGCGCGGCCTGGCCAACGCGCTGCTCGACCTCGGCGACGACATCTCGGACAAGGTGCCGACGATGTACGACATCTCCGCGTGGAGCTACAGCTACCTGTGGGGTGCCGACGTCGCCAAGGTGGGCCTCACCACCGACGCGCCGCTCGGTGCCGTCACGCCGATCACGGCCAGCACCCCGGTGGCCGACAAGACCGTGGGTGCCGAGCCCGGCTACCTGGCGCTCGACGTGGCCGGCGTGGCCGACGTGCGCGCCGTCAACGAGATGCTCGACCAGGGTGCGGCGGTCTCGATGACGCCGGCCGGTCGGGCCGTCGTCGGTCCCGAGGACACCGGGACCGCCGTCGCGGTCGCGCTGGCCGAGGACGTCGCCCTCGAGGAGGCCACCGAGGCCGACCTGACGGCGCTCGCCGACGAGGACACCCGCGACCTCGACGACCTGTCCGTGGCCTACCTGGGCACCCAGGACGACCGGCTCTCGCTCACCGAGCTGGGCTTCGACGACCTGACCCTCGTGACCACCGCGGGGCTCAACTCCACGCCGACGGCGCTCGACGGCGTCGACGTGCTCTGGGCCGGTTCCGCCGTCAACCTGGCGACCAACCCCGGCGCAGCGGCCGTCCTGACCGCCTTCGCCGCCCGCGGCGGCACGGTGCTCGGTCGCGGCACTGCCGGCTTCAACCTGGCCTCCGGCCTCGGCCTGGTGGCGGCCACCGCCACCACCAGCCGCAGCGACGCCAACGGCATCGTGGCGGTCGAGCAGCCCGAGGGCTCCTTCCTCGCCGCGCACGGCCAGGACTCCTCGTTCTTCTACCCCGCCACCTGGTTCACCGGGCTCGGTGCGGGCACGGAGGCCCTGGAGACCTACGCGGCCGACCCGATGCTGGCCGGCCACTGGCTGCCCAGCACGACGGCCGGTGTGCCGCAGCCCAACGGTCCGGCCAACGCCGCCGGCAACGCCTCGGTGATCGGTGCGGAGTCGGCCTCCGGCGTGCGCACGGTGGTCTTCGGCACCTCGGTGTTCTTCCGCACCCACCCGAAGGGCGGTCTGAGCCAGGCCGGTCGCGCGGTGTTCTGGGCCGGACCTGAGGGCGAGGCTGTCGAGGCGCCCGAGACGCCGTCCAGCAGCACCACCACGCTGCAGGGTCCGGCGCGGGTCACCTACCCCGCGTCGATCACCCTGACCGCCGCGGTGGCCGCCTCCGCCGACGAGGGCACGCCGAGCGGTTCGGTCCAGCTCTCCTACGGGGGTGAGGTGGTCGCGGAGGAGGAGCTCGTCGAAGGCTCCGCCAGCTTCGAGCTGCCTCGCGTCGGCCCCGGCCGGCAGGAGTTCACCGCGAGCTACGTGCCCGACGGTGCCCTGGAGCCCTCCACCAGCGAGCCGCTGGTCGTGGTCGTCGACAAGGCGCCCTCGGCCACCAGCCTGGGGGTCACCAAGCTCGGTGGGCAGCGCGTGCGGCTCGCCCTCGGCGTGGCCGTCGAGGGAGTCGCACCGCGCGGCACCGTGGTGATCACCGACCGCGGCCGCCAGGTGCGTCGCGTGGTGGTCAACGCCCGTCGCACCGTCACGCTGCGCCTGGCGCCCGGCCAGCACCGCCTCCGGGCGCGCTTCCTGGGCACCAACCTGATCGCCCCGAGCGCCTCCCCGGTGCGGACGGTGCGGATCACCCGCTAGGCCGCAGCAGGACAGCAGCACTCAGCACAGCAGCACCCGCAGGGCCGGCGCCGCAACCGCGGCGCCGGCCCTGCGGGCCGTGACGGGGGAGTCGGCATCGGGGGAGGATGGACGTCGTGAGCATCCCACCGGTGGCCCGCGCCCTCGACCTGCGACCGCACCCCGAGGGTGGCTGGTACCGCCAGACCTGGGCCTCCCCGGTGCAGGTGACGCTTCCCGACGGCCGGGTACGACCCACGGCAACGCTCATCTACTTCCTGCTGCCAGCGGGCGAGAGCTCGGCCTGGCACCGGGTCTCCTCCGACGAGCTGTGGCTCGCCCACACCGGGTCGGTCACCCTCGAGCTCGGCGGTGCGGGTCCGGTGCCGGAGCCGACCTCGGAGCCGGCCGTGCGGCCGGTGGTCGACGCGGCGTCGCCGCAAGCCCTCGTGCCGGCAGGCGTCTGGCAGCGCACCCTGCCCGCCCCCGACGACGCCCTGGTCAGCTGCCTGGTCTCGCCGGGCTTCGACTTCGCCGACTTCGAGCTGGCCTGACCGGGCAGGTGCGGGGCCGAGTCGTCGCTTGCGCGCGTCGGGGGAGGGCCGAGTCGTCGCTTGCGCGCGTGTGGGGAGTGCCGAGTCGGCGCTTGCGCGCAGTCCCGCCGTCAGCCCGTGCGCGTTGGCGCCGACTCGGCTGTCTGACGGTGCGCGCAAGCGCCGACTCGGCTATGCGTGGCGCGGCGGTCGAGGCTGTCGGCGCCGTGTGCTGGGGTGGTCCCCATGAGCACCGCACCCGCGCGCAGCACGGGCCGGTCCGGCACCCCGGGCCCGGCCTACCGGCTGGTGCGCCCGGGGCCCTCCGTCGCGCCGGCGGCACCGCCGCTCGACGAGCACCAGCGCGCCGTCGTCGAGCACGAGGGTGGGCCGCTGCTCGTGCTCGCCGGGCCGGGCACGGGCAAGACGACGACGCTGGTGGAGGCGATCGTCCACCGCGTCGAGCAGCGTGGCGCCCGCCCCGAGGAGGTGCTCGCGCTCACCTTCTCGCGCAAGGCCGCCGAGCAGCTGCGCGACCGGGTCACCGCTCGGCTGGGCCGCACGGTGTCCACGGCGCTGGGCTCCACCTTCCACTCCTTCGCCTACGGGCTGATCCGCCAGCACGCACCGGCCGAGCTCTACGAGGGCCCCCTGCGACTGCTCAGCGCCGCCGAGCAGGACGTCGTGCTGCAGGAGCTGCTCACCGACCACCCCGAGTCGGTCACCTGGCCCCCCGAGCTGGCCCGCGCCGTCGGCACGCGCGGCTTCGCCGGCGAGGTCGCGGGCGTGCTGGCGCGTGCTCGCGAGAAGGGTCTCGAGGGCGCCGACCTGCACCACCTGGGCGTCCAGGAGGGCCGCCCCGCGTTCGCCGCCGCTGGGCTCTTCCTCGACCAGTACCTCACCGTGCTCGACAGCCTGGGCGCGATCGACTACGCCGACCTGATCCGCCGAGCCGTCCACGTGGCCGAGGAGCACCGCGCCGAGCTGCGCGGCCGCTACCGGCACGTCTTCGTCGACGAGTACCAGGACACCGACCCCGGCCAGGTGGCGCTGCTGCGCGCGCTGGCCGGCGACGGTCGCGACCTGGTGGTGGTGGGCGACCCGCACCAGTCCATCTACGCCTTCCGCGGTGCCGAGGTGCGCGGCATCCTGGAGTTCCCCACGGCCTTCCCGCAGGCCGACGGCGCCCCGGCACCGGTGGCGGTGCTGGGCACCACCCGCCGCTTCGGGCCCCGCCTGCTGCGCGCGGGCCAGCGCGTCGCCGCACGACTGCCGCTGCCGGCGGCACTGCCCGAGGCCGCGCGCGCGACCTTCCTGGCTCCGCGCTCGGAGCACCCCGAGCCCGGCCGGGTGCAGGTGCTCACCTTCGACACCGACCGTGCCGAGCTCGAGCACGTCGCCGACCTGCTGCGCCGCGCCCACCTCGAGGAGGGTCTGCCGTGGTCGGCGATGGCCGTGCTGGTGCGCTCGGGGCGCGCCACGCTGCCGGCGCTGCGCCGGGCCCTCGTGGCCGCCGGGGTGCCCGCCGAGGTGGCCAGCGACGACACCCCGCTGGTCGCCGAGCCCGCCGTCCGCACGCTCGTCGACGCGCTCGACGCCGTCCTGCACCTGGAGGAGACCGACCCGCAGCAGGCCGGCTACCTCGACACCACCCGCGCCCACGGCCTGCTCCAGTCACCGCTGGCCGGCCTCGACGCCGCCGACGTCCGGGTCCTCGGCCGGGTGCTGCGCGCCGCCGAGAAGAGCGCCGCGGCCGCCGAGGGCCGCACGCCACGCAGCTCGCCGGAGCTGCTGCGTGAGGCGGTGGTGGCGCCCGAGGCGCTCGGCGTCAGCCCCCAGCACCCCGAGCAGGCGGTGCGCGCTGCGGCCGCCCTGGCCGGCCTGCTGCGCCGCGCCCGCGGGCTGCTCGAGGCGGGGGCGGCCAGCGAGGAGGTGCTGTGGGAGCTGTGGGACGGCACCTCGTGGCCCGAGCGGCTGCTGACGGCCTCGGGTCGCTCGGGCCCGCAGGCGCGCAGCGCCCACCGCGACCTGGACGCCGTGTGCGCGCTCTTCGACGAGGCCGCGCGTGTGGAGGACCGGCGCGGTCACACCGGCCTCGCCACGTTCCTCGCCACCCTCTCGGCACAGCAGATCCCCGCCGACACCCTCGCCGAGCAGGGCATCCGCAGCGAGGCCGTGCGTCTGCTCACCGCCCACCGCAGCAAGGGCCTGGAGTGGCGCCTGGTGGTCGTGGCCCACGTGCAGGAGGGCGGCTGGCCCGACCTGCGACGCCGCGCCACCCTGCTCGAGGCCGACCGGATCGACCGCGACCAGCTGCGCCCGCCCACCACCACCCGCGAGCTGCTGGCCGACGAGCGCCGGCTCTTCTACGTGGCGTGCACGCGCGCCCGCGAGCGGCTGGTGGTCACCGCGGTGGCCTCCACCGACGACGACGGCGAGCAGCCCTCCCGCTTCCTCGCCGAGCTCGGCCTCACCCCCCAGCACCGCCAGGGGCGCCCGCCGCGCCCGCTCTCGCTGACCGGTCTGGTGGCCGAGCTGCGCCGCACCGCCGCCGACTCCGCCGCCCCCGAGCCGCTGCGCCGCGCCGCCGCCCACCGGCTGGCACGGCTCACCGAGGAGCACCGGGAGGGACGGGTGCGGGTGCCCGCGGCCGACCCCGCCTCCTGGTGGGGCACCCGCGCGGCCACCGAGGCGCCCGAGCCGCTGCGGGCCGAGGGCGAGCCGGTGCGCCTGAGCGCCAGCGCGCTGACCAGCCTCGAGCAGTGCCCGACCCGGTGGTTCCTGGAGTCCGAGGCCGGCGGCCAGCGCGCCTCCACCCAGGCCCAGGGCTTCGGCAACATCGTGCACGCTCTGGCCGACCGGATCGGCCGGGGCGAGGTCGAGCTGCCCCCCGAGGGCCCGGCGCCCGAGCCAGGAGGGGTGGCCGGGGTCGTCGAGCAGCTGATGGGCCACGTCGACGAGGTGTGGGAGCAGGTGCCGTTCCGCACGCCGTGGTCCTCCTCGCGCGAGCGTGAGGAGGTCCGCGCCGCGCTCACGCGCTTCCTGGCGTGGCACCAGCGGCCCGACGCCCGCACCGTCGTGGGCACCGAGCGACGCATCACCGCCGCCGTCCCCCTACCCGACGGCCAGCAGGTGGTGCTGCACGGCTACGCCGACCGGGTGGAGGTCGACGCCGAGGGGCGTGTCGTCGTCGTCGACCTCAAGACCGGCAAGTACGCACCCACCGGCGCCGAGACCGCCGAGCACCCCCAGCTGGGGCTCTACCAGCTCGCTGTCGAGCACGGTGCGCTCGACGACGTGGTGCCCGGGGCCGAGCCCGGCGGGGCCGAGCTCTGGCAGCTGCGTCAGGAGGTGCGCACCAGCCTCAAGGTGCAGCGCCAGGAGCCGCAGGAGCCCGACGCCGAGGGCGTGCGGCCCATCGAGCGGCAGCTGATGGGCGCCGTCGGGGCGCTGCGCGAGGAGCGCTTCCCCGCCCGGCCCGGCAACCACTGCCAGCACTGCGACTTCGCGCCGCTGTGCCCGGCGCACAACTCCGGGACGGTGCTCTCGTGAGCGCGCCGGCCCAGCTCGAGGCCCGGTCAGGGGTGCGCATCGAGTCAGCCGAGCAGCTGCGCGAGGTGATGGGCGCCGACTACACGCTCAGCGACCAGCAGTGGCAGGCCGTCTCGGCGCCGCTCGAGCCCGCCGTCGTGATCGCAGGCGCGGGGTCGGGCAAGACCTCGCTGATGGCCGCCCGGGTGGTCTACCTGGTGGCCACCGGGCAGGTGTCCCCCGACCAGGTGCTCGGACTCACCTTCACCACCAAGGCCGCCAGCGAGCTGCTGCACCGGGTGCGAGGCGCACTCGAGAAGGCGGGCTTCGGCCCGCGGGTCGGTGAGCCCGCCCACCCGGAGTCGGCGGACGAGGAGCCCGACGTCCTCGAGCCGGTCGTGGCCACCTACAACGCCTACGCCTCGGGGCTGCTGAGCGAGCACGGTCTGCGGATCGGTCACGAGCCGGACACCCGGGTGATGGCCGACGCCTCGCGCTACCAGCTGGCGGCCCGCGTCATCGCGCGGCACACCGCCCCGGTGCTGGAGCTCTCCGACCACCCCGCCACGGTCATCGACTACGTGCTCAAGCTCGACGCCGCGCTGAGCGAGCACCTGGTCACCCCCGAGCAGCTGACCGCCTTCGACGCCGCGGCGCTGGCCCGCTTCGAGCCCGGCATCGCCGTGGTGGAGCGCTCCTTCGCCCGGCGCGGCGAGGCGCTGGCGCTGGTGCGCGAGTACCGCGCCCTCAAGGCCGCCTACGGGCTGATGGACTTCTCCGACCAGATCGCGCTGGCCGCCCGGCTGGCCGACGAGCACCCGGCGGTGGGTGAGGCGGAGCGGGCCGGCTACCGCGTGGTGCTGCTCGACGAGTACCAGGACACCTCGGTGGGGCAGGCGCTGATGCTGCGGCGCCTCTTCGGCGGCGGACACCCGGTGATGGCGGTCGGCGACCCCAACCAGGCCATCTACGGCTGGCGCGGCGCCTCGGTCTCCAACATCCTGCGCTTCGACGAGGACTTCCCGCGCGCCGACGGCGGCGAGGTCGCGCGCTACGCCCTCACGGTCAACCGGCGCTCCGACACCCGCATCCTCGAGGTGGCCAACGCGCTGGCCGGGCCGCTCTACGAGCGCTTCGACCAGGTCCAGCCGCTCACCTCCGGCACCGACGCCCCGGGCGCCGTCGACACGGTGGTGCACGAGTCCTACGCCGAGGAGCTGGCCTGGTTGGCGGAACAGGTGGAGGCGGTGCACGGTCCGTCGGCCGCACCCACGGTGCCCTGGCGCGAGATCGGTCTGCTGGTGCGCGACAACGCGCACGCGGCCGACGTCTTCGACGCGCTGACCGCGCGCGGCATCCCGGTCGAGATCGTCGGCCTGCGAGGGTTGCTGCGCCTGCCCGAGGTGCGCGAGGTGCTGGCCACGCTCACCCTGGTCGACGACCTCACCGCCAACGCCGACCTGCTCACCCTGCTCACCGGGCCGCGCTGGGCCATCGGCCCCCGCGACCTCGCGCTGCTGGGGCGCCGCGCCTACGAGCTCGCCGGCGGTGCGGGCGGGCGCTCAGCCGGCCTGCCGCTGGCCGAGGAGCTGGCCCACGCCGTCGCCGGTGCCGACCCGACCGAGGTGGTCGCCCTCTGCGACGCGCTCGACGCCCCCGGCGACCTGCCCTACTCGCCCCAGGCGCGCGAGCGCTTCGGGCTGCTGGCGGCCGAGCTGCGCTCGCTGCGCGCGCACGCGGGCGAGCCGCTGCTCGAGCTGGTGCGG
This sequence comes from Nocardioides nanhaiensis, assembly GCF_039542785.1. Classification (NCBI taxonomy): domain Bacteria; kingdom Bacillati; phylum Actinomycetota; class Actinomycetes; order Propionibacteriales; family Nocardioidaceae; genus Nocardioides; species Nocardioides nanhaiensis. Next base: position 1,581,488 of record NZ_BAABIM010000001.1, read on the forward strand.
CGCATCGTCGACGCCTGCGGCATCGACACCGAGCTGTGGGCCAGCGTCAGCGAGGCCGGCCGCGCCCGTCGCGAGAACCTCGACCTCTTCGTCAAGGCGGTCGCCGAGTTCCAGGCCGTCGACGGGTCGGTCTCTCTCACCTCGCTGCTGGCCTGGCTCGAGGCCGAGGACGAGGCCGGTGAGGGGCTCGACGTCGCCACGCCGAGCGCCGCCGACTCCGTCAAGCTGCTCACCGTGCACCGCGCCAAGGGCCTGGAGTGGGACGTGGTCTTCCTGGTGGGCGTGTGCGCCGAGAAGTTCCCCTACACGCGCAGCCGCGGCATCTGGCCCGAGCGCGTCGAGATCCTGCCCACCCCGCTGCGCGGCGACCGGCGCGACCTGCCCGACCTGGGGCCCTACACCAAGAAGGGTGTGGCCGCGCTCAAGGCGGCCACCAAGGAGCACGAGGCCGTCGAGGAGCTGCGGCTGGGCTACGTGGCCATGACCCGGGCGCGCCACCACCTGCTCGTCTCCTCCTACCTCTGGAAGGAGGGGCGCGCCTCCCCGCTGGGGCCCTCGCCCTACCAGCAGGTGGTCCGCGAGGTGCTGGAGGGCTGGGGTGGCGCGCCGTTGGCCTGGCACGACACGCCGCCCAAGGGCACCCCCAACCCGTTGCACGGTGCTCCGCGCGAGTACCCGTGGCCGGTCACCGAGGCCAGCGCCGAGGCGCTGCGACGGCGCGAGGCCGCCGAGCTGGTGCAGGCCGCGCTGGCCGCACCCGAGGCGCCCGACCCCGCCGAGGGCCCCGACCTCGGTCTCGACGACCTCGCGCGGGTGCAGGAGTGGGACGAGGAGCTGGGTCACCTGATGGCCGAGGCGCGCCGCGAGCGCAGCAGCGAGGTGGCGGTGCCGCTGCCCAGCAGCCTCTCGGCCACCGCGCTGCAGCGGCTGCGGGAGGACGCCGAAGGCTTCGCCCGCGACCTGGTGCGCCCCATGCCGCGCCGGCCCTCCTCCTCGGCGCGGCTGGGCACCCTGTTCCACGCCTGGGTCGAGGAGCGCTTCGGCCAGCAGCCGCTCATCGACCCCGACCACCTGCCCGGCCGCGGCGACACCGGCATCGACGACCACGCCGACCTGCGGGCCCTGATGCAGGCCTTCGAGTCCGGACCGTTCGCCGACCGGCCGCCTCTCGCCGTCGAGGCACCGTTCGCGATGGTGCTCGCAGGCCAGGTGGTGCGGGGCGTCGTCGACGCGGTGTACGCCGACCCGAGGCCGGATCAGGACGACGGCGAGGGCGTGCTGCTGGTCGACTGGAAGACCCAGCGTGCCCAGACCGCCGACCCGCTGCAGCTCGCCGTCTACCGGGCCGCCTGGGCCGAGCTGCACGGGATCGATCCCTCCCGGGTGCGCGCCGCCTTCTACTACGTGCGCACCGCCCAGCTGGTGGAGCCCGCCCACCTGCCCGACCGTGCCGAGCTCGAGGGGCTGCTGCAGCAGCGCGTCGGCCACGGCGCGCCCTGATCGGTCTTGATACTTTGAGCGACCTATCAAGACCTGTCAGGAGACGGTGACCTCGTGGTGACGGTGGATCCCTACACCCCGGGCCAGGTGCCGCGCGTGCTCGCCGGTCGTGCCGCCGAGCTCGGGCGGATCCGTGACCAGGTCAGCCGGGTGGTGGCCTTCGGCGAGCTGGGCGGGGCGCCGCTGGTCTTCCACGCCCCGCGCGGCCTGGGCAAGACCTCGCTGCTGCGCACCGCCCAGCGCGAGGCTGAGGAGGTCGGCTGCCTCACGGCGTGGGTGGCCTGCTCGCGCGAGCGGGCCTTCCTGCCCGAGCTGCTGCACGCGGTGCGCCGCAGCCTGGAGCGCGCCGGCCTGCCCGCGGGGGGCGACCGCGAGGCCGGCCGCTGGCGCACCCGGCTCGAGAAGGTCTCGCTCGAGCTCGGCCTGCCGGGGCTCTCGGTGGGCGGCGAGCTGCGCACCGGGGTCGATCCGGTGCCCGACGCGTCACCACCTGCCGAGGCCGCTCCCATCGGCGCGCTCGAGGACCTGCTGCACGACGCCGCCACGCTGGCCCGCGGCCGCGGGCGCGAGGGGTCCCGTGGGGGCACTCGCGGTGGGGTGTCGCCCGGTGCGGGGCTGGTGCTGTTCCTCGACGAGCTGCACGCGGCCTCCGCCGTCGACCTCTCGATCCTGCTCAACGCCGCGCAGAACCTCGGGGGAGCGCGCGAGGCCAACCCGCTGGCGGTGGTCACCGCCGGGCTGCCGGTCACGCCCGAGGCCATCGTGCGCGCGGCCACCTTCGGGGAGCGCAGCGTCTTCGTGCCGCTTGACGTGCTCAGCGACGACGACGCCCGCGCGCTGCTCACCGTGCCGGCGCAGGCCCAACAGGTCACGTGGTCGCCCGAGGCGCTCGACCTGGTGGCGGCGGAGTGCCACGGCCACCCCTACCTGCTGCAGCTGCTGGGCAGTGCCACCTGGCAGGTGGCGCGACCGGCGTCGGGCGGGGTGCTGGAGGCCGGGCACGTGGTGGCGGCGGTGCCGTCGGCGCGCGACCAGCTGGACGCGATGTTCCGGGCGCGGTGGGCCGGGGCGACGCCGGGGGAGCAGGCGTTCGTCCGGGCGATGGCGCAAGTGGCGCAGTCCCAGGGCGCCGACAACGTCACCCGCGCTGCCATCGCCGCCCAGCTGGGGCAGCCGTCCTCCTCGATCAGCGTGCCGCGCGAGCGGCTGATCGAGAAGGGCGTGATCGAGCCGGTGGGTCACGGCCTGGTGCGGTTCACGATGCCCGGGTTCGCGCGGTGGGTCACCGAGCTCTCCGGGGAGCACCTGACGCAGGAGTGATCAGCCGCCGAGGCCGGCGGTGAGCGCCACCTCGACCATCTCCCCGAAGGTCTGCTCGCGCTCCTGCGCGGTGGTCTCCTCGCCGGTGACGATGTGGTCGGAGACCGTGCAGATCGCCAGCGCCCGGCGGCCGTGGCGGGCCGCGAGCGTGTAAAGCGCGCTGGCCTCCATCTCGACGGCGAGCGCGCCGTGCTCGGCCATCCGCGCGGTGAGCTCGGGCCGGGTGGCGTAGAACGAGTCGCTGCTCATCAGCAGCCCCACGTGGGCGTGAGGCGCCGCGGCGGCGGCGTCGCGCAGCAGGCCGAAGTCGGCGACCGGCGCGTAGTCGAGGCCCTCGAAGGTGATCCGGTTCATCGAGCTGTCCGTGCACGCGCCGGACGCGATCACCAGGTCGCGCAGGGCGAGCCGCTCGGTCAACGCGCCGCAGGAGCCGACCCGGATGATCGCCTGCACGTCGTAGGAGGCGAACAGCTCGTGGGCGTAGATGGCGAGCGAGGGCTGGCCCATGCCCGAGCCCTGCACCGAGACCGGGTGGCCGCGCCAGGTGCCGGTGTAGCCGTACATGCCGCGCACCTCGCTGTAGCAGCGGGCGTCCTCGAGGTGCGTCTCGGCGATCCACCGCGCGCGCAGCGGGTCGCCGGGCATCAGCACGAGCGGGGCGATCTGGCCGTGCTCGGCGCCGATGTGGGTGCTCACGACCTCAGCCTAGGCTGGCGCGGTGACCGACTCCCAGCCGCAGCCCGCGCCCCACCTGGCCCTCACCGTCGCGGCCCACGACCGGCTCGGCGAGCACCGCAAGGACCAGGCCTGGCTGGACGCCCGCTGGGCCGAGCCGGCCTCGCGCGCGCTCGTCGTCAGCGGCACCCGGGTGCGGCCGGTGGGCCGCGAGCTGCCGTGGATGCCCACCGACCAAGCGCCCGACGGCGTCCGCGTCCTGCTCGGCGAGCGCGGGGGCACCACGTGGTGGGCCGTGATCGTGGGGCCGGAGGTCGCTGCCAGCGAGGAGGGGGAGTGGTACCCGCTGCGAGGGCTGCTGCCCGCGCTGGCCGGCGACGGCGTCGAGCAGGCTCCGCTGGTGTTCCACGCCCTGGGCCTGGCCGAGTGGCACTGGGCCACGCGGCACTGCCCGCGGTGCGGCGGTCCGCTCGAGCCGCGTGCCGCCGGTCACGAGCTGCGGTGCTCGGCGTGCGGGCGCACGCAGTTCCCGCGCACCGACCCCGCCGTCATCATGATCGTGGCCTCGGGCGAGCCCGGGAGCCCCGAGGAGCGCTGCCTGCTGGGGCGCTCGCCCCAGTGGCCCGCCGGCCGGTTCTCGACCCTGGCCGGCTTCTGCGAGCCCGGGGAGAGTCTCGAGGACACCGTGCGCCGCGAGGTGGCGGAGGAGACCGGGGTGCAGGTGGGCGAGGTGACCTACTTCGGCAACCAGCCCTGGCCGCTCCCGGCCAGCCTGATGCTGGGCTTCCTGGCCCGCGCCACCACCACCGAGATCCGCATCGACGAGGTCGAGATCGACGACGCCCGCTGGTTCACGCGTGCGGAAATGCTGGCCCAGGCCGAGAGTGGCGAGCTGGTGCTGCCCGGCGGCGTCTCGATCAGCCGCTCCCTGATCGAGCACTGGCACGGTGGAGCGCTCCCCGGCGCCTGGTAACAGCGTGACGGCTTCGGTTGCGAGCGCAGTCCTCGTGCGTGACGGGTGGTGCAGGTGTGGCGTGTGTTGCTGAAGGTGCGCGTGAGGCGAGGGGGTGATCCCACGTGGACGTGTGATCACGGAACTGGAGGGCCAGAATCCTGGCCCTCCGGTTCCGCGTTCCCACGTGGACGTGGGATCGCGGACCCCCCGGGGGGATCAGGCCAGCGAGGCCAGCTTCTCCTTGACCTGCGCGAGGGAGGGGTTGGTCTGGGCGGAGCCGTCGGAGTAGACCAGCGTGGGGACGGTCTGGTTGCCGTTGTTGGCCTTCTCCACGATCTGCGCGGCCTCGGGCTGGGCCTCGATGTCGACCATGTCGAACGCGATGCCCTCACGGTCGAGCTGGCTCTTGAGGCGGTGGCAGTAGCCGCACCACGGGGTGCTGTACATGATGAAGGTGCCGGCTGCCGGGGTCTCGCTGGACAATGGAGTGTCCCCTCTCGCGTCTAGGGTTCTGAACGGACGGCGACGCCACCCGGGACCGAGGCCCGGACACGCCGCCACCCGAGTCAACCAGAGAGCCCGAGGAGATGTTCCGCAGATGAGCCAGCCCGACCTGCTCGCCGCGCTCGACCCCGAGCAGCGCGAGGTGGCCGAGACCCTGCGCGGTCCGGTGCGGGTGCTGGCGGGTGCGGGCACGGGCAAGACGCGGGCGATCACGCACCGCATCGCGCACGGCGTGGCCACGGGCGTCTACGCGCCCACCGAGGTGCTGGCGGTCACCTTCACCACCCGCGCCGCGGGCGAGATGCGCGCGCGGCTCGGGGCGCTGGGGGCGGGCGGGGTCCAGGCACGCACGTTCCACTCCGCCGCGCTGCGCCAGCTGCGCTACTTCTGGCCGCACGTGCACGGCACCGAGCTGCCGCAGCTCACCGACTCCAAGTTCCCGATGCTCGGCCCCGCGGTGCGCCGCCAGCGCATGAACGCCGACCAGGCGCTGCTGCGCGACCTCGCCTCCGAGATCGAGTGGGCCAAGGTCAGCAACGTGCGCCCCGACGACTACCCGCGCATCGCCGCCGCGCGCGGGCGCAGCGTCGCCACCCTCGACGCCGAGGTGGTGGGCCGCATCTTCACCGCCTACGAGGAGGTCAAGCGCGGGCAGGGCCGGATGGACATGGAGGACGCGCTGCTGCTCACCGCCGGCCTGCTGGCCGAGGACGAGCGGGTCGCGGCGCAGGTGCGGCGCCAGTACAAGTGGTTCACCGTCGACGAGTTCCAGGACGTCTCGCCGCTGCAGTCGGCGCTGCTCGACCTGTGGCTCGGCGGGCGCCACGAGATCTGCGTGGTGGGTGATCCGGCGCAGACCATCTACTCCTTCGCCGGAGCCGACGCCAACTACCTCCGCGACTTCCCGAGCCGGCACCCGGGCACCACCTCGGTCGAGCTGGTGCGCAACTACCGCTCCACCCCGCAGGTGGTCAGCGCGGCCAACACGCTGCTGGCCGGCACGCCCAGCCAGGGCGTCAGGCTGCTGGCGCAGCGCGAGGCGGGGCCGGCGGTCACCTACACCGGTGCGCCCGACGAGGTCGCCGAGGCGGCCGTCGTCGCCCAGCGGATCGCCCGCCTGCGCGACGCCGGCCAGTCGCTCGACGAGGTCGCGGTGCTCTTCCGCATCAACGCCCAGTCCGAGGCCTACGAGGAGGCGCTGGCCGACCACAAGGTGCCCTACCTGGTGCGGGGCGCGGGCCGGTTCTTCGAGCGGCCCGAGGTGCGCGAGGCCGTGACCCGGCTGCGCGGTGCGGCCCGCAGCGGCGCCACCCCGGCCGAGGGTGACGGCTGGGTCGACCTGGTGCGCGACGTGCTCACCGGCATGGGCTGGAGCGCCGACCCGCCCACCGGCCGCGGCCAGACCCGCGACCGCTGGGAGTCCTGGCAGAGCCTGGCCGCGCAGGCCGAGGGCTTCGCCCAGGCCGACGACGCCCACGACCTCGGCGCCTTCGTGGACGACCTCGACCGCCGCGCGAGCGAGCAGCACGCGCCGTCGGTCGGCGGTGTCACCCTGGCCACCTTCCACGCCGCCAAGGGCCTGGAGTACGACGTCGTGTTCCTCGTGGGGCTGCAGGACGGCACGCTGCCGATCACCTACGCCGACACCCCGCAGGCCGTCGAGGAGGAGCGCCGCCTGCTCTACGTCGGCATGACCCGCGCGCGGCGCGAGCTGGTCTGCTCCTGGGCGCAGGCGCGCAACCCCGGCCAGGCCGCGCGGCGTCGGCCGTCCCGTTTCCTGACGCCGCTGCTGCCCGCCGAGGCCGTCCCGAAGCCCGCCGGGTCCAGCACCCGCAACAAGGCGCGCACCTGCGTGGAGTGCGGAGCACCGCTCACCACCGCCGCCGAGAAGAACCGGCGCCGCTGCGCCAGCTGCCCCGCCTCCTACGACGAGGCGCTGTACGAGCGGCTGCGCGAGTGGCGGCGCCTGCGCTCCCAGGAGGACAAGATCGCAGCCTTCATGGTGTTCTCCAACCAGACCCTGGAGGAGATTGCCGAGCACAAGCCGCAGACGCCGGCCGCGCTGCTGGAGATCAACGGCATCGGTCCCGAGAAGCTGGCCAAGTACGGCGACGACGTGCTCGAGCTGACCGGCTGAGCTCCGCCCACGAGCCCTCCCGGGCACTCACGAGCCCTCACGAGCACTGCTCTCGAAACTTCTCGGTGAAATAGTCATAAAATGGTTTGCCCATGACAGGCGGGCCGGGATACCTTTCCCGAGCACGTTGACCGAACACCGCGCACCACGGGCCTGACAAGCCCGGCGCCCGACACACCTGAGGAGGTGGACCCCGTGGAGAACAAGACCAACACCATGACGATGCCGAACGCAGCGCCGTCGCCGAGCACCACCCCGTGGCACCTCTCCGTGTCCGCCTCCGGCAACACCGCCGTCAGCACCCACGCCACCGCGTCCGTCGCGGCCTGCGTGCGCGTGCGCGGCATGGGCGGCCTGACGGTCGGGACCACGGCACCCGTGGGTCTCGGCGCAGCCGCCCGCATCGACGCCGTCGACGCCCGCCAGGGCGCCTTCGCCGGCATCGACGCCGCCGGCTTCGACGCCCAGGCCACCGTCCCGGGTTCTCGCACCTGGAGTCCGCCTCCCTGCTGAGCTGATCAGCACCGGCAGCCTCCAGGCCGCGGAACCCGACACCGGGATCCGCGGCCTTTCTGCTTCTCCGGGCAACCCCCGTGGCGCAGATCGACCGCAGATCCACCAGCACCACACGCGATCAAGGTCAACAACCAGGAGGTGAGACACATGACCATCAGCGTCCTCGACCGCGCCGGTAGCCATGTGCCGGAGTACGACGTGCCGGAGAAGGAGCCCACGCTGGGCTCGCTGCACGACCATGCGGGACAGGTGGACGTCGAGCGGCTGCCGTGCCGGGTCAACGACCCGGACCTGTGGTTCGCCGAGTCGCCCACCGACGTGGAGTACGCCAAGGCGCTCTGCGTGGACTGCCCGGTGCAGCAGATGTGCCTGGCCGGCGCCCTCGACCGGGCCGAGCCCTGGGGCGTCTGGGGCGGGCAGCTGTTCCTGCAGGGAGCAGTGATCCCGCGCAAGCGGCCCCGCGGCCGGCCCCGCAAGGACGAGGCGGCGGCGTGAGCGCCCCGACGGCGCTCGCGCCCCGCTCGTCCCCCCTGACACCAGCACCACCCCACACTCCCGAGTCCCTCGGACGACCCGAGCGGCTCGACACCCCTGAACGGAGCACCACCATGAACCACTTCTTGCACGTCGACCTGGAGCGCGCGGAACGCAGCGCGCGCCTGGGAGAGGCCCAGGGGGTGCGCGCCGGTCGCCGGATGGCCCGCGCCCACCGCCTGAGCCGCAAGGCCGAGCAGGCCGCGCAGCAGGCGCGCCTGGCTCTCGCCCGCGCTCTGTAACGAGTGCAGCCGCAGCCAGCGAGCTGCACCAGATCCCGGAGTCCTCACCTCCGGGGCACCTTGATCGCGGGTGACCACCTCGAGCCGGGTACGTCGTCGAGAACCGACGACGTACCCGGCTCGTCGCACGTCCGGACCCGGCCCGGGTACTACCGTCGGGTGCGTGGAGACCGAGACCTGCGACCACTGCGGACGCCGGGAGGAGTCCGGCGCGGCCACGCTCACCTGGACGACGTCGGTGGAGCACGGCCGACGTCGCACCTACTGCGACTCCTGCTCGCGCACGCACCTGCGCGCGATGGAGGGCAAGCTCGACAGCGAGTACTGGTGAGCCGATCGGTGCCTGGGACGCGCGCTGCTCACCCGGTGTGGTCGAGACCCACCTGCCAGGCGCACCCGCAGGCGGGATGCCGCGGCCAGTGCTGGACGTGCGGCACCCCGCCGGCCGTGACGACGACGCCGGCCGACCAGGTGGCCGGGGCGTCGCCCTCCAGGTAGCGCGCCGCGTCGCGCGCGGCCCACGCCAGCGCCAGCTGCCACAGCACCGGGTCGGCGGGGACGATGGCGCCGGCCGCTGCGGCTCGGGCGAGCTGCTCGACGACCAGGTGACGACGGGGATCGGTCTCGGCGCGGTGGCAGTCGACGCAGCGCTGGCAGGCCGTCAGACCCGGCGCCACCAGCGGCCCGACCTCCAGGCACGCCTCGCGGGCCACCACCAGCAGGTGGGGGCGGTCCTCGCGCACCAGGTCGGCGAGCGCGGCGCGGTCGGGCTCGCCGGTGTGCAGCAGCACGTGCAGCAGCGGCTCGTCGATGTCACCGTCTCGGTGCACCCGCACGCCCGCGGCCACCAGCAGCGACTCCGCCTGACGGCGCAGCTCGCCCGGCCCGCGGACCGCCACCGACCCGGCGCTGCGTGCGGTGGCGCGGGTCGCGGCGGCTGCACCGTGGCGGGCGGCGTCGGCGCGGGTCGCGCGCGAGTCCACCAGCAGGTCGGCCTCGCCCAGCGTCGCGAGCGCGTGGGTCGTCGCCGGGTCGGGGTGCGGCTCGCCGGCGCCGGGTGGCGTCCAGCCCGGCCCGGTGAGGCGTGCCAGCAGCGCGCGCACGGGAGGGATGTCCGGCAGCAGGGCGCGGTGCGGCGCGTCGAGGCCCACCTGCAGGGTGCGGTCGTCGCGGCGCACGGCGAACCAGCCGGGACGCAGGAGGAGCTCGACAGCGTCGCCCTCGGGCTCGGTGCGTGCGGTGGACGCGGTCAGGAGGTGGCGTGGATCGGGCCCCATGGCCCCAGCCTCACACGCGCGAGATCTCGGGCGGACGGCTCATCCACAGGCGCGAGTGGCCGTGGACCGCGTCCCGAGAGGCTCCTCCACCGGGTCCGAGCGTGTCCGGCGGAGGAGCGGGTGGCCGGCGTCAGGCCTTGCCGAGGATCCGGTTGAGGTTGGTGCTGCACACGGGGCACACGGCCTTGGCCATGCGGGTGCCCTTGTCGTTGACCTTGACCTCGCCCTCGGCCTCGCGCTTCTCCTTGCACTTCACGCAGTAGAACTCGCCGCTCCAGGTCTCCGCCATGACGGCCTCCTTGCTCGTGTGGGAATGCTCCGGGACTGATGTGACCGGCTCCGGCCGGCAGGCCACCCGGGGTCCGATCGGTCGCGACCCTACGGCACGGCGGGCCGGGGGAGTGGGAGGCGCGTCACTACGCTGCGGCCATGCCCGACGCCTCTGCTGATGTCACCGAGCCCCTCCAGCACCTGCGCCTCGAGCGTCCCTCCCCGGGCGTCGCGCTGCTCGTGCTCGACAACCCCGACCAGCGCAACGCGATGTCCGAGCCGATGACACGCTCGTGGCAGGCGGCCGTCGACGAGCTGGCCGCCGACCGCTCGCTGCGCGCGGTGGTGGTGACCGGCGAGGGGTCGGCGTTCTGCTCCGGCGGCGACACCGCCTGGATCGCCTCCGAGCCCGAGGCCGGGGTCGACCACCTGCGCACCCGGATGATCGCCTTCTACCGCGCGTGGCTCTCGATCCGGCGCCTCGAGGTGCCCACCATCGCCGCCGTCAACGGCGCCGCCGTGGGTGCCGGCCTGTGCCTGGCGCTCGCCTGCGACCTGCGGTTCTCCGCCGAGGGCGCGAAGATGGGGGTGCCGTTCGTGAAGCTGGGCATGCACCCCGGGATGGCGGGCACCTTCCTGCTCCCCGACGTCGTGGGCCGCGCCGCCGCGCGCGACCTCATGCTCACCGGCCGGATGGTCGCCGACGCCGAGGCCCGCGAGCTGGGCCTGGTCTCGCGGGTGCTGCCGCACGAGGGGTTCCGCGAGGCGGTGCTCGAGATCGCCGCCGGCATCGCCGCCACCGCCCCCATCGCCAGCCGCCTCACCAAGCTCGCGCTCGCCGGCGAGGGGCACGCGGACCTGGAGAGCTGCCTGGCCTACGAGGCGATGGCGCAGCCGATCACCCTGGCCACCGCCGACCTGCAGGAGGGCATCGCCGCCGTCCGCGAGAAGCGGGCCCCGGTCTTCCGCGGGGTCTGACTGCCCACCGCCACCGAAGAGGCCCCCGCCCCGCTTCCCGACACCTGGCTTCCCCGTCCGGGTGTCGGTCTGCGGGCCGAGGGCCTCGTCACGGCTGACGCTAGGCAGAGCTCGGGGCCGCGGTCAACGATGTGGCCGACGTGGTCTCCCCACCCTGTGGACGAGCCTGGGGACAACCGGGCAGGCCCTGTGCACGAACCCCCGCCAGCGTGTGCACAGCCGGTGGAGGAACCTGTGGAAAACCGGGGTGAGGACGGCGCGACGCGCCGTGCTGACCTGCCCCGACGCTTGTCCACCGCCTGTGCACAGGAGAGAGTTGCCGGGTGAGCGGCGTCTCGGAGGTACCTGTCGGCCCGGTACCCACTCCCGTCGCCGCGCTGCGCCGGATCGCCTTCCTGCTCGAGCGGGCGCGCGAGGACACCTACAAGGTCAAGGCCTACCGCGGCGCGGCGGCCGCCGTCCTGCCGCTGGGCGACGACGAGGTGGTGCGTCGCGCCGCGGAGGGCACGCTCACCGACCTGCCAGGCGTCGGGGCCAGCACCGCGAAGGTGATCGCGGCCGCGGCGCGGGGCGAGGTGCCCGACCGCCTGGCGCGCGTGGAGGAGGAGCTGGCCGGGCCGCTCACCGCCGACAGGGCGGGGGAGGAGCTGCGGGCCGCGCTGCGCGGCGACCTGCACTCGCACTCGGACTGGTCCGACGGCGGCTCGCCGCTGGAGGAGATGGCGATGACGGCGCTCGAGCTCGGCCACGAGTACCTGGTGCTCACCGACCACTCCCCGCGCCTGAAGGTCGCACGCGGGCTCAGCGCGGAGCGGCTGGCCAAGCAGCTCGACGTCATCGACGCCGTCAACGAGCACCTGGGCGGCGGGTTCACCCTGCTCAAGGGCATCGAGGTCGACATCCTCGACGACGGCAGGCTCGACCAGACGACTGCGATGCTCGACCGGCTCGACCTGCGCGTGGCGAGCGTGCACTCCAAGCTGCGCATGGACGGCGCGGCGATGACCCGGCGGATGGTGGCCGCGGTGCACCAACCCCACACCAACGTGCTCGGCCACTGCACCGGTCGCCTGGTCACGGGCGGCCGCGGCACGCGCCCGCCCTCTGACTTCGACGCCCGGGCGGTCTTCGAGGCGTGCGCCGAGCAGGGGGTGGCGGTGGAGATCAACTCCCGCCCCGAGCGCCGCGACCCGCCTACTGCGCTGCTCGAGCTGGCCCGCGACCTCGGCTGCCTGTTCTCGATCGACTCCGACGCCCACGCGCCGGGTCAGCTGGACTTCCTGGTGCTGGGCTGCGAGCGCGCCGAGGCGGCCGGCATCGAGCCCGACCGCATCGTCAACACCTGGCCGCGCGATCGGCTGATTGCCTGGGCCCGGCCGGGTTGATGGCCTACCGTCGGGCCATGGAGCGCCCCGAGGTGGAGGTCCGTCGCTCGAAGCGGCGTCGACGCACCGTCTCGGCCTACCGCGAGGGCGGCAAGATCGTGGTGCTCGTCCCGGCGTCGCTCTCCCGGCGCGAGGAGGCCGAGTGGGTCGAGGCCATGGTGGCGCGCATCGAGAAGGCCGAGGCCAGGGCCCGGCCCTCCGACGACGACCTCGCCCGCCGCGCCACCGCCCTCAGCGAGCGCCACCTGTGCGGGCTGGCGGTGCCCAGCTCGGTGCGCTGGGTGGGCAACCAGAACACCCGCTGGGGCTCGTGCACGCCCGGTGACCGCACGATCCGGCTCTCCGAGCGGCTCCAGTCGATGCCCTCCTGGGTGATCGACTACGTGCTGGTCCACGAGCTGGCCCACCTGCTCGAGCCCGGCCACGACGCCGCGTTCTGGTCGTGGGTCGACCGCTACCCGCACGCCGAGAAGGCCAAGGGCTACCTGCTGGGCTGGTCGGCCGCCGCGCGGCTCGAGCCCCCGCCGTCGGAGGAGGAGCCCGCCGCTCCCGAGGCCGAGCCGGCCTGACCTGCGTGACGGCGGCGCGCCAACGCCCGCGCCACGAACGGAGCGAGCTCGGCGTCGGGGAGGCCGTCGACCGGCCACCAGGCCAGGTCGAGCGACTCCTCGCTGATCGACGGCGCGGCCGAGGCCGCCGCGTGCGCGACGAACATGACGTCGAGGTGGTGCACGTTCTCACCGGGGCCGCAGAAGGGCACGTGGTGCGCGTCGAGCAGCAGCGGCACGGGGTCGAGGGCCAGGTCGGCGCGCGCGATCCCGGTCTCCTCCAGCGCCTCGCGCAGCGCGGCACCGGCGAGCGTGGCGTCCTCCGGCTCGGTGTGGCCGCCCACCTGGAACCAGCGGCCCGACTTGGCGTGCAGCGTCAGCAGCACCGAGGTGCCCGCCGCGTCGAGCACCAGGGTGCTGGCGGTGACGTGGTCGGGTCGGCCCGCACGCAGCATCCCGTCGGGGTGCCGCTCCAGGTGCGTCAGGTAGCGGCGTCGCAACGCCTCCTGCTCGTCGTCCGGCGCTTCCCAGTCACGCAGGGTGGTGAGCGCGTCGGCGTGCAGGCTCACTCGTTCGTGGTGTCGGACCCGGAGCCGCCGTCGCCGTCGAGCAGCTTGCGCAGCTCGGCGTCGAAGTCCTCCTCGCCGAGCCCCTCCGGCGCGACGGCGTCCTCACGGAAGCCGAGCGGGTCGTCGAGGTCGGCGGGAGTGGGCAGCAGGTCGGGGTGCATCCACACGCCGTCGCGCGCCTCGGGGCCCTGGCGGGTGCGCAGCGAGCCCCACAGCGTGGAGGCCTCGCGCAGCCGGCGCGGGCGCAGCTCGAGCCCGACCAGCGCGGCGAAGGTGTGCTCGGCCGGGCCGCCGGCGGCGCGACGACGTCGCACGGCCTCCTGCAGCTTGGCGGCGGCCGGCATCCGCTCGGCGGTGGCCTGGCCGACGACCTCGTCGACCCAGCCCTCCACGAGGGCGAGCGCCACCTCGAGGCGACCCAGGGCGGCCTCCTGCCGCGGGGACTTGGGCAGGTCGAACAGGCCGCCGTCCACTAGCTGCTGCAGCGACTCGGGCTTGGTGGGGTCGATGCCGCGCAGCTGCTCCTCCATGCGCGCCTGCAGGCCCTCGACGTTGATCTCGACGCCCTGCGCGTAGTCGGTGACGGCGCCCACGAGGTACTCGCGCAGCCACGGGGTGGCGGCGAAGAGCCGCTGGTGGGCGGCCTCGCGCAGCGACAGGTAGAGCACGACGTCGTCCTCGGAGACGTCGAGCCCGGAGGCGAACTCGCGCACGTTGCTCATCACCAGGGCCGCGGTGCCCGGCTGCCCCAGCGGGATGCCGACGTCGGAGACGGTGAGCACCTCGCCGGCCAGCGTGCCGAGGCCGGAGCCCACCTGGGTGGCGAGCATCGCGCCCATCGCCTTGCCGATCATGCCCAGGATGGGGCCGGCGGCCGCCTGCGCCTCCGCGGGCAGTGCGCCGGCCAGGCCCTTGGTGGACTGCTCGGCGACGGGCTCGACGAGCACCTTCCAGCTCTCCATCGTGCCCACGACCCACTCGGCGCGGCTCCATGCGGCGGGGGTCGTGACGCCGGAGGGGAAGTGCGTGGTGGCGTCGAGCCAGTGGTCGGCCAGGCGCATCGCGTTGGCGACGGCGTCGCGGTCGCGCGCGGTGGTGGAGGGGTCGTTGCCCGCGGCCACGGTCTTGCGGGCCAGGTCTGCGGCGACGGTCCAGTTCAGGGCGCCGTCGTAGGGCTGCATCATCGACTGCAGCTGGCCGAAGATCTGGCTCAGGTCGAACCCGCCGGCACCGCCCGGGCCGCCTGCGCCGCCGGGAGTGCCGGGCATCCCCATGCCGGGGAACCCGCCGAGCGCGCCGAAGATCTGCTCGAACGGCGTGCCCTTGAAGGGGTTGTTGCGGTCGTCGTCGTCACCTGGGCCGCGGTCACTGCTCATGACTCCACGGTACGCGGATCCGGCAACGCGCCCGACCCGGTTCGCCACGGGCGTACAGCCGGCTGATCGGGGCCGCCGTTACAGTCCCGGCATGCCCCACCCCGCCGTGCGCCTGCTCGACCTGCGTGAGACCCCGCTCGACGTCGCCGAGGTGCTGGCCAGCCTCGACGAGGACGAGGCCGGGGGAGTGACGCTGTTCGTGGGCCGGGTGCGCGACCACGACGGCGGCAAGGGCGTCACCGGCCTGGACTACTCCGCCCACCCCACCGCCCGGCAGAAGCTGGAGGAGGTGGCCGACGCCGTCGCCGAGCGCCACCCGGTCACCGGCGTGGCCGCCGTGCACCGCGTGGGCACGCTCGCCATCGGCGACATCGCCGTCGTGGTCGCCGCCTCGGCCGCGCACCGCGGCCAGGCCTTCGACGCCTCCCGCGACCTGATCGACACCCTCAAGTCCGAGGTCCCGATCTGGAAGCACCAGCGCTTCGCCGACGGCACCGAGGAGTGGGTCGGCTCCCCGTAGCCGCCGGCGACCGCCCCATCGCTGGTCGAGCCGGACGTCACCGAGACCCCGCCGACCAACCGCCCTCCCGCACCCCCGCGTGTCTGCGCCCCCGCAGCAGCACACCTACCTACCCTCGAGCGCATGGAGGTCCTGCTCTGGCTCGCGCCGGCTGCCGTGGTGACGGCGGTCGCGATGGCGTGGGCGGGGTGGGCCGGGCGGCAGAAGCGCGACGTCGTCGACCGCGACGAGGCGGTGCGCCGCCTGGGCGCCGCCCTGGAGCGCGGACGAGGGACGCCGGGCTACGCCGTCCCGCAGGAGCGCGCCCGCACCACCGAGCGCAGCACCGGCGTCGCGGTCCGTCGTGGCACCCCGACGCCGCCGCGCCCCGAGCCCGCGCCGACGCCGGTCACGCCGGTCGAGCCCGTCGAGCCCGTCGAGCCGGCCGCGCAGACACCGACGCCGGCCGAGCGCGACGACCGCCCGCACCGCCGCGCCTCCTGATCCACGCGCCGGTCTGACGCCGGCGAGCCCACGGCACGGCCCAGCCCGATACCCATCTTGGGGCGGATGAGACAGTAGGGGTCATGAACCAGCGCTTGATCGCCGCGATGGTCGCGGCGCCGCTGGTGCTCGGCCTCCTCCTCTCGGCGGCCTTCGTGCCGCTGCCCTACGTGGTCTACCGGCCGGGGCTGACCGTCGACGTGCTCGGCGCGCAGGAGGACGGCCGCGAGATCGTGCAGGTCGATGGCGCGGAGAGCTATCCGCACGAGGGGCAGCTGCGCATGACCACCGTGACCGTGACGCCGCCGAAGCCGGCGAAGGTCAACCTGCTGGAGCTGATGACGGCGTGGGTCGACGGCCAGGACGCCGTCGTGCCCTACGACAACGTCTACCGGCCCGACGAGACGCAGGAGGAGAACGACCAGGAGGGTGCGGCGCAGATGTCGGGGTCGCAGAACGCCGCCGTCGGGGTGGCGCTGACCGAGCTGGGCTACGACGTGCGCGCCGTGGGCGTGGCCGACGTGGAGCCCGACGGTCCGGCCGACGGCGTGCTGCGGGCCGGCGACGTCGTCACGGCCGTGGGGGGCGAGCCGACGGCGCAGCCCGAGCAGCTGATCGAGGCCGTGGGTGCCGCGACGCCGGGTGAGCCGCTCGAATTGAGCGTGCAGCGCGGCAGCGGCGACCGCGAGCTGAGCATCACCCCGGAGCGCACCGACGGCCAGACCCGCATCGGCATCTCGGTGGCGCCCACGTTCACGCGGTTCCCGGTGGACGTGCAGGTGGGCATCCCGCCGCAGATCAGCGGCCCGAGCGCGGGCCTGATCTTCTCCCTGGCCATCTACGACACCATGACGCCCGGCTCGCTCGTGGGCGACCACACCGTCGCGGGCACGGGCGAGATCTTCGACGACGGCTCGGTCGGCCCGATCGGCGGCATCGACCAGAAGATCGCGGGCGCCCGTCGCGACGGCGCCGACCTGTTCCTGGTGCCGGCCGACAACTGTGCCGACGCCGCGGACGCCGACCCCGGCGACATGCGGCTGGTGCTGGCCACGACGATGCACGAGGCGCGGCTGGCGATCGAGGAGTGGGTCGAGGACCCCGACGCCGACCTGCCCAGCTGCGAGGACCTCGAGTCCGCGACGGCGGGGGCGGCCGCGTGACCGGCACCGAGGACCTGCTGGGCAGCGCCGACGTCGACCCGGCCCTGGCCGCGGCGGTGCTCGAGATCGAGCAGCACATCGCCACGGGCGGCTGGGACCAGCCGGCACGGCTCTACGCGCTGGTCGACACCGCGGAGATGGTGCAGCGCGAGCCCGCGCTCGCAGCGATGATGGGCCTGGACTCGCCCTCGGAGCAGGGCTCGCTGACCGCCGTCGAGCAGGACCAGCTGGACCCCACGCAGCTGCTGGAGCAGGTGCTCGAGCAGATCGAGTGGCCGGCCGAGGTGGCCGGCTGCGCCGCCGTCGTCGAGCGCCTGGTGCTGCCGCCCGGCAGCGACGCCGAGGTGCCCGAGGACCCGGCCGCGGCGCAGGAGTTCGCCCGCGACCACCCGGACCGCCAGGAGGTGCGCATCGTCGCCGGCGCCACCCGGCACGGCGCCACCTACTGCGCGCTGCGGCTGCGCGCCCACGACGAGGACACCTCGGTGGTGGGCGGCGTCGACCTGGTGCCGGGTCTGCTGACCCTGCTGGCCGCCACCCTGGACCCGGCCGACCCGCCGGAGAGTCCCGCCGCGGTGCGGGATACTGACCGACCCACGACCTGATCCACCCCGACTGAGCACGACCCGTCACCGCCGGCCCCGCCGCGCGCGACACGGCCCTACCCCCTGACGAGAAAGAGGAGGACCGGTGAGCGAACTGTTCGACGAGGAGCAGCGCGACCAACCCCCCGCGCGCCCGACCCGTCGACCGCGAGCCCTGGTGATCACCGCCGTCGTGCTGGTGGTCGCGTTCTTCGGCGTCACGGCGTTCGCCAACATCTACACCGACCGGCTGTGGTTCCGCTCGGTCGACTACGGGCAGGTCTTCAGCACCCTGATCTGGACGCGGATCCTGCTGTTCGTGGCGTTCTCCGTGGTGATGGCGCTGGCCGTGGGCGCGAGCATCTGGCTGGCCTACCGCTACCGGCCGCTGTTCCGGCCGCAGTCGCCCGAGCAGACCAACCTGGACCGCTACCGCGACGCCGTGACGCCGATCCGCACCTGGCTGCTCCTCGGGGTGGCCGCCGTCGTCGGCGCCTTCGCGGGTGCCTCCGCGGTGGGGCAGTGGCGCACCTTCCTGCTGTGGCGCAACTCCCAGCCCTTCGGCAGCGACGACGCCTACTTCAACCGCGACATCGGCTTCTTCGTCTTCGAGCTGCCCTGGCTGCACTACCTCGTCGACTTCGTGATGGCGGCCGCGATCGTCTCGCTGATGGCGGCCGCGGTCGTGCACTACCTCTACGGCGGCATCCGCCTGCAGGCCACGCACGACCGGCTCTCGGGTGCCGCGCAGGTGCAGCTCTCGACCCTGCTCGGCGTCTTCGTGCTGGCCAAGGGCGTGGACTACTACCTGGACCGCTTCGACCTGGTCAACGAGAACCGGCGGCTGTTCACCGGCATGAACAACGCCGCGGAGAACGCGGTGCTCCCGGCCAAGAACATCCTGATCGGTGTCGCGGTCATCTGCGCGCTGCTGTTCTTCGTCAACATCTGGCGGCGCACGTGGCAGCTGCCCGTCGTCGGGCTGGCGCTGCTGGCGCTCTCCTCGATCCTGCTGGGGATGATCTGGCCGGCGATCGTGCAGCAGTTCCAGGTGCGGCCCTCGGAGGCCGACAAGGAGGCGCCCTACATCCAGGCCAACATCGACGCCACGCGCGCGGCCTACGACCTGGAGGGCGTCGAGACCCAGGACTACTCCAGCAACACCGTGAGCTCCGACCAGTTCGGCAGCGTGCTGCAGCAGATCAGCACCGCGCCGCTGGTGGACCCGCGCCTGGTGCGCCGCACGTTCGAGGAGAACCAGCAGGGTCGTGCCTACTACTCGGTGGCGCCGGTGCTCGACGTCGACCGCTACGACATCGACGGCACCGAGCGCGCGCTCGTGCTGGGTGTGCGCGAGCTCGACCAGGAGGGCCTGAACGAGGGCGACCGCAACTGGTCGAACCTGCACACCGTGTACACCCACGGCTCGGGGATCATCGCGGCGTTCGCCAACCAGCGCAACGAGGCCAACATCGAGCAGGGCGCCGAGACCGAGCGTGAGGGCGCGGCGTGGGCCGAGGGGCGTCAGCCCGGCCAGGACGCGCTGACGACGCTCAGCGGCGGCTACGAGGAGCGCATCTACTTCGGTGAGCTGAGCCCCGAGTACTCGGTGGTGGGCAAGCCGAGCGAGGACGCCCCGAGCGTCGAGCTGGGCCTGGCGGGCTCCGAGGGCGACGACGAGGAGCGCACCACCTACGACGGTGAGGGCGGCGTCGGCGTCGGCGGCTTCTTCAACCAGTTCATGTACGCGGTGAAGTTCGGCGAGCCGAACTTCATCCTCTCGGGCCGCGTGAACGACAACTCCGAGGTGCTCTACATCCGCAACCCGCACGAGCGGGTCGAGAAGGTGGCGCCCTGGCTGACCGTCGACGACGACGCCTACCCGGCCGTCGTGGACGGGCGGGTGCTGTGGATCCTCGACGGGTACACCACCACCGACCGCTACCCGAACAGCCAGCGCGAGTCGTTCGAGACCATGACCGACGACTCGCTGCAGGACGACCTCGGCCTGCAGACGCTGCCGACCGACGAGATCAACTACATGCGCAACGCCGTCAAGGCGACGGTGGACGCCTACGACGGCACGGTCACCCTCTACGAGTGGGAGGAGGACGACCCGATCCTGCAGGCCTGGAAGGGTGCCTTCCCCGACTCGGTGGTCTCCTCCGAGGAGATGCCGGCCGAGCTGATGGAGCACCTGCGCTACCCCGAGGACCAGTTCAAGGTGCAGCGCTACCAGTTCGCGCGCTACCACGTGACCGAGGCCAGCGACTGGTACCAGGGCAACGACCGCTGGGAGGTCCCCACGGACCCCTCGAGCAACGGCAACAGCCTGCAGCCGCCGTACCGGCTCTTCGCCAACCCCGACGGCAACACCGACGGCGCCAACACCTGGGCGCTGACGACGGTCTTCACGCCCTTCCAGCGCGAGAACCTGGCCGCGTTCATGTCGGTGAACTCCGACGCCACGTCGGACGACTACGGGCAGATGTCGGTGCTGCAGCTGGCCAACACCGCGGACGCACCGGGCCCGGGCATCGTGGCCAACGAGTTCGAGCAGGACACCTCGGTGCGTGACTTCCTGCGCGACTTCACGGTCGGCAACACGCCCCCGGTGTTCGGCAACCTGCTGACGCTGCCGGTCGACGACGGATTCCTCTACATCCAGCCGGTCTACGCGCTGCGCCAGGGTGAGGGTGCCTTCCCGATCCTGCAGCGGGTGCTCGTCTCCGACGGCGACAAGGTGGGCATCGGCGAGAATTCCTCGACGCTGACCGCCTCTTTGGCCGACATGCTCGACGTCGACGCGCCGCCGAACGCGACGCCCGACCCCGGCACCCCGCCGGACGGCGGCGAGGGCGAGCCGCAGGAGCCCCAGCAGCCGCAGGGCAGCCTGGACCAGCAGATCACCGACCAGCTGGAGCGCATCCAGACGGCGATCGACGACGCCGCCGAGGCCCTCGACGCCGGCCGCCTGGCCGACTACCAGGAGGCCAACGAGCGGGCGGCCACGCTGTTCGACCAGCTGCAGGACCTGATCGCCCAGCGCGACGCCGCCCAGGGTGGCGGGGCCGCGGGTAGCCAGGACGGCCAGGGCGACGGCGCCACCGGGGGAGCGGGCGAGGAGAGCACTGCTCCCAGCGAGACGCCCGCTCCCGAAGAGGACGCCTCGAACGCAGCCGGCTGATCCCGTCCCCGCCCGGTGCGCCGCCCTCGTGGTGGTGTGCCGGGCGGGGGAGCGGGGGCCGATTTGGCCGCCCGGTTCGGCTTGTGTAACGTTGGGTTCACCGACGCGGGGTGGAGCAGCTCGGTAGCTCGCTGGGCTCATAACCCAGAGGTCGCAGGTTCAAATCCTGCCCCCGCTACAAAAGAATCGAAAGATTCACACCTTGGCCCCCACATCTTGTGGGGGCCAAGCGCATTTCAGACCACATCTAGTGGCTCGAGGTGCCTTCTCAAGGCCAATTGTCGGCTTGATTGTGGGTGGCACGCCCCTGGTGAACCCGGTCGCACCAGGTGCGCCCCACCTCCGATCCACGCTCACAGCGCCTTGGCTCGCGTGCCGGACCTGGGGCGAGCTGGGGCGACCGGGGGCGCCCGGAGTGGCCTCCCGAGGAGGATTGAGCCCGACCGGTGGCGGGCATTGCGGGACTCCGAACGCGCCGGACGGTCCCCCCACATGAGCGCACCGATGAAGCCCGGCGCCACGACGCCGGCCCACTACAGCCCCGACACGACCCTCACCCTCAGCGAGATCGCCGACCTCACCGGCCGCGACATCAAGACCATCAAGACCTGGAACGACTCCGGCAAGGGCCGCTGGCCCAACGCCACCCAGGACGAGACCGGCCGCAAGACCTGGCGTGTCCCGGTCAGCGACCTCCTCGCCTCCGGCGACCTCGACCCCTCGCGGGTTGCGCAGGTCGAGAACGAGCTCGCCGCCCGCCGCGAGTCCAAGGAGACGAAGGCCCTGCGCGAGCAGGTCATCCGCCTCGAGGAGCAGCTCACCGCAGCCGTCGCGCTCGCCGACGAGCGCTCCGCCACCATCGCCATCCTCAAGAACCTCGTCCGCAAGGGCGGTGCAGCATGAGCCGCCCGCTGAAGGGGTCCAAGAAGCTGACGGACAAGGGCTGGACCGCCAGCCTCCCCATCCACCGCGGCGCCACCAAGCGCCAGACCTACACCTTCACCGCCGAAGAGGCCGCCGACCGCTGGATCGCAGCGGGCATCCCCGCCATCGAGAACGGCACCGACCTGCCGGTCCCTGACGCCGAGAGCCGCGTCGCAGGCAAGCGGAGCACCAAGACCGGAACTGCCTTCCGCACGATGGCGGACCCGTGGCACACCGAGTACTACAGCGAGCTGAAGCGCGCGAAGCACGACCTTTCGACGGCCACCAAGGGCCACATCAAGCGCATCGAGGCCTTCATGAACCAGCGGGGTCTGGTGATGGAGACGATGGTGCGTGACGAGGTGAAGGCGCTGCAGGCGTCTCTCACCCGCTCGACGACCGAGGCCACGGTCACGATCCCCGAGGGAGTCGACCCCACCGGTCTCGTCACGATGGCGGAGGCCCTGGAACTTCCCGGAATGGCGTCGAAGTCGACCCTCAAGCGGCGCAAGGCCGACGGCGTGCTCGTCCCCGTCGACCCCACGGCAGCCGTGCACCGCTTCCGCGTCGCAGACCTCTACAGCGAGGCCGTCCTGGGTCCGACTGGTGAGCTCCGCCGCGGACCGCGCACCAACGGCAGCCTCTCGCAGGACGTCGCCAACGACGTCATGTGGGCCTACAACGAGGTGTGCAAGTACGCCCTCGACCACGGCGTCGACGTCCCGCAGGACCGCACCAGCCTGAAGATGCACCGCACCGACAGGGCCCCCAGTGCGCCGCGCCAGCCCGTCAGCCTTAGCCGGTGCGCGGACATCGCCTCCCGCCTGCACGTCGTGCACCAGCTCGTCCTCTGGCTCATGCGCATCCTCGGCCTCCGCATCGGTGAGGCCTACGGCATCCGCGTGTACGACGTCCTCGACCAGGGTGCGGGGCAGTGCGGCGCCGTGGCCGTCAAGGCACAGGGCGGCAAGAAGTTCACGCAGACCGCCCCGGACGGCACGACGCACACGAGCGACCACACGGACGACCTCAAGACCAGGAACTCCGCCCGCGTGCTCGTGGTCCCGCCCACGCTGATGGACCTCATCCGCACCACCATCGCGGTCTTCCACACCGACGCCGACGGCGTGATCCGCCAGGACGCCCGACTCATCCCGGGTCTCACGCGACGCAACGCCGGCGGACAGGAGGCCTTCCGCGCGGCCCTCGCCGGAGCCGCCGAGGCGGTGAGAGTCGACTGCACCACAGAGGAGGACGTCATCGACGAGGTGTTCTCGTGCCAGCCCCACGACATGCGCCGCACGATCCTGTCCGACCTCGACCGCCTCGAGGTCAAGGACAGCCACACGCGACGGTTCGCCGGCCACCTGCCCGGCACCGCCGTCCTGCACCGCCACTACCTGCTCGACGACCCGAAGCTCCGGCCGGCCAGGGCCATCGCCGTCCTCATCGAGGGTGAGCTCAGCGCCAACCTGCCGGCCGGGCTGCTTCTTCCCACGACGGTCCGCTGCACCACAGGCAACCAGCCCGCCCTGCAGAAGGACGGGCTCCGCATCGACGCCGAGCTCGCCGAGCTCGGCTGGCTCGTGCTCATGACGAACGAGGGCGGCGAGCCGCTCCTGGGCTCGGCCGAGGCGGCACAGCTCTGGGACGTCACGCCCAAGACCGCGCGCCTCTGGATGGCTGAGGGTCGCATCCCGTCGATCCCGTGCGGTGGCCGCGGGACGGGCCAGGAGCGGCGCGTACGTCTCTCAGACGCCATGTCGCTGCGCGAGCGGCTGAGGGCCCAGATCACGCTCGTGCGGCTGGCCGAAGAGGTGGAGACGACCTACCACACGGTCTACCAGCTGGTCCGCGCCAAGGGGCTCGAGCTCGAGGCCTGGGGCGAGCGGGACTACATCGTCCCGCCCGCGACCACCACCGTGCTGCGCGAGCACTACGCGCACCAGGCCGAGCTGCACCGCCGCGCAGTGCCGTACTCCGTCGCCGCGAAGGAGCTCGGGACGACTGTGGCTGCGGTCGAGCACCGCGTGAAGGACGGAATGCTGGACCAGGACGAGCGCGCCCATGACGGTCGCCGCATGGTCACCCGCAAGAGCCTCGCCGAGGCCACCCAACAGCCGGTTCGCCGGCGCACTCCCAAGGTCCGCGACGACCTGATGACGTGGGCCGAGGTGTCGGCCGCAACCGGACTGGCGGGCGCCGACATCGACGCGCTCGTTGCGGACGGCCTGCTGGTGCGTGTGCAGCACCAGCGTCGACGCCACGTCACTCGGGTCAGCGTGCTGAGGTACCTCGTCGAGCACGACCCCTCACGCCTCGCGCTGGCCGTCTGACGGGCCAGGCTCGAGACCCCGAGCTCCACACGACCGATGAGGCGATTCGGCTCGCGTGGAGGGTCGTGGGGCGCCGCTCTCAGAGTGGCTTGTTGTTGCGCAGCGCGAGGTGAACGGCACCCGGAAAAAGGTGCCTACGACCCTTGACCGCATACCCCCTAGGGGTATGGTGGGAGACATGAACGCGCACATGCACGAGTCGGACACGGCCACGACGCACCAGGTCACGGACCCGGTGTGCGGAATGAGCGTCGACCCGGCCGCGACCGAGCACACGCTCACCCACGAGGGGCAGGAGTTCTACTTCTGCTCGGCCAGCTGCAAGGACAAGTTCCAGGCCACGCCCGACCGGTACGCAAGCCGCGACCGGCACGGCAAGTACGACCAGCACGACCAGCACGACCAAGCCGGGAACGCTCGCACGCACGCCGGACACCCTGCGACGGCCAGTGGCATTGCCCCGCCCACGCCCGGCGAGGGGGAGGCAGTGGAGTACACGTGCCCGATGCACCCCGAGATCCGCCGACCCGGCCCCGGAGCGTGCCCCATCTGCGGCATGGCGCTGGAGCCGGTGATGGTCACGGTCGACTCGGGCCCGTCGCCGGAGCTGCGCGACATGACCCGCCGGTTCTGGTTCGGCGTGGCCCTGTCCATCCCCGTCGTCATCCTCGGCATGGGCCGCGACCTCATCGAGCCGCTGCACGACGCCGTCTCCGCCACCACGTCCGCGTGGATCCAACTCGCGTTGGCCACACCGGTGGTCCTGTGGGCCGGGTGGCCGTTCTTCACCCGCGGCTGGGCGTCGGTACGCACCATGAAGCTGAACATGTTCACGCTCATCGCGATGGGCACCGGCGTCGCCTGGCTGTTCTCCGTCGTCGCAACGGTGGCCCCGGGCATCTTCCCCGCCGCGTTCCGCGAAGACGGCGCCGTCGACGTGTACTTCGAGGCCGCCGCCGTCATCACCACCCTCGTCCTGCTCGGTCAGGTCCTCGAGCTACGCGCCCGCGAAGCGACCTCAGGGGCCATCAAGGCCCTTCTCGACCTGTCTCCGAAGACGGCCCGGCGGCTGCGTGACGACGGCACCGAGGAGGAAGTGACCCTCGACCAGGTCCAGCTCGGCGACCTGCTCCGCGTCCGCCCCGGCGAGAAGGTCCCTGTCGACGGTGTCGTCGAGGACGGGAAGTCAGCCGTCGACGAGTCCCTGATCACTGGCGAGTCCATGCCCGTGACGAAGGAGCCGGGTGACAACGCGATCGGCGGCACCCTCAACTCCACCGGGGCGCTCCTCGTGCGCGCCAGCGCGGTCGGTCGCGACACCATGCTCGCCCGCATCGTGCAGATGGTCGCTGAAGCGCAACGCTCCCGTGCGCCCATCCAGCGCACCGTCGACAAGGTGTCCGCGGTGTTCGTGCCCGCCGTCATCAGCATCGCCGTGCTCGCGTTCATCATCTGGGCCCTCGTAGGGCCCGACCCGAAGCTCGCCCACGCGCTGGTCGTCGCCGTCAGCGTCCTCATCATCGCCTGCCCGTGTGCCCTCGGCCTGGCCACGCCCATGTCCATCATGGTCGGCGTCGGTCGAGGCGCGCAGATGGGCGTGCTCATCAAGAACGCCGAAGCACTCGAACGGATGGAGAAGGTCGACACCGTTGTCGTCGACAAGACCGGCACGCTCACCGAGGGCAAGCCGGCCGTCGTCGCCGTCGAGCCGGCCACCGGTCACGACGCACGTGAGCTGCTTCGCCTCGCGGCTGCGGTCGAGAACGCCTCCGAGCACCCGCTCGCCCGCGCCATCGTCGACAAGGCCCAAGCCGACATGGTCGACCGGGGCGATGACTCCACGCGGTTGCCTGAGGTGGCTGACTTCGACGCCCCGGCCGGCAAGGGCGTCCTCGGCACCGTCGACGGCCGCAAGGTGCTCATCGGCACCGCAGGGTTCCTCACCAGCCAGAACATCGACCCGGGCGGCCTGACCGAGACGGCCGACCGACTGCGCCGCACCGGCGCGACTGCCGTCCTCGTCGCCGTCGACGGCACCCCCGCCGGTGTCATCGGCATCGCCGACCAGGTCAAGGCCACCACCCCCGCCGCGCTGGCCGCGCTGCGCAAGGAGGGCATCGAGGTCATCATGCTCACCGGCGACAACCAGGTCACCGCGCAAGCCGTCGCAAGCGAGCTCGGCATCGACCGGGTCGAGGCCGAGGTGTTGCCCGACCACAAGGCCGACGTCGTCAACAAGCTCCGTGCCGAGGGCCGCGTGGTCGCGTTCGCCGGCGACGGCGTCAACGACGCCCCCGCTCTCGCCGCCGCCGACGTCGGCCTCGCCATGGGCACCGGCACCGACGTCGCGATGGAGTCCGCCAGCGTCACCTTGCTACGCGGCGACCTCAACGGGATCGCCCACGCCCGCCAGCTCTCCCATGCGGTGATGCAGAACTTGCGAGTCGGGCTCGGCGCGGCATTTCTCTATAATTCCGCGGGCGTCCCCATCGCCGCCGGCGTGCTCTATCCGGCGTTCGGGTGGCTGCTGTCGCCGGTCATCGCCGCGGCCGCGATGGCGTTGTCCTCGGTCAGCGTCATCATCAACGCGCTACGGCTGCGCACCCAGAAGCTGGGGTGAGACCAGCGGCTCCGTACCATCGAGAACGATGAAGCCAGTGCCTTCCACCGCCGTCAGCGCCCGCAGGCGAGCCCTGCGGGCGCTGACGACGGCTGGGCAGGGCGCCGGCCAGGGCTGGCTGGCCGCGCTCGTGGCGGCCCTGGTCCTCGGCATCCTCGGCATGCACGCACTCGCGAGCCACGGCACTCCCACCGCACCCGCAGCCGCGTCGAGCGCGATGAGCATGCCGGGCATGACCGCCGTCCACGAGGCGGCCATGACCTTCGGCGACTCGCACGCCGCGCGCCCCCACCACGCGTCAGCCGCTCAGCTCTCGGACCACTCCAGCGCCGGCTCTGGGTCCGGCCACGGCATGGCCGGCATGGTCATGCTGTGCGTCGTGATGCTCGCCGCAGCCGGCCTCACGCTCCTGGCGGTGCTCGCCGCGGGACTCTTCCGGCCGCTGCTTCCGGTCGCGTTCATGCCCGCCGCAGTACGCGCGCGGGCGCTTCAGTGGGTGCGTGGCACCGGCCCACCCCACGAATGGCAGTTCTCCGTCATCAGGTGCTGACAGGCCCTGCGACCACCCGCCACCGCTGACCTCGACCGTCGAGTTCGACTTTTCGACAGCAGCGTCCGGCCGGGTGTCGCCTCCGCCTGCCCACACCACCCACCTGACTTCTGGAGAACTTCCATGCACGCCAAGAACAAGACCCGCACGCGCGCGCTCAGCGCGTTCGCGCTCACCCTCGCCCTCGGCGCCGGCCTCACCGCCTGCGGCGACGACACCAGCGACGCGGCCGGCCAGGCCGAGGTCAGCACCACCGAGCACAACGACGCCGATGTCGCCTTCGCCAGCGACATGATCACACACCACGCGCAGGCGCTCTCGATGGTCGACCTGACCCTGAAGCGAGAGCTCGACCCCGAGGTCCAGGCCCTCGCCGAGGACATCCGCGACGCACAGGGCCCTGAGATCGAGACCATGGCCGACTGGCTCACGAAGTGGGGTGAGGACGTCCCGGCGACCATGCGCGACCACGTCAACTCCGGTCATGACATGGGCGACATGTCCGACACCATGGACGACATGGGCCATGACGACATGCCCGGCATGATGACGGCCGAGGAGATGAACGAGCTCGAGGACGCTCCGGACTCCGACTTCCAGGACATGTGGCTCGAGATGATGGTCGAGCACCACGAAGGCGCCATCGAGATGGCCGAGACCGAGCAGGCCGACGGCCAGTTCAAGGACGCCGTCGACCTCGCCGGTCAGATCATCGACGCCCAGAAGCAAGAGATCGAGACCATGAAGGACCTGCTCGGCTCCTGAGTCGCGGCGCGCGCGGACGCCACCCTCACCGGTGGCGTCCGTCCGTCGATTCCACCGCCGCATCCCCCCATCCCGCGTCCCGGCCCTGGGCCGACCAGCCTCACGCCCGGACGCCTCGGACACCCACCTGCAGAAGAAGGCCTCATGAAGACACCCCTGGCGGCCGTCGCCGTCACAGCAGCCCTCGCCCTCACCCTGACCGGCTGCAGCAAAGCCGCCGGCCCGACCAGCTCGTCCGGTTCGAGCTCCTCGGATACGGCCGAGGTCACGCCTGACGCCACGTCCCTCCCGCCGTGTCCCGCACCCGGCGACGTTCCCGCCCGGGTCGCCGCCGCCGGCCTCGACCTCGGCCCGATGGGCACCGCCGAGCACTACCACCCCCACCTGGCCATCATCGTCGGCGGAGAACCGGTCCCCGTCGCGCCCAACATCGGCGTCGACCCCGCCACCGGCGCGATGTCCGCGGTCCACACCCACGAGGGCGACGGCACCATCCACATCGAAGCTCACACGGTCGGGGAGACGTTCACCCTCGGACAGCTGTTCACCCAGTGGGGCGTCGCGCTGACCCCCACCCAGGTCGGGGGCGTGAAGGCGAAGGCTCCGGAGATGGTGAGGGTCACCAGCAACGGGACCCCGGTCGCCGGAGACCCAGTCGACCTGCGCCTCGAGCCCGACCAGCAGATCGAGCTCAGCATCGGGTGAGTTCGCCGGCACGGTGACGCCGCCCGGGGTAGCCGTACCCAGGTCCAGCGCTGGCAGGATGCGCCTGCGGACGAGGGGAGTCGGTGTGGACTGGCAGCGGGACTTGGTGGGCCTGGTGGCTGGGTTCGTGCTTGCGACGGTGACCACGCCGGTGGGTGTGTCCGGGGCGGTGTTCCTGCTCCCGGTCCAGTTGTCGGTGCTCCACGTGCCGAACCCGCGGGTGACCCCGACGAACCTGCTCTTCAACGTCATCTCCGGCCCCGGTGGGCTGGCGCGCTACCGGCGGCGCGGGCAGTTCGACCGCGCGCTGACGCGTCAGCTGCTGGCGGGTTCGGTGCCTGGGGTGCTCCCCGGTCGGCATCGGGCTGGCCATCGCGTCGCTGGCCACGACGCCGACAGCGGCGCCACGGGCGACCGGCCCGGCAACCATCACCTCGTCGGCGCCGCAGCAGCCGCCTGTGCCGTGTGCTGCGCAGCTCCCATTGTCGGGTTCCTCGGTGTGGCCGGCTCCGCCGCCACAGCGGTCACGCTGGCGTTCGCCGGTGTCGTGTTCGCCTTCGTCGTCGGCCTGCTCACTGTCGCCGCCGTGCTCACCCGCCGTGCACGCGTGCGACGCATGTCCTGTGCGCCAGCCGACCCAACCGCCAGCTGCCCTGAGCTCGTCGAGCTCGGACCCACGCGCACCACCGACGACGCCTGACCTCTAGCTCGAACGAGAGCTCCAGACTCGACCACAGCGCGGCCGTCGCCACGCGGCCGCACCCTGGTTGGGAGACTGCACGCATGACCGTCGCGAAGTCCCTGCTCCTGTTCGCCCTCGCAGCCGTCGCCGAAATCGGCGGCGCCTGGCTCGTGTGGCAAGGCGTTCGCGAGCACCGCGGCTGGCTGTGGGTCGGCGCCGGCGTCATCGCACTGGGTCTGTACGGGTTCGTCGCAACGCTCCAGCCCGACGCGAACTTCGGTCGCATCCTCGCCGCGTACGGCGGCGTGTTCGTCGCGGGTTCGCTGGCGTGGGGCATGGTCATGGACGGGTTCCGGCCCGACCGCTACGACATCGTCGGAGCGCTCGTGTGCCTGGTCGGGGTCGCCGTCATCATGTACGCGCCCCGACCCGCCTGACCGGTTCGCAGGACCCCAGACAGCGCTTGATCTACCGCGGGCCGCCGGCGGCGGCGTGCTCGACCTCGCCTTGGGTTTCAGGCTCCGCGAGCTTGTGACGCCACGGGAACACCCACCGGAACAGGCTCAGGCCGGGACGGCGGCACCAGCAGCCCTCCGGACATCCGCAACACCTCGCTCCGAGAGCTTCCGCAACGCGAGTGCCTCCGGCTACCGCGACGTACGCCCCGACCACGACGAGGAGACCCTTCCTCACGACAACGCCTCCACGAGCTGCTCGACCTCCGGTGAGCCCCTCAGGCCAGCCGGCGTGGGGTACATGCGGCACGACAGTCCGACCTGTTCGCCGCCAGTGACGAACGGGTCTCGTCCGTTGATGCGGATGCTGGGAGAGCCGATGAAACCCAGCTCGCCGGCCTGCTCGGGGGTCTCGACGCACCGCCGGTGCACGGTGACGTCATCCCGGCCCGCCAGAGAGAGCGCCTCCTGGAGGCGCTGGTCCGCGACCTGCCAGTTCGGGCACCCGTCGAAGTACAACAGCTCGACCTGCACGTAGAGCTCCTCATCGGTTTGAGCTGGAGACGGCTCGGCTTTGTCTCTGGACCTCCACTGTCCCACCTGGGTGCCGAGTCGACACCCCTCGCCAGCAACGGTACGTGGTTGCTGTTCTCAGGGGGGTTCCGCAGGCGGGAGACTGCCTCATGGTGTCGCAAGAGCCGGTCGACCGGGCGAGCATCCACGCCGAGCTGGAGCGGGTGCGCATCGACCTGCACCAGCTCGTCTCTCGCGCCACCCCGGACGACCTACGCCGACGAACGAACGGGACCCGGTGGTCGAACGGTCAGATGCTGTGGCACATGGCGTTCGGGTACCTGATCGTCCGTCGGCTGCTTCCGCTGGTGCGGCTCCTCCGACAGCTACCGGACCCGTTCAGCCGCACCTTCGCCGCCACCTTGAACGCGGGCACACGACCCTTCCATCACATCAACTACGCGGGTGCTGTCGTCGGCGCCCTGGTCTTCCACGGTCCTCGGCTGACCCGTCAGTTCGACCGCACCATCGACTGGCTTCATCGACACCTGGACGTCGAGTCCGACGCGGCGATGGCCCGTGGGATGCACTTCCCGGTCGACTGGGACCCGTTCTTCCAAGAGACGATGACGCTCGAGCAGGTCTACCGCTACGCGACGCAGCACTACGACTTCCACCGCGCGCAGCTCACGCTCGAGTAGGCCCGCTTCGGCTCAGGCTAGGACGGAGGGCGGCAGCTCGATGTCGGAGACGAGCTCGAGGAGGAGCGTGGGGACGCGGCCGCCGATGTCGCCGATGGTGGGCGCGCAGGGTCTCCTCGTCCTGGCCGCCCGGGTCGGCGACCGGCCAGTCGATGTCCTTCACGTCGGGCACGTAGGGGCTTTCTTGCGCCACAAGGCTGCGCTTCCCAGCCCCCTCCTCGCCATCACACGAGAAGGAGGGCCGGCCTCATCGGGGACTTGAGATGGTGCGCGGAGCCTCCCGGAGGCTCCCGCCGCCGCCGGCGCTGGTCCAGCGCCCGAGGTACGTGGCCGGGTACTGCGTCACCGGCCAGGCGCCGTCCTCGGCGGGCGTGCGACGGCAGTGCGAGCAGATGACGCCGTAGCCGCTGGCCGCGACCTCAGGGAGTAGTGAGGCATGGTCGGCGTAGCGACGACGTCGGCACTTGCCATGCGGGCACGGGATCGCCTTGACGTGCGACTTGGCCTGGTTGGCGTACGCCAGGTAGATGGGCCGTGTGAAGCCTCCGGATCGCCGCTGCGGCTTCACCAGCTCCCGGACCTCGTCCTCGGTCTTGCCCAGGGCTAGTGCGACGTCGAGGATGGGGAGGCCGTGCTGGCGGGTAGGTGTGTCGACGGTGAGCAGGGCGATGGCGTCGGTGATCCAGACGGTGTCGTCCGGGACCGCAGCGTCGCCCCACGCCAGGCCCGGATCGGTGTAGGTCGAACGAAGCCGCTCCGTGTAGGCGCTGGTGAGCGACTTCGTGCCGTCGTCTGCTGCCCGCGTCACCCATCGGTGGAGCTCTTGGCGGACCTCGGCGATCGGGTGGTCGACGAGGGCGCACTTGGCTCCGCGTGAGGTGACGCCGTTGGCCACCAGCCAGGGCATGACACGCTTCTTCAGCAGCGTCGCGCGGGTCACCTGCAGCAGGTCTGCCGTTGCGGTCAACTCGCGGCCTTCCTCGAAGAGGTAGCGCACGACGGTGTCGGTGTTGGCGAGGTTGCGTCCGGTGCGGGTGCGGACGTTGCGGATCCGGCCGGTGAGGGGGAGCTGGGCGTGTGCGCCGGACGCGAGTGGGAGCAACGCGGTGCAGGACCACAGGACGTCCTCACCGTCGACATGGAAGCGCCATTCGATGAAGGTCTCGTCGCACAGGGTGCCGAACTTGGAGGGGCTTTCTCCGTTGTTTCGTGCCGCGGACTCGAGTCCGGCTACGAGGTGGACAGCGACGGAGACGTCGGTGTGGTCGTGTCGCACAGTGGCGGATCCGGACTCGTGCTTGCGGATCTTCGCCTTGAGCCGTTCGATCTCAGCGTCGTACGCGGCGACCTTCGTCTTCACCTCGGTGACCTGGGCTGCATAGGCCTTGGCCTCGTCCTCGTCGCCTGCTGCTGCGCTGATGGCTGCCATCGTGCGGTGCCCCTTGATCTCGCCCTCCAGCGGCGTCCTAGCCGGTGTCTTCAGTGCGATCTGGTGGCGCCAGGTCGTGGTGGGGTCGGCGTCGTCGCTGCGTCGCTGCGCCTCTGTGAGCTGGGCGATCGTGGTGGGGTCCAGCAGGCTCCTCACACCGTGGTCGAGGCGGGAGGCGACGGAGGCCTCGAGCTCGATCAGGGAGAACGTTGCGGCGGTGTGGTCGGGGCGGCTCTCACCCACGCCGAAGTAGGACCAACCGCGGCCGGTACGGCTGCCCGCAGCGGCCGACTCACGCCGGAACAGCAGGATGGCGTTGGCGCGCCCACTGGTGTTCACGCGGGCCTGCACGCCCCACTGCGTGGGCTCGTCGTCGTACTTCGACCCGAAGTGGCCGGGCGAGACGACCCAGTTCGGGAAGCACTGCAGCGCGCGGCGAGTCGACGTGTGGTGAGCCTGTCCACCGGTGGGTGCCTTGGGAGCTCGGAGCTCGCGCAGGAGCCGCGCGGCCACTTGGCGGCAGACACGGTCAGGAACTCCGAAGCGGGGGATCTCGTTGCCCTCCTCGTCCGTGGGCCACTCCCAGGGCGCAGAAAGGACGTCGAAGTACCCGTACTCGTCGAGGTCGTCGCGGTAGGTGGCCGGGATGCCGTCGAGGACGATGTTGCGGCCCCGGATGTCGTTGTTGAGGCGCCGGAAGTACCGGCCCGTCCGGATGAGCTCGACCTTCGCGATGAAGAAGCGGACGTCGGCATCGAAGACCTCGGCGGGGTCCTCGCCCTCCAGGTAGCGGGCGATGTCGAGATCGGTGAGGCCCGGGCGTTGTGCATGTCGGGCGCTGTACGGGTGGCTCCCAGGGCGGCCGTGCTCCCTCAAGTTGCTGCGCCGGGTGCACGTCGGTAGAGAGAGCGCGGACCTGCTGTCTGCAGCGTCGGCCGACGAGGTCAGCCACACGTGCTGGCCACTGCTGTGTGAATCCTCACGGCCTCCACCCGGGATCCTGATTGGCAGCTGTCGACGGGCCCCGGTTACGTTGCTGGGGGTGCCCGTGGCCGCACCATCCAGGACAGCGATGCGCGCGTGGCGCGCGTCTGCGTGACCAGTGCCAGCCCGTACCGGGTCGGCTGACCACCCACCCGATCCGCATGCCCTGCCAAGACCGAGTCCGTCCTGGACCCGCCGAGCCGCGCGCCCGTGGTCGATCCGGCTGCCTGACCGCAGCCGTCCCCTACGTGCTCGAGGAGCTGTTGCATGTCCCACCCCCAGGTTCGACGTGGTCTCGTGGCGCTCGCCACCTCCGCCGTCGTCTCCCCGCTCGTCCCCGCGGCCACCGCCGGTGCCGCTGCCCCCGCAACCGGCGACGGCGACAGCGCTGTCACGGCCGCCAGGCAGGCGACCACCAAGGTCCGGCTGCGGGTCGCCAACCAGGAGCCGCGCTCGGTCAGCACCACGCGCTCCTACGCAGCCGGTCTGCTGCGCGACGAGAACGTCACGAAGAAGCGCAAGGACATCGTCGAGGTGCGCCGGAACGGCCGCGTGGCCAAGCCCGCCAACCGCCAGCTGCGCCAGGGCGACGTCGTCCGCCTCGTGCGGGTGACCACGGTGGTCAACACCGCACGCAAGCCCATCGCCCCGCGCACGGTCGAGCAGTACACGACGAAGCTGAAGCCCGGTCGCCGCGAGGTCGTGGCCAAGGGCCGCCCCGGCGCCAAGTTGGTCATCATCAAGCGCACCCGGCACAACTACGAGGTGGTCGACACCGACCGGGCCCAGCGCGTGCTGCGCGCCCCGAAGCCGCGCCGCGTGCTCGTCGGCCGCTCGGCGCGCTTCGTGCCCGGCACCAACCACCTCAACTGGGGTGCGCTGGCCAACTGCGAGTCCGGCGGCAACCCGCGCGCCGTCAACCCGGCCGGCTACTACGGGCTCTACCAGTTCGACACCGGCACCTGGCGCTCGGTCGGCGGCTCCGGCCTGCCCTCGCGGGCCTCGGCACCGGAGCAGACCTACCGCGCCAAGCTGCTCTACAAGCAGCGCGGCCGCTCGCCGTGGCCGTCCTGCGGGCGTCTGCTCTGAGGTAGCCGGGGTCGGGGGCAGCGGTGGTCGTGGCCCGGTGTGACGGCGGCGAAACAACCGCGTGACACGGCGCGCCTAGCGTGCGGGGCAGCAGCCCCCCCACGCCACCACTCGGGCCACCACCAGGAGCACCCTTGACCGCCAACCAGGTCCGCCGCGACGCCATCACCGCCGTGGCCGCCGCCGTGCCGCCGGCCTACTCCTTCGACCCCGGCGAGGAGCCGGGTGCGATCTTCGGCGAGAACGTGTTCAGCCTCAGCGTGATGCAGAAGCGGCTGCCCAAGGGCGTCTACCGCTCCGTGCTGGCCACGATCGAGAAGTCGGTGGCGCTCGACCCGGCGGTGGCCGACGCCGTCGCCTCGGCGATGAAGGACTGGGCGCTGGAGAAGGGCGCCACGCACTACGCGCACGTCTTCTACCCGCTGACGGGCCTCACGGCGGAGAAGCACGACAGCTTCCTCGACCCCGTGGGCGACGGCACCGCCTTCGCGAGCTTCTCGGGCAAGACGCTGATCCAGGGCGAGCCCGACGCCTCCTCCTTCCCCAACGGCGGTCTGCGCAACACCTTCGAGGCGCGCGGCTACACCGGCTGGGACGTGATGAGCCCGGCCTACGTGCTGGAGAACCCCAACGGCAACACCCTGTGCATCCCGACGATCTTCATCTCGATGACCGGCGACGCGCTGGACCACAAGACGCCGGTGCTGCGCAGCCAGCAGGCCATGTCGACGCAAGCCCGCCGCGTGCTGGAGCTGTTCGGTCACACCGACCCCGACAACGTCGTGGCCTACTGCGGCCCCGAGCAGGAGTACTTCCTGGTCGACCGGCACTTCTACGACGCCCGGCCCGACCTGATCAACGCCGGTCGCACGCTCTTCGGCGCGAAGCCGCCCAAGGGTCAGGAGTTCGACGACCACTACTTCGGCGCCATCCCCGAGCGGGTGCTGGCCTTCATGTGCGACACCGAGCGCGAGCTGTTCAAGCTCGGCATCCCCGCCAAGACCCGCCACAACGAGGTCGCCCCCGGTCAGTTCGAGGTCGCGCCCATGTTCGAGCGCGCCAACGAGGCCAGCGACCACCAGCAGCTCACGATGACGACGTTCCGCGCCGTCGCCAAGAAGCACGGCATGGAGTGCCTGTTCCACGAGAAGCCCTTCGACGGCGTCAACGGCTCGGGCAAGCACGTCAACTTCTCCATCGGCAACAGCGAGCTCGGCTCGCTGCTGGTGCCTGGCGACACCCCGCACGACAACGCGCAGTTCCTGGTGTTCTGCGCCGCGGTGATCCGGATGGTGCACCTGCACGGCGGGCTGCTGCGGGCGTCGGTCGCCTCGGCCAGCAACGACCACCGGCTCGGCGCCAACGAGGCCCCGCCGGCGATCATCTCGATCTTCCTCGGCGACCAGCTCGCCGACGTCTTCGACCAGGTGGCCAAGGGCGGTGCCACGCACTCCAAGGAGAAGGGCACGCTCATCATCGGCGTCGACACGCTGCCCGACCTCACGAAGGACGCCGGAGACCGCAACCGCACCAGCCCGTTCGCCTTCACCGGCAACCGCTTCGAGTTCCGCGCCCCGGGCTCCAACCAGACCGTCGCGGCGCCCATGGTCGTGCTCAACACGATCATGGCCGAGGCGCTCGACCACTGCGCCACGGTGCTCGAGACCGCGGTGGGCGCCGGCACCGACTTCAACAAGGCAGTCCAGCAGCTGCTCGCCGAGATCGTGGCCGACCACGGCGCGGTGATCTTCAACGGCAACGGCTACTCCGACGAGTGGCCCGTCGAGGCCGAGCAGCGCGGGCTGAAGAACCTGCGCACCACCGTCGACGCGGTGCCCGAGCTCATCACCGCCGAGGCGGTCGAGCTGTTCGGGCGCTACGGCGTCTTCTCCGAGCGCGAGATGCACAGCCGCTACGAGATCAGTCTCGAGCAGTACATCCTCTCGGTCACCGTGGAGGCCAACCTGACGCTCGAGATGGGCCGCACGACCGTGCTGCCCGCCGCCGTCCGCTACCAGACCGAGCTCGCCACCAACGCCTCCGCGCTGAAGGAGGCCGGCCTCGAGCCGGACCTCGGGGACCTCCAGGTCGTCAGCGGCCTGGTGGCCGACCTGCGCAGCGGACTCGCGCAGCTCGTCGAGGCGGTCGGCCACGAGCACGACGACGACGCGCTGGTCACCGCCACCGCGATCCGCGACGGCGTGCTGCCCGCGATGGCGGCCGTGCGCACCGCGGCCGACGCCCTCGAGGGGGTCGTGGCCGACGACCTGTGGTCGCTGCCGACCTACCAGGAGATGCTCTACCTGCTCTGAGGGTCTGGAGGCGTTTGGGTCACCGGATCTCGATACGCGCCCTCCCTCGTTCCTCGGGAGGGCGCTACTCGATCACCGGGTGAGGAGGCGGGGGCGGCTCGATCCCCTTTCCCGATCACCGGGTGGATGAGGCGTAGCCCTCGCGGTGGCTCGGGTACTGCGGCTCCCAGCCGGTGGCACGCAGCCGCGCGTTCGAGATCCGCTTGCCGTGCGCCCTCGCGGGGTCGGCGGCGGGGGGAGCGGGGGCACCGATCCGCCGGGCGATCTCGGCCGCGACCTCGCCCAGCAGCGCGGGCTCGTCGTCGTTGCCCAGGTAGACGTCGGCGGGAGGGTCGTCGCGGGTGAGCAGGTGCACCGCGGCCGCGGCGGCGTCGTCGCGGTGGATCCGGTTGGTCCAGCGCTCGACGTCGTCGACCTCACCGGCGGCGACCCGCTCCACCATCCGCGAGGGGGCGGCGCCGTCGTAGAGGCCCGAGCAGCGCAGCACCGTGCCGCCGGGCAGGCGCTCGGCGAACAGCCGCTCGGACTCCAGCAGCATCCGCGCGGGTCCGTCGGCGGGGGTGGGCTCCAGGTCCTCGTCGACCAGCGTGCCGTCGGGCACCTCGCCGTACACGCCCGTGGAGGAGACCAGGACGGCGCGCTCCGGCCGCTTCCCGGCCGCTTCGACGGCGTCGAGCGCGCGGCGGAGCCCCTCGACGTAGGTGGCCCGGTAGGACTCCTCGCTGCGTGGCCGCGCGGTCAGGGCGACCACGAGGTACCGCAGGTCGAGCGACGGGAGAGACGGCGTCTCGGCGGTGAGGTCGACCGACAGGGCCTGCAGCGGGGCCGGCACGAGGTCGGCGCGTCGGCGCAGCGCGAGCACCCGGTGCCCGACGTCGGCGAGCCGGAGGCCGATCCGCGCACCCAGGTCGCCGCAGCCGATCATCAGCACGTCAGCGTCGGTCTGCTCCGTCGTCACACCTCGAGCCTAGTGAGGAGCCGGGCGCGTCCAGGTGGTGGTGAGCAGGTAGTCCTTCGCCGGCCCGGTGCAGTGCCACCGGGTGACCCAGCGCCCCGGCAGGCCATCCAGGTCGTAGTGACCGCGGTAGGTGTCCTCGCCGCACAGGTGCACCACCTCCGTGCCGGGCGCCCAGGGGTGGAAGAGGCGCTCGTCGTCGAAGAGCACCTCCCAGCCGGTGCCGGAGGTGGCAGCGGCGAGCAGGTGGGTGCGCGCCACCGTGCTCGAGCCCCCGGCGCGGCTCCAGGTGCCGGACTCCTCCCACCGCAGCAGCGTCGCGGACTCCCGGGCGACCGACCCGGTGCCGCGGACCTCGCTGCGCTGACCGCTCCGCCGGTCCTCGACCACGCGCTCGAAGTGCCAGTCGCCGAGCAGGCGGTGCGGGGTGGGGCCGGGCTCGTTCATCGTCGACCATCATCGTGCACACCGCTCGGGTGTCGGCGGGGTCGGTCATGATGGGCGCCTCATGACGCGATGGACCCACGAGCAGGTCACGAAGCTGGCCCCCGACGCCGCCGCCCTGGCCGCTGCCCGGCGGCTCGCGGTGCCCTCGCCGTGGAGCGACACCGGCGCCAGCGAGACGCTCGTGTGGGGCCGCTGCCAGGGGTCCGGCAAGACCCCCTACCAGGTGTCGGTCGACATCACCGGGCCCGCGTTCCGCTGCTCGTGCCCGAGTCGCAAGTTCCCCTGCAAGCACGCGCTGGCACTCATGCTGCTGTGGGTCGACGGGCAGGGCACCGTGCCTACCTCCGCCGATGCCGCGGCGTTCGCGGGGGAGTGGGCGGCCCGCCGCGCCGCCACCGCGGCGGCCGAGGCCGCGACACCGGCGAGGAAGGCGCCCGACCCGGCCGCCCGCGCCAAGCGGCTCGAGGAGCGGTTGGCGCTCATGGACGGCGGGGTGGCCGACTTCCGGCTCTGGCTCACCGACCTGGTCCGCGGCGGCACGGCGGCCGCGCGCCAGCAGCCCTACCCGTGGTGGGACGCCGCCGCGGCCCGGCTCGTTGACGTCCAGCTGCCCGGGCTCGCGGAGCAGGTGCGCACCCTGGCCTCCGAGGTGCGGGCCCGCGACGACTGGGCCGAGCACATGCTGGTCGTGCTGGGCCGGTGGTGGGCGATCGCGCACGCCTGGGCGGGTCGGGATGCCCTCTCCGAGCACGAGCTCGGCGACCTGCGCGCCGTCCTCGGCTGGTCCTACCCCAGCGACGCGGTGCTCGCCGCCGACGCCGTCACCGACAGCTGGCTCGTGCTCGGCGCCCACCGCAGCGACGACGGTCGTCTGCAGCAGCAGCGCACCTGGCTGTGGGGCGAGACCACCCACCAGACCCTGCAGGTGCTCGACTTCGCGGCCGGCGGCCAGGCACTGCCCGTGGCCCAGGTCGTCGGCTCCGTGCTGCAGGCCACGGTGGCGCGCTACCCGGGAACCACCGCGCGCCGAGCCCGGTTCGTCGACCAGCCCGCGGCCGTGCGCGACGCCGGCGGGCTTCCCGCCGGCGGCGACCTCGACGACGCCTTCCGCGTCGCGGCCGAGGCCTGGGCCCTCAACGCCTGGGCCACGCGGGTCCCCGTGGTGCTCGACGGCGTGCGCCTGGCAGCCGAGCGCCTCGTCGACGGCGCCGGCCGCTCCGTGCCGCTGCTCCCCGAGGCCCGGCCGTGGTTGGCGCTCGCGGTCTCGGGCGGGGCGCCGGTCACGGTGTTCGCCGAGCTGGAGGAGCGCGGGGCCAGGCTGCTCAGCGTGGAGGTCGAGGGGCAGCTGGTGGCGCTGTGACCGTGAGCGAGCACGACACCCCCACCGACCTCGGCACCGACCTCGGCGCCGACCTCGACCAGTGGTGGCGGCGCCTCGGCTCTGCCGTCCTGGTGGGCACCGCCCGCCGACCCGCACCGTCGGTGACCGACCTTCGGCTCGACGACCTGCCGCTCCGGCCGCCCCCGCAGGCGCGACCCGAGGAGGTGGCGCTCGGGTCCGCGGCCGTCGGCGGCGCGCTGCGCCGGGCCGGCCGGGTGCTCGCGGCCGACGACCTCGAGGTGCCGACCGCCCCGCCCGAGCAGCTCGCCGAGGCACCGGCTCGCGCCTGCCAGCTGCTCACCCTGCTGCTCGAGGCGCCGCCCACCGACGCCGCCGGCACCGAGGACCTGCTGCGGCACTGGTGCGCCGCCGCCCGTGAGGCCGGGGTGCGGGTGCCGCACCGGCTGCTGCCCGCGCTGCTCGACCGGGCCTCCTCCACCGAGCTGCGCGCCGCGGTCTCCGCGGTGGTGGGGGAGCGGGGCCGCTGGCTGGCCGACCAGGCGAGCGCCTGGCGGTGGTTGGAGCAGAGCAGTGCTCTCCAGTCCTCGCTCGACCTCGTCGAGCAGACCCTCGGCGCGCCCGCCGTCGACCCGCACCGGTGGGCGCAGCAGAGCACCACGGCGCGCGCCGCGCAGCTGCGCCGGCTGCGCACCGCCGACCCCGCCGCCGCACGTGACCTGCTGGGCACCACCTGGGCGCGCGACTCCGCCAAGGACCGGCGCACCCTGCTCGAGGCGCTGTGGGTCGGGCTCGGCCCGGACGACGAGGAGCTGCTGGAGGCCGCGCTCGACGACCGCGCCGCCTCGGTGCGCGAGCTCGCCGCCGAGCTCCTGGACGGTCTGCCGGGCAGCCGCCGCGCCTCCCGGATGGCGCAGCGGCTGCGGCCGCTGCTCGGCGAGACCGGGCTGCTGCGGCGCCAGCTCGAGGTGCGGCTGCCCGACGACCCTGACGCCGCAGGCCGTCGCGACGGCCTCACCGCGCCGCCGCGGGGCGTCAGCGCCCGCGGCTGGTGGCTGCAGCGCATCGTGGCCGGCGCCCCCTTCGGGGCGTGGGACGCTCCCGCGGTCAGGACCGTGCTGCGGCTGCGCGACGAGGACGCGATCGCCGGGCTGCGCCGCGCGGCCATCGCCCGCAAGGACGCCGAGTGGGCGCGGGCCCTGCTCGACCGCGGCCCCGACCCGCGGCAGCCCACGACGCCTGAGCTGCTGGGCATCCTGCCGGCGCCCGAGCGCGAGGGCCGCGTGCTCGCCGCGCTGCCCACGACGGCGCCCACCGCGCTCCAGCCCCTGCTCGGCGTCCTGCCCCCGGCGTGGTCGCCGCGGGTCAGCGCCGCCGTGGTCGACCGGCTCGCCGCACTGAAGCCCGAGCAGGTCGGCCCGGCCCTCGAGGCCCTGGTGCCCCGGCTGGTCCGGGGGCTCCACCTCGACTCCGCGCCCGCCCTCGAGCGCTGGCGAGCCCGAGCCCAGCTGCTGCCCCACCACGACAGCCGGATCCGGTCCCTCATCCAGTCCCGCACCCTCCGAGCCACGATCAGCGAGGCCTTCCACCCATGACCGACACCCCCGCACCCACCCCGGCCGGCACCCCCACCGGCACCTCCACCGCCGAGGACCCGCTCCGCGCGCACGCCGAGGACGCCTGGGCCGACGAGCTCGCCGCGCTGGCCGCCAGCGACGACCGGCCGCGCCCGGCCCAGTGGCGGCTCTCGCCGTGGGCGGTCACCACCTACCTGCTCGGCGGCACGCTGCCCGACGGCACCGAGATCAGCCCCAAGTACCTCGGCCAGCGGCGGATCATCGAGGTCGCCGTCGCCACCCTGGCCACCGACCGGGCGCTGCTGCTGCTCGGCGTGCCCGGCACCGCCAAGACCTGGGTCAGCGAGCACCTGGCGGCGGCCATCAGTGGTTCCTCGACGCTCGTGGTGCAGGGCACCGCCGGCACGCCGGAGGAGTCGCTGCGCTACGGGTGGAACTACGCCCGGCTGCTCGCCGAGGGCCCCAGCCGCGAGGCGCTCGTGCCCAGCCCGGTGATGCGCGCGATGGAGACCGGTGCGGTGGTGCGCATCGAGGAGCTCACCCGCATCCCGGCCGACGTCCAGGACGCGCTGATCTCGATCCTCTCCGAGAAGCACCTGCCGGTGCCCGAGCTCGACACCGAGGTGCAGGCGCGCCACGGCTTCAACGTCATCGCCACCGCCAACAACCGTGACAAGGGCGTCAACGACCTCTCCTCTGCGCTCAAGCGCCGATTCAACACCGTGGTGCTCCCGCTGCCCGACTCGCACGCGCAGGAGGTCGAGATCGTGCGCACCCGCGTCACCGCGCTCGGTGCCTCGCTGCGGCTGCCCGCCGACCTCTCCGAGCTCGCCGAGATCGACCGCGTCGTCACCATCTTCCGCGAGCTGCGCTCGGGCGTCACCGCCGACCGCCGCACCACGGTCAAGTCACCCTCGGCCACGCTCTCGACCGCCGAGGCGATCTCGGTGATGGCGAGCGGGCTCTCGCTGGCCGCGCACTTCGGCGACGGCGTCGTGCGGGCCGACGACGTCGCCGCCGGGCTGGTGGGCGCCATCGTCAAGGACCCCGTCCAGGACCGCCTGGTGTGGGAGGAGTACCTCGAGGCCGTCGTCAAGGACCGGCGCGAGTGGGCCGACCTCTACCGCGCCTGCCGCGAGCTGGGCTGAGCCGAGCGTGACCCTCACCGTCCTCGGCGTCCGCCACCACGGCCCCGGCTCGGCGCGCTCCGTGCTTGCTGCGCTCGCCGAGCACGAGCCCGACTGCGTCGTCATCGAGGGTCCTCCCGAGCTCGACGCGCTGCTGCCGCTGGCCGGGCACCCCGACCTGGTGCCGCCGGTGGCGGGTCTGGTCTACGACGTCGCCTCCCCGCGCCGCGCCGCCTTCTACCCCTTCGCGGTCTTCTCTCCCGAGTGGGTGGCGCTGCGGTGGGCGGTCGCGCGCGGCGTGGAGGTGCGGTTCGCGGACCTCCCGGCGGTGCACGCGCTGGCACCCGGCGCACCGGACGAGGAGGAGCCCACCAGCCCCGCGCGCCTCGACCCCATCGGCGAGCTGGCCCGGACGGCCGGGTACGACGACCCCGAGCGCTGGTGGGAGGACGCCGTCGAGCACCGCCGCGACTCCACGCTGCATCAGTTCGCGCTGCTCAGCGAGGCGATGGCGCAGGTGCGCGCCCACGCCCCCGCGGACGAGGAGAACGACCGCCGCGAGGCCGCCATGCGTCGCGTCCTGCGCGCGGTGCAGCGCTCGGGGCGCGAGCGGGTCGCGGTGGTGTGCGGCGCCTGGCACGCCCCGGCGCTGGAGGAGGGCGCGTGGCCCACCCAGTCGGCCGACAACCGGCTGCTGGCCAAGCTGCCCAGGACGAAGGTGGCCGCCACCTGGGCGCCGTGGACGGCCAACCGGCTCGCCGTCGCGAGCGGGTACGGAGCGGGGGTGCGGTCGCCCGGGTGGTACCGGCACCTGTTCACGACCCCCGACGACGAGGTGGTCGCGGGCTGGCTGGTGCGGGTGGCCCACGCGCTGCGCGCGGAGGGCGTCGAGGTGTCGCCCGCGTCCGTCGTCGAGGCCACCCGGCTGGCCGACGCCCTGGCCGCGGTGCGGGGGCGCCCGAGCGTCGGGCTCAGCGAGCTCGACGACGCCACCCGCGCGGTGCTCGCCGACGGCTCCGACCTGCCGCTGGCGCTGGTCGACCGCGCGCTCACCGTGGGCGAGGACCTCGGCAGCGTGCCCGAGGAGACCCCGATGGTGCCGCTGGCGGCCGACGTCGCGCGGCAGCAGAGGTCCCTGCGGCTCAGGCCCTCGACCACCGCCACCGTGGTGCAGCTCGACCTGCGCCGCGACGCCGGGCTGGCACGGTCGGTGTTCCTGCACCGGCTGCGGGTGCTCGGCATCGACTGGGCCGAGCAGGTCGAGGTCGGGGCCACCACCGGCACCTTCAAGGAGGCCTGGCAGCTGGAGTGGCGGCCCGAGCTCGCCGTCGCGCTCGTGGAGGCCAGCGGCCACGGCAACACCGTGCTGGCGGCCGCCGAGACCCGGGTCGAGGATCAGGCGGCCGTCGCCGACCTCGACGGCCTGGCGCTCCTGGTGCAGGACTGCCTGCTCGCCGACCTGCCCACGGCCCTCGCCGCGGTCGTTGCCGTGCTCGCCGAGCGCACCGCCCGCCAGCACGACACCCTGACCCTGCTGCGCACCGTCGAGCCGCTGGCCCGCACCTGCCGCTACGGCGACGTGCGCGGCGCCGAGACCGCCGGCATCGCCCACGTGCTCGAGACCGTGGTGCTGCGCGCCTCGCTCGGGCTGCGCGCCGCCAGCCGGTCGCTGGACGACGACGGCGCCGCCGCCCTGCGCGAGGGCGTCGAGGGCACCCAGCGCGGCGTGGCCCTGCTCGACGACCCGGCGCTCACCGGGCCCTGGCACGCAGCCCTGGGCAGGGTCGGCGACGAGGCGGAGGTGCACGGCGCCGTGTCGGGCCGGGTCAACCGGATCCTGCTCGACGCCGGCCTGCTGGCCACCGACGAGGCGGCCCGGCGGCTCTCGCGCCGCCTCTCCACCGGCGCCGACGCCACGGCCGGGGCCGCCTGGCTCGACGGCTTCCTCACCGGCGAGGCGCTGCTCCTGCTGCACGACGAGGAGCTGCTCGACGTCGTCGACGGCTGGCTGGCCGCGGTGCCCGAGCACGCCTTCGAGGACCTGGTGCCGCTGCTGCGCCGGACCTTCGCGCGGTTCCAGCCGCCGGAGCGGCGCCAGATCGGCGACCACCTGCGCCGCCTGCGCGAGCCGCGCTCGGCCGCGGACCGGGGAGCCGCGACGGGCGTCGACCTCGAGCGGGGCCGGCCGGCCGCGGCACTGGTGGCACGGCTGCTCGGGATGGAGGTGGCCTGAGTGGGCGAGCAGCAGCGAGACCCCGCGGGCGACGAGGCTCAGGAGGCCGAGGGGGCCCGCGACCGACTGACCCGCTGGCGCCTGGTGCTCGGCGGCGACGATGCCGACGGGATCGGCGAGGCCGTGGCCCTGAGCGCCGACGACGTGCAGCGCGACCAGGCCCTGCGCGACCTCTACGACGCCCCTCGGCGCGGTGGCCTCGGCGGCTCGGCACCCCGGGTGGCCCGCTGGCTGGGCGACATCCGCGGCTACTTCCCCTCCTCGGTCGTGCGGGTCATGCAGACCGACGCCATGGAGCGCCTCGGCCTGGCCGAGCTGCTGCTGGAGCCCGAGCTGCTCGAGACCGTGCAGCCCGACGTCTCGATGGTCACCACCCTGGTCGG
The DNA here is from genome assembly GCF_039542785.1 of Nocardioides nanhaiensis. Classification (NCBI taxonomy): domain Bacteria; kingdom Bacillati; phylum Actinomycetota; class Actinomycetes; order Propionibacteriales; family Nocardioidaceae; genus Nocardioides; species Nocardioides nanhaiensis. The sequence continues at coordinate 1,626,337 of NZ_BAABIM010000001.1, forward strand.
CCTGCGCGACGTGATCCCCGAGCACTCCCGCGAGACCGCGCGACGCGTCGTGCGCGCCGTCACCGATGACCTCGAGCAGCGGTTGCGCCAGCGCACCGTGCAGGCGGTGAGCGGCGCGCTCGACCGGGCCGCGCGCACGCGGCGTCCGCGCCCCCGTGACGTCGACTGGAACCGCACCATCGCTGCCAACCTCAAGCACTACCTGCCCGAGCACCGCACCGTCGTCCCCGAGCGGCTGGTGGGCTTCGCGCGCCGCCGCAGCCAGGTGGAGCGGCAGATCATCCTGTGCGTCGACCAGTCCGGCTCGATGGCGGAGTCGATCGTGTACTCCAGCGTCTTCGGCGCCGTGCTGGCCTCGCTGCGGTCGGTGGCCACCCGCCTGGTGGTCTTCGACACCACCGTGGTCGACCTGACCGACGAGCTGGAGGATCCCGTCGACGTGCTGTTCGGCGTCCAGCTGGGCGGCGGCACCGACATCAACCAGGCCCTGGCCTACTGCCAGGCGCTCGTGGACCGGCCGGACGACACCGTCCTGGTGCTCATCAGCGACCTGTTCGAGGGCGGCATCGCGGAGGAGATGCTGCGCCGCTGCGCCGCGATCGTCGGCTCCGGCGTCACGATGGTGGCGCTGCTTGCCCTCAGCGACTCCGGCCGGCCCAGCTACGACGCCGAGCACGCCGCGGCCCTGGCCGGCATCGGCGTCCCGGCCTTCGCCTGCACCCCCGACCAGTTCCCCGACCTGATGGCCGCCGCGATCGAGCGCCGCGACATCACCGCCTGGGCGGCCGAGAACGACATCGTCACGGCCCATGAGGAGGGCTGAGCCGGTCCGGGTCGGCCTGCGCCGTCCCCCGGCGCCGGGGGCAGCGTCGCGGCAGCCAGACGCCAACCTCGCGTGCGCCATCCTGGCGGCGACCGGTGACGAGGGTCACATCCGAGCGAGAGGTGTCGAGATGAGCGAGTCAGTGCCGCGGTACGACGTGGTCGTGGTGGGCGGTGGATCCGCCGGCGCGGTGATCGCAGCCCGGTTGAGCGAGGACCCCGACGTCACCGTCGCCCTGGTGGAGGCCGGTGGGCCGCCACCGCCCCACGAGGCGATGCCGGCGGCCGTGGCCTCCCTGCAGCTGGACCCCGAGGTGGACTGGATGTTCACCGGCGACCCGGGCGGTGCGGGCAAGGGCCTCACCGACGGACGGATGATGGTGCCGCGCGGCAAGATGCTGGGCGGGTCCTCCGGGCTGAACTACATGGCCTACGTGCGCGGGCACCCCGGTGACTTCGACGGGTGGGCGGCCGACGGCGGCAAGGGGTGGGCCTACGACGACGTGCTCCCGTACTTCGAGAAGAGCGAGGACCTCGCCCCGCCGGACCCGCCCGAGGGCGTGGTGATCGACGAGGATGCGCACGGCACCGGCGGGCCGCTGGGCGTCTCGGTGCGCGCGCCCCGCACGGTGGCCGCCGAGCAGTTCGTCGAGGCCGCCGTGGCTGCCGGCATCCCCATGGGCGACTACAACGGTCGCGACCGGGGCGGCCCGACCGGGCTCAGCTCGCTGTTCCAGACCACGACGCGCGAGGGCAAGCGCTCCTCCACGTTCCACGCCTTCCTCGAGCCGGCGCTCGAGCGGCCCAACCTCACCGTGATCGACCACGCACACGTGGAGAGGGTGCTGCTCGAGACCGACGCCGACGGCGCGGGCCTGCGCGCCACCGGGGTGCGCTACCGCACCGCCGACGGCGTCCACGAGGTGCACGCCGCGCGCGAGGTGGTGCTCAGCGCGGGCGCGATCGGCTCACCGCAGCTGCTGCTGCTCTCCGGCGTCGGCCCGCGCGCCGAGCTGGACGCCGTGGGCGTGGAGTGCGTGCTGGACAACCCGCACGTGGGCAAGCACCTCAAGGACCACCTGCACCTGCCGATGGCCTTCCCGGCGCCGGGCGTCGCGCTGACGATGACCGAGATCGCGATCTCGCTCGGGCCCGACGCGCTGCGGGCGCCCGCCGGGCCACTGCCGGCGGACCCGGCCGACGACGTCGACCTGCCGCCGGAGCTGGCTGCTCTCAAGGCGGAGGCCGAGCGACGGGTGATGGAGTGGGCGACCACCGGCAAGGGTCTCGCCTCCTCGTCGCTCTACGACGCCGTGGCGTTCTTCTCGACCGGGTTGGGCGACCACCACACGCACGACGCCCAGATCGGCCTGCTGACCTGCGGGTACACGCCCGACATCTGGAAGTTCCTGTTCCGCGTCGACCCCGCCGACTACTTCGAGGACCCTGCGGTGGCGCTCTCGCCCGACGCCGAGACCGTCGTCGTGCTGCCCAATCCGGTGCAGCCGCACTCCGAGGGGGAGGTGCGCCTGGCCAGCGCCGAGCCCACCGACGCTCCGGTGATCGACCTCAACTACCTCGACGACCCCCACGACGTGGCGGTGTTCCTGGCCGTGATCCGGCGCGCGCTCGAGGTGGTGGACCACTGGCCCGGCGAGGGTCTCGGCCCGCTGATGGTGCCCCCGGCACTGGCGCAGGCCCACGGTCACGCCTCCGGCGACGTGCCCAGCGACGCCCTGCTCGAGGACATGTTCCGGCACTACGCGCTGACGGTCTACCACGAGACCTCGACGTGCCGGATGGGCGACGTGGTGGACGCCGAGCTCAAGGTCCTGGGCGTGGCGGCGCTGCGGGTGGCGGACGCCAGCATCATGCCGACCGTGGTGAGCGGCAACACCAACGCGGCCGCGATCATGATCGGCGAGAAGGCCGCCGAGATGCTCGCGGAGGACCACGGGATCCGGCTGGCCGGCACCGTGGGCCGAGACGCCGCCCGCGACGCGGCCGGCTGACCGCACCTCGCTCACCCGCTTCGCTCACCCGCCTCGCTCACCCGCGCGCGAGGCGGGTGGGCAGCCGGTCTGGACGGCCGACGGATCTGCCGCCGCTTTCTTGCCGGGGGTCCGGGTCCGCTGCGAGAATCCGGGGGCCGGACGGTCGCAACGCCCGGCGTTGACGAGAGGTCGACATGGGGCGCACTGGCGGATCGCCAGCGGGACGGACGTGGGGTCATCGAGGCCGGCGGTGGCCGTTGCACGCCGTCGTCCTGCTGCTGCTCGTGGCCACCGCGACGGCCACGCTGGCCACCCACCGCAACGTCGAGGCCCAGCAGGAGCAGCGTTTCCAGGCCCAGGCGGAGCGTCTGGACGCCTCGCTGCGCGAGCGCATCAACGCCTACGTGCAGGTGCTGCGCGGGAGCCTGGGGCTGATGCGGTCCTCGGGGACGGTCAGCCGCACCGAGTGGGACGACTACGTCCGGACCCTGCGCCTGGACGAGCGCTACCCGGGCATCAAGTCGCTCAGCTGGGCGCCCGCGGTCGCGCGGGAGGACCTGCCCGCGTTCGTCGCCCGGGTGCGGCGCGAGCAGGTGCCGGACTCCTTCGGCGGTCAGCAGGCGCTGCGCGACTACGCGCTGCGACGACCGGCCTCCGCCGTCGACGGTGCCGCCGGCCAGGAGGCAGGGCCGCCGCCGGTCCACTCGCCGATCCTCTACGTCGCGCCGTGGGACGACGTCAACCGCCGGGTGCTCGGCGTCGACATGATGCGCGACCCCGTGCGGCGAGCTGTGATGCTGCGGGCCGCCCGCGCGGACGAGGCGGTCACCAGCCCGCGATTGCGTCTCTCCGGCAGCGCCGACGACGAGGCGGGCTTCATCATCTACACACCGGTGCGCCGGGGTGGGCAGCTGCAGGGGTGGCTCACCGCCGCGTTCCTGGCCGAGACCTTCATCCGCGGGGTCGACGTCGCCCGTGCCAGCGACCTGGAGTTCGAGGTGCACGACGGCAGCACCGACCCCTCCGGTGCCGCCGGGCTGCTGCACTCCACCGCCGGCACCTCCGACGACGGCGCCCCCCGCCCCCTCGAGCAGCGCGACACCGGACTGGCCACCTCCACGGTGCTGCCCGTGCCCGGTGGGAGCTGGACGGTGATCTACCAGGCACCGCCCGGGTTCGTGCCGCTCGTCGAACGGCTGGCACCCGCCCTGGTCGGTGTCGTCGGGTTGCTGGTCACCGCCGCCATCTGGCTGCTCGTGCTGGGGGTCGGCCGGTGGCGCAGGGTCGCCGGGCTGCTCGACGAGCAGGCGGTGGGACTGCGCGAAGCCCGTGCCGAGGCCGAGCTGGCGACCCGTGCCAAGTCCGACTTCCTCGCGAGCATGTCACACGAGATCCGCACGCCGCTCACGGCCGTCATCGCCTCCAGCGACGCGCTCTCCACCACGGACCTCGACGACGAGCAGGCGCGCTACCAGGCGATCATCGCGCGCAGCAGCAGCCACCTGCTCGAGGTCGTCAACGACGTGCTCGATCTCTCGCGGCTGGAGGCCGGAGCGCTGCAGCTCGAGGACGAGCCGTACGACCTCTCCGCGTGCGTCGCGGACGTCCTCGAGCTCGTGGTACCTGCGGCCGAGTCGAGGGGCGTGGTCGTCGTCGCCGACGCCCCCGGGGTGCGTCTGCGCGGCGACGAGACGCGGCTGCGCCAGGTGCTGCTCAACCTGGTCTCGAACGCGGTGAAGTTCACCGGCCCCGGGGGCGAGGTGCGGGTCCTCGCGCGGGTGCACGACGAGCGGCTGTCGGTCGAGGTCGTCGACACCGGTGTCGGCATCAGCCCGGAGCGCATCGAGGAGCTGTTCGCGCCCTTCGTGCAGGCCGAGGCCGGCACGAGCCGCCGTCACGGGGGGAGTGGCCTCGGCTTGTCCATCACCCGACGGCTGGTCGACGCCATGGGCGGCGTCGTCGAGGCCGAGAGCGAGCCCGGCGTGGGGTCGACCTTCCGGTTCTGGGTGCTCGCACCGGTGGTGGAGTCGGAGCGGGAGTCGGGGCAGGAGGCGACGTCGGCGAAAAGCAGTGGCGCCCGCACCGAGCAACACCCCATCATGGGTTGACGGCGGCAGTCGCCGCCCGCCACGAGGAGACACCATGACACGCATGCAGCAGACGTTGTGCTCGGCCATCAGGCCCAGCATCGAGTCGTTGCACACGCGTCACGGCAACGACTCGGGCAGCGAGCCCCCGAGGCATCCCAGGTAGCGCACCGCGCGCCACCTGGGAGCCGTCACCTGCCGAGAGCGGGTGGCGGCTCCAGTGCGTCAGGGGGTCGCAGCACCACCACGGAAGACGTCGCGACGCGGAGCACCGGTGCGCAGGCGAGGGTTACTTCACTCTCCAGGATCGATGGGTTGCGGGTTCGACCCCCGCCGCCCGGCACAGCCGGGCGTAGCTCAACGGCAGAGCAATCGGCAGACACCTTCGCCGACCTCGGTCCTCGGTGCTCCCGCGTCGCGGGCGACGACACGACGCCACTCCACGACACGACACCGACTCACCACCAGCCAGCACCCTCGGGAGGAGGGACCACCATGAGCAAGTTCAAACTGCGGGGCGTGCCCCGCACCGGCACCAGCGCCGTCCTCACCGAGGAGCGGCCCAGCGGCCTGACCCACGAGGGCGCACCCGGCTACGCACGGGACGCGCGGGGCGAGCTGTTCCTGCTCGCGGTCACCTCCCTGGTGGCCGAGGACACCTTCTACGAGGCCGCGGCCGCGCGGGACGCCCGGCTGCGCGCTCTCGTGGCCCGGGTCGCCGTCGACGACGGCGAGTGGGTGCTGCGGCTGGTGGGCTGGCTGCGAACCGGTGTGCACCTGCGGTCGGTGGCGATCGTCGTCGCCGTCGAGGCGGTGCGGGCACGGCTGGAGGCCGGCATCGCGGGCGGCAACCGGGCGATCGTCAGCGCGGCGCTGGAGCGGGCCGACGAGCCCGGGGAGCTGCTGGCCCACTGGGCCTCGCGCTACGGCCGGGCCTTCCCGCAGCCGGTCAAGCGGGGCGTCGCCGACGCCGTCGCGCGGCTGTACTCCGAGCGGAGCCTGGTGAGGTACGACGGCCAGGCACGGGGCTACCGGTTCGCCGACGTGCTCGAGCTGACCCACCCGGCGCCGCGCGACGCGAGGCAGAGCGCGCTGTTCCGGTACGCCCTCGACCGCCGGCACGACCGGGCCGACCAGGTCCCCGGCGAGCTCGAGGTGCTGCGGGCCCGGCAGCGGCTGCTGGCGGTGCCGGTGGAGCACCGCAGGGCCGTGCTCGTCGGGGGTGCCGAGGCGCTCGGGCGGGCGGCGATGACCTGGGAGCAGGTCGCCGGGTGGCTGCAGGGTCCGCTGGACGCGGGGGTGTGGGAGTCGCTGGTGCCCTCGATGGGCTACATGGCGCTGCTGCGGAACCTGCGCAACCTCGACGAGGCGGGAGTGTCGGACGACGTCGCGGCTGCGGTCGCGGCGCGCCTCGCCGATCCTGGCGAGGTGGCCACGTCGCGGCAGCTGCCGCTGCGGTTCCTCGCGGCGCACCGGACCGCGCCCTCGCTCCGCTGGGGCTGGGCGCTGGAGCGGGCGCTGCAGGCGAGCCTGGGTGCGGTGCCGGCCCTGCCGGGTCGGACGCTGGTGCTCGTGGACCGGTCGGGCTCGATGTTCTGCCGGCTCTCGCGGCGGTCGGTGCTCACCCGGGCCGACGCAGCAGCCGTGTTCGGCTCAGCCCTGGCCGTCCGGGCGCAGCGGGCCGACCTGGTGGAGTTCGGAAGCACCAGCCGGGTGCTGCGTGTCCGGCGAGGGGAAGCAGTGCTCTCGCTCGCCGACCGGTTCGGTGACCTCGGTGGCACCGACACCGCGGAGGCGGTGCGGCGCCACTACCGGGGCCACGACCGGGTCATCATCGTCACCGATGAGCAGGCCTGGGCCGGCCGGCGGGGTGCCGACCCCACGGCGGCGGTGCCGGCGCAGGTGCCGGTGCTCACCTTCAACCTGGCGGGCTACCAGCACGGCCACGGCCCCTCGGGCGTGGGCAACCGGCACACCTTCGGCGGTCTGACCGACGCCGGCTTCGCCGCGATCCCGCTCCTCGAGGCGGGTCGCGACCAGCACTGGCCGTTCTGAGGACGGCCGACCCCGCGGCGGCGGGACCTCGCTCGGGCGAGGCCCCGCCGCTCGTGGACACCCACCACCAGGAAGGAGCCTGCCCCGCGGGGCAGACTGAGCGCGTGCTGCTGACCCTCACCACCACCCACCGGCCGGCGACCGATCTCGGCTACCTGCTGCACAAGCACCCCGACCGGGTGCAGTCCTTCCGGCAGTCCTTCGGCACCGCGACGGTGCTCTACCCCGAGGCCTCCGAGGAGCGCTGCACGGCCGCGCTGCTGCTCGAGATCGACCCGGTGCGCCTGGCCCGCACCCGCGGCAGGAACGCCCCCGACTTCAGCCTCGCGCAGTACGTCAACGACCGCTCCTACGCGGCCTCCTCGCTGCTGGGTGTGGCCATGGCCGACGTGTTCAGCACCGCCCGCAGCGGCCGCTGCGCCGCCCGCCAGGAGCTGGCCGACGTCGCGATCCCGCTCGAGGTGGAGATCCCCGTGCTGCCCTGCCGCGGCGGCGCCGCCGTCGCCCACCGCGTCTTCGAGCCGCTGGGGTGGTCGGTGCTGGCCGAGCCGATCCCGCTCGAGCAGACCCATCCGGAGTGGGGCGACTCCCGCTACGTGCGGCTGCACCTCACGGGCACGGTGCGCGTCGCCGACGCGCTCAACCAGCTGCACGTGCTGCTGCCCGTGCTGGACGAGTCCGTGCACTACTGGCAGGGCCCCGACGAGGTCGACAAGCTGCTCCGCTCGGGGGAGGGCTGGCTCGCCACCCACCCCGACGTCGAGCTGATCACGCGGCGCTACCTCGCGCGCCGCGGCTCCCTGGCGCGCACCGCACTCGACCGGCTCGCGCGGCTCGCCGAGGTCGGCGACGAGACCGAGGACGCCCTGGACGTCGATCCGAGCCTGGCGGAGGAGACCGAGCAGGTCGCAGAGCGACGTGCACCGCTGAACGCCCAGCGCCATGACGCCGTGCTGCGACTGCTGACCGAGGCCGGCGCCACCTCCGTGATCGACCTCGGCTGCGGCTCGGGGCAGCTCCTGGACCGGCTCGTGCGTCAGCCGGGCCTGACCCGCGTGGCCGGCGTCGACGTCTCCACGCGCTCCCTCCAGCACGCCGCGCGGCGCCTGCGCCTGGAGCAGATGGGGGAGCGCCAAGCCGAGCGGGTCCAGCTTTTCCAGAGTGCGCTGACCTACGAGGACGAGCGCTTCGCCGGCTACGACGCCGCGGTGCTCATGGAGGTCGTGGAGCACGTCGACCCTCCCCGGCTCGAGGCGCTGGAGAGGGTGGTGCTGGGGGCCGCCCGGCTGCGGGTCGTCGTCGTCACCACCCCCAACGCCGAGTACAACGTGCTCTACGAGCACCTGCGCGGACGACGCCACCCCGACCACCGCTTCGAGTGGACGCGCGCCGAGTTCGCCGCCTGGTGCGACCGGGTGGCGGCCGCCCACGGCTACACCGTGACTCTGCACGGCATCGGCGAGCACCACGAGGTGCACGGATCGCCCACCCAGGCCGCGGTCCTGACCCGGAAGGAGAGCGCAGATGACTGAGCAGCCGGCCACCACCAGGCGCGTCACCGTGCCCGCGATGGGCCTCGTGGTGCTCGTCGGCGTCTCCGGCAGCGGCAAGTCCACCTTCGCGCGCACGCACTTCAAGCCCACCGAGGTGATCTCGAGCGACTTCTGCCGCGGCCTCGTGGCCGACGACGAGAACGACCAGGCCGCCACGCCCGACGCCTTCGACGTGCTGCACTACATCGTCGGCACCCGACTGCGCCGTGGCCTGCTGACCGTCGTCGACGCCACCAACGTGCAGCAGGCCGCCCGGGCCTCCCTGGTCCGGCTGGCCAGGAGCCACGACGTCCTGGTCGACGCCGTCGTGCTCGACGTCCCGGAGGGCGTGGCACGCGATCGCAACCGGCAGCGCGCCGACCGCGACTTCGGCGACCACGTGATCACCCGCCAGCACCGCGACCTGCAGCGCTCGCTGCGACGCCTCGCCAAGGAGGGCTTCCGCCGCGTCCACGTGCTGCGCGGCGTCGAGGAGGTCGAGCAGGTCGAGATCGTGCGCGAACGTCCGTGGAACGACAAGCGCGAGGAGCGCGGGCCCTTCGACCTCGTCGGCGACGTGCACGGCTGCGCCTCCGAGCTGCGCACCCTGCTGGTCGACCTCGGCTACCGCCTCGAGCTCGACGACGACGGGCGCGCCGTCGGCGCCAGCCACCCGGCCGGACGACGCGCCGTCTTCGTGGGCGACCTCGTGGACCGCGGACCCGACACCCCCGGCGTCCTGCGCCTGGTGATGGGCATGGTGGCCGCGGGCACCGCGCTGTGCGTCTCGGGCAACCACGAGGCCAAGCTGGTGCGCGCCCTGCGCGGGCGCAAGGTGACCGTCTCGCACGGCCTCGGCGAGTCGCTCGCGCAGCTGGAGCGCGAGACCGAGGAGTTCCGCGAGCAGGCGCTGGCGTTCATGGACGGACTGCTGAGCCACTACGTGCTCGACGACGGCGAGCTCGTCGTCGCGCACGCCGGGCTCAAGGAGAGCTACCACGGCCGGTCGTCCGGCCGGGTGCGCGCCTTCGCGCTCTACGGCGACACGACGGGTGAGACCGACGAGTACGGGCTGCCGGTGCGCTACCCCTGGGCGCAGGAGTACCGCGGGCAGGCGATGGTCGTCTACGGCCACACGCCGGTCCCGCGCGCGGAGTGGGTCAACAACACCATCTGCCTCGACACCGGGGTCGTCTTCGGTGGGGAGCTGACGGCGCTGCGCTACCCCGAGCGCGAGATCGTGGCGGTGCCCGCCGAGCAGCAGTGGTACGAGCCCGTGCGCCCGCTGGGGCCCACGGGGGGCGACCGCGAGCCGGCGGTGCTGCGCATCGGCGACGTCGCCGGCACCCGCTGGCTGGAGACCACGCACGCCGGCAAGGTGAAGATCCCCGAGGAGAACGCGGCCGCCGCGCTCGAGGTGATGAGCCGCTTCGCCGTCGACCCGCGGTGGCTGGTGTACCTGCCACCGACCATGTCGCCGGTGGCCACCTCGCAGCGCGAGGGCTACCTCGAGCACCCGGCGGAGGCGTTCGAGGAGTACGCCGGCTGTGGCGTCACCCACGTGGTGTGCGAGGAGAAGCACATGGGCTCGCGCGCCGTCGCCGTGGTGGCGCGCGACGCCGGCGTGGCCGAGCGGCGCTTCGGCGTCGGCGACGGCTCCACGGGCGTCGTCCACACCCGCACCGGTCGCCCGTTCTTCGGCGACCCTGCTCGGCTGGGCGCGCTGGTCGACCGGCTGCGCGAGGTCGCGACCCCGCTGTTCGACTCGCTCGGGACCGACTGGCTGGCGCTGGACTGCGAGCTGCTCCCGTGGTCGGCCAAGGCGATGCCGCTCATCCGCGACCAGTACGCCTCGGTGGGCACGGCGGCACTGCACGTGCTGCCCGAGGTGCGGGCCGTGCTGGCACGGGCCGCGGCCCGGGGACTCGATGTCGGCGGCCTGGCAGCCCGGGCCGAGCGACGGCTGGGCAACGCGGTGGCGTTCCGCGACGCCTACTCCGGCTACGTGCGACCCACCGACGGCCTCGACGGCGTCACGCTCGCGCCGTTCAAGGTGCTCGCCGCCGAGGGTCGCGTCCTCGCGCTCACCGAGCCGCACCCCTGGCACCTCGAGCAGCTGGAGCTGATCACCCGGCAGGGCAGCGACCTCGTCGTCCCGACCCGGCACCGCCTGGTCGACCTCTCCTCGCCGGCCGAGCGGGAGGCCGCCACCGACTGGTGGCTGGGCCTCACCGCCGACGGGGGAGAGGGGATGGTCGTCAAGCCCGTGGGGCCGGCGACCGGCCGGGTGCAGCCCGGCGTCAAGGTCCGCGGGCGCGAGTACCTGCGGATCGTCTACGGACCCGACTACACCGACTCCCTCGACGTGCTGCGCCAGCGCCACCTCGGCAAGAAGCGCCAGCTGGCGCTGCGCGAGCACGGGCTCGGTCTCGAGGCCCTCACCGGCTTCGTGGAGCACCAGCCGCTGTGGCGCGTGCACCAAGCGGTGTTCGCGGTGCTGGCCCTGGAGTCGGAGCCGGTGGACCCGCGGCTCTGAGCCGGCTCGGTCCGGTCGGTCTGGTCGGTCGTCGGTACCGGCGGCCGCCCGAGTGTGAGGCACGGCGCTCGCCGGCGGCCGGTGGGCCTCGGGGCGATCGGGTACTCGGGCCCGTGACCACCGACGCGATCGACCAGGTCGTCCGCGTCCGCGGCGCCAGCGAGCACAACCTGCGCAACGTCGACGTCGACATACCGCGCAACGCGATGGTGGCCTTCACGGGTGTCTCGGGCTCGGGCAAGTCGTCGCTGGCCTTCGGCACCCTGTACGCCGAGGCGCAGCGGCGCTACTCCGAGTCGGTGGCGCCGTACGCGCGCCGGCTGCTGCAGCAGGTCGGGGCCCCGCACGTCCAGGTGATCACCGGGCTGCCTCCGGCGGTGGCCCTGCAGCAGCGCCGCGGGGCACCCTCCTCCCGCTCGAGCGTCGGCACCCTCACCACGCTCTCGAACCTGCTGCGGATCCTCTACTCGCGGGCGGGTGACTACCCCGCGGGCGCCGAGCACCTCGCGGCCGAGGCCTTCTCGCCCAACACCGCGGCCGGAGCCTGCCCGCGGTGCCACGGTCTCGGCGTGGTCCACGACGTCACCGAGGAGCTGCTCGTCCCGGACCCCTCGCTGAGCATCCGCGAGGGGGCGATCGCCGCCTGGCCGGGCGCCTGGCAGGGCGCGAACCTGCGCAGCATCGTGACCGGGCTCGGCATCGACGTCGACCTGCCGTGGCGCCGGCTGAGCAAGCGGGACCGCGAGTGGCTGCTGTTCACCGACGAGCAGCCCTCGGTGCTCATCAAGCCCGAGCGCGACCGCATCGACCACGGCTACCACGGCAAGTTCTGGAGTGCCCGCAAGCACGTGATGCACGTGCTCGCCGACTCCGCGAGCGAGCGGATGCGCGAGCGGGCGCTGCGCTTCGTGGAGGACGCACGCTGCGAGGACTGCCGCGGCAGCGGGCTGCGGCCCGAGGCGCTCGCCGTGACCTTCGCCGGCCGCTCGATCGCCGAGGCCAACAGCCTGCCCCTGGCCGAGCTCGCCGACCTCCTGCGACCCTCCGCCGCGCTGCCGGAGGCGACCCACGAGGTCGAGGTCCGCATCTGCTCCGACCTGGTCGCCCGGGTCGAGGTGCTCCTCGACCTGGGCCTGGGCTACCTCAGCCTCGGGCGCAGCTCGACGACGCTCTCGCCCGGCGAGGCCCAGCGACTGCGGATCGCCACCCAGCTGCGCTCGGGACTCTTCGGCGTCGTCTACGTGCTCGACGAGCCCTCGGCCGGCCTGCACCCGGCCGACGCCGAGCCGCTGCTCGACGTGCTCGACCGGCTCAAGGCCGCCGGCAACTCGCTGTTCGTCGTCGAGCACGACCTCGACGTCGTGCGGCGCGCCGACTGGGTCGTCGACATCGGCCCCGGCGCCGGGGCGGGGGGTGGTCAGGTGCTCTACAGCGGTCCGGTCGCCGGCCTCGAGGAGGTGGCCGGCTCGGCCACCGGCGACCACCTCTTCGGGCGCGCCGCACGGCTGGAGCACGAGCTGCGCACCCCGACGGACTGGCTCCGCCTGGAGGGGGTCTCGCGCCACAACCTGCGGGACCTCACCGTCGAGCTGCCCCGGGGCGTGCTCACCGCCGTCACGGGCGTGTCCGGCTCCGGGAAGTCGACGCTGGTCAGCCAGGTGCTCGCCGACGATCCTCGGGTGCACGCGGCCTTCGACCGGCTGGTGGTCGTGGACCAGCGTCCGATCGGGCGGACGCCGCGCTCCAACCTCGCGACCTACACCGGCATGTTCGACGCCGTCCGCAGGCTCTACGCGTCGACGGAGCTGGCGCGGGCCCGCGGCTACGGAGCCGGCCGCTTCTCCTTCAACACGGCGCCGGGACGCTGCGAGACCTGCCAGGGGGAGGGGTTCGTCTCCGTCGAGCTGCTGTTCCTGCCTGGCACCTACGCGCCCTGCCCGACCTGCCACGGTGCCCGGTACGACGCCGAGACGCTGGAGGTGACCTACCGCGGCAGGAGCGTGGCGCAGGTGCTCGACCTCTCTGTCGACGACGCCGCCGAGTTCCTGGCCGACGTGCCGGCCGCTGTCCGGAGCCTCGAGGCCCTGCGCGACGTCGGCCTGGGCTACCTGGGCCTCGGCCAGCCGGCCACCGAGCTCAGCGGCGGGGAGGCGCAGCGCATCAAGCTGGCCACCGAGCTGCAGCAGGTGCGTCGTGGCCACACCCTCTACCTGCTCGACGAGCCGACCTCGGGGCTGCACCCGGCCGACACCACGCTGCTGCTGCGCCAGCTGCACCGGCTGGTCGACGCCGGCAGCACGGTGGTGCTGGTGGAGCACGACCTCGACGCCGTCGCGACCGCCGACTGGGTGATCGACCTCGGGCCCGGCGGAGGCGACACAGGCGGGCGCGTGGTGGCCACCGGCACGCCGGCCGAGGTCGCCCGGAGCGCCAGCAGCGCGACCGCGCCCTACCTGGCCAGGCGGCTGGCCCGCGCCTGACCTCCCGTCGCGGCGCCTCTCAGAGAAGTAGTGCGAGCAGGAGCACCGGGGGCAGCGAGACGAACGAGGCGATGCTGGTGACCGTCGTCATCGACTTGAGCGCGCCCTGGGTGGTGAGGCCCAGCAGGGACTTGAACATCCAGAAGAAGTTGGAGTTCACAGTGAGGGCGAACATCGAGCCCGAGGCGATCGCGAGCCCCACCGCGATGGGTGCGACGTCGATGGAGGGCAGCACGGGCGCGATGATCCCGGCCGCGGTGATGGCGGCGACCGAGACCGAGCCGATGGCCAGGTGCAGCACGGCGGCGATCACCCACGCGAGCAGGATGCTGGTGAGCACCGCCGCGCCCTCGCTGGCCGAGAACAGCCCCGCCAGGGTGGCGTCGAGCCCGGTGGCCTCGATGACCGCGCCGAGCGAGCCGCCGACACCGGTGATCAGCAGGATCTCGCCCGTGGTGTGGAAGCCGGTCTTCATGGCCTCCTCGGTGCGGTCGGTGCCGCTGGCGGCCCGCGCCAGCAGGTAGGCGCCGAGCAACCCGACGAACAGCGCGATGTTGGCGTCACCGAGGAACGCGATGACCCCGTTGGAGAAGCCCAGCACGTCGGCGAACGCGCCGAAGGCGATCATCACCAGCGGCACCAGGATCGGCAGCAGCGAGACCGGCAGCGGCACGTCGACGTCGTCGCGGGCATGGCGCTCGTCGGGCCCGGTGCCGGCGGTGCCCGGCTCCAGCCCTCGGTCGAGCCCGGGGTCCGCGGGCCGCCGGACGGGCGGCGCGGTGGGGTCGGCCGCGTTCTCGAGCGCCTCGAGGCCCTCGTCCTCGGCCTCGTCGGTGGCGGGGTTCCACCAGCCCATCCGGAGCATCAGGCCGAACAGGAACGTGGTGACCAGCGCGGTGACCGGACCCAGGACGAGGCCGTACCCCAGCCAGGTGCCCAGCGGGACGTCGAGCAGCCCGGCGATCGAGACGGCCGCCAGCCCGGGGATGACGAAGACGTAGCCGGCGAAGATGCCGGTGCCGATGCCGCCGGCCAGGTGCGCGAGGCCGCGCGGGCCGACCGCCTCTGCCGAGGACCGCGCGATGGGGGCGGCGAGGACCACCTGCACGTCGACGTAGATGGAGGGGAACACCGTGGCCAGGGCGCCGCTGAGGGCGTAGGGGAGCCGCTTGGCGCCCACCGCGTGCAGCAGCACCCGGACCAGCTTGCGGAACGTGCCCAAGGAGTGGAGCAGTGCTCCGATCAGCACGCCGAAGCCGATCAGCAGCCCGACCTCGACCATGATCGACCCGAAGCCCTCGGTGATCGCGGTGACGGTGCCCTCGAACCCGACCCCGGCCGCCAGGCCGAGGTAGAGCGAGGCGATCACCAGCGAGATCACCGGGTCGACCTTGACCCAGATGATCAGGCCGACGACGAGGCCGATGGCGATGACGGTGTGCACGACCTCCACGGCCGGCCTCCTCGAGTCGACGTTGACAGCGGTGCCGTCACCCTAGGCGGTGCCGAGCAGTCGTGCGTCGACCCTTGTCGGTGTCGGGGCCCGGTGCGATGCTGCCGAGATGCTCCCGCCCCTCGGGCGTCGCCGGACCGGCGCCCTCCTCACGGCCCTGCTCGCGATCGCCCTGGCCCTGACCGGCACCAGCGCCGCCACGAGCAGCGCGCGCACCGAGGAGCCCCGCCGGCCGGCGGGGGAGGGGCGGACGGTCGGCCCCGGTGGCGGCGTCGTCCTGCCCGGACTGCCCCTCAACGACCTCACCTCGCTGCTCTCGCTGACGGCGAGCCAGCGTGCCCGCGAGACCACGCCGGTCACCCTGCGCAGTCCGAGCCCCCGACCCACGCCCCGCGCCGCCTGCGGTCGCGGGTCGCGACCGCTCGCCGGGCTGGACGGCCGGGTCAGCGCCGCCGCGATGGCCACGCCCGAGGCCCGCCGCGGCTGGACGTGCAACCTGCGCCGCGTCGCGCGTCACGACACCCCGGGCGGCTTCCGCACGTGGCGCTACACCGACCGCAGCGGGCGCACCTGCGCCTACTACGACACCTCGTTCGCCTCGCCGCTCACCTTCGGCTCCGCGCTGGTGGGTCCCTCGCCCGGCGTCGTCGTGCTCGACATGAGCAACCCGCGGCGCCCGAGGCACACGGACACGCTGACCTCCCTGGCCATGCTGTCGCCGCACGAGTCGCTCAACCTCAACGCCCGGCGCGGCCTGTTGGTCGCCGAGGTCGGCAACGGCCTGACACTGCCGGGCACGATGGACGTCTACTCCGTCGCCGCCGACTGCCGGCACCCGCGGCTGCTCTCCCAGGTGCCCATCGCCACCGGGCACGAGAGCGGCTTCACCGCTGACGGGCTCACGTACTGGGTCGCGGGGGCGGCGGGCTACGTGTACGCGTTCGACCTCACCGACCCGCGACGTCCTCGCGAGCTGTGGAAGGGCGCCTACTACTCCCACGGGCTCAGCCTGACCCCGGACGGCCGCACCCTCTTCCAGACCGACCCCATCAACGGCAACCTCGCCGTGCTCGACGTCAGCCAGATCCAGGACCGCCGCCCGGACCCGCGCGTGCGCGAGCTGCGCCGGATGACCTGGCCGGTCGTCTCCATCCCGCAGAACTCGCAGTACTTCACCCGCGACGGGCGTCGCTACCTGCTGGAGTTCGACGAGTTCGCCTTCCGGTTCAACCCGGTCACGGTGGCCAACCGGCCCGGCGGGGCCCGGATCATCGACATCTCGGACCTGCGCCGTCCGCGCCTGGTCTCCGAGTTGCGTCTGGCGGTGCACGTGCCCGCCACCCAGCGCCGGGTGGCGGGCGACCCGAGCCCGCTCGGCAGCAGCGGGGTGCTCGGCTACGCCAACCACTACTGCGCGGTGCCTCAGGTCCGCAATCCCACGATCGCCGCCTGCTCGACGCTCAACTCCGGCCTGCGCGTCTTCGACATCCGCGACCCCGCCCGCCCGCGCCAGGTGGCCTACCACGTGGCGCCGCCGCGCCTGGGGAGCCGGCTGTTCGCCCTGCAGGGCAACGTGGCCTTCTCGATGCCCGCCTTCGACGTGCGGCGCCGCCAGGTCTGGTACACCGACGCCGCCTCGGGGCTCTACGTCGTGCAGCTGGCGAAGCGGGCGTGGCGGTGAGGCGACCCCGACTCGCGGCGGCGGTGCTGGTGCTGGGTCTCGCAGCCACCTCCTGCTCCGACGGGGGCGCCGCACGGACGCCCTCTGCCACCGCGGGCCTGGAGCAGACCGCCCCGGGCGGGGAGTCGCCCGTGCCGAACGCCACCGACATCGGGTTCAGCCAGGACATGGCCACCCACCACGACCAGGCGTTGCTGATGGCGCAGCAGGCGCTCGTCCGTGGTGGGCCCGCCGTGCGCTCCCTGGGTCTGTCCATCCTCTCCGCGCAGGCTGTGGAGAGCGGTGCTCTGCGGGGTTGGCTGCGCCTGTGGGACGAGCCCCCGGTCAACGCGGAGCCGATGGCGTGGATGAGCCACGGTGACGACGAACACCACGCGGGCGGCGGTGCGAGCATGCCCGGCATGGCGAGCGCGGAGGAGCTGTTCGAGCTCAGCCGGCTGCGCGGCGCGGAGTTCGACCGGCTGTTCCTGCAGCTGATGGTCCGTCACCACCTCGGCGGCGTCGAGATGGGCACGGCCTGCCTGGAGAGCGACGCCTCGCCGCTGGTGCGCGACAGCGCCAGGGCGATGGTGGCCGAGCAGGTGGAGGACCTCGGCGTGATGCGTGCGCTCCTGAGCGACGCCGGGGCTCCCGAGCTCGCCTACCCGTAGCCGCTGCGGTCAGGCGCGCGAGCGCGCCAGCAGGAACACGAAGTAGGGGGCGCCGATGAGCGCGACGACGAGTCCGGCCGGCACCTGCGCGGGCGCGATGACGGTGCGGCCCAGCGTGTCGGCGACGACCAGCAGCAGGGCGCCCACGAGCACGGCCACCGGGACCACGCGCGCGCTGCGCCCGCCCACCAGGGCGCGGGCGATGTGCGGTGCCACCAGGCCGACGAACCCGACGACGCCGACGGCGGCGACCGCCATCGCCGTCAGCACGGCCGCCAAGAGGAGCACCATCAGCCGCACCCGCTCCAGCGGCACGCCCACCACGCGCGGGGTGTCGTCGTCGAGCGCCAGCAGGTCGAGCTCGCGGCGCACCACCAGCGCCAGCGGCAGCGCCACGGCCAGCGCAATCGCGACCGGCACGACCTGCTCCCAGCTGCGGCCGTAGGTGGAGCCCGAGAGCCAGGTGTAGATGCGTGGGGTGTCGAAGGGGTTGGAGCGCACCAGCAGGAAGGTGCTGAGGGCGGTGGTGCCGTACCAGATGCCGATGCCGATCAGCACGAGCCGATCGGCGTCGAGCCCGCCCCGCCAGGCCAGCCCGTAGACCAGCCCGAACGCGATCAGGGCACCCGCGGTGGCGGCGATCAGCATCGTCGAGTTGCCGACGGCGGCGCTCGCCCCGCTGCTGAAGCCGCTGGCCAGCCCGGTCACGACGATGACGGCACCCAGCCCGGCGCCTCCGGTGATGCCCAGCAGACCCGGCTCGGCCAGCGGGTTGCGGCAGGTGGCCTGCACGATCGCACCCGAGAGCGCCAGGGCACCGCCCGCCAGGACCGCCGCCGCCACCCGCGGCGCGCGCTCGTCGAGGGCGAACTGCACCAGCGGCAGGCCCTCGCCGCCCAGCCACGCGGTGACGTCGCCGAGCAGCAGCCACCGCAGGCCGGCCAGCAGACCGACGACGGTGGCGGTGACGGTGAGGAGCGAGGCGAGTACCAGCACCACCACGA
The DNA here is from genome assembly GCF_039542785.1 of Nocardioides nanhaiensis. Classification (NCBI taxonomy): domain Bacteria; kingdom Bacillati; phylum Actinomycetota; class Actinomycetes; order Propionibacteriales; family Nocardioidaceae; genus Nocardioides; species Nocardioides nanhaiensis. The sequence goes on from NZ_BAABIM010000001.1 coordinate 1,644,631, forward strand.
AGCGGGTGCGGCTGCGGGCGGTGACGGCTGCGCCGGGCGGGCGGCGGCTGGGGCCCGCGTCGCGGCTGGAGCGGGCCAGCAGCACCATCACCACCGCTCCCGCCAGGGTGGTGGTGATGCCGGTCGGGATGGAGATCGCCTCGTCGGCGCCCACTGCCGCGCGCACCAGGGCGTCGGCCAGCACCACCACGACGGCGCCCAGCAGGCCCGCCGTGGGCAGCAGGACGGCGTGTCGGTGCACGGCGGGCACGTAGCGGCCGAGCAGCCGAGCGATCACCGGGGCGAAGAGCCCGACGAAGCCGATCGGGCCGGCCAGGGTCACGGCGGCCGCCGTCAGCACGACCGCGAGCACCGTGGCGATGGCACGGGTCGAGCGCACCGGCACGCCCAGCACCGAGGCGGCGTCGTCGCCCATGGCCAGCAGGTCCAGCCGGCGCGCCAGCAGCAGGCCGGCGGCGGTGGCCACGACGACGATCGGCGCGGCCTGGGTGAACGCCTGCAGCCCGAGCTGGCTCAGCGAGCCGCTGCCCCAGGCGAAGAGGCTGGTGGTCTCCTCCTCGAACAGGATGAGCAGGGTCGAGGTGCCCGCCTGCAGGGCCAGGGCGACGGCCGAGCCGGCCAGGATCAGCCGGGTCGTGGAGGTGCCGGCGCCTCCGGCCAGCGCCAGCACCAGCGCGGCGGCGGCGAGCCCGCCCACGAACGCCGTCAGGCCCGAGGCCCACAGCGGCACGGCCAGCCCGAGCGCGGCGACCGCCACGACGGCGAAGTAGGCACCGCCGGTGACCGCGAGGGTGTCGGGGGAGGCGAGGGCGTTGCGGGCCAGCGACTGCAGCAGCGCACCGGCCACGCCGAGCGCGAACCCGACGGCGATGCCCGCGGCCAACCGCGGGATGCGCGAGCCGGTGAGGATGTCGAGCGTCGAGGCGGTCGAGCCGTGCGAGGCCTCACGGCCCAGCGCCAGGTCGACCAGGTCGCCGAACCCGACGCCGCTGGTGCCCTGGGTGAGGTGCCAGCCGGCCACCAGCACCAGCGACCCGGCCAGGCCGAGCAGCACCAGCAGGGCGCCGCCGAGGCCGCTGCGGGGCCGAGCCGCGCTCACGGCACCGCCCGGCTCCGCGCCACCCGGAGGGGAGGGCACGGAGCGCGCGAGCGGCGTCTGGGTCACGGTGTCGGTCGGCCTCGGGTCACTGCTGGGTCAGCAGGTCCACGTACGCCTCGACCGCCTGGCTGGCCGAGGCAGGACCACCGAAGGTCCACACACCCTCGGGGAAGGCGTAGGCCCGGCCGTCCTCGACGGCGGGGATCGAACCCCAGACGGGGTTGCCCTCGAGCTCGGCCATCACGTCGCCGGCGGGGTCCACGGTCCCGGTGTAGAAGAAGGTGGCGTCACCGACGGCCGACATGCCCTCGATGTCGGTGCCGCCCAGGCCGTAGGCGGGGTCGACCTCGCCGTCCCAGGCGTTGACGAGGCCGAGCTCCTCGCCGATCTCGCCCATCAGCGAGCCCTGGCCGAACGGGCGCAGCGCCACGTTGGCGCCGTCGATGTAGCCGTCGAAGTAGACGAACTCGGTGCCCTCGGCGTCGGTGCCGGCCAGCGCCTCCTGGCCCTCGGCCAGCGCCGCGTCGAACTCGGCGACGATCTCCTCAGCGCGCTCCTCGCGCCCGGTGGCCTGGGCGATCAGGCCGAAGGTCTCCTTCATGTTCGCGATCGGGTCGGCGGCGTCGGCACCCTTGGTGGCCAGCACCGGCACGCCGTACTCGGCCAGCTGGGTGAGGATCTCGTCGTCGGGCGTGTAGGCCTCGACGACGACCAGGTCGGGCTCGGCGCCGAAGAGCGCCTCGAGGTTGGGCTCGCCACGGGTCCCGACGTCGGTGACGCCCTCCGCCGGCAGCTCCTCGGAGGAGACCCAGGTGCCGAAGCCCTCGACGTCGGCCACCGCGACGGGCGTGACGCACAGGCTGAGCAGGTCCTCGGTCTGCTGCCACTCCAGCACGGCCACCCGCTCGGCGGGCTGCTCGAGCTCGACCTCGTTGCCGTAGGAGTCGGTGAGGCTGACCGGGCCCTCGGAGGTGGCGACGTCGTCGCAGCCCTCGGCGGTGGAGGAAGCACTGCTCTCGGCGGAGCTGCTGGAGCCGGAGCTGTCTGCGTTCTCGTCGCCGTCGGTGGTGCTGGTGGTCTGTCCACAGGCTGCCAGGGCAAGGGCGGTCAGGCCCAGCAGCGGGGTCAGGGCGGCCGTGGTGTGGCGGGCTCGGGTCGTGCGCATGGGTGGTCCTCTGTGTGAAGGGCGGTCAGGCGGTCAGGCGGAACGGGGAGGCGACTCAGGGGTTCGCGTGGTGGCGGCTGCGCGGGTCCACGCGCAGACGTCCGGTGACGGCGTCGCGGGCGACGTCGATGGGCAGGCCGTAGACCTCGGAGAGGTGCTCGGCGGTCAGCACGTCGGCGGGGTCTCCGTCGGCGTGCACGCGGCCGTGGTGCATCAGCACCACGCGGTCGGCCACGGCGGCGGTCTGGTTGAGGTCGTGCAGCACGACGCCCACCGCGGTCGCGTGGTGGGAGGCGAGGTCGCGCACCAGGTCGAGCGTCTCGACCTGGTAGCGCAGGTCGAGGTGGTTGGTCGGCTCGTCGAGCAGCAGCACCCCGGTGTCCTGGGCGAGGCAGCTGGCCAGCCAGACCCGCTGCAGCTCGCCGCCGGAGAGCTGGTCGACCGGCCGGTCGGTCATCGCCGCGGTGCCGGTGAGCTCGAGCGCGTGGGCGATCGCGACGCGGTCGGCCTCGGTGAGGGCGGCGAAGCGGCGTCGGTGGGGGTGTCGCCCGAAGGCGACGACGTCGGCCACGGTGACCCCCGAGGGGTGCGGCCGCGACTGCGAGAGCAGGGTGACCCGGCGGGCGAAGGCCTTGGCGTTCAGCGGTGCGCTGTCCTGGCCGTCGAGGTGCACCGCGCCCTCGGTGATCGGGTGCAGCCGCGCCAGGCAGCGCAGCACCGTGGACTTGCCGGAGCCGTTGGGGCCGATGACCGCGGTGACCACGCCGGGTCGCAGTGCCACCGAGACGCCGTGCACCACGGTGGCCCGGGGGTAGCCGAGGACGAGGTCGTGCCCCGCCAACGCTGCGCCCGCCGACTCGTCCATGATCGGTAAGGGTAGCCTCACCAATCTTCTCGCGCGACGTGGGTCCGACGCGCGGCCGCTACCGCGGCGGGCCCGCCTCCCCGAGGGCCGCCAGGACCGCCTCGTGGGCGGTGCCCCCGAAGGCGACCAGCCGGGCCTCCTGCACCCGGGTGCCGGTCTCCTCGGCAGCGGCGAACGCCTCACGGGCCGCCGCCACGGACTCCGAGCGCGACCACCCGTAGACACCGGCACCCACGAGCGAGAACGCCACGGTGCGCGCCCCGAGCTCGTCGGCCACCTCGATGGCGCGTCGGTAGCAGGCGACCAGCAGCCCGCGGTCGGTCTCGCCGCGGTGGCGGTTCGGCCCGACGACGTGGATCACCCAGCGCGCGGGCATCCGGCCCGCCGTGGTCCACCCGGCCTCGCCGGTGGGCAGGCCGTCGGGGAAGCGACGCCGGCAGTCCTCGAGCACGGCCGGACCGCCGGCGGCATGGACGGCGCCGTCGACCCCGCCACCTCCGCGCAGGCGGCGGTTGGCGGCGTTGACGACGGCGTCGACCTGCTGGGTGGTGAGGTCGCCCTCGACGGCGGTGATGCGCATGCCCGTCACGGTAGGTGGGGGCTCCGACAGCCCCGTGGCGCCGACCGGAGCCGACGCGCCGGGTCACCACGGCATCCGTCACGTCGATGTGGGGCACTGTGGGGGCATGGACCCCCTCGAACCGGCCTATCCCACGGCGGTGATGCTGCTGATCGCCGCGGCCGCCGTCGCCGTCCTGCTCGTCCTGATCGTCCTGGTGCGCCTGCACGCCTTCCTGGCGCTGGTGCTGGTCAGCCTGCTCACCGGCCTGGCCGCGGGGATCCCGGTGGCCGACGTGCCGGCGGTGATGCTGCAGTTCTTCGGCAGCACGCTGGGGGGCGTCGCCCTCCTCGTGGCACTGGGCGTGATGCTCGGGCGCATCCTGGAGCTCACCGGCGGCGCCCAGGTGCTGGCCGACACCCTGGTGGGCCGGTTCGGCGAGAAGAGAGCACCGTTCGCGCTCGGCGTCGCGGCGCTGATCTTCGGCTTCCCGATCTTCTTCGACGCCGGCCTCGTGGTCTTCCTCCCGATCATCCTGACCGTGGCCCGTCGCTTCGGCGGCTCGCTGCTCTACTACGCGCTCCCGGCCGCCGGCGCGTTCGCCGCCATGCACGCGATCGTGCCACCGCACCCCGGCCCGGTGGCCGCGGGCGACGCGATCGGGGCCGACCTCGGGCTGGTGCTGCTGCTCGGCGTCCCCGTCGCGCTGGTCTCCTGGTACGTCGGCGTCTACCTGTTCTCCCGCTACGTCGGTGCCCGCATCGAGGTCTCGACCGCCGACCTGATCTTCGGTGAGGAGCGCGACAGCGCGGGACGCACCGCCGCGCAGGGCGCGGAGGCCGGATCCGGTTCAGCGGGTGGCGTCGCGACGCGGCGCCAGGCGCCCTCCTTCGGCGTCGTGCTCGGCCTGCTGCTGCTGCCGATGGTGCTGATCTCGTTCAACACGGTGCTCGACACGCTGCTGACCGCGGGGACGATCGAGCAGTCCACGCCGGTCGACCTGCTGATGGTGCTGGGCAACACCCCGGTCGCGCTGCTCATCACCCTGCTCGCCGCCATGGCGCTGCTGGGCTCCCGGGTGGGCAGCCGCAGCGAGCTGCAGGGCGTCGTCGACGACGCCCTGGCACCGATCTGCTCGATCATCCTGATCACCGGGGCCGGCGGCATGTTCGGCGGCGTGCTGCGCACGAGCGGGATCGGCTCCTCGCTGACCTCCTCGCTCAGCGACGTGGGGATCCCACTCCTCCTCCAGGCGTTCCTGATCGCGACCGCCCTGCGCGTGGCCCAGGGGTCGGCGACCGTGGCGCTCACGACCACCGCCGGCCTGATCGCCACCCAGGCCGAGGGTGCCGGTGCCGTCCAGCTGGCCGCCCTGGTCTTCGCGATCGCCGGTGGATCCACCGTGCTCTCGCACGTCAACGACTCCGGCTTCTGGCTGGTGAGCCGCTTCTTCGGCATGGACGAGCGCACCACCCTGCGCACCTGGACGGTCATGGAGACCACGCTGGGCCTGATGATGTTCGGTTGCGCCGCACTGCTGTGGGTCGCCGGATGAGCGAGGGTGAGGCGGCGGCGGGGGAGCCCGTGCACGTCGTGGTCATGGGGGTCTCCTCCACCGGCAAGACCACGGTCGCGCGCGGTCTCGCCGAGCGGCTGGGCGCCCGGTTCGTGGAGGGTGACGACCTGCACCCCCAGGCCAACATCGACAAGATGGCCGCCGGGACACCCCTCACCGACGAGGACCGCTGGCCCTGGCTCGAGGCCATCGCCGCCCGCACGCGCGAGGTCGCGGGCCAGGGGGGCTCGACCGTCGTGACCTGCTCCGCGCTCAGGCGGGCCTACCGCGACGTGCTGCGCACCGCCGCCGACGACACGTTCTTCGTACACCTGCACGGCACGTTCAACCTGCTGGCGCAGCGGATGCGCGAGCGGCAGGGGCACTTCATGCCCCCTGCCCTCCTGCAGTCGCAGTTCGAGACCCTCGAGCCGCTCGAGTCCGACGAGCGCGGTGCTCTCGTCGACGTGACACCGACGCCGGACGTCGTCGTCGAGCACGCCCTCGACGCGCTGCGCGGCGAGCCCTGGCCCCGACCCACCGGCTGACGAGACCCGAGGAGCCCCCGTGTCACTCCCGCGCAGCTACCCGCCCGACTCCTACCACGGCACGGACGGCGAGCCGAGTGCCTGGCTGCGCCGTGACGACGAGAGCCCCGACCTGACGTTGGCCACCGGCGGCACCTGCGAGTACCTGGCCACGGGTGACCAGACGCAGGGCCGCTTCGGCCTGTACCGCTGGACCTTCGGCGAGGACGAGTCGGGTCCGGACCCGCACTTCCACCGGTCGATCTCCGAGCAGTTCTACGTGCTCTCCGGCGAGGTGGTGCTCCACGACGGGCGCGCCTGGGTGACGGCGCGACCCGGCGACTTCCTGTACGTGCCCGAGGGCGGCATCCACGGGTTCCGCGGCGGGGGAGGGGCCTCCATGCTGCTGATGTTCGCCCCCGGTGGGCCGCGCGAGGACTACTTCGAGACCCTCGCCCGCGGTGAGCAGATGAGCGCCGAGGAGCGCGCGGGCTTCATGGACCGGCACGACACCTACTGGGTGTGACCTGACCGGTCTGCTCGTCCGCCTGTTCCCCCACGTCGTCCTGCGAGCTGTGCCACGCTGGGTGCGCACGTGCGGTGGAGTGCCGTCCGGTGGGGACGTGCGGCGGTGGAGGAGTCCGCGGTGGTCGAGCACCCTGCACCGGAGCACCTGTGGCAGGTGACGGTGGAGCACCCGCCCATCGGCATGTGCCTGGTCAGCACCGACGGCGTCATGCTCAACGTCAACCGTGCCCTGTGCCAGATGCTCGGCTACGCCGAGCACGAGCTGCGCGGGCGGACCTTCCACGAGATCACCCACCCCGAGGACCTCGACGCCGACCTGGCCCTGGTGCGTGCCGCCCTGGCCGGGGAGTGCGGCACCTTCAGGCTGACCAAGCGCTACCTGCACGCCGACGGGTCGGTGGTCTGGGGCGACCTCTCGGTCGCACTCATGCGTGACGACGACGGCGCACCGCTGCACTTCGTGAGCCAGGTTTTCGACGTCACCGAGCAACGCCTGGACCGTCTGCGCCTGCTCGAGGCCGTGGCGGCCGTGGAGCGGCACCGTCGCAAGGCACAGGCCATCCTCGACACGGTCGACGTCGGGCTGGTCCTGGTCGACAGCGAGGGCAACTACGAGGAGATGAACCGGCGCCACCACGACTTCCTGGCGCTGGCCTTCCCGCACGGGCACGGCGGCCTGGCCGGACAGCTCGGTGCGGTCTACGCCGAGGACGGCTTCCGGGTCCTGGGCCGCGACGAGATGCCCTCGGTGCGGGCCGTGCGGGGCGAGGAGTTCGACGACTACCGGATCTGGGTGGGTGCCGACCCGCTGACGTGCCGGGCGCTCTCGGTGTCGGCACGGCCCGTGCGCGACGCCGACGGCACGGTCGCGGGTGCTGCGCTGGCCTACAAGGACGTCACGGACCTGATGCGCGCGCTGCAGGCGCGCGACGACTTCGTGGCGTCGGTCTCGCACGAGCTGCGCAGCCCGTTGACGGCGGTGCTCGGCCACGTCGAGATGCTGCTCGACGACCCGACGCTGGACGCCTCGCCCCGGCGAGCGCTCGAGGTGGTGGAGCGCAACGCGGTGCGCCTGCGCCGGCTGGTGGGCGACCTGCTCGAGACCGCCGAGGGACGCGCGACGGCGACCGCCCTCACCCGGGCACCCACCGAGCTGACGGCGATCGTGGCCGAGGTCGTGGAGACGACGGGACCACTGGCGGCCGAGGCCGGCGTCGACCTGCACGCATCGCTGCCCGACTCCGTCATGGCCGTCGTGGACGCCGAGCGGGTGCGGCAGGTGGTCGTCAACCTGCTCTCGAACGCGGTGAAGTACACCGACCGCGGCGGGCAGGTGCACGTGTCCCTGTGCCGTGACGGCGAGTCGGTGGAGCTGGAGGTGCGCGACTCCGGCATCGGGGTCGATGCCGAGGACCTCGCCCAGCTGTTCACCCCGTTCTTCCGCGCGCGCGCCGCGGTGGAGCGTGTCGTGCCCGGCCTGGGTCTGGGTCTCTCCATCGTGCGCAGCATCGTGAGCGCGCACGGCGGCGAGGTGCTGGTGACCAGCGCTCCGGGGCAGGGCTCCCGTTTCCGGGTACGACTGCCCCTCGAGCGGCAGCCCGCCGCGGACTGACACCGCGCGGCGGCGGCGCCGTGGTCAGGCGCTGGTGGCGACGTCCTCGACCTCGGCCGCGAACATGACCCGGCGCGCGACCTCGTAGGTCTCGGCGTCCTCGGCTGCCCGCGACATCTGGGACGAGCCGAGGGCGGCCTTCATGGTCTCGGCGTCCTCGAACCACAGCTCGGCGACGAGGTGCGGCGTGTCGCCGGTGCCGCGCGGGGTGCTCAGCACGAACCTCGCGAGGCCGGGCACCTCCTGCACGATCGGGACGTGGCGCTCGCGGTAGACGGCCTCGAAGCCGGTGCCGTCGGTGGGGTCGAAGTACTGGACGGTGAGTCGGTGCACGCAGGCCACGGTAGCGGCTCCCGCACAGGGTGCTTGCGCCCCCGGCGCGCGCGTGCGAACCTATCCCGACCGATCGGTCAGTAATTGCGGCAGCAAGTGTGGGAGGACGCGTGCAGGACCTCAGCCCCCGCCCCGGCGACCTGGAGCCCGTCGAGACCGCCTCGGTCGACGAGCTGCGCGCGCTGCAGCTCGAGCGCCTGCGGTGGTCGCTGCGGCACGCCTACGACAACGTGCCGCACTACCGCGCCGCGTTCGAGGCCGCCCAGGTGCACCCCGACGACCTCACCGGGCTGGAGGACCTCGCACGCTTCCCCTTCACCACCAAGGCGCACCTGCGCGAGAACTACCCCTTCGGGATGTTCGCGGTGCCGCGCGAGCAGGTCGCCCGGGTGCACGCCTCCTCGGGCACCACCGGCAAGCCGACCGTCGTCGGCTATACCCGTGACGACCTGGCCGCGTGGGCGGGCGTCGTCGCGCGCAGCATCCGCGCCGCTGGTGGGCGGGCCGGTCACGTGCTGCACAACGCCTACGGCTACGGCCTGTTCACCGGCGGTCTCGGTGCCCACGCCGGCGCGGAGCTGCTGGGCTGCACCGTGGTGCCCGTCTCGGGCGGCATGACCGAGCGGCAGGTGCAGCTGATCACCGACTTCCGGCCCGACGTCATCATGGTGACGCCCTCCTACATGCTCGCGATCATCGACGAGATGGAGCGGCAGGGCGTCGACCCGCGATCCACCTCGCTGCAGGTGGGCATCTTCGGCGCCGAGCCGTGGACCAACGACATGCGGCGCGAGATGGAGCAGCGCCTCGACATGCACGCCGTCGACATCTACGGGCTCTCCGAGGTGATGGGCCCCGGCGTCGCCAGCGAGTGCGTGGAGACCAAGGACGGCCTGCACGTGTGGGAGGACCACTTCTACCCCGAGGTCATCGACCCGGTGACCGGCCAGGTGCTGCCCGACGGCGAGGAGGGCGAGCTGGTCTTCACCTCGCTCACCAAGCAGGCCATGCCCGTGGTGCGCTACCGCACCCGCGACCTGACCCGGCTGCTGCCCGGCACCGCCCGCACGATGCGACGCATCGAGAAGATCACCGGTCGCACCGACGACATGATCATCCTGCGCGGCGTCAACCTGTTCCCGACCCAGGTCGAGGAGCTGGTGCTCGGCCTCCCGCCGCTCTCGCCGCACTTCCAGTGCCGCCTCGAGCGGGAGGGTCACCTCGACACCCTGACCGTCGTCGTCGAGCGCCGCGAGAGCGCTGGTCGCGACGCGGCACAGGCAGCCGGCGCCGAGCTGCAGCGCCTGGTCAAGGCCTCGATCGGCGTCAGCGTCGACGTCGAGGTGGTCGAGCCCGACGCCGTCGAGCGCTCGGTGGGCAAGATGCGCCGCGTCGTCGACCGGCGGCCCGTGCGCTGACCGGGTCCAGCTCAGGCGCGCAGGCCCTCGAACGCCAGGGTCGCGACGGCGTGGGCCAGCTCGTCCTCGCCGACCGGACCACCCGGGCGGTACCACTCCACCAGCGAGTTGACCGTGCCGAAGAGCAGGCGGCTGATCAGGTCGGGGGAGATGTCGTCGCGCAGCTCCCCGGCTGCCACGGCCTCGGTCACCAGCCGGGCCAGCTTCTCGTCGAGGGTGCGACGACGGCGCAGCGCGCTCAGCTCCACCTCGCTGTTGCCGCGCACCCGCAGCAGCAGGGTCACCGCCGGCAGGTGCCGCACGAGGATGCGGACCGACTCCTCGACCACCGCGCGCAGCCGCTCCAGCGCCGTGTGGTCGGGGTCGGCGGCCACGGCGCGGTCGACCGCGGCGGTCAGTCCGTCGAGCGCCTCGTCGAGCGCGGCCGAGAGCAGTGCTTCCTTGCTGCTGACGTGGTGGTAGATGGCCGACTTGGTGATCCCGAGGTCGCGCGCGAGGTCACCGACGCTCGTGGCGTCGTAGCCCTGGGTGTTGAACAGCTCTACGGCGCGGCGCAGCACCGTCTCCTGGTCGTAGCCGGGGCGGCCGCGGCGCGCGGGGGCGGGGGCCTCGGGCGGCTCCTCGGCAGGGCTGGGCACCCGTGCATGTTCCCACGCGCGGTGAGGCGGCCCACACCGGTTCGTCCGCGCGCAGGGTTGCTGAGCCCTACGCTGGTGCGGTGTCCTTCCGCCCCCGGCGCCTCGCGCGCCGAGCGCCGCTCCTGAGCGCGGTGCTCGCCGTCCTCGCCCTGCTGGGCCCGCTGCTGGCGCTCACGACCCCGGTCGGCGCGGCGGTGACCCCCGGCGCCGCGGCGTCCGCGCGAGTCGTGGAGGCGGCAGCGGCGCGGGACCCGCGCACCACGCGGCCCTTCTACGTCGACGCGGCCATGCCCGCGGCTCGAGCCGGTGCGGCGTACGCCGCGATCGGTCGCCGCCCGCAGGCGCGCTGGTTCACCGACGGCGCCTACCCCACGCCCGCCGCTGTGCGGGCCGGCGTCGTCGACTACACGCGCCGTGCCGCCGCCGCGCGCCGCACGCCCGTGCTGGTGCTCTACGCGATCCCCGGGCGCGACTGCGGCGGCGCCTCCAGCGGTGGCCTGCCCACAGCAGCCGCCTACACGGCCTGGGTGCGCGCGGCAGCTGCCGGGCTGCGCGGCACCCGGCCGATGGTGGTGCTCGAACCCGACGCCATCCCGTTCGCGACCCGCCCTGAGTGCGGCAGCCCCACCGCCCGCACCCGGCTGCTCGCCGCCGCCGTCACCGCGCTCTCGCGGGCGGGCGCCTGGGTCTACCTCGACGCCGGGCACTCCGACTGGGTCGACGCGGCCACGACGGCCCGACTGCTGCGCAGCGCCGGTGTCGCGAAGGCGCGGGGCTTCGCCGTCAACGTGGCCAACCACCAGCCCAGCGGTCGGGTGCAGGCGTGGGCGGCCCAGGTGCGCAGCGAGCTGGCGCGGATCCGCGTGCCCGGACGCCGCTACGTCGTCGACACCTCGCGCAACGGTGCGGCCACCCCCGTCTCCGGCGACTGGTGCAACCCCACCTGGGCGCGCCTGGGCACCAAGCCCGCCCGGGTCTTCCGCAGCGGCCTCGATGCACGGCTGTGGATCAAGAACCCCGGTGAGTCCGACGGCGAGTGCAACGGCGGACCCGCCGCGGGCACCTGGTGGCCCGCCGGCGCGGACGTCCTGCTCGGTCGCTGACCCGGCGACGCCGTCACGCGCGACGGCTGCGAGCCGCTGTCGCTCCGTTGACCAGCCCGGCGGCCAGGCACAGCAGCGCGAACGAGCCCAGGGTGGCGCGCAGGGCGGCGTCGTCGTCGCCCAGCGCCACCAGCAGCGCGACGCTGAGCGCCGAGCCCACCGAGAAGCCGAGGTAGCGCATCAGCTGGTTGAACGCCAGGGCGCTGGCGGTCTCGGTGCGTGGCACGTGCGGCACCAGCAGCGCCGGGATCGAGGAGAACGTGAAGCCGCTGCCCAGGCCCCCGAGGGCCATGGCGACGAGCACCTGCCACAGCCGCTGGTGCGACAGGGCCACCTGGCCCAGGGCGACGGCGAACGCGGCGCAGCCGACGGGCAGCACGACGCCCGGCCCCAGCCGCCGTGCCACGCGCCGCGCCACCTGGTTGCCGGCCACGCTGGCGACCGAGTAGGGCACCAGCACCAGACCGGCGGCCGCGATCCCGAGGCCCAGCCCGTACCCGTCGTCGCCCGATGTCGCGCCCGTGCCGGGCTCGGCCTGCACCACCACCACGACGAGCGTCAGCAGCGCGTACATGCTGGCGCCGAGCGCCATCGCCACCAGGTGCGGGCCCACGACGCCGGGGCGCCGCGCCAGCCGCAGGTCCACCAGCGGGTGGCCGGTGCGCAGGGTGCGCCGCACCCACCCGGCCAGCAGGGCGGCACCGACCGCGAGCAGCCCGAGGGTCACCGGTGCGAGCCAGCCCCAGGCGTCGCCCTGGCTGACGGCGAGCAGCGCCGCCGTCATGCCGAGCGAGAGCAGCAGGGCGCCGGGCACGTCGACGGGCTGCACGGCGCTGTCGCGAGCCACCGGCAGGTCGAGCACCGCGAGGATCAGGGTGATCGCCACCAGGGCGGCACCGAACCAGTAGGCGCCGGCCAGCCCCAGGTGCTCGGCCACGAGGGCCGTCACGGGGTAGCCCACACCGGCGCCGGCCACCGTGGTGACCGAGAGCAGCCCGAGCACGCGGGGGAGGCGGTCGCCCCGCCAGGTGTCGCGCGCAGCCGCCAGGGCGAGCGGCACCAGCGCGAGCCCGACCCCCTGCAGTGCGCGGCCCGCCACCAGGGCGCCGAAGCCTAGCGGCAGTGCCGCCAGCACGCAGCCCGCGAGGACCGTGGCCAGGCCGCCCAGGACGACGGGTCGTCGAAGCCGCCCGTTGCCCAGGCGTCCGACCACCGGTGTCGCGACCGCGCCGGCGAGCAGCGTGGCGGTCAGCGCCCACTGCGCCGAGGCCACCGCCACCTCGTAGCGCGCCGCCACGGCGGGCACGAGCGGCGCGCCGAGACTGCTGACCACGGCGGTGACGGTGGTGACCAGCGCCAGGGTGAGGAGGACCCGACGCTCACGCACCTGCCCATCATGCCCAGGCGGTGCTGGCGAACCGCCCGCGCCGGTGGGCGTCGGGTGGCAGGCTGTGACCCATGCCTCCCACGACGCCCGACGACCTCGGCGCGTGGTGGGGTGACGCGCACGACCGCGAGGCCCTGCGCGTCGTCGCCGAGGGCGTCCGCGAGCTTGCCGGCTTCGAGGTCGCCGCCGTCAGCGTGGTCCACGAGGGACTCCTGCTGACGGTGGCGGTGGCCGGCGACGACGAGGCGGCCGCCCACCTGGCCCGGGTGCACACCCCCATCGAGGAGCTGCTGGCCGAGATGGCCCTGGCCGAGGACTGGGGCCCGCTGCGGTTCCTGCCGCACGACCGGGCCACCGACCGCCTGGACCGCTGGAGCTGGGTGCCCGACATCGAGCCCGTCCCCAACCGCCGCGCCTGGCACCCCGAGGACCTGCTGTGCGCGCTGCTGCGCGACGACAAGGGGGAGGTGCGCGGGGTGCTCGGCATGGACCTGCCGCGCAATCGGCTGCGCCCCGACGCCGAGCAGCGCAAGGTGCTGGAGGCCCTCGCGCGCCAGGCCGAGCAGACCGTGGTCAGCGCGATCGAGCGACGCGACGCGACGCTCAGCCTGGAGCAGGAGCTGGCCGCGTCGGCCTACCGCCGCCAGCTCATCGACGTGCTCTCCCACGAGCTGCAGAACCCGGTGGCCGCCATCAGCGGCAACCTCGAGCTGCTGGCCGAGGAGGAGCTGTCGCCGGTGGCGCTGCGGTCGGTGGGCGCCATCGAGCGGGCGGCGCGGCGGATCCGCGTGATGGTCAGCGACCTCCTGGCACTCGCCGAGGTCGACGACCCCGCGCGGGTGCGCGAGCCCGAGCCGGTCGACGTCGCCGAGGTGGCGCGCGACGTCGCCGAGCTGATGGCCACCGAGGCGCGGCACCGCGAGGTGCACCTGGAGCTCGACCTCGCGCCCGGGCCCCAGGTGGTGCCGGGGGTGCCCAGCGAGATCGACACGCTGGTGGCCAACCTGGTGGCCAACGCCGTCAAGTACTCCGAGCGGGGCGGCACCGTGCAGGTGCAGGTGCGCCCGGCGATCGGTGGCACGGGCGCGGTGGTGGTGCAGGTGCGCGACCAGGGCATCGGCATCTCGCCCGCGGACCAGGAGCGGCTCTTCGAGGAGTTCTTCCGCGCCGACAACACCGCCACGCGCAGTCGGCCGGGCACCGGTCTCGGCCTGGCGATCGTCAACCGCGTGGTGCGCGCCCACCGCGGGCACGTCGACGTCGAGTCGCAGCCGGGCCGGGGGACCACGTTCCGCGTGGTGCTCCCCGGCCCGCCTGCGTGAGGTTGCTGCGACCGCTGGTGCGGCCTCCAACGGAGGGAGGAATCAGCCCACGGCGCGGGACCCCTCGACCTCGGTCTCGGCGTTCTCGGTGGAGAGTCGGCCCGAGGAGTCCTCGAGGTGGGCGCGGACGAACCAGTGGAACAGCTCGAGCTGCTCGGTCTGGGCGATGAACATGTCCTGGGTCACCGGGTCCAGCTCCTCCAGGGCGGTGATGCCCTCGCGGTAGCTGGTGATGACGCCGCGGTAGAGCACGTCGACGGCGCCCAGGTGCTCCTGGGTGGTGGCGCGGCCGATGCTGTAGTCGTCCCAGGTGCGGGCCTGCACCAGGCTGCCGGGGGTGCCCTGCGGCGAGCCGCCCAGGGTCGCGATGCGCTCGGCGAGGTCGTCGGCGAAGCCGCGGACGGTGTCGACCTGCGGGTCGATCATCTCGTGGACGGCGATGAAGTGCGGGCCGACCACGTTCCAGTGCACGTGCTTGAGGGTCAGGTGCAGGTCGTTGCAGGCGTGCAGGCGGCCCTGCAGCAGCTCGACGACCTTCTGCGCGGTCGCCTCGTCGAGTCCGGGAGTCGTGTAGTGAAGGGGGTTCGTAGCCATGCCGTGCCGGTACCCGGGAGCCGCCGCGTCAACGCGCCGGGACGGGTCCGTCGAGGAAGTCCAGCAGCAGCCGGGTCGTCTCCCGCGGCGCCTCCTCGGGCAGGAAGTGACCACCTGGCACCACCTCGCCGCTGACGTCGTCCGCGTACTCGCGCCACACGTCCAGCACGTCGTAGTGCCGCCCCACGAACCCCTCCGCACCCCACAGGGCGAGCAGCGGGGCCCGCACCCGCCGTCCGGCGTCGGCGTCGGCGTCGTCGTGCCCGAGGTCGATCGAGGCGGCGGCGCGGTAGTCCTCGCAGCTGGCGTGCACGGTGGCGGGGTCGGCGAAGCACCGCTCGTACTCGGCCACCGCCGCGGGGTCGAAGACGCCCAGGTCGCCGCGCGCGGCCGACCAGTGGCCCAGCTTGCGGCGCAGGAACCAGACCGGGTCGGCGCCGATCAGCTTCTCGGGCAGCGGCTCGGGCTGGGCCAGGAAGAACCAGTGGTAGTAGGCCGTGGCCATCGCCCGGTCGGCGGTCGCGAACACGTGGCGCGTGGGCACGACGTCGAGGACCGCCGCCCTCTCCACCCGCTCCTCGTGGTCCAGGCACAGCCGGTGCGCCACCCGCGCCCCGCGGTCGTGACCGACGACGGCGAAGCGCTCGTGCCCCAGGTGCCGCATCAGCCCGACGACGTCGCCGGCCATCGCGCGCTTGCCGTAGGGCTCGTGCGTCACGGTGGTGGCGGGCTTGCCGGAGTCGCCGTAGCCGCGCAGGTCGGGCGCCACCACGGTGAACCGCTCCGCGAGCACCGGCGCCACCCGGTGCCACATCGCGTGCGTCTGCGGGTAGCCGTGCAGCAGGAGGACCGGGGGTCCGGACCCGCCGACCTCCGCGTGCACCCGCACGCCCCCGACGTCGACCCTGTGCGTCTCGAAGCCCGTGATCACGTCGCCCTGCCTACCACGCGGAACCCCGGACCCGCTGCCTCGTTGAGGTGGCAGCCCCCGCACCCCCGCACCCCCGGAGACCCCATGACCGCCCGTGCCCTGTCCTGCGTGCCTGCGGCGCTCACCGCGCTGGTGGGCACCTCCCTGGCCGCCGCGGCCCTCGTCGTCGTCCCCCCGGCCGCCACGGCGGTGGCCGCCGCCACGGCGGTGGCCGCCGCCACCTGCCAGGGGCGCCCGGCCACGGTCGTGGGCACCGCGGGCAACGACCGCTTGGTCGGCACCGTGGGCCCCGACGTCATCGCGCTGCTGGGCGGCAACGACTCCGTCGACGGCCTCGGCGGCGACGACCTGATCTGCGGCGGCCCCGGTCGCGACCGGATCGCCGGCGGAGACGGCGCCGACCGCATCGACGCCGGCACGGGCGACGACTACGTGCTCGAGGGGGCCGGTGACGACCGCGTGGTGGGTGGCCGCGGCCGCGACTACCTCAGCTACTTCAGCTGGAGCACCGGCATCCGGGTCAGCGACGGCCGCACCGCCACCGGCGCAGGCCGCGACACCCTGGTCGGCGTCGAGACGATCGAGGGCACCCCGCAGCGCGACGTGATGGTCGGCGGCGCCGGCGACGACGTCCTGCGCGGCCTCGCGGGTGACGACGTCGTCAAGGGTGGGCGTGGCGACGACTACCTGGCCGCCACCGGCGGGGTGGTGCGCGCCGGCCCGGGGAACGACTTCGTGGAGGCCAGCGGCAGCGTGACCGCCTACCTGGGCGCGGGTGCGAACGGGGCGGACGTGGTGGGAGGTGCGCCCACAGTCGTCGGGGGACCCCAGCAGGACGGGTTCAACGTCCGGACGCGCTCGAGCCGCGCCACGCTGCGCGGCGGAGGCGGCGAGAACCAGGTGAACCTGCAGGGGGTCCGGCGCTCGGTGACCCTCGACCTCGAGCGCGGGGCCGGCTCCTGGCAGGGCGGGGGGCTGCGGATCTCTGCGGTGCACACGGTCGTCGGCACCAACCGCGCCGACCTGCTGGTCGGCAGCGCCATCACCGACGTCGTCTACGGCCGCGGCGGCCCCGACGACATCCGTGGCGGGGGCGGCATCGACCTCCTCACCGGCCAGGGCGCGCGCGACCGCATCGACGGCGGCGCCGCCTACGACTACTGCTTCGCCGAAGCCACCGTCCGCTGCGAGGCCTGACCACCCGACGCCTCCGCGCGCTCGGGGGCGCGCGTCATCATGGGGAGGTGGACAGGGAATCATGGGGAGGTGGACAGGGAGCAGTGCGGGTCCGGGCGGTTCGGCTACGAGCCCCGCTCACCGTCCGACCGGCACGGCGAGGAGCCGATCACCTACCTGGAGCTCCGGGCGCACAGCGACCCAGGCCCGTTCTGGGGGCACGACGAGGCCCTCTCCGACGACTTCGCCGACTGGCAGCCACGGGGGATGACGCGGCGCACCTTCGAGCGGTGCCTGCGGTGGGCCGAGCTCGGCGGCGACGACGAGGAGGGCGCCCGCCTGGTCCGCCTGCTCCGGGGCGAGCTGCCCGACGTCCAGGTCGAGATGCGGTAGCGCCGGTCCGGCGGTGTCCGATCCCGGATTCGTGCCGGGTCAGCGGAAGGTGCTGACCTTCAGCGAGAAGCGGCGGTCGTCGTCACGGGCCACGCCACGGCAGGAGTAGGTGGTGCCGCGTCCGCAGCGGTAGCGGGTCGAGGCGTTGGCGACGGTGAGGTAGACCGCGCGCACGCGCTTGGCCGAGAACGGCACCACGACCTTGCCGACGCCCTTGCGGGTCAGCGTGACCGGCTTGCGCTGCAGGGCGCCCTTCGTGGTGCGCACGGTGACGTAGGCGCCGGGGGAGGACCCGCGGGCGGGGCCCTTGACCACCACGCGCAGCTTCCACTTCTTGCCCATGGAGGAGTCCGGCCGCACGACGTAGGAGGCCGAGGCCAGGTGGTCGACGCGCACCCGGAAGCGGGTCCGGCGCTGCTGCTTGCCCAGCTCACGGGTGCCGCGGGTGATCGCGGCCGGCCATGCCTCGCCCTCGGCGTAGTTCTTGCCGGGCATCAGGTTGGCGGCCGCGAAGGCGGTGTAGCGCCTGGTCAGGCCGCCGCGCTCGGCCAGGGCGCTGCGCAGGGCCTGAGCGGAGTACTGGTCGGCCCGACCCCGGTTGGCGTCGGCCCGCTCCCACACGTCGCGGACCACGCGGTTGCCCATCCGGCTGCTGAGGTACTCCCAGAAGGTCCAGTTGCCGTAGTGGACGCCGGGGTCGGCGAAGGTGTCGAGCGGCACGTGGGGGAGCCGGGTCTGGCCGATGGGCAGGTACTGGCGGTTGTCGTTGACGCCGTCGGCGAAGCGCTCCTCCATCCACACCGCCGTGGACTCCATGAACCACTGGTCCTCGGTGAAGTCGTAGGCGAACTGGACGGCGTGGAAGAACTCGTGCGCCAAGGTGACGCGCAGGTTGTCCTTGGGCTTGCCGGAGAACTGGGTGGAGGAGAAGTCGTTGTCGACGACGCAGTAGCCCGAGGCGACCTTGCGGCTGCCGGGCTTGTAGTACTCGGGCACGCAGTAGCCGTACAGGCCGGTGCCGAGGTCCTTGAGGTAGACGTCGAACTTGCTGTTGCCGCCGAACTTCCGGTCGGCCACCGGCTTGCGGTAGCCGAGCTTGCCGGTCTCGAAGCGGTAGACCTTGTCGAGGATCTTGAGCGAGTACGTGGCCCACGCCTCGCTGGGCGGGGCGTCGGCGGTGCTGCGCACGTGGTGCAGGCACACGCGCTTGGTGCAGCGCTTGACCGAGGGCACCGAGTAGCCGTTGCCCTGGGGGTCCGAGGCGCCGTCGGTGGGGCGGGCCAGGATCACCTCGGCCAGCGCGCGCTCCTCGGGGTCGAGGTCGGGCAGCGCGGAGAACAGGTCGCGCATCAGGAACGTGGCGTGCTCGCCGTCAGCCGGCGTCACCTGCTCCCCGGGCCGCGGGGCCACCACGCGACGTGCTCGCTGCAGCAGCGCCTCGGGCGTCGCGGCGGACTCGGCCGTCACGGCGGTGAGCGGCGCGACGTCGGTGCTGCCGCCCCGGGGTCCACCGGCCGAGGCGCTGGAGGCGCCCGGGGCGCCCAGCAGCGTCGCGGTGAGCAGGACGGTGGTGACGAGGGCTGCCAGATGGCGCAGCTGGCGCAGATGGCGAGGGCGCGTGCGGGTCATGGGCTGTTCATCCTGTCGGGGAAGGTGGATGGACGGTCGCGTCGTGGTGCGGGGGGCGGCAGGGTGGCAGGGATCAGGTGGCGGCGGCGATCTTCTCGATCAGCGCCGTGGTGGAGATGGCGGGGGTGCGTGGCAGGTAGACGACCTCGCAGACGTCGCGGAACTCGTCGAAGCGCCCCGCCCAGTCGTCACCCATCACGAGCACGTCGGCGCCGTGCTCGACCAGGTACTGACGCTTGAGCTCGAGGCTCTCCTCGAGGAAGACGGCGTCGACGTCGCGCAGGGCGGCGACGATGGCCAGCCGCTCGGCCTGGGAGAAGACCGGTTCGCGCCCCTTCTTGGAGAGGTTGAGGGCGTCGGCGGAGACGCCGACGACGAGGCGGTCGCCGAGCGCGGCGGCGCGCTCGATGACGCGCAGGTGACCGACGTGGAACACGTCGAAGGTCCCGAACGTGAGCACCGTCCGGGAGGGCGGGGAAGGCATGGATTCCATACTGGCACGAGCCGGCCTTGATTCGTCGGCAAGGATGCGGCGGTGAGCACGAGTGTTGGATCCACCCCGTTCCTGGTCGCCGACCCCGCCGCGGACGCCGAGCGCCGCCGCGGTCTGCGGCAGATGCGCACCGTCGCCGTGTCGCTGTTGCTGCTGGCCGCCGTCGTCTTCGTGCTGACGCTGGGCGAGGAGGGCTTCCTCGGGTTCGTCAACGCCGGGGCGGAGGCCTCCATGGTCGGTGCGATCGCCGACTGGTTCGCCGTCACCGCGCTGTTCAAGCACCCCCTGGGCCTGCCCATCCCGCACACCGCCCTCGTGCCGCGCCGCAAGGACGACCTGGGGAGGGGTCTGCAGGACTTCGTGGGCGAGAACTTCCTCCAGGAGGGCGTCATCCGCGAGCGCCTCGCCGCCGCGACGCCGGCCGCACGCCTGGGCACCTGGCTCTCCGACCCCGCCCACGCGCAGCGGGTCGTCGAGGAGGTCTCCACGGTGGCCGGCGCGGGTCTGAAGCGCGTGCGCCAGGACCACGTGGTGGCCCTGGTGCAGGAGGCGCTGGTGCCGCGCTTCCGGGAGGAGCCGATCGCGCCACTGCTGGGCGGCCTGCTCGGCGAGGCGCTGCGCGACGACGTGCACCACGGGCTGGTCGACCTGGCCCTCGACGAGCTGCACGACTGGCTCATGGAGAACCCGGAGACCGTGCAGGAGGTGCTGGGGGAGCGTGCCCCGTGGTGGGCGCCGCCGAGCATCAACGAGAAGGTCACCGCCCGCGCCCACCTGGAGATGGTGCGCTGGGTGGCCGACATCCGCGACGACCCGCGGCACCGGGCCCGCCAGGCGCTGGACTCGATGCTGCTGCGGCTGGCCCGCGACCTGCTCGAGGAGCCGGAGACCCAGGCGCGTGCGGAGCGGTTCAAGGAGCGGCTGCTGGACCACCCCGCCGTGGTGAGCACCGGCATCTCCCTGTGGAACGCGCTGCGCAAGGCGCTCACCGCCTCCTTGGCCGACGAGCAGGGGGCGGTGCGGCGCCGGCTGCTCGAGGAGCTGCAGAAGTTCTCCACCCGGCTGGGCGAGGACGACGCGCTGCGCGAGCGGCTCGACGGCATCGCCTCGGACGCCGTGGTGTACGTGGTGGGTCGCTACGGCACCGAGCTGACCGGCGTCATCACCTCCACCATCGAGCGCTGGGACGGGCGCGAGGCGGCCAGCAAGATCGAGCTCCACGTGGGCCGCGACCTGCAGTTCATCCGCATCAACGGCACCATCGTCGGAGGCCTGGTGGGGGTCCTCATCCACTCCGTCGTGGTGCTCATCGGATAATGGCCGGCGTGAGCGACCCAACGAACGTCACCATCTCCGACGAGAACATCAAGCTCGGCCAGTTCCTGAAGCTGGCCAACCTGGTCGAGTCCGGCTCGCAGGCCAAGGAGCTGCTGGCCGGCGGGGTGGTCAAGGTCAACGGCGTCAGCGAGACCCGCCGGGGTCGCCAGCTGGCCGTCGGTGACGTCGTCTCGGTGGCCGCGGCCTCCGCCCGGGTGGTCGACGAGACCACGCCCGACGACTTCCCCTGGTGACCGGCTGACCGGCTGACCGGCTGACCGGCTCAGTCGGGCAGCACCGCGAGGAGCTTGTCGAGCAGCGCCCGCAGCGCCAGTGCGTCCTCGGGGGCGAGCTCGGCGCGCTCGACCAGACGCATGGGCACGTCGGCGACGCGCTCGCGCAGGGCCCAGCCGGCCTCGGTGACCTGCACCAGCACCCGGCGCTCGTCGTCGGGATCGCGGTGCCGCGCGACGACGCCCGCGGCCTCCAGCCGCTTGAGCACCGGGGTGAGCGTGCCGGAGTCCAGGCGCAGCCGCGCGCCGACCTCGCCGACGGTCATCGGTGCGTCGGCCTCCCAGAGCGCCAGCAGGCACAGGTACTGCGGGTAGGTGAGCTGCTCGGCCGCCAGCAGGTCGGCGTACTGACGGGTGACGGCGCGCGCGGCGGCGTAGAGGGGGAAGCAGAACTGGCGGTCGAGCTCGAGCTGGGGAAGCGGTGCGGCCATGGGTGCACTGTACGCGATCACACCTTGCGCAAATAGATTGTGCACAATATGTTGGTGCGCATGACCACGACCGAGAACGCCCTGTACACCGCCAGCGCCGTCGCCACCGGGGAGGGGCGCGATGGCCACGTCGCCTCCACCGACGGCCAGCTCGACCTCGACGTCCGGATCTCGAAGGAGATGGGCGGCGCCGGCGGTGCGACCAACCCCGAGCAGCTCTTCGCCGCCGGCTACGCCGCGTGCTTCCACAGCGCGCTGCGCGTCGTCGGCCAGCGATCCGGCGCCGACGTCGGTGACTCCGAGGTCGTGGCGGACGTGTCCATCAGCGCCACCGAGCAGGGCGGCTTCCAGCTGGCCGTCGGTCTCGAGGTGACGCTGCCGAACCTCGACCGCGAGGCCGCCGAGCGGCTGGTCGAGCAGGCGCACCAGGTGTGCCCCTACTCGAACGCCACCCGCGGCAACATCGAGGTCGCGCTCAGCGTCGCCTGACTCCGCTCGCGAGCGTCGGCTCAGCGCACCTCGAGCAGGTCGACGACGAAGACCAGCGTCTCGCCGGGCTTGATGACGCCGCCCGCGCCGCGGTCGCCGTAGCCCAGGTGCGGCGGGATCACGAGCTGACGGCGGCCGCCGACCTTCATGCCCTGCACGCCGGTGTCCCACCCGGAGATGACCTGGCCGATGCCGAGGCGGAACTGCAGCGGCTCGCCGCGGTTGTAGGAGGCGTCGAACTCCTCGCCGGTGGAGTGCGCGACGCCGACGTAGTGCACCTTGACCGTCTGGCCGGCGGCGGCCTCGGGGCCGTCGCCCTCGCGCAGGTCGGTGACCACGAGGTCGGTGGGCGGGGTGGGGTCGACGAAGTCGATCTCGGGCTTGTCCATGCGCGCGACCCTACGGGGCCGGCCGAACCACCTCACCGCCACCTCACGACTGGTGCAGGTAGCTGTCGAGCTGGTCGCGCTCGAACTCCAGCTGACCGATCTTGTGCTTGACGACGTCGCCGATGCTGATGATGCCGACCAGCCGGTCGCCGTCGAGCACCGGCACGTGGCGGAAGCGGCGTGCGGTCATCGTGGCCATCACCGTGTCCAGGTCGTCGTCGGGTGCACAGGTCTCGACGCCCTCGGTCATGATCGCGGCGACGACGTTGTTGATCACCGTGCCGTCGCTGTGCAGGTGGCGCACGACGTCGCGCTCGCTGACGATGCCCTCGATGCGGGTGCCGTCGGTGCTCACGATCAGCGCGCCGATGTTGTGCTCGGCCAGCAGCGCGATCAGCTCGCGCACCCCGGCCTCGGGGGAGATGGTGACGACGCCGTGGTCGGGCTTGGCGGAGAGGATCTCACCGATGCGCATGGGGTGACCGTACTCACACCGGCACCCGGGGCACCAGGGTCCGTCCAGACCTCCCGGCGACTCCGGCCCCGACCCGGTGCTGCAGGTGTCTGGTCAGTCCTCGCGCGGGCGGCGCGGGTGCAGCTGGCTCACCGAGGCGCCGGTGGGCCGTGGGTCGTCGGGGTCCTCGGGGCGGTCGGGTCCCTCGGCGGGGGAGCCGAGGAAGGACAGCGCGGCCTCGTGCAGGTGCCCGTTGCTGGCCAGTGCGTTGCCGCCCCACGGGCCCTCGGCGCCGTCGAGGGAGGTGAAGCGGCCCCCGGCCTCGCGCACGATCACCTCGAGGGCAGCCATGTCGTAGACCTCCAGCTCGGGCTCGGCGGCCAGGTCGACGGCGCCCTCGGCCAGCAGCATGTAGCTCCAGAAGTCGCCGTAGGCCCGCGTGCGCCAGCAGCGCCGCATCAGCGAGGTGAGGTCGTCGAGCCGACCGCGCTCGTCCCACCCGTCGAGGGAGGCGTAGGAGAACGAGGCGTCCTCGAGCCGTCGCACGTCGGAGACCTGGCAGGGCGAGGCCTTCAGCAGGGAACGCCCGGTCCACGCGCCGGCACCCGTCGAGGCCCACCAGCGCCGCTGCAGCTGCGGTGCCGAGACCACCCCGAGCACCACCTCGTCGTCGACGGCCAGCGAGATGAGGGTGGCCCAGACGGGGACTCCGCGCACGAAGTTCTTGGTGCCGTCGATGGGGTCCACGATCCAGCGGCGCGACCCGGAGCCCGTGGTGCCCTCCTCCTCGCCGGTGACGGCGTCGCGCGAGCGCACCCGCGAGAGCGTGCGGCGGATGCCCTCCTCGACGGCCCGGTCGGCGTCGGTGACCGGCGTCAGGTCGGGCTTGCTCATCACGTGCAGGTCCAGGGCCTTGAAGCGCGCGGTGGTGAGGGAGTCGGCGTCGTCGGCGAGCACGTGCGCCAAGCGCAGGTCGTCGGTGTAGTCGGGAGCATCGGTGGCCACGGCCCACAGGCTACGTTCAGGGCGCTGCTCTATCTTCTGCCGCATGGAGATCAACGGGTTGCCGCTGCACGCCCTGGTCGTGCACGCCGCCGTCGTGTTCGGCCCGCTGTCGGCGCTGGCCGGCGTCCTCTACGCCGCGGTGCCGCGCTGGCGGGGGCGGCTGCGCTGGCCGCTGGTCGCCGCGGTCACCGTCGCGCTCGTCAGCATCTGGGTGGCCTACTTCTCCGGCGAGAGCGTCGAGGAGAACAACACCTACGGCGGCCCGCTGGCCGCGCTGCTCGAGACCCACGAGGAGCGTGCGAACGTCCTGCGCCTCACCACCACGGGCTTCGCGCTCCTCACCTACGTCTCGGTGTGGTGGCAGGGGCGCCCCGCGCGCGGCTCGTCGCACACGGTGGGCACCGTGCTCGCCGTCCTGGTGGGTCTGGCTGCGGTGGCCACGGGTGTCTACACCGTCCTCACCGGCGACGCCGGCGCGCAGATCGCCTGGTACGGCACCAACGGCTGACCTGGCCCGTCGTGCGCCGGGTCAGTAGTCGGTGACGCTGCGGGCGGCGAGCAGACGCCGGAACGAGCTGATCCGGTCGGGGTCGGCCTCGCCGCGGGCGAGTGCCTCGTCGAGGCCGCACTCGGGCTCCTCCTCGCCGTGCGTGCACCCCCGCGGGCAGCCCTCGGTCAGCTCCTCGAGGTCGGGGAAGGCGCCGATCAGGTCCTCGGGCTGCACGTGCGCGAGCCCGAACGAGCGGATGCCGGGCGTGTCGATGATCCAGCCGCCCTCCACACCGTCGTGGCCCGGCAGCGCGAGCATCATCGCCGAGGTGCTGGTGTGGCGGCCGCGGCCGGTGACCGTGTTGACGTGCCCCACCGCGCGGGTCGCGTCGGGCACCAGCGCGTTGACCAGGGTCGACTTGCCGACGCCGCTGTGCCCCACCAGGACGCTGGTGCGCCCGGCCAGGTGGGTGCGCAGCTCGCGCAGGTCTCCGCCGCGCCGGGTGACCACCCACGGCACGCCGAGCGCCCGGTAGGTGACGAGCAGCGTCTCGGGGTCGGCCAGGTCGCTCTTGGTGAGGCAGAGCAGCGGGTCCATGCCGGCGTCGTAGGCGGCCACGAGCGCCCGGTCGAGCAGGCGGGGCCGCGGCTCGGGGTCGGCCAGCGCGGTCACGACCACCAGCTGGCTGGCGTTGGAGACGATCACCCGCTCCACGGGGTCGTCGTCGTCGGCGGTGCGGCGCAGGGTGGTGCTGCGCTCGCGCACCTCCACGATCCGGGCGAGCGTGCCCTCCTCGCCGGAGGTGTCACCCACCACGCGCACCTGGTCGCCCACCACCACGCCCTTGCGGCCCAGCGGCCGGGCCTTGACGGCCATCACCGGGGTGCCCGCGACGAGCAGCGTGAAGCGGCCGCGGTCGACGGTCGTCACGACGCCGTCGACGGCGTCGTCGTAGGAGGGGCGCTCCTTGGTGCGTGGGCGTGTGCGGCGACGGGGACGGTCGTAGTGCTCGACGTCGTGGTCGCTGTAGCGCCCGCTCACCGCTGCCCCATCCCGCTCAGACGTCCTGGGGCAGCAGGCCGGACCAGAAGCCGGCGAAGTCGGGGAAGGTCTTGGCGGTGGTGGCGACGTCCTCGACGAGCACACCCTCGGTCGCGGCGCCCACCACCACGGCCGCGTGCGCCATCCGGTGGTCGGCGTAGGTGTGGAAGGTGCCGCCGTGCAGGGGCGCGGGCCGCAGCTCCAGCCCGTCCTCGTGCTCGGTGACGGCGGCGCCCAGCCCGCCCAGCTCGGCGGCCAGGGCCGCCAGGCGGTCGGTCTCGTGCCCGCGGATGTGCGCGACGCCGCGCAGCCGCGAGGGCGAGGAGGCCAGCGCGGCGAGCGCGGCCACCACCGGCGTCAGCTCCCCGACGTCGTGCAGGTCGGCGTCGAGGCCCTGCAGTCCCGCGCGGCCCTCCGCGGGCCCGGTGACGGTCAGTCCCTCGGCGTCGCGGCTCACCGTGCACCCCATCTGCTCGAGCAGGCCCCGCAGGGCGTCGCCAGCCTGGGTGGTGTGCGCGGGCCAGTCGCGGACGGTCAGGCTGCCCCCGCTCAGTGCCGCCAGGGCCACGAACGGCCCGGCGTTGGAGAGGTCGGGCTCGATCTGGTGGTCGACGGCGGCGACCGGCCCGGGCGCGACCCGCCAGCGGTCCGGCTCGGCGTCGTCGACCTCGACGCCGTGCTCGCGCAGCATCGCGACGGTCATCTCGATGTGGGGGAGCGAGGGCACGGGCTTGCCGTCGTGCAGGACGTCGACGCCCTGCTCGTAGCGGGCGCCGGCCAGCAGGAGGGCCGAGACGAACTGGGAGGAGGAGGAGGCGTCGAGCACGACCTGCCCGCCCGCGACGGCGCCCGACCCGTGCACCGCGAACGGCAGCGCACCGCGCCCGCCGTCGTCGACCCGGACGCCGAGCATGGTCAGCGCGGTGAGCACCTGCCCGATGGGGCGCGTGCGCATGTGCGGGTCGCCGTCGAAGGTGACGGCGCCGGTGGCGAGCGCGGCGACCGGCGGCACGAACCGCATCACGGTGCCGGCCAGGCCGCAGTCGACCGCCACCGGGCCGGCCAGGTCACCGGGCGTGACCCGCCAGTCCTCGCCGGTGGTGTCGACCCGGCTGCCCAGCGCGGTGAGCGCGGTGGCCATCAGCAGGGTGTCGCGCGAGCGCAGCGCCCGCCGGACGACGCTGGGGCCCTCGGCGATCGCGGCGAGCACGAGCGCGCGGTTGGTGAGGGACTTGCTGCCCGGGAGGCTCACGGTGGCCTCGACCGGACGGCGGGCGACCGGCGCGGGCCAGAGGTCCAGGGCGGCGGCGTCGTCGGTCACGTCGGCTGAATCTAGTCCACGCACGACTCCGCCCCTCCGCTCACCGGGTCTCCCCGGCCCACGGAGGGGCGGCTGGTCGACCACGCTGGTCGGGCAGGCTGTCGGCCGTGGTGGCTCAGGTGAGCTGCGACTTGGCCTGCACGGTGGCGAGCTTGGCCTCGCGGCGCGCGGTGGCCGCCAGGTGCTTGGCCTCGCGGCGGGCGTCCTTGGCCGCGCGACCCGCGCGCCAGGCCACGCCCGGCTTGCCGTCGGTGTCACCGGCCGCGATCAGCAGACCGCCGGCCAGGCTGAGGTTCTTGAAGAAGTGGATGGTCTGCGCCTGGCGCTCGGCGGCGTCGTCGACCTCCCAGAAGCGGTGACCCGCGTAGGTGGTCGGCGCGAGCGAGGCCGCGAGCAGCGCCGCCGAGAGGCGGGGGAACTTGCCGGTGGCCAGCGCCAGCCCGGCCGCCACCTGCACGCCACCGTTGATCCGCACCAGGGTCGCGGCGTCGCTGGGGATCGGCACCTGGGGCGCGGCCTCCTGGGCCTTGGGCACCACCTTGTCGATGACGGGCTTGGCCTTGGCGGCCAGCGCCGGGGCGTTGCGCAGCGCGTTGGCTCCGCCGATGACGAAGATCGAGGCGAGCATGGGACGGGCGACGAGACGGCTCAGGGACATGCCTACTGAGTACCCGATCGGCGCCGGTTCACCGCCGCGCCGCAGTCGCGTCACCGCCGGCGCCACCTCCTCGCGGGCGGGCATAGGGTGTCGCGCATGTGTGGGCGCTACGCCTCCAGCCGGCGGCCGGAGGACCTCGTGGAGGAGTTCGAGGTCGTGGACAGCCGCGTGCCCGTGCCGCTGGAGCCCGACTACAACGTGGCCCCCACCAAGGAGGTCTACGCCGTCCTCGAGCGCCCGCCACGCACGGAGGCCGACGGCGTCGAGCACGCCCCGGAGCGCCAGCTGCGCACGCTGCGGTGGGGCCTGGTGCCCTCGTGGGCCAAGGACGCCTCGATCGGCAGCCGGATGATCAACGCCCGCAGCGAGACCGTGGCCGAGAAGCCGGCCTTCCGGCGCGCCTTCGCCGCCCGCCGGTGCCTGCTGCCGGCCGACGGCTACTACGAGTGGTACCCCACCAGCGAGCTCACCCGCGCGGGCAAGCCGCGCAAGCAGCCGTTCTTCATCCGTCCCGCCGACGGCGGCGTGCTGGCGATGGCCGGCCTCTACGAGATCTGGCGCGACCCCGCGCGTGCCGAGGACGACGAGCAGCGTTTCGTGTGGACCTGCACGGTGCTCACCACCCAGGCCCAGGACGACCTCGGGCACCTGCACGACCGGATGCCGCTGATGGTCGACGTCGAGCGACGCGACGCCTGGCTCGACCCGCGGGCCTCGGGTCCCCAGCTGCTGGACCTGCTCACGCCCGCGGCTCCCGGACGGCTCGAGGCCTTCCCGGTGTCGCCGGCGGTGGGCAACGTGCGCAACAACGGCCCACAGCTGGTGGAGCCGCTGCCGCTGGAGGAGCCCGACGGGCCCGTCGAGACCGAGGTGGAGGACACGTGACGACCGACGAGATGTGGGTGGACACCCCGCAGGGTCGAGGACGCTTCGTCACCCGACGCGCGCGCGGGCCCAAGCTGACGCTGCTGCTGGGCCACGGGGCGGGTGGTGGCATCGACGCCCCGGACCTGGAGGCGCTGGCCACGTACCTGCCGCGCCACGGCATCACCGTCGTGCGCTTCGAGCAGCCGTGGAAGGTCGCCGGGCGGAAGGTCGCCGGACCTCCCGCGAGCCTCGACGAGGCGCTGCGGGCCGGGTACGACCGGCTGCGGATGCAGACGCCGCTGGTGCTCGGAGGTCGCTCCGCCGGGGCACGCTCCGCCGCACGCTGCGCCAAGAGCCTCGGTGCCGTCGGCTGTCTCGCGCTGGCCTTCCCGCTGCACCCGCCGGGGCAGCCGGAGAAGACCCGGCTCCCCGAGCTGCGCGGCGCCCGCGTGCCGACGCTCGTCGTCCAGGGGGAGCGCGACCCGTTCGGCACCCCCGAGGAGTTCCCCGAGGACCTCGAGGTGGCCGTGGTCCCCGGCGCCGACCACGGGTTCAAGGTCCCGGCCCGCGGCGAGGCGACGCAGGAGGAGGCGCACGCCGTCGTCGTCGAGTCGGTGCTGGAGTGGATCGTGCGCGAGGTGCTCGGCAGCTGATCCGCCGGGCGTGCTCCCGCGGGCGGAACGTCCGGCGGAATGTCCGGCCGCGGGGGTGTGTTGTGCCCACATGGACGTGCTCGACCGACCCACCGCCGACGTAGGCTGGGCCCTGATGACTGACAACCCCGACGTCGACGTCGCCACCGAGACCGATGCGGAGCGCTCCGCGCGCTTCGAGCGCGACGCGCTGCCCTACCTCGACCAGCTGTACTCGGCCGCGATGCGGATGACCCGCAACCCCGCGGACGCCGAGGACCTGGTGCAGGAGACCTTCGCCAAGGCCTACTCGGCCTTCCACCAGTACAAGCCCGGCACCAACCTCAAGGCCTGGCTGTACCGGATCCTCACCAACACCTTCATCAACAACTACCGCAAGAAGCAGCGCCAGCCGCAGCAGTCGATGTCCGAGGACGTCGAGGACTGGCAGCTCGCGCGGGCCGAGTCGCACACCTCGACCGGGCTGCGCTCCGCGGAGATGGAGGCGCTCGAGCACCTGCCCGACAGCCAGGTCAAGGACGCCCTGCAGCGCCTGCCCGAGGAGTTCCGCCTCGCGGTCTACCTCGCCGACGTCGAGGGGTTCGCCTACAAGGAGATCGCCGAGATCATGGGGACCCCCATCGGCACCGTGATGAGCCGGCTGCACCGGGGCCGCCGCCAGCTGCGCGACATGCTGGCCGACTACGTGCGCAGCAACGACCTGCTGCCCGCCGGGACGATCGAGGGGGCGGTGAAGTGAGCCACCACACCGAGCACAGCAGCCACACGGGCCACGACCACGGTGCCGGGGAGGTGTCCGCGGAGGACTGCGCCGACTACCTCGAGCGGATCGTCTACTTCCTCGACAACGAGCTCGACGACGCCGACTGCGGCGCGGTCCGTGCCCACCTCGACAGCTGCAACCCCTGCCTGGTCAAGTACGACCTGCAGAGGACGATGAAGGCCATCGTGGCCCGCTCGTGCTCCGAGGCCGCCCCCACCGACCTGCGCCAACGGGTGATGGTGCGCCTGGAGCAGGTGCGACTGGAGATCCGCGAGGGCTGAGCCCCGGTCCCATCGGCGCCCCGGATTCGCGCTGCGGGCCCGGGTTTGGGAGACTGTCCCGATCTCGATCCAGGAGGACACCATGGGCAAGACCGGCCGCAAGCGCCGTTCGCGTCGCAAGAAGGGCGCGAACCACGGCAAGCGTCCCAACACCTGAGCACCCAGCGTCGCTCAGGTGCGGACCATCCGCACGCATGACGAACCCCCGGCCACCGGCCGGGGGTTCGCTGCGTCCGGGGGGCTCAGGCCGGGGGGCGCACCCGGCCGAGGAACCGCTCGGCGTCGACGACGACACGGGTGACCTCGCCGGTGGCGACGACGCCGCGAGGGGTGCCGTCGGCGCCGAGCTCACGGGCGGCGACGCTGAAGCGGTGCAGACGGCCGTCGACGAAGCCGGCCGTGGCGCTGACCTGCACGCGCCCCCCGACGGCGGTGGCGGCGCTGTGCTCGAGGGTGACCCGGGTGCCGACGCTGGTGGCGCCCTCGCCGAGCGCGGGCTCGATGGCGGCGCACGTGGCGGCCTCGCACCACGCCAGCAGGCGCGGGGTCCCGAGCACGGGCAGGCTCCCCGAGCCGACGGCGAGCGCGGTGTCGGCGTCGGTGACCTCGAAGGTCAGCGTGGCCTCGAGGGCGGGCGGTCCGGAGGGGACGGGTGTCGACGCGCTCATGGCAGCTCCCGGTGGTAGGCGATGAGCTGGACACCGGGCACCGGTGACCAGTCGCGGGCGGTGTCGCGGACGAAGCCGAGACGCTCGTAGAGGCGGTGCGCGCCGTGCATCTCGGTCAGGCTCGAGAGTGCGATGCCCGGGGCGCCGTCACGCCGGAACCGCTCGACCACCAAGGTGGCGAGCGCCTCGCCGACGCCACGCCCCTGCGCGGCGGGGTGCACGGCCAGCATCCGGAACTCGCCCTCCTCGGGGCGGGCCACCTCGCGCATGCCGCCGCCCGGCGGGCACACGGTGACCGCACCCAGCACCCGGTCGCCGTCACCCTGCACGGCCACCCACACCTCGGCCTCCCGGTCGCGCGTGGCGACGTCGGCCAGACGCTCGCGGTAGGGATCCGCGCGCCCCAGCAGGAAGGGGTCGTAGGCGGCCACGGTGAGCGCGGCGACGTCGTCGTGCTCCGACGCGCGGACCCGCCTCAGCTCCAGCCCGCCGCCAGCCGGGCCAGCCGCCTCAGATGCCGAACGTGTTGCGCGGATAGGTGGCCTCCACATCGGTGATCACGTTGACCAGGTAGGGCACGCCGGCCGCGAACGCGCGGTCCATGGCGGGGCCGATCTGGCGGGGGTCGGTGACGGTCTCGCCGGCGCCGCCGAGCGCCGTCACGACCTGGTCGTACGGGGTGCGGGGGGCCAGGTCGGCGATCACGTCGTAGCCGTAGAGCATCTGCATCGGGCCCTTCTCGAGCGCCCAGGCGGAGTTGTTGCCCATCACCATGACGACCGGCAGGTCGTGGCGCACGAGGGTGTCGACGTCCATCAGCGAGAAGCCGGCGGCGCCGTCGCCCAGCAGCAGCACCACCTGCGAGGAGGGGCGGGCGAGCCGGGCGGCGATGGCGGCGCCGAGGCCGGCGCCCAGGCAGCCGTAGGGGCCGGGGTCGAGCCAGCCGCCGGGACGCTGCGGCTCGACGTACTTACCGGCGAAGCTGACGAAGTCGCCGCCGTCGCCGATGACGACGGCGTCCTCGGCCAGGCGGGGGACCAGCTCGCCGTAGATGCGGGCGGGGTGGATGGGGTCGGCCTCGGCCTGCAGCAGCTCGCGGTCGCGCTCGGTGGCCTTGGCCACCGTGTCCTGCAGGGTCGAGACCCACGAGGTCCAGTCCGGCTTGGTGCCGCGCTCGAGCGCGGCCTGGACGCCGTCGAAGACCGCGGAGAGGTCGCCGGAGACCGACGCCGCCAGCTCGGCGTGCCCCGAGACCTGCCCGGGGGAGTCAGCCACGTGCACCACGCGGGCGGGGGAGGAGCCCTCCTCCTTGCCGCCGAAGACGCCGTAGCCGAGCCGGAAGTCCAGGGGCGTGCCGACGACGACGACCAGGTCGGCGCCGCCCAGCGCGGCGCCCCGGGCCTTGGTGACCAGGAGCGGGTGGCCGCCGGGCACCACGCCGCGGCCCATGCCGTTGGCGATGGTCGGGACGCCGACCTCCTGCACGAAGCGCAGCGCGGCCTCCTCGGCGCGGTCCGACCAGACGTCGGTGCCGAGGATCAGCACGGGCCGCGAGGCCTGGGCCAGCAGCCGGGCGATCTGCGTGAGCGCCTCGGGGTCGGGCTCGGCGCCGCGCAGGCTGCCCACCTCGGGCAGCGTGCCGGAGGCCGAGTTGAAGAACTCGTCCATGGGGACGTCGACGAAGACCGGCCCGCGGTGCGAGGAGCCGGCGGCGGTGAAGGCGCCGTGCATGCCCTCGAGCACGTCGCCGGCGGTGTGCAGGGTGCTGGCCTGCTTGGAGATGGAGGCGACGATCGGCGGCTGGTCGAGCTCCTGCAGCGAGCCGCTGCCCCAGCGGTTTGCGGGCGCGCGCCCGCCGACCACGACCATCGGGGACCCGGCGAACTGGGCCTGCGCGATGGCGCTGACGCCGTTGGTGACGCCGGGCCCGGCCGTGAGCACCGCGAGGCCGGGCACACGGGTGAGCTTGCCGGTGGCCTCGGCGGCGAAGGCCGCCGTCTGCTCGTGGCGCACGTCGAGCAGCCGCATCGGCGGGTCGGCCTTCACCGCGCCGTCGTACATCGGGAAGACGTGGGCGCCCGAGAGGGTGAACATCGTCTCGACGCCGTGCGCGCGCGCGACCTCGACGGCCAGCCGGCCGCTGTGTCCCTCGATGGGGCCGCCCGGCTCGGGTGCGGCGGCGGGCGGGGTCTCGGACGTGTCCTGGGTCATGGCCGCAGGTTACCCACGGGTCGGCTGGCTGGCGCGGCGCACTCGCTCAGGGTCGGCGCGGGATCAGTGCCCGGGGTCGCGCAGGTACGCGCGGTTGGTGTCGCGCAGCACGTCGACGAGCAGCAGCAGCAGGTCGGCGCGCACCGCCGGCGCGCGCCGGGTGCCGAGCGCCAGCTGCAGGTAGAGCGCCCGCAGAAAGGCCTCGGCGTTGGCGGTGGCCAGGTACGGGTCGCCCTCGAGCGCCCGGTGCCGGGCGGCCTCGCCCAGCCGGCCGACCCAGGGCTCCAGGGTCTCGATGCTCACCCGGTCGCGGCGCAGGATCGCCATCGCCGCGGCTGCCAGCCGGTCGGTCTCGCCGTGGGTCAGCGCGACGTCGGTGCGCACGGCCAGGCGCTCGCCGATGACGTCGAGCAGCACCGCCAGCTCGGCCTTGCCCACGTGCGGCGACCCGGCGAGCGACCCCAGCGCGTCGGCGGCCCGGGCCAGGGCGTGCGCCCAGCCCTTGGCGGGCACGAAGGCGCGCAGGTCCTGCTCCTCGAGCAGCCACGTGGCGATCCGGTCGCCCCAGTCGAGCACCCGCCCGCCGAGGACCAGCGGCCGCTCGGTGTCGCGGTCGATGCAGGCGGCCAGCACGCGCGCCGAGCAGGCGCGGCGGAAGACGGCGTCGCCAGTGGGCTCACCCAGGCCGACACGCAGGCCAGCGGCCATGCCGTCGCCCAGTCCCGAGAGCAGGTCGTCGTACTCGCCGCGGCGGATCCAGGTCGTGAGCGTGGGGGTCGCGACCTCCTCGCGCACCCGCGGGTCGGCGTCGCCGAGCATCTGGGTGAGCTCCGTGGTGAGGTCCGCGAGGGAGCGGTCCGCGGGGACCTCCCGACCACCGTCGAGCACCCGCACCCAGTACGCCGAGACCATGTTCCCCCACTGTCGCCAACCGTGTTGCCCGCCCTGCGCCGGTGCGGTCGCCGGAGACCGCGCCGCGTGAGCCCGAGAGCGAGCAGCCTACCCTGATCCGGTGCCGACCCTCGCCGAGCTGGTGCGCAGCCACACCGACCTCGACGCCGAGGACGTGCGTTGGCTGCAGCTGCTGCAGGCCGACTGGCAGATCGTGGCCGACCTCTCCTTCGCGGACCTGGTGCTGTGGCTCCCCGACCGCGGCGGCGAGGGCTACTGGGCGGCCGGCCAGATGCGGCCCACCACGGGGCCCACGGCCTACGTCGACGACGTCGTCGGCACGTTCGTGCCGCGTGGTCGGCGCCCGATGCTGGACGAGGCCCACACCCACGGCCGGCTGGTGCGCGAGGGCGACCCCGAGTGGCGCGACGACGTGCCGGTGCGGGTCGAGGCCATCCCCGTGCGGCGGGCAGGGCGGGTGATCGCCGTCGTCGGCCGGCACACCAACCTGCTCGGGGTGCGCACCCCGAGCCGCCTGGAGCTCTCCTACCTGCAGACCGCCTCGGACCTGACCCGGATGATGGCGCTGGGCACCTTCCCGGCCGCCGGGCAGCGCAGCGACCACGCCGACACCCCGCGCGTGGGCGACGGCTTCGCCCGTGTGGACGGCGCCGGGCGGGTCGAGTACGCCAGTCCCAACGCCCAGTCGGTGTTTCGCCGACTGGGACTCGTCGGCGACCTCGCCGGCACCGACCTGGCCCGACTCACCCGCGAGCTGGTGCCGGCGCGGCGCCGCCCGGACGAGGAGACCTTCAGCGCCGTGCTCGGTGCGCGCGACTACCGCGACACCGAGGTGGGCAACGAGCACGTGACCCTGATCGTCCGCGCCATCCCGCTGCGCCCCGAGGGCACCCACATCGGCGGGGTGATCCTGGTGCGCGACGTCACCGACCTGCGCCGCCGCGACCGCGAGCTGGTCACCAAGGACGCCACGATCCGCGAGATCCACCACCGGGTGAAGAACAACCTGCAGACCGTGGCCGCGCTGCTGCGTCTGCAGGCACGGCGCATCGACTCCGAGGCCGCCAAGGCGGCCCTCGAGGAGGCGGTGCGCCGGGTGGGGTCGATCGCGATCGTGCACGAGACGCTCAGCCAGTCGGTCGAGGAGCACGTCGCCTTCGACGAGATCGCCGACCGGCTCGGCGCGATGGTGGCCGAGGTGAGCGCCGTCCCGGGCCGGGTGCGGGTGCACCGCGCAGGCACGTTC
This sequence comes from Nocardioides nanhaiensis, assembly GCF_039542785.1. NCBI lineage: Bacteria > Bacillati > Actinomycetota > Actinomycetes > Propionibacteriales > Nocardioidaceae > Nocardioides > Nocardioides nanhaiensis. Next base: position 1,679,447 of record NZ_BAABIM010000001.1, read on the forward strand.
GGAGAGCTGGCCTCGGAGCAGGCCAGCGCCCTGGCGATGGTGCTCACCGAGCTGCTCCAGAACGCCGTCGAGCACGGGTACGCCGGCGGCGAGGAGGTCCCGGCGAACGACGACGGGGAGCCGACGGCGCCCGGGCAGGTCGTCGTCGACGTGCGACGGCTCGCCGGACGGCTGCACGTGACCGTCGACGACGACGGCCGCGGGCTGCCCGACGGTTTCACGCTCGAGGGGTCCACGAACCTGGGGCTCTCGATCGTGCGCACCCTGGTCGAGTCCGAGCTCGGTGGTCAGCTGGAGGTCGGTCCGCGGCCCGGTGGTGGTGCCCGGGCGGCGCTGGACGTACCGGGGTGAGGAGCGACTCCCCGTTGCGATCGGGCTCCGGCTACGTCGCCGGGGCTTCGTTCCTCAGCCTCGGCTCCTGCGCCTCGTGCCAGCCCCCGGCTGCGGGGGACGGTCCTATAGATGTCAAGGGGTCATGAGGTCGGTCCGTAAGGCTCGGTAGACGGCGCGGGCGAGGTGTCGTTTGAGGCACCGGATGATCTCGGGATTGGAGAGTCCTTCGGCGCGTCGGCGCGTGACGTAGTCCATGGTGGGTGGGTGGTTGCGCATCCGGCCGATG
>NZ_BAABIM010000002.1:0-1216283 GCF_039542785.1 Nocardioides nanhaiensis
ATCGAGCACCCGGTCCAGGGGCCGACAGGTCCCGCTTGAGGACAACCACCAGGGGCGTCAGTTTCGACTTAAGTCAGACCCCTGGACCAGGTACCTACATCCTCACTGTTTCGACTCGCCCGTCGCGACCTCGTTCCTCGGTCGCGGGGCTTGCTCAACCTGCGCCCGCACACGCGTCGCCCTCGTACCTCGGGCGCCGCTGCGGCCTTGTCGGTGGTCGCGTCCATAGTGCAGGCATGGAGATCCTGACGCTGCTGACGGGCCTCGTGGTGCTGCTGCTCGGCCTCGCGCTCGGTGCCGCCCTGGGCGTGCTGTGGGCCCGGTCGCGCCCCGAGCACCAGCGCGAGGCAGCCCAGGGCATGGTCGAGCAGGCCGAGGTCATGCAGGGGCTGGACCGGCTCGCCGACCTGCTGCACCACCTCGACCGCGAGCGGGCCACCTGGCAGGGCCAGCTGCGTGAGCAGGTGCACCACGTGCGCGACTCCACCGAGTCGCTGCGACGCGAGACCGCCTCCCTCACCACTGCGCTGCGCAAGCCCCAGGTCCGTGGGCGCTGGGGCGAGCTGCACCTGCGGCGCGCCGTCGAGCTGGCCGGGCTCGTCGACCGCTGCGACTTCACCGAGCAGGTCCGCAGCGCCGACGGGGCACTGCGTCCCGACCTCGTGGTGCACCTGGCCGGTGGTCGGCAGGTCGTGGTCGACGCCAAGGTGCCGCTCGACGCCTACCTCGACGCCACCGCAGCCACCGACGACGCCGCGCGCGAGCACCACCTGGTCCGGCACGCGCGCCAGCTGCGCACCCACGTGACCCAGCTGGCCGGCAAGGCCTACTGGCAGGCCCTGCCCGACTCCCCGGAGTTCGTCGTGCTCTTCGTGCCCGCCGAGTCCTTCCTGGCCGCGGCCCTGGAGACCGACCCCGCGCTGCTCGAGGAGGCCGCCGCCAAGCACGTGGTGCTCGCGACCCCGACCACCCTGATCGCGCTGCTGCGCACGGTGGCGCACGGCTGGACCCACGAGGCGCTCGACCGCCAGGCCGCCGAGGTGCACCAGCTCGGTCGCGAGCTGCACGGGCGGCTCGGCACCTTCGCCGGCCACCTGCACAGCCTGGGGCGCTCGCTCAACGGCGCCACCGAGCACTACAACCGCGCACTCGGCTCCCTGGAGTCGCGCGTGCTGGTCACCGCGCGGCGCTTCCGCGACCTCGGCGTCACCGCGGAGGAGCTCGAGAGCCCCCGCCCGGTCGAGCTGCGCGCCGTCGAGAGGCCGGTCGGGCCGGCCGAGGGCGGCGCCGACCCGACGGGCCCGCTGCGGCGCGGCTCCGCCGACCCGCCCGACGAGCGGCCTAGCGTGGCCCTGTGATCCGGGAGCCCCGCGTCGGGATGACCCACCCACCTCGCACCCTGTGGGAGGAGGGCCACGAGAGCGGCACGTCCGTCGTGGCCCTCGGAGCCGCGCTCACGCTCACCGTCGCGGTGCTCGACGTCGCGATGCTCGACCGCGTCACCGTGCTCTTCGACGTGTGCTTCGTGATGATCTGCACCGGCCTGGCACTCCTGGTGCGGCCCGCGGACTTCTTCGTGGTCGGGGTGCTGCCGCCCCTGCTGATGGCCGGGCTGTTCGTGCTGCTGGCCGCCACCTCGCCCGCCGCGCTGGGTCGGGCCGACGACTCGATGCTGCAGGCGCTCATCCGCGGGCTCTCCCACCACAGCGTCGCGCTGCTGGTGGGCTACGCCCTCGCGCTGGCCGTCCTGCTCATCCGGCGCGGGTTCGTCACGCGCGACTGACACGCGCGACCGACCCGGTTCAGCCGAACCGGTCGGGATCTCCCGCGCCACGGCGCAGCACCTCGGGCGCGCCGTCGGACCAGTCCACGACCGTCGTCGGCTCGGCCGGTGTCTCGCCCGCCTCGATCACCACGTCCACCTGGTGCTCGAGCTCCTCCTTGACGTCCCAGCCCATGGTGCGCGGCTCGGTCTCGCCCGGCAGGATCAGCGAGCTGGAGAGCAACGGCTCACCGAGCTCCTCGAGCAACGCCCGCACCACCGCGTGGTCGGGGATCCGCACCCCCACCGTGCGCTTCTTCGGGTGCAGCAGGCGGCGCGGGACCTCAGGGGTGCCCGGCAGGATGAACGTGTACGGCCCGGGGGTGGCCGCCCGCACCGCCCGGAACGCAGCGTTGTCGACGTGGACCAGCTGGCCCAGCTGCGAGAAGTCGCGGCACACGAGGGTGAAGTGGTGGCGGTCGTCGAGGCCCCGGATGCGCAGGATCCGGTCGCGCCCCTCCCGGTTGCCCACCCGCGAGCCCAGCGCGTAGCCCGAGTCGGTCGGGTAGGCGATGAGCGCGTCGTCGCGCAGCGCCTCCACCACCTGCCGCACCAACCGCGGCTGGGGGTTCTCCGGGTGCACGTCCACGTACCGCGCCACGCGCCGACCTCCTCCGCTGGGCTCCGCCCCACCGTGGGACACTCGGCACGCTACCCGGCCAGGCACGAGGAGGGGGACCGGTGTCGCGTCTGCTCCGCACCCGCGTCGCCCTGGTGGCCGCCTCGGTCCCGCTGCTGGTGGCGCCTGCCCTGCTCGGCCTCTCCCCCGCCGCCGTCGCCGAGGACTCCTCGCTGCCCGTCCAGGTACGCGCCGTGGGCGGCGACACCGCCTCCGTGGCGGTGCCGGTGCCGGCCGGGATCACCCCCACGTCGGTCACCGCCCAGGTCGCCACGGAGGCCACCGGCGGCGTGGTCACGCTGCTCGTCGGCGAGCGCGAGGCGGCCGCCGTGGTGCCCGAGCCCGACCTCGACGTCGCCGTGCCGGTCTACGCCTCCGACGTCGTCGACGGGGTGCTGACGCTCGGCGTCCGCTACACCCCCGAGGCGTCCACCACGGGGTGCCCTCCCCTGCGTCCGCCCACCGTGGGACTGCAGGAGGTGCAGCTGGGCTACGTGGGCACCGAGGCGCCACCCACCTCCCCCGAGGAGTTCTGGCCGCGTCTCTCGACCCGCGTCGACGTGCTGGTGCCCCCCAGCGCCGACGACGAGGTGCTGCGTGCCGGACTGACCGCGATCACCTCGCTCGCCGGTGTGTACCCGGCCGCGACCGACCTCGTGCTCGGCACGCCGGGCGTCGTCCTGCCCCGGGCGGGACTGGGGCAGCGCGTGCTGCAGCTGGTGCCCGACGAGGACGCCGCGGAGGTGAGCACCGAGGTGATCACCGAGTTCGGCCTCTCGCGGCTGGTGGTCACCGGCCCGGGCTCCGAGCTGGTCGAGGCGGCGCGCGAGCTGGCCACACCCACCACCGAGGTGGTGCGCGGCTCCGACTCGGCCAGCGCCGGCGTTCTCGCGGCCGCCCGGTCGGCCCAGGCCGAGGTGCCCCTGGCCGACCTCGGCCTCGCGACCACCACGCTGCGCGGCTCCGGCCCCGCCACCGCGGAGCTGACCGTGGCGCAGGACCTCTTCGGCGGTCCGCTGCAGGACCTGGTGCTGCACCTCGAGGGCACCCACGGCCTCCTCGACGCCGGCAGCCGCGCGCAGCTCAACACCTACGTCAACGACGAGCTGGTCGACTCGACCGTGCTCGACGAGGACCCTGCCCTCGAGGTGGACGCGACAGTGCCGGGTTGGCGGCTGCGCCCCGTCAACCGGGTGCGCCTCACGCTCGCCGTCCTCCCTGTGGACGGCACCTGTCCCGACCCCGCCTCCCTCGCTCCGCTCGAGCTGACCCTCGACGCCGAGGCCTCCACCGTCACCGGCACCCCCGGGTCGGCCGCCGGCTCCGGGCTCGCCGCCTTCCCCCAGGTGCTCGGTGGCAGCGTGCCCGTCGCCGTGCGCAAGACAGGACGGCAGCGGGTCGCCGTCGCCGCTCAGGGTGCGGCCTTGCTGGCAGCGCTCCAGCGCGCCGCCGGGGCACCGCTGGAGGTCAGCGTGGTGGACCCCTCCGAGCTCGTGAGCGGCCTCTCCGCCGGACTGCTCGTGGGCGCCAACCGCAACGACGCCGAGGCCCTGGGCGCACCGCTGCCGCTGGGGCCGCTGCGCGGGCTGGGTCTGGACCGCGCCGCCGGCGACGCCGCGACCAGCAGCCTGGCCGAGGCCGAGGCCTACGCCACCCTGGAGGTCGCGGGTGCCGCCGACCGACCGGTGCTGGTGCTGGGAACCTGGGCGCGACGACGCGCGGACGGCACGGCGCCGCTCACCAGCACCGTCGTCGACCGGGTGGGTGAGCAGGGCTGGTCGGCGCTCAACGGCACCGTGCTGCTGGCCGCCGCCGAGGGCGAGAGCCTCACCCTCGACCTGGCGCCCTCCGGCCCACCTCCCGCACCGCCCGAGGCCGCCCCCGCCCCGGCGCCTCCCGCACCCTGGTGGCTGCTGCCCGGCGCCGTCGTCCTGGGTCTGCTGGTGCTGGCCCAGGTGTGGTGGCACCTGCGCACCGAGCGCCGCCGCGCCGGCGACCCGCTGCTCGGCTGACCTGGCGCAGGAACGGACGGCTCGACGCGCCACCCGTGCGCTTCCAGGCCGGGTCGATGTCCCACCCGTGCGCAGTCGCGCCAGGTCGATGTCCCACCCGTGCGCAGTCGCGCCAGGTCGACGCGCGACCCGTGCGCTTTCAGGCCAGGTCGATGTCCCACCCGTGCGCAGTCGCGCCAGGTCGACGCCCCACCCGTGCGCTTTCAGGCCGGGTCGATGTCCCATCCGTGCGCACTCACGCCGGGTCGACGCTCCATCAGTGCGCACTCACGCCAGGTCGACGCTCCACCCGTGCGCAGTCACGCCAGGTCAGCGGCGGCCGGCGGCCTTGAGGTCGCGGCGCAGCTCCTTGGGGAGCGCGAAGATGAGGGACTCCTCGGCGGAGTGGACCGCGCGGGCGTCGGGGTAGCCGCGCTCGGAGAGGAAGGCGAGCACGCCCTCCACGAGGTCCTCGGGCACCGAGGCGCCGGAGGTGACCGAGACCGTCTCGACGCCCTCGAGCCAGGCCTCGTCGAGCTCGGAGACGTCGTCGATGCGGTACGAGGCCTTGGCGCCGGCCTCGAGGGCCACCTCGACCAGCCGGACCGAGTTCGAGGAGTTGGCCGAGCCGACCACGATCAGCAGGTCGGCACCGGGCGAGATCTCCTTGACCGCCAGCTGGCGGTTCTGGGTGGCGTAGCAGATGTCGTCGCTGGGCGGGTCGAGCAGCAGCGGGAAGCGCTCGCGGATGGCGGCGACGGTCTCGAGGGTCTCGTCGACCGAGAGGGTGGTCTGCGAGAGCCAGGCCACCTTGGCGGGGTCGCGCACCTCGATGTTCGGCACGTCGGCCGGGCTCTCGACGAGCTGGATGTGCTCGGGCGCCTCGCCCGCGGTGCCCTCGACCTCCTCGTGACCGGCGTGACCGATCAGCAGGATGTCGTAGTCGTCGGCGGCGAAGCGCTTGGCCTCGTGGTGGACCTTGGTGACCAGCGGGCACGTCGCGTCGATGGTCTTGAGCTCGCGCTCGGCGGCCTGGCGGTGCACCTCGGGCGAGACGCCGTGGGCGGAGAACACCACGGTGGCACCCTTGGGCACCTCGTCGAGCTCCTCGACGAAGATCGCGCCGCGCTCCTCCAGGGTGCGCACGACGTGCTTGTTGTGGACGATCTGCTTGCGCACGTAGACCGGCGGGCCGTAGAGGTCGAGCGCCTTCTCGACGGTGACGACGGCGCGGTCGACGCCGGCGCAGTAGCCGCGCGGGGCCGCGAGCAGGACGGTGCGCTCGGCCTCGTCCGGAGACAGGATCGGCGGCATGCCCATGTCGGTCGTCATGGGGCCAGTCTAGGAGCCCGGGGGTCGCACGGCCGCCTCGGCGCCGGCGGTCGCATGTTGCTGACCGCCGCGAGTAGCACCACCCGTCACCGAGACCCCTGGAACTGGTCCCACGCGTCAGCAACATGCGGCGGCGCCCGGGCCTGTCGGCGTGGTGGCCTACCCTCGCGCCCATGGCCCTGGAGACCTCGCTGGAGGCACCGGCACCGGTGCGGCAGATCGCCACGGCGATCGCCGGCTGGGTCGACCGCCTGGGTGCGGTGTGGGTGGAGGGGCAGGTCGCGCAGGTCAGCCGTCGCCCGGGCATGGCCACGGTGTTCCTGACGTTGCGCGACCCGCTGGCCGACATCTCGGTCACCGTCACCTGCCCGCGCACGCTGGTCGACAGCCTCGACCCGCCGCTGGTCGAGGGCGCCAGCGTGGTGGTGCACGCCAAGCCCTCCTACTACGCCAATCGCGGCACGCTCTCGCTGGCGGCGCGCGAGATCCGCATGGTCGGGCTCGGCGAGCTGCTCGCCCGCCTCGAGCGACGACGCCGCCTGCTCGCCGCCGAGGGCCTCTTCGCCCCCGAGCTCAAGCGCCCGCTCCCCTTCCTGCCCGGCGTGGTCGGGCTGGTCACCTCGCCGGGGTCGGCCGCGGAGCGCGACGTGCTCGAGATCGCGCGACGGCGGTGGCCGGCGGTGCGCATCGAGGTCGCGCCCGCCGCCATGCAGGGCTCGCGCTGCGCCGGGGAGGTGATCGAGGCCGTGCGCCGGCTCGACGCCCGACCCGAGGTGGCGGTCATCGTCGTCGCCCGCGGGGGCGGCTCGGTCGAGGACCTGCTGCCGTTCTCCGACGAGGGACTGATCCGGGTGGTGGCGGCCGTGCGCACGCCGGTGGTCTCGGCCATCGGCCACGAGCCCGACAACCCGCTAATGGACCTGGTGGCCGACGTGCGGGCCGCCACCCCCACCGACGCCGCCAAGCTGGTGGTGCCCGACGTCGTCCACGAGCTCTCCGCCGTCGATCAGGCCCGCCACCGGCTGCGCGCGGCCGTCCAGGGGCGCCTGGTGCGCGAGCGCTCCACCCTGGAGGCGCTGCGCTCCCGCCCCGTGCTGGCCGACCCGCAGGTGCTGGTCCGCAGCCGCGTCGAGCAGCTCGACGGTCTGCGCGAGCGCGCCCGGCGCAGCCTGGGCCACCGGCTCGACCGCGCCCACGACGACCTCGGCCACCAGCGGGCGCGCGTGCGCGCCCTCTCGCCGCTCGCCACCTTGCAGCGCGGCTACGCCGTCCTGCAGGACGACGCCGGGCACGTGGTCACCAGCACCGCCGAGGTCGCCGACGGCGCCCGCGTCTCGGTCCGGGTCGCCGACGGCCGGGTGCACGCCCAGGTGCTCTCCACCGACCACGCCGAGTCCGCGGCCCCGCCCGACCACCCCCAGGAGGACCCCCATGCCTGACACCGCCGACGAGGAGCTCGGCTACGAGGAGGCCCGCGACGAGCTGGTCGAGGTGGTGCGCCGCCTGGAGACCGGCGGCACCACGCTCGAGGAGTCCTTGGCGCTCTGGGAGCGCGGCGAGCACCTGGCCGACCTGTGCCAGACCTGGCTCGACGGTGCCGCCGAGCGGCTCGCGCGTGCCACCGACGACCCCGACGAGGCCGACGAGGCCGACGAGTGAGCCGGGCGAGCCGAGTCAGGAGGTGACCGGAGCGGTGGTCAGCGACTCCACCAGGCCCTCGAGGTCGGCGGCGTCCACGGGTCCGTAGACCAGCAGGCTGTAGTCGCCGAACGTGGTGGCGTAGGCGCGGTCGCCGCCGTCGTCGGTGTAGACCTCCCAGGTCGGCGCCACGGAGGCCTGCGCCTCGTAGGTGCCCGCCTCGTCGGCGCTCTCGTCGACGAGCTCGTCGAGCAGGTCGTCGACGTCGTCCTCGGAGCTCTGCCGCACCCCGACGAACTGCTGGTCACCGGTGAGCATGTTCAGCGAGAAGCCCGGCGGCTCGCCCGGCTCGACCTCCACCTGCGTGGCGATCCAGCCCTCGGGCAGCGCGGGCGGGTAGACCACCTCGATGTCCGCGCCCTGGGCCTGGCTCACCGACTCGCGGTAGTCCACCGACTCGGGGGTGACCTCCAGGTCGGCGCTGATGCAGCCCCGCAGCACCACGACCAGGACGACCACCACCACGGTGACGATCATCGATCCCACCAGGGCGCCGGTGGAGCGCTGGTAGCGGGCAGCCTTGCCGGTGGGCTCGGGGGTCGGCTCGCTCACGGCACCCATCTTCACACCGACTAGGTTGCGGCGGTGCAGACGGTCGGGCAGCGGGTCGGGCGGGTGGTGCGCGGATGACGACCTCGACCGCGTCCCTGCTGCGCGAGGCCGTGCCGGTGGTGGCGCTGCTGGCCCTGCTGGCGGTGGCCTACGCGCACCCGCGACGGCGCGTGGAGGCCGGTGTCTCCGTGGGAGCCGCGGCACTGGCGCTCTCGGTCGGCCTGCTCGGCACCGAGGAGGCCTGGACCGCGGTGCGCGACCTGCTGGCCGTCGCCGGCTTCCTGGCCGCGATCCTGGTGGTCTCCCAGGTCTGCGAGCGGGCGGGACTGTTCGCGGTCGCGGCCGCGGCGCTGACCCGGGGCGGCGCCGGCCCGGTGCGGCTCTTCACCGGTGCGTTCGTGCTGGCGGCCGCCGTCACCGCGGTGCTGAGCCTCGATGCCACGGTGGTGCTGCTGACGCCGCTGGTGCTGGCGGCGGCGCGCGCCACGCGGGCGAGCCCCGAGCCCGGCACCTACGCGTGCCTGCGGATGGCCAACTCGGCCTCCCTGCTGCTGCCGGTGAGCAACCTGACCAACCTGCTGGCGATGAGCAGCCTCTCGCTGACCTTCGCCGGCTTCGCGCTCACCATGGCACCCGTGCTGGCCGCGGTGCTGGTGGTCGAGTACGCCGGGCTGCGCCTGCTGTTCCGCCGGCAGCTGCGCCCCGTCGCACACGCAGGCGCGGTCCCGTCGTCCAGCCCCCACAGCCCTGCCGGCCCCGCGCAGACCGACGACGCCCGCCCGGCGGTGCCCGCGGCCGCCGTCGCGCTGATGCTGGCCGGGTTCGCTGTCACCTCACCGCTGGGGGTCGAGCCGGTGTGGGTGGCCGGGGTGACGGCCGCGGCGCTGGTGGGCTGGGCGGCGCGGCACCGCCTGCTCGGCGCGCGCGGGGCGCTCGAGGCGGCGCACCTGGAGTTCGTGCTGTTCGTGCTCGCCCTGGGCGTCGTGGTGGCCGCCATCGCCACCGGCTTCCTGGGCGAGCTGGTCGGCGAGCTGCTGCCAGGGAGCACCGACCTGCGCGGTCTGCTAGTGATCGCGCTGCTGGCCACGGCGCTGGCCAACCTGGTCACCAACCTCTCCGCCACCCTGCTGCTGGTCCCCCTGGTGGCCCCGCTCGGCGACGCGGCCGTGCTCGCCGCGCTGCTCGGGCTCAACATCGGCTCGGGCCTGACGCTCACCGGCTCACTGGCCAACCTGCTGTGGCGCCGGACCCTGCTGCGCGACGGCGAGCGCCCCGACCTCGCCGGCTTCCACCGCGTCTCGCTGACCCTGACGCCGGTCTCGCTGCTCGTGGCGGTCGGCGTGCTGGCAGTCCTCACCTGAGGCCGCGAAAAAGCCTGCAGAGCCGATTCTGCGGCGACTCAGCGCACAAACAACCGCAGATGCGGCACACTGTGCCTGTGAGCACCTACCGCGTCGCCGAGGCCGCCGAGCTGCTCGGGGTCAGCGACGACACCGTGCGCCGCTGGGTCGACGCCGGCCGCCTCAGCGCCACCCGCACGCCCGCCGGCGAGGGTCCGGTGGTCATCGCCGGCCCGGACCTCGCCGCGCTGGCCGAGTCGCTGGCCGACCACCCCGACCGCGAGCGCACCCGCGCCTCCGCCGTCAGCGCCCGCAACCGGTTGGCCGGCATCGTCACCCGGGTCACCCGCGACACCGTGATGGCGCAGGTGGAGATGATCTGCGGCCCCTACCGGATCGTCTCGCTGATGAGCAGCGAGGCCGCCGAGGAGCTCGGGCTCGAGCCCGGCGCCCGCGCCGTCGCCTCGGTCAAGTCCACCAACGTCGTCGTCGAGCGCCCCTGACGCCGACCCCCACTCCCCTGCCCCGACCGGTCAACCCGTCCGACCCTGGAGGTCGCCATGCGCACCCTGCGCCGTCCCGCCCTGCTCACCACCGCGCTCCTGCTCACCCTGCCCCTGGCCGCCTGCGGTGGCGCGGACGACGCCGGCTCCGGCGAGGCGGGGAGGATCCAGGTGCTCGCCGCGGCCTCGCTCACCGACGTCTTCGAGCAGCTCGGCACCGACTTCGAGGAGTCCGAGCGCGCCGAGGTGGAGTTCTCCTTCGGCTCCAGCACCGACCTGGCCGAGCAGGCCGCCGACGGCGCGCCCGGCGACGTCCTGGCCACCGCCGACGAGACCTCGATGACCGTCGCCGAGGACGCCGACGCCGCCCAGGACGTGCAGGTCTTCGCCACCAACGTGCTCACGATCGTGGTGCCGCCCGGCAACCCCGCGGGCATCTCCTCGCTGGCCGACCTCGAGGGGACCACCTGGGTGCGGTGCGCCGACGAGGCGCCCTGCGGCCGGGTCGCCCTGGCGGTGCTGGAGGACGCCGGGGTCAGCGCCGAGCCCGCCAGCCTCGAGGAGGACGTGCGCGCGACGCTCGACAAGGTCACCTCCGGCGAGGCCGACGCCGGCCTGGTCTACGCCAGCGACGCCGTCGCGGCCGGCGACGCCGTGGAGTCCGTGCCGATCGAGGGCGCCGATGAGCAGCCGACCTCGTACTACGTGGCCGACCTCGCGCAGTCCGAGGACCCCGAGCTGGCGCAGGCGTGGGTCGACTACGTGCTCGGCGAGGAGGGCCGCCGGGCGCTCGAGGACGCCGGCTTCACCCTGCCGTGACGACACTCGCCGACGCCGCACCCACCCGGCACCGCGATCCGCTCGGCCGACCGCCGGCGCTGCTGGTGGTCCCGGCGGTGCTCGCCGTCCTGCTGCTCACCGTGCCGCTGGTGGCGCTGGTCGGGCAGACCGACTGGCCGGGGCTGCCCGCGAGGCTGGCGACGCCGGCGCTGCGCGAGGCCCTGTGGCTCTCGGTGCTCACCTCGACGCTCGCCATCGGCGCCTGCCTCCTGCTCGGGCTGCCGCTCGCGTGGTTGCTGGCCAAGGTCGACTTCCGCGGTCGCGGCCTGGTGAGAGCACTGATCACCGTGCCGCTCGTGCTGCCCCCGGTCGTGGCGGGCATCGCGCTGCGCGCGGCGTTCGGCCGCTCGGGCTGGCTGGGCGAGCCGGTGCTCGACCTCACCGGGTTCGCCTTCCCCTACACCACCTGGGGCGTGGTGCTGGCCCACACCTTCGTCTGCCTCCCGTTCGTCGTCATCAGCATCGAGGGCGGGTTCCGCTCCGCCGGCTCCCAGTACGACGCCGCCGCGGCCACCCTCGGCGCCGGCCGCTGGACGACGTTCCGCCGCGTCACGGTGCCGCTCGCCCTACCGGGCATCGTGGCCGGCACCGTGCTGGGCTGGGCCCGCTCGCTGGGCGAGTTCGGGGCCACCATCACCTTCAACGGCAACTACCCGGGCACGACCCAGACGATGCCCACCCTCATCTACGTCGCCCGGCAGAGCGACGCCGAGACCGCCCAGGCACTGAGCCTGGTGATGCTCGCGATCTCGGTGCTGGTGCTCGTGGCGCTGCGCGACCGGTGGCTGGGCACGGTGCGGTCGTGACGGGCCCCGGTCTCGACCTCGCCCTCACCGTGCCCGGCCGGCTCGACGTCGCGCTGCGCGCCGACCCCGGCGAGGTGCTCGCCGTCATCGGGCCCAACGGCGCCGGCAAGACCACGCTGCTGCACGCCCTCAGCGGTCTGGTGCCCGCCGCGGGTCACGCACGGCTGGGTGACCGCGAGCTGCTGGCCCAGCCCGTGCGGGAGCGGCGGGTGGGGCTGGTCTTCCAGGACCAGGTGCTCTTCCCCCACCTGAGCGCGCTCGAGAACGTGGCCTTCGGGCTGCGGGCCCGCGGCACCCCGCGCGCACGGGCCCGCGAGGCCGCCGCCGCCTGGCTGGAGCGGGTCGGTCTGGCCGAGCTGGCGGGGCGTCGGCCCAGCCAGCTCTCGGGAGGTCAGGCCCAGCGCGTGGCCATCGCCCGGGCGCTGGTCACCGAGCCCGCGCTGCTGCTGCTCGACGAACCGATGGCCGGGCTCGACGTCGGCGTCGCGGCCGACCTGCGCGTCGAGCTGCGCCGCCACCTCGCCGACTTCGGGGGCGTCGCGGTGCTGGTGACCCACGACGCCCTCGACGCGCTCACCCTGGCCACCCGCGTGGTGGTGCTCGAGGGCGGACGGGTGGCCCAGGAGGGGCCGCCGGAGGAGGTCGCCGCCCGGCCGCGCACCGAGCACGTCGCTCGCCTGGTGGGGCTCAACGTGGTGCGCCGCGAGGGGCGTCTCGCCGCCTTCCGGCCCAGCGACGTCACGCTCTCGCTCGAGCAGCCCGTCGGGTCGGCCCGCCTGGTGTGGCACGGCCCCGTGCGCACCCTGGCCCCCCACGGCGACGCCGTCCGCGTCCAGGTGGCAGCCCGCCCCGACCTGATCGCGGACGTCACGCCCCTGGCGGCGCGCGACCTGGGCCTCGAGCCCGGCGTGGAGGTCTGGCTCGCCGTCAAGGCGACCGCCGTCGCGACGTACGCGACCGACGACCCCGCGTGACACTAGGATCGCCAGCATGACGACGACCCCCGAGGCACCCGACCGCAACCTCGCCCTGGAGCTGGTGCGCGTCACCGAGGCCGCCGCCATGGCCGCCGGGCGCTGGGTCGGACGCGGTGACAAGAACGGCGCCGACGGCGTCGCGGTCAACGCCATGCGCGTGATGATCAGCAGCATCGGCATGCGCGGCACCGTCGTCATCGGCGAGGGCGAGAAGGACAACGCCCCGATGCTCTACAACGGCGAACAGGTCGGCGACGGCACCGGCCCCGAGTGCGACGTCGCCGTCGACCCCATCGACGGGACCACGCTGACGGCCAAGGGCATGAGCAACGCCATCGCGGTGCTGGCGGTGGCCCCGCGCGGCACCATGTACGACCCCTCGGCGGTCTTCTACATGGACAAGCTGGTCACCGGCCCGGAGGCCGCCGACGTCGTCGACATCCGCGACCCCGTGGCCGAGAACATCCACCGCGTCGCCAAGGCCAAGGGCAGCTCGCCCGAGGACGTCACCGTGGTGCTGCTCGACCGCCCCCGCCACCAGGGCCTGGTCGACGAGATCCGGGCCACCGGTGCGCGCATCAAGTTCATCGTCGACGGCGACGTGGCCGGCGCCATCATGGCCGCCCGCCCCGACACCGGCATCGACCTGCTGGTGGGCATGGGCGGCACCCCGGAGGGGATCATCGCGGCCTGCGCCATGAAGTGCACCGGCGGCGTCATCCAGGGCCAGCTGCGCCCCCAGGACGACGACGAGCGCCAGCGCGCGCTGGACGCCGGCCTGGACCTCGACCCCGACACGGTGCTCAGCACCGACGACCTGGTCACCGGGGACGACTGCTTCTTCGTGGCCACCGGCATCACCGACGGCGAGCTGATGCGCGGCGTGCGCTACCGCGCCGGCGGCGCCAGCACGCACTCGCTGGTGATGCGCTCGCGCAGCGGCACGATCCGCTCGATCACCAGCGAGCACAAGCTCGCGAAGCTACGCGCCTACGCCAGCGTCGACTTCGAGCGCTGAGCGCAGTGCGGGCCGCGTCGTCGCGGCCACCACGGCGGCGATGACGCGCGGGTCGACCGCCATGCCCACGTGCGAGGCCGTCACCTCGACCGCCTCCGCGGCCGGGTCGACGCACGCCCGCCAGTCGACGATGCCGTCGCGACGGGAGTAGATGGCGGTGAACTCGACGTCGTGCGGCACCGCCTCGCGGCTCTCCTCGAAGCTGGCCCGGGCACAGTCACCGCCGACGCACTCGGAGGTCATCACACCGCGCACGCCCAACCGGCTCAGCCGCACGAGCACCTCGACCCCGAGCCCCAGCGTGGGGTGGTGCGCACCCGGCGCGAGCATCGGGCTGCCCATGGTGACGATCCGCGAGACCAGGTCGGGGCGCCGCACGGCCAGACCGCGGGCGAGCATGCCGCCGAGGCTGTGGCCCACCACCTGCACCCGGCTGCCGCGGCGCTCGGCGATCGACTCCAGGCGGCTCTCGAGCAGGCTCGCGGCGTCGAGGGTGCAGCCGACGTTGCTGAGGATGGTCGAGCGGTAGGTGCGCAGCCCGTGGTGGCGCAGCGCCCCGGACATCAGCCGCAGCGTGGCGTCGCCGGCCAGGAAGCCGGGCACCAGCAGCACCGGGTCGGCGTCGAGCCGGGCCAGGCGGGCCGCGTAGGGCTCCGAGCGCCGGTAGCGACGGTCCTGGCGCCGGGTCAGCACGTAGCGACCGACCTCGGGCACCACGCTGGCCTCGCGCAGCACGGCGACGACGGGGGGCCGACGGAAGCCGTCGGGGAGCAGGAAGGACCCGAGATTGGCGGGGGGCATGTGACTCACGTTACAAGCGGTACCCATCGTTGACAGTGGAAGTGGCACGGTCGCGTGTCTGGTCTGGAGCATTTGGTTGACTGGTGGCATGGCCGCACCTCCGAGCCCCCCGAGCCCGCCCGCACCCTCGGGTCCCGTCCCCCGACGCCGCACCCGGTCCGCGGAGCCCGAGGTCGCCGTCTCCCCCGAGCTGTTCGCGCCGATCGCGCCCGGCATGGAGCTGTGCTACCAGACCTTCGGCGACCCCGACGGCGAGCCGCTGCTGCTGGTGATGGGCCTCAACGGGCCGATGACGTGGTGGGACCCGCAGCTGTGCTCGATGCTCGCCGAGCAGGGCTTCTTCGTCGTCCGCTTCGACAACCGCGACATCGGGCGCTCCAGCCGCGCGCAGGGCCGGGTCGGCCGCGCTGCGCTGGTCCGCTCCTTCCTGGGCCTCGGCGGGCACGCGCCCTACGGGATCGGCGACATGGCGGGCGACGCACTCGGCCTCATGGACCACCTGGGCTGGGAGTCGGCGCACGTCGCCGGGGTCTCGATGGGCGGCATGATCGTCCAGACCATGGCGATCCAGGCACCCTCCCGGGTCCGCTCGCTCACCAGCATCATGTCCACCACCGGCCGCCGCACCGTCGGCTGGCAGCACCCGAGCCTGATCCCGGTGCTGCTGAGCGGTCGCAGCGGCCGCGAGGCCTACGTCGAGGGCAGCGTCACCATCGGTCGCCTGATCGGCTCGCCGGGATTCCCGCAGGACGACGACGCCGCGCGCGCCCGCGCGGCGGAGACGTGGGACCGCGGGGTCAGCGCGGCGGGCACCCTGCGGCAGATGGCGGCCGTCGTCAGCCAGCCCGACCGCTCGGCACGGCTGGCGAGCCTGCACGTGCCGGCCGCCGTGGTGCACGGCCTCGCCGACAAGATGGTGCACGTCTCCGGCGGACGCGCCACCGCCGCGGCCCTGCCGGGCGCCGAGCTCCTGCTCGTCGAGGGCATGGGCCACGACATCCCGCCGGAGCTGTTCCCCACGATCACCGACGTCGTCGCCCGCACTGCTGCGCGCGCCCGCTGAACCGCGGCGCCACCCGGCTCGACCAGCGACAGGGCCTGCTGGTCGGGCCGGGTGGCGCCACCCGGCTCGACCAGCGACAGGGCCTGCTGGTCGGGCCGGGTGGGCCACCACGACGGCTGGTCGAGCGGGCTACTCCGAGAGCCGCTCCCCGGTGTCGGTGTCGAAGACGTGAACGCTGGCGGGGTCGGTGGTCACGTGGATCGTCTCGCCCTTGCGCACCTGGTCGCGTCCGCTGATCCGCACGATGATGTTGCTGGGCGTGCCCTCCACCCCGCTGGTGCCGTAGACGAACGCATCGGCGCCGAGCTCCTCGACCACCGTCACGCGCACCGGGAGGCCGCCCCCCTCGGCTCCGACGACGCGCCACGCCTCGGGGCGCACGCCGACGGTGACGTTGCCGCGCATCCGGTGGGAGGCGGCGGGGTCGACCGGTACGAGGTACTCACCGATGCGCGCCTGGCCCTCCTCGGCCCGCGCCTCGAGCAGGTTCATCTGCGGGGAGCCGATGAACCCGGCCACGAACAGGTTGACCGGCTTGTCGTAGAGGCCCAGCGGGCTGTCGACCTGCTGCAGGTAGCCGTCCTTCATCACCGCGACCCGGTCGCCCATCGTCATGGCCTCGACCTGGTCGTGGGTGACGTAGACGGTGGTGACGCCCAGGTCGGCCTGCAGCTTGGCGATGTCGGTGCGGGTCTGGACGCGCATCTTGGCGTCGAGGTTGGAGAGCGGCTCGTCCATGCAGAACACCTGGGGGCTGCGCACGATGGCGCGCCCCATGGCCACGCGCTGGCGCTGGCCGCCGGAGAGCGCCTTGGGCTTGCGGTCCAGGTACTCCGTCAACCCCAGCAGGGCCGCGGCCTCCTTGACCCGCTCCTTGCGCTCGGCCTCGGGCACCTTGGCCATCTTCAGCGCGAACGCCATGTTGTCGGCGACGCTCATGTGCGGGTACAGCGCGTAGTTCTGGAAGACCATCGCGATGTCGCGGTCCTTGGGCGGTGTGTGCGTGATGTCGCGGTCACCGATGAAGATCTTGCCCTCGTTCACCTCCTCCAGCCCGGCCAGCATCCGCAGGGTGGTGGACTTGCCGCATCCCGAGGGTCCGACGAGCACCATGAACTCGCCGTCGCCGATCTCGAGATCGATGCCGGGCACTGCCGGGGCATCGGCGCCGGGGTACCAGCGCTGGGCCTTCTCGAACGTCACTGTGGCCATGTCGACCTAGCTCCCTTCACCGGCAGGTACGTGCCGGACGATCCGTAGTGAAGTGACCTGGGTCACCCTACGTGCTGCCGCCCGCCACCCGGGCTCCTGTCCGCGGCCCCGTCGTCGGGTCGGCGCATCGTCAGGACACGGGTGGATACCGTCCGTGCGCCACGGGTGGACAAATCCGGGAGCAGACACCACGGTGTGATCCACACCACCAACAGGAGGCGATCTCGGTGCAGCGAGCACGACGACGACCCGCATCCCCCGGGGCCGGCCGGCTCCGGCGCCGCCTACCGGGCCTGGCCGCGCTCGTGCTGAGCGCCGGGCTGCTGAGCGCCTGCGGCGGCGACGAGGGCAAGCCCACGCTCAACTGGTACATCAACCCCGACGGCCAGGAGACGTTGACGGCGCTGGCGGAGTCCTGCTCCACCGACCAGTACGACATCGCCATCCAGCTGCTGCCCGCCAGCGCCACCGACCAACGCACCCAGCTCGCCCGGCGACTCGCCGCCGGCGACTCCTCCACCGACCTGATGAGCCTGGACCCGGTCTTCGTGCCGGAGTTCGCCAACGCCGGCTGGCTCGAGCCCTTCGACGGCGAGATGGCCGACCAGGTGCTCGACGACGACGTGCTCGCGGCGCCCGGCGAGACGGTGCAGTGGGAGGACCAGGTGGTGGCCGCGCCGCAGTGGGCCAACACCCAGGTGCTCTGGTACCGCAAGTCGCTGGCCGAGGAGGCGGGTCTCGAGATCGGCCCCGACACCCCGGTCACGTGGGACCAGGTCATCGACGCCGCCGACTCGGTGGAGGGCGCCACCGTCGGCGTCCAGGCCAACCGGTACGAGGCCTACGTGGTGTGGATCAACTCGCTGATGCAGGGCGCCGGCGGCAACATCCTGGACCCCGAGACCGTCGAGGACGGCAAGGACGCCGAGGTCACGCTCGACTCCGACGCCGGCCGTGCCGCGGCCGCCGTCATCCAGAAGCTCGCCGACTCCAGCGCCACCCAGCCCGACTTCACGACCTCCAACGAGGGCACCTCGCTGGGCCGGATGTTCCCGGCAGACGGCCCCGGCGAGTTCATGGTGAACTGGACCTTCGTCTACCAGAACTACGCGGGCACGGTCGGGCAGACCGGCGGTCCCGCCGACGAGGCCCAGCTGGAGGACCTCGGGTGGGCCCGATACCCGCAGACGGTGGAGGGTGAGGAGTCCCGGCCCCCGGTGGGCGGTATCGACATCGGCGTCGGCGCGTACTCCGAGAACCTCGACTTCGCGCAGGAGGCGGCGCTCTGCGTCACCAGCCCGGAGGCGCAGGCGCAGCTGGCGGTCAACGAGGGCCTGATGCCCTCGCGCCAGTCCGTCTACGACTCCCCCGAGCTGGTCGAGGCCTATCCGGCCGACCTGCTGGAGCTCTGGAGCAGCAGCCTCGAGACGGGCGGCCCCCGCCCCAAGAGCGCCTTCTACAGCCAGATCTCGGGCGCGGTGCAGTCGCGCTGGCACTCGCCCACCAACGTCGATCCCGACACCACTCCCGAGGAGTCCGCGGAGTTCCTGCGGCAGGTCCTGAAGACGGAGGCGATCCTGTGAGCACCACCGCCCCGCCCCGCACCGGGCACCAGGGGGTCGCGGCCCCGGAGGAGTCGGACCGCGCGAAGGCCGAGAACAGCCTGGGTCGCCGGTTGGTGGCTCCCGCGCTGATCCTGATGCTGCTGGTCACCGCGTTCCCGATGCTGCGCGCGCTGTACCTCTCGGTCTTCAGCTACAGCCTCACCGCGCCCGACGACCGCGAGTTCGTCGGGGCCTCCAACTACGTGACGGCGCTGACCGATCCGCTCTTCTGGTCCACCACCGCCAACACCGTGCTGATCATGGTCGTCACCGTGGCCGTCGAGCTGGTGATCGGCTTCGCGTTCGCGATGGTCATGCACCGCGTGATCTTCGCGCGCGGGGTCATCCGCACCTCGATCCTCATCCCCTACGGCATCATCACCGTCGTCTCGGGCTTCGCCTGGCAGTTCGCCTTCTCCAACACCAACGGCTTCATCAACAGCTGGCTGCCGTTCGTGGGCGCCGACTTCAACTGGTTCGCGGAGTACCCCTCCTCGATGGCGGCCATCATGGTCTCGGAGATCTGGAAGACCACGCCGTTCATGTCGCTGCTGCTGCTGGCCGGCCTCGCGCAGGTCAGCGAGGACATGCTGGAGGCCGCCAAGGTCGACGGCGCCACGTGGTGGCAGCGGCTGTTCAAGGTGATCCTGCCCAACATGCGCGCGGCGATCATGGTGGCGGTGCTCTTCCGCGCCCTCGACGCCTACCGCATCTTCGACAACATCTTCGTGATGACCGCCGGCGCCAACGGCACCGAGTCGATCTCGTTCCTCACCTACCGGCAGGTGATCGAGCAGTTCCAGCTCGGTATCGGATCAGCGCTCTCGGTCCTGCTGTTCCTCTCCGTCATCCTCGTCGCCGCGATCATCGTGAAGCTGTTCCGCGTCGACCTGGCCGCAGCCCGACAGGAGTCCTGAGATGAAGCAGAAGATCGGCATGGTGGTCGGGGTCGCGCTGATCCTGGTCTGGTGCCTGCTCCCCGTGGCGTGGATCATCTCGCTCTCCTTCAAGTCCCAGGCCGCCATCACCAACGGCAGCCCCGGGTTCTTCCCCGCCGCCGGTGGTGGCGCGGGCTGGCAGAACTACTCCGACGTGCTGGCCGACGACCAGTTCCGCCGCGCGATCTTCAACTCCATCGGCATCTCGCTGATCGCCACCACGCTGTCGGTCATCCTGGCCACGCTGGCGGCCTACGCGATCGCACGGCTGGAGTTCAAGGGCAAGAAGTTCGTGCTCACCACGGCGCTGGTGATCGCGATGTTCCCCGTGGTCTCACTGGTGGGGCCGCTGTTCGACATGTGGCGCACGTTCGGCATCTACGACACCTGGCCGGGCCTGATCATCCCCTACATGTCCTTCACGCTGCCGCTGGCCATCTGGACCCTGTCGGCCTTCTTCCGCGAGATCCCGTGGGAGATGGAGCAGGCGGCCCAGGTGGACGGCGCCACCTCGTGGCAGGCGTTCCGCAAGGTGATCGTGCCGCTGGCGGCACCCGGCGTCTTCACCGCCGCCATCCTGACGTTCTTCTTCGCCTGGAACGACTTCGTCTTCGGCATCTCGCTCACCTCGACCGAGAGCGCCCGGCCGATCCCGGCCGCGCTGTCGTTCTTCGTGGGCGCGGACCCGTTCAACCGCCCGGCCTCGCTGCTGGCGGCGGGCGCCGTCGTCTCCACGATCCCGATCATCATCATCGTCCTGATTTTCCAGCGCAAGATCGTCGCCGGCCTGACCTCCGGCGCAGTGAAGGGTTGAGTCATGGCTGCCATCGACATGAAGAACATCGTCAAGAAGTACGGCGACGGCTTCCCGGCCGTCAACGACGTCTCGATCGACGTCGCCGACGGGGAGTTCATGATCCTCGTCGGGCCCTCGGGCTGCGGGAAGTCCACCCTGCTGCGGATGATCGTGGGGCTGGAGGACATCACCGACGGGGACATGATGATCGGCGACCGCCGCGTCAACGACCTCGCCCCGCGCGAGCGCAACCTGGCGATGGTGTTCCAGAACTACGCGCTCTACCCGCACCTGAGCGTCTACGAGAACATCGCCTTCCCGCTCCGCCTCGCCGGGGCCTCGGACTCCGAGGTCGACGAGAAGGTCCGCACCGCCTCCAAGACCCTCGACCTCGACGAGCACCTGGAGCGCAAGCCCGGCAACCTCTCGGGTGGTCAGCGCCAGCGCGTCGCGATGGGGCGCGCCATCGTGCGTGACGCCGACGCGTTCCTCTTCGACGAGCCGCTCTCCAACCTCGACGCCAAGCTGCGCGGCCAGATGCGCACCGAGATCGCGCGGTTGCAGAAGCGCCTGGGCATCACGACCGTGTACGTGACCCACGACCAGACCGAGGCGATGACGCTGGGTGACCGCGTGGCAGTGCTCAAGCGGGGCATCCTGCAGCAGCTCGCCACCCCCCGCGAGCTGTACACCAACCCGGGCAACCTGTTCGTGGCCGGCTTCATCGGCTCGCCGCCGATGAACTTCCTGCCCGCCACCGTCAACGGCACCACGGTCACGCTGCCCTTCGGCGACGTGCAGATCCCCGAGCGGAGTGCGCAGCGCGTCGAGAACGCCACCAGCGACGTGCTCATCGCCGGCATCCGCCCCGAGCACTTCGAGGACGCCGCGGTCAAGAACGAGAGCGGCGGCTCCACCTTCCGCGCCAAGGTCGAGGCCGTGGAGTGGCTGGGCAACGAGGCCTACGCCTACATCCCGTTCGAGGCCCCCGACGCGGTGCGCAGCCAGCTCGCCGAGCTCGAGAAGGACCTCGACGGCGAGGGCCTGCGCACGCAGATGGTGGTCTCCCTCGACGGCGCGAGCACCATCGCCGAGGGCGACGACGCCGAGATCTGGGTCGACACCTCCAAGATGCACCTCTTCGACCCCGCCACCGGCGAGAACCTCACCATCGACCTCGAGCGCGCCGGGCGTGTGCCCGAGCGCCAGCAGGCGGCCCACGCCGGCTGACCCCCCCCCGCGGGTCCGACTCGACGAGCGCCCTCCCCCACCGCCGCGCGGTGCGGGAGGGCGTTCGACTGTCCGTGATCTCGGCACGCCCCGCCCCTCATCCCTCGGGACGGCGCTACTCGATCACCGGCAACACCCACCCACCGCTGGTCGAGTAGGCCGGTGGCGAGCTCGCGAGACACCGGCCGTACCGAGACCCCCGACGCCGAGCCACCCACCCTCACCCGGCACGGGTCACCGAGGGCGCCCGGCCGCCCGGGATCTCGGTACGCCCCGCCCCTCGTCCCTCGGACGGCGCTACTCGATCACCGGCAACACCCACCACTCCTCAGGGCGGCGCTACTCGATCACCGACCACACCCACCGCTCCTCAGGGCGGCGCTACTCGATCACCGACAACACCCACCCACCGCTGGTCGAGTAGGCCGGTGGCGGCGATCACCGACCACACCCACCGCTCCTCAGGGCGGCGCTACTCGATCACCGACAACACCCACCCACCGCTGGTCGAGTAGGCCGGTGGCGAGCTCGCGAGACACCGGCCGTACCGAGACCCCCGACGCCGAGCCACCCACCCTCACCCCGCACGGGTCACCGAGGGCGCCCGGCCGCCCGGGATCTCGGTACGCCCCGCCCCTCGTCCCTCGGGACGGCGCTACTCGATCACCGGAAAGCCTCACCGCTCCTGGGGACCTCAGTGGCCGAGCATCTTGCGCAGCCGTCCGCCCTCGCCGGGCATCTGCTTGCGGGTGACGGTGACGCCGCCCATCAGGGCGACGCCCTTGACCCGCACCACGGGCGAGCCGGCGTCGAGCTCGGCGTCCACCTTGTCGCGGCCCTGGTCGAAGCCGCCCATGATCCCCACGCCCTCCACCACGACGTGGGTATGGGCGTTCACGTAGACCTCGACGCCGCCCATGATCGCGTTGGCGGTGATCACGGTCTCGCGTGCGGTGAAGATCGCCTCGCGCAGGTCGAGGGTCACCCCACCCATGATCGCGAGGGCGGTGTGCGTGGGGCTGATGGCCCAGACGCCCTTGCGGTCCTGCCCGCTCATGATCGCCAGGCTCGAGGCGTGGGTCGGGGTGTCCGCGGGGACCGGCTGGCCGCCCGCGCGCACCGCGGGCGTCGTCACCTGGGGAATGTCGACCTCCCCGGCGGGCAGGTCCACGAGCAGCGGCACCAGGTCGCCGTACACCTTGGCGGCGTAGGTGGCCTCGAGCCGCTCGTCGAGCTCCTCGAGGTCCAGGCGGCCCTCGCCGGCGGCCTCGCGCAGCACCTCGGCCACCTTGTGGCGGTCCGCGTCGGAGATCCGCATCTGCTCGGGCTCGGTCACGGCTCCAGGCTACGAGACGCGGGCGGCCGCGGCGATCACCCCTTGACGCCGCCCGCGGTGATGCCGCCGACGATGTAGCGCTGCAGCCACAGGAACAGCGCCACCACCGGCACCGCGGTGAGCACTGCTCCGGCGGCGAAGAGCCCGAGGTTGTTGGAGCGGTCGCCGTCGATGAGCCCGTAGAGCCCGACGGCGAGGGTCTTGCGGTTGTTGTCGGTGAGGAAGATCGAGGCCAGCAGGAACTCCGCGATGACCGAGACGAACACCAGCAGTCCGCTGACGGCGAGGATGGGCCGCACCAGCGGCAGGATGATCCGGAAGAACGTGGTGGCGTGGCCGGCGCCGTCCATCTTGGCCGCCTCGTCGAGCGAGAGCGGGATGGTGTCGAAGAAGCCCTTGATCAGCCACACCTGGCCGAGCGCGCCGCCCATCAGCACCAGCGTGTATCCCAGCAGGGTGTTGAGCCCGATGGCCGGCACGGCGTCGCCGATGGAGCTGATCATCGTGTACAGCGCGACGGCGGCCAGGAACTGCGGGAACATCTGGATCAGCAGCAGGGCCAGCAGGCCACCGCGGCGGCCCTGGAAGCGGAACCGCGAGAAGGCGTAGGCCGCCAGCGCGCTGAACAGCAGCTGGGCCAGCGTGACGACCGTGCACACCAGCACCGTGTTGAGCGCCCAGCGGCCGAAGGGGATCGAGTCGCTGGTGAGCAGCTCTCGGAAGTTGACCAGGCTGACCTCGCGCGGCACCAGCGTCGTCGAGGCCACCGAGCCGCTGGGGTTGAGCGAGGCCGAGACGATGTAGAGCACCGGCACCAGCGCCCAGACGACGGCGAGCACCCCGACGACGTGGCGCCACCCCACCTCGCGCCACCAGCGCGAGCGCGGCAGCGAGCTGCGCGTCGGGGCGGATCCGGGGACAGGGGTGATGGCCATCAGTTGACGTCCTCGAGTCGGCGGGTGGCACGGAACTGGAGCGCGGCGATGACGCCGGTGAGCACGAAGAGCACCATCGAGACCGCCGAGGCGAACCCGATCTCGGCGCCGCCGGCGCCGAAGGCCAGGCGGATCGTGTAGCTGATCAGGATGTCGGTGCCGCCCGCGGTGGGGTTGGCGGGGTCGAACGGGCCGCCCTCGGTGAGCAGCGCGATGGTGTTGTAGTTGTTGAAGTTGAAGGCGAAGGTGGCCACCAGCACGGGCGCCACGGCCACCAGCAGCAGGGGCAGCGTGACCCGTCGGAAGCCCGCGAAGCCGCTGGCGCCGTCGAGCGAGGAGGCCTCCTTGAGGTCCTCCGGGATCGCCTGCAGCGCCCCGGTGCACACCAGGAACATGTACGGGAAGCCCATCCACAGGTTCGTGAGGATCACCGCGAAGCGCGCCGACCAGGTGCCGCCGAACCAGTCGACGCTCAGGCCGGTCAGGTCGTTGATGAGCCCGAAGTCGGTGTTGTAGAAGCTGGCCCACACCAGCAGCGAGATGAAGCCCGGGATGGCGTAGGGGATGATCATCGCCGCCCGGTAGACCTTCTGGCCGCGCAGCCGCCGGTCGTTCATGGTGATGGCCAGCCCGAGCCCGAGGGCGAAGGTGGTGAGCACCGAGACCGTCGCGAAGATCAGCGTCCAGGCGAAGATGCTGAGGAAGTCGCGGCTGATCCGGTCGTCGGTGAAGATCCGCTGGTAGTTGGAGAGCCCGACCCCCTGTCGCCACGACTGCTCGGAGAGCCGCTCGCCCTCGGCGTCGACGTAGTAGTCGCGGTCGCCGTCGGCCTGCACCGTGTAGGTGGTGCCGTCCTCGGCGTCGATGAAGGTGTCGCTGGCCTCGTCGTAGGTGACGCGGGTGGTGCCCTCGATGGCGCGGGAGACGCCGACGGGCCGGATCTCGCCGCCGTCGGTGGGCACCGCGACCACGAGCACCTCCGCGGAGGCGGCGTTGACCTCGCTCGGCGTCAGGAGCTCGACGTCGCCCTCGGGCGCGGCGGTGACGCGGCCGGCGTCGTCGACCTCGGCGCCCTCCACGGGCTCGAGGCCCTGCTCGTCACCGCGCAGCACCTCGTCGGTGGCGGGGTCGACCAGGTAGAGCACGAACGGGCCGGTGACCGGGCTGCCGGTGGTGCCCACCGTCATCTGGTAGGTGGTGGTGTCGGGCGTCTGGACGAAGGACTGGGCCAGGATCCGCTCGACCGTCTCGGCCTTGGTGGTGCGCGTCCCGTCGCCGAAGTTGGTGGTGGAGAGCTGCGCGGTGAGCACGATCGGCACGAGCACGAAGACGGTCAGCAGCAGGGTGCCGGGCAGCAGGTACTTGCCGGGCACGAACCGGCCGGTGGCGTAGACGGCGAGCAGCCCGCCGACGATGACCCACAGGGGCACGAGCAGCAGCCACTGCTCCTGCAGGACGAGGGTGGGCGTGAGGGCGATCGCGACGGCGAGCGCGAGGCCGAGGCCCAGGATGCGGGCGAGCAGAGCCATCGAGGTGGTCCCGGCCGCTCAGTCGCCGATGGCCGAGGAGATGGTCTCCCCCGCGGTGCGCATGGTGGCGGCGGGGTCGGCGCCACCGACGATGGCCGAGTAGGCCTGGCCCAGCGGCTCCCACACGGCGGCCATGGCGGGCAGGGCCGGCATCGGCGCGCCGCCCTGGTAGGCCTGGGTGAACACCTCGACCGTGGGGTCCTCGGCGGCCACGGCCTCGGCGACGCTCAGCATCGCGGGCGGCAGACCGGCCAGGTCGTAGAGGGTGGTCATCGCCTCCTCGTTGTTGACCCCGCGGGTGACGAACTCCTGCGCGTAGGCCTTGTTCTCACCGTTGGCGGCCACCATGAACGCCTGGGCGCCCATGAACGGGACGGCCGGGTCGGCGCCCTCGAACGGCGGCACCGGCTGAACGGCGTAGGGCAGCCCGGCGCCCTCGAGGTCGGCCAGGGCCCAGGGGCCCGAGATCAGGAACGCGGCGTCGCCGGCGGCGAACAGCGCGATGGCGTTGTCGCCGCTGATCGAGCGGCGCAGCACGCCCTCCCCGCGCTCGCCGAGCTCGCCGATCCGCTCGGCCGCGGCCAGCGAGCCCGGCTGGCCGATGCCGAGGTCGGCGGCGTCGTAGCCCTCCTCGTCGGTGCCGAACAGGTAGCCGCCACCGGAGGTCAGCAGCGCCTCCATGTGGTAAGCGTCGCCCTCCTGCCCGACCGGCAGGTTGAGGGCCGACTCCACCTGGCCCTCGGCCACGGCGCGGCGCCCCGCCGCGATGGCGGCGTCGAGCGTGGCGGGCTCCTCGGGCACGACGTCGGTGTTGCGGTAGAGCGCCACGGCCTCGGCGCCGTAGGGCACCCCGTAGAGCTGCCCCGCGTAGGTGGTGGCCTCGATCGCGGTCTCGTCGTAGGCCGAGAGCTCCTCGGGGTTGAGCGGGAGCGCCTCGATGGCGCCGTTCTGCACCAGGTTGCCGATCCAGTCGTGGGCACCGACGACGACGTCGGGTCCGTTGCCGGCCGCGTTGGCCGTGACGAACGCCGACTGCAGCTCGGAGGAGACCGCCTCGACCTCCACCTCGATGCCCTGCTCCTCACCGAACTGCTCGGCGACGGCGAGCACCGCCTCGTACTTGAGCTGGTCGGTCCAGATCGTCAGCTCCGGCGCGCCCCCCGCGGCCGCGCCACCGCCGCCGGCCGAGCAGCCTCCCAGCAGCAGGCTGGCGGTGACGGCGGCGGCCGCCGCGCGCGGCCGGGGCCGGCGTCGCGGCTCCCCGCACGGCTCCCGGCGTGGGCGGTCGACGGTCATGGGCACTCCCCGGAATGGCTGGTCACGTGTGACTGCGATCACTGCTGAATCGAATCAGCAGCATGATCACCGCGGCCGACAGCGCCTGTCAAGACCAGTTGACGACGTCGGTGCCCGCGGGCCAGGGTGGTCACCGAGCGGCGCTGAATCGAATCAGCGCCGTCCGGCCGGACCGGATGGTCACGACCCGAGAGGAGGCTCTCGTGCCTGGTGCCCGCCCGCGAGGGCGCGTCACGCTGGCCGAGGTGGCCTCGCGTGCCGGGGTGTCGCGGACCACCGCCTCCTACGTGCTCAACGGACGCACCGCGCAGATGCGCATCTCCCCCGCCGTCGAGCAGCGGGTGCGCTCGGTGGCCGAGAGCGCCGGCTACCGACCAGACCTCGCCGCCGCCAGCCTGCGCACCCGGCGCAGCCGCACCATCGGGGTGATCAGCGACCACGTGGCCGGGGGCATGTTCTCCTCCCGGCTGCTCGTCGGGGCGGGCCGCGCGGCCCGCGAGCAGGGCCACGTGCTGCTCATCGGTGAGTCCGGCGGCGAGCCCGCGACGGCCGCCGCGATCATCACCGAGATGGTCGACCGTCGGGTCGACGGCGTCCTGCTCGTCACGGCCGCCACCTCGCAGGTCCGCCTGCCCGAGGGGTTGGGCCCGCTGCCGGTGGTCACCGTCAACTGCACCGACCCCGACGCGAGCAGCACCTCGGTCCTGCCCGACGAGCGCGCCGGGGGGCGCGCGGCGGCCCAGGTGCTGCTGGAGGCCGGTCACCGCGGGATCGTCGTCGCCGGCGAGGACGCGGCCCCCGAGGTCCTCGCCGGGCGCCTGCGGCTGGCGGGCATCGCGGAGGCCCTCTCGGCCGCCGGCCTCCCGCCCGCCGAGCGGATCGCGTGCGGGTGGACTGTCGAGGGCGCCTACGCCGGCCTCGCTCCGTGGCTGCACGGCGGCGCCCGGCCGCGGGCCCTGGTCTGCCTCACCGACCGCGTGGCGATGGGCGCCTACCAGGCGCTGGCCGAGCTCGGCCTGCGCGTGCCCGAGGACGTCTCGGTGGTCTCCTTCGACGGCAGCGAGATCGCGCAGTGGCTGCGTCCCTCGGTCACCTCCGTGGCCATCCCGTTCGACGAGATGGGCGCCCGCGGTGTGCGAGCGCTGCTCGACGGCGAGCAGGCGCAGGTGCTGCTGCCCATGCCCGTGGTGGACGGCGGGTCCGTGGCGGCCCCGGGCGTCCGCCAGGAGCACCACTGATGCTGCGGCTCGACGACGCCTGGGTCTGGGACTTCTGGACCGCCCACGACGGCGAGCACCACCACGTCTTCTTCCTCCGGGCGCCGCGGACCCCGGGCGACCCGAACGCCCGTCACCACCGCGCCCGGGTGGGGCACGCCATCAGCACCGATCTGTGCACCTGGGAGCACCTCCCCGACGCGCTGCCGCAGGCACTGCCCGAGACCCTCGACGACCTCGCCACCTGGACCGGCTCGGTGGTCCGCGACGACGGCGGCACCTGGTGGATGTTCACCAGCGGCATCGCCCACGCCGAGCAGGGACGCGTCCAGCGCATCGGCGCCGCCACCTCCCCCGACCTGATCACCTGGGAGCGCCGGCCGCTGCGGCTCGAGGCCGACCCGCGCTGGTACCTGGCCGACGAGGCCGAGCCCGTGGACTGGCGCGACCCCTTCGTGGTCCGCGACGACGTGGGCCTGTGGCACATGTACGTCACCGCGCGGGTGCCCCGCAGCCAGGTGTCGGGCGGGCGGGGCCACGGCGTCGTCGCGCACGCCACCTCCCGCGACCTCGAGCACTGGGAGGTCGGCCCGCCACTGGGTGGACCCGCCGGCCGGTTCGACCAGCTGGAGGTGGTCAACCTGGGGTGCGTCGAGGGTCGCTGGGTGCTGCTCTTCTCGTGCCTGTCGCCCGAGATGCCGGACGCCGCGCCCGGGGCCAGCGGGGTCTGGTCGGTTCCGGTCGCGGGCGTCGGCTCGCCCGTCGACGCGCGGCGCGCCGTCCGGCTCACCAGCGAGGACCTCTACGTGGGTCGACTCGTGCAGCACGAGGGGGCCTGGCAGCTGCTCGCCTTCGAGAACCGCGGCCCGGACGGCGTGTTCACCGGCGGCGTGGTCGACCCGCTCCCGGTGCGCTGGCGCGCGGACGGCGCGGGCCTCGAGCTCCGGGGCGGGCCGGCGCGATACCGCCCCGCCTGAGGGCGACGACCGAGCGCTGGTGGTCACCACTAGCATCGCGGCGTGAGCACCGGCCCCGAGTTCCGCTACTCCGACCTGCTGCCGATCGGTCCCGACCAGACGCCCTACCGCCTGGTCACCACCGAGGGAGCCTCCACCTTCGAGGCCGACGGGCAGCAGTTCCTGCGCGTCACGCCCGAGGCGATCCAGCGGCTGACAGCGGAGGCGATGCACGACATCGCGCACTTCCTGCGGCCCGCGCACCTCGCGCAGCTGCGCCGGATCATCGACGACCCCGAGGCCTCCGGCAACGACCGCTTCGTGGCGCTCGACCTGCTCAAGAACGTGAACATCTCGGCCGGCGGCGTGCTGCCGATGTGCCAGGACACCGGCACCGCGATCGTGATGGGCAAGAAGTCCGAGGGCGTGCTCACCGGGGCCGACGACGGCGAGGCGATCTCGCGCGGGGTCTACGACGCGTACACGAAGCTCAACCTGCGCTACTCCCAGCTGGCGCCGCTGACCACCTTCGAGGAGAAGAACACCGGCACCAACCTGCCGGCGCAGATCGAGCTCTACTCCACCCCCCAGTCCTCGGGGAAGCCGGAGTACAAGTTCCTCTTCATGGCCAAGGGCGGTGGGTCGGCCAACAAGTCCTTCCTCTACCAGGAGACCAAGGCCGTCCTGAATCCCACTCGCCTGCTCGAGTTCCTCGACGAGAAGATCCGCTCGCTCGGCACCGCCGCCTGCCCGCCGTACCACCTCGCCGTCGTCATCGGCGGCACCTCGGCGGAGTACGCGCTCAAGACCGCCAAGTACGCCTCGGCGCACTACCTCGACGAGCTGCCCACCGAGGGATCGATGGCCGCGCACGGCTTCCGCGACCTCGCGCTCGAGGAGGAGGTCTTCAAGCTCACCCAGGGCTTCGGCATCGGGGCGCAGTTCGGCGGCAAGTACTTCTGCCACGACGTCCGCGTGGTCCGCCTGCCCCGGCACGGCGCCTCCTGCCCGGTGGCCATCGCCGTCTCCTGCTCGGCCGACCGCCAGGCGCTGGGCAAGATCACGCCCGAGGGCGTCTTCCTCGAGCAGCTCGAGACCGACCCCGCCCAATACATGCCCGACGCCGGCGTGGCCGAGGACATCAGCGGCGGCGAGGTGGTGCAGGTCGACCTCAACCGGCCGATGAGCGAGATCCTCGCCCAGCTCTCCCAGTACCCGGTCAAGACGCGGCTCTCGCTCACCGGACCGCTGGTGGTGGCCCGCGACATCGCGCACGCCAAGATCAAGGAGCGGCTCGACGCCGGCGAGCCGATGCCCGACTACCTGCGCGACCACCCGGTCTACTACGCCGGGCCCGCCAAGACGCCGGAGGGCATGGCGTCCGGCTCCTTCGGCCCGACCACCGCCGGGCGCATGGACTCCTACGTGGAGCAGTTCCAGGCCGCCGGCGGATCGATGGTGATGCTCGCGAAGGGCAACCGCTCGAAGGCGGTGACCGAGGCCTGCGGCACCCACGGCGGCTTCTACCTGGGCTCCATCGGCGGCCCGGCGGCGCGCCTGGCCCAGGACTGCATCCGCAGCCAGGAGGTCCTCGAGTACGAGGAGCTCGGCATGGAGGCGGTCTGGAAGATCGAGGTCGAGGACTTCCCGGCGTTCATCGTCGTCGACGACAAGGGCAACGACTTCTTCACCGATCCCTCGGGTACTGTCACGGTCCCGCTCTCCGGCATCCGGGTGCGCTCGGCCCAGTAGGTCGGGCAGCAGCCCGGGGTACCGGGTGCTCGTTGTCCGTGCGGGCGACCCGAGGGGAGGCACCGTGCGACCTGGACCGGACCCGCTCGACCTCGGTCTGCGCGACGCCGTCAAGGTGCCCGAGGACCACGTCGTCGAGCAGCTCGCGCAGCTGGCGAGGGCGAGCACGCCGACGCCACGCGCCGCCGCGCGCCGCGGCCTGGCCCTGGTGGCCGCAGCGGCCGTGATCCTGGTGGTCTCGGTCGGCGGTGCGTGGGCCACCGGCGCGCTGCGGATACCGGGCCTGCCCGACCTCGGCGACCGGTCACCCGCGCCGATCTCCCCCACCGGGCCGGGCGCGCCCCGGGATCCCGACACCCCGGTCGACCCCGGGACACCCCCGGGAGACGAGGGATCCGGACGGCCGGACGAGACCGGTGAGCCGGGTGGGTCCGGCGAAGGGCGCCCCTCTGCTCCCGGCAGCAGCCCCACGGCACCCCTGACCACCACCCCGTCCGGGGCGCCGCAGCCGACCCCCTCGCCGCCGGCGACCCCCGAGCCTCCCGAGGTCACCGGCAGCCCCCTGCCGGGGACCTCCCTCCCCTCCCCCTCCGCCTCGCCCTCCCCCACGCCCTCGGCACCCACCGCCCCCTCCGCCAGCCCCTCGGCCGACGCCTCGGTGGGGATCACCGCCGGGCCGGGGCCCCAGGGAGGTGACGACGGTGGCTGACGACGAGCTGGTCGCCGCCGCCAAGGCCGGCGACCCGGAGGCGTGGCGCACCCTCTACACCCGCCACGCCGGACGCCTCGAGGCGTGGTTGCGCACCCGCCCGACCGGTGAGGTGACCGCCGCGCCGGAGGACGTGGCCCACGACGCCTGGCTGGTGGCCGCCACCCGGATCGCCGACTTCGAGGGCTCCGCCGACGACTTCGCGGGATGGCTGTTCGGCATCGCGCGCAAGAAGTCCGCCGGGAGCCGACGCCGCGCCGACCGGCGCCGCACCCAGCCCGGCGAGGTGGGCGCCCACCTGCCGCCCGCCCCCGGGCCGGCAGCCGGCGTCGAGGCCGGGGACGTCGCCCGGCAGCTGCTGGCCTCGCTGCCTCCGCGCGAGCGCGCCGTCGTCGGGCTGGTCGACGGGCTGGGCATGGAGCCGCGGGCCGCCGCGGAGGTGCTGGACATCAGCCCCGTGGCGCTGCGAGTGGCGCGGCACCGGGGCCTGCGGCGTCTGCGGCGCCGTCACCCGGCCGCCTCGCCCGCGCCGCCGGCCACGCCCGCCGGTGGCACCGACGAGGTGGTGGCGCCGGCCACGACGCCGTCCTGAGCCGGGGGGAGCCCGGGACGGCGTCGTGGTCGTCGGGCGCCCCCGGAGCCGCTGCACCCGGGGCCGCCCACACCTCACCACCAGCGGTCGGGGGGTACCGGCTGCTGCCGGCGTCGTCCCACTCATGGCGAGGGGGCGCGACGACGTGGCTGCCGTGCGCCCTCACCCTGGTCCTGCCGCGACGACGGCGCAGCGTTACATCGGGGCGTCGACGGCGCGGCGGTGCAGGTAGGCGTTCACCAGCGCGGCCGCTCCCTGCGGGTCGTCGACGCTGATGGCCACCGGCACCTGGCCGCGGCGCCGCAGCACCAGTCCGGGCCCTCGACGCACCACGCACGCGCGCCCGGAGGCGGTGACCCGGTAGCCCCAGCCACCCCAGGCCGCCGGGTCGATCTCGGTCACCTCGGCGCCCTCCAGCCCGGCGAGCTCGAAGTGCTGCCGCGGCCACCGCACCAGGCCCCAGCCCACCGTCACCCCGGTCGGGTCGACCCGGACGCTGATCCGGTGCACGGCGCAGAGCACCAGCGCCAGCAGGCCGGCCCCGAGGCCCAGCGGCAGCTGCACCAGCGCCAACGGCACCGCCGCCACCCCCACGACGGCCGCGACGCCCAGCAGCGGGCGCGAGCCGGCGCCACCCACCCAGGTCGCGCGCTCGCCCTGCACCAGCACGAGGTCGGTGGGCGGCGGCGTCGCGGCCGACGGGCGCTCGACGCGGCCCGGCGGCACGACCACCAGCAGCACGGCACCGAGCACCAGCGGCAGCACCACCACCGCCACGACCAGCCACCAGGGCAGCGCGACGTCCTCGGCCCGGGCGGCACCGCGCGAGGCGAGCAGCGTCGCGGCGTAGGTGGTGGCCAGCAGCCCGGCGACCCAGCCGGCGACGGCGACCGCGCCGGCCCGCCCGGGACGGCGTCGCAGCGCCACCAGCGTCCCCAGACCGACGGCTGCTGCGACGGCCACGGCCACGAGCACGCCCACGGTGTAGGGCTGCAGGGCCGTGGAGCCGTCCGCCGTCCCGCCACCGCTCCAGTGCGTGGCCACCGGGTCGGGCACGCGGTCGCCCAGGCGCGCCCGTGCGGTCACGACGACGACGGGCGCAGCCAGCAGCAGGAGTCCGGCGGCGAGGTCGCGGCCGAGGTCGGCGCGGGTGCGCGGGTGTGTGCTCATGACGGAAAGCTCCTGATCTCCTCGATGACGTGGTCGGGCCCCAGGCCCAGCGCCGCTGCCTCGGCGAGCAGGGCACCGACGCGCTCGCGCAGGGCCGCAAGGCGGGCGGTGAGGTCGTCGAGGTCGGCGCGCACGACGGCGCCCCGTCCCCGGCGCAGCTCGATGAGCCCCTCGTCGCGCAGCGCCGCGTAGGCGCGCAGCACCGTGTGCATGTTGATGCCGAGCCCGGTCGCGACCTCGCGGGCCGCCGGCAGCCGGTCGCCCGGGGCGAGCCGCCCCGCGGCGAGCGACGCACGGACCTGACCGGCCACCTGGTCGGCCAGGCCGACGGTGCTGGACGGGTCCACGGTGAACAACATAGTTCGCATAGTACTAGAACTATGCGCAGCCGCGGCCACCCGGTCTGCCGCGGTCAGGCTCGATCAGGCGCGGTTGGCCTCGCGGTTCTCCGGCGGGATCGCGTTCGGACCCGCCGCACCCTCGTCGGCGGCGCCGCTCTCCCCGTCGGGCGCGCCGGCCACGGCCTGGTCGGGCTCGATCGGCTCGCCCGCGTCGGCCAGCGTCCCGACCTCGCTCACCTGGCCGGCCCCGTCATCGGAGTCCTCCTCGGTCGCGGCCGCCTCACGCTCGCGCTGGCCACTGACGGTGACGTCGCGCCCCGACGTCGGGTGCGCCTCGTCGTCGCGGCGGGTGGTCTCTCCAGGCGTCGAGCTCATGCCCTGTCGGTACCCCCGGAGCCGGCCCGGCACGAGGAGGGCGTGCTCACACCCGGCGGCGCGAGGTCGGGTCAGCGACGTCGGCGCGACCCGGCGCGCCGCGCCAGCTCCGAGGCGCTGGGGGGGATGGGGTCGGGCGGCGCCATGTCGCCGAGCTCCTCGTGCTCGCGCTGGCGCACCGCCTGGCGGATCTGCTCGAGGTTGTTGCGCAGCAGGTCGGAGACCAGCTCGTCGGTGCGCGGGTCGCTGAGCATCTCCACGATGATGCGCAGCACCGTCTCGCTCACCTCGCCGACGACGGTGTCGTAGCCGGGCAGCTTGCTGACCAGGCGCGCGTTCGGGTCGTTGCGCACCTTCTCGGCCACCAGCGCCAGCAGCTGGTCGTGGTTCTCCAGCAGCGCGTCGGAGATGTTCTTGGTGTAGCGACCGGTCTGGATCACCGCGGCGACCTCGTCGAGCACCACGATCGTGAGCGGACGGCGGATCAGCAGCAGCAGCTTGGTGGCCAGCCCCCCGGCACGGCGCACCACCCAGGGCTGCCGCATCCCCTGGCGGACCAGCAGCCCGCCCACCAGCGCGGCGAGGATCGAGCCGCCCACCACCACCGCGACCACCAGCAGGAGCACCTGCAGGGTGCTCAGTCCCTCCAGCCACGCCGACATGGGGGGCAGCCTACGGGCGGACTCCGACGCAGGACGCCGTGCCGCACCTGGCGAGGGCTCGGGCCGAGGAGGGCGGGCCGACGTCGGTGCCCGTGGTTACTGTCGATCCCATGACCGAGTTCCGCACCGAGCACGACTCCATGGGCGAGGTCCAGGTGCCCGCCGACGCCCTCTACCGCGCACAGACCCAGCGGGCGGTCGAGAACTTCCCGATCAGCGGCACCCCGCTGGAACCTCGGCTGGTGCACGCGCTGGGCCAGGTCAAGGCGGCGGCCGCCCGCACCAACGCAGCGCTGGGTGTGCTCGAGCCTGACCTCGCCGAGGCCGTCGCCGAGGCCGCCGGCGCCGTCGCGCGGGGCGAGCACGACGCCGAGTTCCCCGTCGACGTCTTCCAGACCGGCTCGGGCACCAGCAGCAACATGAACGCCAACGAGGTCGTCTCCACCCTCGCCACCCGCAGCCTGGGTCGCGAGGTGCACCCCAACGACCACGTCAACGCCAGCCAGTCCAGCAACGACACCTTCCCCACGGCCATCCACGTCGCCGCCACCCTCGCCGTCGTCGAGGACCTCCTGCCGGCGCTCGAGGTGCTCGAGCAGGCGCTGGCCGCCAAGGCCGAGGAGTTCGCCTCGCTGGTCAAGTCCGGGCGCACCCACCTGATGGACGCCACCCCGGTCACCCTCGGCCAGGAGCTCGGCGGGTACGCCGCCACCGTGCGCTACGCCGGCGAGCGCCTGACCTCGGTGCTCCCGCGGGTGCGCGAGCTGCCGCTGGGCGGCACCGCGGTCGGCACCGGCATCAACACGCCGCCCGGCTTCGCCGCCGGCGCCATCGCCGCGCTCGCCGAGGCCACCGGGCAGCCGTTCACCGAGGCACGCGACCACTTCGAGGCGCAGGGCACCCGCGACTCGCTGGTCGAGCTCAGCGGGGTGCTGCGCACCGTCGCGGTCGGACTCACCAAGATCTGCAACGACCTGCGCTGGATGGGTTCGGGTCCCACCACCGGTCTCGCCGAGCTGCACCTGCCCGACCTGCAGCCCGGGTCGAGCATCATGCCGGGCAAGGTCAACCCGGTGCTGCCCGAGGCCACGCTGATGGTGTGCGCCCAGGTGATCGGCAACGACGCCGCCGTCACGGTGGCCGGCGCCAGCGGCAGCTTCGAGCTCAACGTGGCCATGCCCGTGATCGCGCGCAACGTGCTGGAGTCGGTGCGCCTGCTCGCCGCGTGCGCACCGCTGCTCGCCGAGCGCTGCATCGCCGGGCTCACCGCCGACGCCGAGCGGATGCGGCGCTACGCGGAGTCCTCGCCCTCGGTGGTCACCCCGCTCAACAAGCACGTGGGCTACGAGGCCGCGGCCGCCATCGCCAAGCACGCGCTGGCGCACGGCGTCACCATCAGGGATGCCGTCGTCGACCTGGGGTACCTGCAGCGCGGAGAACTCACCGAGGAGCAGCTCGACGCCGCCCTCGACGTCGACGCGATGACGGGACGTGAACCGACCAGATGACGATGGACGACGCCACGGCGATCCGCGAGCAGGTGGCCACCGAGGCCCTCCTCGACGTGCGCCGCCAGGCGTGGCTGCCCACCGCCGAGGGCCTCGACCCGGCCTCGGAGGCGCTCGCCGTCCTGCGCGGCGCGCAGCCGCACCGGGTCCTCGAGGTGGGTTGCGGCACCGGCGAGTTCGCCGCCCGCCTGGTGGCGGCCCTGCCGGACGCCGAGGTGCTCGCCGTCGACCTCTCCGAGCGGATGGTCGACCTCGCCTCGCGGCGCGGCATCGACGCCCGCGTCGCCGACCTGCACCACCTGCCCTTCCCCGCGGGCCACGTCGAGGCGGCCGCGGCGATGTGGATGCTGCACCACCTCGACGACGTGCCCGCGGGCATCGCCGCGCTGCGTCGGGTGCTGGCCCCCGGAGGCGTGCTGGTCGCCGTCACCCACGGCGCCGGCCACGTGGCGTCCCTGCGCAGCGAGGCCGGCGGTGCGCCGGTCGACCTGCCCTTCAGCAGCGAGAACGGCGAGGCCCTGCTGCGCGGCAGCTTCGAGGCGGTCGTGCGCCACGACTTCGCGACCCGCGCGGTCTTCGGCGACCACGCCGCCGCGCTCGCCTACCTGCGGGCGGGCCTCGAGGACGCCCCCGCCGCGACGGGCTCGACGACCTGGGACCTCCCCTACTTCGAGGGAGCCCGCGAGGAGACCGGCCAGGTCACCCTGTTCATCGCCAGCTGAGCTGCGAGGCGCCGAACGCCGGTCAGTCGTCGTCCTCGCCGTGCCGGCTGGGCAGTGGCACAGCGTGGTCGGCCAGCATCGTGATGCCGCGCCGCAGGCCGCCGGCGAGGTCACCGGCGGCGAAGTCGTTCTGCATCGAGGCCACGGCCAGCTCGACCTCGTGGTCGGTGAGCTCCTGGCGCACGTGCCCGCCCGTGACGACCTCGACGGCGCGCGCGGACGGGTCGACCATGATCAGGACGCTCCGCGACGGCGCCACCAGCGAGTTGTGGAGGCTCGTGGCGAACGCGCGGGGGTCGCCGTGCGAGGCGCCGACGAACACCGAGAACTCCGCACGGCAGCGCTGCTCGGCCTGGCGCATCGCCTCGTCGAGCGCGGCACGCTCGCTGCTGCTGAAGGGGTCACCAGCGGCCACTGGCACCACCGGCCCGGGACTGCGCGCCGTCGGGGGCGGCGAGCTCGCCGGCGCTGCGGCGAGGGCCGCCGAGCCACTGGTCGGTGACCGGGCCGCTGCCCGGCTTGATGCTCTCGCCGCGCACCACCGGCGGCACGTACATGAAGGCGACGATCACGACGGCCATCAGCACCGGCAGGCCGACGAACAGCCCCAGCATGGTGAGGATGTCGACGCCCGGCGCCTCGGGCCAGCCCTCCGGGACGTCGGCGCTCGCCGGGGCGGCGAGGACCGCTCCGGCCAGCACGGCGACGGTGGTCGCGGCCAGGACGGCGAGGGCGGCGGAGGTGAGTCGGGACACAGCGGGAGCGGTGGCGCGGCGCGGTGCAGCGGAGTTCGCGGAGGTCACGCCTCCAGGGTATCGGCACGGCTCGATCCTCGTCGCCTCGGATGCTAAGCATGGGCGCATGTCACACCCCCCGTTGAGCGCCCTGCCCGTCCCCCTCCCCGGAGTGTCGACGGCCGCGAGCCCGTGCAGCGAGGAGGAGCAGGTCTGCGAGCGGGTCTTCGACTGGAGCGGCAACCAGACGCTGGCGACCATCTCCGACTGGGTGATCGGCAAGCCCAGCGCCCTCATCGGGCTGCTGCTGCTGGGCCTATTGCTGCGCTGGGTGCTGCACCGTCTCGTGGACCGGCTCGTGGTGAGCGCCGAGGACGGCGTGCTCCCCCAGGGCGTGGGTCGCTGGCGCCGTCGCCGCGCGGCCGCCCGACGGGGCGAGGAACCCACGCCGGCCGCGGCGCCGTCGCTGTCACTGGCCGCGGGCAACACCCGCCGGGTGCAGCGCGCCAAGACCATGGGCTCGCTGCTCAAGAGCATCATCACCGGCGTCGTCGCGGCGGTGATCGTGACGATGATGCTCAGTGAGATCGGCGTCAACATCGCGCCCATCATCGCCAGCGCCGGCATCATCGGCATCGCGCTGGGCTTCGGCGCTCAGTCGCTGGTCAGCGACTTCCTCTCGGGCGTCTTCATGATCATCGAGGACCAGTACGGCGTGGGCGACGAGATCAACCTCGGCGAGGCCGTGGGCACCGTGGAGGCGGTGAGCCTGCGGGTGACGCGGCTGCGCGACGTCAACGGCACCGTCTGGTACGTCCGCAACGGCGAGATCCTGCGCGTGGGCAACATGAGCCAGAACTGGGCGCGCACCGTGCTCGACGTCGCCGTCGCCTACCACGAGGACCTGGGCCGGGTGCGGCGCGTGCTGGACGAGGTGGCCACCGACCTGTGGGAGGACGAGGACTTCGAGGGCCGCATCATCGAGCGCCCCTCGGTGTGGGGCGTGCAGGAGCTGGCCGCCGACGCCGTCACCGTGCGGGTCGCCCTGAAGACCGCGCCGCTCGAGCAGTGGGCGGTGGCGCGCGAGATGCGCCAGCGCATCAAGGGCCGCTTCGACGCCGAGGGCATCGAGATCCCCTTCGCCCAGCGGGTCGTGTGGCACCGCGACGAGAAGGCGGCGTCCCAGGCCGGCGCCCACGACGACGGTGACGACGAGCCCACCCGCCCCGGCGGCAGCACCTCGCAGGGCACTCCGGCAGGATGACCGGGTGAGCGAGACCTCCTTCTACGACGAGATCGGCGGGTTCGAGACCTTTCGCACGATCGTGTCGACCTTCTACGCGGGGGTGGCTGAGGACGAGGTGCTGCGGCCGCTCTACCCGGAGGCGGACCTCGCTCCTGCGGAGGAGCGCTTCCTGCTCTTCCTCGTGCAGTACTGGGGAGGGCCCACCACCTACTCCGAGCAGCGCGGGCACCCGCGGCTGCGGATGCGCCACGCCCCCTTCGCCGTCAACCCCGAGGCGCGCGACCGCTGGCTGCACCACTTCCGCGCCGGACTCGACGCCGCCGACCTCACCCCGGAGCAGGACGCCCGGTTCTGGGAGTACGTCACCCACGCCGCGCAGTTCATGGTCAACACCTTCGAGTAGACCGCCAGGCCGCGCTCAGGTGACCGGGTCCTCCCGCGTGCGGGCGTGAGGTGGTGGCAGCAGCTCGAACCGGGCTTCGCCGAACCGCCGCCCGTTCACCTGAAGCTCCACGCGGTGCTCGCCCGGGTGCAGGATGCGCGTGGTCCTCGGCGCGAACGAGCGCCTCCGGACCAGCTCCGCGCTCTCCCCCGGATCCAGGCATGATGGCGATCGGCGAGTTCTCGCGCGTGACGCACCTGAGCATCCGCACGTTGCGGCGCTACCACGAGGCGGAGCTGCTCGAGCCGGAGATGGTGGATGCCGGGAGCGGCTACCGCTACTACTCGGTCGACCAGATCCCGACCGCCCAGGTGATCCAACGGCTGCGCGAGCTCGACGTCCCACTCGCCGACGTCCGGCGCATCCTGCGCTCCCCGGACCCCGAGCAGCGGGGGGCACTGGTGGCCGAGCACCTGGGACGGCTGGAGTCCGAGCTGGCGCGGACCCGGGCGGCCGTCACCTCGCTGCGACGGCTGCTGGCGCCGGAGCCGGCACCCCTGGAGGTCGAGGTGCGCTCCGAGCCCGCGGTGACGGTCGCCGCCGTCGAGGACGACGTGGACGAGGGCGACGTCGCCGCGTGGTTCGCCGGGGCGATGGCCGAGCTCGACGCGGTGCTGGGCCCCGCCGACGACGGCCCGGCCGGCGGCCTCTACGACAACGCGCTCTTCGAGCACGGCCGGGGGCACGTGCTGCTCTACCGGCCCTCGTCCGAGCCACGCACGCGCGGACGCGTCCACCCGGTACGGCTGCCCGAGGTCGAGCTCGTCGTCACCACCCACCACGGCGAGCACGACGGCGCCGAGGTGACCTACGGCGAGCTCGGGGCCTGGGTCGTGCGGAACGCGCTGACGGTGGCCGGGTCGGTCCGGGAGCGCTACCTCGTGGGCCCGCGCGACACCGACGACCCGACCGCGTGGCGCACCGAGATCGGCTGGCCGGTGTTCCGGGTCGCCGGACCCTGACGGTGCCGCCGCGATCGCGGAACGAGAAAATTCTCCCGCACCTGGTAACGCCACAGCGGTGCCGTGACAGGTACCCGGTGTGTGCCCGGCGTCGGGGGAGGGAGGGAGCCCCGACTCCGGTGCCGGGCACCACAGCAGCTCTCATCGACACCTGAACCACCGATCCACCCCGATCAGCCGGTCCCTCGGGGCCGGTGCGGAGACTGAGCGAGGCCATGCAGCGCAAGCACCCCGATCTCGAGCTCGACGTCCCCCCGTACGAGCTCGACGAGGTGACCGCGGGGCGGCTCGCCGCCCTGGCCCGCGCAGGCTCCGTCGCTGCGGCCGGCCGGTCACGCCGCCCCCTCGGCGTCCGGCTGGCCGTGGCCACCACCGCCCTGCTGGCGGTCTCCGTGGGCGGTGCGGTCGCCGCCGTCACCTGGGTGCTGCCCTCCGGTGAGCAGGACCCCACCGGGCCGCCGTCCGCCCCGACGTCCGAGCTGGTGCCGGGTCGGTCCCCGAGCTCCCCGGCCGGATCTCCCGCGGTTCCCGGGGTCGGGCCGGGCAGCCCCGGCGCACCGACGCCCGGTCCCGGCGAGGGTGCCTCTCGCCGGGACCGGGGTGCGTCCTCGGGGCGACCCTCGGACGCGGCCTCCGACGCCTCCGGGCTCCTCCCCTCCTCCGCCCCGCCGAGCCGGCCCGCCGACGCCGGCGAGGACGCCGACCCCGGCGGCAACGGTCAGGGCCGAGGGCGCCAGGACCCCGGCGAGAACGGCCGCGACGACGGCCGAGGGGTCCGGCCTACCGAGCCCCCGCGCGGGCGACCCTCCGACCTGCCGACACCCCGCACCGGCCAGCCCGAGCAACCCGGGACGCAGGGGCCGGGCCAGGGCCGGCCCGACTCGCCGGGCGATCGCGGCAACCGGCCCGGGACCCTCGACGCCTCCGACACCGCATCGGCGGGAGATTCCTAGGGGTGCCTGACGACGACCTCGTCCGCGCTGCGAAGGCGGGCGACCCGGACGCCTGGCGTGAGCTCTACCGAGCCCACGCCGGGCGTCTGGTCGTGTGGCTCTCGACCCGTGGCCAGTCCGACGGGATCGCCGGGGCCGAGGACGTCGCCGCCGACGCCTGGGTGGTCGCCGCCGAGAAGATGCACTCCTTCGAGGGCAGCGCGGACGAGTTCGCCGGGTGGATCTTCGGGATCGCCCGCAAGATCTCCTCGACCCGGCACCGCACGGTGGTCCGCCGGGCGACCTACGCCACCGACGTCGTCGACGACTCGTGGATGGACCCGGTGCCGGCGCCCCAGGAGGCCGTGGCCGGCGACGCCTGGGTCCGCGCCCAGCTGGCGCAGCTGCCGCCGCGCGAGCGCGACGTCGTCGGCTGCATCGACGGGCTGGGTCTCGACGTCGCCGGCACCGCCCGTGCCCTGGGCATCAGCGCCGTCGCGGTGCGCGTGGCCCGGCACCGGGGGCTGCGCAAGCTGCGCGCCGCGGCCGGCATCCAGGCGCCCCCCGACCCCGCCCTCACCGCCGACCCGTCGTGAACATGCGTCAACAAGGCACTGACCCGGCGTGAATGCGCGTCAACAAGGCACCGACCCGGCGCAGCGAAGGACGGGTCGGTGGTCGACCTGTGCGCAATCGCGCCAGGTCGGCCCTCCACCCGTGCGCACTCGCGCCAGGTCGGCACCCCACCCGTGCGCGTTCGCGCCAGGTCGGTGGCCCGCCGGGCCGCTGCGAGGGGTCGGGTAACGCGGGACGGGGCGGGGTCGTTGGGCGGTGGTGAACCCGCTCGCGCGCTCCGTGACCGCCCTGCTCGGCTCGCTCGCCGTCGCCCTGACCCTCGGCGCCGCGCCCGCGGCCCCGGTCGATCCGGCCGGCCCGCCCGCCCCGGGGACCTCGGCGCGCGTCGCGGGTGTCGATGACCTGGCCGCGATGGCGGCGGCGTACGGCCGGATCACCGGGCCGGGCGGGCAGCTGCGCAACCCGGCCTACCTGCCGGCGCTCGTGCAGGCCACCTCCGCGCTGACCGTGGCCCAGCTCGTGGCGCAGGCGGCGACGCCGAGCCGGCTGGCGCTCACCGCCGGCAACGTCGTGCCGGGGTGGAACGTGGGCAACCCGCTGCGCGCGGGGTGGCACGGCACGCGCGGCCTCGCCCGCCGGGTGGCGTTCACCAACCGCTACGGCGCACTGCTGCAGGGCACCGTGCACCGGCCGCTGCCGGGCGCACGTGACCCCTACACGGGGCAGCGGCTGCGACCGCCGTTCCCCGGAGTCGTCCTCACACCTGGGTCGGTGCAGGGGTCGGAGGGCATGTACTCCTGGCTGGCCCAGGACCTCGCCGAGCGGGGGTACGTCGTCCTGACCTTCGACGTGCAGGGTCAGGGGCGCGGCGAGACCCTCCCCCACACCACCTCGAACGCGCTGCCCTTCTGCAACCCGTTCGCTGCGCCGCGCGACGGCGAGCAGCTCGGCTGCCCCGGCGTCCCGTTCCAGCAGCTGGCGAACTTCGTGGTGGGCACCGAGGACGCGGTCGACTTCTTCACCAGCACCGCCGCGCTGCCCTACCGCAACCCCGGTTCGGCGGGTGCGCGCATCGACACCCACAACCCGTTCGCCAGGTGGCTGGACCGCCGACGCGACCCGCGGGCCGCCGCCGGCCGGCCGATGCGACTGGCGATCATCGGCCACTCACTGGGCGCACAGGCGGTCTCGCGCGTGCAGGGCACCGACCGGCGGGTGGCCACCGTGGTGGCGCTGGACAAGCTGGCCGGGGGCGACGGCGACCCTGCGGTGCGTCCCCGGGTCCCGGCCCTGGCGGTGCAGTCGGAGTACGGGTTCACCGTGACGCCGGCGGCGCTCTCGGGCGGCAGCTCGCTGGTGCCCACCCCGACGCCGGCCGGGCCGGATCCCCGTCGGGAGCGCTCGGCCGGCTTCGACCGCTGGGCCGCCGCAGGCGTCGACAGCCTGCTCGTGGTGCCGCGCTCCTCGACGCACCTGGAGTACACCGACATCCCCCTGGTGCTGCCGGCCAGCCGGTACGGGCAGGCGGTCACCAGCGTCTACGTGCAGCGCTGGTTGGACCTGCAGCTCAAGCACCGCGGTTCGCCGCGAGCACTGCTCGCACCGCGGCTGCGCTACCTCGAGCCACGTGGGAGCGGGCGGTGGGCGCCGGTGACGCTGCGTGCCGGTGACCAGCTGAGCACCCGCTACTGCTCGGCCTACCGACTCACCGACCGGCGGGGCCGGGTCGCCACCGAGGGTGACCTCATGGGCGCGGGGTGCTAGCCCGACGTCACCGCATCCCGCTCCAGGCGCGCCTCGAGCCGCTCGCGAACGGCGGGGTCGGGCTCGCGGGAGCGCCCGGACTCGAGGTCGAAGAAGACCATCGCCACCCGGGCGCGCGCCAGCACGCGCTCGCCGTCGCAGATCTCCGACTCGACCGAGAACGAGCGCGTCCCCAGCCGGGCGAGCCGCGTGTACAGGTCGTAGGGCTCGGGCCGGAACAGCAGCGGTGCACGGTAGTCGACATCGGTCTGGGCGATCACGAACTGGGGACCGGCGGTCTCGAGCCCGCGGTTGACCTCGGCGAACCAGCGAACCCGCGCCTCCTGCAGGTAGGTGAAGTACAGGACGTTGTTGACGTGGCCGTACACGTCGACGTCGGAGAAGCGCACGTGCACCGGGTAGTGGTGGGCGGTGGCGCGGTCGACGGCGAAGCGGTCCGGACGCGCTCGCGGCGCCGGCTCGAGGTAGGCGGCGAGCGTCGTCTTCTCCTCCTCGGTGAGCCGACGCGGCTGCTCGGTGGCGAAGAGGAACGGCGAGAGGACGGTCAGGGCACGCAGGTAGACGGTGCGCTCGCCGTCGGGGCCGTCGTCGTGGAAGACCTCGTAGGCCATCGTGAAGGTGGCCGCGCGGATCTCGGTGACCCAGCACTCGATCTTGACCGGGCGGAACCGGAACGTCAGCGGCGTCAGGTAGGTGACCTCGTGGCGCACGACGACGACGCCCTCGGTGAGCGCCTCGCCGGGGTCGCGACGGGCGTGCGAGCGCAGCAGGTCGACCCGAGCCTCCTGCAGGTAGTCCACGTACGTGACGTTGTTGACGTGGCCGAGCTGGTCGAGGTCGGCCCACCGCAGAGGGCACTCGTAGACGTGACGCACGGCATGGACTCTGCCAGAGACGCGATCCCCGCTCTGTTCTAGTGTGACGAGCACCGCGCCGGCACCGAGGCCGCGCGCCCCTCAGATCGGAGTCCCTGCATGCCCGAGGCCGTGATCGTCTCCGCCGCCCGCTCCCCCATCGGCCGTGCCAACAAGGGGTCGCTGAAGGACCTGCGCCCCGACGACCTGACCGCCACCATCGTGCAGGCGGCGCTCGACAAGGTGCCCGCGCTCGACCCG
Organism: Nocardioides nanhaiensis; assembly: GCF_039542785.1. Taxonomy (NCBI): domain Bacteria; kingdom Bacillati; phylum Actinomycetota; class Actinomycetes; order Propionibacteriales; family Nocardioidaceae; genus Nocardioides; species Nocardioides nanhaiensis. The sequence continues at coordinate 44,014 of NZ_BAABIM010000002.1, forward strand.
AACACCATCGACGACCTGATCCTCGGCTGCGGTCTGCCGGGCGGCGAGTCCGGCAACAACATGGGTCGCGTCGTCAGCGTGCTGGCAGGCTACGACTCCATCCCCGGCACCACGGTCACCCGCTACTGCGCCTCCTCGGTGCAGAGCACCCGGATGGCCTTCCACGCCATCAAGGCCGGTGAGGGGCACGCCTTCATCTCCGCGGGCGTCGAGATGGTCTCGCGCTTCGCCAAGGGCACCAGCGACCACTGGCCCGACACCCACAACCACCTCTTCGACGACGCCAAGGCCCGCACCGAGGCCACCGCGGCGAGCAACGAGACCTGGCACGACCCGCGCCAGGACGGCCTGCTGCCCGACGTGTACATCGCGATGGGCCAGACCGCCGAGAACCTCGCCACCTCGCGCGGCCTCTCGCGCCAGGAGCTCGACGAGTTCGGCGTGCGCTCGCAGAACCTGGCCGAGAAGGCCATCAACGCGGGGTTCTGGGAGCGCGAGATCACCCCGGTGACCCTGCCCGACGGCTCCGTCGCCAGCACCGACGACGGCCCGCGCGCCGGCGTCACCTACGAGGCGGTCTCGCAGCTCAAGCCCGTCTTCCGCGAGGACGGCGTCGTCAACGCCGGCAACTGCTGCCCGCTCAACGACGGCGCCGCCGCCGTCGTCATCATGAGCGACACCCGTGCCGCCGAGCTCGGCCTCACCCCGCTGGCCCGCATCGTCTCCACCGGCGTCAGCGGCCTCTCCCCCGAGATCATGGGTCTGGGTCCCGTCGAGGCCACCAAGCGCGCGCTGGCCCACGCCAACATGAGCATCGGCGACATCGACCTGGTCGAGATCAACGAGGCGTTCGCCGCCCAGGTGGTGCCCTCCTACCAGGACCTCGGCATCGACCTGGACCGCCTCAACGTCAACGGTGGCGCCATCGCGGTGGGCCACCCCTTCGGCATGACCGGCGCCCGCCTGCAGAACACGATGCTCAACAGCCTGGACTTCCACGACAAGTCCACCGGCCTGATCACCATGTGCGTCGGCGGCGGCCAGGGCATGGCGCTCATCCTCGAGCGGATGTCCTGATCCACGTCCTCTCCCCGGCCTGACATCCACCGGTGCCCCGTCGCGATCCGCGGCGGGGCACCGGTGCGTCCTGGGCCGCTGCGCGGATCCGCGAACCTAGACTGCGCGGGTGAGTGCCGCCGCAGGATCTGAGAGCAGCGATCTCGACGAGGAGTCGACGCGCTGGCTCGACGTCGACCAGCAGCGGGCGTGGCGGGCGCTGGTGATGGGCCACACCCTGCTCATCGACCGCCTCGACGGCGACCTCCGCGAGCTGCACGGCATCTCGCTGGTCGAGTACGAGATCCTCGTGCGCCTCTCCGAGCGCGACGGGCGGCTGCGGATGGCCGCGCTCGCCGACGCCCTCGCCCACAGTCGCAGCCGGGTCACCCACACGATCGACCGGATGGAGAAGGCGGGCCTGGTGGCGCGCTCCCGGCTCGACGACGACAAGCGCGGCATCGTGGCCGAGCTGACCCCGCGCGGGCGCGCGCTGCTGGAGCGGGCCGCCCACGACCACGTCGCCGGTGTGCGCGCCTACCTGGTCGACCTCGCCGACCCCGCCGACTTCACCGCCGCGGGCCGGGTCTTCGACCTCGTGGCCGACCACCTGATCTCCGGGCACCCAGAGATGGAGATCCGCGACCGCGGCGAGCGGGGCTGACCGCGCGCGGGGCCGACCCGTCCCGCATGCCCCGGGGGGTGTCGTCACCACGGGGCGGGGGGGTGATCCCACGTCCACGTGGGATCACGGAACCGGGGGGCCGGAATACTGGCCCCCCGGTTCCGTGATTGGTCCCCCGGTGTGACGCGAGGTGCTGGTGGGGCGAGCGCCAGGCCCCCTCGGGCGCTCGAGGGGATGGTCGAGCTGTCGGAGTCAGGCGCGGGTCAGTCGCGGGTGAGGCGTCGGTGCGTCACCCGGTGCGGGCGCGCAGCGTCGATGCCGAGGCGCTCGATCTTGTTCTCCTCGTAGGAGGCGAAGTTGCCCTCGAACCAGAACCAGCGGTCCGGGTGCTCCTCGGTGCCCTCCCAGGCCAGGATGTGGGTGGCGATGCGGTCGAGGAACCACCGGTCGTGCGAGGTGACCACGGCGCAACCGGGGAAGTCGAGCAGCGCGTCCTCGAGCGAGCTCAGCGTCTCGACGTCCAGGTCGTTGGTGGGCTCGTCGAGCAGCAGCAGGTTGCCGCCCATCTTCAGCGTCAGCGCCAGGTTGAGGCGGTTGCGCTCACCACCGGAGAGCACGCCGGCCTTCTTCTGCTGGTCGGGGCCCTTGAAGCCGAAGGAGGCCACGTAGGCGCGCGAGTTCATCTCGAAGTTCGCGACCTTGATGAAGTCCAGGCCGTCGGAGACGACCTCCCAGACGTTCTTGTTCGGGTCGATGCCGCCGCGGCTCTGGTCGACGTAGCTGAGCTTGACGGTCTGGCCGACGGTGAGCGTGCCGTCGTCGGGCTGCTCGGAGCCGGTGATCATCCGGAACAGCGTGGTCTTGCCGACGCCGTTGGGGCCGATGACGCCGACGATGCCGGCACGGGGCAGCGAGAACGAGAGGTCGTCGATGAGCGTGCGGCCCTCGAAGCCCTTGGTCAGGTGGTCGGCCTCGAGGACGATGTCACCCAGGCGCGGACCGGCCGGGATGTTGATCTCGGAGGTGTCGATCTTGCGCATCCGGTCGGCCTCGGCCGCCATCTCCTCGTAGCGCGCGAGGCGCGACTTGGACTTGGTCTGGCGCGCCTTGGCGTTGGAGCGGACCCACTCCAGCTCCTTCTCGAGCATCTTGGCGCGCTTGGCGTCCTTCTGCCCCTCGATCTTGAGCCGGTCCTTCTTGGTCTCCAGGTAGGTGGAGTAGTTGCCCTCGTAGGGGTGGGTCTTGCCGCGGTCGAGCTCGAGGATCCACTGCGCGACGTTGTCGAGGAAGTACCGGTCGTGGGTGATCGCCAGGACGGCGCCCGGGTAGCTGGCCAGGTGGCCCTCGAGCCACTGCACCGACTCGGCGTCGAGGTGGTTGGTGGGCTCGTCGAGCAGCAGCAGGTCCGGCTGCTGCAGCAGCAGCTTGCACAGCGCGACGCGGCGACGCTCACCACCGGAGAGGTGGTCGACGACGACGTCGGACGGCGGGCAGCGCAGCGCGTCCATGGCCTGCTCGAGGCGGCTGTCGACGTCCCAGGCGTTCGCGTCGTCGAGCTCGGTCTGCAGGTCGCCGGTCTCCTTCATGAGGGCGTCCTGGTCGGCGTCGGGGTCGCCCATCTCCATGTAGGCGTCCTCGAGGCGTTTCATCTTCGCCTTGAGGTCGCCGACGGCCTCCTCGACGTTCTCGAGCACCGTCTTGCCCTCGGTGAGCGGGGGCTCCTGCTGAAGCATGCCGACCGTGGCCTCGGGGTCGCGGATCGCGTCGCCGTTGTTGGCCTGCTCGAGGCCGGCCATGATCTTGAACAGGGTCGACTTGCCCGTGCCGTTGGGCCCGACGACGCCGATCTTCGCCCCGTGCAGGAACGAGAGGGTCACGTTGTCGAGGACGACCTTGTCGCCGTGGGCCTTGCGCACGTTGCGCAGGGTGAACACATACTCCGCCATGGTCGGCGAGCCTACGGGCAAACCGGCGTGAGACCCCAGGCGGGGGTGAGCGCGTCTGAGGGGTGTGACCACCCGCACCCGACCACGTCCCCCGACCCGTGAGGAGCGCCCGATGGGAGGCCCGACAGGAGGCTCGACCCCCGACGCAGACTTCACCGAGTTCGTGGCCGCGCGAGCCGACCGGCTCTACCGCAGCGCCTACCTGCTCACCACCTCCGAGCCTTCCGCCGAGGACCTCCTGCAGACCACGCTCACCAAGGTCTACGTGGCCTGGGGCCGCGTCCGGGCCGCCGAGGACCCCGTGGCCTACGTGCACGGCATCCTGACCAAGACCTTCCTCTCCGAGCGACGACGGCGCAGCAGCCGCGACCTGACCTTCGCCGAGCCTCCCGAGCCTTGGCACCCGGGCGACACCCGACGACCACCGGACACGGACCCGGCCGAGCGTCTGGCCCTCGCCGCCGCCCTGGCCGAGCTGGCTCCCCTGGACCAGGCCGTGGTGGTGCTCCGCTTCTGGGAGGACCAGAGCGTCGCCCAGACCGCCACCCACCTCGGGCTGAGCCAGGCGGCGGTGAAGAACCGGAGCCTGCGTGCCCTGCGCGCACTGCGCGGCCTCCTCACCGAACCCCTCGACGAGATCCCCGGCGACACCCCTCGCCACACCCCGAACCAGACCTCCCGGAGCAACCGATGACCCACGACCTCGACCTCGAGCACGACGAGCTGGACGCGGAGCTGCACGAGCCGCTGCACAGTCACCTGCACGACACCCTCGCCGACCTGCGAGCCCCGGGCGGCTCCGCCGCCCTGGTGGCCACCGCCGTCGCCGACGGACGCCGGGCCCTCACCCGCCGTCGCGCCGGACTGGCACTGGCCGTGGCCGCCTCGGTGACCCTGGTGGGCGGGCTCGCGGTCGCGCTGTCGGGCGGCAGCGACCGCCCCGTCGGCCCCGCCGGCCAGGGCGTGGAGCAGACGCCCCCGCCCCTCGAGCCCACCGAGGCGCCGGCGCCCGCCGGCTGGTGGGACACCCCCTCCCCCCAGATGCTGCGCACGCTGCGCACGCTGCTGCCCGACGACGTGCGGGTGACCAGCGCGCTGACCACCTTCGACAACGGCGACGGTGCGGGCCCGCAGACGGCGGACGGTGCGCTCAGCGGCGTGCTGACCGGCCCCGCGGGGTCCGGCGCCTTCCAGCTGCTGCTGCGAGCACCGAGCCTCGGCGACGAGCGTGGCCGCCCGGTCCTGCGGGACGCCCGGTGCCCCCGCGAGCGTCCGGGCGCCGCGGCCGTCGTGACCTGCACGGAGGTCTCCTCCCCGGACGGTGAGCTGACCGGACGCCTGAGCACCGACCGGGAGCGGGGCACGACCTACCACAGCACCGTGCTGGTGGCCGACGACGGAGCCTCGGTCTACCTCTACGTGGCGGACTCCTCGGGCGAGAAGCCGGGCTACGAGGAGCCCTCGGCCCCGACTCCCCCGCTGGCACCGGAGCAGGTGCTGGACCTGGCCGTCGACCCGGTCTGGCGTGCCTAGAGGCCCTGACGCGTCCCGGCGGCGCCCCTCAGGCGGCAGGTGCCGCCTGGGGGCGCACCGCCTTGGTGAATCGGCTGACGCCCCACGTGAGGTCGTGGCCGAGCACGAGGGCCTCGATCTCCTGAGCGATGCCCTCGGTGCCGTCCTGACGCGTGAAGCGCCGCACCGAGAGACGCCCGTGCACGAGCACGGGGTCGCCCCGGTGCACCGACTCGGCGACGTGCTCGGCCAGGCCGCGCCACGCGCTGACGTCGAACCACTGGGTCTCGCCGTCGACCCACTCGCCGGTGCTGCGCACCCGGCGGCGCGGCGTGGTGGCGACCCGGAGGTTGGCCACCGGGTGCCCGCCTGCCTGCACGAGTCGCACGTCGCTGCCGACGTACCCCTGGACGGTGATCATGGTGTCGTGGGCCATCTGGACCTCCTGCGTCACGGCCGGGGGCGTCCCTCGCCCCCGGGAGGAGCCCGGGCTGCACCGGCTCCCCGGACGACGACGAGCAGCGACCCGGCACCTGTGGAGGACGAGCCCCGCGAGCGGCTCCTGTGGACGACTCGTGGGCCGGACCGGCCGCGGGTCAGGAGCGGCGGGTGGAGCCCAGCGCCCGCTGCAGCGCCTCGCGGTGCGTGGTGTAGGCCTGCAGCTCCACCGACACGGGCTGCACCACGAGCTCCTCGGCCACGTCGTGCACCGCACGGCGCAGCTGGGAGTCGACCGCGGCAGCGCGCGAGCGGGCGGTGGCCGCCACGAGCGCGCGGCAGACCAGGGCCAGCAGCACCCCGAGCAGCACCCCGGCGAGCAGCAGCAGGGTGGGCAGTGCCACCGGGCCGACCTGCGGGGTGGGCAGCTCGGGCAGCTGCAACCAGGCGACGACGCCGAGGGCGACGAGCCAGGCACCACCCAGCAGCGCCGCGGTGATGAGCAGCCACTGCACGAGCCGCACGAACCGGACCCAGCCGGGCAGCCGGTCCACGCCGAGGTCGGCCGCGCCGAGGACGGCGTCGAGCCGGTCGCCGAGGTCGGGCAGCCGCGAGGTGGAGGCGCGGCGGACGGCCTCGACCCAGGGCTTGCCCAGCCCGCGCGAGGCGTCGTCGGCCAGCGCCCGCACCTCGCTGTCGACGCGCGCCCGCTGCACCGGCGTCGTGCTCGGCACCGACGTGCGCGCGGTGCCCGCCAGCTGCTTGCCGGCGGACCCGAGGTCCAGGTGCAGGCGCTTGAGCGGGTCGGGCTTGAGGCGGCCCACCCAGGAGACGATCGGCCAGCCGGTGGCACGACCGGCGCGCAGCCTCACGGAGGACTCCACGGCGGACACCACCGTGGGCACGCCCGCCGCCTCGGCCAGTGCGTCCTCCAGGCCCGAGACCTTCTTCTTCTCCAAGGTGCGGGGAGCACCGGCGCCCCCGACCTCCTCGAGCCGTCCGGCGGCCGCGCGCAGGTCGGCCTCGAGCCGCAACCGCGTCTGCTTCTTGGCCGCCACCCGCTGGGCGATGAAGCCGCGCAGCTCGTCGACGCCGATGCCGTGCCGGGCGCTGATGGCGAAGACCGGCACCTGCGGGAGCCCGTCGGCGGCGAGCAGCCGGCGCACGTCGTCGACCATCGACTCGCGGCGCTCGGCCGGCACGGTGTCGATGTGGTTGAGCACCACGGCCATCACGTCGCCGTGGGTCGCCAGCGGCGCCAGGTAGCGGTCGTGGATGGCGGCGTCGGCGTACTTCTGGGGGTCGAGGACCCACACCAGCAGGTCGGCCAGCTCGACGAGCCGGTCGACCTCGAGGTGGTGGGAGACCTCGGTGGAGTCGTGGTCGGGCAGGTCGAGCAGGACGACGCCGTCGAGGTCGCGGTCGCGGGCGCCGTCGCGACCGTCGAGCATCGAGTCGCGGGTGGTCTGGTGACGCGCGGGGATGCCGAGCCACTCCAGCAGCTCGTCGGCGCCCTCGCTGCCCCACACGCAGGCGGTGGCCCAGGAGGTGGTGGGTCGCCGCACGCCCACCGAGGAGAGCTCGAGCCCGGTGAGCGCGTTGTAGGTGGAGGACTTGCCCGAGCCGGTGGCGCCGGCGATGGCGACCACGGTGTGCTCGGCCGAGAGCCGCAGCCGCGCCGCGGCCTTCTCGGCCACCGCGCGGGCGTCGTCGACCGCCTCGGCGGGCAGCCGCCCCTCGGCGATCTCCGCGGCCGTGTGCAGGCCCTCCACGCGCGCGCCGATCTCGGCGCTGTTGCGCGTCAGCAGCTTGCGAGCGCTCTCGAGCACTCCGCTCACGCGTCTCCTCCCCGGGTGGTCGATGGGACGGCGGAGCCCGCCGTTCGGTCGTGCCCGGCGTGCCCCGCGGTGCCGGCGGGTCCGGCGGGTCCGGCGCCGGTGGTGCCGCCCGCACGGGCGGCGAAGCGTACGTCGTCCACGCGCCGGGAGGCCTCGCGGACCTGCTCGGCCACGCCCGGACGCAGACCGAGCCCGTCGACCAGGACGGCGTAGCGCCGGCGCTCCTCCTCCAGGAGCGCGCGGACACGCTCCTCGAGGGCGCGGCGGGCGCGCTCGGCCAGCGTGCGCACGGCCTGGTCGCCGAAGACGGCCTCGAGCAGCTTCTGCCCGAGCACGGCGGACCCGCCGGCGATGCCGGCCTCGGTGCCCGTGACGCCCGCCGTGTGGGCGAAGACGACGACCATGAGCGTGACCGAGAGACCGTTGACGCCGAACGCCAGGAACCGCGCAGTCCCCCGCTTGTCGGCACCCTCGACGCGCACCATCTCGAGCACGTCGCCCTGCCAGTCGCGCACCGCGCGCTCGGCGCGACGGCGCAGGTCGCGCGAGGCCCGGCCGAGGTCCTCGGGTGCCTGCGCGAGCAGGTTCTGCCCGGCGGCCAGCTGTCGCCAGGAGGCCTCGGCCCGCTCGGCGGCGGCCTCGGCGTGCTCGAGGATCAGCGACTCCAGGCCCGACTCGACGGCGACCGTGACCCGCTCGGCCTGCTGGGGCTTGCCCTTGACGGCGTTGACCAGCCGGTCGCGGATGCGGCCCACCCTGTCCTCGAGCGAGCGCAGCAGCTCGCCGGTGCCCACGAACTCCTGCCAGCGCGCGAGCACCTCGCCGCGCAGCAGGGTGCCGTCGGCCGTGGCGGCGGTGAGCTGCTGCAGGGCTTCCTCGTAGGCGCGGTCGGCGTCGGTGCGCAGGCGCTCGGCGGCCGCGACCTGCTCGGCCGAGGCGTCGGCGACGGCGTGGGTGCGGCGGCTCAGCGACCGGACGGCGCCGTCGAGGGTCTGGCGCACCACGAGGGCGCGGGCCTCGGTGTCGGCGGCGAGCGACTCCAGCCACCCGCGGATCTCCGCGACGTGCGAGGCGGGCAACAGCCCGTCCTCGCCGATCGTGCCCTCGGTGACGGTGAACAGCGGTGAGTCCTTCAGGCCGCGGCTGGCGAGCATCCGGGCCAGGTGCGAGGCGACGGTCTCGACGGCCTCGGTGGGGGTGCGGTCGAGCACCACGGCCACGGCGGTGGAGCGCTCGGCGGCCTGCTTGAGGAAGCCCCACGGCACCTGGTCGGCGTAACGGGCGGCGGAGGTGACGAAGATCCACAGGTCGGCGGCGGCCAGCAGCTGGGCGGCCAGCTGGCGGTTGCGCTCCTCGACCGAGTCGACGTCGGGCGCGTCGAGCACCGCGAGCCCGCGCGGCACGCTCTCCGAGGCCACGAGCTGCAGGGCGTCGGGGTCGTTCGTGGAGTGCGTGACCCGCGCCAGGTCGGGCAGCAGGCGGTCCTGGCCGAACCAGGAGGCGTCGTCGGGGTGGTGCACGAGCACCGGGGAGCGGGTGGTGGGCCGCAGCACGCCGGGGGTGGTGACGACGGTGCCCACGAGAGCGTTGACCAACGTGGACTTGCCGGCTCCGGTGGAGCCGCCGACGACGGCGAGCAGCGGCGCCTCGAGCGTCATCAGCCGCGGCAGCAGGTAGTCCTCGAGCTGGTCGACCATCTCGCGCTGGGCCTCGCGCTGCTCGGCGGCGCCGGGCATCTCCAGGGGCAGCGCCACCTGCTGCAGCGCGCCGCGCAGCCGCACGAGCGCGGTGAGCATCCGGTTGGTGTCGGGGTCGCTCATCGAACGGGCACCACCTGTCCGGGGAAGGCGATCCAGGGACGCACGGCTGCGATGCGGGCCACGTGCTCCTGGCCGCGCGCCTGCCAGTCGGCGGGGGCGGTGCCGCGCAGCAGCCGGTGGTGCAGGAACCCGAGCTCGACGACGGCCTGCTGGTACTCGCGCATGGCGGTCAGGCCCTGCTCGCCACCGCGCTGCCGGGCGTAGGTGCGTGCGGTGCGGCGGGCGCGCAGGTCGACGACCCAGCCGATGTCGGTGGCCGGCAGCAACCCACGGGAGGCGGCGTCGCCCAGGGCGGCGCCGAGCACCCGCGCCTCGGAGCGCCGGGCCCACACGGCCAGCGCCACCAGCGCCACGAAGGCGGGCACCATCAGGACCACGTAGACGCCGAAGAAGCCGCCCGCGCCGAAGACCGTCGAGCCGTTCCAGAGACCGTGGGCCAGCACGGCCAGCACGTAGCCGGCCACCGGCGCCAGCCAGCGCACGGCGCTGCTGCGCGAGGCCACCGCGATGCCCACGCCGAGGCCGATGAAGGTGGTGAACAGCGGGTGCGCGAACGGGCTCATCAGGCAGCGCAGCACGAACGTGGCGGTGATGCCGGCGACGCCGCCGGGGCCGAGCCCGTCGCTGCCGTTGTAGGCGGCCGCGAGGTAGAGGATGTTCTCGGTGAACGCGAAGCCGATGCCCACCATGCCGGCGTAGACGATGCCGTCGAGCAGGCCGTCGAGCTCGTGGCGGCGCCACCACAGGAGCAGCAGGAGGAACAGGCCCTTGGTGGCTTCCTCGGTGACGGGCGCGACGACGGCGAGCGACTGGGTCTCGGTGACGGGCACCACCAGGCCCCCGATGCCGCCGATCAGGATCGCCGAGACGGTCGCGACGAAGGCACCCCCGGCCAGCCCGAGGGCCAGCAGCCGCTTGGGCTCGGGCTCGTAGCGGTCCAGCCAGAGGTAGCAGAGCACCAGCGGGACGACGGGGATCGCGGCCAGCACGGTGGCCAGCAGGGTGATCGAGGGCGCCCCGGAGAACGCGAGCAGCACCAGCATCGCGACGGCACCCACGCCCACGAGCACGCTCACCGTGAGGGTGAACGCGATGCTCTCGCGACGGGGGGAGGGGGACACAGGGGAACCCTATCGAGAAGGCGTCCCACCAGCGGCAACGCGGCGAACGGCAGCCGTCCGGCACGCGCCGTAGAGTGGCCGGGTGAGCGAGCAGGAGAGCACCCCCACCGAGCCCGCCGTCGAGCCCGCCGGTCCGGAGACCGCCGACGTCGACGGTGCCACCGGCGCCACGCAGGTCGCCTCCCACGACCCGGCCGTGCCGGAGGCCTACCTGGCCTTCATGCGCACCGGCTGGGACGACCGGCAGCGCGAGGTCGCCCCGCACCCGGCGGCCGAGCAGATGGCGCAGCGGCGCCGCGCCCTGGCCGATGCCTTCCCCGGCGAGCGACTGGTCCTGCCCGGCGGCGGCTACCGGGTGCGCAGCAACGACACCGACTACCGCTTCCGCGTCGACACCGCGCACACCTACTACTGCGGCAACCAGACCTCCGACGCCACGCTGGTGATCGAGGACGGCGAGGCGGTGCTCTACGCCCGCCCCCGCGCCACCCGCGAGACCGACGAGTTCTTCCGCGACCGGCAGTACGGCGAGCTGTGGGCCGGGCGCCGCCCCTCGCTGGGCGAGCTGCAGGCCTCCCTCGGCATCGAGGTGCGCCACGCCGACGAGCTCGAGGCCGCCCTGCGGGCGAGCGGCAAGACCCGCGTGCACCGCGAGGTCGCGGCCGGCGTCGACGCCCTCGTGACCGGTGACGAGGGGCGCGACACCGAGCTGGCCCGGGTGGCCTCCGAGCAGCGGCTGGTCAAGGACGACTGGGAGGTCGCGCAGCTGCAGGAGGCCTGCGACGTCACGGCCCTGGGCTTCACCGACTGCGTGCGCGAGTGGGCGGGCGTCCTCGAGCACGGCGAGCGCTGGCTGGAGGGCACCTTCTTCCGCCGCGCGCGCACGATGGGCAACGACCTCGGCTACGACTCGATCGTGGCCGGTGGCTCGCACGCCACCACGCTGCACTGGATCGAGAACTCCGGCCCCATCACGCCCGGCGAGCTGGTGCTGCTCGACATGGGCGTGGAGGGCAACCACCTCTACACCGCCGACGTGACGCGCACCCTGCCGGTCAACGGCACCTTCACCCCGCTGCAGCGCGAGCTCTACGACGTGGTGCTGCACGCCCAGCAGGCCGGCATCGACGCCCTGCGCCCTGGCGTGCCGTTCCTGGCCGCGCACGACGCCGCCACGGTGGTGCTGGCGCACGCGCTCGCCGACCTGGGCCTGCTCCCCTGCTCCGCCGAGGAGGCGCTCGACCCCGACTCCAAGGTCTACGCGCGCTGGACCCTGCACGGCGTCAGCCACATGCTCGGCCTCGACGTGCACGACTGCGGCCGCGCCGCACCCGAGGCCTACCGCGAGGGCACCCTGGCCGAGGGGATGGTGCTCACCGTCGAGCCCGGCCTGTACTTCCAGGCCGACGACCTGCTGGTGCCCGAGGAGCTGCGCGGCATCGGCATCCGGATCGAGGACGACATCCTCGTCACCGCCGAGGGCACTCGCAACCTCTCCGCCTCGCTGCCGCGCGCGGCCGACGAGGTGGAGGCCTGGATGGCCGAGCACGGGGCGACGCGCCGCTGATGGCGGGCTCGGAGACAGCCGTCGGCGACGACGGCGGCGGCACCCTGCTCGCGGGGCGCTACCGGCTCGGTGACCGGATCGGCAGCGGCGGCGCCGCGGAGGTGTACCGCGCCGTCGACGACGTGCTGCGGCGGCCCGTCGCCGTCAAGGTGCTGCGTCACGCCCCCGACGACGGCGCCGCCCGCGAGCGCTTCCTGCTCGAGACCCGCACGCTGGCCTCGCTCGACCACGCGCACCTGGTGACGGTGCTCGACGCCGGCACCACCGACGACGACCGGCCCTACCTGGTGATGCAGCTGGTGGAGGGCCGCAGCCTGGGTGACCGGCTGGCCCGGGGCCCGCTGCCTCCCGACCGCGCGGCGCTGCTGGGCAGCCAGCTGGCCGCGGCGCTGGCGCACGCCCACGACCGCGGCGTGGTGCACCGCGACGTCAAGCCCGGCAACGTGCTGCTGGCCGCCGAGGACCGCGCGCTGCTGGCCGACTTCGGCATCGCGCGGCTGGTCGGCGAGACGATGCGCCACACCCTGACCGGCCAGACCATCGGCACGGCCGCCTACCTGGCGCCCGAGCAGGTGCGCGGTCAGCAGGCGGGGCCGGCGGCCGACGTCTACAGCCTCGGGCTGCTGCTGATCGAGTCGCTCACCGGCGAGCGCGCCTTCCCCGGCGGGGTCGCCGAGGCGGCCGTCGCCCGGCTGCACCGCGCCCCGGACCTGCCCACCGGTGTCTCCACCGGCTGGCGGGCGCTGCTCGGCGCCATGACCGCCGAGGACGCCGGCTCCCGCCCCACGGCCGCCGAGGTGGCCGCGCGGCTGCGCGACCTCGATGCTGCTCCCCCGGCGGCCGTGACGACGCCCCTGGCCGCCGACCCCGGCAGCACCCAGGTGATGCCGGCGGCCGCACCGGCGCCGGCTCCGCGACCGGCGCCTGCTCCCGCCCTCCTCGCGGCGTCGTCGCGGCCGGGTGGTCTCGGCGACCGGTGGCGCGCGCTGCCCACCGACCGCAAGGCCCTGCTGCTCGTGGCCGGGGCGCTGGTGCTGCTGCTCGCGGTGGCCGCGCTCGTGGGCCTGACCCGCGGTGGTGGCGACCCCGGTCCGGAGGTGCCTGCCATCCCCGGCGGCATCGAGGGTGGTCTGCAGGACGAGACCCAGGACCTGCACGACGCCGTGTTCGGGAGCGACCGGTGAGCCCGGCGCGCCGGGGGCTCGCGGCCTGGGCCGTGCTGGGCGTGCTCACGGCCACCGCAGGCTGCGGCAGCGACCAGCCGACCCCCGCCCAGCAGGTGCCGGCCGTGGGTCGGATCCTCGGCAACGCCGAGCAGGCACTGGCCGACCAGGACTACGACACCGCCCGCAGCCAGCTCACCCGCCTGCAGCGCGTCGTCGAGCAGGCGGTGGCCGACGGCGACCTGGACGACGACCAGGCGCAGGACGTGCTCGACGCCGCTGCCGCGCTGCTGGCGGCGCTGCCCGACGGGGACGAGGAGCCCACCGAGGAGCCCTCCGACGAGGCCACCGAGGAGGCGAGCGAGGAGCCGACCGAGGACCCCTCCGAGGAGGTCTCGGAGGAGCCGACCGAGGAGCCCACCGAGGAGTCCCAGGACGAGCCGGACGAGGAGGAGACGGAAGAGTCCGAGGACGAGGAGGACGAGCCGGGTCCGCCGGGTGAGGACGGTCCTCCGGGCAAGCCGGACAAGGACGACAAGCCCGGCAAGCCCGAGAAGCCGGGGAAGGGACCCAAGGGATGAGCGGGCGCCACACCCTGGTGCTCTTCCCGGGACGCCACCACGCGGTGACCCGCTTCCAGGTGCAGCGACTGCGCGAGATCACCGCCGGCGGCCCGGCGGCCGGAGCGCTGGTGGTCTGGGCGATCACCTCGGCCAACCACGGGTCCACCCGCCGCAACCCGCTGCCCGGGCACCGTCGCGAGGCGCTGGTGACGCAGGTGATCACGGCCTCCGACCTGCCTGGCGTGGTCGTGCCCGTGCCCGACGTGCCCTCCCACCCGCGCTTCTCCGAGCTGGTCACCACCACGGTCGGCACCTCGCTCCCGCACCTGCCCGAGGTCACGCCCGCGACCACGCTGGTCGCGTGCTCGACCCCGGCCGTGGCCGCCGAGTACGCGGCGCGCGGCTTCACCGTCGTCGGGGTCGAGGACACCGTCGAGCCGCGGGCCACCGGGCCCTGGCAGGTCGTCGAGATGCTCGCGGCCGGCGACCCCTCGTGGTCGGGCGTCGCGCACCCCGAGACGGTGCGCTTCTACGAGCGCTACGACGTCGTCTCCGCGGTGCCGGCCCTCTTCGCCGACCCGGTGGTCTCCGACGACGGCGACCTCACCGAGACCCGCGACTACCGCACCTACAAGGCCGCCTTCGAGAACGCCGCGCGACGCAAGCTCGAGATCGTCGGTCCGCACCTGCGGCCCGGGCGCCTGCTCGACATCGGCTGCGCCTCGGGCGGACTGCTCGAGCTGGTGGCCGGCGAGCCCGCGTTCGCGGAGTCCGACCTGTTCGGCGTAGACGTCGCCCGGCCGCTGCTGGCCGAGGCGGAGCACAAGAAGGCGAGCGGCGCCTTCGCCAACCCGAACGTGTGGTTCCTGCGCGCCAACATCCTCAGCGGTCCGGTCATGCCGGAGCGCTCGGTGGACTGCTCGGTCTCGCTGGCGCTGACCCACGAGGTGTTCTCCTACGGCGCGGGCCGCCCGGACGTGGAGCTCTTCGCCCAGCGCGTCCTCGACCACACGCGGCCCGGCGGGGTGTGGGTCAACTCCGACGTCGTCGGGCCCGAGGACCCGGACCGGGCGGTGGTGCTCACCCTGCGCACCGACGACGGCGCCCCGCTGGCCGCACCGCGCACCGATCTCGACGGCCTCGACCGCGAGGGCGTGGCCGCGGTGGTGGAAGGCCTCTCGACCGACGCGCGGATGGTGCAGTTCGCGCACGACTTCCCGCGGCTCTCCGGGGCCGACTGGCGCGCGGAGCCGCTGGGCGAGGGGCGCTGGCGGCTGCGGCTGGCCGACGCGATGGAGTTCCTCACCACCAAGGACTACACCGACAACTGGCTCTCGGAGTGCCACGAGCAGTTCTGCGGCCTCTCCCCCACCGGCTGGGAGGAGCTCCTCACCGGGGTCGGCTTCACGCTGCGGCCCGGCTCGGGTGGCACCCGCAACGACTGGCTGGTGGAGCACCGCTTCGCCCCCTGCGCCGCGCTGGCCGACGCCGTCACCGGCGAGCCCGTGGACTGGCCGGTGACGCACGTCCTCACGGTGGCCGAGCGCCCACTGGGCTGATCCAGTCCCACGGCTCGTCCGTAGAAGTGCGGACACGTTGGCTGCGGCACCGGCGCGCAACCGCGGTGCGACGCGGGTCGCCCGCTGCTGACGACCGAACGTGTCCGCACTTCTACGACGCACTGCCGGTGGGAGGCGGCTGCGCCAGTAGGCTGCGCGGCGGAGCCGGCCGCCGGCTCCGCTGCCCCCGTAGCTCAGCTGGATAGAGCAGCGGCCTTCTAATCCGCCGGTCCCGTGTTCGAGTCACGGCGGGGGCACCCGAAAGGGCCCCTGACCTGCGCGGGAGCAGGCTGGGGGCCCAGCCGCCCCCGCGTCTAACGGGCCCGATCCCGCGGAAACCCCGCGGAAACCCCCCGCGTGGGCCCCGCGGTAACGAGACGGCCGTCCTCAGTCGTTAGACGAGGCGGGCACGAACTTGGACGTGATCGCGCGCGTGTCGGGCCCCAACGCTGCGCGCTCGACGTAGTGCCGCCGCGTCACGTCCTCGGACGAGTGGCCCATCTGTGCCGTCGCGGTGGGCAGGTCCGCCTCGCGCTCGATGACGGTGGCGACGGTCTTGCGGAACGTGTGCGGGGTGACCCATTCCAGGCCGACCTGCCCGAGCACGCGGTGGAGTGTCTTGCGGACGTTGCCGGGGTCGCGGACGGTCCCGGCCAGGGACGGAAACACGAGGTCTTCGGCGTTGGCGGCGGTCATCGCCACGCGCTGCCGCATGATGGCCTCGATGCCGAACGCGGGCAGCAGGTACGCGAGCGTCTTGCGGCCCTTCGTGACCGGCTGGCGGATCGGTGTCGCGGCCGGGGTGTCGGATGCCACGACGGTGCCCGCGACCGTCAGGACGCCGCTCTCTAGGTCGACGTCGGCCCACCGGATCGCGAGCACCTCGCCGATCCGCGCGCCGGTAGCGAGCATGACGTCAACGATCTCCAGCAGGTCGGTGGCCCGCGATCCGCCGCGGTGGACCTTCCGCCCCTCCACGACCGGCAGCCCGGCGGAGTAGCGGGCGGCGGCCTCGCGTGCGCGCGTGACCTCCTCGAAGGTCATGGCGCGCGGTTCCTTGTGGTCGACGTGGACCGTGGCGACCTCGCGCATGGGGTTGGAGGCGGCGGCCCCGTGGCGGACGGCGAGGCCCATGACGCCGCGCAGGATGGTCGCGCAGAGCTTGGCGGTCGGCGCGCCGACATCGGCGGCGACGGTCTTGATGAACCGGTCGAGGCG
The DNA here is from genome assembly GCF_039542785.1 of Nocardioides nanhaiensis. Lineage (NCBI taxonomy): Bacteria > Bacillati > Actinomycetota > Actinomycetes > Propionibacteriales > Nocardioidaceae > Nocardioides > Nocardioides nanhaiensis. Next base: position 60,440 of record NZ_BAABIM010000002.1, read on the forward strand.
GGTCACGTTCGCCTCGCGGACGCGTAGGGAGCCGACGGCGGGGCCCACGTGGTCCTTGATGACCTCGCGGTAGCGGCGGCGGGTGTTCTCCGCGATGGCCCGCTTGCCCTCGCACCGCTCGGCGAACCACACGGCGGCGACGTCGCGCACGAGTGACTCGGCGGTGATGGCGTCGGCGGCCGGGGTGGTGCGTTCGGTGAGGTAGCCGGTGAGGGCGTTCCGCGCCGCGCCCTTCGTCGCCCCGCTGCGCTCTACCTCGCGGGTCACGCCATCGAGGTCGCGGAACCGGGTCCGGGCGCGGTAGCCGCGACCGGCCGGGGTGACCACGATGCTCCCCCACGTGCCGACGGGCAGCGGCGGCCTACCCACGGGATCGCACCCGGACCGCTGCGTCGACCATCGCGGCCACGACGTCCAGCAGCGCGTCGTCTAGCTCCGCGAGTTGGCTGGCGATGAGGTCAATACGGGCGTCCCTGCCGCCCGTGTCGTCGCTGATCCCTGCCGTGACCATCGCCGCGCGTTGGACTACGTGGAGCGGGAGGCGGAGGCCGGCGGCCAACTTCTGCACCGTCTCGCTGCGCACTTGGTAGCGCGATGACGCGTCCGCGAGTTGCCCGATCTTGGCCTTCGAGAGCCCGGATCGCTTGGCGATGTCCATATAGGACGCCCCGCTGTTGTCCTGCTCGCGTCGGATCAGGGCGGCGAGGCTCAGCCCGGTGGTGGTGTCGCTCATCTGTGTACTCCTTCCCGGTGGGGTGTCCCCCACGTTGATCCCATGTGCCCGCGCTGTCCCGACGCGGCCAGGTTGTTGCATCCGGCAACGTCGCCAGTCTAGGGGTTATAGACGGCGACGTCTAGCAATAGTCGACACGCCGCTAGTTGTTATGGACACACCCTTGCCGTACGGTCGTCCCCGCATCGTCTAACGAACGTAGACGAACGGCTAGAAGGAGCCACTAGATGAGCGAACACACAACCCTCGGCGTGGCGATGGTCGTCGCCCGCCCCGGCGCGGTCGACCGCGCCATCGACGGGGCCCGGCAGAGCATCCGGTCCCTCGAAGAACTGACCGGCGTGTCCCGGTCGACCATCAGCAACGTCGCGGCCAAGCCCGGCTACGGGATCGCGAAGGACAAGGCGGTCAAGATCGCCGACGCCCTCGGCGTCCCCGTGGGCGAGGTGTTCATGCACCGCGACGGGGCGGAACTCGCATGAGCGCCACGGCCTCGGGATGGGTGGGCGTCGACAACCTGCTCACCCCCGCCGCTGCCGCCCGCCGCCTCGCGGTGTCCACGTGGACCCTCAACGCCCTCCGCCGGTCCGGCGCGATCCCGGCCGTGCGCGTGGGCCGCGCCTACCGCTACGACCCGGCCGCCCTCGCGGCCTACGTGAACAGGAGCGACGCATGACCCAGCCCGAAGGACGCCGCTACGTCGTCCACATCTGTCCCGACTGCAATCACCGCCACTTCGACCACGCGACCAACCCCAGCGCCAAGGACTCGTGCTCCTACACCTGGTGCCCCTGCCGGATGACGGTGGCCGAGGTCATGGACGCGGCACCGCCACAGGAGCGCGTGGCGACCCCCGTCCGGCCGCTGATGGGGAGCCGCGCATGACGACCACGACCCGCGCCAACTGGCGCACCCCCGACGCCACCCGGATCGACGTGGACGAGGCGACCGAGCGGACCCGCTGGTTGCGCGAGCGCCGTGACGGGATCGGTGGCACCGACGCCGCGACCCTCATGGGCACCCACGTCGGCAACGTGACCCCGCGCGACGTCTACCGCGACAAGCTCGACACGTCCGAGCCGGTCGAGCGCGACCTGCCCATGTTCCGCTTCGGGCACCTGCTCGAGCCCCGGCTGCTGGCCGAGGTCGAGGCGCACTACGGCATCCGGGTCCGCAAGGGCGGCTTCTACCGGCACAACGAGGAGTCGTGGCGGTACGCCAACCCCGACGGCCTCACGTCCGACGGCGGCCTCGTGGAGTGCAAGACCACCGGCACGACCACCAAGACCTACAAGGCGTGGAAGGCCGGCGAGGTGTCGGCGCACGCCTACGACCAGGGGCAGCACTACCTCGCGGTCACCGGCCGCGCGCACGTCCGCTTCGTGGTCGGGGTGAACCCGAAGGGCTGGATGAAGCGGCCCGAGAGCGAGTGGGTCGACTCGGTGAAGGAGGTCCTGCACGTCGGGCCGATCGAACGCGACGAGGCACGTATCGCGGAGATCCTTGAGGCCGAACGCGACTTCTGGGCGTGCGTGACTGCCCGGTCCCTCTCGACCCGGTGGGCACCGCGCGAGGTCGAGGCCGACCTGCCCGAGATGGTCACCGACGACCTCGCCCGCCTCGCGCGGATCAAGCGCGAGCAGTCGACGCTGGCCGACGAGCGCGAAGCCATCGAGAAGCGCATCCGGGCCATCATCGGCAGCGAGGGCGGATTCCTCACCGTCAACGGCGACCCGCTCGCACAGGTCACCGCCTACGAGGCCGACACGTTCGACCGCGCCGGGCTCGCGGCGGCCCATCCCGACATCGCCGCCGCGTTCACCCGCAAGGCACCGCGGACCCGCCTGAGCATCGTGGGCGGTGGCGCATGAGCACTTTCACGACGACCGTGCGCGGCCTTCACGCCTGGGTGGCCCCGGTCCTCAAGACCATCGGCAAGGACGCCATGTTGCCCGTCCTCTGCCACGCCCGGCTTGAGGTCGCGGGTAGTCACGCGCTGCTCACCGCCACCGATCGCTTCGCCGCGTCCCTGTCGCGCGTGCGGTTCGACCACGACGACGCCCGCGCGGCCGTGACCGTCCACGTCCACCGCGACGCCCTCACGCGCGTCCTGGCGGTGTTCCGCCGCCCCCGTGGACGTGTGGACCCCGAGCTCGCCGTCACGGTCACACACGGCCGCGTGCGGTTCGAGGGCATGGGCCTCGCGGTCGACGTCGAGACGGCCGGCTTCGCGAACTTCCCCGACGTTCGCTCGCTGTTCCGGCAGGCACTCGACACCGGCCCCGCGTTCGGCGGTCCCATGCGCGTCGACTTCGCCCGCCTCGCCGAGTTCCGGATCGCCCACACCCGCAACCTCACGACCACCGTCGCCCAGGTCCCCGGCGGTCCGGGCAAGCCGTACGTCGTCCGCATGGGCGACGACTATCTCGGCCTGCTCATGCCGCGCCGCCTGCCCGACACCGAGTCCACGCCCGCCTCGATCACCGACGGCTGGACCGACGCCCTCACCACCAAGGAGCCCGCATGACCGACACGACCACCGCCCCCGCCGTCGAGCGCGAGGCCGCACCCGTCCACGTCACCGCCGCCCTCATTCGCGTCATGGCCGACGTCGGGGCCGTGGGGAAGGAGGGATATAACCAGCAGCAGGGCTTCAACTTCCGCGGCATCGACGCGGTGATGAAGGCCGTTCACCCGGCGCTGGTCCGCCACGGCGTCCTGGTCACCCCCGACCTCAAGAGCGTCACCTACGACGCCGCCACCACCCGCTCGGGCGGCAACCTCACCCTCTGCCGCGTCGTCGTGGCGTTCGTGTTCACCGGCCCGGCCGGTGACCGGATCGCGGCCACCGTGGCAGCCGAGGCGATGGACTCCGGCGACAAGGCAACGGCCAAGGCGATGTCGGTGGCGTTCCGTACGGCGCTCATCCAGTCGCTCACGATGCCCACCGACGAGCCCGACCCGGACGCCACCGTCTACGACGTGGCCGCCCCGCAGCAGGTGAACACCACCACAGGCGAGGTCGGGCCCGATCCGGTCGCCGCCCTTCGCGCCGCGATGGAGGCCGCGACCACCGTCGCCGCCCTCCGCAAGGTGTACGAGACGCACTACGTCGGCCGCGCGCCCGAGAACATCCGGGCGGAGTTCCAGGCGCGGTACGAGGCGGTGAAGGCGTCCGAGGGTGCCGAGGCCGGCGACCCGGACCCCGACGCCACCGCCGCCGCCGAGAACGCCGGGGAGGCCGCCGGGGGTGACGCCGGATGAGTGAGCGCGTGGACGTCCTCAACCCCGTCGACATCGAGCGGCGTATCCGCGACATCGCGGACCGGATCGCCAACAGCGCCGCGGTCTGTAACGACCGCTACAAGGCCTTCATGCGGGCGGACCACGCCTACGACCTCGCCCACGCCCGCGCGTGGCTCGCCGCCGACGGCACGGTCAAGGACAAGGAGGCCGAGGTCGAGATTGCCACCGAGGAGGAGCGCACCGCGCGCGACGTCGCGGAGGTCGCCTACAAGTACGCCGACCGGCTCGCGAAGGCGTTGGAGTCCGAGCTGCGGGCGTACCAGTCCGTCGGGGCCTCGGTGCGCCAGATGTTCGCCGTGGCCGGTCGCGGTGAGGGCCCGTGAAGCGCTGGGTCCGCCGCGCGCTGCGGATGCACTCGCCCTCGGCGTCGTGCCTGGGCCGCTGCCGTTGCCGGAGCTGCCGGTGAAGCGGGGCGGACCGATCGGCCGCAAGTCCCCGATGAAGCGCACGGCGATGGCCCGGCAGGCGGGACTCCCCCGCCGTCCCGGCCGCACCCCCAACCCGCCGAAGCCGCGGAAGGCGAAGCGGCCGTCTCGCGGCCTGCGGCGGCCCTCGATGGACGCGGACCTGCGGACGTCGATCTTCGTCCGCGCAGGCGGCTGCTGTGACCGCTGCGGGCGCGGCATGGACCCCGACGCGTGGGAGTGCCACCACCGCAAGCTCCGGTCACGCGGTGGCGAGGACTCGTTCGCAAACCTCGTCGCCCTCTGCTCGACCTGCCACGGGTGGGCGCACGCCAACCCCGCGGAGGCGACCGACCGCGGCCTGATCGTCCCGTCATGGGCAGACCCCGGGACGGTGCCGGTGTGGCGGCACGCCCGCGCCTGGTGGCTGCCCCACGGCCCGCTGTGGCAGCGGGACGAGAGCCCGACCTACTAGCCCAACACGAAGGAGCGAAGAATGACCGACCGTACGACCCTACCCGTCCGGCGCACCGACCCGGACACCTCGCACGAGGCCGCCGCGCAGGCGGTGACGCGGCGCGAGCGCATCCGTGACGCCGTGCTCGCCACGCTGCGCGACCTCGGCCCGATGACCCACGACGACCTCGCCGCGCGCATCCCGTGGGCGTCGCCGTCGGGGGTCCGCACGCGGACGAGCGAACTCGTCACCGACGGCCTGGTGGAGGCCGTCCCCAACCACTCCGGGAAGTCCGGGATGGGCAACCGGGCACGTCTTTGGCGTGCCGCGATCGTCTAAGGAGCGTGGACGAATGACTAACAACAGCACCGACCGTTTCGCCGATGAGGGCCTGTTCGATATGACCCCGAAGGCGTCGAACCTGCTCCGCGAGCGGTACACCGAGCCGCCGTTCACCGTGCTGGACCGCAAGGGCAAGGCGTGGCAGAAGCGGGATAAGAAGTGGAAGGCGCTCGGCATCGACTCCGAGCTGGGGCGCGACGACGGCCTCACCTTCAACATGCGGATGGACTTCATGCACGACGCCAAGCACCTGGCGTCCGCGCAGGCGTCGAGCCAGACGTCGATCTTCTCCCCCACCCTCTGCGAGCTCGTCTACCGCTGGTATTCCGCGCCCGGTCACCGCGTCCTCGACCCGTTCGCCGGGGGGTCCGTCCGTGGCGTCGTGGCCGGTGCGATGGCCCGCCACTACACCGGCGTCGAACTCCGGGCCCAGCAGGTCGAAGCGAACCGCCAGCAGGCGCACATCGCCGGGGACGTGGAGCCGCGGTGGGTCGCGGGTGACAGCGCCGCGGTGATGCCCGAACTCGCCGCCGACGGCTACGAGTCGGACCTGGTGTTCTCGTGCCCGCCGTACGCGTTCCTCGAGAAGTACTCGGACGACCCCGCCGACCTGTCGAACATGCCCTACGGCGACTTCCTCGACATCTACCGCGACATCATCCGCGGCGCGGCTGCCACGTTGGCCGATGACCGCTTCGCCGCGTGGGTGGTCGGGGAGGTCCGCGAGAAGGGCGGGGACGGGTCGTGCATTGGCCTCGTGCCCGACACCATCGCGGCCTTCCGCGACGCCGGGCTTGACCTCTACAACGACCACATCCTCCTGACGCCCATCGGCACGGCGGCCGTTCGCACGCCGCGCCAGTTCGACGCCTCCCGCAAGGCGGGGCGGATTCACGAGTACCTCCTGGTGTTCGTGAAGGGCGACGCCCGGAAGGCGACCGCTGCCGCCGCCGGGGACTTCCCCGAGTCCGCGCTCGACGAGGACCTGGCCGACGCCGAGGCAGCCGAGAGGGGGACGGCATGACCGCACCTACGGCAGACATCCGCACGGGCGACGCGCTGCCCCTGCTGGCCGATCAGCGGGGCGCGTTCGCCTCGGTGTTCACATCCCTGCCCGACGCCGCCGAGATGGGCCTGGAGGGGCCCGCATGGGCCGCCTGGTTCGCGCAGGCGGCCCGGCTCACGGTGGAGGCGGTGACCCCGAAGGGGTACGCGATCTTCTACCAGACCGATCGGCGCGCCGACGGCCGGCTCCGGTCCAAGGCCGGCCTCGTGATCGAGGCGGCGCAGGCGGTCGGGGCGTCCGTGGTGTGGCACAAGATCGCCGTCGCCACCGAGGGCACGTCGCTGTTCCGCCCGGCGTTCACCCACCTGCTTGCCGTGTCGGTGCGCGGCAAGTCGGCCAAGCCGACGCCCGACGTGTTCCCCATCGGTCCGAAGGTGTACCCGAACGCCACCGACGAGGCATCCCTCGACGTCGGCCTCGGCTTCCTTGCGGGCAAGGGCGTCGGGTGGATCGCGGACCCGTTCTGTGGTCGCGGGTCGATCGCACGCGCGGCGGCCAGCCGCTACGGCATGGGGTCGCTGTCGGTCGACGTCGACCCCGGGCAGGTAGACGCCGCCCGCGCGCTGCTGGCCCCGCACGCGACGGTTACGGACGGGGGCCGCCCATGAGCGTTGAGTCAATGGCACACGTCCTGCGGCACTCGCGCGCCAAGGGCACGGCCAAGGTCGTGCTCATCGGGATCGCCAACCACGACGGCGACGGCGGTGCGTGGCCGTCGGTGGCGACGCTGGCCCGCTACGCCAACGTCGACCCCCGGGGCGTCCAGCGGGCCATCAGCAGCCTCGTGGACCTCGGCGAGGTCGTGGTCCACCGGCAGGACGGCGGCACCCGCAAGACCCGCGACGACCGGCGGCCGAACCGCTACACGATCACCGTCCCGCGCCGCGACGAGGGCGGCGGCACGGGGGCCGGGAACGGGGCGACGCCTGTGTCACCCCGCGATCCGGACGGGGTGACATCCGTGACGCCACGGGGTGACACCTGTGACGCGCACGGGGTGGCGGAGGCGTCACCCGAACCGTCCTTGAACCATCCGGAACCGTCCAAAGACACTCCACCGCGTCCCGCGGCGGTGGCGGTCGACGCGGCAGCCGAGGCGTTCGACGCGTTCTGGGCGGCCTACCCGCGCAAGACGGACAAGGCCAAGGCGCGCAAGGCGTTCGCCAAGGCGGTCACGCGTGCCGACGCGTGGGGCACCATCGTCCGCGCCGCTCGTCGCATGGCCGAGGACCCGAACCTGCCCCCGGCGCAGTACATCCCGCACCCGACCACCTGGCTCAACGGCGAGCGGTGGGAGGACGCGCCCTACCCGCCGCGCGACGGTGGCCCGAAGCGGTCGACCACGGATGACCGGGTGGCCGCGGGCATGGAGCTCGCTCAGCGTCTCGCCGAGCGGGAGCAGACCGGCCACGGCCTCCGCGCGATCGGGGGCGGCGCATGAACGTCTCCGAGGCCGCCGCCGCCCTGTCGGTGTGCTCGTCCTTCGACCGGCGCACGGTCGGGGAGGCGGACGCGCAGGCATGGGCCGCCGCCCTGCCCGACGTCCGCTTCGAGGACGCCCGTGACGCCATCGTGGCCCACTACCGCGAGACGCGGGAGTGGATCATGCCCGCCGACGTCCTGCGCCGCGTGCGCCTCGTGCGCCGCGAGCGGCTGGTGGGCATCGCCGCCCCCACGCCGCCCGCGGCCCTGGCCGACGACCCGCGGGCCGAGCAGCGGTGGGCGCGTGTGGCGCGGAACGCCATCGCCAGCGGCGCGACCGAGCAGGAGGCGGCGGCCACCGCCTGCCGGGCCGTCGGCATCGACGTGCCCACCGCGGGCCCGGCCGTGGGTCCGCCTTCGGGGGCGCGCGCCGCCCTCGCCCGCGTCATGGACAGCACGAAGGAGGACGAATGACGGACCAGCAGCACGCCCGCACCATCGGGGCATGGATCGCCCGGGGCGCGGCCACCATGCGCGAGCTAGCGGTGCAGCACGCGGCCCTGGCCGCCCATGTGACACCCGGCGGGGGCGGTGGGGACGGGACCGGCCGCTCGGCCACCACCGTCCACCAGGCGGCCCCGGTGCGGTTGGAGGTCGTGGACCTCCGCGCCGCCATCGCCGCGGACGCCCGCCGCTACGCCGGCCTCGCCCGCGGCACCCTGCGCGGCGGGGTGGACACGGTGAACACCACCGCTGGACGCCTCGGGGAGATCGCGGCGGCCCTGCCCGACCTCCACGCCACCGACCCCAACCTCGCGGCGGAGGTCATCGAGCGGATGTGGGACCACCACCGCGACGCCTCCCGCGTCGTGGAGCCGCCCCGCGGCCTGCGCCCGTTCCGCATCGAGGAAACGTGCCCGGAGTGCGGGATCGCGGCCCTGTGGGTCGACCCGAAGGGGTGGCGGATCGGGTGCGGGATGCCCTCGTGCCGCCGCGTGTGGGGCGTCCACGAGCCCGTCCTGGCTGGACGCCGCTAGCGGGTAGGGCACGTCACCACATTGGCTACTGGTGAACCCTCAACAATCTCGTGTTAGCCTCGTGTCTACGAACGTTGGACGGTACGCACCACCCGAGGTATACCCCCGAGTAACACCTGATGCCACGAAACGGAGCGAATGAACAGATGACCTTGCTGGACCCGGCAGCCGAGTGGAGCACCCCCCGCGACGGAACGGCCCACGGCCGCCCGCGCACGATCGAGTTCGAGGATGGCGTCATCACCGTGACGCCGCTGTGGTCCGACGTCGAGGGGGTGACCTTCGACCTCAACCTCCCCGACGCCCCCCTCAACGTCAACACCACCGCCCGCCTCATCGACCTCATGAGCAGGCTTCTCATGCTCAGCCCGGTCATGTAACGCCAAGGAGACATATGCACAGCACCATCGTCGGCAACCTCACCGCCGACCCCGAGCTGCGTTTCACCCCGAACGGGAAGGCGGTCGCAAACCTCACCGTCGCCCACACCCCCCGGACCTTCAACCGGCAGTCGAACGAGTGGGACGACGGGACGACCCTGTTCCTCAAGCTCGTCGTGTGGGGCACCCCGGCCGAGCACGTGGCCGAGTCGCTCATGAAGGGCCAGCAGGTGATCGCCACCGGCCGCGTCGGACAGTCGAACTGGGAGAGCCGGGAGGGCGAGAAGCGGTCGACGTTCGAGATGACCGTCGACACCATCGGCCCGGCCCTCACGTTCGGCACCGCCCGCTTCGAGCGCAGTACGAACCGCGGCGGCGGGGGCAACCAGCAGCGGCCCCCGCAGCAGCAGGGCAACCAGCAGCAGGCGGGCGGATGGGGCGGACAGCAGCCGCCGGGCGACCCGTGGGGCCCGCCCCCGCCGGGACGCACCGACGACCCGCCCTTCTAGGTCCACCGCACACCACCACCCCCGACCCGGGGGCTTTCTTTGCCCCCGGTCGTCTAATGAACGTGGGCGACCGTCCACGAGATAGGAGGCGGGCATGACCCGCAACCGGCAGAGCAACCCGAACGTCCCCGACGCGATCACCGCGCCGGACCCGACCCCGGACCCGGCGCTCGTCGCCGACGCCGACACGGCCGACCCGACCGCCACCGGCACCCTCCACGCCGACGGCGAGGCGGTGGACATCCCGGCGGGCACGCCGGTCGTGGCCGACGGCGGACGGGTCGGCAAGGTGCTCTCGTCCGACCCGATCACCGGCCAGGTCCAGATCGGCTTCGAGGGCGCGGGCCGTGGCTGGTTCGCCGCGCATGTCGTGACGCGCTACGAGGCCGGCGAGTGACCCAGGCGCACCACACCGGGCGGGGGGTCGTCGAGCCCCCCGCCCGGGCCGTCCTGGTCGACACCAACGCCGCCGCCGCCGCGGTGGGTCGTCGCCCGGTAACGATCCGCCAGTGGGCGAACCGCGGGCACATCCGGCGCGTCGGTCACGACCACCTCGGCCGGGTCACCTACGACCTCGATGAGGTCATGAGGACGGCTCAGAAGTTCGTCTAACGAAAAGCGCGTTTCGTCTTGTGCGCGTGGACGGTGGCACCTAAGTTCTTCAGTGTCAGCAAGCAGGAACACCGTCCAACGAAGGAGCACCACCATGAGCGCCAAGTTCACCCTCACCCTGGCCGACGACACCACCAAGACCTACAGCCGCAAGATCGACGCGGTGCGGGCGGGCGACAAGTCGGGGCAGGCGTACCGCGTCGACAACCCGAAGGGCGAGATGGTCACCGGGTCGCTCGGCCCGGCCGACGCCCCGGCCCCGGCCCCGGCCCCCACGAAGGGCAGCCTGCCGACGTTCGAGAAGCTCGTGGGCGGCATCATGGGCCCGGCCAAGTCCAAGCCCACCAAGGCAAAGGTCGACAGCAAGGCCATCGCCAAGGAGGTCGACGCGGCGAAGTCGACGCGCAAGGGCGGGGACCGCACGTGGACCGTGAGCGGCCCGGACGCCACCCACAAGTGCGCGGGGGCGTGCGGCGAGGTCAAGGGCCTCAAGGCGTTCCCCACCACGAAGAAGAACGGGCAGCGCGGCGTCGAGTGCCGGACCTGCCGGGACGCACGCACCAAGAAGTGACACCGCGAGGGGTCGCCCGGTTCATCCGGGCGGCCCCTTGTTCGTCCCACGTCGTCTAACGTACGTGGACGTCCGCCTAGTAAGAGCACGGTTAGCCGTGTACGGTCACAGCCGTCAGCGAGCCACCAACCGAAGGAGCGAACATGAAGCAGACGATCACCCGGGCGTGCCTCAGGAGCGACCGCCGTCGGGGCATGACGCTGGAGGACGTCGCGCAGGCCGTCCAGTCCGCGGTCACCAACGACCTGCCGCCCAACGCCGCCGTCAGCGCCCGCGTGGGGTGGCGCGGGCAGGTCCAGGCCATCACGATCACCGCGGGCCGTGACGATGCCTGAGCGGCCGCTCACGGACGCGGAGGTCCGCCTCGTGGTCATGCGGTGGGCCGACCGGGAGCGCCGGATCGCCCGTGCGTCCCTGCGCCGCCACGTGAACGCCGTCCGCCGCGAGCTGGGGATGCCCAGCGTGGAGCACGAGGCCATCCGTGCCGCCGGGGCCGCCGTGTCGGCCGCCGTGGGACGCATCCACCACACCTTCGGCACGTTCCGCGCCGCGTGGGCTGCCGGGTACGCGGTGGCCGAGCAGCGGCACTTCACCACGGCGGACGACGCATGAGCCGCGTGGAGGTCGTGGCAGGTGACCCCGGGGTAGAGCCCGGCGTCCTCGTCTACAACCTGCGCCACCGCGCCGCCGCCGGCCTTCCGCCAGCCCACGTCGTCCAGGCCGAGGCCGTGTACGCCGTGCGCCTGTTCGCCGCCGGGACACCCGCCGACGTCGCACCCGCCGCGGTCGTCATCGACTTCACCGACCCCGCCGGGCCCGTGACCCACGTGACCGGCTTCGGCCCACAGGGGGACGCGTGACTACCGTCCGGTCCCCGCGCGCCGAGGCGGCCCGCAACGAACGCGGATCGGCCGAGGACCGCCGCCGCCGCCGTGCGTGGCTCGTCGCCACCTACCGCGCCGACGTGGACGTCATGCCCGTCTGGGGTGACGGCTACGTCCGTGTCGCCCGCGGGACCGGCGAGCCCGCCTGCCGCTGCTTCCGGTGCGGCGACCTGCTCACCGTCGCCACGGTCACCGTCGACCGCATCGTCCCCGGCTGCCAGGGCGGCACTTACCGCCGGACCAACATCCGCCCCGCCTGCTCGAAGTGCAACACCGACCTTGGCCAGCCGCACGCGCTAGCCGCCCGCATGAAGAAAGGACGCAAGTGACCACCACCAAGACCGAGATCGAGGTCATGCCGATAGGCGACGCCGCCTGGGTCGTCGGCGGCACCACCGACCCCTCCGCGGCCCGTGACGCGATCGTGGACTACCTGCTCCTCACCGGGGCCGCCCCCAACGCCGGGGCCGCCCGCACCGACCTCGCCCACGTTGTCACCATCGCCCGCGAGGACTGGTTCTGGCGGCTGCACGACAGCGGCGGCGAGGTGCTGTGCGTGGAGTCCACGGGGAAGCCGTGGGGCACCGCGTCCCGTTCCGACCGCAAGGGCCTCATGCCCGAGCGGTCCGACGCGTTCCGGGGGGTGTACGTCGCATGAGCCGCCACCAGCTCGACGCCGACGGCATGTGTGTGTTCTCCGACCTGCCCCCGGACTCGTGCGCCGCCCCGCGCTGCCGCCCCGACCTCCGCACCCCCGTGGAGGACGAGGCTGCCGCCAACCAGGCGCTCCTGCCCTCGCAGGTGAAGCGGCGCACGATCGCCCGGCACGTCTCGATCGTCGCGTGCGGACACCACGCCCTCCCCAGCACCCAGATCGCGCTGGGCCCCGACGGATGGATCTGTGCCGAGTGCGACCCGGGCGCGCCCGCGGAGCCGTACGAGCCGCCGTACGTCGAGCCCGTGGGGGAACGCCTGTGAACCTCGACCACATCGGCGCGGCCGTGCTCATCACCGCCGCCGTCGCCCTGTTCATCTGGGGGCTCTACCGCGAGGTCACCGGGCCCACACGCACGCCCACACCGTCCAGCGGCCGTGGACGCTCACTAGACGAAGGAGGCCGCGCATGAGCGCGCCCACGTTCACCATCGCCACCGTCAACGCCAAGCGCCACTGGCGCGACCCCGCCGGGCGCATGGTCCAGATCCTCGACCACCTGCTCGCCGTCGGCGTCCAGGTGTTCACGGTCAACGAGGCCAACCGGGCGCAGGTCCGCGCGCTACGCAAGGACCCGCGCGTCTCGATCGCCCGCGCCACCCCCAACAACCGCTTCCCCCGCCGCAACGATTACGTCTGCAACGTCGTCGTCTGGGTCAAGGCCGACTTCCGCCGTGCCGGGGTGCCGCGCCAGATGGTGACCACCTGGCGCTACCCGCTGCACGCCCCGATGGTCCGCCTCGCCCACCGCGAGAGCGGGACGATCTACAAGCACCTGGGGCCCCACAACCCCACCCGCACCGCGGCAGCCGTGTCGGCACGGCGCACCGCCGAGCGTCGGACGATGGAGCACCGGCAGCGGCGCTGGCTGCGCCGCCAGAACGTCCCGGCAGCCGTGGCCGGTGACCTCAACAACGGCGACCCGTGGCCCAAGGCGCGCCGCAAGGGCCTGGTCACCCGGGCGGCCCGGAACGGCCCGGACACCATTCACGTCAACCCCGAGCACCTGACGCGGGTGGGCGGCGGCGTCATCCGCCTCAAGGCCCTCCGCCTCTCCGACCACAACGCGGTCTTTGCCCGCGTGCGGGTCGTCGCATGACCGCCCCGCAGGCGTGGACGGTCCTCGACCGCCACGACGCCATCCTCCGCGTAGCCGACAGCCTGGCCTCCCGCACCCGCATGGACGTAGAGCAGGCGGCGACCCTGCTGCGCGCACAGTCGGGCATCGACGCCACCGTGAGCGCCGACGCGCTACGCGAGGCCGCCGACGACATCCCCGACGCGTGGGCCGCCGGATGGCTGCGCGAGCGGGCGGCAGCGGTGCAGGAGGCCGATCGCCCGTGACCGACGCCGAGCCGCCCCTGGTCCTCGTCCACACCATCTGGCTCCCGCTGCCGTGGACGTCCCTCCCGCTGTCGCTCAACGACCGCGGCGGGTGGCAGGGGCGGCACGGCCCGATCCGCACCACCCTTAACGAAGCGCGCGCCGCCATCCGGGCCCACGACCTGCCGCGCGTCGTCGGGGCCGAGGTCGTGCTCCACCTGTGGCCCACCGACCGCCGTCGCCGCGACGCCGACAACATGGGCGCAACCCTCAAGGTGTGCCAGGACGCCCTGGTCGCCGAGGACGTGCTGCCCGACGACAGCTGGGTCCACGTCCCGTTCTCGGGCCACCGCATCCACGCCCCCACCAAGACCCCGCCCCACGGCGCGCGCTTCGTGCTGGAGGTGCGTCCGTGTGACTAAGCCCGTCATCGCCTTCACCCACGAGGGCTGGGTGCCCGGCATGGGCCCCGACGAGCGCGGGTGGGTGGCCGAGTGCCGCGGGTGCGGGTGGCTCGTGTGGAAGCAGCACAGGGGCGACACCGACGCCCGCGCGAAGGACCACAAGTGCAAGGGAGGGAAGAAAAAGGATGAGTGACGACGCCACCGACCTGCTCGCCGCGGTGACTGCCGAGCGGTACGCCGCGGACGGCTGGTGGACCCGCCGGGCGCAGGAGCCGGCGGTCGACCCGGACAACGACCTCGCCACCGCGCGACGTCGCCGCGACCTGCTCGCCGCCGTGTCCACACCCCGACTTCCCAAGCCCCACACGTCTCCCGCAAGCTCGACGGCATGACCGCACGACGCCGCCCCACGTTGCGCCGCCGCCTCATGTTCGCCGTGGCCGCCAACGTCCTCACGATGACGCCCGTGGTGTGCGTGCTGGCGCTGCCCGCCTTCCTCGAGGAGCGCGACCGGGAGGCGTACGAGGCGCGGGCGGTGGAGTACGGCACCGACAAGGCGCTCAACCAGCCGACGTGGAGCACCGCTCTCGCCGACGCGTGGCCCCGGTGCGACGCCCGGCCCCGGACCATCGGGCAGGACGTCCTGGCCGTCACCAACGACGGCGAGACGCGCCGGATGTCTGCCGACCGGGCCGACGCCATCCGCGACGGCGGCGGGTCGGTGTGGGTCGTCGGCTACTGCCGCTGACACGCTGAAACGCAACGACTCGACACGCGCCGAATCTTGCGTAACACTCGGACGCAGCGGGATACGTGCGCCCTCATCGCTCCGGGGCCGCAACGGGAACCGCCACCACAGCCGCACCACAACCCCCGGCCGGGGCCCACACCCACGGCCGGGGGTTGTTGCGTATGCGGCCCCCGGGGGTGCGACGGCCTCCTTCCCCGTCGCACCCCCGGCGAGACGTAAGGAGGTCGTCATGGACCGCGATGACCTGGTGATACCGGAGGGCACGACGTGGGCCCGCGGCTGGCGCGTCACCTACAACGGCGCACCCATCGGCCCCGAATGGACCACGCGGGCACAGATCCGCGCGAGGGCCGGTGGAGCCGATGTGCTGCACACCTTCGCCGCCGATGTGGTCGACGGGTGCGCGGTCATCGCCGCCGACCCGGACGAGACGCTCGGGTGGACGTGGGACCTCGCCCGCTATGACGTGACCGTGACGTCCCCCGATGGGGTCGTGATCCGCGTGGCCGAGGGTCGCGCCGTCTACCGCCGGGGGGTGACACGCGATGAGTGACTTCGACGCCGTTGACCTGAGCGGCCGTGGGGTGACCGACGTGACGCCCGTGGTCGCCGGTCCCCGTGGTCGGGCCGGACGCGATGGCCGCGACGGACGGGACGGCGGGGTCCAGCACCGGACCGCCTACCCCGCCCACCCCGGCGCGAATGTGGAGCCCGGGTGGCACATCGGCCTCGACCTCGACTACGACACCACCGACCCCGACCAGCCCGAGCCGTGGATGGTCCGCGTACGGACCGCCCTCGGCGCGCTCGTCAAGACGTTCTGGCTCAACGAGTCCGGGCTGCCCCGGGCATGGGCGGTCCGCAAGGACGAGCCCGCCCTCAAGGTCCACGCCTACGCCGACAACGCCGACGGCCCGGTGTTCGAGGTCCGGGGCCCGTGGAACCGCGGCGCGATCCGCCGCCTCGGCATCAACTCCCGGGGCCAGCTGCTACTCGGCCCCCGGCAGGTGCCCGCGGGTGCCGTGGTGTCCCTGCCCGTGGGCACGGACGTCCCCGCCGACCTGCCGCCCGGGACCGTCATCGCGTGGACGGAGTGACCCGTGGACAACCTGCTCGCTGATCCCTCGTTCGAGGCCGGCGACCGTGGCGCGTGGGGATCGACCCAGGCGGACCTCGACTGGATCGAGGGCGACGCCCACACCGGCACCACCCACCTCCGCGTGCGGTCCACCGGGGCAGGCAACCGCAACGTCCAGGCGCTGCCCCCGGTGCCGTGTCTGCCCGGTGCGGTCGTGTCTGCCGGTGGGTGGGCGCGATGGGTGGCCGGGACGCCCCGCCCCATGACGGTCATGTGCCAGTTCCTCAACGCCAGCGGCGGGCAGGTCGGCAACGTCATCGGGCAGCCGGTCACCCCGGCCCCGGGCGGATGGTCCCCGTTCGTGTCCCTCGCTGCCGTCGCCCCCACGGGTACGGCAGCCGTGCGGTACCAGGCGCGAATCAACAGCGCGGCGGCCGGTGACACCGTGGACCTCGACACGATGGCCCTCGCGTTCGGCGACACCGTGGACCCGGACCCCGATCCCCCGGCCCGCACGCTCTACGAGCTGTGGACGGGCACCCGCCTCCTACCCGTCGTCGCGTGGCACGTGGTCCTCCCCGGTGGTGGGACCGCCCCCCTCCGGATGCCCGCCCCCCGGTAGGTACCGCCCCCCCCGACCCCGGTCCCCCTCCCCCCACCCCCCTGCCTGCCCGGCCCGCCGTGGATTCACTCGCCCATGTGGGCCACGACAACCGACCGCCACGTGAGCGGGCCGGGCACACCACACCCACGGGACGGGGGACGCCATGCCGACCGCACCACCTAGCCGCTGCCTCGTCACCGGCTGCACCGATTGGGCCGTGGCACGTGGACGCTGCGCGGAGCACTACACGCCGTGGGAACAGCGATCGGCGCGCAACACCAACACCGATCGACGTAGGGCCCGGGCGTTCCGTAGTGCCGTCCTCCGTAGGGACGGGGTATGCCGTGCGTGCGGACAACGCGACGCAGTCGAAGCGGACCATGTGCGCCCCGTTGCCGATGGGGGGGCCCGCTACGACCCCGCGAACGGGCAGGGGTTGTGCGCCCCCTGCCACGACAGCAAGACGCGGAGCGAGAACGCCGCTAGGAACCGTCAACGCGCACGGGGGTAGACACACCCACCCCCCACGCCGTACGGCCGCCAGCGTCGCCCCTAGACGTCCCCCCGGGCCGTGTGGCCGGGCATCCCCGACCCGGGGGGACACACCAACACGGGAAGGGGAGTCGCGATCACGACCCCCAACCCCACGAGGCCCCGGCGCGGTAGACGCGTACGTGGTGGATCAACTCCCCCAGGGAGGGGGTCTACAAGCAATGGACACCGCACGACGCGCCGCGGACGGGTTACCGAGCCGGCCAAACATGGGCGATGATGGCGGCATGACCGCCGAGCCCACGCCCCCCGACATCGGAGTCGTTGCTAGGCGGAGTGCGGCCCTCCGTTATCCGGGGTCGAAGTGGTCAATGGCCGTCGACATCGTTGCGAACTTTGGTCCCCACTACCATTACGTCGAGCCATATTTCGGTTCCGGAGCCGTTTTCTTCACTAAGCCCGTATCGCCGCACGAGATAATCAACGACGCCAGCCACGTCGTCGTGAACTTCTTCCGAGTTTTGCGCGACCATACTGATGATCTTCTTTGGTCGCTAGAAACCACGCCGTGGTCGCGGGAGGAGTACACGAACTCGGACATCGTCACTGGCGATGCTCTCGAGGACGCCCGGCGGTTCGTTGTTCGCGTGTGGCAAGCACACGCGAGCGACCTCGCAAAGAAAACAGGTTGGAAGACCCGCGGCAGTCGGCAGCGCGCTCGCGGAATGTCGGTTCGGTGGCAGCGCGTTCCAGAGGATCTTCTTGAACTAGCAATGCGGTTACGCGACGCGGAAATAGAGAATCGTCCGGCGGTTGACGTAATGCGGCGATATGCCGCCCCGGATTGCCTAATCTACGCCGATCCCCCCTACCTGCCGTCGACGCGAACGCAGAAAATGTACGGCCAGGAGATGACGATTGACGACCACATCGACATGCTGGAAACGCTCGTGAAACATCCCGGGCCGGCCGTTTTGAGCGGCTACGACAACGACCTGTACAACGACTATCTCTCCGAGTGGGACCAAGTCGTCATTAAGCCCCCGAAGGTCGAGAAGGCTGCCGTCCGACTTGAGAAGCTGTGGATTAGGCGAGAGGCGCGTCCGTAGGAACCGCGCTCGGCCACAGGTCCGGAAAGTACTCAGCCGCGCGTGCCCTCAGTGACATTATCGGGGGCACTTCCAGCTCGAACTCTGGCGTGATCCATTCTGCCCATCGCAGCAGCGGGTAATACTTCATCTGTCCGCCTGAGTTTGGGTAGACCTGCCACAGCCGATGTCGGCGGTCGCCGTCCATGCAATACCCGTTCAGGGAGGCCCCCTCGGCTAGCCACTCCACCTCGCCGCGGGGGTTGGCGAATCGCAGGTTCAGGGCGAAGCAAGCAAGACGCCACTTCTGCCAACGGCGGTCGTGCGTAAGCACGGCGTACTTGCTGCCCGCGACGTCCACTTCGTCCGCGCTTGCGCGGTGCCATGACTCCACGAGCTCGATGAGCGCCGGTCCAGCAAGAGTTGGCTCCGTCGACCAATGGATCTGCAACTTCAACAGGTGCGCGCGGAAGGCCGCTGCCGAGTTCGATAGTTCCATGAAGCTAGACAAATGCTTCGCGGGCGGCGCGCTGACCATCTTGCATGAGATCCCGATGGGCAGCGGATCGTCGGGGACGATCACATCGAAGACGCCCTTGTTCTCCGGCGCGCTGCCGTCGAGGGCAGCAGCGAGCGAGCGCTCGAAGTCACGGTAATCGGGCATGTTGGCGTTGATCGACGCCAAGTGCTGACCACTGCCGTCGCGGAAAGTGCTCAGCATGAGGCGCAGCGCGAGCAACTCGTCGGGGTTCATCTCGCGATCCCGGAACGCAAGGCTCACGTCTGCGCACCCCACCCTCTCGCATGCATAGACCCGGGCCGTCCCCCGAGTCGAGACAAGCACCATAACTTGGAAGGCGGGTGACTCATGGCAAACCCCAACCCCGAGCCGGCCCCGCTGAAGTTGCTCAAAGGCCGCGGCGAGGGCCGGGACAGCGGCGGGCGTCCGGTGAAGCCCGACCCCGGCTTCCGGCGCGTGGCACCCGAGCCCCCGTTCTGGCTTGAGGGCGAGGCCCTCGACGAGTGGCAGCGGGTGGTCCCCGAACTCGCCCGCCTCGACATCCTCAAGGAAGGCGACGCCGCCACGCTCGCCACCTACTGCGAGATGTGGCAGACGTTCGTGGAGGCCACCGCGACCCTCAAGCGCGAGGGCATGTTCATCGACGCCCGGCAGGGCACGCTCGCTCACCCCGCCGTGGCGATCCAGCGGAACGCGGCCCGCGAGGTCCGTGGCATCGCTGCCCACTTCGGCCTGACCCCCTCCGCGGAGCAGGCGCTCGCGAGGGGAGCGGCGGATGACGACGAGGGAAACCCCTTCGACTGAGGCGAACCCGCGCTCGGGTGACCCGCGCAAGCGGGCAGCGGCGAAGGTGCTCGACCCGATCCGCGACCTCAAGCTGTCCCCTGAGGTGCACGCCTACCTCGTGGATCGCGGCATCCCGCTCCCCGACTGCCCGCCCGCGGTCAAGACCCCGGAGCCGCGCGACGTCGCCGGGGCCGCCTTCGACTTCGAGCGCGTCGACAAGGTGCTCGCCGCGTTCAAGGCCCTCACGCACGTCTCGGGCCGGTGGGCGGGCAAGCCGCTGAACCCCGACCCGTGGCAGGTCGCGTACATCATCGCCCCCACTTTCGGCTGGGTCCGCTGGGACGACGAGGCCGAGGGGTACGTGCGGATCATCCGCGACCTCTACGTTGACGTCCCCCGCAAGAACGGCAAGTCAACGATCTCGTCGGGGATCGCGCTCTACATGGCCTGCGCCGATGGCGAGCAGGGTGCCCAGGTGGTCACAGCGGCCACCGGCAAGGAACAGGCGAAGTTCGTGTTCTCGCCGATCAAGACCCTCGCCGAGAAGGCACCGGCCCTCAAGGGCCGGGTGAAGGCGTACGCGGAGAAGGTCATCCACCTCCGCTCGGCGTCGACCATCATCCCCGTCTCGTCGGTGGCCGACGCACAGCACGGCGCGAACATCCACTGCTCCATCGTGGACGAGCTGCACGTCCACAAGACCCCCGACCTCGTGGAGACGATCGAGACGGGCCGCGGGTCGCGCACCCAGCCGTTGTCGGTCATCATCACCACCGCCGACTCGGGCAAGCCGGGCACCATCTACGACCGCAAGCGCCGCTACATCGACCGCCTCGCCGCGGGCACGATCCGCGACGAGCACACGTACGGCGTGGTGTGGGCGGCAGACAAGAACGATCCGCCCTTCGCCGTCTCCACCATGCGGAAGGCCAACCCGGGGTACGGCATCAGTCCCTCGGCGGCCTACCTCAAGGCCGAGGCGAAGAAGGCTGCCAATGACCCCGCCGCCCTCGCCGCGTTCCAGCGGCTCCACCTGGGACTACGGACCAAGCAGACGGCGCGCTACATCGACCTTGCCACCTGGCGCGCCAACGCGGGCGACCCGATCAACGAGGCGGACCTGGCGGGCCGCATGGCCTACGGCGGCCTCGACCTCGCATCGACGTCGGACCTCACCGCCCTGTGTTGGCTCCTGCCCCGCGATGACGACGGCTTCGACGCCCTCTGGCGGATGTGGGTGCCCGAGGACGCGCTAGCCGACCTCAACACCCGCACCGCGGGCGAGGCGATGGTGTGGCTAGGCCGCGGATGGCTCCGCACCACCCCGGGCAACGTCACGGACTACGCCTACGTCCGGCAGTCCATGAACGAGGACGCCGACCTGTTCGACGTGCAGAGCGTGGCGTTCGACCGCTGGAACGCCTCGCAACTAACCATCGACCTCACCGACGACGGCTTCCAGATGGTCAAGCTCGGGCAGGGCTTCGCCTCGATGTCCGCGCCCCTCAAGGAGTGCAAGCGGCTCCTGATGACCGGGCAGAAGTCGGGGGTGCCGATGGTCCGCCACGGCGGCAACGACGTCATGACCTGGATGACCGACAACCTCGCCGTCGCTACCGACGCCGCGGGGAACGTGAAGCCGGACAAGGCGAACGCCGCCGACAAGATCGACGGGTGGAGTGCCTTCGTGAACGCGATGAGCGAGGCGATGGCCGGGACCGCCCCGAAGAAGTCCGCATACGAGGACACCGGCCTCCGGGTCGTGTGATGGGAGGACCGAAATGAAGCACATGAGGCGTTACATCGCCCGCACGGTGCTCGTCACGTCGACCGGCGGGACGTTCAAGGGCACGCTCGACGCCGCTGACGCGGACGGCGTGACCCTCGGGCACGTGACCGGCTACGGGGCCAACGCCGGACCACTCGACGGCCAGGTGGTCATCCCGACCGCCGCGATTCAGTGGGCGCAGGTGGTCTGACGATGGGATACGGAATCCGCGACGGCGACGTCATCGCCCTCGACAACGAGAAGGCCGGCGCGCTCACGATGTCCGTGCCCCTCATGGACTACCAGGCCGGCGGCGACCCCGCCGACCTGTGGGCCACCCAGCCCGCGATCCGCACCGTGACGGGCGAGATTGCCCGCGAGGTCGGGTCCATCCCGATCCACCACTACCGCCGGACATCGGACACCGACCGCGAGCGCCTAGCCGCCTCCCCGGTCGCCGCGATGCTTCGGGCCCCGGCCCCCGGCTACGGCGGCGCGCGCTGGTTCGAGCAGGTGCTGCTCGACCTCGCTATCCACGACCGCTGGGCCGCCCTGGTCGACTACGACGCCGCCGCCGGCCGCCTCCACCTGCTCCGGCTGCCCGCGCACCGTGTGGCCGTCGCTGTGTCCGGTGGCCGCCGTGTGGGCGTGTGGTGGCACCCCTACGACGCCGAGCCCGTGGTCATCCCCCTCGATCGCGTGGTGTTCGACATCGCCCCCTCGGCCATGCCGTACAACGACACCGGCCTCGACCGCGGCAACTCCCGCCTCCGCACCCTCTCCGACCTCGCCGCCGAGCTGGACGTCGTGGGCGACTGGCGGCGGCAGGTCGTGAAGAACGGCGGGCGCATCCCCGCCGTCATCGAGCGGCCGGTGGACGCGCCGAAGTGGGACGACACCGCCTTCCAGCGGTTCAAGTCCGGAATCGACTCCTACAAGCTCGGCGGCGGCAACGAGGGCGGATTCCCGATCCTGGAGGACGGGATGAAGCTCCGGGCCGCCGACGTGTTCAAGCCGTCGGAGTTCGACACGGCCGCGATCCGCAACCTCACCCTCATCGAGGCGTGCCTGCTGTACCACTACCCGCCTGAGTTGCTGGGGGCCCGGGAGGGCACCTACAGCAACATCGACGCCTTCCGCGAGATGAAGTACGGCGACGTCCTCGGGTCGTGGATCGTCAACCTCGAACAGGCGCTCAACGTCGGCCTGCTCGGTGCCGGTGTCCTGCGCGCAGACGAGTACATCGAGCTCAACGTGGACGCCCGCCTGCGCGGATCGTTCGACGCCGAGGCGAAGTCGCTCGCGCAGGCGACCGGCCGCCCCTGGATGACCACCGCGGAGGCACGGGCACGGAAGAACCTGCCCTACGTCGCGGGCACGGACGAGCTGGTCACGCCGCTCAATGTGCTCGTCGGCGACGTCGCCAACCCGCACGACACCGCGCCCGACGAGGCCGACCGGGACGACGACCCAAAAGCGGACGGGGCGGGCTGAAGGCGGCCCGCCCCGACGACCACGGGACGATCCCGGCCGAGCGCGCGGCGGCCACCAACCGCCTCACCGTGTTCTGGGAACGGCAGGCATCCCGCCTCGCCGAACGCCTCGACCTCAAGGCGCTGCCGGACGTCACCACCGCCTTCGACCACGACGCCGAGGCGGCGGCGCTCCTGCCGGTCCTTCGCGCCACCATGCAGCGGCTAGCCGAGGTCGGGGCGTGGGACATCCTCGCCACCTACAACCCTGAGGCCGAGGGATGGTCGCCGGGGATGGTGGAGGCGTGGATCGCCAAGGCGGCAGAGACGAACGCGGGACGGTGGGCGACCGCCGTCGGTGACGGCCTAGCCGCCACCGTGGCCGACGACCCCGCCTCGGCCACCGACCGCCTCCGCGAGTTCCTGGGCAGCAACACGCTCGCCATCGCACTCGCCGGGGCGTTCATCACCGAGGCCGTCTCGTTCGGCCGCCACGATGCCGCCACGAAGTCCGGACTGCGGACCAAGACTTGGCGCGTCACGTCGACCAACCCCCGCGCCTCCCACGCAGCCCAGAACGGGGAGACGGTCGACATCGGGGACGTGTTCAGCAACGGCCTCCGGTGGCCCGGCGACCACTTCGGCACCCCCGACGACAACGCCGGATGTACCTGCCGCCTCGACTACGGCACGTAGTCACGCCCTGATCGTCTAACGATCGTGAACGAACGGAGAAGCATGTGACGACCATGACCAAGGCGGCCCGCGTGGTCGTCAAAGCCGTCGGGCCCACCGACCCCGCCACGAAGGCCGACGACGGCACCGGCCTCAACGCGGGCGAGTTCCGCGCGGTCGTGTCGGTGTTCGGCAACGTGGACGCCTACGGCGATGTCGTGATGGAGGGCGCGTTCAGCGACGTCCTGGCGGCCTACGCCGACCGCGGCGACCCGATCCCCGTCGTGTGGTCCCACGCATGGGCTGACGTGTTCGCCCACATCGGCCACGTCGAGCCGGGCAAGGCGCGCGAGACGCCCGAGGGCCTGGAGGTCATCGGCAAGCTCGACGTCGACTCCCCCGTGGAGGCCGCCGCCGCGTTCGCCCAGCAGGTCCACCGCCTGCTCGCGCAGAAGCGCATCGGCCAGTTCTCGTTCGCCTTCGACGTCGGCGACGCGGGCTGGGGCGTGCGCGGCGAGGGCGACGACCAGCGCGAGGTGTTCGAGCTGCGGAAGTTCAGCGCGCTGCACGAGGTCGGCCCGTGCCTCGTCGGCGTCAACCGCGACACCCGCCTCGACGACGTGAAGGCGGTCCGCGCGAACTACCCGCGGCCCGACCGCAAGGCCGACGACCCCGACGTCCCCGCGCCGGACGGTGACACCACCGAGCCGGCCCCCACCGACCCCCCGACGTCGCCGCCCGACGACGGGGCCACCGACGACACCGACACCGGCACCGCCGCCGGGTCGGCGAAGTCGCTCGACCCGCGGAGCGCCGCGCTCCTGGCGGACATCGCCGCGACCGTCTGACGGTCCCCGGCAGCACCACCGCACCACCGGCCCTCGCCACACGGCGGGGGCTTCGTCATTCCACGAAGGAGACACGCATGACCATCGCACTCGCGGCGCTCGAGAACGAGCGGAACGGCATCCTCGGCGAGGTCCGTGACCTCGCCGCCAAGGCCGAGGAGGCCGGTCGCGGCTTCACCGACGACGAGCAGGCGACCGTCACCGAGCGGCTCGCCAAGGCCGCCACGGTCAACGAGCAGATCACCAAGCTCAAGGCCGTCAGCGTGACCGCGGCCGAGGTCCACGACCTCATGAGCAAGGCCGACGCCGACGCCCTCAACGGCGACGTCCTCAAGGACGCCCGCCTCGGCTTCGGCGGCAAGGCCGTCTCGGTCGGGCAGCGGTTCACCGACTCCGACGGCTACAAGGCCCTCATGAGCGCCCACAACGGCCTCATCAACGAGTCGGCCAAGGGCATCAACATGCCCGCCGTCCAGATCGGCGGCTTCAAGGACCTGCTCACCGGGTCCAACCGCAACGGCGGCGCGGGCACCCTCGTCCAGACCGACAGCCTCGGCGTGGTCGAGTACCGCGAGCCCTACAAGGGCGGCATCCGCGACCTCGTGACCGTCGGCTCCACCGGCAGCGACAAGGTGGAGTACGCGCAGGTGATCCCGGAGGGCGTGACGGTCGACGGCCGCACCACCACCTCCAACGCCCGCGGCGTCTACGAGGCCGAGACGGAGAACCCCGTCGGCGAGAGCGTCACCCCCCGCCAGGCGGGCGTGAAGCCCAAGTCGAAGATGACGTTCCGCAAGCAGTCCGCGGACGTCATCACCGTCGCCCACTGGATGCCCGCCACCAAGCGGGCCCTGTCCGACGTGCGCCAGCTCCGGACGCTCATCGACGCGTTCCTCCGCACGGGCGTGGCGCGCGAGTTCGAGCGCCAGATGCTCGCGGGCGACAAGGCCAACCCGATCGACGCGCAGTACGAGGAGTTCGACGGCCTGCTCAACATGACGGGCGTCCAGAACACCCCGTGGCGCGGCAACGTCGTCAAGACCGCGCGGCGCATGATCCGGCAGGTGAAGGACGCGGGCGGCACCCTGACCGCCTTCGCCGTGTCCCCGGCCATCAACGAGGCGCTCGACAACCTCCAGGCCGCGGACGGCCGCTTCTACGGCGGCGGCCCGTTCAGCACCGGCCCGCAGACCCTGTGGGGTCGCCCGCGCGTCGAGGTCCCCGACCTCGGCGACGACGTGATCCTCGGCGGCGAGTGGTCGACGCTCGTCCTGTGGGACCGCGAGGACACCACCCTCACGGCCACCGACTCGCACGAGGACTTCTTCGTCCGCAACCTCGTGGCGGTCCTGGCCGAGGCCCGCGCGGCGTTCGGGTCGCTCAACCCGCAGCTCATGACCGTGGGCGAGGTCGTGGACCCGGAGGCCCCGCTCTACGACACGGCCGCCGCCTGATCCACCCCGCCCCCTGCCCGGCCGCCACCACGGCGGCCGGGCCCGGGGGTGGCCCCGACCACCCGCACGAACCGAAGGAGCAGCCATGCCGCCAGTCGTGATCGAGAACGGTGTCCGCGTGAACGTCGCGGACGCCGCGCGCTACGGGATCGCCCCCGAGCGCGTCGCCGCCGCGCACACCCGTGCCGTGCCCGCGCCCACCGCGCCCGCGCCGGACCCCGGCCCCGTGCCGCGTCCCCCGGCCCCCGAGCCGGCCCCCGACGGTGAGCCCGACGCCACCGACGCCACCGACGCCACCGACGCCACCGAGGACGGTTTCGCCGTTCTGACGGACGACGACGACGCCGACGGGCCCGAGGGCCACGACGACGCCGCCGACCCCGCAGACGACGCCAGCGATGCCGAGACGGCACCGGAGTCCGACGCCGCCCCGTCGCGGTCGCGGTCCCGGTCGCGGTCGCAGCGGAAGTAGGGGACGTCATGGCCGAGGAAACGCCCCCGCTGCTCACCCCGGCCGATGACCTCGCCACCAAGCTCGGCGTCGCCCCCACCGACGCCCGCCTCCTCGTCGCCCTCCGGTCCGCCTCCGCGCGGTTCCGGGGGGCGGTGCGGTGGCAGGTCCACCGGGTCACCGAGACGCTGGTCGTCAACGGCACCGGCACCCTCGACCTCGCCCTCCCCGCCCGCCACGTGACCGACGTCAGCGGCGTCCTGGTCAACGGGACGCCCGTGGCGGTCGATTGGGACGAGTACGGGCTGCTCAACCGCCGTGACGGCCGCCTGTGGCCCCGTCGCCGCCGGGCGGTCGAGGTCACCCTCACCTACGGCTACGACCCCATCCCCGACGACATCGCCGAGGCGGTGCAGGACCAGGCGGAGGCCGGGTACAACATCCTCCGCGGCCTGTCGTCCAAGCAGGTCGGCGGCATCACGCTCACCTTCGGGCAGAGCGAGGCCGTCGGGGTGTCCCAGGCGTGGGTCGACGCGGCCGACCGCTACCGGATCGGGGGCCGCGCATGATCTTCGGGCAGAGCATCGTCCGCATCCGTGCCGGGCAGCGCACCACCCGCGGCGGGGACACCGTGGAGGACTGGTCCCCCGAGGCCGTCACCCGGCGACTCATCGGCGGCGTGTCGGTCCAGCCCAACTTCCAGAACGAGGACACCGACAACGGCGGCAGCATCACCCGCGCCACCGGCTACCGCGTCCTGACCCCACCCGGCAAGGCACCCGACATCCGCTCAACCGACCGGATCGAGTACCGCGGCGAGGTCCACGCGGTCACGGGCGAGGTCGCCTACTGGCCCGACCCCCACGGCGCGGATCACATCGAGTTCACGATGACCGCATGGAAGGGGGCGTGACCATGTGGAAGGTCCAGCTCGACCGCGCAGGCGTCGGCGCGATCCTCCGCACCGGCGAGGTTCCGGCGGCCGTCAACGCCACCGCCGAGACGATCGCGTCGGGTGTCCGTTCACGGCTGCCCAGCGACGGCCTGGGGGACGTCGTGGTCGAGCGGTACACCACCGACCGCGGGGCCGCTGCCGTCGTGGTCCGCCACCCGCGCGCCGTCGGCCTCCAGGCCAAGTACGGCATCCTCACATCCGCCGCGTCGGCCGCCGGCCTCACCGTCCGGGGCCGCTGATGGCAACCGTGTTCGGCGATGGCGTGGCAGCCATCGCCAACGACCTCCGCGCCCGGTTGTCCGATCGTGGCGAGTCGTACGCCCAGGGCGTCACCGTCGCCACACGCACCCCCAGCGACCGCGAGCCGCACAACGGGCCCACGCCGCTAGTCGTGGTGTCCCAGGACGGCCCGGGGACGATCCAGCAGGCGGCCAACGCCCGGACCGTCATCCGGCTAGCGGTGTGGCACGCCACCGACGACGACGCCCACGACCTCGCGGCCCTCTGCCACGGCCTCGCCACCGACCACCGGGGCCCCGTCGTGCGCGCCGTCCTGCCCGGCACATCGGCCGTACGGGCGACCGACCCGGACACGGGCGAACCGATGGCGTGGGCCACCGTCCGCGCCCTGCTCGCCCCCCGGGTCGTCTGACCCACCGCACCACCCACAACCCAGGGCCTCGCCATCCGGCGGGGCCCTTCGTCATGACCAAAGGAGAACCGCATGAGCGGCAACGCAGAGAACGCCCGGCTGTGGGCGGACGCGGACGTCTACGTCGGCGAGAACCTGAGCGCCGAGGTCCCCGCGAGCGTGGACGCCGAGTTCGGCGCGACCTGGGGCCTCGTCGGCCTGCTGAACGGCGAGGACGGGATCACCGAGACGCGCGAGGAGGAGACGGGCGACCACTACGCCTGGGGCGGCATCCTCGTCCGCACGTCCCGGCGCAACTTCAAGCTCACCCGGAAGTTCTCGGCCCTGGAGGACAACGCGGTCACCCGCAAGCTCCTGTGGCCCGGGTCCGGCGCGGGCAAGATCATCGTGCCCCGCCCGGTGCCGGTGAAGGTCGCCTTCGAGACGCGCGACGGTGCCGCCGTCCGTCGCCTCATCACCGCCCGCCACGCGGTCATCACCGTGGACGGCGACATCACCGAGAACGAGTCGGACCTCACCAAGTACGAGCTGCTCGCCACCATCTACCCCAACGCGGCAGGCGAGCTGTTCATCGAGCAGAAGTCCGCGGCCCCGACCTCCTGACCTCGGGCCACACCGACCCCGGCCGGGCGCGTTTCCAGCGGTGGGCGCGCCCGGCCGGCTCTGCCCGCCCACACCGCTAGGAGCCGTCATGCCTGCCATCACCGTCACCGACGCCGACGTGCGCGCCGAACACGAGCGCCGCCACGGGCCCGACGTCGACCTCGATCCCGCCACCGCGCGGACCATCCGGCGCGACCTCGCCCAGGCGCAGGTCGACGCCCGCACGCCACCCGCCGAGCCATCGGCGGAGAAGGGGCCGGACCACCTCACGGTCACGGTCGAGATCACCCACGGGGACCGCGTGCTCGGGGTCACCCAGCAGCACGTCAACATCCCCACCACCTGAGAGGAACCCACACCGCTATGAGCAACCCCCGTAACGACAACCCCACCGTCGACTTCAACCTCGACAACTACCGCTCCGAGGTCGACCTCAAGCCGTTCGTGATCGTCCACGGCGGAACCCCGTTCAGCCTCACCCACCTCGACGAGCTCGACGGGTGGAAGGCCGCGGAGGCGTTCGCCGGAGGCGAGGCCGGGGCCGACGTCGAGGTCATCAAGCTCGCGCTGGGCGACGAGTTCCAGAAGTTCAAGGACACCGCCCGTCTGCGGCGCGGCCCCATGCAGGCACTCGTCAAGCGGTACCTGTCGCACTGCGGGATCGACACGGGAAACTGAGGAACCTCGTCCACACGGCCGCGCGCCACCCGCACGCGTTGAGAGCGGACTTCCGCCGGTTCTACGGCATCCCGTTCTCCGACGTCGTGCGGGGGCGCGTCCCGCTGGGCGAGGGCGTTTCCCTGTTCGTGGACCTGCTCCACAACCCCGAGTCGTCGGTCACCCGCGCCCTCAACGATGGCGAACGGCCCTGGCACATCGGGGATTACCTCACCGCTCACGTGTGGTCCGCCCTCACCGGCGAGAAGCACCCCGCGCTGCCCTCGAACACGAAGCGCGCGCACACCGACCCCAAGCGCCAGGCCGCCGTCAACCGCGCCCTGGATCGCAAGCGCGACCGCGAGCGGCGGATCGCTGAGGGGTCGCTCACCTAGCCCTACCCCGAGGGGAGCCGCACATGCAGACGATCGGTTACGCCGCGCTTCAGGTCATCCCGTCCATGAAGGGCGCGCGTGGCGTCATCGAGGGCGAGTTGAACGGCACCCTCGGGGCGGCAGGCGGGAAGGGCGGCAAGTCCTACGGCAACTCCTTCGCGGGCACCGTGGGCCGTTACGCCAAGCGGGCATCGGTGATCGCGGGCGGCATCATGACGGCCAAGGTCATCAAGGGCGGCGTCGACCGCGCCCTCAACATCGACGCCGCCCGCGGCAAGCTCGTCGGCCTCGGCCACGACGCCGCGAGCGTGGATCGCATCATGACCTCCGCCCTGGCGTCGGTGAAGGGCACCGCCTACGGCCTCGACGCCGCCGCGACCACCGCGGCCGGTGCGGTGGCTGCCGGTGTCCGCCCCGGCCAGGAACTCACCAAGTACCTCACCACGGCCGCCGACGCGGCCACCATCGCGGGCGTCTCGATGAACGAGATGGGCTCGATCATGAACAAGGTCGAGACGTCCCAGCGCGCGTACACCGCCGAACTCAACCAGCTCGCGGATCGCGGCATCCCGATCTACCAGTGGCTCCAGAAGGAGTACGGCGTCTCGGCCACCGCGCTGCGCGAAATGGTCGCGGCGGGCAAGGTCGACTCGGCCACGTTCAAGCGGGTCATCGACCAGAACATCGGCGGGGCGGCGCAGGCATCCGGCGACACCATGCGCGGCATGGCCGCCAACGTCGGCGCGGCCCTCTCCCGCATGGGTGCCTCCGTGGTGTCCGGCGCGTTCCCGGCGGTCAAGAACGGCCTAGCCGGGGTCATCACCGGGGTAGACGCCATCACGCCCCGCGTGACCGCGATGGCGACCGCCGCGGGCGCGGCCTTCATGGGCACCGTCGTCCCGGCCGTGTCCGCCGCGTGGACCTGGTTCACCGCCTACCTCTGGCCCGCGATCAGCGAGGGCGCGTCGGTCATCGGCGGCGCACTCGGCCCGGCCGTGGCAGGCATCCGCGACGCCCTCGGCGCGCTCGACGGCGACGGCGGCTCCGCGGCTGCCGCGATCGGCACCACCCTCGCCGGGGCCATCCGCACGGCCGCCGACGTCATCGCCACCGTCATCACGGTCACGGGCCAGGTGGTCGAGCTGTTCGTCCGGTGGCACAAGGTCACCGTCCCGCTCGCCGCCACCGTCCTCTCGATGGTCGCCGCCTACAAGACGTATCAGGCGGTCATGCGCGGCGTGATCGCCGTCAAGAAGTCCTACGCCGCGACCGTCGCCACGGTGCGGGCTGCCCAGCAGGCGTACGCCCTCGGCACCTACGGGATGGCCGCCGGGCAGAAGGGCCTCATGGCGACCACCGCCAACCTCGCCGGACGGCTCCGGACCGGCGTGGCGGCGATGGGGTCGTGGGTCGCCACCCAGGGTCGCGCTATCGCCATGAACGCCCGCTGGCAGGTCATGATGGCCAAGCAGTCGCTCGGCAACTTCATCTCGTCCATGCGGACCGGGATCGCCGTCATGCGGCTCTGGATCGTTGAGCAGGCGAAGGCAGCGGCGGCCGCGGTCGCCTCGGCCGCACGGTCCACCGCGGCCTGGGTCGCCCACACGGCCTCGATGGTGGCGTCCAAGGCTGCCGCCATCGCGTTCGCCGCCGGGCAGGCAATCGTCCGGGGCGCGGTCATCGCTGCCACGGCCGCCCAGTGGGCACTCAACGCCGCGCTGACCGCCAACCCCATCGGCATCGTCGTCGTAGCCGTCGCCGCACTCGTCGCCGGGATCGTCCTGCTGTGGAACAAGAACGAGGGCTTCCGCCGGGCGGTCACCGCCGCCTGGAACGGCATCAAGTCCATCGTGTCCGCGGCGGCGAAGGCGGTCGGGGCCGCGGTGACCGGGCTGCTCAACATCGTCGTCCGGTTCGCCAAGTTCACGCCGCTGGGCATGATCGTCCGCAACTGGAACGCCATCATGGGCTTCTTCGGGTCCATCCCGGGCAGGGTCAAGGGCGCGTTCTCCGCGGC
Organism: Nocardioides nanhaiensis; assembly: GCF_039542785.1. Lineage (NCBI taxonomy): Bacteria > Bacillati > Actinomycetota > Actinomycetes > Propionibacteriales > Nocardioidaceae > Nocardioides > Nocardioides nanhaiensis. Next base: position 91,870 of record NZ_BAABIM010000002.1, read on the forward strand.
AGGCACCTGGCTCCGCAAGGCGGGCGCGTCGGTCATCGCCGGGCTCCTCGCCGGCCTCGTCGGCGCGTGGCGCACGGTGTCGTCCTGGGTCGGTGGCATCGGCGGCAAGATCATCGGTGCCCTCTCGTCCGCCGGCTCCTGGCTCGTCAACGCGGGCCGCGCGACCATGACCGGCCTCCGTAACGGCATCAGCGGCGCGTGGTCGACCGTCACGTCCTGGCTGTCCGGCATCCCGGGCAAGGTCAAGGGCGCGTTGTCCGGCGCGGGCTCGTGGCTCATCAGTGCCGGTGCCGACGTCATCCGCGGCTTCACGTCGGGTATTCGCAGCATGGCGGGCTCGATCGTGAGCACGATCAAGACGTACGTCACCGACAAGCTCCCCGGGGTCGTCAAGAAGGCGCTGGGGATCGCGTCGCCGTCCAAGGTGTTCCGTCGCCTCGGCCGGTGGCTGCCCATCGGCCTCGCCGTCGGCATCCGGTCCACCGCCTCCGCGGCCACCAAGGCGCTCAAGGCAGTCACGGACCGGATCGCCAAGGCGTCGGAGTCGGCGGTCAAGCGCGAGGCGAACCGCATCTACCGGGCACGCCAGCGGGCCGGTGCCAAGATCACCAAGACCGAGGCGACCCGGCTGGCGAAGGCGAGTCGGGCGGCACGGGCGCAGCAGGCGAAGGCCGCGCGGCTGCTCGTGCGCGACCAGGACCGGCGCACCAAGTCGATCTGGAAGGGTCGCCCCGCCGGGGCGGCCACCGACCGCCTGCTCCGCAACATCAACTCCAACGGCGGCTTCCGTCGCGGCGCGCGGATTCAGACGGCCACGATTGCCGACTTCGCCCGGGCCCGGGAGGTACTCACCACCCGGCTCAAGAAGGCGCAGGATCGCCTGGCTAACGCCGTCGCCCTCCGCGACGACTTCAAGCGGTCGGTCGTGGAGAACGTGCGTTCCTACACGTCCCTCATGAACGCCGAGGGCAAGGTCAACGTCTACGGCTTCCTCCAGAAGGTGACGTCAGCGGACATCGTGGCCTCCATGCGCGACCGCCTCGCGGTGGTGCAGAAGTTCACGACCGATATGGCAACCCTGCTCCGGTCCGGGCTCAACCAGCAGACCTACCGGGAACTGGTCGAGGCGGGGCCGGAGGCAGCGTCGGACTACGCCGCCGCCCTGGTGGCCGGTGGGTCGACGGCGGTCGCGGAGGTCAACGGGCTCAACGCCCAGATCAACGCGGCAGCCAACACCCTCGGCACGTCGTCCTCGTCGACCCTGTTCCAGGCCGGTGTGAACGCCGCGCAGGGGTTGGTCAAGGGCATCGAGTCCCAGATCAACCGCATCAACAAGGCGGCCAAGCGGGTAGCCAACCAGCTCGCCCGCGCGATCAAGAAGGCGCTCGGCATCCGGTCGCCGTCCCGCGTCCTGGCACTCATCGGACGGTGGGTGCCCGCCGGCCTCGCCGTCGGCATGGGCGCGGCGTCCCGGGTCCGGCAGGTCACCGCCGCTGGTGCCGCCCTGGCGGCCGACGCGGCAGCCGGTGTCCGTTCCCGCCTCGGCGACGTCGAGCGGGCGTCTACGGCCGTCAGCAACGCGCTCACGTTCACCGACGACGGCCCCACCCCGTCCCTGCCCGACGTCCGTCCCCCCTGGGGCGGCGACGGCCCGGGGGCATCCGGTGGTGGCGCGTACGGCGGGCCGCGCGTGGTGGTCGAGCAGACGATCCACAACCCGCAGGCGGAGCCCACGAGCAAGACCGTGGACGCCGCCGCCCGGACCCTCGGAATGGTAGGTGCGCTGTGAGCATGGGGACGTACACCCTCGATGGGGTTCCCCTCGATGACCCCGCGGGCCGGTGGGCGGTGAGCGACAAGACGTTGCTCCCCGGCCTACCGGCCCCGGTGGTCCCGTCGGTCACGATCCCCGGCGTGCATGGGACGGCCCCGTTGCCGCCCACCGTGCGCGCCGCGGGGTCGCACACCGTCGGCCTCATCGTCACCGACAACACCGAGGGCGGGGTGTCGGGTGGGCACCAGCAGCTCCGGGCCAACCTCGAACGCCTCTGGGCCCTGGCCGCCCCCCTCGGGCGGCTGCCGGAGTTGCGGTACTACCCGACCGGGGACGCCTACTACCGGACCGTAGCCGCGCGACTCCTTGCCGCGGTGGAACCGGAGATGTTCGACCCGTTCACCGCCGAGCTCGTGCTGCCGTTCGACCTGCCGACCGTGTTCTGGCGTGACGCCGACGCCCGCGAGAACGTGTCGACCTCGACGTCCTCGTGGTCGATCACGAACGCCGCCAACCTCGCGGGCACAACGGGCTCCATCACTGATCCCGTGTTCATGGTCCCGGGCCCGGTGGCGTCGGTGGTCGTCACCGACGCCACCACGGGCCGCTCGGTGCGGTGGTCCGGCGCGACCATCCCCAGCGGCTCATCCCTCCGCATCGAGCCCGGCATCCTCGCGGCCTACCGCGTGACCGGCACGGCATGGACCGGCGGCACCGACGTATCCGGCGGCCTGTCGGTCGGCCCCAACGGCTTCGACCTCAACCCCAACACCAACCAGCGGATCGGGTGGACCCTCACGCGCACGGGCGGCGCGGGGGTGAACACCTGCCGCGCTAGGAGGGCCTTCCTGTGATGCACCTGCGCCTCGTCGCCTACACGCCGCTCGGCGCACAGATCGGTGTCCTCCCCGACTCCCTCAACTACACCGCCACGATCCCCTTCGGCGCAGACCTGCCCACGCTCAAGGTCGGCTACACGAAGGCCGGCCGCCGCTCCGACGTCCTCGAAGCCCTGCCGGAGATTGCGGTGGAGCGGTGGGACGCGGCGGCGGGGACGTGGGTGGAGCCCGACGACGCCCGCTTCCTCGTCGTCAAGCGCGCCTGGAACTCCAAGGACGACGGCGGGCAGGCACGGAGCTACGACGCCATCCACCTCGGCTGGCTCGCCCGCAAGGCACGCGTGTGGACCGGCGGCAACATGAACAGCGAGGGCAAGCGTCAGTTCAATGCCGCCAACCCCGGGACGATCGTCGGCACCATCTTTGACGACGCCCGGGGCCGCGGATGGGGCCCCGGCCTCGCGCGCTCCTTCAACGCCACCACCGACTCGGCCGGGCAGCCGTGGGCCCACGAGGTCACGCTCGCCTTCGAGCCGTCCGCCGACCTCGACTCGGTGCTCAAGGCGGTCGTGGACCAGGGGCTCGCGGAGTTGTCGTGGACCGGCCGCACCCTCAACCTCTACAACCCCGACACCGCCCTCGCCCGCGACCTCACCACCGGCACCGCGCCCGTGTGGGTGCGCCACACCGACGGCGTGACCTCGGCCCCCGAGGAAGGGTCGATCGAGGACCTCGTGACGTTCGCGCGCCTCACCGGCGACGCGGGCGGGGTGTGGGACGTGTCCAACCCCGCCGCGGTGCAGACCTACGGCCGCCTCGAGGGATACGTCACCCAGAGCGGCGTGACCGACGAGGGAACGGCCGCCCTGCTCATCGAGCAGGAGCTGGCGGCAGGTGCGAGCGAGCGGACGCAGTACACGCGCGAGTGGCACGCCGCTGCCGCCACCGTCGTGCCGTGGCAGCACTACCGCCCCGGCGACTGGGCCTTCTTCGACCGCGAGGACAACGGGACGCTCATCCGCGACCGCGCCCGCGTGGCCCAGGTGTCGGTGACCTACGACGCCGAGGGCGTGTCGGGCCACACCACCCTCGGCACCCGCCTGGACGACTTGCTCGCCCGCCTCGCGCGGCGTACGGCCAACGTCACGGGCGGGGCGTCCAGCGGCGGCGCTGGCGGCACCCCGAGCCCGCCCACGCCAGACGGCCCCGACTCCCGCGCCCCCGCGGCCGTGGACGGCCTGGTCGTCAGCACGACGGCCTACGCCGACACCGACGGCCAGCCCCGCGCCCGCGTGGCCCTCGATTGGGCCGACGTCACCACCGACGCCGAGGGCGTCCTGCTCGGCGTGCGCGGCTACGAGGTCTGGCAGCGAGGGCCGGACGGCACCTGGACCCTCGCGGCCACCGTCACCGACTCCCAGCACGCGGTGTCCCCGCTGCCGACCAACACCGCCCACACGTTCCGGGTGCGCGCGGTGTCGGACAACTACGTCACCGGCCCCTGGTCGACGGAGCGGACGATCACCACCGCCCGCTACCTCGCCCCGCCCCCGCGGCCGTCGGCACCGGGCGTCACCGTGCGCCTCGGTGTCGTCACCGTCGCCTGGGACGGTCGCACGTCGACCGGGGCCACCATGCCCGCCACCCTCGCGCACGTGCGCGTGCTGGTCGACGGGGTGATCCGCGACCGCCTCGACGGGCCGGACGCCCGGGCGGTCATCACCGGCCTGACCTACAACATGGCCGCCTCGATCACCCTCGTTGCCGTGGACCGTGCGGGCAACGTTTCGACGGCCTCGGCAGCGGTCGCGGCGACCCCACGCCCGCTGGTCAACGGCGACCTCGGCGCGGGCTCGGTCACGGTCCTCACCCTGGCTACCAACTCCGTCACCGCGGACGCCATCGCGGGCGGTGCCATTGACGGCATCGTCATCACCGGCACGACCGTCCGCACCGCCGCTAGCGGCCAGCGCGTGGAACTCGACGCCCGCGGCCTCTCGGCCTACCCGTCGAGCGGGGCGGCACGCACCACCATCTCGGCCGCCACCGGCCGCCTCACGGCGGTAGACGCCGACATCAACGGCACCGTGACCGCTGGCAACGCCTCGGGTAACCGGGTCCGCCTCGGCGAGGACCTGTCCTACGGCGGCGGCGTCCTGGACTTCCTGCGCAGCAACGGGTCCCTCATGGGCCAGTTGTCGTCGTGGGAGCCGGGCGGCGTCCGCCTCGCCGGAGCCAACCGCACCATCATGGCCGTTGACGAGGGCAACGGCGGCACCGCCATCTGGCTCGACCTCACCACCCCCGGCTACGGCATGAACCTCATCAGCGAGGACGGGCTAATGGTCGGCATCTCGGGCGGCGCGGCCGTCCTCGACGCCCCCCTGTTCCGCTTCCAGGGCGGGGCGCTCGACATCACGCGTGAGGTCGTCAACGCGCGGCCGAGCGGAGGGATGACCTTCAACCCCGGAGGTCAGTTCCTGCTGACCCCATCCGTCCACGCCCTCATCTACGCCGGGGGCGTGTTCCAGGTGCGGACCGGCGGCGCGAACTCCAACTCGATCGACGCCGACGGCAACGGCAACGTCTACTTCCGTCGCCACTCCACCAACAGCGGCTCGGCGAACGTGCAGATGGGTGCGGGCGGCCAGATCTTCCGCATTACGTCGCGGCGCGATTCCAAGCTGCTCATCGAGCCCATCCCGACCGAGCGGCTCATGCGGCTGCTCGATGTCCCGATGGTGTCCTGGTTCGACCGCGTGGCCGCCGAGACGCTCGCCGCCGAGTTGGCGGGCGAGGACGACGTGCCCGAGAACCAGACGCCCATGCTCCGCATCCCCGGCCTCGTGGCCGAGGACGTCGAGGCGACCGGCCTGACGGAGTTCGTCATCTACGACCAGGACGGCGACACCCAGGGCCTCGCCTACGACCGCATCGGCGTCGCCCTCATCCCCCTCGTGCGCGACCTCTACGCGCGCGTCGCATCCCTCGAAGAAAGGAACGCGTGATGAACCAGCAGCCGAACGAGATCGCGGTCGACCCCTCCCGGGTGATCGCCGCACTCCGCGAGCAGGTGGCACAGCTCTCGGTGAACCTCGCCATGCAGACGGCCCGCGCAGAGCAGGCGGAGGCCGCCATCGCCGAGCAGGCGGAGGGGTGAACCTGCCGCGCGCGGTGTCCCGCGCGTTCCGCCGCGTCCGCGAGCCCCGGGTCGAGCGGTTCATCATGCTCGCCACCTACCTGCTCGCCCTCATGATGGGCGTCTCGGCCTGGTTCAATCCGCCGTCCTCCATCGAGGGCACGATCGGCGTCGCCCTCACGTCGGCGTGGGCAATCCTGCTCATGGTGTGCGGCGGCTTCGGCGCGGCCGGTGTCCTGCCGGGCCTGTGGTGGGCCGAACGGGTCGCCACCAAGGCGGGCATGACCGGGGCAGCCATCTACGCGGCGGTCGTCGCCTACCTCCACTTCGACGGCCCCGGCAACCGGCTGCCGCAGTTCGGGGCCATCGCCATCGTCGTCCTCGTGTTCATCGGACGCGCCTACAAGGTGCGGGGGATCAACTACGAGCCGCGCCCAGAAAAGGAGTGAGCCCCGCATGACGACGATCCAGGCTGTTGTCACCATCCTGGCCGCCCTCGGCGTCGGCACGATCCTGCCCGAGATTGCCCGCGCGATCATCGGCTACGTCAACAACCGCCGTCCGCAGGAGCAGCGCGAGAACAACCGCCTGCGCCGGGAGCGGGACGCGGCCGAGGCCAACGCGCGCATCGCCCGCGAGCACGCCTCGATCGTGCGGCGGATCGCCATTGACAACGGCGTGGACCCCGAGCGGTTCCCGCCGTTCCCACGGTCGGCACACCCCCCCCACCCGCCCAACTGACCAACCCGCAACACCACACCAGACGGCCCTCGCCCACACCGGGCGGGGGCCGTCGTCGTCCCCAAGGGAGAACACCGCATGAGCCTCAACATCCTGCCCCGGTCGGCGTGGACGTCGACCCGCAACGGCCGCGCCGGGCGGCCCCTGTCCAAGTCCCGTGTGGTCGGGATCGCCTGCCACTACCCGGCCGCGGGCAACGTCCGCCTCGCCGGCCTCAGCCAGTCGGCGGTCGCCAACCGCCTCCGCGGCTGGCGCTCCTACCACGTGTCCAAGGGCTGGGCGGACATCGGCTACAACTTCGCCCTCGACGGCTCCGGCCGGGTGTGGGACCTCACCGGCTTCAACGTCGGCGCGCACGCCGGGACCATCGGCAACCCCTCGCGCGTCGGCGTTCTGTTCGTCCTCGGCAACGACGAGGAGCCGCCGGAGGCGATGGTCGACGCCTTCCGCGAGCTGCGTGCCCACATCCGCCGGACGTTCCCGTCCGCCAACCTCGTGCAGGGGCACCAGCAGGTGCCGGGCAACTCCACCGCCTGCCCGGGCAAGCCGGTCATGCGCGCGATCACCAGCGGCCGGCTCACGGCCGCCCACGCCGCCACCCCGCCGAAGCCGCAGCCGGTGGACAACCGCCCCTCGGTGTCGGTCAAGCGCCTCCGTCGGGCGGCCACCGTCGCGGGGTGGACCCGCGGGCTGGTCAAGCGCACCCGGCGCGAGCGGAACCGCGTCCGCCGCGCGCTGCGCGCCGAGGGCTGCAAGAACTACGCGGCCTGGCAGCGCAAGCTCGGCTACAAGGGCCGCGACGCCAACGGCGTGCCCGGCCGCGTGTCCCTCGCCCGCCTGGGCGACCGCTACGGCTTCCGCGTCGTCGCGTGACCACCACCCCCACCCACCGCAAGGGAGAACACCGCATGACCGCACCGACCCAGACCGCCTACCCGTGGCGGGCCACCGTCCGGACCGTCTTCGCTGCCGTCGTCGGCATCGCCGCCGTGTGGGGCCTCGTCATCGAGGCCGCGGGCGTCGACCCGTCCCTCCCCGTCGTGGCGACGTCGATCGCCGTCGCGGGCGCGATCACCCGTGTCCTGGCCCTGCCGGGCGTGGACGACCTGCTCGCCCGCCTCGTGCCGTGGCTGGCCACCGAGCCGCCGTCGGACGAGGACCCCGCCTACGAGTACGACGCGGACGACGTGGCCGACGGTCACGAGCACGGCACCGCCGTCGTCTGACGCCCGCTGACGGACTAACGCCCCCCATCCGGCCCATGTGGTCGGGTGGGGGGCGTTTCGTCGTTTCTGGCGCGCCTAGCGGTGGGGGTTGAAGCCCATCCGCCGCAGGTTGGCGATGGCGTTCTTGCGCCAGCGGTAGTCGCTTGGCGTCTTGGCCAGGGTCGTCCACTCCCCCGTGCGCTTGTTGGTCACCCGCACGTGCGCGCCGTGTGGCACCGCCTCGAAGCCCTGTCGCGCCGCTGCCTTGACGAGTTGCCGAACGTCCTTGTCCACGATGCTGCCTCCCGATCGGATCGCTTGCTGACGATCTCGAAAGTACACGGGTAGCCGTGCATACCGTAGACGCCACGCCCACTTTCTTTAGACGATTGGAGGAAGTCGTGCGGGCGCACGACAACGCCCCCGGGGGCCACACTCCAGAAGGAGACCTACAAGTGTCAGCAAGCAGGGGCCACGCCGGGGGCGTCGTCGGGTCCGACCCTAGTCGGAGTCCGGGGGTGTTGCGAATGGTGCCAACCGCGACGGCCGCGCCGCGTTCCAGCGGTCGATCGTCTCGGGCAGCCAGCCGACGAGCCGCGCCCCGATCTGGGCGTCCGGCTCGGGCAGCGTGTAGCGGTTGAGGGTGTCGGGCTTGACCCCGATCCGTTCGGCGACCTCGGGGCGGCTCAGGTATCGCTTCGGCGTCTTGCGTGGCGGCATGGGCCGATCCTTCCCGGGGACGTTGTGCGAGGGCAACGGGGGCCGCCGGGCGGTGGTCCGACGGCCCCCGGGGATCACCCGCGGTCCAGGGTGAAGTCCGCGTCGTCCAGGGGCAGCTCGCGCGACCAGTACTCGTACCCGGCCGAGGACAGCCCCATCGGGTGATCGAGGTCGACGTGCTCGGCGTCGAGGTCGTCGGTGTCGAGGTGGCCGGTGACGTTGATCTTCACGGCGCGATCAGCCCTTCGCCTTGGCGGCGTCACGGGCGGCCTTCTCGGCCTTCGTCCGCACGTCGCGGCAGGGGCGGCACTCGACGGCGCGGTGCCCGTCCTTGCCGACCGTGGGGAACTTCTTGACCGGCAGCGTCTCGCCGCACGTCCCCTCGCACTTGTGGGTGTCGCCCTTGACCTCGAACGATCCCACCTTGGTGCGGGCGGGCGCGTCCTTCTTCGCCGCGGGCTTGGCTGCCGCCTTCTTCGCGGCGGGCTTGTCGGCCCCCTTGGTCGCGCCGGCCTTCTTGTCGGCGGCGGGCTTGGCAGCGGCGGCGGGCTTCGCGGCGGCCTTCTTCTCGGCGGCGGGCTTGGCGGTGTCGGTGGCGGTCATGCTCTGCTCCTTCGTGGGGTTGCCCTGGCGGGCGATGGCGGTGCGGACGTCGAACATGCGAGGCGAGCAGCACGTGGCCCGCGTCGCGTCGGTGAGGGCGTCGGGGTCGACACGCTCGGCCGGGATGGTGGTCGCCGTGCGTGGGATGTGCTCGCAGGTCGTCCGGTGGACGCGGCCGATCGTGGCCTTGCCCGTCGGCGCGGTGTAGACGAGCTCCACCTGCTCGGCGGCGGTGGCGGTCATGCGGTTCCTTCCTTCCGGGGTGGGGCCGGGGGCGACGTGACGCCGCCCCCGGCGGGGGTGTGGGTGGCTCAGCGGCGCATCAGCAACTCGCGGGCACCGGCGAGGAAGCCGTCGTGCCGGGCGCGGCGGGCGTCGTTGCCCCGGCCGCTCCACGTGTCGTCCGCGCCGCTGAGGATGAGGTCGCGCAGGTAGGTGCGGGCGGCCTCGACCACCTCGGGGTGCGTCGGGTCGTGGCGCAGGTGGTCGGCGGCGTTCCGCAGGGTGTTGCGGTAGGCGATCCGGGCGGACGCCATGCCCTCCGCGTTGGCGACGAGCAGGGCGGCCTCGGCGATGTCGGTGGCGCTCGCCCGCTCGTTGCAGAGGCCGATGACGCGGGCGCGTGCCGTCTCGACGTTGGCGAGGATCGTCGCGTCGGTGGTGTCGTGGGTGAGGTTCATGATGGCTCCTTCGTTGGACGGTGTTTCCTGCTTGCTGACGTCACAGACGCTAAGTGCTGGCGTCCATAGAAGCCAGCCCGCGCGGCTATTTTCTTTGGACGACCTAGGCGGCCGTCTGCGCGGCGTGCGCGGCGTGGGCGGCCACGGGGTCCGCCGCGGTGCCGGACGCGCCACAGGAACACCGCCACGCGTCCCCGGCGACCCGGGCACGGTGGTCGGACGCGCCACCCCATGCCGTCGCCCCGGCGTCGACCCGCTCGGCCTTCCACGACCGGCCGGTGTCGAGCAGGTAGCGGCGGCAGCCGGACGCGTACACCGCGCCCTCGGCGAGCCGGTGGCGGCTCTGCACGGCCTCGCACGCGGCGATGGCGGCGGCCAGCTCGTCGGGCCGGGTGGCCGGGTCGAGGGTGGCGACGTGGAGCCGCACGAACGGCGGGCGCATCTTGCTCATCGGGCGACCCCCGCCACGCGGACAACGAGGGCCCCGTCGGCGGCGTAGACGCCCCACGTACGGCCGTCTGCCCGCAGGGGGCGGACCGCGCCGACGACGACGGGACGGTTGCGGTGGTCGCGGATGGTGTCACCCTTGGCGAGGGGGGCGGTGTAGTTCATCGGGGGCTCCTTCGGTGTGGCTTGCTGACACCACAGAACTTACACGGCTACCCGTGCATCGCCAAGACGAACGGCCACACCGCCTAGACGGTGTGGCCGCTCGGCTACCCGGCGATCAGGCCGCGACGAGAACCTTGTGGGCGTAGTCCTTGAGGTCCTGGGTCGTGCCGCCGTCCATGATCCGCTGGGCCCGCTTGGTGCCGTCGCGGTCGCCACGCATGGGGGCGATCCAGTCGGCGTACTCGGTGACCGCGTTGAAGGCGGCGTACTTGGTGCCCCGGCCGAAGGCGTTGGTCTCGGCCTCGGTGAACAGGTGCATGAGGTCGCCGCGACGCTCGGCCACCCGCGCCTTCGTGGCGTCGGTCTTGCCATCGGGGATGAGGCCCTGGGTGAGCTTGTCGAACTCGGCCTCGGTGTACGCCTGGTCGAGCAGCCGCTCCATCTCGGCCGAGAACTCGTCCATGTAGTCGAACGTCAACTCGAGCGACTGGCGGGCCTCGTCGAGCCGCCCGGCCATGTTCACCGTGTGGCGGATCTTCCACGACTGCTTCGCGCCGCGCAGCGACATCGTGAGCTGGTTGGTGCACGCGAGGCGGATCGGCATAACCGCGATCTGGAACGAGTGGAAGCCGTCGTGCCCGTTCGACCCCAGCAGGTAGAGGTCGTGCGCGTCCTCCCCGGCGATCTTGATGCCCTCGGGCATCTTCATCGTCATGAACACCCGCGCGCCGTTCTTCATCATCCCGGCGGCGTCGTAGTTCGCGCCCGACTGGTCCACGATCGAGTCGAGGAAGTCGAACGTCTCCTCGTTCTGCTGGATCACGTAGTTGTGACCGACATATCCGAGGTACTCGGTGCCGCCCGTCTTCGGGTCGTTGCGGACCGTGGCGACGCGGTTCGGAATCTCGATGCCGGAGGCGGTGTACATCGCCTCCTTGCGGACGTTCCACCCGGCGAGGCCGGCGGCCTCCATCGCCTCAGCGGCGGTCATGTTGCCGTCGTCCTTGCGGACGAAGCCGCCAAGGGTCTGCCAGGCGGGGGTGCGGGTGTAACCGGCGGCGGGGGTGGTGGTGGTGGTGTCGGTCATGGTGACTCCTTCGGTTGGTGTGTCGTGCTTGCTGACAACACAGACGCTAAGCCCTGGCGTCCATAGAAACAAGTCAATGAACGCACTTTCCCTAGACGGCACCACCGGGCCCCGATCCCCGCACCTACCCCGCGGAAACGATCCACGGCCGCACCCCCCGCCTGACGGGCAATCGTCCAGCGAAAGCGACCCGCGGGACCAACATGGCAGGTCAATCGGTCCAGCGGGTCGTCTACGGCAACACGTACCAACGTCCAGCAACGTTCGCCGTCGGAATCCGCCGGTCGCAGGTTCGAATCCTGCCGGGGGCGCCCACGGCCTCATACCCCCGCGGCACCCGGGTACCGGCGCGCGTCCGCCGACCCGAGCGCCGAGGAGCCCCGTGACCGCCACGCCGTCCACCCCCACCGATCCCGCCACCGAGCAGCAGCTGACCGCGGTGGTCCTGGCGTGCTCGCTCAAGCGCTCCCCCGCTCCCTCCAGCTCGGTGCTGCTGGGCACCCAGGTGCTCGAGGCCCTGGGTGAGCACAGCGTCACCGGCGAGGTGCTGCGCGTGGTCGACCACGACGTCCGCTTCGGGGTGAGCACCGACGAGGGCGACGGCGACGGGTGGCCGGCACTGCGGGCCAAGGTGCTCGCGGCAGACGTGCTGGTGATCGCGACGCCGATCTGGATGGGGCAGCCCGCCTCGGTCTGCAAGGTCGTGCTCGAGCGGCTCGACGCCGAGATCTCCGAGACCGACCACGAGGGCCGGATGAGCACCTACGGCAAGGTGGCCCTGGTGGCGGTGGTGGGCAACGAGGACGGCGCCCACCACACGGTCGCCGAGGTCATGCAGGGTCTCAACGACACCGGTTTCACCGTGCCGGCCAGCGGCTGCACCTACTGGGTGGGCGAGGCGATGCAGGGCACGGACTACAACGACCTGGAGCAGACGCCGGAGAAGACCGCGGGCACCACCGCCACGGCCGCCGCGAACGCCGCCCACCTGGCGCGGCTGCTGCGCGCGCAGCAGTACCCGCCGGCCTGACAGCGTCGCGGCACCCTCCGCGTCAGCTGCTCCGGGGTGCGGTCGGGGCCGGCTGGGTCTCGACCCCGCTCGGAGGAGTCGGCGCCGGAGGCACCGAGGGCGGGGTGCGCCCGTCCTCCGGCTCCGCGGGGTGCTCCCCCGCGGACGGCGGCGCGGGCCGCTCGCCCTCCGGCATCGGGACCGCCGGCGGCTGGTGCGGCGCGCGCGGCCCGCCCTCGCAGGGCACGGCTGCTTCCGGCGCGTCGTCACCGGGCTGGACGGGCTCGGCGGGCGGGGCGGGCTCGGGCGTCGCCCCCTGCTCCGCCGGCGCCGGCTGTGCCGTGCTGGTGTCGGCACGCAGGGACGAGTCCCCGCCGCCCGGGCCGTCGGCGAGCGCAGGCACGCCGAGACCGAGGGCCAGGCCGGCCACCAGCCCGGCGCCGACGCCGGCCACCAGCAGGCCGCGCCGCCGGCCAGGCGGGGTGGAAGGCGCTGCGGGCGGGGTGGGCTGGGCGCCGGGGACGAAGAGGGGGCGGGTGTCGTCGTTCATGGGTGTCTCCTTCAGGTGGGGATGGGGATGGGGTCGAGATGCGGATCGGACCGGTCAGGGGCGGGCGCCGAGCAGGCGCTCGGCCTGGTCCCAGGCGCGCTCGGGTGCCGGCACCGCCCGGATCAGGGCGGTGTCGCGGGCCGCGTGGCCCCAGGGGCCGGGACCCCACGCCACGAGCGCCGCGAGCACCAGCCACGCCACCAGGGCGGTGCCGAGCGCGCTGCCCACGGCACCGAGCAGGCCGGCACCACGGCGCAGGGCCCCGACGACGGCTGCCACCACGGTCACGAGGACCACGAGGTCGAGCAGGCTGAGGTGGGCGAGGTCGGGCACGAGGACTCCTGCGGGTGTCGGTCGGTGTCGGTCACGACTGGGAACGAGCACCACGCTGCGAGCCGGACCTGAAGGCCACCTCAAGAACGAGGACTCCCGCCCACTTCTTGAGGTGTTCTTCAGCCCCGGGTCGGCACACTGGCGCGGTGAGCACCCCTGCCCCGGCCCGCGTCCTGGTCGTCGAGGACGACGCCGCGATCCGCTCGAGCGTCACGCAGGCGCTGGTGGCCGCCGGGCTGGAAGTCCGTGCCCTGCCGGACGGCGAGGAGCTCGAGGCCGAGCTGGCCGGGTTCCGCCCCGCGCTGGTGGTGCTCGACTGGATGCTGCCCGGGCGCCAGGGCCCGCACCTGGTGGAGCTGGTGCGCGCGCGGTCGGGCGCCGGAGTGGTGATGCTGACGGCGCGCGACGCCGTCGAGGACCGGCTGCGGGGCTTCGAGGTCGGCGTCGACGACTACGTGGCCAAGCCGTTCGTCACCGAGGAGCTGGTGGCCCGCGTGCGGGCGGTGCTGCGGCGGCTGGGCGCGGTGCCCACCAGCGTGCAGGTCGCCGACCTGCGCATCGACCCCGACGCCGGTCTGGTCGAGCGCGCCGGCTCCCCCGTGTCGCTGACGGCCACCGAGTTCCGGCTGCTGTGCTTCCTGGCCGACCACCGCGACAAGGTGATGTCGTCGGCACAGATCCTCACCCAGGTGTGGGGGTACGGCGAGTACGCCGACAACCTGGTGCAGGTGCACGTGAGCGCGCTGCGCCGCAAGCTGGAGGAGCACGGGCCGCGGCTGCTGCACACCGAGCGCGGCCTGGGCTACGTGCTCCGCGCCCCGCGCGAGGGCGCTCGCCCGTGAGCGACGGCGTCGCCACCCCCTCGCTGCGGCGCCGGGTCACCGCCTTCGTGCTCCTGGCGCTGACCGCGGTGCTGCTGGTGCTCGTGGTCTCCAGCGACCGCGCGCTCTCGGCGCGCCTGGAGTCCCAGCTGCGCGACCGGCTGGTCGACCGCGCGGGTTTCGCCGACGTGCTGGCCGAGCAGCTGGAGGGTAGAGACCTCGCGCGCCGGCTGGAGGGTGACGGCGTCTCGGTGCTGCTCGTCGACGACGGCGAGGTGTTCGCCGAAGGGCCGCTGGCGGGCGCTGTCGCCTCGACGGCGACCCCCGCCGTCCCGTCGACTCCCCAGGAGCCCGAGGAGCCCGAGCCGCGCCGACCCCCGAGTGCTGCCCCGGCCCCCGTGCCACGCGACGGCCCGGCGCCCGACCCGGCAGGCCCCGCCACCGAGGTGGTCGAGCAGGGCGACCTGCTGCGCGTGGACCGCAGCCTCGGCGACGACGAGCAGCTGGTGCTGGTGGCCGACACCGCCGACGTGCGCGCGACGGTCGCGCAGGTGCGCCTGGTGCTGGGCGTCGTCGCGCTGGCCGTGCTGCTGCTGGCCGGTCTGGCCGTGCCGTGGCTGGTCGGTCGCGCCCTCTCGCCGCTCGACCGGATCACCGAGGTGGCGCGCCAGATCACCCGCGGCGACCGGCAGCGCCGGCTGGACCCGCACCCCGCCACCTCCGAGCTGGGCCGCACCGCCACGGCCTTCGACGAGGTGCTCGACGCCGTGGTGGGCGCCGAGCAGCGCGCCATCGCCTCCGAGCAGCGTCTGCGCACGTTCCTCTCCGACGCCGCCCACGACCTGCGCACCCCGCTGACCGGCGCCCAGGCGGCCGCCGAGCACGTGCTGCGCGAGGACCCGCCCCGCGCCGAGCGCGAGCGGGTGCTCACCACCCTGGTGCGCGAGACCCGGCGAGCCGGTCGCCTCGTCGAGGACATGCTGCTGATGACGCGCATCGACCAGGGCCTGGAGCTGCGCCGCGAGCGGCTCCGCCTGGGCACCGTGGCCGCCGAGGTGCTGGCGGCCCGCGAGCTCGGTCTCCCCGGCGTCACGCTGACGCTCGACGACGGGGGCCCCGACGGCGCGGCGGGCACCGAGGTGGTGGCCGACCGCGACCGGCTCAGCCGCCTGGTGGGCAACCTGGTCGACAACGCCGCGCAGGCGGGGGCGGCCCGCGTCGCCGTCCAGGTGGCGAGCGACCCGGCGGCGGGTCGGGTCGTCCTGGTGGTGGAGGACGACGGCCCGGGCGTGCCCCCGGCCGAGCGGGAGCGCGTCTTCGAGCGGATGGTGCGCCTCGACGAGGCGCGCTCGGGTGCCGGCGGGTCGGGGCTCGGGCTGCCGATCGCGCGCGGCATCGCCCGCGCGCACGGCGGCGACCTGGTGTGCGGCGACGCCGTCCGGGGATCTGGCGCCAGGTTCGAGCTGAGGCTGCCCGCGGCGCCTCCCGCCTGAGCAGCCCGCCCCGGCGGGTGGGTCCTCAGCCGCGCCGGAAGCGCCAGGCTCCCTGCGTGCGCACGAGCGTGCCGTCCACCGACGAGTTGATGCTCTCGATGACACCCGCGACCCGGATCTCCCGGCCCGGCACGGAGACCCGCCCGTTCTCCTCCTCGTCGCTCGCCACGCCGTAGCACTCGTGCGGTCCGCGCGCGAACGGCTCGATCGGCAGGATGGCGCCGCCGTCCTGCCAGGTGTCCGCGGTCAGCGGGGCGATGCTCCACGTCGGTCGGCAGGGCCGCGCGGGGTCGGCGTTGCCGGTCACCCGGATGGCGGTGCCCCCGCTGACGGCGAGGGCGTCCACCGTGGGCTCGGCCAGCGGGAGCGTGACCTCCTCGAAGCGCGTGGCGCCCGGCCTCCAGACCACCGAGCGGTCACCGCCGCGGGCGAGCAGCAGCCGCTCGCTTACCTGCGCGACGGGATCGTAACCCGGCCGGTCCAGGGGGGCAGCCGACCACCGGCGCCCGTCCGCGCTCGCGAGCGCGAAACCCGACGTGGGCGGCGGGGCGTCGTCGTACTCGTCGCCCCACGCCGAGTCGCGGGGCCAGCAGCTGACGACGTACATCACGTCCGTGTGCTCGAACATCGTGCTCGAACGCGCCGTCCGGCAGGGCCGCTGCGGCGTCGACCGGGCGACCGTCACCGGTCGCGTCCACTCCGCGGAGCCGGCCGGGCGGTACTGGGCGACGACGCGCACCAGGTCGGGTGAGCCGACGGCGACGCTGCTGCCGTCCTCGAGCTCGGTGAGGTTCATCGCGATCCCGGCGCGTCCCTCGCGGTCGTCGATCTCCAGCAGTCCCGAGGTCGGCTGGTCGTCGACCCAGGAGCCGTCCTGCTGCACGAACCTGACGTCGTCGTCGGTGGTGCGGTCGTAGAAGGTCACGTAGGTGCCGTCGGTCTGCACGAACTCGGGGCTGCAGCCGGGGTCCGGGCGCGGCGACGTGGAGGCCACCGGAGCCAGCGTCGTGCCACGGGGCTCGCTGAGCCACAGCTCGTAGCTGCACGACGTCCCGGCGAGACTGCCGCGCACGGTGGCGAAGGACCCGTCACCCAGCAGCACGACGTCCGGGACGACGAACTGCTCCGAGGGCACCGGCAGCCCGTCGAGCTCGACCTCCTCCCACTCCGCGGCGCCGGACTCCCACGTGGCGAACCGCTCGGGCGCGGTGTCGTCGTCACCCTCGCGCTCCAGCTCGACGGCGGCGTACCTGCCCTCGGCGTCGACCATCGGCGCGCCGAGCACGTCCTCGACGACGACGCAGGAGAGGTCGCGGCAGGCAGCGGCGTCGACCCTCGCGTAGTTCTCCCGCTCGTCGTCGTCCGCGGCGTACCAGGAGAAACCCGCCACGATCGTGTCGCCGGCCGGGGTCACCGTCAGCTGGTCGGCCTCGAGGTCGGCGCCCTCCACCACGGTCTGCGGCGCGGTCCACCCCTCGCCGCCGGGCGCGCGCCACTGCGCCGCGAACTCCTCCTCGCCCCGCGCGCCGATCGCCAGCTCGGTGCCGTCGTCGAGCGTGACCTGCTCGGCCGCGATCGGCCCGTAGTCCGCCAGCTCGTCCGAGAAGCTCGGCTGGTCGTCGGTGCACGCGGCCAGCGAGGAGACCAGGACCGCGAGCACCGCGCACCCGAGCGTGCGAGGAAGCCTCATGCGCGGATACTAGGTCGCCGGTCACCGGTCCTTCGCCGTCCGAGGTGAGCCAGGTCACGTAGGGGTACCGTCGGGCCATGCCCCTGCGCCGGGCGGCTCTCGCCGCGTCCTTGCTGCTCACCGCCGTCCTCGTCGCCACCGGCCTGACGACGCCGACCCTCGCGGCGCCGGCGCCCGACCGGGCCCTGCTGTCCCAGACGGCCGAGCGACGCGCACCGCTGCCCTACGTCGCGCTGGGCGACTCCTACAGCGCGGCCAGCGGCGTGCTGCCGCTCGACCCGACCGCGGCGGTGCAGTGCCTGCGCTCCACCCGCAACTACCCGCACGTGATCGCCCGCGAGATCGGGGCGCGGCTCACCGACGTGACCTGCGGCGGGGCCGACACCAGCGACTTCTTCACCGCCCAGTACCCGGGCGTGCCGCGCCAGCTCGACGCGCTGAGCCGCCGCACCCGCCTGGTCACCATGACGATCGGCGGCAACGACTCCGGGGTCTTCATCAACGCCATCCTTCGGTGCGGCGCCGAAGGAACGGCAGCCTTGGGTCGGGGAAACCCGTGCCAGCGACGTTACGGTGACTCGTTCGTGCGGACCATCCGGCGCACCACCTACCCCTCGATCGTCAAGGCGCTGCGCGGCGTGAAGAGGGCGGCCCCGAACGCCCGCGTGGCGATCATCGGCTACCCGTGGATCCTGCCCCGCACCCGCGGCTGCTTCCCGCAGATGCCCGTGGCCCGCGGCGACGTCCCCTACCTGCGCCAGCTGCAGACGGTGCTCAACGACGCCGTCCGCCGCGCTGCGAAGGCCACCAAGGTCACCTACGTGAACCTCAACCGGGTCTCCGAGGGCCACGACGCCTGCCAGCGCCTGGGCGTGCGGTGGGTCGAGCCCGTGGTCGCCGGCACCAACCCGGTGATCGTGCACCCCAACGCGCTGGGCGAGCGCCGGATGGCGCAGCAGGTCATCCGGCGGATGCGGCTGGGCTGAGTCGTCCTCGAGCTGGTGTGGGCCCGCGCCGCGCACCCGTCGATGTCGCCTCCTCGGAGTCGCTGAACCCCGCTTGGCTACATGGTCACATGCGTCCCACCGGCCACAGGATTACCCGGTCGGCCGGGTACTCCCTCACTTGTCGGCCAACGCGATGGCCGACAAGTTGCACAACGGCGCGGCTAGTCCGCCACCGGCCGCGGCTCGACCACGGGCCGATCGCTGTGCACGAACGGATCAGTCCGGGGCGTGGGCGCTCGCGTAGTCGTCGATCTCGCCCAGCACCCGGGCCTTGACGTCGTCGGGCGCGAACGAGACCCGGACCGAGGTGCGGGCCAGCTCGGCGACGCCGTCGGTGTCCAGGTGCAGCAGGCGGGCAGCGACGCCGTACTCCTGGTTGAGGTCGGTGCCGAACATGGGCGGGTCGTCGGAGCCGATGCTCACGGTGACGCCGGCCCCCACGAACGCCGGCAGCGGGTGCTCGGCCAGGGAGGCGACGGCGCGGGTGGCGACGTTGGAGGAGGGGCAGACCTCGAGCGCGATGCCGGTCTCGGCCAGGTGGGCGAGCAGCTCGGGGTCCTGCGCCGCGGACGTGCCGTGCCCGATCCGGTCCGCGCCCAGCAGGCGCAGCGAGTCCCAGACGGTCTGCGGCCCGGTGGTCTCGCCGGCGTGCGGCACCGAGCGCAGCCCGGCGGCGCGGGCGGCACTGAAGTGCGGCTCGAACTGGTCGCGGGCCACACCCTGCTCGGGGCCACCCAGGCCGAAGGCCACGAGCCCGTCGGGGGCGTGGTCGAGCGCGTAGCCCAGCGTCGCCTCGGCGGCCGGGAGGCCGGACTCGCCGGGGATGTCGTAGATCCAGCGCAGCACCAGCCCGAAGTCGCGCTCGGCAGCGGCACGCGCGTCCTCGAGGGCCTCGGTGTAGGCCTCGATCGGGATGCCGCGCAGCACCGAGGTGTACGGGGTGCAGGTCAGCTCGGCGTAGCGCAGCTGTTGGCCCTGGGCCATCTCGCGCGCCACCTCGTAGGTCAGGTAGCGCACGTCCTCGGCGGTGCGCACCAGGTCGACCACCGAGAGGTAGACCTCGATGAAGTGCGCGAAGTCGCGGAAGGCGAAGTAGTCGCGCAGCCGCTCGGGGTCGCTCGGCACGGGGCCGGGGTGGCGCTCGGCGAGCTCGGCGACGATGCGGGGCGAGGCGGAGCCCACGTGGTGCACGTGCAGCTCGGCCTTGGGCAGCCCGGCGATGAAGCCGGTGAGCGGGTCGGTGGTCACGGGCGCATCATCGCCCGCCACGACCGACCCGCCTCAATCGTGGGTCAGGAGCGGAGCTCGGTGAGGAGCTCCTCCCACGACTGCTGCACCTCGAAGAAGCTGCCGTCGAGCACCAGGGTCGGGGTCGAGGAGACGCTCGAGTCCTGGGCCTCCTCGGTGCCGCCCTCGGAGAAATCGCCCTCCCCCGCCTCGATGCCGGGGGTCACGGCGGCCTCGTCGGCGCCCGCCTGCACGGCGAGGTCGATCAGCGCCGTGGAGTCGGGGTAGGACTCCGCGCCCTCCTCCGGCTGGTTGGCGAAGAGCAGGTCGTGGAACTCCTTGGCCACCTCGGGACCGGACTCCTCGAGCACGACGCCGAAGGCCTGCGCCGCGCGGCCGGAGTAGTCGCCGAACTGGCTCAGCAGCACGAACGGGCGGTAGTCGATGTACACGTCGCCGCTCTCGGCGAGCGCCTCGAGGTCCTCGTTCGTCGCCTGCTCGAACGCGCCGCACGCGGGGCAGAGGAAATCCTCGTAGACGATGAGCTGGTGCGGGGCCTCGGGGTCGCCCACGGTCATCCCGTACTCGCTCTCGCCGGCGGCGGGACCGTCGAACGTGCCGCCCTCGTCGTCGCCGCCCAGGGTGCCGATGAAGATCGCGGCGGCCACCAGCACGGCGAGGACGCCGGCGACGCTGACGGCGGTGACGATGTTGCGCTTGCGCTGCTTGGCCTTCTGCTCCGCGAGCAGGGCGGCAGCCCGCTCGGCGCGCTCGGCGGCCTTCGCCTTGTTGGCCATCGGGGGACCTCTCCGTCTCGACGTACGTGTGGCCGGGGCGCACCCCGGCCGGTGGAACCTGCCGAGAACTGTAGGCAGCCGGTCTGAACGACGCCTGAGAGCACCGCCGCCGCGCCCCACACCGCCTCGCGCACTAGGGTGAACGATCGTGAACGAACGACTGGTGTGGATCGACTGCGAGATGACCGGACTCGACCTCGGGGCGGATGCCCTGGTCGAGGTGGCGGCCCTGGTCACCGACTTCGACCTCAACGTGCTCGGCGAGGGCGTCGACCTGGTCGTGCGCCCGCCGGCCGAGGCGCTGGAGCAGATGATCCCGTTCGTGCGCGAGATGCACGAGAGCTCGGGCCTGCTCGAGGAGCTGGAGCAGGGCATCACGCTGGCCGAGGCCGAGGAGCAGGTGCTGGCCTACCTGCGCGAGCACTGCCCGGAGGGTTCACGCCCGCCACTGGCCGGCAACTCGGTGGGCACCGACCGCGCGTTCCTGGCCCGCGACATGACCGACCTCGACGCGTTCCTGCACTACCGGATCGTCGACGTCTCCTCCATCAAGGAGCTGGCCCGGCACTGGTACCCGCGCGCCTACTACGCCGCCCCCGCCAAGCGCGGCAACCACCGGGCGCTCGCCGACATCCGCGAGAGCATCGAGGAGCTGCGCTACTACCGCGACGCCGTCTTCGTGCCCGCGCCCGGGCCCGACACGGCCGCCTCCAAGCAGCTCGCCGCGCGGCACGGCGGGGCGCTGACCGGTGCGGCCGAACCCGCCGGATCCCCCGATTCCGACGCCGGGGCCGGATCCGTCTAGACTCTCCTGCTGTCCGGCACGGCTGCGCCGCTCCGGGCCATGGTGGGTATAGCTCAGCTGGTAGAGCGCCGCCTTGTGGTGGCGGATGTCGCGGGTTCAAGTCCCGTTACTCACCCCAACAGATCGAGCCCCTGACCTGCAGAGATGTGGTCAGGGGCTCGATCTGCTCCACCCCGGCCGGGCAGTGCGGCTCGGCGACCGACTCCAGCCGCCGGTCACCCCAGGGCAGGCCCGACGCTGGACTCCTCGGGTTACGCTCCGCGAAGTGACCTCACCTGCGGATCCCGCTCTCGTTGCTCGCTCCATCGACCTCGCCCGCAGCAACGTCGCCGACGGGGGGAAGCCCTTCGCCTGCGTCGTGGTCGATGCCGCCAGCGGCGAGGTGCTGCACGAGGCGACCAACCAGGTCGTCCAGAGCGGCGACAAGACCGCCCACGCCGAGATCACCGCCATCCGCGAGCTCGCGGCGCAGGGCCGGAGCGACCTGCGAGGCTGCGACGTCTACGTCACCGCCTACCCCTGCCCCATGTGCCTGGGCGCGCTCTACTACGCCGAGCCCGAGCGCGTCGTCTACGCCGCGACCCGCGAGCAGGAGAACGAGCACTACGAGGACGGGGGCCGTTACATGACCCTCGCCACGTTCTACGACGAGTACGCCGCCGCGCCCGAGGATCGGGCACTGCCGTCCGCGCACGGCGCACACCCCCACCCGACCGCGCCGTTCGAGGACCACGCGGCACTGCACCACTCCTGACCGACGTCGAGCGAGCTGGCCCAGCCCACCGTCACTCGGGTCGAGAAGCATCACCGCACGGGCACGGTCGGGTCCGCCAGCTCGGCATCACTTCTGGCAACCACGTGCCCGGGGGCCGGGGACGCTGTCGACGGTGGCGAACCGCCTCGGTCGCTCCCGACGCTGGGGGCGTCACTGCGCGGTGAAGCCGCCGTCGACCATCAGGGCGTGCCCGGTCACGAACGAGGACTCGGACGAGGCGAGGAACAGCGCCGCGTCGGCCTGCTCCTCCGGGGTGCTCACCCGGCCGAGCGGGTGGTGCTGGACCAACCAGTCCATGGTGCCGTCCCGGTCGCCGGTGTCGGCGGCCCACCCCTCCAGGAAGGCCGTCTGCGTCGCACCCGGGCACAGGGCGTTGACCCTGATCCCGTCGGCGGCGAGCTCCAGAGCCAGGGACTTGCTGAAGTTGATGGCGGCCGCCTTGGACATCGCGTAGGCGACCGAGCCGCCCGCGCCCACCACCCCGAACGTGCTGCCGAGGTTGATGATGGAGGCGCGCTCGGACTGTCGGAGCAGGGGGATCGCGTGCTTCGACACCAGGAACATGGTGGTGATGTTGGAGGCGAGCACCGAGTCCCACGCCTCCAGTGTCATCTGCTCCAACGGCCCGGCCGGGGCGATCCCGGCGTTGTTGACCACGATGTCGAGGCCCCCCATCGTCGACTCACACGCGCCGAGAAGGTCGCGGACCTCGTCCTCCTGCGATGCGTCACCGCGGACGAAGGTGGCGTGCCCGCCGTCCTTCCTGATCGCGGCCGCGGTCTGCTCGCCCTCCTCGCGACGACCGGCGAGGACGACCTGTGCGCCCTCGGCGGCGAACCGGGCGGCGATGGCGGCACCGATGCCCTCGACGGCTCCGGTGACCAGGGCACGAGCACCGTTCAAGCGGGGCTGAGACATCTGGGTACTCCTTCTGGTGGTGAGCACACCCGCGGGTGACGCGGGACGGCTCGGTACCGCCGACGCCGGTTGGCGCACGACGTGCCCGAGAGGGCGCGCGGGCAGCTCAGAGCTGGCCACCGGTCTGCTGGAGGATCTCGCGGACACGTTCCTTGGCGAGGTCGGTGTACTCACGCGCAGCGCTGAGGGCTCTCTCCCGGTCCGCGCCCTCCAGGCCCTCGGTGATGCCGCGCTGCGCCTCGATGAAGCGTTGTGAGGTGACCGGCGTCGATCCGAAGCTCCGGGTCATGACCTGCTTGATGCTGAGGGTGCCGAAAGTCGCGTCGAGCACCGGGTTGTGGGCCAGACCGACGAGTCGTTCGTGGAACGCGTAGTTGGCGTCGAGGTAGGCGTCGAAGTCGACGAAGCGCTCCCCGACGAGCAGCGCCGACATCGCGTCGAAGTCGCGCCGCACCGCGGCGAGGTCCTCCGGGGGGACTCGGCCGATGACCTGCTCGAGGACGCCGATCTCGATCGCAAGACGGGCCTCGAAGGTGGCGTCGGAGGCGCTGGCGTCGAAGGCGGTGACCACGTAGCCCCGCTCGGGGTCGCGACGCACGAGCCCGTCGCCGGTCAACCGGGTCAGCGCGTAGAACACCGCCGTCTGGTCCACCTCGAGCTGCTCGGCGAGCTGGTCCACGTCGACGACGTCACCCGCGCGGTGGACCCGGTCGAGGATGCGCTCCCGCGCGTGCGTGTAGACCGCGTCGTCGCGCGCGAACTCGAAGCGGCCGAACCCACCACGGAAGTAGGTGAGCGGCTCACCGTCGTACGCCGTCGCCGAGACGACCCGGCCGATGAAGATCGTGTGCGTTCCGCCCACGACCCGCTCGGCGACCTCGCACTCGATGTGGGCCAGAGCGTCGCTGATGAGCGGAGAGCCGGTGGAGCCGCGGGTGACGGCCACTCCGGCGAACTTGTCCGGGCTCGGCATCGCGAACGTGTGGGCGAGGTCGCCGTGCCCCTGTCCGAGGACGTTCACCGCGTAGCGGCCACTGCGCGAGACCGCGTCGGCCGTCGGGACGGAGTTGTTGAGACAGGCCAGCATCAACGGCGGATCGGCGGACAGCGAGGTCACCGAGCTCGCGGTCATCCCGAAGCGCTCGCCCTCGCAGTCGGTGGTGACGACCGTGACCCCGCTCGTGAGGTGGCCGACCACGTGTCGGAAGGTCCGGGCGTCGATGCCGTGCGGGTCGAGGTCGAGGGTCTCATTCATGACTGGTCCGTTCCGGTGGGGTCGAAGCCGCGTCGTCGTCGAGGAACGCGACGAGGTGTGCGACGAACTCGGCGGGGCTCTCCAGCACCGCAGCGTGCATCCCGGGCAGCCACCGCACGGTGCTGCCGGTGGCCGCGGCGATCTCCCGGGCCGCATTGCGGAACGGTTCGCCGTCGGAGTCGCCGCACACCGACAGGGTCCGTGCCGGCAGGTCGGCGAGGCGAGGGGTCAGGTCGGTCGACGCCAGGATCTCGCACGTCCGGGCATAGCCTTCGGGGTCGGTGCTGAGCAGCGTCCGGGTGGTCTGCTCGACCACGTCGGGCCGGGACCGCCGGAACTCGGGTGTGAACCAGATGTCGAGCGTCGGACCCACCAGGCTGCTCATCCCCTCGGAGCGGGCCGTGGCTGCCCGCCCCACCCACATCTCCTCCATCGCCTCGGGATAGGTCGCCACGGTGTCGATCAGCACGACGCCGATCACCCGATCCGGGTGCTGGACCGCGAGGTACTGGGCCACGAGCCCACCGAGAGACACCCCCGCGACGTCGAACTGCGCGAGGCCCGCGTCGTCGGCCAGGTCGAGCACGCGGGCAGCCAGGCCCTCCACACCGCCGTGCACGCTCGGGGCGGCCTCCGTTCCGTGGCCAGGGAGGTCGAGTGCCGCCCACCGCCGGCCGTCGGGAAGAGGCATTCCGTCCCAGAACGTGCGGTCCGAACCCAACGGGTGGAGCAGGACGACGGGACGCGGCATCTCAGGCACCATCTCGATCGCGGAGCAGAGGTGCTCCCGCAGGAGGCGGGGTGCGGGCCACGTTCATCGTCAGCGCCAGCGTCGTGTAGTAGCCGACCGTCGCCACGAGCTCCACCAGGGCCGATTCGCCGAGCGCGTCCAGCAAGGTGTCGTAGAGGTCGTCCCCGACCTCCCCCGCCGAGAGCAGCTCCGTGACGAACTGCCACACGGAGCGGAGCTCGGGACGGCCGATGCTCGGCGCCACTCCACGGTCCACCTCCTCGGTCGCCTCGAGCGGAACGCCGGCGGCCACTGCGAGCGGCTGGTGGAAGCCCCACTCGAACTGC
The DNA here is from genome assembly GCF_039542785.1 of Nocardioides nanhaiensis. NCBI lineage: Bacteria > Bacillati > Actinomycetota > Actinomycetes > Propionibacteriales > Nocardioidaceae > Nocardioides > Nocardioides nanhaiensis. Next base: position 117,027 of record NZ_BAABIM010000002.1, read on the forward strand.
TGGTCCCAGTGCCGAGCGACGACCAGGATCGTCAGCTCGAGCAGGTCCTGGTCGAGGTCGGCCTCGAACCGGAGGTAGGCACCGACCAGCTGCAGCCGCGTCATCAGCTCGGGGCTGCGCAGCAGCGGGACGAACGGTCCCACGACCCCTCCTCGCGGACCGGACGAGATGACCGCCACCGCCTCGCGCTGGGCGTCGTCGAGGTCGGCGTCCCGCAGCGGCGGGAGACGGACCGTGGCCGTCGGGTCGATCACTGCGTCTCACCGATCGCGTCGTTGACTGCCGGCAGGACCTTGGTGGCCATCAGCTCCATCGACCGCCGGGCGCGGGCCTCGTCGACCCAGTCGAGGCCGGCGTAGACGATCTCGCCGAAGGCACCGACCCGCTCGCGGAACGCCAGGAGCTGTTCGGTGACCGACTCGGGGGTGCCGGCGATGACCAGGTGGTCGAGCACCCGCTCCAGCGTGACCGCCTCGTCGGGCTCGTCGCGGCTGGTCTTGAACAGCTCCACCCGGCCGAGCTTCTGCATCTTGGTGAGCATCTGCTTGTAGTAGAAGCGGTACGGGCTGTTCTCGGCGGACACCGCGTACTCACGCGCCTCGGCCTCGGTGTCGGCCACGAAGATCGTGCGGGCGATGCGCCAGTCGGCCGGCTCGGCCGTCACGCCGGCGAGCTCCTTGCCCTGCACGTAGTTGGGCCAGTGCGTCGCGACCCACTGCGGCAGCAGGAAGTTGGCCGAGAGGGGGTGGAAGTCCTTCTGGCCCATCGCGATGACGCCCTTGGAGAAGGGGGCGACGACGGTGCCGACGATCTCGGGGCGCGGCTGCTGCAGCGGCTTGTGGAGGGAACCCAGCCCCATGGCGTCGTCCTGCGTTCGGCGGGTCGAGACCGGGAACTGGTTGCCTTCGAAGGCGATGTCGTACGGCGCCTCCCGCTCCCAGATCGCGGTGATCACGTCGACCGCGTCGGCGAACATCTTGGTGCGGTCCTCGTCGAGGATCCCCAGCGCCTCGGCATCCGACGACAGGGCCCCCGGGCTCACTCCGAGGATGAGCCGACCACCGCTGAGGTGGTCGAACATCGCGGAGTTGGCCGCGACCAGGGCCGGGTGCATGTGTGACAGGTTCGTGGTGCCCGTGCCCAGCTTGATCTGACTGGTCTCCGCGATCAGCGTCGCCTGGAAGAGCAGGCTGTTCGTGATGTTCTCGTGCGCGTCGGTCAGGTGCTCCCCGATGAAGGCGTCGTGGAAGCCGAGCTGGTCGGCGAGGATCACCGCCTCCCGGTCCTCCTGCAGGGTCTCGGCCCAGGTGCGGCCGAGGGGGTGCAGGGGCATGGCGAAGTAGCCGAGTTTCATGGGAGTGCCCTTCTTGGGTGAGTGCTGAGGTTCGTCACGGAGGCTTCGCATCGAGTCTGCTCACGGAAACCGCCACGATCACTGGCGTTCGGAGGGAGGAATTGACCTCCTGGCTGCCGCTTCCCGTGAGTCAGCCGGGGCCGGACGTGCTCTCGTCGAGGACCGCGAAGACGCACGCCGCGTCCTGGTCACGTCGGCCCTGCCGGGCTGCGGTGTCGTAGAGCGAGGCGGCGACGTCGAGCAGCGGGGTCGGGCTGTCCACCTGCGCGGCCTGGCCGTGGATCGCACGCAGATCCTTCTCGAAGATCGCGACCCGGGCCGTGGCGGGCTCGTAGGTCCGCCGGGCCATCAGCGGTCCGCGCACCTGGAGCATCCGCGAGGACCCGGCCCCGTCCCCGACCGCGTCGATCACCTGCTCGAGGTCGAGCCCGGAGCGCTCCGCGAGCAGGAGGGCCTCGGCGGCAGCCACGTTGTGCACCGCCACCAGCAGGTTGGCGACGAGCTTCATCCGCGTGCCGTTGCCGAACGTGCCCACGTCGTGCGTGGCCCGGGCCACCGCGGCCAGGACGGACTCGACCGGACCGCGGACCGCGTCCTCGAGGCCGCTGCAGAAAGCGACCAGGTCTCCGAGCTCAGCCTGGGCGCTGGTGCCGCTGACCGGGCAGTCGACCAGGTGGATCCTGCTGGTGGCCGCCGTCCGCTGGGCCGACGTCTTCTCCTCCAGCGACAGCGTGCTGGTCTCGATCACCGGAAGCACGGAGGAGCGCTGCTGCGCGACCGGCCCCAGCTCGGCGAGGGTGGCCATCAGCGCCGCTGCCGAGGGCAGGGACGTCACCACGACGTCGCACCCGGCCAGCTCCGACACCGCCCCGGAGGCCCGACCGCCCCGCTCGACGTGCCGGCGCACCGCACCCGCGTCGAGGTCGTGCCCGAGGACGTCGGCGCCCGCGGCGAGGAGGTGGCGCGCCATCGGACTGCCCATCGCACCGAGCCCGACGAGCCCGACCACCAGCCCGTCGAGCGGCGCTCTGGCCTGGGGGGCGGGCGCCTCGGTCGAGGTCACCGGTGCACCTTGTGGATGCCGGGGATCCAGCTGCCGCCGGTCACGGCATCACTGGTCGTCGGGCGCTGGAGTGCCGCCTTGAAGAGGTAGTCGCGTGCCTCGACCGCCCGGCGCTGGATGTCTGCCACGTCGCTGCGCACCAGCACGCCGTGGCGCTTGACCACCTCCCCGCGGACGAGGACGGTGTCGACGAGCCCCGGGTGGCCGGAGTAGACCAGCGCCCCGGCGGGGTTGTTCAGCGGGGCCATGCCGAGGCCGTCAGCACGGACGACGAGGACGTCGGCGTCCTTGCCGGGCGTCAGGCTGCCGGTCACGTGGTCGAGACCGCAGGCCCGTGCTCCTTCGATGGTCGCCATACGGATCACCTCGTCGCACGAGAGCCGGACCCGGTCCTGCTCCCCCGGCGTCGCCTCGGCCGCGTTGTCGAGCGCCCGCTGGATGGCGATGGTGCTCTTCATCGCGTTGAACATGTCACCACCGTTGGAGACGCAGACGTCGACGCTCAGGCTCGGCATCACACCGACGTCCATGAGCTTGCCGGTCGCCGGCCAGCCGAGGCCCATCTGCGCCTCGACGTCCGCCGAGACCGACGCGGTACCCCCGGAGTCCGCGATCATCTGGTACTCGTCATCGGCGAGCGAGCAGCAGTGCACGTGGGTCACGAGCTCGTTGAGCATGCCGTGCTCGCGCATCCACGCGACCGGGCGGTTCTTGCCCCACTCGCCGTCCCCGTTGTGCACGGTGACCCGGGTGCCGAGCTCGCGGATCAGCTTCCAGTCCTCGTGGGCGACCTCGGGGACGCTGAACTGGGGCCCGCGCAGCGCGAACGCCAGCGTCACGAGCGAGTCTGACGAGCTGAAGTACTGGTCACGCATGCGCAGCACGTCGCGCGAGTGCGGGACCGTGCTGGGCAGCTGCCACATCCGCGCGCCCCCACCGTGGGCGAACACCGCCCGCATCCCGGAGGCGAAGAGCGCCTCGACGGCCGCGTCGCCGTGCTCCGGGGTGTCGATGTTGTGCGACCAGTCCAGCAACGTGGTGATGCCGCCGTCGAGAGCCTCGACGGCACCGAGCAGGTTGCCGATGTAGGTGTCCTCGGGGCGGAAGTCGCCGCTCAGTCCGAGGTGCACGCCTGTGAGGTACTGGCCGTGCGTCCAGTCCGATCCGATGTGGCGGATGACCGACTGCCACAGGTGCCGGTGCGAGTCGACGAAACCGGGCATGACGATCGTGCCCGTGCCGTCGATCACCTCGCAGTCCTCGACCTCGATCCCGCGGCCGACCTCGGCGATCTTGGTGCCCTCGATGAGGACGTCGCCTCCTTCGATCTGCCCGAGCTTCGGGTCGACCGTCAGGACGGTGGCGTTGGTGATGAGGGTGCGGGACGGCGTCATGGGTGCTTCCTTCGCGGTCGGTGCTGTTGCGGCACCATTCAACGACGGTGTGACGGTCAGCACATTGGCTCGCGGCGTGAGTTCCCACCCAGCTCACTCACGCCCACCGTCAGCGAGCCGTCAGAGCCAGCCGCCGGTCTGGCCGAGGATGGATCGCGCCCGGTCCTTGGCCAGGTCCCGGTAGGCGATCGCCGACTCCTTGGCGGCCTCCAGGTCGCGCGCCTCGATGCTGCGCAGCAGGGCGCGCTGGATGCCGATGAAGCGTTGCGACGTTGCCCGCGTGGACCCGAAGCTCCTCGTCATGACGGCCTTCAGCCCCAGGCGGAGGTAGGCCGCTCTCAGCGCCTCGTTGTCGCTGAGCATGACGATCTGCTGGTGGAACGCGACGTTGGCGTCCAGGTAGCGCTCGAAGTCGAGGAAGCGTCCGTCGACGAGCTGGCCGGCCATCGCGTCGAAGGAGGGGCGCAGCTCCGCGATCCGGGTGCCGTCGACCTCGGCCAGCGCGGTCTCGAGGACCCCGAGCTCGATGGCGCACCGCGCGTCGAACGTCTCGTCGGCCGACCGGGCGTCGAAGGGAACCACGACGTAGCCGCGATCGGGATCTCGCCGGACCAGGCCGTCGAGCTCGAGGCGGGTCAGCGCGACGGTGGCGGACGGAGGGTCCGCACCGAGGTCGAAGGCGAGGTCCTCGGGGTCGAGGGTCGAGTCGGGCGGGTACTGGCGCAGGAGGACCAGCTCGCGGGCCCGCAGGTACGCGTCGTCGGCCAGGTCGAAGGAGCGGCGGGTCGACAGCTGGACGAAGGACGGTGCGGCCGCGTGCGCCTGGTCCACGCGGCACACCAGCACCGTGAGCCGCGTGGCGGGCAGGTGGTCCACGACCTCGCAGTCCAGGCGGCCCCCCGCGCCGTCCAGCTGGACGACGAGCGAGCGTTCCCCGTCCTGCGGCGCCCACTGCGCGGGAACACTCAGCAGGACCCCCGGCGGGTCACCGGTCACCGGGACGACGGAGCCGACCTCCAGTCGCACCGAGCCGGACGGCTGGACGAGCACTCCCGTCAGCTGGTCGACCGGGCGCCGACGGAGCTGGCTGACCGCCTCGACGGGGTCCACCAGCAGCTGGCGCGGGTCGCTGATCATGACGGCCGGTCTCCGACCCGGCTGCTGGCGATCGCCTCCGGTCCCGTGCTCGACACGATGTGCCACAGACGCAGCGCGACCTGCAGCTCCGTGCGTCGCTCGTGCAGCGGACCGATCAGCTCGGTCGCCCGCTGGAGCCGGTTGCGCACGGTGTGCTCGTGCAGGGCGAGGTGCTCCGCCGTCGCCACGTGGCTCCCCAGTCGGAAGGAGACCTCGAGGGTCGCCCGCAGCCTGGCGGCCTCGGCGGTGTCGTCCGCGAGAGGTCCGAGCTCCTCACGGATGAACGCCACCGCGAGCGGACGGTTCTGCATCAGGAGGATCTCGAGTCGCACCTGGGAGTAGCGGACGACGCCCGACCCCTCGGTGGTCAGGACCGCGGCGCACACCTGCTCGACGTCGCGCGCCTGCTCGAAGCCGGCGACGAAGCCGGTGAGTCCCGACTGCGGCTCGCTCAGGGCCGCCACGGCACCAGCGGCCTCCAGGACGTCGACGACACGGGCGACCCGCTCCTCGCTCCACGCCGTGGCCGAGGCCATCCACACCACCGAGCTCCGCAGGCCCACGGGGTAGACGAGCAGGTGCGAGGGCCGCACGGCAGCACGCAGACCCACGGTCAGCTGGTTCGCCGCGCCCTGCGGCGTGCGCGGGAGGAGGACTGCCAGGTGGGAGGCCTGGAGCGAGTAGTCCAGCGTCACCAGGTCAGCCGGGGACAGCGCCTCCTCGCGACCGTCGAGGATCTCGCGGACGAGGCGGTGCCGCACGTGGGCGCGGGAGCGGTTGAACGCATCCTCGGAGCGCGCGAACGTCGTGGCGACGTTGGAGATCACGGTGTCGGAGTAGGCGTGCACCGCCGCCGTCAGCGAGCCCACCGCCCGCATCGCCTCCCGGGGATCGACCTGCTCGTCGATGGCCGCCTGCTCGATCACCCGCACCCAGTGCTGCCACTGCAGGAAGTAGCTGATGCGGTAGGACCGTTGCAGCGACGCGTGCGGGATCCTGGCCTCCGCCTCCAGCGCCGCGAACCGCAGGCGCTGGGTCAACGGCACGTCGCCGGTCTCGAGCCGTCCGGTGAGGACGTCGTGCAGTGCCTGGGCGTTCTCGCCCACGCTGTCGGTCAGCGACTCGACGAAAGCCTCGTCGTACCGGTTCTCCGAGAAGACCAGATCGGTGCACCGGGTGACCACCTGCTCGACGAGGGGTCTCCAGTCCCGCGCGGCCACTGCTCGGACACCCCAGTCGGGCAGGGCGAGCGAGTACTCCTCGTCGAAGGCGAACTGCGAAGCCCCCACCACGTCCACCACACCCGCCACCTTCATCTAGACGTTCTCGATTCGGCCCGAGTGCGTCGACCGACTGATGGCCTCGAAGGTGTCGACGTTGGTCTGGATCTCCTCCGCGGAGATCGGGTAGGACGCACCTCCGCGGATGGCATCGGCGAAGCACTCCAGATTACGCCGAACAGCGTCGTAGGGGTCCACCCGTCCGGTGGCGGGGGCGCTGCCGCGGATCTGGGTGGTCACGTCCCACCCGGTGGGCTCCTCGGGATGGCTGCGGTCGCGGATCTCCTGCCACCCCTGCGACCCGAAGACGGCGACGCGTCCCACGAACGGCGTCGTCAGGATCGCGGTGATGCTCGCGGTGGCGCCGCTCGGGAATCCCATGGTCACCGACAACGTGTCGCCGTTGGCGAACCCCGTGGCCAGCGTGCCCAGGCGCGCCCACACCTCGTGGGGTCGACCGAAGATCGATATCGCCAGATCCACCAGGTGGATGCCGGTCGCCGAGAGCGGACCCACGGGAGCCAGCTCGCTGGACAGGCGCCAGTTGTCGGGGGGCAGCGACAGGAACTTGTCCTGGCTGAAGTTGCCCTCGAAGACGAGCGGCACACCGAGACCACCGGAGGCGACCAGCGCCCGGAGGTCCACGACGGCGGGCTCGAACCGGCGCTCGTGCCCCAGCCCGACCTGCACCCCCGCAGCGGTGACCGCGGCCAGTGCTCTGCGCGCCTCCTCAGAGCTCACGGTGAACGGCTTCTCGCAGAAGACGTGGAGTCCCGCCTCGGCAGCGGCGACCACCTGCTCGGCGTGCCACGGGTGGGGGCTGCAGAGCACCACCGCCTCGAGGTCACCTCGCCCGACCGCGTCGGCCAGCGACCCGACGGTGTCGAGGCCGGTGTCGCGCGAGACCAGGGCGGCCACGTCGGCCGACGGCTCGACACCCACGACGACGTCGATCCGATCGCTGTCCGCGAGGCTGCGGACGATCTTCTGGCCCCACCAACCCAGGCCGACGACCGCCGTCCTGAGCCGCGTCCCGTCCGTGCCGCTCACGCCGGCCACCTCTCTCGCGTCCCCCAGCTCGGTGGTGCCCAGCCAGCCGCCACCATGGCCACTGCTGCCGCGCGACCCTCAGCGACGGGGATGCCGTCCAGTCCCATGTCGGCGAGGCTCAGCAGCCTGACCCCGGGGCCGGCGCCGGCCCTGCGAGCACCCTCGTCGAGCCGCGCTGCCACGACCGTCACCTCCGTCGCAACCGCCAGGCTCGCCGCCGAGCGCACCAGGACCGCCAGCCGGGCCAGGTCGTCGCCGGCACCCCGTCCGTCCAGGGCTCCTGGGTCGCCGAGCACGACCACCAGGTCGAGACCTCCCAGGACGCGCGCGGCAGTCGCGAGGAGGTCAGGCGGAGCCAGCGTGGAGGAGAGCGCCTCCAGCTCGCGGCCGAAGCCCCGCACACGCCGGACCAGGCGTGCCGAGCGATCTGCGTCCACGCTCGAGAACGCCACCCGCGCCCCCTCCGCGGCGAGCCGACGCACGACCGCCACCCCGACGACGTCGGAGACGTCGACCACCAGGGCCCGGCAGTCGGCGAGCAACCCGGCCCTCGTCGTCACGCCCATGCGGGTCGACACCTACTTGCTCATGTTGGCGACAGCGGTCTCCTCGACGGAGATGAGCGACATGCCGTCCTCGGGCGGCAGCACGACGCCCGTCGTCCGCATGACCTCGTCCATGATCCGGTCGCGCGACGCCTCGGCCATCGCGCGGGTCGCGCCGTAGTCGACCCCGACCAGCCGGCCGTCCTTCTTCACCAGGTTGCCGCCGACGTACACCGTTCGCACGTCGGCCGGGTGGGAGTGGAACACGACCATCCCGGGCTCCTCGTTGATGGGCCACATGTTCGGCTCGTCGCCCCCGATGATGATGACGTCGGCCTGCTTGCCCGGCTCCAGGCTGCCGGTCACCGACCCGAGGCCGAGGGCTTCCGCGCCATTGATGGTGCCCCAGGCCAGGGCATCCATCGACGAGGTGTCGAGGGTCAGCGGCATCTCCTTGCGGGCGTTGAACGTGTCGTTGACGCGCACCCGGGCGTCCTGGAGCCCGAGACGGAGCTGGCCGACGATGTCGCCGCCGTTGAGCGTGATGATGTCGCACCCCACGGTCGACCGGATGCCGTACTTCTTGGCCTCGTTGAAGACCGGGTGGCCCATGCCCATCTGGATCTCGGTGTCGGGCGTCGACACGACGGTGCATCCCGCGTCGGCGAGCATCCGGAACTGGTCCGGCGTGCTCGTGTTGCAGTGCACGTGGATCTGGGACTCGTGCAGGAGGCCCGCGTGGTGCATGGGCTCGACCCCCTGGGAGACGGTGACCCCGAAGTAGTTGTTGTTGTGGATGGACTGCGGGACCCCCATCTCGAGGGCTGCGGTGATCTCCTTCACCGAGGAGCTCCAGGGGATCAGCCCGGTCTCGGTGAGGGCCATGCCCATGGTGACGAGCGCGTCGCTCGACGGAAGCAGCTCGTCCTGGATGCGGTGCGCGTCCTTGATCCGGTCGTCGACGGTCTGGAACGCCGGGTGGTCCACGGGTGCGGGCACCAGCCCGTAGCCGTAGACGGCCCGCATGCCACTGCGCTGCAGCGCCTCGACCCCTGCCGTGGCGTGGTCGGGGCTGTTGTTGCTGTGCGAGTAGTCGAAGACCGTCGTCACTCCGGCGTTGAGGGCCTCGAGGGCACCGACGTAGTTGGCAGCACCGATGTCGTCGGGCACCAGGACGGGCGAGATGCTGAACCGGATGCCCCGCATGTACTCGTGCAGGGTCCAGTCGGCCAGCATGGCGCGCAGGTTCGTCTGCCACATGTGGCGGTGGTTGTCGACGAAACCGGGCATGACGATGCCGCCCTGGGCGTCGACGACCTCGGCACCGTCGGTCGGCAGGTCGTGCCCGACGGCGAGGACCTTGTCGTCGCCGATGAGAACCTGCCCCTTCGAGAACGTCGTGCGGGAGCGGTCCATCGTGATGACGAAGCCGTTGGTGATCAGTGTCTTGCGCATGTGCTCGACCTTCGTTCTAGGCGGTGGTGGCTGATGACGCGCCGGAGGACCTTCGTCGCAGGGACGACAGGCCGCGCCGTGCCGGCTCGGTGGTGAGGAGGGTGACCGCGACGAGCAGGCCACCGGTCAGGAGACTGACGACGTACTGGGGGGTCGCGAGCGTGGTGAACAGCTCGGCGAAGAAGCACATCCCGAGGGCTCCGGCCACGATGCCGAGCGGCGTGCCCTTGCCCCCGGCCAGGGCGATCCCACCGAGGAGGGTCGCGGTGATCGCGAAGATCAACGGGGAGAGCCCGGGGTTCGGGGTCGCCGTCGCCACTCCGTACGCCTGCAGCGTGCCACCGAGTCCGGCGAGGAGGCCGGACGCCGTGAACGTCGCGACGACGATCAGGTCGACCCGGACCCCCGCCGTCCGGCTCGCCCGGCGCCCGCCACCGGTGGCCCGCATGTCGCGACCCACGCGAGTGCCCATGACCAGCAGGACGACCAGCGCGACCACAGCGACCGTGATCAGGCTGCGCATCGAGAAGATCTGGGCGATCGGCTCGTTGAGCCGACTGCTGAACTCGTAGTTGGGGAACGCCTGGCTCTTGTTGTCGGCGATCGTCCCGGTGAGACCGATCGCCGCCAGGTAGCCGCCCAGCGTGATGGCCATCGAGTTGACCCCGGCACGGGCCACCAGGAGGCCGTGGACCAGGCCCAGGGCACCGCACACCAGGAGCGCGTACAGGATGCCGACCAGCGGTTGGTCGACACCGGTCTTGACGGCGACCATGCCGGCGAGCGCGTAGGTGCCCACCACCGAGAGATCGAACTCTCCGATGATCATCGTCAGGCCCAGCGCCAGGGCGACCAGACCCAGTCCCGAGTAGCTCTGCATCGCGTTGTAGATGCTGAAGACGTTGAACTCCCGGCCGGACATGGAGGGCACGACGAACAGCGCCAGCAGCATGGTCGCTGCGAAGCCGAATGGAGCCGCCGTCGAGACGATGCGGGCGCGTGACGCGCGCCTCGAGCGACGGCTCCGGTCGAGCTCGGTGACCGCCTCATCCGGATCGGTCAAGGTGGTCGTCATCGGGCGTCCCTCGCCTTCGTGCGCAGGTGGTTGAGGAGGATCACGGCCGAGACGATGACCCCGAGGGCCAGCAGCTGGACCGGTGTGGAGTACCCGCGGAGCAGCAACATGTCCGAGAGCGCGGCCAGCACGAGGGCACCCGCTGCCGAGCGCACCACCGAGCCCCGCCCTCCGAGGACCGCGGTGCCGCCGACCAGGACGGCGGCGATGGAGTCGTAGGTCAGCGTCCCGGTCGTCGTCAGGGTCCCGCTCTGGTTGAACGCGCCGAGGAGCACACCCGCGATCGCGGCCGTGATGCCGGCGCACGCGAAGGCCAGGACGGTGATCCGCGCGACCGGCAGGGCTGCTGCGCGGGCGGCACGGGGGCTCTCTCCCATCAGGACCAGCTGACGACCGAACACCGTCCGGCGCAGGACCAGCTCACCGATGATCGTCACGACCACGAAGACGTAGACAGGGAAGGGGATCCCCAGCAGCGGGCTCGCCAGGAAGGAGATGTCCGGCCCGTCCGACGGTGGGTACACCGAGACACCCCCGGACCACCAGGTGACGGCCCCTTCCTGGAGCGCCCCGGCGCCGATGGTCACGATGATCGGGTTGGCACCGAACCGCCCGACGAGAAAGCCCTGGGCACCCAGCACCAACGCCCCCAGCACGAGCGTCAGCACGATCGCGGGCAGGAGCCCGAAGCGGAGGGAGTAGAGGAAGCTCATCGCACCGATGGCGACGGTCGTCCCGATGGAGAGGCAGAAGAGCTGTCCCCCGAGCACGATGGCGGTGGTCCCCACCGCGATGATGCCCACGATCGCTGCCGAGTTGAAGATGGCCTTGGCGTTGGAGACGGTGTAGAAGCCGTCGGTCGTGACCGATCCGACCAGGAGGATCACGAAGAAGACCGCCATGGCGACCTGGGTGATGCTCGGGCGCAATCCGGTGGACGCGCCGCCCTCGGTCCGGGGTGCTGTCAGCGTGCTCACGCGACCTCCACCACCGCTCGGCCGTGGGTCATGTCGGCCAGGACCCGCGAGGCGGTGAGCTCGGCGCGCTGGTGCACGTCGACCATCCGCCCGCCGAACATCGTCACGACCGTGTCGCTGAGCTCCAGGACCTCGTCGAGTTCCGTCGAGGCGAAGATCACCGCCACCCCCTGGTCGGCCGCGCGCCGGATCAGCGCGTGGATGTCGGCCCGCCCACCTACGTCGACGCCGCGTGTGGGCTCGTCGAGCAGGAGGACCGAGCTCGGGTCGGCGTGCAGGGACCTCGCCATCAGCACCTTCTGCTGGTTGCCGCCGCTCAGGCTCCCCACGGGGAGCCGCCGGCGAGCCACCGGGATGCCGGTGAGGCCGAGGAGGTCGCTGACCTGCGTCCGCTCAGCGCCAGGTCGGAGGACGCCGAGCTGCGCCAGGCGCGGGATTCGGGTCGCGACGACGTTGCGCGCGATCGAATGACCGAGGAAGAGCCCCTCCTCCTTGCGGTCGCTCGGCGTGTACAGGACTCCCGCACGGGCGGACCTGCGTGGTCCGCCGAGGCGGACCTTGCGACCCTGGACGGTCACGTCACCCGTCGCGTCGGGCACCAGTCCGGCGATCGCGCGCAAGACCTCGCTGGCCCCGCAGCCGACCTGCCCCGCGATGCCCACGACCTCGCCCGGGCGCAGGGAGAGCTCGAAGTCCGACAGCCGCGGCGGGACCGAGAGGCCGGACACCGTCAGGACGGGTTCGTCGGTGCTCTCCGCCCGGTGCTCCCGGGTCGCCATCTCGGGCAGGTGCCCGAGCATCATCTCGACGATGGAGTCGCGGTCGAGGTCGGCGACGTCGCGGGTGCCCACGCACCTCCCGTCACGGAAGACGGTGGCGCGCTGGCACAGCGAGAGCACCTCCCCCAGTCGGTGGGAGACGTAGATGACCGATCGCCCCTCGGCCACGAGCCGTCGGACTGCCGTGAACACCATGTCGATCTCGGTGTCGCTCAAGGTCGCCGTGGGCTCGTCGAGGATGAGGATCTGAGCCCTCCGGCTGAGGGCGCGGGCGATCTCGACCAGCTGCTGCTCGCCGAGCGACAGCTTGGAGACCAGCTCGTTCAGGGGCACGTGCGCGAGACCCAGCTCGTCGAGGGTCGCCCTCAGCTCGGTCCGGCCGGGTGCGGTCGCGCGGTCGGCGCCCACCGCGAGGTTCTCGGCCACGGTCAGCGTGCCGACGAGACTCAGCTCCTGGTCGACGAGCGCGACCCCCGAGGACTGGGCCTGGCGCGGGTTGCGCGGGTGCACCTCGACGCCGTCGATGAGCACGCTGCCCTCGTCGGCCTGCACCACGCCCGAGAGGACCTTGACCATCGTGCTCTTGCCCGCGCCGTTGTGGCCGAGCAACGCGTGCACCTCGCCGGGGCGGAGATCGAAGGCGACTCGGTCGAGCGCACGCATCGCGCCGTAGGTCTTGCTCACGCCTCGGACCTCGAGACGCAGGGGTGACTCCTTCACGCGAACTCCCTCGCAGTTGCATGGTGGGCCGGCCGGACCGGCCGGCCCACCACCGGTGTGTCGATCAGGCCTGGCTGCAGCTGTCGGCGAACTCGTCGAGGTTGTCGGCAGTCACCCGGTCCTCGGAGTTCAGGTTGACCTTCTCGATCTCCTCACCGCGGAGGAAGGCGAGCACGTGCTCGACGACGAACTCACCCTCGGCACTCGGCGTCTGCGTGGCGGTGCCGTACTGCTTGCCGGCCCGGATGTTGTCGATGCCGACCTTGAAGCAGTTGCTGCCGGTGACGATGAGGCCCTTGTCCCCGACGCCGACCGGGAGGCCCGCCTGCTCGGCGCTCTGGATGATCGCGTTGGCCATGTAGTCCGCCATGCCGTAGGCGGCCTGGATGCCGCCCCGGCTCTCGTACTGCGCGAAGAGCTGGGAGGCGATCTCGCCGGTCGCGGCGGGGTCCCAGTTGCCGTTGCGCACCTCGACGAGCTCGTACTCCGGGGTCTTGGCCAGCTCAGCCTCGAAGGCCTCCATGCGGTCACCGCTGGTCGCGGTCGCGTCGGACCCCGTGATGGCGATGACGTTCCCGGACTCGACGCCGATCTCCTGGAGCCCCTCCACGATGTTCTGGGCGGCGAACGTGCCGAGCGACGCCTGGTCGGCGTTGACGGTTGCGGTGACCAGGTCCTCGGCTGCCTCGGCGGGCATGGAGTTGTTGATGATGACCGGGATGTTCTGTGCCTTGGCCTGCTGCAGCGAGGGCACCAGCGAGTTGTCGTCGGTCGGCGAGACCAGGATCAGGTCCGGCCGCGAGGCGATCGCCGAGTTGAGGTTCTGGATCTCCAGCGCCACGTCGAAGGGGTCCTGGAGGTACTCGACGCTGACGCCCTCCGCCTCGAGCCCGTCGATGATGGTCTTGTTGTAGACCGCGCACCACGGATTGACGTCGCCGCAGTGGACCAGGGTCACCTTCTTGTCCGAGAGATCGCTGCTGCTGGATCCCCCCGCCGTGTCTCCCGAGCCGCCGCCCCCGCAGGCAGCCGCGCCGAGCACGAGGCCGGTGACGGCGAGCGCCACCACGGTCCTCCTCGCTCGCTGCAGCCGGCTTCTGGAGCCGCGGGTCCTACCGGTCGATGTCCCCACGTCGGTTCCGTTGGTCGCGCGCATGCTTGCCTCGTCTTCCGTGATGTGACTGCTGCCACAGTGAACGCTGCTAGTACATCGGCGCCCGCAGTGCGCAGCACTGGCGCGCGACGTGAGAATGACGTGGGCGGATGACGAAATCCGTGAGACGAGACCCGACTGCCACGGGTGCGGCCCGATGCCGATGCCGGCGGGCACCACCCTTGGGGCACACGACCAGGCGCAGGTCCAGACCGCACCCGAACCGGCGTCACCTCGCCAGCCCGCCACCCGTTGAGAGCCCAGGTGGCCGGGACGAGTCATGGGGGGTCGCCGACCGGATCATCAGCGACGCCCGTCGTCCGTGGGGGATGGCGGGCGTCGCGTTCCGCGGCTGCGCGAGCCGCGGGCCGGCACTCAGGGCAGCGGCACCTCGGTGAGCCGCGCCCAGTCCGTGACGACGGGCAGCAGCCGGACGGCCGACCAGGCCTCGAGCTGGTCGTGGTGGTGGGGGCCGGGGGAACCGGCAGCACCCAGCGGCACCACCCAGCCGCTCGCCTCCCGGTCGGCCAGGCACCACCCGTAGCGGGCCACCGACCCGCGCTGGGCGGCGTCGGTGACGCCGGGGAGGCTGCCGGTGCAGCGTACGCACTCGGCGTCGCCGCCGAGCCCGGGGCGCGGGTGGCCCGGACGACGCAGCGCGGTGCCGTCAGGCAGCCGCGCGGGGTCGGCCAGCAGGTCGAACCCGTGCGTGGGCGCGAAGCGGTGCCGCTCACCCCAGGGCTCCGACCCGCCGGCGGCGTTGACGTCCGCCAGTGCCTCGCGCGCCATCCCCGGCAGGTCGAGGCCGAAGGGCGTGCCGGCGGCCGCGAGTCCCGGCAGCGCCAGGCCGACGACGCCGCGCAGGTCGAGGGAGGCGGCGAAGACCGGGTCGGGGGCGGGCTCGCGCAGCGACGCCAGCAGTGGCGCCTCGACGATCCGGGCGACCAGGGCGTGCCGCCAGGCGGCCCACCGCGCGGCCGCCGGGGAGCCGGCGTCCATCTGCTCCTCCCACCCCCCGAAGGCGCCGGGCACCAGCGCGTGGAGCGCAGCCAGCCCGGAGAGCCGGGTGTCGGCGTGCATCGCGGCCAGGTCCTCGACCGTGAGGCCGGAGCGGCCGGTCAGCAGGGCGTCGATGCGGCGGGCGCGGTGCGGCGGGGCGAACTCGCGCCCCACCAGGGCGCTCTCAGCGCCTCGGCGCTCGTTGGCCGTGACGACGTGCTCGCCGGGGGCCAGGTCCCGGCGGTTGGCCGGGTGCCAGCCGCGCCACTCCCCCGTGAAGCCGTCCGTGCGCAGCGGCACGCGGCCGGCCAGGCGGTAGCGCACGGCGCCCGTGCGGTCGGCCACCACCACGTTGTTGACCGGCTCCACCCAGTGCTCCAGGGCGGCGTCGACGTCGTCGACGCTGCGGGCGCGCAGCAGGGGCAGCAGGGCGCCGAACCCGAGGTCACCCAGCACGGTGGAGGGACCGCGTAAGGTGTGGCCGGGGGTGAACTCCGGGCCGTGCTCGTAGACGCGACAGGTGAGCTGCTCGGGTGCCTCGCCGCGCACCGGCACATCCTCGGTCCAGCTGCGCACCACCGCGCCGGACTCCGCGACCGGCAGCACGTCCTGGTAGTCGGCCATCGCGTTGGTGATGGCCCACGCCACCTCGCCCGCGTGCGCGAAGTGCTGGATGCCCGGCACCCCCGCGAAGGTGAACCCGACGACGTCGAAGCCCTGCCCTGCACCGTCGGCGTCGTCCCCGGTCTCGAGCGCGAGCCGCACCTGCAGGTAGCAGCCGGGCGCCTCGAACGTGCGGTGCGGGTCACCCGCCACGAGCGGGAACCCGGACGCCGTCCGCCCACCGCCGACGGCCCAGGCGTTGCTGCCCGCCGCCTCGGGGCCCTCGTGCGCGAGCAGCGCGGCCTCCGGCCCCAGCGCCGCCTGCGCCCGGGCGCGCCACAGGGAGCGGCCGAGGTTCGCGAAGAGCACGTGCTGGGCGTGGAAGGTGGCCAGCGGCATCCAGGCCGGCCAGGCGGCGGGCGCGACGCCGAGCGACTCCAGCTCGGGTGACGGCGCGAAGGTCCCCGCCGTCAGCACCTCGCTGACGCCCTCGGCGTAGGCGCCCACGAAGGCGCGGTGCTCCTCGTCCAGGGCGTCGAGGGCCCGGCGTGCCGTCTCGACGACGAGCGCCCGCCGCGCCAGCCGGTCCCACGGGAGCAGGGCCGGGCCGAGCACCTCCGCGGCCGTGCCGGTGGCCCGGCGTCGCAGCCACTCCAGCTGCCACGCACGGTCGTGGGCGACGACGCGGCCCTGGGCCCGGGCCAGGTCCAGTAGGTCGGCGGCCCGCACGTGCGGGACGCCGTGCGCGTCGCGGTAGAGCCGGGCCACCCGCCGGAGGCTACGCCGTCGAGCCCTTGGGCTAGGCGCCCTGGGGCTGGCCGAACGCGCCGCGCTGGAAGGCCTGGTAGGCCTCGAGCACCTCGGCCTTGGTGTTCATCACGAACGGCCCGGCCCAGGCGATCGGCTCACGCAGCGGCTGGCCGCCGACGACGACCACCTCGAGCGCCGGGGTGCGGCTGTCCTGGGTCCTGTCCGCGGCGATGGTCAGGTAGTCGCCCGCGCCCATCACGGCCGCCTGCCCGGTGCGCAGCGGCTGGCCGTCGATGCCCACGGAGCCGTTGCCGGCCAGCACGTAGACGAGCGCGTTGAAGTCGACCTCCCACGGCAGCTCGAGCCGGGCGCCCGGCTGCAGGGTGGCGTGCACCAGCGACATCGGGGTGTGGGTGGCGCCCGGGCCGGCGTGGCCGTCGACGGTGCCGGCGATGACGCGCACCAGCGCTCCGGCGTCGGGGGTGGTGAGCAGCTGCACCTCACCCGAGCGGATGTCCTGGTAGCGGGGCTGGCTCATCTTCTGCTCGCGAGGCAGGTTGACCCACAGCTGCAGGCCGTGGAAGAGCCCGCCGCTCATCACCAGCGACTCGGGCGGGGCCTCGATGTGCAGCAGCCCGCTGCCCGCCGTCATCCACTGGGTGTCGCCGTTGGTGATGGTGCCGCCACCGCCGTGCGAGTCCTGGTGGTCGAAGATCCCGTCGATGATGTAGGTGACGGTCTCGAACCCGCGGTGGGGGTGCCAGGAGGTGCCCTTGGGCTCACCGGGCGCGTACTCCACCTCACCCATCTGGTCCATCATGATGAACGGGTCGAGGTGGCGCAGGTCGATGCCCGCGAAGGCGCGGCGCACCGGGAACCCCTCGCCCTCGTAGCCGGACGGCGCGGTGCTCACCTGCCACACCGGGCGGGGCTGGTCGCCGAGCCCGGGCTCGGAGAGGCGCGGCAGCACGGTCAGGTCGTCGACGGTCACGGCAGGCATCGGGGTCTCCTCGGGGTGGTCAGGCGGTCTATCCGGACTCTGGTCCGTTTTGCTGGTCGTGGGCCACAACCGCGGCGTCCCCCCGATTGTTCCGGGGCGCCCCGAGCGCCGGCACGGCCTGCACCGGTAGCTGCACCGGCAGCTGCACCGGGGGGTGCGTCGGGAGCGAGACGGTGAACACCGTGCCGGTTCCCTCGCGGGCCTCGAACCCGATCTCGCCCCCGTGCTTCTCCACGATGGCGCGCGAGATCGACAGGCCCAGTCCCGTCCCGGGGACGGCGTCGCGCACGGCCACGGAGGAGCGGAAGAAGCGGCTGAACAGCAGGTGCCGCTCCTCGCGCGGGATGCCGATGCCGCTGTCGGCCACCTCCAGGCGGGCCCGGCCGTCGTCGTCGACCAGACGCACCTGCACCGAGCCGCCGTCGGGGGTGAACTTCACCGCGTTGCCCAGCAGGTTGACCACGACGCGTTCCAGCGCCTCCCGCTGCCCCAGGACCTGCACCGGATCGACCGGCAGGTCCACGCCCACCTGCAGGCGACGCGGCGGTGCCCAGGCGGGCGCCACCACCTGCTCGGCCGCTCGCACGGCCTCCCGCAGGTCGAGGATTTCGCCCGGCGCCGCCGCCCCCGGGTGCTGGAGCCGCGAGAGGGTCAGCAGGTCGTCGATGAGGGTCAGCAGCCGGTTGCTGTTGGCGAAGACCCGCTCGATGGCGTAGCGCTGTGCCGAGGTCATCGTGCCGTAGGAGCCGTCGGTGAGCAGCTCGAGGAAGCCCACCATCGAGGTGATCGGCGTGCGCAGCTCGTGGCTGACGCTCGAGACGAACGCGTCCTTGACCTCGTCGACCTCGCGCAGCCGCTCGACCGCCTGGCGCTCGGCGCGCAGCGACTCCTCGAGCCGCTCCTGCGCGGCGAGCAGGTCGGTGACGTCCTCGGAGGTGCTCACGTAGCCGGTGACCCGGCCGCGCTCGTCGCTGAGGCGGCTCAGCGTCATCAGGTGGATGCGCTCGGAGCCGTCCTTGCGCCGGAAGCCCATCCGGTGCTGCCCCGTGCCCGGGCGGGAGAGCGCCTGGCTCAGCGCGACGAAGTCGTAGGCCACGCCCTGCTCGCGACAGGCCGTCCGCACAGCGTCGTCGGAGTGCAGGAAACGGGTCGAGCGTCCGAGGGCCTCGGCCGCGGTGTACCCCAGGAGCCGCTCGGCCCCGGGGTTGAACAGGGTGATCCGGCCCCGCTCGTCGGCGCCGATGATCGCCACGCCCCGCGCGCCGTCGACGATGCGCCGCACCACGTCGCGCTCGGCAGCGATCCGCCGCTCGTCGGTGACGTGCTGGCCGACCTGCATGACCAGCAGCACGACGACGAGCGCGCACGTGGCCCCGAACATCCCGAGCAGGATCACCCGGGCGTCCGGGTAGAGGTCGTAGTAGCCCGCCACCGAGCCCACGGGTCCGCCACCCTGCGCGGAGAGCCCCATCCCGAGGCCGACCACCACGAGCAGCTGCACGAACGCCTCGCGCGCCGTCACCCGCAGCGCACCCCAGGCCAGCACCGGGATCACGAGCACCACGACCAGCGGGACCTGCGGCACGGTGAACACCGCCACGGTGAGCACCACCAGCAGCAGCCGCTGCGCCAGCCGCTCGGCCGACCTGCCCAGCAGCGGCCGGTCGGGCAGCTCGCAGAAGAAGGGGACCAGGATGAGCAACGAGGCCAGGGCGCTGAAGAACAGGCTCTGGCCCACCACCGCAGCGGTGCCGTACCCGGTGCGGGCGGAGATCAGCGCCCCCAGCACCCCGAGCAGCACCGCAGCCGCGACGACGGCCCGCAGGTAGCGCCCCAGCTCGGGACCGGTGCGCAGCGACGGGCGATCCGCACGCTCGGTGGCGCCGCTGCCGCGCAGCGGCCGCTCCAGCACCATCACGGCCGTCCAGCAGGCGATCGTGACCGCCAGGCCGTACCCCAGCGCGACGTCGAGCGGGCGACTGCCCGCCAGGCCGGAGACGGCCACCGCGAGCGCGACGACGGCCAGGACGACCAGACGGCGACGCCGTCCCGCCACCAGGACCGCGCCGACGGCCAGGCCGATCGGCCAGAACCCGAGCGCCACCTGGCCCTCGGCACTCACGGCGAGGTTCGCGGTGCCGGCCGCGAACGCGACGCCGAGGAGGGCCGCGAGGGCCCGGGTGCTCACGTCGACGCCCGTGGCAGGCGCACCCGCAGCGTGGTGCCGACCGGGTCCTGCGCCGCACGAGGCACCACGGCGATGCTGCCGCCGTGGGCCTCGACCACCGCCCGGGTGATCGCCAGGCCCAGGCCGGTGCCCGGGACGGCGTCGCGGGTGGCGCTGCTGGCGCGGTAGAAGCGGGTGAACACCAGCTCGTGCTCCGCGGCCGGGATGCCGATACCGGTGTCGGCGACGTCGAGCTCGACCAGCTGGTCGACCTGGTCACCCTCGACCTCGCGCAGCGAGACCCGCACCCGGCCGCCGTCGGGGGTGAACTTGACCGCGTTACCCAGCAGGTTGACCACCACCCGCTCGAGGCCGTCGCGGTCGCCGACCACCGGCAGGGGCTGCTCGGGCAGGTCGAGCTCCACCTCCAGGTCGCGCTCGGCCGTCGAGGCCTCGACCACCGCGGCCCCGGCGCGTGCCACCTCACGCAGGTCCAGCAGCACCCCCGGCTCGTCGACCTGCTCGGCCTGGAGCCGCGAGAGCACGAGCAGGTCGTCGATGAGCCGCAACAGGCGGGCGCTGTTGGCGTGCACGCGGTCCAGGGCGTAGCGCTGGCCGTCGGTGGGCTCGCCGAAGGTGCCGTCCTGCAGCAGCTCCACGAAGCCCACCATGGAGGTGATCGGGGTGCGCAGCTCGTGGCTGACGCTCGAGACCAGCGCGTCCTTGACCTCGTCGACCTCGCGCAGCCGCTCCACCGCCTCGCGCTCGGTGCGCAGCGACTCCTCGAGCGCGCGCTGCGCCTCGCGCTGCTCGGTGACGTCCTCGGAGGTGCTCACGTAGCCGGTGACGGCGCCGCGGGCGTCGTGCATCTCGCTGAGGGTGAGCATGTGCACGCGCACCGAGCCGTCGGCGTGGCGGAAGCGCACCGGCGTCGCGCCCACCCGCGGCTCGGCGAGCACGGTGCGCAGTCGCTCGAAGTCGCGCTGGCCCTCGCCGTCGCCCGGCGGGTGCAGCATCGAGGAGTGGCGCCCGAGCACCTGGGAGGCGGTGTAGCCGAGCATCCGCTCGGCCCCGGGGTTGAACAGGGTGATCCGGCCCTCGGCGTCGGCCACGATGATCGCGACGCCGTGCGAGCCGTCGACGATGCGCTGGATGACGTCGCGCTCCCCGGCCGCGGCACCGGCCTCGGCGATCTGCTGGCCCACGCGCAGCGTGAGCGGGATGACGATGAGCGCGCACGTGACGCAGAAGAGCCCCAGCAGCGCGGGCCGCGCGTCGGCGAAGAGGTCGTAGCGCTGCGGCACGTCGGCGAGCGGTCCTAGGTCGGCCGAGGTGGCCAGCAGCGCGATCAGCAGCACGAAGAGCAGCTGGGCCACCGCCTCCAGCGGCGTGACGCGCAGGGCGCCCCAGGCGAGCGCCGGGATGATGATCACCACTGCCACCGGGACCGCACCGAGGGTGAACAGGGCGACGCCGAGCGCCAGCAGGGCCGCCCACTGCGCCACCCGCTCGCCCTGGTCGGCGGTCGCGGCCTGGGCGGGAAGCACCGAGACGAGCGGCAGCAGGGTCAGGGTGGAGGCCAGGTGGGTGAAGTAGAGCGGGATCGCGATCCGCACGGGGTCCCCGACGCCCGTGACCAGCGAGGTGGTCAGCCCCGCGGCCGCCATCACCGTGGCGCCGCCGGCACAGGCCCAGAGCAGGCGCGCGAGGTCGCCGTCGGTGCGCAGGCGAGGTCGGACGGTGCCCTCGGGCGCGTACCAGCCCGCCACCAGCACGCTGCTCAACGCCAGACCGAGGCCGTAGCCGGCCGCCACCCCGGGCGGTCGCCCGGTGGCCACCGTGAGCACGCCGATGACCAGCACCACCCCCGCCAGCGGCCACCGCTGCCGGCGCGGGGCGAGCACCAGCGCGGCCGTCGTCAGGCCCACCGGCCACATCCCGATGACGTCGCCGCCGTCGGGGCTGGCGTTGACGGCGGCCAGTCCCCCCAGGAGCGCTCCCACCAGCAGGGCACCGCGCACCCAGGCCGCGGAGCGGACGATGGGAAGCCTCTCGGCGACGTGCCCGAGGTCCGTCGTCACCTGCACCTCCCGCGGCCGCGACGGTTCCCTCCACCGCCTCGGGGCACTGTTCTACCGCACGCCGGCCCGCGGCGCGGGGCAACCGGGCCACCCGCAACACGGGCGTCACATGCGCGTCGGGCACGTGTGTAGGTTGCCCGGCATGGACCACGGCATGGACACCGACGTCGTGATCGTCGGCGGGGGCCACAACGGCCTCACCGCCGCCGCCTACCTGGCTCGTGCCGGGCTGTCGGTCACCCTCCTCGAGCGCCTGGGCCACACCGGCGGCGCGGCGGTCTCCGCGCAGGCCTTCCCGGGGCTGCCCACCCGGCTGTCGCGCTACTCCTACCTGGTCTCGCTGCTGCCGCAGAGCGTGGTGCGCGACCTCGACCTCGACGTCGCGCTCGTCTCCCGCGGCACCGCCTCCTTCACCCCGACCCTGCGCGGCGAGCGGCCGGGCGGCCTGCTGGTCGAGCACGACGAGGGCGAGGCCACCCGCCGCTCCTTCCGCGAGCTCACCGGCACCGACGCCGAGCACGAGGCGTGGCGCACGTTCTACGCCGAGGTGGCCGAGCTGGCGCGCGTCGTCGAGCCGACGCTCACCCAGCCGCTGCCCACCGACCGCGCCCTGGCCGCCCAGGTGGCGGCGATCGCCGGTCCGCAGGTGTGGACCGACGTCGTCACCCGCCCGCTGGGTGAGGCGGTCGAGCGGCGCTTCGCCGACGACACCGTGCGCGGCGTCGTCGCCACCGACGGGCTGATCGGCACCTTCGCCTCGCTGCACGACCCCTCGCTCATCCAGAACCGCTGCTTCCTCTACCACCTCGTGGGCAACGGCACCGGTGAGTGGCGGGTGCCCGTGGGCGGCATGGGCGCGGTCACCGACGCTCTGCACCGCGCTGCCGTGCAGGCAGGTGCGCAGGTGGTGACCGGCGCCGGCGTCAGCGCCATCCGCGCCGGGCGCGACGAGGGCGACCTCGGCTCCGGCGTCGAGGTCGACTGGACCGACGACGCCGGCGGCCGGCACACGCTGCGCGCGCGGGTGGCGCTCTCCGGCGTGGCGCCGTGGGTGCTCCGCATCCTGCTGGGCGACGGCGAGGACGCCGCCAGCAAGCCCGAGGGCGCCCAGCTCAAGATCAACCTGCTGCTCTCGCGGCTGCCGCGGCTGCGCTCCGGCGTCGACCCCGCCGTGGCCTTCGCGGGCACCCTGCACCTGGGCGAGGACTACACCGAGCTCGAGGCCGCGCACGCCGACGCCGCCGCCGGCCGGGTGCCCGCCGCGATGCCGGGCGAGGTCTACTGCCACTCCCTCACCGACCCCTCGATCCTCGGCGAGGTGCCCGAGGGCACGCACACCCTCACCTACTTCGGCCTGCACACCCCCGCCTCGCTCTTCGACGACGGCGCCGGCGGCGTCGACCCCGCGGCCAAGCAGCTGGCCGTGGACCGCGCGCTTGCCTCGCTGCAGCAGCACCTCGACGAGCCGCTGATGGACTGCGTGGCGCGCGACGGCGACGGCAACCCGTGCCTGGAGGCCAAGGTGCCGCAAGACGTGGAGCGCGACCTGGCCATGCCCGGCGGCCACATCTTCCACGGCGACCTGGAGTGGCCCTGGGCCCCGCACCGCGCCCGCCTGGAGACCCCCGGCCAGCGCTGGGGCGTGCACACCGACCGCCCCGCCGTCCTGCTGTGCGGCTCCGGTGCGCGCCGCGGCGGTGCCGTCTCCGGGCTCGGTGGCCACAACGCCGCCCAGGCCGTGCTGGAGATGTTCTGAGGGTCACCGGGGGGTGGCGGTGCCCCAGTGACCGTTTCCCCGGTGCGAGCGGGAACTGTCGCACCGCTGCCCGGGGACGAGGGTGGGCGAGTGCCCGTTGCCCGCGCGCGCATGGGCACCCAGGCACCGCCACCCCCGGGCGACGCCGACCCCCACCACCACTCCATCGCGATTTCGCCGGCCTCGCCCTCGCTGGTAACGTTCTTCTCGCGTTCACCGCATGCGGCATTAGCTCAATTGGCAGAGCAGCTGACTCTTAATCAGCGGGTTCGGGGTTCGAGTCCCTGATGCCGTACCACCACTCATCACCGCAGAGGCCCTCGCTGGACACCGTCCGCGAGGGCCTTCGTGCGTCCTGGGGCTCCCTGGGAGCAGGCGCTGCCCAGCAGCAGTCAGCCCGCGTAGGGGTAGGTGGTGTAGCTCGGGGTCTCGGGCTGGCGGGGGGCCTCGTAGGTGCTCACGGGGCCGCTGGCGACCTGGCGCTCGTCGGTGGGCATCAGGATCCACAGCACCGGGTAGATGAGCAGCTGGCTGCCCGGCACGACCATCAGCAGCAGCACGAACAGCAGCCGCGAGATCCACGGGGTGAGGCCGAGCTTGCGGCCCAGGCCGGAGCAGACACCGGCCACGACCCGGGTGTCGCGGGGGCGGCTGAGGCCCTGGCGGGCGAAGGCGGAGCGGATGTCGTCCATGGGTGGTGTCCCTTCCTGGGGTGGGTCGCCGGATTCTCCGGCGAGGTGACACCAGCCTGCTGCGCGACGGCGCCGCGGACCATCGGGATCGGCCCTGGCTCGACCCCGAGGGTGTCCCCGGTCCCTGAGTCAGAGCGTGGCCGCGAGCGCGCGCAGGTAGCCGGAGAACCCGCCCGCGACCCGGCCCTGACGCCGTCCGGAGGTGACGGCGCGGGTGCCCGCCACGGGCAGCACGCCCTGCGCACGCAGGGCTTCCACCAGCAAGCGGTCCTCGTGCTCGGTGACCGCGGGGTAGCCGCCGGCGGCCAGGTAGGCGTCCAGGCGCACGCCGAGGTTGGCGCCGTGCACGTGCACGACGTCGTCGGCAGGCCCGGCGGCGGGATGGCGCGCTTCCCAGGCTTTGAGCACCGCCACCTCCAGGTCGACGGCGCGCGGGCGCACCGTGCCCAGCACCAGCCGCGCGCCGTCGTCGGCTGCCTCGAGCTGCTGCAGCAGCCACCCGGACGGCACCTCGGTGTCGGCGTCGGTGCTGGCAGCCCACACCCGGGCCGCGGGGTGCAGTGGCTGCCAGCGCGCCAGCACCTCGTGACCGGTGCGCCGCGCGGCACCCACGCCGGCACCCGCCGAGGTGACGACGCACACGCCGGCGCCCACGGCTGCCGCGGCGGTGCCGTCGGTGCAGCGGTCGAGCACGACGACGACGAGCACCTCCAGCCCGGGGCGCGCGCCGCGCGCCAGGGAGGCACTCCGCTCGACGGCGGCCAGGCAGCCGCCGATCAGCGCCTCCTCGTCGTGCGCCGGGACGACGACGCCGACCCGACGGATCCCGCCCGCCGTCAGGGCGGGCTCATCCATCGTGGGGCTCCGGCCGCGGGTCGGGCAGCTGGTCCGCTCCGCACAGCACGAGCAGCTCGACGTCGCGGTCGGCGTAGGTGGCGGCCACCGGCGGCAGCAGCCGTGAGCTGCGCGCCGCCCGGTGCACCGAGGGACCGTCGAGGGGCCACCCCTCCACCTCGTGGCGCCAGTGGCAGAGCACCACCACGCCGTCGGCGTCGAGCGAGGTCGCCACGCGGGCCAGCAGCTGCTCGAGCCGCGCGGCGCCGAGGAAGTAGCCCACCTCGCTGATCACCACCAGGTCGCAGCCCGCCACCACCGGCCACTCCTCGGGCAGCGAGGCCCGCTCGGCCCGGGCGTGGTCCAGGCCGGCGTCGGCCAGCCGCTGCCGGGCACGGCCCACCGCGGTCGTGCTCTGGTCGAGGGCCAGCAGGTCGTCGCACCGCTCGGCCAGCGCCGCGGCCAGGGCGCCGGTGGAACACCCCACCTCGACGGCGCGCCGGAAGCGCTGCCGCGGCAGGCAGCTCAGCACCAGCTCGCGCTTGCGCTGCTCGTACCAGCGCTCGTCGACGCCCCAGGGGTCGACCTCATCGACATGGAGCCGTTCCAGAGCCGTGTCCTCGGCTTCGAGCTGCCAGAACACCTCGCAGTCGCGGCGGTGATGGGCCAGGACATCGTCACCGAGCAGCACCTCGTCACCGGGGCGGCCCGAGAGCGGCGCCACCTGGCTGTGGTGCGCCTGCACCGCCCGCTCCTTGAGCTCGCGCCCCTCCGGGCCCAGCTCGAGTCGCAGCGCGCTCCCCCACGGGGCGTCGTCGGCGGTGCCCCAGTGCCAGAACCACACCGGGTACTCCAGCAGCCGCGCGTCGGTGCGCGCGGCCGCGGCGGCGGCGCACCGGCCGGCGGCCTCGTGGTCGGGGTGGCCGTCGCCGCGCCAGGGCCCCACCACCAGGCAGTCGCGACCGTCGCCCACCAGCGCGACGACGCGCGCCGTCAGCGCCGCCTCGTGCTCGGCGAGCCGCCCGTCGGGCAGGCACAGCACGTCGAGGTGCTGGCCCGGCGCCACCACGGCGACGGCGGAAGCCACCTCGGCCAGACGTCGCTGCGCCAGCATCTGGGGCGTGTGCGTGGGTGAGTGCGGGTGAGAGGCCTCGCCCCTGGTGGCCACCACGACCTGCACCTCCAGGCCGGCGGCGTGCGCGTGCGCCACCAGGCCGGCGGCGCCGAGCGTCTCGTCGTCGGGGTGCGCGGCCACCACCACCAGCCTGCGCAGCGGTCGCGAGCCAGCCGACCCCGGCAGGGCCTGCAGGTCAAGCGCCGGCAGGTCCCGCTCTGCGAGAGCACTGCTCCACACCGACTCGGCGGTGCCGGAGACGTCGTGCTGGAAGGTCACCACGGCGCACTGCCCGCCTCGACCAGCATCCGCCCGGTCGCCACGTGGTCGCGTTCGGCGTGGTGCTGGCGCACGTAGAGCGCCAGGTCGGCCACCCGTCGCGCGTGCGCGGGCTCCTGGGTCAGCGGCGCGGGGCCGAGCGCGTGCGCAGCGCTGGCCAGCACCTGCTCGACGGCGCCCGCCACCACCGATCGCACCCGAGCCGCGAGCAGCCCGGGGTGCGACTCCCCCACGTCGACGGCGTCCGCCGCCTCCGCGAGTGCCGTCCGGGCGGCGTGCAGGGCGGTGTCCACCGCGCCGAGGTGCATCAGCGCCAGCTGGTCGGGCTCGCGCCGGTGCGCCTGCTCCAGCAGCCGACGAGCCACGCCCACCGCCCCGCCGAACCAGACGGCGGCCACGCCCAGGCCACCCCAGGCGAAGCCGGGGCGCTCGAGATACCACTGCGGTCCGCCCACCGGGGTCGCCGGCGCGTCGTCGAGCTCGATCCCGGTGCTGGGCACCGCCTGGAGCCCCGTGGGAGCCCAGGTGCCGGGTGCGGGGCGCACGCCCGGGGCGCCCAGGTCCACGCAGAACAGCCCGCGGCGCTCGTCGTCGACCCAGGCGGTGACCAGGGCGTGGCTCAGCGCACCGGCCAGCGAGCACCAGGGCTTGGCGCCGCGCAGCACCCAGCCGCCGTCGGGGCGTCGCTCGGCCTGCACCCGCATCCCCGAGCCCTCGGCGGCGTAGACGCCGAGCGTGGCGCCCTCGGGTGCCGGCAGACCGGCCTCGACCAGGATCGCGACGGCGTCGAGGTGCGGCTCGACGGCCCGGGCCACGGTGAGGTCGGCCGCGCCGACCGTGGCCAGCAGCTCCCAGCGCAACCACGTGGAGCCGGCCCCAGGGAGCGGAGCCAGCGCCGCCAGCCGCGGCGCCCAGGCCACGGCTGCGCTGATGCCGGCGGCCGTGGGGTCCAGCCGCGTCGCCTGCTCGGCCACCTGCTGCCCGGTCTCCCACGGCTCTGCGTCGTGGTGGGGGCTCAGCAGGACGGGGCGTGGGGTCACGGGTTCCTCTCGGGGCGCGCGTCGGACGCGCTCCGGTACCCGTGCCCTCCCGCGGGCCACTCCCCCCTACGGGTGGGCGGGGCCCGTCGAGGTCAGCCGGTCGAGGTCAGCCGGTGTTGCGCAGCCCCGCGGCGATCCCGTTGACCGTCAGCAGCAGCGCACGCTGCAGGTCGGCGTCGGGCTCCTCGCCCTCGGGCAGCTCGCGGGTGCGGCGCAGCAGCGAGACCTGCAGGGCGTGCAGCGGCGCCAGGTAGGAGTCGCGCAGCGCGAGGGTGCGGCGCAGCAGCGGCGAACCCTCCAGCAGCTGCTCCTGCCCGGTCACGGCGAGCACCTCCTCCACGGTGCGCGCGTGCTCGGCGCGCACCTGCTCGAAGAGGTGCTGCTGCTCGGCCGGCACCAGCGCCGCCACGTAGCCGGCGGCGATCTCGAGGTCGGCCTTGGCGAGGGTCATCTGCACGTTGGAGAGGAAGGTGCGGAAGAACGGCCACGAGCCGTACATCTCGCGCAGCTGCTCGGTGCGGCCGGCCTGGCGTGCGGCGGCCAGGCCGGAGCCGACGCCGAACCAGCCGGGCAGGATCATCCGCGACTGGGTCCACCCGAAGACCCACGGGATGGCGCGCAGGTCCTCGAGCCCGCCGTCGCCACCCGGGCGCTTGGCGGGCCGCGAGCCGATGTTCATCCGGCCCAGCTCGTCCACCGGGGTGGCGGCCACGAAGAACCGCACCAGGCCGGGGTCGCGCACCAGCGCCCGGTAGGCCTCCTGGCCGGCCGCGGCCACCTGGTCCATCGTGTCGTTCCAGCCCTCGAGCACCGCCGGCGGCAGCAGCGCGCTGCGGTGCAGCACCGAGGCCTCCAGCACCGCGGCGAGCGCGGACTCCAGGTTGTGGCGGGCCAGCGCGGGCAGCGCGTACTTGTCCGAGATCACCTCGCCCTGCTCGGTGATCTTGATCGGCCCGTCCAGGCTGCCGTTGGGCTGCGCCATGATCGCCTCGGCCGTGGGGCCGCCGCCGCGACCGACCGACCCGCCGCGGCCGTGGAAGAGCCGCAGCGTGACGCCGTGCGCGGCCGCCACGTCGCGCAGCGCCCGCTGCGCGCGGTGGATCTGCCACTGGGAGGCGGCGATGCCGGCGTCCTTGGAGGAGTCGGAGTAGCCGAGCATGATCTCCTGCACCTCACCACGGGCGGCCACGAGCCGCCGGTAGGCGGGTACCGCGAGCAACCGCTCGAGAAGCGGACCGGCGGCCTCCAGCTCGGCGACGGTCTCGAACAGCGGCGCGAACCCGAGCCGCGCGGTGGCCGGTCGCTCGGGGGACCCGAGGTCGACCAGTCCCGCCTCGCGCGCCAGCACCGCGACGGCGAGCAGGTCGTCGATGTCGTGGGTCATCGAGACGATGTAGGTCTCCACCACCTCGGGCCCGTAGGTCTCCTGGGCCGTGCGCAGAGCCGCCATCAGCTCCAGCGAGGCGGTGGCGGCCTCGCCCAGACCGTCCACGCTCCCGGGGTCGGCGCCGGCACCCAGCAGCGGACGGCGCGCGTCCAGCTCGGCGGCCAGCAGCTCGATGCGCTGCTCCCGGTCGAGCTCTGCGTACGGCGTGGCGGGCTCGCCGACGCGGTCGTAGAGCTCGGCCAGCGCCGCGTGGTGCTTGGCGGAGTGCTCGCGGAGGTCGAGCGTGGCCAGCCCCTCGCGCAGCGCCGCCGCGGTGCGGATCAGACGGCGGATGGTGCCGTCGCCGGTCAACCGGTCGCCGGCAGCCAGCATCGAGTCGCGCACGAGCACCAGGTCGGCCATCAGCTCCTCGAAGCCGGCGTAGTCGCGCCCCGGCTCGTGGGCGGTGCCGCGTGCGAGCCGATCACGGGTCCGCAACAGCCTCACTCGCACGTAGCTCAGCTTGAGCCGGTAGGGCTCCTCGGCGTTGAGGCGCCGGATGCTCTCGTGGGTCACCGGCAGCGCCGCTGCGTCGCGCTCGAGGCTGACCAGCAGGTCCTCGCTCACGCCCACGACCCGGGTGGTCGCCGTCATCTCGGTGAGCGCCTGCTCCACCAGCGCCACCAGCTCGGCGAGCCCCGACTGGTGCTGCAGCCGGAGCACGTCGAGGGTCACCTGCGGTGTCACGTTGGGGTTGCCGTCGCGGTCGCCGCCGGCCCAGGCGCCGAAGCGCAGGGGGCGCGCGTCGGCCGGCAGCTCGACGCCGATCGAGTCCAGGTGCGCGTCCAGGTCGGCCAGCAGGTCGGGCAGCACCTCGCCGGCCAGCGAGCGCAGGTAGTAGACGGCGGTGCGCGCCTCGTCGAGCGGCTCGGGCTTGACCACCCGCAGCTCGTCGGTCTGCCAGAGCAGGTCCACCAGCTCGGCGAGCCGCCGCTCGTCGCGGGTGCGCGCGGCGGCGGTGCGGCGTGGGTCGTCGAGCCGGTCGACGACGCCCGCCACCCCGGCCAGCAGCCGCAGCACCGACCGACGGCTCGACTCGGTGGGGTGGGCGGTCAAGACCGGCCGGTACTCCAGCCGGCCCAGCACCTCCTGCAGCAGGTCCCGCTCGAGCGTGCCGCCCTCCAGCGCCTGGCCGATCCGCCCCACGGCCTCCTCCAGCGGGCTGGTGCCGGAAGCGGTCAGCTCGCGGCTGCGGTGCACCTGCTCGGTGGCGTTGACCAGCTGGAAGTAGCCGGTGAACGCCCGCGCCAGCACCACCGCGGTGGCGGGGTCGACGTCGTCGAGGGTGGCGCGCAGCTGCGAGTCCTCGGGCTGGCGAGCCAGGCCGCGCACCCGCTCGACGAGGGCGAGCAGCTCCTCGCCCTCGTGACGGCGCAGCGCCTCGCCGAGCAGGGCCGCCAGCTGGCGCACCGAGGCGCGCAGGGCGGCGTGGTGCTCGTCGCTGACGACGCCGCCCGCGAAGGTCGCCGGGTCGGGCTCGCGCCGGTCGGCGTCGACGGGGTCGAACTCAGGGGCAGCCATGCGGGACATCCAACCCCGCGACGGCGTGGGACGCGGGGCTCGTCCACGCAACGACCGGCCGGGAGTGACGACCGTCATCGACGGACGCCGCTCCCGACAGGTCGGCGGCCTGCGCGATCAGTGCTCTCGGAGCGCCTCGATCAGCTCGTCCTTCGTCATCGAGGAGCGGCCCTCGACCTCGAGCTCGGCCGCGCGCCCGCGCAGCTCCTCGACCGTCCAGTCCTCGTAGGCCGGCGAGCTGCCGCCCTTCTGCCCCACCTCGGAACGCGAGGAGGCTGCCGCGGCGTTGGCGATGCGCGCCGACTTCTCCTTGCTGTTGCCCTCGTCGCGCAGCTTCTCGTAGAGCTCGGGGTCCTTGACGCTGGGGCCGGGGTCGTCCTTCTTCTCGCCTGCCATCACTCTCTCCTGATCTGTCGAAGCCGGCTGGGTCAGAGGTCGACGCTGCCGGTGTTGCTGTCGTAGGTCTCGCCGGTGACCTTGGTCTTGACCAGGCTGATCAGCGAGGCCACCTTGCCGCCGGGGGTGTCCCAGTACTCGCCGTGCTCGGCGTCCACGTGGATCAGCACCGCCTCGGGGTTCTCGGGGCCGCCGGGCAGCCACGCCTCGGCGAAGGTGTTCCAGAGCTCGGCCAGCTTCGCCTCGTCGTCCACCACGCGGGCGGTGCCGCGCAGCGAGACCCACGAGTCGCTCGAGCTGAAGGTGAGCCCCACCTGGGGGCGGGCCCGGATGTCGACCACGTGCTGGGTGTCGCGACCGGTGATGAACCACAGGTCGGCGTCGGGCGCCACCTCCTGGCGGGCCATCGGCACCGCGCGCAGGCGGCCCTCGGCGTCGGAGGTCGTCATCATCGCGATGGGCATGCCGTCGATCAGGTCCACCAGCGTGCGTGCGTCGCCGTGGTCGGAGCTCGCGCTCATCTGTGCCTCCCGGGAGTCTCGCGGCCGTGCTCGTGCGCGGACCGTCGTCCTCTGCGGTACCCGGCGGCGCGCGCGCCACGCAGTGTGACCGTGGTCTCGACGGCCGCCCTTGCGGACCGACGCCTGCCGATCGCTAAGGTAAGGCTCACCTAATCAACCACCGAGCCGTTCTCTTCTCGGAAGGACGCGACCGTGCTCCCCACCGCCTCACCCTCCCCCGCCTCCCCGCCACCGCCGTCCGGCTCCACGCCGCAGGAGCAGCTCTTCGGCCCCGGCGCAGCCGAGGCGTACGCCGCCGCGATGCGCGACGCCGTCGACCACCTGGTGGGAGTGCTGCGCGAGCGCACCGGCCCCGCCACCGGCCTGCCGCGCGCCACGGCCGAGGCGCGGGTCGCGGCACTCGACCTCGACCGCCCGCTCGACGACGCCCGGGAGGCCCTGGCCGAGCTGGACCGCGTCTACCTGCGCGACACGGTCTGGTTCGACGACCCCGGCTACCTCGCTCACCTCAACTGCCCGGTGCTCGTGCCGGCGCTGGCGGCCGAGGTGTTCGTGAGCGCTGTGAACTCCAGCCTCGACACCTTCGACCAGGGCGTCGGCGCGGCCGCCATCGAGCGCGCCCTGATCGCCTGGACGGCGCAGCGCGCCGGGCTCGGCCCGCACGCCGACGGCGTCTTCACCAGCGGCGGCACCCAGAGCAACCTGCAGGGGCTGCTGCTCGCCCGCGAGCAGGCGCGCGCCGCGGGCACCCCCGTGCACCGGCTGCGGGTGCTGGCCTCAGAGCAGGCGCACTTCAGCGTGCAGAAGGCCGCGCGTCTACTGGGACTGGGCGAGGACGCCGTCGTCGCCGTACCCACCGACGCCCGGCGCCGGATGGATCCCGCCGCCCTCGCCACCCGGCTCGAGGCCTGCTCGACGCTGGGGCTGGTGCCGATGGCGGTCGTCGCGACGGCCGGCACCACCGACTTCGGCGCGATCGACCCGCTGCCCGAGGTCGCGCGGCTGTGCCGCGAGCACGGCGCGTGGCTGCACGTGGACGCCGCCTACGGCGGCGGGCTGCTCGTCTCCCCCACCAGACGCCACCTGCTGGCCGGCGTCGAGCACGCCGACTCCCTCACCGTCGACTACCACAAGACCTGGTTCCAGCCCGTCTCCTCCAGCGCCCTGCTCGTGCGCGAGCGACGCCACCTGCGCCACGTCACCTGGCACGCCGACTACCTCAACCCCGCGCCCGAGGAGGCCGGCGAGCCGGAGCTGGCCGAACAGGTCGACAAGAGCCTGCAGACCACCCGCCGCTTCGACGCGCTCAAGCTGTGGCTGACCCTGCGCAGCCTCGGTCCCGACGCCGTGGGCCACATGGTCGACGACGTCGTCGACCTGGCGACCGAGGTGGCCACCGCCCTGGAGCGGCACCCCCACGTCGAGCTGGCCGCGGAGCCGCAGCTGAGCACGATCGTGCTGCGCTACCGGCCAGCCGGCCTCTCCCCCGCCCGCGCCAGCGCGCTGACGGACCGGATCCGCGCCGAGGCCTACGCCTCGGGCCGCACCATGGTCGCCGCCACCACGGTCGACGGCGAGCGCTGGCTCAAGCTGACCCTGCTCAACCCCGCCACCACCGCCGACCAGGTGCTCGCCGCCGTCGACCACCTGGTGGCACTCGGTGAGCGACTGACCGCGCGGGAGGCGGCGTGAGCGCCCACGTGCACGACCTGGTGGGCATCGGCGTCGGGCCGTTCAACCTGGGCCTGGCGTGCCTGCTGGACCCGTTGCCCGAGGTGGACGCCGTGTTCCTGGAGGCGCGCGACGACCTGGCCTGGCACCCCGGCCTGCTGCTCGACGACGCCACCCTGCAGGTGCCCTTCCTGGCCGACCTGGTGACGATGGCCGACCCCACCTCGCGGTGGTCCTTCCTCAGCTACCTCAAGGAGGTCGGGCGGCTCTACCCGTTCTACGTGCGGGAGTCCTTCTACCCGCTGCGGCGCGAGTACGACGACTACTGCCGGTGGGCCGCGCACCGGCTCGGCACCGTGCGGTTCGGCTGCGCCGTCGAGCGGGTGGAGCACGACGGCGAGCTGTACACGGTGCACACCCGCTCCGGCGAGACCTACCGCGCCCGGCGGATCGCGCTCGGCGTCGGCACCCGGCCGCGGGTGCCGGCCGGCGTCGAGGGTGTGCTGGAGGCGGGCGGCGTCGCGCTGCACTCGGCGGACTACCTGCACCGCAAGGCCGAGCTGCAGGCGCTGGGCTCGGTCACCGTGGTGGGCAGCGGCCAGAGCGCCGCGGAGATCTACCACCAGCTGCTGGCCGAGAGCCCCGACCACGACTACGACCTCACGTGGCTGACCCGGAGCCCGCGCTTCTTCTCCATGGAGTACACCAAGCTGACCCTGGAGCTGACCTCACCGGAGTACACCGACTACTTCCAGCGGCTTCCCGCCACGACCCGCGAGAACCTCTTGCGAGAGCAACGCTCTCTCTACAAGGGGATCAGCGGCGACCTGGTGGACGCCATCAGTGACCTGCACTACCAGCTGCGGGTGGCCGGCGAGGGGCCGCGCACCACGCTGCTCACCAACACCAGCGTGCGCTCGGCGTCCTGGGACGGCCGCACCCACCACCTGGCCCTGCACCACGACGAGACCGACGAGCCCTTCGCGCTGCGCACCGAGGGTCTGGTGCTGGCCACCGGCTACGCCGCGGGCGTGCCGGCCTTCCTCGAGCCGGTGCGCGACCGGCTGCGTCTCGACGAGCAGGGTCGCTACCGCGCCACCTGCTCCTATGCCGTCGACCTGGCCGGCGAGGAGGTCTTCGTGCAGAACGCCGAGGAGCACACGCACGGCTTCGTGGCACCCGACCTCGGCATGGGCGCCTACCGCAACTCCCACATCATCGCGGCACTCACCGGCCGCGAGGTGTACCCGATCGAGAAGCAGGTGGCCGTGCAGAGCTTCGGCGTGCCCGAACACCTGCGGGAGGCCAGCGCATGACGCACTCGAGCCCGCACAGCCCGGACCTGACCCTGGAGCCCCTCGACGTCGAGCGCGACGCCGGGCTGCTGCACCGCTGGGTGACGCACCCCAAGGCGCGCTTCTGGATGATGCAGGAGGCCTCGCCCGCCGAGGTCGCCGCGGAGTACACGCGGATCGCCAAGCACCCCCACCACCACGCATGGCTGGGACGCCACCGGGGCGAGCCCGCCTTCCTCGCCGAGACCTACGACCCCGCGCGCTCCGAGCTCGCCGGCCTGACGGCGCTGCCCGACCTCGAGCCCGGCGATCTCGGCATGCACGTGCTGGTCGCCCCGACCGACGAGCCGGTCCGCGGCTTCACGCGGCAGGTGTTCGCCGCCGTCCTGGAGCACTGCTTCCGCGACCCGGCGGTGCGGCGCGTCGTCGTCGAGCCGGACGCCGCCAACCTCGCCATCCGGCGTCTCAACACCGAGCACGGATTCCGCGAGGTGCGCGAGGTGCCGCTGCCGGGCAAGACCGCGATGCTCTCGGTGCTCACCCGCGCCGCGTGGCAGCACGCCACGGGCGAGGTGGCACACCTCCGGCCCGACCACCTGGAGGCCGGTCAGCGGCACCTGCTCACCAAGGCGCTGGCGGAGCTGAGCCACGAGCGGCTGCTGGAGCCCCAGCGGCTCGGCGACGGTCGTTGGCGGGTCACCGCCCCGGACGGACGCACCCGCTACGACTTCCGCGCGCGCGTGCTGCCACTCGAGCACTGGGTGATCGAGCCCGCCAGCGTGATGCGCACGCGCAACGGCGAGCCGGCCCCGCTGGACGTGCAGGCGTTCGTCGCCGAGCACGCCGAGGTGCTCGGGCTGCCGACCGAGCTGCTGCACACCTACCTGGAGGAGCTCGCGGGCACGCTCGCCGGATTCGCCTGGAAGCGCCACCACCACCGGGCGACGGCGACCGACCTGGTAGACGCGGACTACCAGGAGCTCGAGGCCGCGATGACCGAGGGCCATCCCTCCTTCCTCGCCAACAACGGACGGATCGGCCTCGGTGTCCGCGACCACGCCGCCTACGCGCCGGAGACCGGCAGCACGGTGCGGCTGGTGTGGCTGGCCGCCCGGCGAGCCTCGGCACACCTGAGCCTGGGTGACGGCCTCACCGAGGAGGCGCTGCTGGCGGGCGAGCTCGACCCCGAGGTGCGCGCCGGGTTCGACGAGCGGTTGACCACGCTGGGCCTGGACCCGGCCGACTACCTGCTGCTGCCGGTGCACCCGTGGCAGTGGGAGAACAAGGCCGCCGTCACGTTCGCCCCCGACCTGGCACGGCGCGACCTCGTGCACCTGGGCGAGGGCCCGGACTCCTACCAGCCGCAGCAGTCGATCCGCACGTTCTTCAACCGCTCGCGCCCTGACCGGCACTACGTGAAGACGGCGCTCGCCGTGCAGAACATGGGCTTCGTGCGCGGTCTCTCCCCCGGGTTCATGGTCGACACCCCCGCCATCAACGACCACGTGGCAGCGCTCGTCGCGAGCGACCCGACGCTGCAGGCGTGCGGGTTCTCGGTGCTGCGCGAGCGCGCCGCCGTCGGGTACACCGGCGACGCGTACCACGCCAACCCGCGCACTGACGACCGCTCGACCCCGCACCAGAAGATGCTCGCGGCGCTGTGGCGCGAGAGCCCGCTGCCGCGGCTGGGCCGCGGCGAGCGTCTGGCCACCATGGCCTCGCTGCTGCACCGCGACGCCGAGGGCCGCTCGCTGGCGGCCGCGATGGTGACGGCGTCCAGGCTCACCGCCCAGGCGTGGCTGCGCAGCTACCTGCACGCCTACGTGCGCCCGATCGTGCACTGCCTGGTGGCCCACGACCTGGCGTTCATGCCGCACGGGGAGAACCTCGTGCTGGTGCTGCGCGACCACGTGCCGGTGCGAGCGCTGATGAAGGACATCGGCGAGGAGGTCGCCTTCCTGCACGACCGGCCCCTCCCGCCCGCGGTGGAGCGCACCCGCGCGGAGGTGGACGACGACGAGCGCGCCCTGCCGCTGCAGACCGACGTGATGGTGGGCGTGCTGCGCCACCTGGCCGGCATCCTCGACGACGAGGGCGTGCTGCCGGCGTCGGAGCTCTGGGCCGAGGTGAGGCGCTGCGTGCGCCAGCACGCCGACGAGCACCCGGATCTGGCGCTGGAGCACAAGCGGTACGACTTCTCCCGCCCCACCTTCAAGCACAGCTGCGTGAACCGCCTCCAGCTGCGCGACACCCGCCAGATGCTCGACCTCTCCGGGGACGGCGACCAGATGATGTACGCCGGCGAGCTCGACAACCCTCTCGCTACCGCTGGTTGAGCCGTGAGGCGCCCCGGCGCCGAGCGTGTCGAAACCCCGCACACCGCACGCCCTCCCGTCACCACGTGGGCCCCCTCAGGTGCGGTGCTGCACGACGTTGAGCACGTTGCCGTCGGGGGCCCGCACGAAGAAGCGCGTCACGCCCCACTCCTCCGTGGTCAGCGGGTGCACGATCTCGTAGCCCCGCGCGACGGCGTCGGCGTAGGCCGCGTCGACGTCGTCGACCCTGACCGACACCACCGGGTCGGTGACGGCGGTGGCGTCGCGCGTGACCAGCTGCAGGTTGACTCCGCTGCGCGGATCGGTGAACCGCGCCACCCAGCCGAGGTTGAACTCCTCGGCGGACAACCCGAGGTAGTCGGTGTAGAAGTCCCTCGCCGTCTCGATGTCGCTCACGTGCAGGTCGGCGATGATCTCGGTGACGCGCATGGCTGCTCCCTCGTGGTCGGGTCACCTCGATCCTGCGCGACGCCGCCGTGCCTGTCGAGCGCCGGAGGGCGCGGAAGTCGTGCCAACCTTCCGACCACCTCGCGCCGTTGTGCGGGTGCAGGGCCACAGGGGCGAGGAGGTGGGGACGGCATGGACGACGCGGAGTTCACGGCGTGGGCGAGCGGCTGCGAGCGCACCCTGCTGCGCTCGACCTACCTGCTGACCGGCGACCTGCACCGGGCCCAGGACCTCGTGCAGGAGGCGCTCACCAAGGTGGCGCTGCGCTGGACGCGGCTGCGCGGCGGCAACCCGACGGCGTACGCGCGCCGGATCATCGTGCGCGACAACGTGAGCTGGTGGCGCCGCACCCGCCGCGAGGTCCCCTCCGACGCCGTCCCGGACCGTGGCGCGGCCACCGCGGAGGACCCCGAGGCGGCGCTCGTCGTCACCCGGGCCCTGGCCCGGCTCACCGCCGCCCAGCGCGCGGTGCTCGTGCTGCGCCACTTCGACGACCTGACCGAGCGCGAGACCGCGCAGGTGCTGGGGGTCAGCCTCGGCACCGTGAAGAGCACCAACGCGGCCGCACTGGCCCGACTGCGCACCGGCGCACCCGAGCTGCTCGACCTGATGGGGAGGAACACGTGAACGACCACCCCGACCCGACCGGCCCCGCCGGCCTCTCCGCCCTGCTCGACGACGCCACCGCATGGGTCGAGCGCCCGGACCTGGCCGGCGCCGCCCTCGCGGGAGCCCGACGTCGTCGACGGCGACGCCGAGGCCTCGCCACCGGCGCCGTCGCCGCGGCCGCCGTGGCTGCTGTGCTGGTGACGCCGCTCGGTGGGGCCCTCCTGACCGACTCCCCACCCGCCGGTGTCGGGCCCACGATCGCACCGTCCGCGGACCCGACCTCCCCCGGAGCCGAGCCCGTCGACGCCGCCCCGCTCCAGCCCGAGGACGTCCAGCAGCCCTGGGACCCCGACGACGTCGAGCAGCTGCCGTGGGACGGGGCGCTGGGCCTGCCCCGCGACCTCACCATCGGCCAGGGGCCCGCCGAGCGCGGGGCGGCTCGGGCGGCCACCGCGGTCGACGGCACACTCCACCTCCTGGGCCCCTCGGGCTGGTACACCGGCGCCGACCTACCCGCAGGCGTCGGCACGGACCCCACGGTGGCCATCGCCCCCGACGGGTCGCGTACCGCCGTCGTGGGCGGCAGCGTCCTGGCGGTCTCCTCGCCCGACGGCTGGACCTCGCTGCCGCTGCCCCGCGGCTTCTCGGGCGCCGAGGACTTCTACGTCGACCTCGACTTCGTCGGGGCCGACCGGCTGCTGCTGGGCGAGTGGAACCGGTTCTGGGAGATCGACGCGTCCTCCGGCGAGGCAGTGCGCCTGCCCTTCGACCGCATCGACGAGGTCGTGCCCGCCGGCGACGCGGTGCTCGCCGACCGCTACTCCGACGCCCGGCCGAACACCCTGGAGCTGTGGCGCGAGGGTCAGGTGGAGGCGGTCGGCGACACCAGCGCCCTGGAGAGCACCCAGCGTCCGGCCTCCGACGCAGCCTCGCTGGCCACCGTGCGCGCCAACGGCGCCACCTACGGCGAGGGCGACGCCACCGACACCGACGGCCTGCTCGTCCTCGGCCTCGCCGACCTCAGCGTGCGCGGCTTCCTACCCGTGCCGACCCGCGGCTCCTACTACTCCGACAGCGCCAACCTGACGCCCCTCGGTTTCACCGACCCCGACACGGTGCTGGCCGAGGTTCGACCGGCCGGCTCGCCCGAGACCACGTGGCTGGTCACCTGGGACGTCGAGAGCGGCGCTCTGCGCAAGGTCGCCTCGTTCCCGACCGACCAGCCGCAGCTCTCGCTGGCGATCGACGCGATCCCGGGTTGAGAGGTCCCGAGACCCGCGCCCACGACGGCGACGGCGACGAGCACGGCGGCGCTGCCATGCTGGGAGCCATGCCCTCCCAGCAATCGCCCGACCGTGACCTCACCGATGCGCTGCCGGACACCATGCTGGCCGCCGTCACGACCCACCACGGCGGGTTGGACGCCATCGCGGTGCACGAGGTGCCTGTCCCGACGCCCGGCCCCGGCGAGGTGCTGGTGCGGGTGGCGGCGGCCGGCTGCAACAACACCGACATCTGGACCCGCGAGGGCTCCTACGGCTCAGGCACCGGACCGGACGCGAAGGCCGGGTGGCTGGGGCCGCTGGACTTCCCGCGCATCCAGGGTGGCGACGTGGCCGGGACCGTGGTCGCAGCGGGCTCCCGGCAGGGTGCAGCGCTGGTCGGCACCCGGGTCCTGGTGGACCCGGCGCTGTACGGCGACGACGGACCCGACGCGCTGCCCACGGACGTGCTGGGCAGCGAGCGTGACGGCGGCTTCGCCGAGTACGTGGTCGCGCCGGCCGCACGGGTGCACGACGTCGGCGACTCCCCGCTCGACGACGAGCAGCTGGCCGCGCTGCCGATCGCGTACGGCACCGCGCTGGGGATGCTGGAGCGTGGCGGCGTGCGGGAGGGCCACACCGTGGTGGTCACCGGCGCCTCGGGCGGTGTCGGGCTCGCTGCGGTGCAGCTGGCCAGCGCACGCGGGGCCCGCGTCGTGGCGGTCTGCTCGGGCGACAAGGCCGACGCCGTCCGCGCCGCCGGCGCGGACGAGGTGGTGGACCGCAGCCGGGGTCAGGTCGCGGCCGACCTGGCGCGGCTCGCGCCCGAGGGCTACGACGCGGCGGTCGACGTCATCGCCGGTGAGGTGTTGGAGGCGGGGGTGGGCCTGATGCGACCCGGCGGACGCTGGGTGGTGGCGGGCGCGCTGGGAGGCTGGGAGGTGCGGCTCGACGTCCGCCGCCTGTACCTGGCCGACATCTCGCTCGTGGGGTCGACGATGCACACCCCACGCATCTTCGACCTGCTGGTCGGGGTCGCGCGTCAGGGCGCCGTGGCGCCCGTCGTCGCCGCGAGGTACCCGCTTGCCGAGGTCGTCGAGGCTCAGCGGCAGCTGGAGCGGCGCGAGCACGTGGGCAAGATCGTCGTCGTCCCGTAGGCAGGGCCCCGCCGGCCTGTCCACCCCTCGCCGACCCGTCGTGCCACGCTGGGAACGACACCCAGGAGGCCACGATGACCAGCACCACCCCGTGGAGGACGCGCCCGGAGACGGGCGGAGACCGACCGGCCGTGCGTGCTCTGACGCTCGCTGCCTTCGAGACCGCCGACGAGGCGGACCTGGTCGACGCGCTCCGGGCGGATGACGCGTGGATCGACGGGCTCTCGATGGTCGCGACCACGGCGGACGACCAGGTGGTGGGGCACGCGCTCCTCACCCGGTGCTGGATCGACGACGCCCCGGCCCTGTGCCTGGCCCCGTGCTCGGTGCTGCCCGACCACCAGCGCACGGGAGCCGGGTCGGCCGCGATCAGCGCCGTGCTCGACGCCGCACGCGACGACGAGGGCCCCTTCGTCGTCGTCCTGGGGCACCCGGACTACTACCCGCGGTTCGGGTTCCGCCGGGCGTCGCTCCTCGGCATCCGGCTCTCCGTCGACGTCCCCGACGAGGCCCTCATGGCGATGTCGCTGGACCCCGACCGCACCCCGCCGAGCGGCACCGTCCGCTACGCGGAGCCGTTCGGCATCTGACCCGCCCCGGCGCGGCTCGGCGCCGCCCACGTCGGCGGGACCGCTCGGCGATACCGTGGCCACCCACCCCGTCGATCCCGAGGACCCCCATGGCCCGCTGGTTCCGCGCAAGGTCGTCCTGCACAGCCACGAGCTCTCCTACGTCGACAGCGGCTCGGGGCCGGTGGTGCTCTTCATCCACGGCATCCTCGGGTCGCAGCGGCAGTGGGAGCACCTCGTCGACCAGATGGACGACGACCACCGGGTGGTGCTGCCCGACCTGTTCGGCCACGGCGAGTCGGCGAAGCCGTTCGGCGACTACTCCCTCAGCGCCCACGCCGCCGCCATGCGCGACCTGCTCGACCACCTCGGCATCGAGCGGGTCACGCTGGTGGGGCACTCGCTCGGCGGCGGCATCGCCATGCAGTTCTTCTACCTCTTCCCCGAGCGCGTGGAGCGGCTGGTGCTGGTCTCCAGCGGCGGCCTCGGCCGTGAGGTCAACCTGGTGCTGCGCGCCGCGACGCTGCCCGGCGCCGCCCGGGTGCTCAGCATCGCCGCCTCGACCCCGGTGCTCTCGCAGGTCGAGCTGCTCGGCCGGGGCGCCGCGAAGGTCGGCTGGAAGCCCGGCTCCGACGTCGACGCCGTCTGGCGCGGCTTCAGGTCGCTCGGCGACCGCGGGAGCCGGCGTGCCTTCCTGGCGACCACCCGCGCCGTCATCGACGTCGGCGGGCAGAGCATCAGCGCGCACGACCACCTGGAGGGTGCGCTGCCGATCCCGACCCTCATCGTCTGGGGCTCCAAGGACCACATGATCCCCGTCGCCCACGCGCGCAGCGCCCAGGAGGCCCTGCCCGACTGTCGCGTCGAGATCTTCGACGGCGCCGGGCACTTCCCGCACCTGGACGACCCGGAGCGCTTCGCACGCGCGCTGCGCGACTTCATCGCCACGGCCTGACCGGCCGCGGTCAGCCGGCCGTGGTCGTGCGGTCACCGGCGACCCGCACCCGGATCCCGTCGACGACGAACGCCAGCCCGAGCGCGAAGTCCGACCCCTCGCGGGGCGGGGCGTCGATAGCGCCGGCGCTGCCGGCCTGCAGGTGGGTCTGCTCGTCGACCACGTGGCCGAAGACGAAGTGCAGCAGGGTGCGGGTGGCGACGGCGGCGACGTCGTCGGGCAGACCGGCGGCGAGCAGCACCTCGAGCAGCTCCTCGGCGGGCTCGCCGGCCCCGAGGCCGAAGGCGTAGGCGGTGGCCACCACCTCGGCTCCGTCGCGGTAGGCCAGCATCGCCTCGCGCAGCGCGGTGCACACCTCGACGACGCGTGCGTCCCACACCTGCTCGACGGCCGGACGGCGACCGCGGGCCAGCAGCTCGTCCGCGACGGCGGCGAGCAGCACCTGCTTGCTCGGCACGTGGTGGTACAGCGCGCTGGGGCGGACGCCTAGCTCGGCGCCGAGGCGGCGCATGCTCAGGTCGGCGAGCCCGTGGCGGTCGAGCACCTCCAGGGCCCGGTCGACGACGGTGGCGCGGGTGTAGCGCACGTCCGCCCTCCGATCCCCCGACCACGTCACGTTGACCTGGTGCCGGGAGCACCCTAACCTGAACGCCGTTCACCTGACCACCGTTCAGGTCCGACCAGCTCGAGTAGCCAGAAGCGAGACCGCCCATGAACCGCCGCTCCCCCGCCACCGACGTCGCCCTGGTGGCCGGCTTCGCCGCCATCATCGCCGCCACCGCGCTGCTGCCCGACATCAAGACCGGCGTCGGCGTCCCCTTCTCGCTGCAGACCTTCGCCGTGCTGCTCTGCGGTGCTTGCCTCGGCCCCTCCCGCGGCTTCCTGGCCGTGGTGCTCTACCTGGCCGGCGGCGCCATCGGTCTACCGATCTTCTCGGGCGGCGCAGCCGGCGTCGGCCACTTCACCGGCCCCACCGCCGGCTACCTGGTGGCCTTCCCGCTGGCCGCCGCGCTCTGCGGCTTCATCGTGCAGCGCAACCGCCAGCGCGCCACCGACTTCACCCTCGTCTTCACCGCCGGCCTGCTCAGCAGCTTCCTGTTCATCCACACCCTCGGGCCGCTCAACCTGGCCTGGCGCGCCGACCTGGGCATCAAGGAGGCCTTCATCTACGACACCCAGTTCTTCCCGGGGGACGTGCTGAAGAACATCGCGATGGCCCTCGTCGCCACCGCCGTGCACCGGGCCTTCCCCGACCTGCTGCCCGCCCGACGCCGCCGCGGTGCCGCCGCTTCGGTGACCTCCGACGCCGGCGAGGAGCGCCTGCCGGCGTGAGCCGGATCGAGCTGCAGGAGGCCTCGGTCCGGGCCACCACCGGTCAGGGCGAGGTGCAGATCCTCGCCCCGACCACGCTCACCCTCACCGAGCAGCGGGTCGCGCTGATCGGCCCGAACGGCTCGGGCAAGTCCACGCTCGCCCGCCTGGTCAACGGGCTGGTCGGGGCCGCCACGGGCCGGGTCGTCGTCGACGGTCTCGACGTCGCGAAGCAGGGCCGCGAGGTCCGACGGCGGGTCGCCTTCGTGTTCACCGACCCCTCCGCGCAGCTGGTGATGCCCACCGTCGTCGAGGACGTCGCCCTCTCGCTGCGACACACCCACCGCGACCGCGAGGAGCGCACCGCCGCCGCGCTGCGGGTCCTCGAGGGGTACGGCCTGGAGCAGCTGGCCGAGCGCAGCGTGCACTCGCTCTCCGGCGGCCAGCGCCAGCTGCTCGCCATCGCCGGGGTGCTCGCCACCGACCCCGAGGTGCTCGTGGCCGACGAGCCCACCACCCTGCTCGACCTCGTCAACACCCGCCGGATCGCCGAGCTGCTCTTCGGCCTGCGCCAGCAGCTGCTGCTCGTGACCCACGACCTCGACCTCGCGCTGCGCTGCGAGCGCGCGCTGCTGGTGGAGCACGGCCGCGTCGTGGCCGACGGCGCCCCGGCCGAGGTCGTCGAGCACTACCGGGCGAGCGCCTGGTGAGCGGGTGAGCGATGTCTGACCTGCTCGGCGTCTACCAGCCCGGCACGACCTTCCTGCACCGGATGCCGGCGGGCGTGAAGCTGACGGCGATGGCGGTGATCAGCGTGGTCGTCGTGGCCTACCGCTCCCCCGCCACCTCGGGGGTGCT
This sequence comes from Nocardioides nanhaiensis, assembly GCF_039542785.1. Taxonomy (NCBI): domain Bacteria; kingdom Bacillati; phylum Actinomycetota; class Actinomycetes; order Propionibacteriales; family Nocardioidaceae; genus Nocardioides; species Nocardioides nanhaiensis. The sequence goes on from NZ_BAABIM010000002.1 coordinate 160,658, forward strand.
CGTGGCCGTCGTGCTGGCCCTGCTCGCCGTCGCCCGCGTGCGACTGCGGCTGCTGGCGCGCACCCTGCGTGGCCTGCTGATGGTGATGGCGCTGCTCACCGCCTGGCAGGCGTGGCAGCAGGGGTGGGCGCACGCCTTCGCCGTCGTCGGGGCCCTGGTGGGGCTGGTGCTGCTCGCGACGGTGCTCACGGTGACGACCTCGGTCGACGAGTTGCTCGACACCCTGACCCGCGCGCTCGGCCCGTTCCGGCGACTCGGCGTCGACCCCGCACTGGTGGCCCTGGCGTTCTCGTTGATGATCCGCGCGATCCCCACCACGCTCGAGATCGGCCGCGAGACCCGCCAGGCGGCCCAGGCGCGCGGACTCGACCGCAACCTGAGAGCACTGCTCACACCCATGGTCATCCGCTCGGTCGCGCACGCCCGCGCCACCGGCGACGCGTTGCACGCGCGCGGCATCGCCGACGACTGAGCCGGGCCGTCGACCACGGGCTCAGGCAGGCGCGTTGAGGAACCAGCGGTGACCGAACGGGTCGCGGAACACGGCGACCCGGCCGGCGGGGTCGCTGGTCTCCGGCCCGCGGTCGAGGGTGACGCCGGCCGCCACCACGCGGGCGGCCACGGCATCGACGTCGTCCGCGCCGGGCAGGCCCAGGTGCAGCGTGACGGCGGCCCCGCGGCCGGTGTCCGGGCCGGCGACGCCCGCCTGGTCGAACTCGTCGCTCATCATCCAGCGGGCGCCGTCGGAGCCACCCACGGCGAGCTCGACGTGCCCGACCCGCCCGTCCTCCATCAGGATCGGCTCGTGGGTCACCTGCGCACCCAGGACCTCGGTGTACCAGTCGATCGCCCGTGCAGCACCGGCCACGCACAGGTAAGGGGTCAACGTCATCTGGCCAGCCATCAGGTCTCCTCGGATCGGGCGTCGGACTCGGGCAGGGGCTGCTGGAAGGACCACAGGTGGTCCTCGAGGTCGCGCACGCCGTACTCCCGCACGCCGTAGGGCATGTCGGTCGGCGCGTAGTCGATCCGCGCACCAGCCGCCACCAGCCGCGCGTGGTGCGCCTCGACGTCGTCGACCTCGACCGCCAGGCAGGCAGAGGCGCTGCCCACCGTCGCGGGCGAGGCCAACCGCGCCGTCGTCAGCTCGGGGTGCAGCCACACGACGCCGTCGCCCACGTGCACCTCGGCGTGGACGACGCGCCCGTCATCATCGCGGGTGACCGGTCCCGCACCGAAGCCCAGCACCTCCACCAGGTGCTCGTGCGCGGCGGACAGGTCGCGGTAGACCAGGAGCGTCAGGCGACGGGTGGGCACCGTCTCGTCCGCTCCCAGGCCGGCGAGCAGGTCGAGCAGCTCCGTGGGCGCGGGGTCGGTACCCCTCATCAGCCGGTCCTGCACCGCGCGCACCCGCTCGCGACGCCGGGCGAGAGCAGCGATCTCGGCGTCGAGGCCGGCCAGGTGGTCGCCGGTCAGCGTCAGCACGTCGGCGTCGTCAGGACTCACCCGGGCCAGCGGTGTGCCCAGGTCGCGCTGCAGCCGCACCCGGTAGAGACGGTCCAGGCTCACCTGGTCGTAGCGGCGCCGGCCGCCGCCGTCGCGTGCCGGCGACACCAGCCCCAGCTCCTCGTAGTAGCGCAACGTGCGCTCGGTGAGCCCCGTGCGCGCCGCCACCTCGCCGATGCTCCGGCCCTCGTTCCTCATGGCCCGAACGCTAGGACCTCACGCCACGTCAGGAGCAAGCCCTCGCCCGCGGCGTAGCCTGGAGGCATGACCGCCACGCTCGAACCCGGCTGCGCCGACGAGGTGTACGTCGTCGGCCTCGAGCCCCGGCACTACTCGGCGCCCCTGCGGGTGCTGCGCGGCCTCGCCGACCTGTGGTGCGCCGCCAGCGGTGGGCGGATGGAGCTCAGCCGTGCCGGCGACCTGGTGGTGCGGCGTCGTCACGACGGCGGCGAGGAGCTGCGGGTCCCGCTGCCCGCGCCCGACGCCGTCCCCGAGCTGCTGGCCGTGGTGCACGAGCAGCTCGAGACCCTCGACCCCGCGGAGTTCCGCAAGGCGTGGGGCCTGCCGGCGCTGGCCTGAGGTCGTGGGTCACCGGAGGACGGTCGACTCACGGGATCTCGGCACGCCCCGCCCCTCGTGCCTCGGGACGGCGCTACTCGATCACCGGTGCGAGATCACCAGCCGGGCGGTCGCCGGTGGTGCCACGGGGCGGCGGCCTCGACCTGCGCGGCGAGCGAGAGCAGCAGCTCCTCCTCGGCGGGGCGCGCGGCGAGCATGACACCCACCGGCAGGGTCGGCGTCGTCTCGGTGGGCGAGGTCCAGTGCAGCGGCAGCGAGACGGCCGGCATGCCGGTCACGTTCCAGGCCGAGGTCCAGGGCGTGAAGCGCTTCTGGTTCTCGAAGTCGCGCGCGGGGTCGGCGTCGTCGCGGATGGCGCCCACCGGCAGCGGCGGCGTCGCGACCGTGGGGGTGAGCACGGCGTCGTAGGGCGCCAACGCCTCGAGCGCCCGCGCCGCCAGCCGTCGCAGCTCGCCGACGGCCAGGCCGAACCGCGGGCCGCTGACGGCGAAGCCGCGCTCGGCCAGCCACCGGGTGAGCGGGCGCAGCCGCTCGCGCGCCGCCTCGGGCAGCGGCTCCACCGAGAGCGCGGTGAGCACCGCCCAACACGTCTCGAAGACGGGCACTGCCTCGAGCGGTAACGGGACGGGAACGTCGTCCACGTCGTGGCCGAGGCCCTCCAGCAGCTTCGAGGCATCCTCGTAGGCCGCCAGGCACTCCGGGTCGACGGGGCTGTCAGCAGCGATCACCGGCGTGGCGAAGCGTGCGATGCGCAGCAGTCCCGGCTCGCGGTCGCAGGCCTCGAGGAACAGCGAGGCACCAGAGCCCGCCGGCGCCGGCGCCCACGCCGGGTCGCCGGGTCGCCGTCCGGCCTGCACGTCGAGGAGCGCAGCGGCGTCGCGCACGGTGCGCGCGATCGAGCCCGAGGTGCCGAGGCCCACCGGGTCGCCGTACATCGGGAACCCGCTGATCCGCCCCCGCGAGGGCTTGAGGCCCACCAGCCCGCAGCACGAGGCCGGGATCCGGATGGACCCCCCGCCGTCGGATCCCTGGGCCACCGGCACCAGGCCGGCTGCCACCGCGGCCGCGGCTCCGCCCGAGGATCCGCCGGCCATCCGGCTGCGGTCCCACGGCGTCACCGCCGGTGGCGCGCCCTCCGGCTCGGTGTAGCAGGGCGACCCGAACTCCGGCGTGCTCGTCTTGCCGAGGCTGGGCATCCCGGCCTCACCGATCGCCAGCGCGACGGCGTCGCTGACCTCCGGCACGTGGTCGGCGAAGACCGGTGACCCGAAGCGGGTGGGCACCCCCGCGGTCAGGTTGAGGTCCTTGATCGCCGTGGGCACCCCGCGCAGGGGCGAGTCACCAGCCACCGCCGGAGCCAGCGCCAGGTGCTGGGCGCTGCTGCGCGCCTGGCTCGCCGTCAGCGTCACGAAGGCGCCGACGTCGTCGAGCCGCTCGGCCCGCTCCAGGTAGTGCTCCACCAGCTCGGTGGAGCTCACCTCGCCGCGGGCCACCAGCGCGCCCTGCTCGAGCGCGGTCAGGTCGTGGATCTCGCTCACGCACCCGACCGTAGCGCTCAGGTGGCGCGAACGGCCGGCTCGGTGCCGACCAGGACACCCACCACTGTCCGGACGGCGTGGCTCGACGGCAGCACGTCACTAGGGTGTGCGCGTGACCCCCGAGCGCCCGCTGCTGCCCATGCTGGGGTCGGGCGCACCTGCGCGCGAGCGGGCCGACGCCGCCCGCAACCGCGAGGCCCTGCTGGTCGCGGCCCGTGCGCTCGTCGAGGAGCACGGGGTCGCCGCCGTCACCACCGAGGCGGTCGCGGCGCGGGCCGGCGTCGGCAAGGGCACGGTGTTCCGCCGCTTCGGCTCCCGCGAGGGGCTGATGGCGGCGCTGCTCGACCACTCCGAGTCGGCCTGGCAGGCCTCGGTGATCACCGGCCCCCCGCCGCTCGGCCCCGGCGCTCCGCCGCTGGAGCGACTCCTGGCGTTCGGGCGCTCCCGCCTGGAGGCGACGCTCCTGCACTCGGAGCTGATCAGCGCCGCCGGCCAGAGCGCGGCCAGCTCCGGGGCGCCCTACTCCTTCGTGGCGATGCACGTGCGCCACCTGCTCGCCGAGCTCGGGGTGAGCGGCGATCTCCCGATCCTGGCGACCGCGATCCTGGCGCCGCTGGAGGTGCCGATCCTCGAGCAGCAGGTGCGCGTGGACGGCTTCTCCGTCGAACGCGTCTACCGCGGGTGGGCCGACCTGGTGGCCCGCGTCGTCAGGCCCCCTGGCGCCTGAGCCCGTAGGTCAGCCCGTCCACGAGCGCCCCCCACGAGGCCTCGATGACGTTGGCACCCACGCCCACGGTGACCCACGAGGACTCGCCGTCGCTGGTCTCGATGAGCACGCGGGTGATGGCGTCGGTGCCGTGACCCTGGTCGAGGATGCGCACCTTGTAGTCGATCAGCTCGAACTTGGCGACGCCGGGGTAGGCCTGCCCGATGGCGGCGCGCAGTGCGGAGTCCAGGGCGTTGACCGGGCCGTTGCCCTCACCGGTGACGACGTAGCGCACGTCCTGGGCCTTGAGCTTCACCGTCGCCTCCGAGACCGCCTCCTCCCCCGGCACCGCGTGGGTCAGGGTCTCGGTGATCACCCGCCAGCTCTCGACCTCGAAGTAGCTGGGGCGGGCGCCCTCGACCTCCTCGACGAGCAGCAGCTCGAAGGAGGCGTCGGCGGCCTCGAAGGTGTAGCCGCGGGCCTCCAGCTGCTTGACCCGGTCGGTGACCCGGGTGACCAGCTCCTTGTCGCCGGAAAGGTCGAAGCCGAGCTCGCGCCCCTTCAGCTCGATGGACGCGCGGCCGGCCATGTCGGAGACCAGCAGCCGCATGTCGTTGCCCACGCCCCCGGGGTCCATGTGCTGGTAGAGGTCGGGGTCGACCTTGATGGCGCTGGCGTGCAGGCCGGCCTTGTGCGCGAACGCCGAGCTGCCCACGTAGGGCTGGCGCGAGGCGGGCGGGAAGTTCGTGACGTCGGCGACGGCGTGCGCCACCCGGGTCGCCTCGCGCAGCAGGCCCTGCGGCAGCACCTGGCGGCCGAGCTTGAGCTCGAGGTTGGCCACCACGGTCACCAGGTCGGCGTTGCCGGTGCGCTCGCCGTAGCCGTTGATGCAGCCCTGCACGTGCGAGGCGCCGGCGTCGATGGCGGCCAGCGAGTTGGCCACCGCGCAGCCGGAGTCGTTGTGCGCGTGGATGCCGACCCTGCCGCCGGTGCTCTCGACGACGTCGTGGACGACGTCGGAGACCCAGCCGGGCAGCATGCCGCCGTTGGTGTCGCACAGCGCGGCCACCTCGGCGCCGGCCTCGAAGGCCGTGCGCAGCACCTCGAGCGCGTAGTCGCGGTTGGCGCGGTAGCCGTCGAAGAAGTGCTCGGCGTCGAGGAAGACCTGCTGGCCCTCGGCGCGCAGGTGGCTGACGGTGTCGCGCACCATCGCCAGGTTCTCCTCCAAGGTCGTGCGCAGCGCCAGCTCCACGTGCCGGTCGTGCGACTTGGCCACCAGCGTCACCACGCCCGCGCCGCTCTCGCGCAGCGCCGCCACCAGCGGGTCGTCAGCGGCCGCGACGCCGGCGCGCCGGGTGGCGCCGAACGCGGTCAGCCGCGCGTGCGTCAGATGCAGCTCCTCGCGGGCCCGCCGGAAGAACTCGGTGTCCTTGGGGTTGGCGCCGGGCCAGCCGCCCTCGATGTACCCGACGCCCAGCCCGTCGAGGTGCCGGGCGATGTTCAGCTTGTCGGCGACGGTGAGGTTGAGCCCCTCCTGCTGCGCGCCGTCGCGCAGGGTGGTGTCGTAGACGTGGAAGTCGCCGTGCAGGTCCATGGGGTGCGGTCCTCTGGTGGGTCTGGGCACAAAAAAACCTCCCGCGAACGAGAGGTGGCGCGCGAGCGGGTGCTCGACGCGCTAGGCGATGATGATGGTGCGGGTGCTGCGGATCACGCCCCCATGCTGCCACGGCGTCCCGATCGCGGCCACCGATCCCGGCATCCGGTCAGGGGCGTCTGGTCGACGGGTCAGGGGCCGGGGTTCAGGATGCCGCCCTCGGGCACCGAGTACCCGGCGAACGGCCGCTCGGAGGCCGGCGCCCAGGAGGTGCCCTCGGCACCCACGCGCAGGCCCAGGCCGGCCGTCGCGGCCAGCACCAGGGCGACGGCGGCGAGCCACCCGCCCACCGACCGGGCGGTCGGCGCCACGACGAGGCCCAGCGGCCCGCGCACCCGGCTGCCGCCCGGGCCCCACCACAGCGAGAGCGCGAACACGGCACCGCTGACGGCGAGCGTGGCCCCCAACCCCGCGGCGACGGCGTAGCAAAGCAGGGCGGCGGCCACCCCGAGCCCGGCGGCCCACAGCAGCAGGCCCACGGTGCCGGGCAGCGAGGCCACCACGTGCCAGGGCGAGGCGACGGCGGTGCGGGCGCCGTCGTACCACTTGCGGCCGCGGCGCTGCTGGTGCTGGCGCAGCGAGCTGGCCGCCAGGGAGCCGGAGCGCAGCAACCAGACGACCACGCACACCCCCACCAGCGTCAGCCAGGGTGCCGCTGCCGTCGCCGCGCCCACCAGGAGCGCACCGGCGGCGACGAGCGAGCCGCGCCGCAGCCGCTCGGCCGCGGGGACCGGCGCAGCCGTCTCCTCGGCCAGGCCGTTCTCCTCGTCCCAGCGGCGCTCCCACTCGCTGCCGCTCACGCCCGGCGGCACCGGCTGGACCGGCGGCGTGGTGACGGGCCGGTACGCGACGGCGGGCGCGACGGCAGCAGGAGGTGCGACCGGCCGGGCGAGCGGCGGTGCGGGGGGAGGCGGCCCCGGGGGCGTGGGGCGCGGCTCCACCACGGTCGGCATCACCAGCGTCGGCGAGGGCAGGTCGCCGGGCTCGGGAGCGTGCGGTTCGAGCCGCTCGCCGGGGCCGTCGGGCACGTGCGCCGTCGCTGCCTCGAGCGCACCCTGGGCGGCGAGCGCCAGCGGCAGGGTGAAGATGTCCTCGCCGGCACCGGTCGGCGGGGCCGGGGTCTCGGCGCGGCTGGCCGGCCGCGTGGTCTGGGGGCGCAGCCACTCCAGCACCTGCAGCAGCGTGGGCCGCCGCGCGGGGTCCGGGTCGAGCGCCGCCGCGACGACGTCGCGCAGCGGCTCGGGCACGCCGGTCAGGTCGTGCTCGCCGCGACGCACCCGGTCCATGATCGCCATCGAGGGGCCGCGCCCGAAGGGCGGGTTGCCGGTGGCGGCGAAGGCCACGGTGGCGGCCCAGGAGTGCAGGTCGGAGGCGGGCGAGGCGTCGTCGCCGTAGAGGATCTCGGGCGCGAGGTAGCCGGGGGTGCCCAGCAGCCAGCCGGTGTGGGTGAGCCGCGGGTCGTCGGCCAGCCGGGCCAGACCGAAGTCGATCAGGATGGGGGTGCGCCCCTCCATCAGCACGTTCGAGGGCTTGACGTCGCGGTGCAGCACGCCGACCTCGTGCACGGCGGCGAGCCCCTCGGCCAGGCACGCGGCCAGCCACACCAGGTCGGCGCCCCCGATCGGGCCCTCCTCGGTGACGTGGTCGTGCAGCGGCAGCCCGGGCACGTAGCGGGTGGCCACGAACGGCACGGGCGCCCACGGGTCGGCGTCGACGATCTCGGCCACCCAGCGGCTGCGGATGCGCGAGAGGGAGTTGACCTCGCGCGCGAGGCGCGCCCGCGCCTCGTCGTCGCCGACGATGTGGGGGCGCAGCATCTTCAGCGCCACGCGCTCGCCGCCGGGCCGTCGCGCCAGGTGCACGATGCCCATGCCGCCCTCGCCGATCTTGGCGAGCAGCTGGTACTCGCCGACGACGCCGAGGGCCCCCTCGACGCCGTGCGTGCCCGACGGCGGGGTGGGGGTGGGCGCAGCGGTCACGCGCTCAATCTACGCGGCGCACTGCCGCGTGAGTCGTGAGGCGGGCCGCTCGACGTCGCCGGGACTGTCGTTGATCAGCAGGTACTGATATAAGTTGTCACTGAATCTTCGCCGATCCTGGAGCCGACCATGACCTTTTCCCCCGCCGACCACCTCGGCGCCGCCGAGCGCTCGCTGCACACCGTCACCCGCGAGGGCACGGAGCTGCGGATGCTCACCGTGCACCGCACCTACGCGGCCGCGCCCGACGAGGTGTGGCACGCCCTGACGACGCCCGAGCGGCTCGCCCGCTGGTTCGCGCCGGTCACCGGTGACCTGCGCGTGGGAGGGCGCTACCAGGTGGAGGGCAACGCCGGGGGCCAGGTGCTGGTGTGCCGCGAGCCCGAGCTGCTCAGCCTCACCTGGGAGATGCCCGAGGGCCACAGCTGGGTCGACGTCACGCTGCGACCGGTGGCAGCGGGCACCTTGCTGCAGCTCGACCACAGCGCCGACCCCGCCGGCTTCGCCGAGTTCGACGCCACCTACGGCCCCGGCGCCACCGGCCTCGGCTGGGAGCTGGGCCTGATGGGGATGGCCGAGCACCTCGCCGCCCCCGAGGCACCGCGCCCCACCGAGGCCGAGCTGGTCACCATGCCCGGCCTGACCGAGCTGATGCGCGAGGCCGCCGACGGCTGGGCCGCGGCCGCCGTCGCGTGGGGCACACCCGAGGAGCAGGCGCGCGCCGCCGCCGACCGCACCTTCGCCTTCTACACCGGCGCCGGCACCGAGCACGACCCCGGGGACGCCTGAGCCGTGCACGCGCTCGACGTCCTGGGCGACCCGGTGCGACGTCGCCTGCTGGAGCTGCTGGCCGACGGCGAGCAGCCCGCCGGCGCGCTCGCGGCCGCCATCGGGGACGAGTTCGGCATCAGTCAGCCCGCGGTCTCGATGCACCTGCGGGTGCTGCGCGAGGCCGGCTTCACCACGGTGCGACCCGAGGGCGCTCGTCGCCTCTACGCCCTCGACCCTGAGCCGCTGGCCGAGGTGGACCGCTGGCTCGAGGGTTTCCGACGGTTCTGGGAGCAGCGCCTCGACGCGCTCGACACCGAGCTCGCCCGAGGCCGGCGCGAGGGCTGACCGGGCGGCCCGCTCAGACGATGCGGTGCATCCAGCCGAAGGTGTCCTCGGCGCGGCCGAACTGGATGTCGACGAGCGCCTGGCGCAGCCGCATCGTGAGGTCGGTGGAGGCGGGGGCGGGCACCTCGCCGGCGGCCGACTTCAACGACCCCACGGGCGTGACGACAGCGGCGGTGCCGCAGGCGAAGATCTCGGTGATCCGGCCGCTGGTGACGCCCTCGCGCCACTCGTCGATGCTGACGCGACGCTCCTCGACCTGGTGGCCGAGCTTGCCGGCCAGCTCGATGATCGAGGCGCGGGTGATGCCCTCGAGGATCGTGCCGGTCGCGGGGGTGGCGATGGTGCCGTCGTCGAAGACGAAGTAGAGGTTCATGCCGCCGAGCTCTTCGATGTAGCGGCCCTCCTGGCCGTCGAGGAAGACCACCTGGTCGCAGCCCTGGCCGATGGCCTCCTGCTGGGCGACCAGCGAGCTGGCGTAGTTGCCGCCGGTCTTGGCCGCACCCATGCCACCCCGCCCGGCGCGCGTGTACTCCTCGGTGAGCCACAGCGTCACCGGCTTGACGCCGCCCTTGAAGTAGGCCCCCGCGGGGCTGGCGATCACCATGAAGGTGACGTGCTGGGAGGGCCGGACGCCGAGGAAGACCTCGCTGGCGAACATGAACGGCCGCAGGTAGAGGCTCTTCTCCCCCGCATTGTCGGGCACCCAGCGCTCGTCGGCTTGCACGAGGGCGTCGACGCACGCCACGAAGTCCTGGACCGGCAGCTCGGGGAAGGCCAGCCGGTGGCTGGAGCGCACCATCCGTGCGGCGTTCTCCTCGGGCCGGAAGGACCACACCGAGCCGTCGTCGTGCCGGTAGGCCTTCATGCCCTCGAAGGTCTCCTGCGCGTAGTGCAGCACCGCGGTGGCCGGGTCCATCTGCAGCGGGCCGTAGGGCGTGATCCGGGCGTCGTGCCAGCCGGCGTCGGGCGTCCACTCCACGGTGAGCATGTGGTCGGTGAAGTGGGTGCCGAAGCCGGGGTTGGCCAGGATCTCGGCGAGCCGCTCGTCGGGGACCGGGCTGGTGGCGGGCGTGGTGCTGATCTGCATGCGGGTCAAGGTAGTCGAACTTCCTAGGAGTCAGGGAGGCGCCGCGGCGCGCGCCTCCCTGCTCCGGGGAGGCTCAGGCCAGGCGGGCGGCGACGGCGTCGCCGACCTCGGCGGTGCTGCGGGTGGTGCCCGGCGTCCGCTCGGCGAGGTCGGCGATGACGGCGGCCTCGACGGCGGCCGCGGCCTCGGCGTGCCCGAGGTGGTCGAGCAGCAGCGAGGCCGAGAGGATCGCGGCGGTGGGGTCGGCCTTGCCCTGGCCCGCGATGTCGGGCGCCGAGCCGTGGACGGGCTCGAACATCGAGGGCGCGGTGCGGTCGGGGTTGACGTTGCCGGAGGCCGCGAGCCCGATGCCACCGGTGATGGCGGCAGCGAGGTCGGTGATGATGTCGCCGAAGAGGTTGTCGGTGACGATCACGTCGAAGCGAGCGGGGTCGGTGCTCATGAAGATCATCGCGGCGTCGATGTGCATGTAGTCGACGGTGACCTCCGGGAACTCGCTGGCCACCTGCTGCACCAGGCGCCACCACACGGCGCCGGCGTGCACGAGCACGTTGGTCTTGTGGACCAGCGTCAGCTTCTTGCGGGGGCGGCGCTGCGCGCGGGCGAACGCGTCGCGCACCACGCGCTCGACGCCGAACGCGGTGTTGACCGACACCTCGGTGGCCACCTCGGCCGGGGTGCCGACCCGCAGCGCGCCGCCGTTGCCCGTGTAGGGGCCCTCGGTGCCCTCGCGCACGACCACGAAGTCGATCTCACGACCGCCCACGACCGCCTCGGAGAGCGGCGAGACCACGCCGGGGAAGATGCGCGAGGGGCGCAGGTTCACGTAGTGGTCCAGCTCGAAGCGCAGCCGCAGCAGCAGCCCGCGCTCCAGGATGCCGGGGGGCAGGTTCGGGTCGTTCGGCTTGCCGCCCACGGCCCCCAGCAGGATGGCGTCGTGCCCGCGGACCTCGGCGAGCACGCTGTCGGGCAGCACCTCGCCGGTGGCGAGGTACCGCTCGGCGCCCAGGTCGTAGCGGGTGGGCTCGACCTTGACGTCGGACGGCGCCGCGACCTCGAGGACCTTGAGGGCCTCGGCGGTGACCTCCGGCCCGATGCCGTCGCCCGGGATGACTGCCAGCTGCAGGGTGCTCATGGGGGCGAACGCTAGTTGTCGTCCGGTCGCTGGGCGCCCTTGTCTCGCAGGTCAAGCGCCGTCTGGACGGCGCCGGTGTGCTCCCAGGCGCCGTCGCGGCCGCCCTCCTCGCGGTGCTTGGCGGGGCCCCACTCGGGATACATCTCGTACATGGCTGTCTCCTGGTCTGGTCGTGTCGGTGGTGCGGTTCTGGGTCGTGCAGGTGGTGAACCGGTTTCCGACACCGACCGCCGGAGCGGGTGGCGTCACCTCGTGGGTCGCACGGGGCAGTCAGCGGACGGTCGCGGATCGCGCTGGTCGAGCGCTGGCGACCCGCTGCGGCGGGCGTCGTCGGAGCCGGATGATCGAGGAGGTCCCAGACAGGGAGGTCACTCGATCGGGAGAGAGGCCCACGCAACGCCGAACACCGCGGCGAGGTGGCCTCTCGTCAGGCCTCGCCGCGGCAGTCGATGAGTACGAACACGCTCCGCATGATGGCCAGAGCCTAGGGCGGCCTCCCCCGGCCGGCCAAGGGGTTTGCCGGAAGTGACCGGATGACGAGACGCGGCGGCCCGGGCGAACGGGCGGGCGACCAGACTCCTGGCATGTCCGCGCCTCCCGACCTTCCCGAGATCGTGCGGCGCGCCTTCGACGTCTCGCGCCGCGCGGGCTACGTCTCCTTCTGCCGCAACGAGACCGGCCGGCTGCTGGCCATGCTGGCCGCCACCCGCGACGGGACCATGGCGGAGTTCGGCACCGGCACCGGCGTCGGCACCGCGTGGCTGCGCTCGGGGGTGCGGGGCGAGAAGGCCCGGATCGTGACCGCCGAGCTGGACCCGCGGCTGGCCGGGGCCGCCGCCGAGATCTTCACCGACGACCCGCAGGTCGAGGTGCTGGCCGCCGACTGGTCCACGCTGCTGGACCGCGGCCCCTACTCCCTGCTGTTCCTCGACTCCGGGGAGCCCACCGAGGTCGGGGTCGACGCCGTCGCCAACCTGGTGGAGGACGGCGGCATCGTGGTGCTCGACGACTTCACGCCGTGCGAGATGTGGCCGCCCATCGCCTACGGCCGGGTCGACACCCTGCGTGAGCAGTGGCTCACCGACGAGCGCTTCACCACCGTGGAGGTCATGGTGGCCTCCGACGCCTCCACGCTCATCGCCACCAAGCGCTGACCGCTCACCCGCACCCCACGCAGGTGGTGGCCCACGGCCGCGCCTCGAGCCGCTCCGCGGGGATCGGGCGCCCGCACCGTGCGCACGTGACGACGGCGCCCACGCCCCGCTCGAGCCGGGCGAGCGCGGCCTCCACCTCGCCCAGCCGGCGCCGCGCGGCCTGCTGCACCGAGGCCACCTGGGAGCGCTCGAAGGCGATGGTGGCGCCCTCGGGGTCGTGCTCGTCGTCGGCGTTGGTGTCGCGCGAGGCCTCCACGAACCCGGCGACCTCGGCGCCCAGCCGCTCCAGGCGTGCCAGCACCTCAGCCCGCTCGGCGAGCAGGGCGGCCAGCAGGTCGGGCGGCGGGTCAGGTGGCGGGTCGGGCGGCGGGTCGGGCTGCGTCACACCGCCAGCGTGCCACCGCCCACCGACACCACCCGGTCCGCCACCTCGGCCAGCAACGCGGCGTCGTGCGAGACCGCCAGCACCCCGAGGCCCCGCTCGCGCACGACGCCGAGCAGGTCGCGCCACAGCGCGGCCTGGGTGAGGGGGTCGAGGCTGGCCGAGATCTCGTCGGCCACCAGGTAGGTCGGCTTCGCAAGCAGTGCTCTCGCCAGACTGACACGCTGCAGCTCACCGCCGCTGATCTCGTGCGGGTAGCGGTCGAGCCAGCCGGTCTCGACCAGCGCGCCCACCACCGGGTCCGCGAGCGACGAACCCGTCGGGTCGGCCTCGTCGAGCACCGCGCGCACCCTCCAGCGGGGGTTCATCGCCGCGACCGGGTCCTGGTGCACCAGCTGCACGAGCCTGGCCCCGCGTCGTGGCCGCGCCGGGCCGTCGTCGACCACCACGCGACCCTCCGCCGGCACGAGCACCCCGCACGCGAGCTTGCCGAGCGTGCTCTTGCCGCACCCCGAGGGGCCGGCGAGCCCCACCACCTCGCCCGGCGCCACCACCAGCGAGGCACCCCGCACGGCCCAGCCGGCGACGCGCGGGTAGCGGTACGAGACGTCGTCGAGCACCAGGCTCACGACGCCGCCCCCGGTTCCGCGGGCGCACGGAAGCCGTGCCCGGGCAGGGCCTGCCACAACGCACGCGTGTACGGGTGTGCCAGCCCGGCGCCGTCGCCGGCGAAGTCGGCGACGGCGGCCTCGTCGACGGTGCTGCCGGCGCGACACACCACCACACGGTCGGACACGCCCAGCGCACCGCGCAGGTCGTGGGTGATGAGCACGACGGCGGCGCCGCCGTCGGCCGTGCGCCGCAGGCCCTGCAGCGCAGCCGCCACCGCCTCGGGGTGCAGGCCCGGCGTGGGCTCGTCGGCGATCACCACGGCCGGGTCGCCGACTCCGGCGACGGCACCCACCACGCGCCGCGCCATGCCGCCCGAGAGCTCGTGCGGGTACAGCCGCTCGACGCCCGCCTCGAGCCCGCGCTCGGCCAGCGCCTCGCGGGCGGCCGCCGCCGGGTCACGGCGCCCGGCCAGCCGGGCCGCCCGCCGCACCTGCGCGCCCACCCGCGCCGTCGGGTCGAGGTAGGAGCCGCCCTGCGGCAGCAGGACCAGGCCACGGCCGGCCAGCCGGCGCCGCGCCGCCTCGTCGAGCAACCGCCCGCCCAGCCGCACCTCGCCGGTGGCGCGGGCGTTGGGCGGCAGCATGCCGAGCACCGCGTGGCCGAACAGGCTCTTGCCCGCACCGCTGGCTCCCACCAGCGCCACCACCTCCCCCGGGTGCGCGCTGAGGGTCATGCCCCGCACCGCCTCGACCACCCGACGGCGCAGGCCGCGCTCATACTGCACGAACGCCACCCTGAGGTCACGCACGTCGAGAGCGGCGCTCTCGACAGAGACGTCGAGCTCCCTCCGGTTCACAGGTGGTGGCTCCTCGGGTCGAGCAGGGCGCGGCCCTGGTTGCCGATGGTGTCGACCAGCTTGACGACCACGAGCAGCGCGAGGCCCGGCAGCACCGCCAGCCACCAGTGGCCCGCCGAGAGCGAGCGCATGGAGTCGGCGAGCAGGATGCCGATGGCGGGCTCGCCGGGGTCGATGCCCAGCCCCAGGAACGACAGCGCCGCCTCGTGCAGGATCGCGTGCGGGAACAGCAGCACGGTGCCTACGGTCAGGTGCGGCACCAGGTGCGGCAGCAGGTGCCGCCGCGCCACGTGCACCCGTCCGTGCCCCAGGGCTCGCGAGATCGCGACGTGGTCGGCCCCGGCACTCTCGCGGCCGGTGGCGATGAGCACCCGGGTCAGCCGCGGCCAGTGCGTCACGGCGACCGCGATCACCACGGCGAGGGTGCCGCCGCCGAGCGCGAAGGAGATGAGGATCAGCAGCACCAGGTGCGGCAGCGCCAGGAACAGGTCGACCAGCCACCCGACGACGGCCTCGGCGACCCGCCCGCCCACCACGGCCACCAGCGCCAGCAGCAGCGCGAGGGCGCCGGAGAGCACCGCTGCCGAGGTGCCCACGAGCAGGCTGAGCCGCAACCCCACCAGCGTGCGCTGGAGCAGGTCCTGGCCGAAGCGGTCGGTGCCGAAGGGGTGCACGGGCGACGGCGGCTGCAGCCGCGAGGGCAGGTCGGGGTCGCCGGCCGAGGTCTGCAGGAGCTGACCCGCCACGGCGACCGCGAGCACGACCACCAGGGCGAGCCCCAGGGTCCACAGGGTGCGGCTGCGGCGGCCGCGGCCGAACCGCGCGACCAGGTCGGGTCCGGCGGGCTCACCCGGGCGGGTCGTCGCCCCGACACCCTCGTCGAGCGCGGTCACGCCGCCACCTCCCGCCGTGCGCGCGGGTCGACGCGGCGGTGGACGACGTCGCCCAGTGCGTTGCCGGCGAAGACGAACACCGCGGTGAACAGCGCGATGCCGAGCAGCAGCGGCACGTCCTGGCGCAGCGCGGCCTGGGTGGTGGCCTCGCCGAGCCCCGGGTAGGTGAAGACCTGCTCGGCCAGCAGAGACCCGCCGAACAGCTCGCTCAGGGCCGCGAACTGCAGCATCAGCGCCGGGCCGGCAGCGTTGCGGACCACCCGGTGCAGCACCAGCCCGGTGCCGCGGTCGCCCTGCGCGCGGGCGAAGGCCACGTAGTCGCTCTCGCGCGCCTCGATCGTGGCCTGCCGGGTGTGCAGCAGCACCGGCGAGACGGCCACCAGGCTCAGCGTGAGCGCGGGCAGCAGCAGGTGGTGCAGCCGCTCCAGCAGCGAGGCCTCGCCCGGCAGCGTGCCGATCGGCGCGGCGCAGCAGACCGGCGTCCACTGCAGCGACACCGAGAACACGTAGAGCAGCAGCAGCCCCACCCAGAAGGTGGGCGCCGAGGCCAGCAGGTAGGCCCACCAGCTGAGGACCCGGTCCACCCAGGTGCCCGCGCGCATGCCGGCGAGCAGCCCGAGCCCGAAGCCCACGACCCCCGAGAGGAGCCACGCCAGCGCCATCAGCGAGAGGCTGGCGGCGAAGCGGTCGGCGATGACGGTCGTGACCGGCAGCCCGTAGATCTGGGAGGTGCCCAGGTCACCGGTGACGACGTTGCCCGCCCACGCCGCGAAGCGCTCGAGGGGCGGGTCGCCCAACCCCCAGCGCTCCTCGATCTGCGCGCGCTGCTCGGGTCCGACGGCGGCCAGGTCGGCGCCCACGTAGGCGTCGACGGGATCCACCGGCGAGGCGGCCACCAGCACGAAGGCGCCCACGGCCACGGCCACCAGCAGCGAGAGGACCCGCACGGTGCGGAGCACCGGGCCGAGGCGCCCGATGCGTGCCGGAGCAGCCTCCGCGGTCCGCGCGGCGCCGTCCGTCAGCAGGTCCACGACCACCCGGTGATGCCCGCGGTGACCGGCCAGCCGTGGCCGTGCGGCTCGGTCTGGGTCTCGCCGAGGTCGAGGCACTCGTCGGTGTAGTAGGTGTGCTGGAGGTTGACCAGCCACGCCCAGGCGGCGTCGCCGGAGGCCGTGAAGCCCTCTCCCTGCTCGTCGAGCTGGGCGGCCTGCCAGGCGCGGGTGGCCGTGGCCTCGTCGGTGGCCGCCATCGCGGTGTCCAGGTGCGCGTCGACGGCGTCGCTGGCGTAGTAGCCGGGGTTCCAGTACTCCACCCCGGCCTGCGAGGAGTGGTACAGGTTGTACATCTCGGTCGGGTCGTGGCTGCCCCAGCCGAACAGCACGGCGTCGGTGTGCAGGCGGCGGTCGATCTCCTCCCACGAGACGCCCTCGGCGCGCACCTCGATGCCGGCCTCGGCCACCATGTCGGCCACGTTGAGTGCCAGGCCCTGGCGCAGCGAGTCCTCGGCCGGGTAGAGCAGCGCGAACGAGGCGCGCAGGCCGTTCCTCTCGCGCACCCCGTCGCCGTCCTCGTCGCGCCAGCCGGCCTCCTCGAGCATGGTCGCCGCGGCCTGCGGGTCCGCGTCCGCGACGGCGGCCGAAGGGTTGCCCCACGGCGCCGCGTCGGCGGGCCCCGAGGCCGGGGAGCCGAAGCCCTCCAGCACCCCCTCGACGAGCGCCGCACGGTCCACGGCGGTGTTGACGGCGCGGCGGATCGCGAGGTCGGCGGTCACGTCGTTGCCCACCTGCTCGTTCCCGCTGCCCGCGACGGCGCCCTCGGGCACGGTGGGGAACATGACGCCGCGGTTGTCGACCGAGTCGATCGCCTCCAGGCGCATGCCGGGCACCTGCTGGGTGGCCAGCGCGGCGGGCACCGCCGCCATGTCGACCTCGCCGGCGCGGGCGGCGGCGAGCGAGCCGTCCTCGTCGGTGAACACGAACGTCACCCGCTCGAAGTCGGGCTGCTCGCCGTAGTAGTCCTCGTTGCGCTCCACGACGAGCTGCTGGCCCTGCTGCCAGCTCACCAGCTCGAAGGGCCCCGAGCCCACTGGCTGCTGGGCGTAGTCCTCGCCGTGCGCGTGCTCGGGCACGATCCCCAACGAGGCCAGGCGGTTGACGAAGGTGCTCTGCGGCCGCTCCAGGCGCAGCTCCACCGTGGTCTCGTCGGTGGCGACGGCCTCCTCCAGCACCGTGACGTCGGTGAGGCCGCCCTGCTCGGCGGCAGTGTTGAAGGTGTACGCGACGTCGTCGGCCGTGAGCGGCTCGCCGTCGGTGAAGGCGACGTCGTCGCGGATGCGCACGGTCCAGGTCAGGCCGTCCTCGCTCACCTCGTAGTCGGTGGCCAGGTCGGGCTGCAGCTCCAGGTCGGCGTCGCGGGTGAGCAGGGTGGACTGGAACAGCGGCGACCCGTAGCGGCCCCAGCCGAGCGTGGGGTCGTAGCCCTCCTCGGACTCCCCGCCGATGGCCAGGCGCAGCTCGGTCGGCGCGCCACCCTCGCTGCTCGCGCCACCCGACCCGGCCGTGGTGGTGCCGCCGCAGGCGGTCAGGGCGCCGGCGGTCAGGGCGACGGCGGCGGCGGTCACCTGGCGAGCGCGGCGAGCCCGGTGTCGGGGGTGGGCAGGTCGGCTGGTCGCGGATCGGCGCATCGGCGTCTGGCTCCCGGGAGTCGTCCCGACGACCGGCCTTGTTGCAAGTCGTCTGCAACAAGGAACCTAACGCAGCAGGTGTCTCAGCCCTCGCCCGGGGCCGCGCGCCGGATCACCAGCCGGGTCCAGGCCCCCAGGTAGACGCGGTCGTCGTCGTCGAACTCGCGGCGCTGGCCCACGGGCAGGGCCTCGGTGGGCAGGGGGCCCACCGAGCTGCCCACGTAGGTGCCGTTGGAGGAGCCGAGGTCCTCGACGAACCAGCGGGTGCCGTCGGTGGTGAGCTGGGCGTGGCGGCGGCTGATGCCGTTGTCGGAGGAGAGGTCGATGTCGGGCGAGATGCCGCGGCTGCGCGAGGCCCGCCCGATCAGCACCGAGCGGTGCTTGAGCGCCACGACCGTGGGCAGCCCCGGCGAGGGCAGCGGGTCGGTGGACTTCTGGTCGGAGTACCAGTCGGGGTCGATCCAGATTTCGGCCACCCACGCCTCCGCGGGCGGCGGTGCCGGGTTGAGGTCCTCGGCCGGCGCCGCGGCGGCGGCGGGAGTGGAGGGCACCACGGGAGCGGCCGGTGCGCCGTCCGTGCCTGCGACGGCGGGCGGCGCCAGCGGCTCGACCGGGCGCGGCAGGCTGCCGGTGGTGAAGTCGTAGCCGCAGGCCTCGCAGAACAGCGCGTCGGCCGGGTTGGCCGCCGAGCAGTGCGGGCAGGTGCCGCTGGGTGTGCCGCTGGCGGAGGAGTCCGGGGCCGTCGGGGCCGCCGGGGTGGTCGGCAGCAGCCCGGTGTCACCCGGCCCGCCCGCGACGACCGGGAGGCCGCAGGTGTCGCAGTAGTCGTCGGCCGTGGTGGTGTGGCCCGCCGGGCAGGTGCTCACTTCTTGATCCGGGTGGTCTTCGTGGAGGCCGTGTCGAGCGCCATCTCGTCGACCTTGTCGACGGCGCGCTTGAGCCGCACCGTGCCCTCGGCCTCGTTCTCGACGTCGACGACCTTGCGCAGCTTGGAGGTGGCCTCCTCGTTGCCGGTCTCGGCGGCCAGCTGCACCGCGCGGCCCAGCTTGGTGGTGGCCGTGGCCTCGTCGCCCTGCGCCTTGGCCGCCAGACCCTCCTGGATCATCGAGGCCAGCTCGGTCTGGCCGGTGTAGTGCGCCACCTGCGGGTCGATGCGCGTGGTCTGGCCGGAGTCGTTGGACCAGGTGGCCTTGACCAGCCCCTGGCACACCACGTCGTCGCCCAGCGCCAGCTGCACGCGCGCGGCCAGCTGCTCCTGGCCGATCGCCTTCGCCGCCACGCGGACGGCGACGTGGTAGTCGCGCGACTCGTCGGACCAGGCGCCGGTGGGGTAGCCGCCGGTGAGCGGGTTGACCTCCGTGCGGCGGCTGGTGAGGTCCTCCACGGTCGGCGCCACCTGGCGCACGAACAGCACCTGGGCGCCCTGCGGCGTCCACACCCTCAGCTGCGCGTCGGCCACGCCGCGCGACATCGCCTTCTGCATGATCTGCTGGAACTGGGTCTGCATCTGCTCGGCGCTCGGGATGATGTCGACCGTGCCGAGCAGCGCCGTCGCGATGCGGCGCACCTCCTCCACCACCCAGTCGGTGCCGGCTCCGCGGCAGTCGCACTGGAAGACGCCGGTGGCCCGGCGGATGGCGGCGTCGAGCTTGCCGGCGTCCTCGCGGTTCTCGCCGTCGGTGAGCAGGATGGCGTGCTTCTGCCGCACCTGCGGCACCGAGCCGAACAGCGTGACGGCCAGGTCGAGCCAGGTGCTCATGGCGGTGCCGCCACTGGCCACGAACTGGTCGATCGACCGCAGCGCCTCGGCGCGGGTGCCGCTGTCCATGGCCACCAGGCCCGGGCCCGAGGTCACGCGCGGGTAGGCCAGCGCGGCACGGTCCGAGCCCGCGATGATCGCGAACATCGTGCCGTCGAGGATCTCGTTGACCGCGGCCTTGGCCGCCTTGCGCGCCGCCGCCATCGTCTCGGTGCCCATCGAGCCCGAGGTGTCGACGATGATGATCTCGCCCGCCGAGCCCGAGCCGGTCTTGCCGGCCACCCCGGCACCGGTGCAGGTGACGGTGACGATGGCGTTGACGTCGGTGCCGCCGTCGGGCAGGTACTCGTTCTGGTAGACGGCGGCGGTGAACTCGGCCATCGGTCTCCCCCTCTGGGTGCTGGGCTGCTGGCTGGCTGGCTGGCTGGTCGGGTCAGGCTACGGGCGCGTCCACGCGCGCCAGGGTGGCGGTGATGTTGTCGCGACCGCCGCAGTCGTTGGCGAAGCGCACGAGCGCCAGCGCCAGCGCGGCGGGGTCGGTCGCGCCGGCCTCCTGCTCGCGGACCACGACCTCGGCGATGGCGGTCGGCTCGGAGGCGTAGTTCCACAGACCGTCGGAGCACACCAGCACCCAGCCGGATCCCGACAGCTCGAGCTCGCCCACCCGCGGGGTGAGGTCGGGGCTGTCACGGCCGAGCCACTTGGTGATGGCGTGCGCGTGGGTGGAGGTCTCGGCCTGCTCGCGGGGCACGCCCGCCTCGATCTGCGCCTGCGCCCCGGAGTCGTCGACGGTCAGCTGCACCGGCTCGCCGGGCTGGCCCGGGTCGGGCAGCCAGTAGGCGCGGGAGTCGCCCACGTTGGCGAACGCCAGGCGACGCCCCTCGAGAACCGCGGCCACGAAGGTGGCCGAGGCGGGGTTCGGGGAGTCGGGCGCGGTTGCCGCCACGACCGCCTCGTTGGCGGCCACCACCGTGTCACCGAACGCCTTGGCCACCGCGGCGGCCCGGCTCTCGGGGGTGCCCATGCCCTGCGGGAGCCGCTGCCGCAGCACCTCGCGGGCCGCCCGGGCACCCGCGAGCGACGCGACATCGGAGTCGATCGAGGAGGAGACGCCGTCGAGCACGACCAGCACGGCACGCTCCCCGGGCACGGGGGTGGCGGCGAGCGCCATCGCGTCCTCGTTGCGGTGGTGGGCGATGCCGCGGTCGCACACCCCGGCCACCCATCCGGCCGGCTCCTCACGGAAGTGGTCACGCTCGGTGGGCGCCTTGGTCCCGCACTGCTCGCAGTAGAGGTCGGGGCCCACCTGGCCCCCGCAGGCGGTGCACGGGCGTCGCCCGGCCGGCGGCGCGGGCGCCACCGGCGTCAGGTGCGTGGGGGCGCTGATCGGGCTGTGGCCCAGGTCGTCGCCCGGCGAGGCCTCCCCCGCCACCGTCGGGCCGGTCGCGGTGCTCGCGATGGCGGCCTGCGCCGCGGCCGACGAGCCCGGCGCGGCGGCCCCCGCCGTCACGGCCTGGCCGCAGCCCTCGCAGAAGCGTGCCGCCGGGTCGAGGGCCGCGCCACAGTGCGGGCAGGCCCTGCCCGCAGCGGGCGCGCCGGGCGAAGCCGGCGGGTGTGCGGGGTCCTGGCCGGGGGTCTGGGTCATGTCAGCGTCCAGTTCCGCACGGCGTTGGCCTGGTTGACCAGCGCGATGCGCTCGGTGAGCGTGGGGGTGTCGCGGGCGAGGCTACGCAGGGTGGCCTCCAGGCCGTCGCGCAGTCCGGCCTCGGTGGCCTCGAAGGAGCCCACCGTGCCGCGGCGCTGCGCCGAGGTGTGACCGCCCTGCCGCACCAGGGTCAGCGCCTCGCCCAGGATCCTGACCGTGAAGCGACGCTGCGAGGTGGCGTCCATGGTCACCGACTCCACGGTGCGCATGGCGTCGTTCAGCAGGCCCAGGTCGTGCTTGCCGCTGGCCAGCAGCACCTCCGCGCGCAGCTGGCGGCTCTCCACGTAGCCGCGGCTGCTCGAGGGCACCTGGTCGAGCGCGCGGACCGCACCCTCGGTGTCGCCGCGCATGGCCCGGACCCGGGCCATGCCGAAGGAGGCAGGGGCGACGTACGCGGCGTCCACCTGCGCGCAGGTGTCGTAGAGCCCCTCGGCGACGTCGGGCAGGCCGCCGCGCTCGCAGGCCACGGCCAGCGCCAGCTTGGGCGCCAGCTCGCCCGGCACCTGCTGGCACACGGCGTTGAAGGAGCCCTGGGCGCTGGTCCAGTCCTCGGCCGCCAGCGTGGCCAGGCCGTCGACCCACAGCGCCCGCCACTCCCACGGGTCGTCGGCCAGCAGCTGCGCCGCGACGGCGCGGGCACGGCCGATGTCGCCGAGGTCGAGGGCGGCGCGCGCCCGGGCGAGCAGCACCTCGGCGCTCTCCCCGGGCGCCTGCTCGAGCTCGCGCAGCCGCTCGGCGGGGTCCTCGGTGCCGATGCCCGCCAGCCAGGAGAACTGAGGGTCGGAGGTGTCCTCGCGCAGCGGCGGCAGCTGCTTCCACGAGAGCGCGGAGGTGGAGCCGCCGGGCAGACCGAAGAGGACCGAGGCCGCCGAGCTGGTGGCGACCGCGGGGTGCTTCTTGGCCACGAACTCGCGCAGCACGCCCAGCAGCTGCACACGCAGCTCGTCGGCGGAGGCGAACCGGTCGGCCGGGTCGGGCGCGCAGCACTTGGAGACCAGCCAGTAGAAGGAGTCGTTGGCGGCGAACAGCGGCGTGGAGGCCGGCGGCGGCAGCGAGTGCAGGTAGGTGCCCTGGTAGCCGCGGAACTCCATGCACAGCACCACCAGGGTGCGGCCGATGGTGTAGACGTCCGAGGCCACGCTCGGACCGACCTCGGCCACCTCGGGCGCCTGGTAGCCCACGGTGCCGTAGATGGCCGACTCCTGGTCGTCGATGCGCCGCACGCCACCGAGGTCGATCAGCTTGACGGCGTCGCCCACCTGGATGAGGTTGTCGGGCTTGAAGTCGCAGTACACGAGACCGAGGTCGTGCAGGTACTGGAAGGCCGGCAGCACCTCGAGGATGTAGGCCAGCGCCTGGTCGACCGGCAGCGCGTCGTAGCTGCCGCCGTTCTCGCGCATCCGCTTCTTGAGGATCTGCTTGAGCGAGGTGCCGCCCACGTACTCCATGACGATGTAGCCGGCACCCTCGTGGGTGACGAAGTTGTAGATCTCGACGATCAGCGGGTGCTCGACCTGCGCCAGGAACTGCTGCTCGGCGATGGCGGCGGCCAGCGCGTCGGGGTCGCCGGAGTTGAGCAGGCCCTTGAGCACCACCCAGCGGTCGGAGACGTTCTTGTCGCGGGCCAGGTAGATCCAGCCCAGGCCGCCGTGCGCCAGCGCACCGGCCACCTCGTACTGGCCCGCCACCAGGTCGCCCGGCTGCAGCTTGGGCGTGAAGGAGAACTCCTGGCCGCACTGGGGGCAGAAGCCCTCCTGGCGGCCGGGGACGCCGTCGCGGCTGCGGCCGATCGCGGTGCCGCACTTGGAGCAGGTGCGCTTGTCCTCGGGCACCGCCGGGTTCGGGTTGATGGCTCCGGCGGCGTCGACCGGCGGGGCGGGCGGCACGCGGGTGATGCCGGCGCCCAACCGTGCGGCCCGCATGCGCTGCGACCCGACCCGGGTGCGCCGGGTGCTGAGCGTCCCGTGCGTGGCGCGCGCGGAGCCGAAAGCCGTCGAGGCCACCTTGCTGGCCGAGGTGGCCACCGAGACCTCGGCGCCCAGCGGCGAGTCGGCCGCGGCCGGCGCGGGGGCGGAGTCCGCGGCGCTGCCGCACACGTCGCAGTAGCCGTCGAGGATCGTGCCCGTGCAGCCGGGCTGCGCGCAGCGCCGACCGTCGGCCGCCCGGTCGACGGCGTCGCTCGCGGCCGCGACGACCTGGCCACGCTTGGCGGTCGGTTCGGGCGCCGTCATCGGCGAGCTCACCGGGGCCGCGGCGGATGTGGAGGCGACGGGAGCGCTCGCAGCCGCCATGCCGCACACGTCGCAGTAGCCGTCCTGGATGCTGCCGGTGCAGCCGGACTGGGTGCAGCTGGTCATCAGGCGCTCTCCTTGCCGGCAGCGCCGGGACGCGTGGCCTGGTCGAGCCAGGTCTGGTAGGTGGCCACCAGCTGGCGGGCGACGGTCAGCGGTGAGGGGCGCCGCGCGAGCACGTCGCGCGCCCGCTGCTCGCTCTCGGCCAGGTCGTCGCGGCCCGCGACGTCGAGCGCCCGGGCCTTGGCCACGTAGGCATCGAGCAGCGCCTCCAGCTGCTGGTGCTCCTCGAGCGCGTCGGTGTAGGCGTGCTGCGCGACGTTCATCGCCTCGGAGACGCGCTGCAGCCGCTGCTGGAAGGCGCGCAGCTCGTCGGGGGTGTTGGGGATCGCCCCGAGCGCGTCGACGTCGGGCACCGCGTAGCGCGGCGCGGGCTCCACGGTGGCCACGGCCTGGGACGCCAGGCGCTCGAGGGCGTTCTCGCGCAGCTGCAGGTCGGCGCGCAGCTCGCGCACCCGGGTCAGCTGGTCGCGTGCGTCGCGGCGCTGGGCGTTGCCCACGATCAGGTCGCGCTCGGTGGTGGTGGCGTCCGCCTCCAGCGGTCCGAGCAGGCCGCCGACGTCGCCGCCGCGCTCGGCCTTCTCCGTGATCACCGCGAGCCGCTGCTCGAGCGCGACCAGCCGTGCCTGCGCCGCCGGCCGGGCGTTGGCGGGCTCGAGCGCCACCTGGTCGCGCAGCCGCTCCAGCTGTGCCCGCAGGTCGCGGATGCGGGCGGCCGAGGCGTCCGCGCCGACCACCAGCGCCAGGGTGCTGCGCAGCTGGGCCGCCAACGCGTCGGAGAGCCGGCACGCCTCGGGAACCGAGACCGGCATCCCGCCGGGCACGTCACCCGCACCGTCGAGCCGACCCCAGATGAGAGCACTGATCCGCTCGCGTTCGGTCTCGAGCACGCGGCCGCCGTCCCACGTGGCGAAGATCAGCTGGTAGCGGTCGCTGACGGCTTTCCAGAGCGCCAGCGAGAGCATCATGTCGCCCGCGACCTGGCCCCCGCGGTCGGAGGCGAGCGCGGCGGCGTCGATCTCGTCGAGCTCGGTGCGGCGCGCGCGCAGCCACCCCTCCAGCCTTGTCAGGTAGGTGCCGATCGCGGCGGGCGCCAGGGCCTGGCCCAGGCGCCCGGGCGCCGGCGGCGCCGTCGTCAGTGCGGTGACCACGGCGTCACTCCCGCCCGTAGACGGGCTGCGGCTGGGTGGCCGGCCCCAGCTCGGGGCGCAGCCACTGGTTGTAGCTGGCCTCCCAGGTGCCGTCGGTGCGCGACTGCTCCAGCACCGCGTTCACCAGGCGCACCAGATCGGGGTTGTCGGCGCTGACGCCGATGCCGTACGGCTCACGGCTGAACGACTCCTGGCCGGTGGGCACCACGGCGTAGGGGTCCTGCGCCGAGAGACCGGCCAGCACGGTGTCGTCGCCGGTGATGGCCTCCACCTCGCCGTTCTGCAGCTTCACCAGGCAGTCGGTGTGGTTGGCCGCCGTCACGATCTCGGCGTCGTCGGCCGCCTCGACGATGTTGGTCAGGCTGGTGGTGCCGTCGGGCGCGCAGACACGCAGCCCGGCGAGGTCCTCGGGACCGTCGACCTCCTGCGCGAGGTCGCTGATCACCAGCACCTGCTGGCCCGACTCGTAGTAGGTGGCCGAGAAGGCGATCTGCTCCCAGCGGTCGCAGGTGATGCTGAAGTTGCGCACCACCAGGTCGACGCGGCCGGACTCCAGGGCGGGGATGCGGTCGGCGGCCGTGATCACCCGGTAGGTGATCTTGTCGTCGATCGCCTCGGCGTCGGTCTGCGGGAAGATCGCCCGCGCCACCGCCCGGACCATGTCGATGTCGAAGCCCTCGAAGTCGCCGCTGATCGGGTCGCGCGAGCCCAGCAGGTAGGAGTCGGCGGAGATGCCGACTACCAGGCGGCCGCGGCTCTCGATGGCGCGGGTGCCGCGACCGTCGCGCAGCTGCGCCACGGTGCCCTCGGGCGCGTAGGAGCGGGTGGGGTCGCCGCAGTCCTGGGTGCTGGGCGGGGGCACCGACGGCTCCTCGGAGGCCGACTCGGCGTTGGGCACCGGGGTGGCGTCGTAGCCGCAGCCGGCCAGCAGCGCGCCGGCCAGCGCGAGGCCCGCCAGCGCGGCGCGGGAGCGGGTGGGTCGGGTGCGCATCAGGCGTACTCCCTCCGTCGCTGGTTGATCCCCCAGGCCACCGCGCCCGAGGCCACGAGCCCGGCGAGCAGCAGGAACACCACGAGCACCAGGCTGAACCCCCGGCTGCGCAGCTCGGCGGTCACCTCGCCGCTGGCCTGCTCGACCTCGGCGGCGGCGAGCTCGTCGTACTGGTCGAAGGCGGTGGTGCTGCCCCCGGTGGCCTGCTGGACGGCGTCGTCGTAGCGGCCCTCGTCGTCGGCTTTGACCACGAGCCCGTGCACGCCGACGTAGTACCTCCACTCGGCGAGCCGCGTGGTGTTGTCGCGGACGATCGCGGAGGCGGCCAGCCACGGCTCCTCCGCGGTCTCGCCGGCGGCCCGGTTGATCAGCCGCTTGCTCTCCTGCGCCTTGGCGTCGTTGGCCGCGGTGCGGGCCTCGGCCTCGTCGACCGCGGTGCGGAACGCCCCGGCCTGCAGCTCCTCCGCGGTGCCGTTGCGCGCCGAGCCGTACGCGGCGGCCACCAGCGTGGCCAGCAGCACGACGCCGGCGGCGACCGCGATCCCGAGGTTGACGCGGCGGTGGAAGCGCTGGGCGATCTGGCGGTTGACGAACCACAGCCCGAGCACCACCAGCACGGCCAGCACGATGAGCCAGACGGGATGGTGTGCCTGCAGCTCCTCCTCGGAGCGCTCGGTGTTGGCCTCCACCAGCGCGTCCAGCACGGCCGCTGCCTCGCCACGCAAGGCGGTGCCGGCCTCGGCCAGGTAGGCCTTGCCCACCGGGTAGCCCTGGCGGTTGCCGTCGCGGGCCTGGGTGATGGCGGTGGTGTACCGGTTGACCTCGCCGGCCAGCGCGGTGAGCGCCTCGCGGTCGGCGGGCTGGGCCTCGGCGGCCGCCGTCAGGTCGGCGAGCACCTGCTCGATGGCGTCGTCGTAGGCCGCGCGCTGCTCCGCGGGCTCCAGGCCTCCACTCAGGTAGGCGTTGGTGGCCAGCGCGTCGGCGCGGTAGAGCGACGTCTCGATGGCCTGCACCCGCACGAGCTGCTCGGTGTTGTCCGCGGCGCGGCCGCTGCCCTGCCACGCGAGCAGCTGCACCAGCCCGGCCAGCACCCCGAAGACGACGCACAGCGCGACCGCCGCCACCTGCAACCGGTTGAGCAGCTGCGGCACGTCCTCGCCCAGTCGCTGGGCCTGGGCGGTGTCGAGTCCGGGCGCTGCCGCGACAGCCGGGGCCGGGGGCGCACCGGCCGGCGCCGGCCGCGCGGGCGCGCTCGCCGCACCGGGTGCCTGCGTCATCGGTCCTCCTCGGAGTCCGGTCGGGGCTGCTCAGCCTGCCCCACCGGGGGCTCCGGCGCCTCGGGGTCCGACCCCGGCTGGTCCCCGGCCTCGTCCCTGGCCTGGTCCCCGAACGCCTCCCCCAGCTCGACGGCGGGCTGGTCCCCGGCCGCGTCGGCGGGCGGCTCGAGGGCGACGTCGAGGTCGTCGGGCTCCAGGGTGCGCAGCTGCTCGATCGTGGGCTCCTCCACCTCGCGCAGGCGCCAGGCGTGGCGGCCGATGGCCGCCTCGAGCAGGTTGCGCACGTAGCGGGCGTTGCCGAAGCTCGGGCCGCGCTGCACCGTGGCCAGCTTGGCCGCCAGCCGCTCGAGCACCTCGGGGCCGGCGTCGTACTCGGCGCCCTTGAGCATCACCTCGAAGATCGCCACCAGCTCCTCGTCGGTGTAGTCGACGAAGTCGATGGTGGTGCGGAATCGGCTCTCGAGCCCCGGGTTCTGAGCGACGAAGACCTCCATCGGCGCGGGGTACCCGGCCACGATGACCACCAGGTCGTCGCGGTTGTCCTCCATCTCCTTGACCAGCGTGTCGACGGCCTCCTGGCCGTACTGGTCGCCGGCCAGCGCGTAGGCCTCGTCGATGAAGAGGACGCCGCCCTTCGCCTTGGCCACGACCTCGGCGGTCTTCATGGCCGTCTGCCCGAGGTAGCCGGCCACCAGCTCGGAGCGGTCGACCTCCACGAGCTGACCTTGCGAGAGCAGCCCCAGCGCGCGGTAGATGCCGGCCACCAGCCGGGCCACGGTGGTCTTTCCGGTGCCGGGGTTGCCGTTGAAGATCATGTGCCGGGTGATGGTGGGCGCGGCCAGCCCGGCCTCCTTGCGCAGCCCCTCGACGCGCAGCACGGCGGCCTGGCGGTGGATCTCGCCCTTGACCGTCTCCAGGCCCACCAGCTCGTCGAGCTCGGCCAGCAGCTCCTCGACCGAGCGGGGCTCCTCCTCCGGCTCCGCCGGCTGCTCGGGCTCGGCGGGCGTCGGCTCGGCGGGTGCGGGCTGGGTCGGCTGGGTCGGCTGCGTCGGCTGGGTGGGCT
The DNA here is from genome assembly GCF_039542785.1 of Nocardioides nanhaiensis. NCBI lineage: Bacteria > Bacillati > Actinomycetota > Actinomycetes > Propionibacteriales > Nocardioidaceae > Nocardioides > Nocardioides nanhaiensis. The sequence continues at coordinate 188,835 of NZ_BAABIM010000002.1, forward strand.
GGGTCGGCTGGGTCGGCTGGGTGGGCTGCGTGGGGCCGGTGCCGGTGAGGTCGAAGGCGCCGGGCACGCCGGCGTCGACCTGCGCGAGGTCGAGGTTCGACGCGGTGCGGCCGAGCTCACCGGCGCTGCGCTCGACGCCACGCTGCAGGGCGTGCAGCTGCTGCATCACCCGGGCGCCCACGCCGTCGAGGACGCCGGGCGCAGGCTCGCGCACGCCGGGAGCCGCGGGGCCGGGCGCGGGGGTCGGTGCGGCCGGGGCGACACCGCGCTGGGCGGCGCTCGCCATCATCACGATGCCGGCGGTGCGCTCGTCGGGCACGCCCAGCGTGGCGGCCGCGGCGGCCACGCCGGTGAGGGCGTCGAGGTAGGGGGCGGCAGCAGTGGGCTGCCCGCCGAGCAGCTGGGAGGCCAGCGGGGTGGGCGAGGTGCGGTACCGACGGCCGGCCATGGCGGCCTCCATGAACGCCTCGGCGGAGATCTGGCGCCCGGTCTGCTCCGACCACCGCGCGAAGGAGCCCTTCATGTGCTCGGCGACGGCCGCGGCCAGCGCCTCGCCCTCGGCGCGCGCCTGGGCGGGGTCGAGGCCGGCGCCGCGCGCGGCCTCGGCCAGGGCGTCGAGCGCGTCGGTCAGGGGGGCTGCGGGAGAGCTGCTCATGAGGGGGATCCCAGCGTGAGGTCGGGGCCGTTCGGCGTGCCGAACTTGGCCTGGAGGAACATGCCGTGCGCCAGCAGGGCCTGGGCGTCGGCGCGGTTGGCGGCGTCGAGGATCTTGTCCATCGTGGAGCCCAGCAGCTCCAGCTGGTCGACGAGCACCATGAGCGCGGTCTTGTAGCCGTCGATGGGGCGGGTGTCGGCCCAGTCGCGCGGCAGGCGCAGGTAGCCGCCCACGGCCTCGGGCAGGTAGCTGGTGGCGGTGGCCACGACCGAGTAGGCCTCGGGACTGCCCAGACCCAGGTGGCGCAGCCGCGGCAGCGCGTCGTTGATGGTGCGCGCGATGCGCACCACCCGCGAGATCACCACCGGCGGGGCGTTGCCCTCGCGCAGCTGGGCGTTGACCCGGTTGAGCGCCGCCAGCACCTCCTGCTCGGTGGGTGGCTGGGCAACAGGGGTGGGCTCGGGCTCACGCCTTCGCCGGAACCAGGAGCCGATACCCACGCGTCAGGGCATCTGCGAGAGGTCCAGCGCACCCGCGGCGTTGCGCTGGTCGTGGGCCTGCACGCGCTCGAGGTAGGACTTGGACTTGGCCACCTCGGCGTCGAGGACGCCGATGGTCTGCGACATGGAGTCCAGCGCCTTGAGCTTGAACTCGTCGATGCTGTCCATGGTGGCGTAGATGTTGGAGAAGGCGGCCTGCAGCTGCTCCATGCCGATCGTCGAGCTCGCTGCCTGCTCCTGGATCGCCGCGGAGTTGTCGCGCAGCATCTCCGAGGTGCGCTGGATCATCCCCGACGTGGTGGTGTTGAGAGCAGTGATCTGGTCGAGCACCAGCTTCTGGTTGCCCAGCGCCTGCGCCACGATGACGGCGGTGCGCAGCGCGCCCACCGTGGTGGTGCTCGCGCGGTCGACGCCCTTGATGAGCTCGATGTTGTTCTTGATGATGATGTCGATGGCCAGGTAGCTCTGGATCGAGACCGCCAGCTGGGTGAGCAGGTCCTGGTGCTTCTGGCGCACGTAGAACAGCACGTCCTGGCTCAGCGCCTTGGCCGCCTCGGGGTCGCTCAGCTCCAGCTCGGCGATCTTGGCCGAGAGCTTCGCGTCGAGGCGCTCGGCCACGTAGATGTACTGGTTGAGGCGCCCCATGACTGTCCAGAGGTTGGTCTTCTCCAGGTTGAGCGCCACGTTGTCCTTCTGCAGCTCGTCCTGGCCGTTGCGCAGGCTGTGCAGGATCCCGTTCAGCTGGGTCTGCGCCGACTGGTACTTGCGGAAGTAGTCGGTGATCTTGTCGCCGAAGGGCAGGAAGTCCAGGAACTTCTTGGCGCCCGTGGCCTGGCTGGGGTCGAGGTCCTCGACCGTGCGCCGAAGGTCCAGGAGCGTCTTGCCCACCGCCGACCCCTCGGCCAGACCGCCCTCCTTGAGGGCGCGGACCGGCTGCTGCAGCATCCGGTTGGAGGTCTCGGCCGCCTTGCGGATGTCGGCGTCGCCCATGACCCGCACGCTCTCGGCCTGCGCGGCGAACTCCGGGCTGCCCACCTGGGCGGTCTCGAGCGCGGTGAGGAAGCCGTCGACCTTCTTGTCGAGCTCGGGGACCTGCTCGGCCGACACCTGCGGCGCCATCTTGGGCGCCTGGGTCTCGATCACCTTCGCAGGGGCCTCCGGCGCGGTCAGCGTGACCACCGGGTCCGGAGGGGCCAGCGGCATGGCGGCAGCGGCGCCGGACTGGTCGGGCGTGGGGGTCTCGGTCATGGGTCCCTCCGAGGTGCGCGGGTGATGCCCGGAGGCTATCGGCCCCGGGCCCCGGGAGTCTCCCCCGTTCGCCCCGGGCTAACCCTGGTTCTCACCCCGAGCCAACGACGTCAACGACGGCGCGCGGCACGGACCAGGATCTGCACCGCGTCCGACGCCGTGGCGCGCGGGGCGGTGGGTGCCGCGTCGTCGCGCACCGTCACCCGGCAGGGCACCCGGACCGGCTTCGTGCCGGCCCGCGCCGTGATCCGCAGCGTGAGCGCCGTGGCCTCGCCCGGGGCGAGCGACCCGGTGCGCCAGGTGCCGCGACGCACGGCGCCGGTCACCTCGCGCCCGCCGGCGTACGCGCGGACCACCACACCACGACCGGGGGTGCACCCCTGGACGCGCAGCCGGGTGGCGGCGCTGCCGGCGTTGACCAGCCGCGCCCGGACGGCCCGGACGTCGCCCGGGCGCACGACGGCGCGGGCCGGTGCGAGGGTGACCCGCACGCCACGACGCACCGCGGGCGCTCCGGCGGGCTGGGCCTGGACGACGAACGCCTCGGCGTCGCCGACCGAGGGACCGAAGGTGTCGTCGAGGTCGGTCCCGGCCACCAGCAGGCCGGCGACGTCGTCCCACTCCACGGAGCCACCGGTCGCGCGCGGGTACTCGCCGCCCACGGCCACGCGCTCGCGCGGGGTGCCGTCCTGACCGAAGGGGTAGAGGGTCATGCCCACCAGGTCGCCGAAGAGCGTGGTCGCCGTCGCGAAGACCACGGGTCCCCGCGGGGTGGCGGCGAGGTCGACGTAGCCGTCCACGGCACCGGACCCGAAGCGACGCAGCCACTGCCGGGTGCCGTCGGAGGAGTAGGCCCCCACGGCCATCGCGTACTCCTGGCTGTTGGGGTCGCCGCCCACGATGCTCAGCCCGGCCACCAGGACGCGCCCGTCGCGCACCCGCACGCGGGCGGGATAGTCGTCGGCCGCGGTGTCCACGGCGACCGACCAGTCGCGCGTCAGGGCGCGACCGTCGAGGCGGCTCAGACCCATCCGGCGACCGTCACTCCCGCCGGCGGCGGACGCAGCGGCACCCAGCACCACGACGTCGTCGCGCAGCACCGCCACGGACTGCCACGACGTGACGCCGATCGGTCCCGGCGCCGCGCTGCGTGCCAACTGCTCGCCGTCGGTCAGCGCGAGACGCACGACGACCGGGGCGCCGCCCCGCTGACCCACGACGTAGTAGCTGTCGTCGAGCACGGCCAGCCCGACCATGAAGCCGTCGTGCGACCGCGTGCGGGTCCACAGGTGCTCGCCCGCGGCGTCGTAGCGGGTGACGGTGTAGCCGTCGTAGCCCTCGGGGTCCGCGCCCACCGTGTCCGAGAGGACCAGGACGCCGTCCGGTCGCGCGACGACGTCGGTGACGACGTCGCCCCGCGCGGTGCCGCCCTCACGCGTCCACTGCACGCGTCCGGCGGCGTCGAGCCGGGCCACGACCACGTCGCGGTCCCGCCCCTGGCCGGTGGTGGCGGCCGCGTAGGTGACCCCGCCGACCGCGGAGATCCGGGTGCCGGACTCCTCCGTGCCGGGGCGGTCGAGCCGCGTGGCCCAGCCGGCGGCGTCGGCCGCACTCGTCGTGCTCGTCGTCGCGTCATCGGCTTCGGCTGCTGGAACGGCTCCCACCGTCAGCGCCAGGGCACACACCGTCACGGCCCCCAGGATCCCCCGCACGTGCGGACTGTAGACGAGTTGCGCGCTACGGATCGCGGCGCTCGGGCAACCGCACCACGAACCACGGCATCATCAGCTGCGCCAGCGGCCCGATGGCGAGCGCGAAGACCACCGTCCCGACCCCGAGCACGCCACCCAGCAGCAGGCCCAGCAGGACCACGGTGACCTCGATGCCGGTGCGCACCAGGCGGATCGACCAGCCCGTGCGGCGGGCCAGGCCGGTCATCAGCCCGTCGCGGGGCCCGCGCCCCAGCTGGGCGCCGATGTAGAGCGCCGTGGCGAACCCGCAGAGCACGACCCCGCCGACCATCAGACCCACCCGTGCCGCCAGGGCGTCCGGCCGGTCGAGCAGCCAGAGGGTGGCGTCGGCGGAGAGCCCGACCAGCACGGCGTTCGCCACCGTGGCCACCCCGGGCTTCTCGCGCAGCGGCACCCAGAGCAGCAGCACCGCGAAGCTCATCACGATGACCGCCTGGCCGAGCGTGATCGGCACGTGCCGCACGATGCCGGAGTGCAGGACGTCCCAGGGCGCGAGCCCGAGATCGCCGCGCACCATCATCGCCAGGCTGGCGCCGTACAGCGCCAGGCCGACGGCGAGCACCAGCAGGCGCAGGGGCAGGCGGCCGGCCCGCAGCTGGGCGAGGGGCCCGAGGTCCAGCAGGAGGGTCGCGGCGCGGGGCGGCGTCGTGGGCGGGGCGGTGGACACGGCCCCAGTCTGCGTCGTGATTGGCCTGGTGGTGAATAGCCAATCGTGGAACAGTGGACTGCATGAGCAGTGCCACCCGGATCAGCGCCGCCCGGATCGCCGGACTCGTCGACGGCTTCGACCGCGACCCCGCCTACGCCGGCCTGGCCACGGCGCTGACCCACCTCGTCGGCGACGGCCGGATCGGGCTGGGCACGCGACTGCCCAGCGAGCGCGAGCTCACCGACGCCCTCGGCGTCTCGCGCACCACGGTCACCCGCGCCTACGCCGTCCTGCGCGAGACCGGCTACGCCGAGGCCAGGGTGGGTGCCGGCACCTTCACCCGCGTCCCGGGCGGACTCGCCCGCGCCCACGACCGCGCACTGATGCCGCGCGCCGGCGACCACGACGCCATCGACCTCAACTGCTCGGCCGCCTCGGCTCCCCCCGGCATCGCGGAGGCCTACGCGGCTGCTGCCACCGACCTCCCCGCCTACCTCGGCGGTCACGGCTACTTCCCGGCCGGACTCCCCCGGCTGCAGGCCGAGGTGGCCGCCGCCTACGAGGCACGCGGGCTGCCCACCGAGCCTGACCAGGTGCTGATCACCCCGGGCGCACTCGCGGCCACCGCCGTCGTCGCCCAGGCCTACTCGGCACCGGGCGACCGGGTGCTCGTGGAGTCGCCGGTCTACCCCAACGCCACCCTGGCGATCCGGCACACCGGCGCCCGGCTCGTGCCGGCCGCGGTGGACCCCGGCGGCTGGGACCTCGACGCCGTGGCGGCCACCGCACGCCACACCGCGCCCCGCCTGGCCTACCTGATCCCGGACTTCCAGAACCCCACCGGCCACCTGATGACCGACGACCAGCGTGCACAGCTGGCCACCGCCCTGCGCCGCACCCGCACGCGCGCCGTCGTCGACGAGGCGCACCAGGGGCTCGCCCTCGACGGACAGCAGATGCCGGCACCCTTCGCCGCCCACGCACCCGACACCGTGACCGTGGGGTCGGCCAGCAAGACCTTCTGGGGTGGCCTGCGCCTGGGCTGGATCCGCGCGCCCCGCGGTGAGGAGCAACGGATCACCGAGGCGCGCGTGGGGCTGGACCTCGGCGCGCCGGTGCTCGAGCAGCTGGTGCTGGCGCACCTGCTGGCGGCGGAGCGCGACGGCGCGGGCGCCGTCGTCGAGGCGCACCGATCGCGCCTACGAGAGCAGCGCTCTGCACTGATCGACGCCGTCCAGGAGCTGCTGCCCTCGTGGCGCTTCCACCGCCCGGGTGGCGGACTGGCGCTGTGGTGCCAGCTGCCCCCCGACGCCCCCGGTGCCGGGTCCTCCGGCACGGCGCTCGCCGACGAGGCCGAGCGACACGGTGTCATCGTCGCCCCCGGACCCACCTTCGCCGCCGAGGGCGGCCTGGACCGCTTCGTCCGCATCCCCTGGACCCGACCGCCCCACGAGCTGCGTCTGGCCGTGGAGCGCCTCGCTGCCGCCTGGGCGGTCGTCTGCTCGCGCCGCCCGGGCGCCACCCCTGCGCGTGGCCGGGTGATGGTGGCGTGAGGTGGCGTGAGGTGAGCCTGCGAACCTCACGCCGATGGTGGTCGAGCAGCGATCGCGGGTGAGGAACGAACCCGCGAAGAGCGTGTCGAGACCCGGTGACCGCCGACCGGGCACCAGCGCAGCGACGCGCGGGTGAGGAACGAACCCGCGCCGAGCGCAGCGAAGGCAGGCGCACGTCGCCACGTGGAGATCGTGGTCGAGCGCCGCCCACCCTCGCTCGAGTAGCTGGGTGGCGAGCCTTCGAGACACTCGGCGTGCTCGATCCGAGACTCCGCACCCGAGTGTCAACCTCGAACCCATGCTCAGCACCCAGAAAACTGTTACCAGCTTGTTCCTCTCGCATCGGTGCGTAACCCCCGAATCCGGGCCTTCTATGTCGGTGGCGAGTGCTTGAGTAGACCCATGACCACCACCACTCCCGACCTCGCCGCGGTGCTCGCGCGCGAGGAGCGCGAGCGCGGTGAGCGCGAGCACGCGCTACGGATGGTGCGGTCCATGCAGACGCAGCTGATGAGCGCCGAGGTCGCCAAGCTGCGGGTGATCGTGGAGTGGGCCAAGGTCAACCGCCTCGACGCCGACCACCTCGAGGGTGAGGCCGACCCCGACGCCGAGATGAGCGACGAGCAGGTCGAGGAGCTCGAGGCAGCCCTGGGCGACCAAGGGTTCTGCGACCGCTGGTTGAGTGTCGCCGGTCCCGGCGCGCCCGTCGTCAGTGAGTTCGCGGTGATGGAGCTCGCCTCCACGCTGGGTATGGGCACCGACGCCGGGCTCACCCTGGTGGGGCGGGTGCTGGAGCTGAAGTACCGCCTCCCGCGGCTCTACCAGCGGGTGGAGCAGCTCCAGCTGCCGGTGTGGAAGGCGTTCGAGCTCGCCGACCTCACCCAGCCCCTCCCCGCCGAGGCGGCCGAGCACCTGGACCGGCAGGTCGAGGCCGTGGCCGGCAAGATCGGCAAGCGCCAGATGGAGCGCCTCGTCGCCGAGACCCAGGCCCGGTTCGACCCCACCGCCGCAGCGGAGGCTGAGAAGAAGAAGCGGGAGCGGCGGTTCTTCGACATCGGCGAGTCCCGCCGCACCGAGTCCATCGCCGGAGCCCTGGAGTCGCTGGCCGGCACCGTCGAGGTGACGGGCTGCCTGGACGCCGCGGACGCCGCCGACCTGGAAGCCGCGATCCGGCACACCGCCCGCGCGCTCGGCAGGGCCGGGTGCGAGGACTCGTTGGACATCCGCCGCGCGGCCGCGGTGGGGGAGCTGGCGAGGAACCAGCTCGCCCTCGACCTCGAGACCGGCGAGATCCATGAGCCATCGGCGCCCCACGGCCGTGGCGTCGACCTCGTCGTGCACCTCTCCGACGAGGCGATCACCGCTGCCGGGTTCATGGTCGGGCGCCTGGAGAACACTCAGACCCCGGTGAGCGCGGAGGTGATCCGTGAGTGGTGCGGCTCCGCCGCCCGGATCATCGTGCGGCCCGTCATCGACCTCAACAACGCCGTCCACGTCGAGCAGTACGAGGTCCCCGACCGGATCAAGCAACGCACCCGGTGGACCGACCCCCGGTGCGTCTACCCCCGCTGCAGCCGCCCCGCCGACCGCTGCGACTGCGACCACCTCAAGCCCTACGAGCAGGGCGGTGCGACCTGCACCTGCAACCTCGCCCCACTCTGCCGACGCCACCACCGGTTCAAGACCCACGGCGCCGTCACCTACCGACGACTCGGACCGGGCGCGTACGAGTGGGAGTTCCAGACCGGGATGACCATCGTCCGCGACCACCTAGGCACCCACGAACCACAGTGGCCCAAGCCCCCACCGCCCGACGACTTCGACATCGAACCTTTCGACGACCCCGTCCTCGACTGACACGCCACCGGTGATCGAGCAGCGCGGTCCCGAGGAACGAGGGACCACGCGTACCGAGATCCCTGGCAGCCAAGCCCCTCCCGCCATCCCCCCGGTCACCGACAGCAGCACGGGTGCGGGGTCTCGAGGCTCGACCGTGACCGGCCTCGCACCTCGACCAGCCCGCGCAGGTCAGGTCAGGTCGACGGCGCGCACCCAGGTCGCGGTGGTCGCGCGATCGATCTCCTCCAGCACCTCGGGGGTGATAGCGGTGTCGACGGAGAGCGCCATCAGGGCGAGGCCGCCCTTGGCGTCGCGCGAGACCTGCATGCCGGCGATGTTGACGCCGTGCGCGCCGAGGATGCCGCCGACGGTGCCCACCATGCCCGGGAGGTCGGGGTAGCTGAGGAAGGCCAGGTGCTCGGTGGGCTCGAGGTCGACGTCGAAGCCGTTGACCTCCACCAGCCGCTCGCGCTGGTGGATGCCCACCAGCGTGCCGCTGACCGAGACTGCGGCTCCGTCGGCGAGCGTGCCGCGCAGGGTGATCAGGTTGCGGTGGTCGGCGCTCTCCTCCTCGGTGACCAGTCGGACGGCGGTGCCGCGCTCGGCGGCCAGCAGCGGCGCGTTGACGTAGGAGACCTGCTCCTCGACGACGTCGGTGAAGACGCCCTTGAGCGCCGCGAGCTCGAGCACCTTGACGTCGTGGTGGGTGATCTCGCCACGCACCTCGACGTCGATCTGGGCGGCCACCTCGCCGGCGATGCCGGTGAAGAGCCGACCCAGCTTCTCGACCAGGGGGATGCCGGGGCGGACGTCCTCGGCGATCAGCCCGCCCTGCACGTTGACGGCGTCCGGCACCAGCTCGCCCGCGAGCGCGAGTCGCACCGAGCGCGCGACGGCGAGGCCCGCCTTCTCCTGTGCCTCCTCGGTGGAGGCGCCCAGGTGGGGTGTCGCCACCACGTTGTCGAGCTCGAACAGCGGGCTGTCGGTGCAGGGCTCGCTGGCGAAGACGTCGAGCCCGGCGGCGGCGATGCGGCCGTTCTTGAGCGCGTCGTGCAGCGCGGCCTCGTCGACGATCCCGCCGCGAGCGGCGTTCACGAGCACCAGCGACGGCTTGGCCCGGGCCAGCTCCTCGGCGCCGATCAGGCCGATCGTCTCGGGGGTGCGGGGCAGGTGCACCGAGGCGAAGTCGGACTCGGCCAGCAGCACGTCGAGGTCGACAAGCCGCACACCCATCTGCGCAGCGCGCCCGGCCTGCACGTAGGGGTCGTAGGCGATGACGGTCATGCCGAAGGCCGTGAGCCGCTGCGCCACCAGCAGGCCGATCCGGCCCAGGCCGATGATCCCCACGGTCTTCTCGAACAGCTCGGTGCCGGTGAACCGGGAGCGCTGCCACTGGCCGGCGCGCAGCGCCGCGTGCGCGGGCGAGACGTGGCGGGCGGCCGCCAGCATCAGCGCGACGGCGAGCTCGGCGGCGCTGACGATGTTGGAGGTGGGCGCGTTCACCACCATGACGCCGGCCTGGGTGGCGGCCCGCACGTCGACGTTGTCGAGGCCGACGCCGGCGCGGGCCACGACGCGCAGCCGGCGCGCGGCCGCCAGCACCTCGGCGTCCACCCGGGTGGCCGAGCGCACCAGCAGCGCCGCGGCGTCGGGGACAGCGGCCAGCAGCTCGGCGCGGTCGGCGCCGTCGCAGCTGCGGATCTCGAAGTCCGGGCCGAGCGCCTCCACGGTGGCAGGACTCAGCTCCTCGGCGATCAGGACGACGGGGCGGTCGGTCACAGCAACGGTCCTCGGGGCTCGACGACGGTTCGCCCGTGGTGGGGAGACACGGGAGGAGAGCGGGGCACGACGCTGTGCGACCCGTCACCCTACCCCCGCGCAGCGCCGCGAGGCAGGCTCAGTCGTCACGTGCCATCTGCTGCTTGCCCGCACCGGTGGCACCGGCTGCCGCCCAGGCGGCGGGGTCGTCGGCCACCTCCCGGGCGAGCTGTCGGAAGGCCCCGGCCACCTCGTCGAGCATCACCGTGAGCCGGCGCACCGAGCGCAGCAGCCCCTCCACGAGGCCACGCAGCAGTGAGGCCCACCGGGCGACCTTGACGCCCGCCTCGGCCAGGACCGGCCCCGTGCCCACGCCGGACAACAGGATGGCCGCGCGCGAGACCAGGTAGGCCACGACCTCGCTGATCGCGCGGCGCACGGTCTCTCGGACGCCGGCCACCGCGACACCCGCCTGCTCGGTGGCCTCGGCGACGCCGTCGAGCCCCTGCGCACACGCCGCCAACCGCGCGCACCGGCGCTCGGTCGCGCCGCGGTAGGCCGCCAGCCAGGTGCCCTCCCACGGCGAGGAGGCAGCGGCCACCTCCTCCTGCAGTCGCTCCCCCGTGTCGCGCACCGCCCGGGCGGCGCTGCGCCAGGTCGCGGCCTGCGACTGCACCGCAGCGGGGTCGCCGGCCAGCTCGTCGAACCAGCCGGCAAGGGGCTGCACGTGGTCGAGCACCCAGCCGATGCCGGCGGCCGCGAGCTCGCCGGCCGGCTCCCGCCCGGCGGCCAGCGCCTCCAGCCCGGCGGTGGCACCCAGCAACCCGGCCTCGGCCCAGTCGCCGTCGACCATCGCCCTGCCGGTGCCGGTGAGCGTCTCGATCGCGCCGGCGCCCGAGGCTGCGTCGGCGAGCTGGTCGGCCGGCCCGCTCACGCGCGCTCCCGACGACGACCGGACGGTGGGTCCAGCTGAGCGTGCAGCTGGGCGAGGGAGGCCGCGACGTCGGTGTCCGTCGACTCCACCAGGCGACCCACCGCCCGCAGCTGCTCCGCGGCCAGCTCGACACCGCCCGCGGCGTGCCGGACCGCCGCCACGCCGGCCTCCTGGGACGAGGCGAGCCACTCGCCCAGGAAGGCGCACATGAGCCCGAAGGCGCGCCCCTCGACGGCGCTGGCCGCCGCAGGCTCCAGCCACTCCCGCGCGTGGCCGGCCAGGCCCTCCAGGGCGACCGCGTGACGCAGCAGCTCGTGCTGCACCACCGCCAGCTCGGCGCTCACCGCAGCACCGCGACGGGCCGGTCCTGCCCGACCGCCGCCACGGGCGCGGCTCCCTGCAGGGCGCGCTCGTAGGCCTCGACGACGGCGCCGGTGGTGGCCGAGGCGACGCCGAACGCCTCCGCCGTCAGCTCGGTGACCTGGTCGACCAGGCGCCCGCGCGCCACCGCGTTGGCGGCCAGCAACGCCCGGCGCAACGGCTCCTCGAGCCGCACGTCGACCAGGGCGCCGGTGTGGCCCAGCACGACGGTGACGCCCTCGTGGTGCCCGGTGACGCGCAGCCGCTCCAGCCGGGCGCGGTACTGCTCGGCCGCGGAGGCGCGGTGCCGTGCGTGCTCGACGCCCTCGTGCAGCCGCTGCAGGTGCTCCTCGTGCCGGGTGTCGTGCCGGGTGTCGTCAGGGTGCAGGTGCAGGTGGTCCATGTCGGTTCCTCTCCCTAGATCAGGTGGTGGCGACCATGCTCACCCGGACGACGAGATCGTGCGCGCGCTCATCCACAGGCCCTCGGGACGGTGGAAAACCGGTGGCACCCGGCACCGCGGTTGCCTACCGTGGTGGTCGTCCCGTCCCCGACGTCGCGAGGCATCCGTTGAAGCTCTGAGGTCCGCCGCCCCACCAGCAGCCACCTCCCTGGAGCCTCCATGCCCTCGTCCTCGTCGACCCCCGCGCGCGCCGAGTCCGCGCCCGTCCTCTCCTGCACCGGCCTGCGCTTCTCCTGGCCGGACGGCGACCCCGTCCTCGACGGCCTCGACCTCACCGTGGGGCGTGGCCGCTCCGGTCTCGTCGGCGGCAACGGGAGCGGCAAGTCCACGCTGCTGCGCCTGCTGGCCGGCCAGCTCACCCCCGCGGCCGGCGCCGTCCACGTCGTCGGTGAGGTCGGCCTGCTGCCGCAGGACCTCGCCCCCGACCCGGCGCTCGCCGTGACCGACTTCCTCGGCATCGCAGGGGTCCAGGCCGCGATCCGCGCGGTCGAGGCGGGCTCGGTGGAGCAGCGGCACTTCGACCTGATCGGCGACGACTGGGACGTCGAGGAGCGCGCCCGTGCCGAGCTGGCACGACTCGGCCTGCCCGACGACGTGCTGACCCGGCGCACCGGCGAGCTCTCCGGCGGCGAGCTGGTGCAGCTGGGTCTGGCGCGCCTGCTGCTACGACGGCCCGACGTCCTGCTGCTCGACGAGCCCACCAACAACCTCGACGCCGCGGCGCGCGGCCGGTTGCACCGCGTGGTGGAGGAGTGGAGCCGCACGCTGCTCGTCGTCAGCCACGACCGGGAGCTGCTCGAGCGCGTCGACCGGATCGGCGACCTGCGCGACGGCGCGGTGCACTGGTACGGCGGCGGCTACTCCGCCTTCGCGGAGCAGGTCGACGCCGAGCAGGCCGCCGCCACCCGAGCCGTGAGCACCGCCCGCGCCGAGCTGCGCCGTGAGCAGCAGGACCGCGTCGACGTCGACCGGGTGCTCGCCCAGCGCCGCCGGGTGGCGGACAAGGCGTATGCCTCGGCCAAGGAACCGCGAGCGGTGATGAAGCTGCGCAAGCGGTCCGCGCAGGTGTCCGGGGCGCGCTACCGGCACCTGCACGAGGAGCGTGAGCAGGCTGCGCGGGAGCGGCTCGACGCCGCCGAGCGCCGGCTGCGCGAGGACGCCGAGGTGCGCCTCGACCTGCCGGGCACGGCGGTGCCGCGCGGGCGCGAGGTGCTGCGGACCGAGGGTCTCGTGCTCCGCACCGGTCTGGCGGTGGACCTCGCGCTGCGTGGACCGGAGCGCGTGGCGGTCACCGGTCCCAACGGCTGCGGGAAGACCACGCTGCTGCGCACGCTCGTCGACGGCCTGGCCCCCGCGTCGGGTGCGGCACGGGTCCTGGTGCCGCACGGCTTCCTGCCCCAGCACCTGGGCGTGCTGGCGGCGGAGGGCGGCGTGGCCGAGCAGGTGCAGGCCCGGCAGCCCGACGCCGACCGCACGCTGGTGCGCACCCGGTTGGCCCGCTTCGGATTCCGCGGCGCGGCCGGGGACCGCCGCGTGGGCGACCTCTCGGGCGGCGAGCTGCTGCGCGCCAGCCTGGCGGCCGTGCTGCTCGCCGACCCGGCCCCTCAGCTGCTCGTGCTGGACGAGCCCACCAACAACCTCGACTTCGCCTCCTACGACGCACTGGTCTCGGCGCTCGCCGACTTCCGTGGCGCGGTCCTGGTGGTCTCCCACGACCCGGCCTTCCTGGAGGACGTGGGCGTCGAGCGTGAGCTGGACCTGGGAGCCCTCAACCCCCCAGCAGTGCCCGGGTGACGTCGTCGGCGGGGTAGCAGGCCTCGAAGGCCGGCTCCGAGAGGATCACCTCGCGAGGCGTGCCGACGACGGAGGCGGTGGAGCCGAAGGAGAGCACTGCTCCCCCCTCACCGGCAGGGGTGCCGGGATCGGCCAGGAGACGCCCGCTGCCACACCGCGAGTCATGAGAACGCGCTCATCGACGCCTCACGACCCGCTCACCGGCACCCGGGAGCGTTCGGGCCATGACGATCTTCCGTGACGCCGACACCGACCTCGGCCACTCCAACGCCCCGGCTCGCGATCGTGCGGCCACGACCCGGACCCCGATCGACCCTCAGCGGCTGCGCCGGGTCAAGAAGTCGTACACGACCCGGTACACCGCCGCCTCGCTCGAGGCCTCCCCGTCGGGCCACCACCTGCTGGCCGGCACCGAGGTGACACCCCGCGAGGGGGACCTGGTGGTGGCGCGGGTGACCGAGATCGGCAAGCACACCCGTCTGGAGGGTCCGGGCTCGCGGCGCCAGCTGCTGTTCCCCGGCGACGAGGTGCTGCTGGCCTACGGCCACCGCTACGCCCCCGACCAGTTCCTCGCCGAGGTGCCGGCCGACCTGGGCCGGTGCCACCTGGTGGCGGCGGGCGGCCTGGCCGGCACCGTCACGGCCATGCACGCCTCGATCGACGAGCCCACCGCCATCGAGCCCCTCGGGCTGCTCGCCGACGAGGCCGGTGTCGTTCGGCTCGAGCGGCACGCCCCCCTCGCCGTGACTCCGCAGACCTGGGCGCGGAGCGCGCCGGGCCCACGCGCCGACGGCCCCCTGGTGGTGGCCGTCCTCGGCACCTCCATGAACTCGGGCAAGTCGACGACGCTCGCGTGCCTGGTCAACGGTCTCACCGCCGCGGGCCTGGTGGTCTCGGCGGGCAAGGCGACGGGCACCGGTGCCGGCAACGACGCCCACCTGTTCCGGGACGCCGGCGCCACCCGGGTGCTGGACTTCACCGACTTCGGCCTGCCCAGCACCTTCCGCCTGGACGCCGAGCAGGTGCTGGACGTCTTCGGCTCGCTGGTGGCCGCGCTGGCCGAGGACGGTCCCGACGTCGTGGTCGTCGAGATCGCCGACGGCGTCTACCAGGGCGAGACCTCGCGGCTGCTGGCCGACCCGGCCTTCGGGTCGCGCATCGACCACGTGGTCTTCGCGGCCCAGGACGCCCTGGGTGCCGCCGCCGGCGTCACCGAGCTGCGCCGCCACGGGCTGCCCGTGGCCGGCGTCTCGGGCGTGCTGACGGCGAGCCCGCTCGCCGCCGCCGAGGCACGGGCCGCGCTCGACGTCGAGGTCACGGACACCTACGAGCTGTGCCGCCCCGCGGTCGCCACCGCGCTGGTGCCCCGCGGCTGAGGGCTCGATGCAGACCCGACTCCCACCCCTGCTGCGCGGTGCCCGCCGCCCGGTGATGCGTCGCCTCGTCACGGCGGCCGTCACCCGCTCGGCCCTCGCCGTGGGTACGGCGCTCCTCGTGGGCGCGCTGGTGTCCGCCCAGCCTGGTCGCACCGCGCTGCTGGCCGGTGCCCTCGCGGCAGCGGTGGCCGGCACCGCCGTGGCGGTCTGCTGCGAGCGGGTGCTCGCCGAGCGACTGGGTCAGCTCTACGTGCACGAGTTGCGCAGCGGTCTGGTGGCCGGCGCGCTCGGCGAGGAGTCCGGACCCTCCTTCGGCATCACGATCGCCCGCACCACCAACGACCTCACCGCCGTGCGCACCTGGGTGGCCCAGGGCATCGCCCCGCTGGTGGCCGCCGTGCCGCTCGGGCTGGGGGCGCTGCTCGGGCTCGCGCTCCTGCACCCGCTGCTGGCCCTGGCAGCGGCCCTGCCGCTGCTGGTGCTCGCGGCGGTGCTGGCGCTGGCGGCTCCCCACGCCTACGCGCGGGCCCGACGGCTCCGGCGCGTGCGCGGCAGGCTGGCCGCCCGGATGACCGACACGCTGCACGCGCGCGAGGGCATCGCCGCCGCCGGCGGCACCGAGCGCGAGCAGAGGCGGCTCGAGGAGGGCAGCCTCGAGGTCGTCGAGGCCGCCGTCGCCCGCGCGCGCACCGCCGGGCTGCTGCAGGGCACCGCGCTGGCCACCGCCGCCGCGGTGGCCGTGCTCGTGGCGGCCGCCGCACGCACGACGGGGCTCGGGGCGGGCGCCGTCGCCTCGGCGCTCACGATCGCCGGCGTGCTGGGTGCTGCGCTCTCCGAGACGGGGCGCCTGGTGGAGTACCGCCAGAACTTCCGCGCCGCCGAGCGCATCCTCGCGCCCCGGCTCGTCCCCGCCGCCGCAGGTCGCCCGGAACGCGCGGGGCGCACCGGGCGCACCGGTGCACGGCAGGTGCCGGCGGGCCGTGGCCTCGTGCGCGTCAGCGGTCTCGACGACGCCGGCAGCGTGCTGGTGGCCCGCGCCGGGGACCGGATCCACCTGCACTCCCCGGACGCCTCCCGCGCCTCGGCCGCGCTGCGCCGGCTGGCCACCCACCCCGAGCGGCTGCACGCCGTCGTCGAGGGGCACGACCTGGCCCGCGTGGCGCCGCGCGAGCGCCGACGACTCGTGGGGCTGGCGGCACCCGGCGTGCCGCTGGAGCGCGGCACGGTGGCGCGCGCCGTCCGCTACCGCCGCCCCGACCTGCCGGGCGCGGCCGCCCGGGCCGCCGTCGACCGGGTGGGGCTCGCCGACGCCGTGGCGACCCTCGACCGGGGGGAGCGCACCGAGCTGCGGCGCGGTGGTGCGCCGCTCACCCCGGCCCAGGTGGCGCTGCTCCAGGTCGCGCGCGCCAGCCTGGGCGAGCCCCCGCTGCTGCTGCTCGACCACGTGGACGCCGCCCTCGACGACGACGGGCGCGCCCGCCTGCGCGCCCTGGTGGACCACTACCCCGGGGTCGTGGTGCTGGCCTCCGAGCACCCCGCGCGCGTCTGCACGACCGCGCGGACCCTCACGCTGCACTGAGACCCGGCCTGGACTCGGCCTGGGCTCAGGCGAACAGCGACTGGCCCCAGTGCTCGCCATCGCCGACGCCGGGCGGCACCGCGAAGAGCGCCGAGCCGTCGGTGCGCAGGTACTCCATCAGGGCGTCCTGGGTGGCCATCGCGGTCTGCTGCGGGATGAAGTGGGTGCGCGGGTCGCGCACGAAGGCGAGGAAGAACAGGCCGGCGTCCAGCCCGCCGAGGTCGTTCGAGCCGTCGACGAAGTTGTAGCCGCGGCGCAGCATCCGGGCACCGCCGTGCTGAGCGGGGTGCACCAGTCGCACGTGCGCGTCCGGGGCGATGATCGTCGTGTTGTTGCTGCCGGGCATCTGGAAGTCCGGCTCGGTGAACTCGTCACCCCCCGAGAGCGGTGCTCCCGTGCCCTTGGTGCGACCCACGAAGGCCTCCTGGTCACCCAGGGGCTGGCGGTCCCACACCTCGATGGTCATGCCGATGCGCCGCGCGACCAGGTAGCTGCCGCCGGCCAGCCAGTCGCCGGCGGTGTCGTCACCGGGCTGCACCCAGACGTGCTCGTCCAGAGCACCCCTCTCCTCGGCCTTGACGTTGGCGGTGCCGTCCTTGAAGCCGAACAGGTTGCGTGGCGTCTGCTGGCTGGTGGAGGTCGACGAGGTGCGGCCGAAGCCCAGCTGCGACCAACGCACCGAGGTGGTGCCGAAGCCCATCCGCACGAGGTTGCGCACCGCGTGCACCGCCACCTGCGGGTCGTGGGCGCAGGCCTGGATGCACAGGTCGCCGTCGGAGCGGCCGGGCACCAGCGCGTCGGCGGTGAAGTGCGGCAGTCGTTCGAGCGCGGCCGGGCGCCGGTCGGCGATGCCGAAGCGGTCGACGCCGTCGGCGGTGCGGAACAGGGTGGGGCCGAAGCCGATCGTGATCGTGAGTCCCGACGCCGGCAGGCCGATGCCCTCGCCGGTGTCCTCCGGCGGCAGGTTCACCGGACCGTCGACGGCGCCGTAGGTGCCCACCTCCTCGCCGCGCGTCATCTGCTCGGCGGCCAGGGTCCAGCGCTGCAGCAGGTCGACCAGCTGGGCGCGGTCCTCGGTGACGACGTCGAGCGCCACGAAGTGCAGCCGGTCCTGCGCCGGCGTCGCGATGCCGGCCTGGCGCGCCCCGCGGAAGGGGTAGGTGGCGGCGTCGAGCCCCGGCTCCCCCGTGGCCGGGGCAGCCTCGCCCGCGCGGCCGGCGGCGAACCCGCCGGCGGCCAGGCTGAGGCCGGCGGCGGCCGCTCCCCCGCCGAGCAGCCCGCGGCGGCTGACCCGGCTCAGGAGAGCACCGCCGCGGTGAGGTTGCCCAGCGGCTCGGAGAGCGCGTTGACGGCGTCGGAGAGCTGCTTGACCTCGGCCGTGCTGAGCTGGTCGTAGGTCACGAAGCCGTCGCCCTGGCGCTGCTCGTCGAGCAGGGTCTGCAGCGCGGCGAAGCGCTCGTTGAGCCGGGCGGCCAGCTCGGCGTCCTTCTGCTCGACGACGGGCGCGACGCCCTCGTAGGCCACGCGGGCGCCGTCGACGTTGGCCTGGAAGTCCCACAGGTCGGTGCGCGACCAGTACTCCTCCTCGCCGGTCACCTTGCCGGTAGCCACCTCCTCCAGCAGGCCGCGCGAGCCGTTGGCGATGGAGTCGACGGTGTAGCTGAGCCCCTGCACCCGGGAGTCGAGCTCCTCGGTGTTGGCGAGCAGGTCGTCGGCGTAGCGGGCGCGCTCGGCCGTGGTCAGCGGGGTGTAGTCGACGGCGCGGGCGGGCCACAGGTCCTTCTCGATGCGGTGCCAGCCGGTCCACTCCTCGCCGGCGGGCACGTCGGCCTCGCGGGCGTCCATGAGCGGGTCGAGGTCGCCGAAGGACTCCGCCACCGTCTCGATGCGCTCCCAGTGGGTGCGCGCCTCGGGGTAGAGCGCTCGCGCGGCGTCGTCGTCGCCGGCCTTGTAGAGCTCGGTGAACTCGCGGGTCTTGGCCAGCAGCTGCGCGGACTGGTCCTCCACGTAGGCGGCGTACCCGGACTCTGCCTGCTCGACCAGCGCCGCGTCGGCCACCTGCACCTGCTCGTCGGACTCCTCGACGGTGAAGTCGGACTGGATGCCGTCGCCCACCATGCCCGGCTTGCAGGCGGTGCGGTACGTGCCGGCGGCAGCGTTGACGGTCAGCTTGGCGGTGGCGCCGGGGCCGACGTTCTCGATCTCGGCGACGATGCCGAGACCGTCGTCGTCGAGCAGGTAGAACTCGGTCACCTGCGAGCCGGTGTTGGTGACGTCGAAGGTCAGCACGCCGGCGGGCGCCTCGGCCGCCGAGACCTCGCAGGCGTCGTCGGAGGACTCCACGGTCAGCGAGCGTGGGTCGCCGGCGCCGGCGGCCTCGCCGCCCCCGGTGGGAGCGGTGCTCTCGGTGCCGCAGGCGGTCAGAGCGGTGGTGGCGGCGATCGCGAGCGCGACGAGGCCGGTCAGGGTGCGGTTCACGGGGTTCCTCTGGGGTGGACGGAGCGGTAAGCAGCTCAGGCGCCGGCCTCGACCGGCGGCTTCGGGGCGGTGGTGGAGGTGGCGCGCCGACGACGCAGCACGACGACGAAGGCCGGCAGCACCGTGCCCACGTAGGCCAGCCAGGCGGCGGCCTCGAGGTAGGTGGTCTGCGGCGAGAAGTTGAAGATGCCCTTCAGGACGGTGCCGTACCAGGAGCCCGGCGGCACCAGGTGCGAGACGTCGAAGAGGTGGGCGTTCAGACCCGGCAGCACGCCCGCCTCCTGCAGGTCGTGCACGCCGTAGGAGAGCACCCCGGCGGCCACCAGGACAAGGAACACCCCGGTCCAGGTGAAGAAGACCGTGAGGTTGAGCTTGATGGCGCCCCGGTAGACCAGGTAGCCGAGCACGACGGCCGTGGCGATCCCCAGCACCGCGCCCACCAGCGGCGTCGTGCTGGTGGGGGCGCCGACCGGCAGGTCGCGACCGGTGGCGGTGCGGGTGTTGGACCACAGGATCAGTGCGGTCTCCATGCCTTCGCGCCCGACGGCCAGGAAGGCCACCAGGGTCAGGGACCACCAGCGGCCCGCGGCGGCGTCGATGCGCCCGCGCAGGTCGCCGGCGATGCTGCGGGCGGCCGTGGCCATCCAGAAGATCATCCAGGTCACGAAGGCCGCGGCGACGATCGAGAGGACCCCGCCCAGCAGCTCCTGGGTGCGGAAGGTCAGCTGCCGCGACTGGAAGCCGAGCGCCAGGGTGGCGCCGACGCTGAGCGCGACGGCGACGCCCACGCCCAGCCAGATGAACGGCAGCTGCGAGCGGCGGTCGGACTTGACCAGGTACGCGACGAGGATGCTCACGACCAGCGCGGCCTCGAGGCCCTCGCGCAGACCGATCAGGTAGTTGCCCAACACAAGCAGCCACCGTACTCCGGTCTGCTTAGGCGTGGCTAACCTTTCTCGAAGTGGCGCACCTCACCCGTGCGACGGCGCGACGCGCCGGCCCCGGGCCGCGCGGTGCCCTCAGATCGCGCAGCCGTCCGGCCCGCAGGCCGCCCCGTCCCCGGTCGCGGCTCCGCCGGCCATCTGCAGCCCGGGGTGCGAGGCGTCCCACGCCTGGCGCAGCACCTGCTCGAACACCTCCACCGGCTGGGCGCCCGAGACCCCGTACTTCTGGTCGACGACGAAGAACGGCACCCCGGAGGCGCCGTAGGCGCGGGCCTGCGCGACGTCGGCCGCCACCGCCTCGGCGTACTCCTGGGAGGCCAGCACGGCGCGCACGCGCTCGGCGTCGAGGCCGGCGCCGACGGCCACCTCGGCCAGCACGTCGTGGTCGCCGACGTTGCGCGCCTGCTCGAAGTAGGCGTGCAGCAGCCCCTCCTTGAGGTCGCGCTGCAGCGCCGGGCCGCCGGTCTCGAGCGCGAGGTGCAGCAGCCGGTGCGCGTCGACGGTGTTGGTGTGCACCGTCTCGAGGAGCCGCAGGTCGAGCCCCTCGCCGGCCGCGGTCTGCATCAGCTGCTCCACCATGCCGCGCATCTCCGCCTCGCTGCGGCCGTACTTGGCGGCGATCGCGGGCAGCGTCAGCTCGTGGCCGTGCGGCGGCGCCGAGGGGTCGAGCTCGAAGGAGCGGTAGACCACCTCCACCTGCTCGCGGTGCTCGAAGCCGGCCAGTGCCGCCTCGAGCCGGCGCTTCCCCACGTAGCACCACGGGCACACGACGTCGGACCAGATCTCGACCTGCAGCGAAGACATGCCGCCACAACCCCGACCCGGCCGCCGGCATTCCGGGGCCCTCCCCCAGGGTCGCGGTCAGGGGGCGGCCAGGGTCGCTCCCCGATGCCGGTGGGGCCCTCCTGCCAGGAGGCTCGACCCATGATCACGATCGACTCACTCACCCGGGTCTACGGCGGGTTCCGCGCCGTGGACGACGTCACCTTCACCGCCGAGCCCGGCCGCGTCACCGGCTTCCTGGGCCCCAACGGCGCCGGCAAGTCCACCACGATGCGCGTGCTGGTGGGCCTCACGCCGGCCACCTCCGGCTCCGCCACCGTGTGCGGCGCCGACTTCCGCGACCTGCCCAACCCCGCCCGCCAGGTGGGCGTGCTGCTCGACGCCTCCGCGCAGCACGCCGGTCGCACCGGGCGGGAGATCCTCACAATCGCCGCCCAGACGATCGGGATGCCCACGAGCCGGGTCGCGCAGATGCTCGAGCTCGTCTCGCTCACCCCCACCGAGGCCGACCGCCGCGTGCGCGGCTACTCCCTCGGCATGCGCCAGCGGCTCGGCATCGCCGCCGCGCTGCTCGGCGACCCCGAGGTCCTCATCCTCGACGAGCCGGCCAACGGGCTCGACCCCGCCGGCATCCGCTGGATGCGCGACCTGCTGCGCGGGTTCGCCGCCGAGGGCGGCACCGTGCTGCTCTCCAGCCACCTGCTGGGCGAGATCGAGGTGGTGGCCGACGACATCGTGGTCATCGGCCACGGCCGGATCGTCGCCCAGGGCACCAAGACCGAGCTGCTGGCCGGCGCCGGCACCGTCGTCCTGCCGGCCGCGCCCACCGACCTCGACCGGCTGCGACGCGTGCTCTCCGACGCCGGCCTGGCCGTCGTCGGGGGCGACGCCGACGCCGGCCTGCGCGTGGAGGGCGAGCCCGCCGACGTCGGCCGTGCCGCGCACGCCGCCGACGTGCCGCTGGCGCGCCTGGCGCCCGCAGACGGCGCCGGGCTGGAGGACATGTTCCTGCAACTCACCGCCGACACCCAGCGCGAGAGTGCGCCCACCCTGACCGCCACGACCCGCCCGCAAGGAGCAGCAGCATGAGCACCACCACCGCCACCACCTCCCCGGCCTCCCCGGCCTCCCCGGCCTCCACGCCGCGCATCCCGGCCGCAGCGGCCCGCCGCACCGAGCCGCTGACCCGCCCTCCGTTCTCGCGGCTGGTGCTCGTGGAGCTGCGCAAGATGTTCGACACCCGGGCGGGCTTCTGGTTGATGGCCAGCGTCGGCATCCTGGCGGTCGTCGCCACCGGGGCGGTGATCGCGTTCGCCCCCGACGAGGTGCTGACCTTCGGCACCTTCGCCACCGCCATCGGCGTCCCGATGACCGTGCTGCTGCCGATGATCACCATCTTGTCGATCACCAGCGAGTGGAGTCAGCGCAGCGGGCTGGGCACCTTCACGATGGTGCCGCACCGCGGCCGGGTGATCGCCGCCAAGGCCGTGGGCTCGGTGCTGATCGGCGTCGTCTCGATGTTCGTGGCCCTCGGCGTCGGCGCCCTCGGCACCCTGGTCGGCTCGCTGCTCACCGGGCTCGACCCGGTGTGGGACGTCACCGTCGGCCAGTTCACCGCCATCGTGGGGGCCAACCTGATCAACATGGCGATCGGCTTCATGCTCGGTGTGCTCACCCGCAGCTCCGCGGCCGGCATCGTGGGCTACTTCGTGTACTCGTTCGTCTTCACGACCGTCTCGGAGATGCTCGCCGCCTTCCAGGACTGGTGGGTCGACGCCCGCCCGTGGGCCGACTTCCAGTACAACCAGGGCATCCTGTTCGAGCGGCTGCCCGAGGGTCAGGAGTGGCTGCACCTGGCCGTCTCGTCCCTGCCGTGGCTGGTGCTCCCGCTGGCCCTGGGCCTCTGGCTGGTCAGCCGCGCCGAGGTCAAGTAGCCGCACGCGGCCGCACCCACGAACGCAGCGAGCCCCCACCCGGTACCGGGTGGGGGCTCGTCGTGCGTGCAGCGCCGGGGGACCAGCAGTCGGGCCAGCAGTCGGGCCAGCGACCGAGTCAGCGGGCGGAGCTGCCCTCGACGTAGTCGGAGTCGTGGCTCTTGACCCAGGCCATCAGCTTGCGCAGCTCGCGGCCGGTGGTCTCGATCGGGTGCTTCTCGGACTCCTCGCGGAACTTGGTGAACTCCGGGCTGCCGGCGTCCTGGTCGTCGATGAAGCGCTTGGCGAAGGCACCGTTCTTGATGTCCTCGAGCACCTCGACCATGTTCTGCTTGACCTGCGGGGTGATCACCCGCGGGCCGGAGACGTAGTCGCCGTACTCGGCGGTGTCGGAGACCGACCAGCGCTGCTTGGCGATGCCGCCCTCGTACATGAGGTCGACGATCAGCTTGAGCTCGTGCAGGCACTCGAAGTAGGCGACCTCGGGCTGGTAGCCGGCCTCGGTGAGCACCTCGAAGCCGTACTGCACGAGCTGGGAGGCGCCGCCGCAGAGCACGGCCTGCTCGCCGAACAGGTCGGTCTCGGTCTCCTCGGTGAAGGTGGTCTTGATGCCGCCGGCGCGCAGGCCGCCGATGCCCTTGGCGTAGGAGAGCGCGAGCGGCCAGGCGTTGCCGGAGGCGTCCTTCTCGACCGCGACGAGCACGGGCACGCCGCGCCCGTCCACGTACTCGCGGCGCACGAGGTGGCCGGGGCCCTTGGGGGCCACCATGAACACGTCGACACCCTCGGGCGGGGTGATGTAGCCGAAGCGGATGTTGAAGCCGTGGCCGAAGACCAGGGTGTCGCCCTCGGCGAGCTGCGGCTCGATCTCCTCGGAGTACAGCTTCCGCTGGTGCTGGTCGGGCGCCAGGATGACGATGACGTCGGCCTCCTCGGCCGCCTCGGCCGGCGTCACGACGCGCAGCCCCTCGGCCTCGGCCTTGGCGCGGCTCTTGGAGCCCGGCTGCAGGCCGATGCGCACGTCGACGCCGGAGTCGCGCAGCGAGAGCGCGTGGGCGTGGCCCTGGCTGCCGTAGCCGATGACGGCCACGTTCTTGCCCTGGATCAGGGACAGGTCGGCGTCGTCGTCGTAGAACATCTCAGCCACGGGTGGCTTCTCCTTCTGGTTGGGGACTCGGTGGAGGACTGGTTACTGCGCGGCCGCGGCCGGCGGCGCGGGCACCGCCACGGTGACCGGGCGCAGGCTGCGCTCGGAGATCGACCGCGAGCCGCGGCCGATCGCGACCATGCCGGACTGCACCAGCTCGCGGACGCCGAAGGGCTCGAGCACCCTCAGGAAGTCGCCCAGCTTGGCGGCGTTGCCGGTGATCTGGATGGTGACGGCGTCGGGCGCGACGTCGACCACCTTGGCGCGGAAGAGCTGCACGGTGTCGAGCACCTGCCCGCGCGTCTCGGTGGTGGCGGCGACCTTGACCATCATCAGCTCGCGGGCCACCGAGGCGTCGGTGTCGAGCTCGACGATCTTGATGACCTCGACCAGCTTGTTGAGCTGCTTGGTGACCTGCTCGAGCGGGCTGGACTCCACGTTGACGACGATCGTCATCCGCGAGATCTCGGGGTGCTCGGTGGGGCCGACGGCGAGGCTGTCGATGTTGAAGCCACGACGGCTGAACAGGCCGGCGATGCGGGCCAGGACGCCGGGCTTGTCCTCGACGAGGACCGAGAGCGTGTGCCTGGTCATGACGTGCGGACCTCCCAGTCGTCCTCGACCCGGTCGAACTCGGGAGCGAGGTCGCGGGCGTACTTGATCTCGTCGTTGCTGGTGCCGGCGGCGACCATCGGCCACACCATGGCGTCGCGGTGCACGCGGAAGTCGACGACGACCGGTGCGTCGTTGATCTCCATGGCCTTCTCGATCGTGGCGTCGACCTGCTCGGGGGTCTCGCAGGAGAGACCCACGCAGCCGTAGGCGTCGGCCAGCTTCACGAAGTCGGGGATGCGCTTGGAGTGCAGGTCGGTGTTGGAGTAGCGCTCGTTGTAGAAGAGCGTCTGCCACTGGCGCACCATGCCGAGCGACTCGTTGTTGATGATCGCGACCTTGATCGGGATGTCGTTGATCGCGCAGGTGGCCAGCTCCTGGTTGGTCATCTGGAAGCAGCCGTCGCCGTCGATGGCCCACACGGTCGCGTCGGGGCGGCCGACCTTGGCGCCCATGGCGGCCGGGACCGCGTAGCCCATGGTGCCGAGGCCGCCGGAGTTGAGCCAGGTCATCGGGTTCTCGTAGGAGATGAAGTGCGCGGCCCACATCTGGTGCTGGCCCACGCCCGAGGTGTAGACGGCCTCGGGGCCGGCGATCTTGCCCAGGCGCTCGATGACGTACTGCGGCGAGAGACCTTCGGCCGGCTTGTCGTAGCCCAGCGGGTAGGTCTGCTTGACGCCGGCGAGGAAGGCGGCCCAGCCCTCGTAGTCGCCGGTGCGGCCGGCCTCGGCCTCGCTGCGCAGCAGCGCCAGCAGCTCGGTCAGCACCTCGCGGACGTCGCCCACGATCGGCACGTCGGCGTGACGGTTCTTGCCGATCTCGGCGGGGTCGATGTCGGCGTGGATCACCTTCGCGCCAGGCGCGAAGGAGTCCAGGGTGCCGGTGACCCGGTCGTCGAAGCGCGCACCGAGGCTGATGATCAGGTCGCTCTTCTGCAGACCCGCGACGGCGGCGACGGTGCCGTGCATGCCGGGCATGCCCAGGTGCTGGGGGTGGCTGTCGGGGAAGGCCCCGCGCGCCATCAGCGTGGTGACGACGGGCATGCCGGTCAGCTCGGCGAGCTGGGCCAGCTCACGGTGCGCGCCGGAGCGGATGGTGCCGCCGCCGACGTAGAGCACCGGGCGGCGCGACTCCAGCATGAGTCGGGCGGCCTCACGGATCTGCTTGGCGTGCGGCTTGGTGACCGGCCGGTAGCCCGGCAGGTGGAGCTCGGTGGGCCAGGCGAACGTGGTGGTGGCCTGCAGCGCCGACTTGGCGACGTCGACCAGCACCGGTCCGGGGCGGCCGGTGGAGGCGATGTGGAAGGCCTCGGCCACGGTGCGCGGGATGTCGGCGGGGTCGGTGACCAGGAAGTTGTGCTTGGAGATCGGCATCGTGATGCCGCGGATGTCGGCCTCCTGGAAGGCGTCGGTGCCGATCATCGAGGCACCCACCTGGCCGGTGACGGCGACCATGGGGACCGAGTCCATGTGCGCGTCGGCGATCGGGGTCACCAGGTTGGTGGCGCCCGGCCCGGAGGTGGCCATGCACACGCCCACGCGCCCGGTGGCCGATGCGTAGCCCTGCGCGGCGTGGCCGGCGCCCTGCTCGTGACGCACCAGGATGTGGCGGATGGAGGAGTCCATCAGCGGGTCGTAGGCCGGGAGGATGGCACCGCCGGGGATGCCGAAGATCGTGTCGGTCCCGGCGTGCTCCAGCGACCTGATCAGGCTCTGTGCGCCGGTCATCTCTGCGGTCATGCCGCCTGTGTCCTTACTGCTGGGTGCTGCTGGATGGGGCTGTGGGCAACAAAAAACCCCTCGGCCGAAGGCAACGAGGGGCGGCGCGCGCGGGACCGGGTGGGTCAGGCGGCGCGCCAGGTGAGTACGAGGAGGTGCGTGAGCATGGCTCCACCGTAACCGCCCTGGCCTCGGTGCCGGGGGCCAGTGTGCCACCCGTCCCAGATGGCGGGACAAGCATCCCGGCATCCGGGAGACGCCGGCACGTCATCCGGGCATGATCGGGGGGTGGAGACGAGCCGCCCGAGCCGCCAGGTGCGCACCTTCTGCCGGATCTGCGAGGTGCACTGCGGGCTGGTGGTGGAGGTGGCGGGCACGCCGTCCAGCCCCGGCGGCGAGCGGGTGCTGAAGGTGAGCCCCGACCGCGAGCACCCGGTCTCGCGGGGCTACTGCTGCGTCAAGGGCCTGGGGCTCGGCGCCCTGCACCACGACGAGGACCGGCTGGCCACGCCCCTCAAGCGCGTCGACGGCGGGCTGGTGCCGATCGGCTGGGACCAGGCGCTCGCCGAGATCGGCGCGCGGGTGCGCGACCTGGTGAGCGAGCACGGTCCCCGCTCGGTGGCGCTCTACCAGGGCAACCCGAGCTTCTTCTCCCTCGCGCACACGCTGATGTCGACCGCGTTCGTGGAGGCGCTCGGCTCCCCCAACGTCTTCGCCTCGCACTCGATCGACGTCAACACCAAGTTCCACGTCTCCACCGAGATGTACGGCGCCTCGCTGGTGCACCCGGTGCCCGACCTCGAGCACACCGAGATGTTCGTGTGCCTGGGCTCCAACCCGCTGGTCAGCCAGATGTCGGTGCTCACCGTGGCCGACGCCGCCGGGGTGCTGCAGCGGATCGAGCAGCGCGGCGGCCGGGTCGTGATCGTGGACCCGCGACGCACCGAGACCGCGCAGCGGCTGGGCGAGCACCTGCCCATCCGGCCCGGCACCGACGCCTACCTGCTGGCCGCGATGCTGCACGTGCTCACCCACGAGGAGGGGCTCGACCTGGCGCACGCCCGACGCGTGGCGCGCGGCGTCGAGGAGCTGGTCGCGGCGGCCGCGCCGTGGACGCCGGAGCGCGCCGAGGCCGTCACCGGCATCCCCGCCGCCACCATCCGCGCGCTGGCCACCGACTACGCCGCGGCCAGTGCCGGTCAGGGAGGGGGCGGCGCGGCGCTCTACTGCTCCACCGGCGTGAACATGGGCCCGTTCGGGTCGCTCGCCTACTGGCTGATCCAGGCCCTCAACCTGCTCACCGGCAACCTCGACCGTCGCGGCGGGCTGCTGGTGCCGCGCGGCGCCTTCGACACGCTGCGCCTGGCCCGGCTCGTGGGCCTGGGGAGCTTCGACGAGCACCGCACCACCGACGGCCGCTGGCACCGCGTGGCCGGCGCCTTCCCGGTGGCGGCCCTGGCCGACGAGATCACCACCGACCACCCCGACCGGGTCCGGGCCCTGTTCGTGACCGCAGGCAACCCCGTGCACTCGGTGCCCGGCTCGGATCTGCGCGAGGCGCTGCCCCGGCTCGACCTGCTGGTCAGCGTCGACCTCTACCGCAACGAGACCGCCGACCACGCCGACTACGTGCTGCCCGCCACCGACATGCTCGAGCGCGGCGACTACCCCGCCTCCCACCAGTCCCTGCAGCTGGTGCCGCACGCCCAGTGGACCCCGCCGGTGGTCGAGCCCCTCGGCGAGCGACGCAACGAGTGGCAGATCTTCTCCGACCTCGCCCTCGCCAGCGGCGTGCGCCCGATCGGCCTCACCGCCGCGCACGCGCTCCCCCGCCTCAACCGGCTGCTGCGCCGGCTGCCCGGCTCGCCGCAGCTGGGGCTCGAGCAGATCATCGCGGTGCTGCTGCGCTGGGGCCGGCGCACCTCGCTGCGCGAGCTCAGGCAGAAGCCCGAGGGGGTGCTGCTGCCGCCCACGGAGCCCGGCTCGTTCCTGGGCCATCGCGTCGCCACCCCGGACGGGCTGGTCGACCTGGCCCCCGCCGACCTGCTCGCCGACCTCGCCCGGCTCGAGGCCGCCGAGGCCGACCTCGCCCGCCCCGGCGTGCTGCGCCTGGTCGGTCGCCGCGACCGCCGCTCGCACAACTCCTGGATGCACAACAACAGCCACATCCGCCAGCCCGCCGGCAACACCGCCCTGATGCACCCCGACGACGCCGCCGACCGCGGGGTCGCGGACGGCACACAGGTGCAGGTCTCCAGCGCGACGGGCGCCGTCACGCTGCCGGTCGCGCTCACCACCGACGTCGCCCGCGGCGTGGTCGTGGTGCCGCACGGCTGGGGGCACGCCACCAGCGGCGCACGGCGCGCGCGGGCGCTGCCCGGCGTCAACGTCAACGACGTGGTGCCCGGCGGACCGGCCCACATGGACCCGGTGAGCGGTCAGGCGATCATGCTCGCGCACGAGGTCGAGGTGACCCCCGTGAGCGGAGGGGTCACCGCCCCGAGGTCTTCCGCCACGCGCTGAACGAGCGGACCGCGGCCGGCCGCGGCTGCACCAGCCACGGCCACGGGTGCACCTCGGCCGGGTCGAGCCTCTCGGCGCGCGGCCCCCACCCGGGCACCGGCGCGTACGTGGTGGCCAGCGCCCGGCCGTCCGCGTGCTCGGCGACCTGCTCGACGACGTCGCCCCGGCGCACCTCCAGCTCGCGCTCGGCGGCCAGGTCTCCCAGGCACTCGGCCAGGAAGACCAGCCGCTTGCCCGAGAGCCGCAGCCGGCGCAGCAGCGCCTCGTCGAAGACGAAGACCGCCGGACGGTCGGGGTCCGCGGCCAGCGCGGGGTCGGCGGTGCCGAGGGACTCGGCGGTCAGCCACACCAGCTCGCCGCCGTCGCCCTGGAGGTTCTCGGGACCTCCGGGGACCGGGCCCTTGCCCAGGTCGGGGGCGTCGGCCACCTGGGGGCCGGGCTCGGCGTCCGGCCACCCCTGCACCGGGCAGGCGTCCTTCAGGACGCACCCCCGGCACAGCTCGGGCGCGCGCTTCTCGACCTGCCAGCGGCTGAAGCCGTAGGGCTTGCCGCTGCCGGTGCCGATGGTCCACTGCCAGCCCAGCCGGTTGGCGGCGCGGGAGCCGTCGAGCAGGTGGGCGAACATCGCGTCCTCGCCCGCGCGCCACTCGCCACCGCCGCGCACGGTCCACTGCGAGGCCAGCCACATCCGCGTCTGGTTGACCAGCCAGCCGTCCTCGGTGAGCGAGTCGACCAGGAAGGCGCCGCACGCCATGTCGGTGCGCAGCGGCTCGGGCCAGGGGTCCGGTCGCGGCTGCTCGCGGCGCAGCGACCACGCCAGGCGCGAGCCCACGCGGGCGTAGAGGTGGCGCGCGTACTCCTGCCAGAGCAGCTCGTCGCGGTACTTGCCGCGGTCGCGGGCCGGGGCGTCGGCCACCGCGTCCCACAACTCGGGCAGCTGGATCAGCCCGTGCCGCACGTAGGGCGAGACGCGGGTGGCGCCCCGCCGCTCCTCGGGCAGCACCGTGCTGCGGGTGCGGGCGTAGCCGGCGACGTCGAGCCCGGCCAGCACGGTGTCGGCCGCGGCCTGGCCACCGCGCACCACGCCGGGGCGGACGCCGTCGGCGCCCTCCCGAGCCAGGTCGCCCAGGTGGGTGCTCACCCAGGCGACGACGTCGTCGGTGCTCGCACCCTCGGAGGGGGCGGGCGGGGTGGGGAGGCTCGTCACTCGTCGCTGGGCTTGTCGCTGGACTCGTCGTCGGACTCGGTGTCGGCCTGGTCGGGCAGCTCGTCGGGCGAGACGGCGCGGCCCACCCAGGTGGTGACGCAGGCCTGGTGGCCCTGGGCGTCGGCGAGCACCCAGAAGGTGGGGGCGCGGTCGTCGCTGACCATCGTGCCGCCGGCCTCGAGCGCAGCCCGGACGCGTGCCTCGGCGTGCTCGGGCGGCACCCGGACGTCGAGGTGCCAGGTCTGCGACGGTGCCGCACCGCCCTCGGGGCGCACGGACTCCTGGAACCAGATGGCGGGCAGGTGACCGGCGGTGTCGACCACCTCGTCGGGGCGGCCGTCGTCGACCGAGAGCCCCAGCAGCGCGGCCCAGAACGGGCGGATCTCGGCGGCGTCGTGGGTGTCGAGCGCCAGCTCCAGCACCTGCACGGCCGAGGTCTGCGCCTCGGCGCCGAGCCGACCCGCCGCGGCCGTGATCTCGCGGGCGAGGTCGAGGTCGCGGATGGTGATGCCGCCGACGTCGTGGCTGCTCAGCCGCACGTGCACCCACGGGTAGCGCAGGTCGACGTCGGGGTGGTGGTTCGCCGCCTCGGCCGCCTCGCCGATGGCGTTCACCAGCCGCAGCCCGGTGGCGAAGTCGCCGGTCGCGAAGCGCGCCTGCAGGGTGTCGAACATGACCCGCCAGTCGCTCAGCAGCGCCGCCTCGACGTCGTGACCGGTGAGCGTCTTGCGTGGATCGTCGGTCGGGTTGACCGTGGTCTCGCTGGAGACGCCGGGGGTGGAACCAGTCTGGTCGCTCATGGCAGCAGCACGCGTCCGATCTGTCGGTGGCCGAGGAGCACCGGGTACCCCCCGAGGCCGCGCGCCACTACCCTCGCCGGATGGGCCGCACCAGCAGTGCGCGGGCGTGGCACGGGCTCACCGCGGTGGTCGCGACCGCGGCCCTGCTGCTGCAGGTACTGCTCGTCGTGCAGGGCGGCCGGGTGCTCGACGAGGCGGAGCCACCCGACCTGCCCGTCCGCCTGGCCCGGCTGGTCGCCTACTTCACCGTGCAGAGCAACCTGCTGGTGGCCGTGACGGCCTGGACGCTCGTGCGCGACCCGCACCGCGACGGGCCGCGGTGGAGGGTGCTCCGCCTGGCCTCGACGGCGGGCATCGTCGTCACGGGTCTGGTGCACCTGGTGCTGCTGGCGCCGCTCCTCGACCTCGACGGCGCCGACGCGCTCGCCGACGTGCTGCTGCACCGCGCGGTGCCGCTGCTGGCCCTCGCCGGGTGGCTCGTGCTGGGGCCGCGGCCACGGGTCACGGGTGGCGTGGCGCTGGGTGTCCTGGCGTGGCCCCTCGCGTGGCTCGTCGTCACGCTGACGGTGGGAGCGACCACCGGCTGGTACCCCTACCCCTTCCTGGACCCGCGTCAGGACGGCGTCGGCGCGGTCGTGGCGTCCTGCGCGGCCATCACCCTCCTGGTGGGGGTGCTGCTGGTGGTGGCGCTGGTGCTCGACCGCCGGCTGCCCGCGACCGGTGACCGGCACCCCCGCCGCAGGGCACACTGAGGCCATGAGCGCCCGGCCCGGCATCGACCCCAGCGTCCCGCCCAGCGGCACCGGCTGCTCGGACTGCGACGACGTGGGCGGCTGGTGGGTGCACCTGCGCCGCTGCGCCGCGTGCGGTCACGTGGGGTGCTGCGACTCCTCCCCCGCCCAGCACGCCACCGCCCACTGGCGCGAGAGCGGCCACCCGGTGATGACGAGCTTCGAGCCGGGCGAGGACTGGTTCTGGGACTTCGAGCGCCACAAGGGCGTGCTCGGGCAGCCACTCGCGCCGCCGGTCTCGCGCCCCGAGGACCAGCCGGCGCCCGGACCCGCCGGGCGGGTGCCCGCCGACTGGAACGAGCACGTGCACCGCTGACACCATCGGGGCATGCGTCCCCTCGTCGACCCCCAGGAGGTCGCGCCCACGCTCGACCTGTGCCTGCGCGTGGGTGAGATCCTGATGTCCAACGGCGCCGGCGCCGCCGACGTGACGGCGACGATGCGGTCCCTCGCCTTCCACCGCGGGCTGCGCGGCGCCGAGCTGGACGTGACCTTCACCTCGCTCTCGATGAGCTGGCAGGACCCCGGCACCGACGACCCGCCCGTGGTGATGCTGCGCCAGGTCAAGCAGCGCGACATCGACTACGAGGACCTCACGCGCGTCGACCACCTGGTGCGTGACGTGCTCGCCGACCGCACCACGCTGCGCGAGGCCCGGGCCGAGGCCGCCCGGATCGCCTCCTCGGGCCACCAGACGGCGCGCGCCGCCATCACCGTGGCCTGGGGGGTGATGTGCGCCGGCATCGCGATCATGCTCGGCGGCGACCCGCTGGTGGTGGCGGTCGCCTCGGTGACCGCGATGGTGATCGACCGGCTGCAGCTGGCGATGGGCCGCCGCCGCCTGCCCGCGTTCTACCAGCAGGTGGCCGGCGGCGGGGTGGCCACGCTGATGGCGATCGGCGCCGTCACGCTCGGCCTCGCCGACGGGCTCTCGCTGATGGTCACCGCCAACATCGTCATGCTGCTCTCGGGCATCGGCCTGATGGGGGCGCTGCAGGACGCGCTCTCCGGCTTCTACGTGACCTCCTCCGCGCGCCTGCTCGAGGCGATGCTGGCCACCGCCGGCATCATCGGCGGCGTCTCCGGCGGCCTGGCGGTCGCCGAGATCGCCGGCATCGAGGTCGGGCGCTTCGTCCCGGGGCGCACCGCGGCACTCGACACCCTGACCCTGATGGCGGTGGGGGCCGGGGTCGCCGCCGCCGCGTTCGCCGTGGCCAGCTACGCGCCGTGGCGGGTGGTGCCCGCCATCGGGCTGATCGCCGCCGGCGCCACCCTGCTCTCCCAGGCACCCCTCCTGGCCGGCTTCCCCCGCGCCTGGTCGGTCGGCGTCGCAGCCCTCGGCATCGGCCTGGTCTCCTACGGCGTCGCCGGCCGGTTCCGGGTACCGCCGCTGGTCGTCGTCGTCTCGGCCATCGTGCCGCTGCTCCCCGGACTGACGATCTACCGCGGTCTCTCGCTGCTGACCGAGAGCAGCGGCGACTTCCGCGGCGTCCTGGCCCTCGTGGTGGCCGCCTCGACGGCGCTCGCGCTCGCCGCGGGCGTGATCCTGGGCGAGTACCTCGCCCAGCCGCTCAAGCGCGAGGCGCGGCGGCTCGAGGGCCGGCTCTCCGGCCCTCGCCTGGTGGGCCCGTTGCGCGAGCGCACGCGGACCCGCAGCCGGCGCCCCGGCGCCGACCCGGACGCTCCCTAGACCGTCACCTCCGCGAGCACCTCGGCGACGGCGTGCAGCCCGGCCTCCACCTCGGCGAAGGAGGTGGAGAGCGGCGCGAGGCCCAGCCGCAGGCCGTGAGGGTCGCGGTAGTCCGGGATCACGTCGCGGCGCCACAGCCGCGCCGTGACCTCGCGCATGGCCGGGTGGGTGAGCGTCACGTGACCGCCGCGCCGGCCGGCCTCCCGCGGCGAGGCCAGCGCGACGCCGTGCGGTGCGAGCAGCTGGTCAGCCAGCTCGACGGCGAACGTCGTCAGCGCCACCGACTTCTCGCGCACCGCGGCGATGCCCACCTCGCCCAGCAGCTCGAGCGCGTGCACGAGCGGCTGCATGCCGAGGATGGGCGGGGTGCCGCTGAGCAGGCGCCGGATGCCCGGGTCGGGAGTGTGACCGGGGCCCATCAGGAACGGGTCGGCGTGGCCCATCCAGCCGGTGATCGGCTGCTCCAGCGCGGCCAGGTGCCGCTCGGCGACGTAGCCGTAGGCCGGCGCCCCGGGCCCTCCCCCGAGGTACTTGTAGGTGCAGCCGGTGGCGAGGTCGACGTCCCACGCCTCCAGCTCGACCGGCACCGAGCCCGCCGAGTGCGAGAGGTCCCACAGCACGACGGCGCCCGCCTCGTGCGCGAGCGCGGTGATGCCGGCGACGTCGGCGATCCAGGCCGAGCGGTAGGCCACGTGGCTGAGCAGCACCACCGCCGTCTGCGGGCCGAGCACGGCCGCGACCTGCTCGGGGGTGATGCCCGTGGTCGGGTCGGTCTCGACCCAGCGCAGCTCCAGCCCGAGCTCGCGCGCAACCCCCTCGGCCACGTAGCGGTCGGTCGGGAAGTTGTCGGTGTCGACGACGACCTCGCGCCGCCCGGGCCGCAGCGCGACGCCGGCACGCAGCAGCTTGTAGAGCAGCACGGTGGTCGAGTCGCCGACGGCGACGGTGCCTGCGGGGGCGCCCAGCGCCACCTGCGCCAGCCGGTCACCCACGGTCAGCGGCAGCTCGAACCACGACTCGTCCCACCCGCGGATCAGCCGCCCGCCCCACTCCTGCTCCACGAAGGCGGCCATCCGCGCCGCGGTCGCACGCAGCGGGCGGCCCAGCGAGTTGCCGTCGAAGTAGACCAGCGGGGTCTCGGCGCCCACGTAGGCGTCGCGGTGGTGGGCGAGCGGGTCGGCGGCGTCGAGCTCGGCGAAGGGGCTGGTCGGGCTGGTCGGGCTGGTCGGGCTGGTCACGGCGCCTGTCTACCGCACGCCCTACCGTGCTCGCTGTGGACCACACTGATCGCATCGCGCGCCGGCTGACCCTGGAGGACCGCGCGTCGTGGCTGGCCCTCGGCGAGGAGGCCTTCGGCGCCAGGCCGCCCGGCTCGTCGGCGCTGGCCCCGCCCGTCTCTCAGCCTCCCGGCCTGCACCGGTGGGGCGTCGTCGAGGGCGGCCGGGTGCTGGCGCAGGTGGTCGGCCGTGCGTGCGCCTCGTGGTGGGGCGGGCAGGCGGTGGGCACCACCGGCATCGCCTCGGTGGCGGTGGCGGCCGAGCACCGCGGCGAGGGTCTGCTGCGCGGGGTGTTCGAGCGGGTGCTGGCCGAGGCCCTCGAGCGCGGCGAGGTGGTCTCGACGCTCTACCCGACCGCCCCCGGCATCTACCGCGGCCTGGGCTACGAGCTGGTCGCCACGCTCGACGCCGTCGACCTGCCCACTGCGGCGCTGGCGGCGGTGCGGCCCGGCGTCGGGGTGAGCACCCGCCGCGCGACGCCGGACGACGTGCCGGCACTGCGCGAGCTGTACACCGGCTGGGCGCGCGAGCAGCACGGCCCGCTGACGCGCACCGGTCCGCTGTACGAGGAGGCCGCCGAGGAGGCGATCGCGGACCACACAGGCACCACCCTCGCCGTCGACGCCGGGGGTCGCGTGCTGGGCTGCGTGCGCTGGGACCGGGGCGAAGGCTACGACCCGGCCACCGCCCGGCTCACCGCGCGCGACCTGCTGGCCACCACCCCCGAGGCCTACCGCGCGCTGTGGGCGGTGCTCGGGTCCTTCGCCACCGTGGCCGGCACCGTGCGCCTGTGGACCTCCGGCGCCGAC
Source organism: Nocardioides nanhaiensis (assembly GCF_039542785.1). NCBI lineage: Bacteria > Bacillati > Actinomycetota > Actinomycetes > Propionibacteriales > Nocardioidaceae > Nocardioides > Nocardioides nanhaiensis. Next base: position 224,007 of record NZ_BAABIM010000002.1, read on the forward strand.
GAGGCCCGCCTGGTGCTGCCCGGCGTCACCTGGCAGCCCGTGGACCGCCGGCCCTACATGCTGCGCGTGCTCGACCTCGTGGGGGCGGTGGAGGCCCGGCAGTTGACGCTGCCACTCGGCGGCGCCGGTGGGGTGACGCTGCGGGTGGCCGGCGACCGGCTGGGCGTGCTCGACGGTGGCTACCGGCTCGCCGTGGAGTCCGGTGCACCCGCCACCTGCGAGCGGGTGTCCCCACCCGAGGACGCCCCCACCCTCACTCCTCAGGGGGTGGCGCTGTGGTGGGCGGGCGCCCAGAGCTGCGCCACCCTGCGCCGGCTCGGCCACCTCACCGGCCCTACCGACGGCGACGAGCTGCTCGACGCCCTCACCGCGGGTGCCCAGCTGCACGTGCGCGACTACTTCTGACGCAGCAGTCGTCACCGACGAAGGAGGTGACGGCGTCGCTGCGGCAGGTTGAGCGAGCGGCGCGGTTGAGCCCGCGAAGCCGCGGCGGCGAGTCGAAACCCGCCAGCGGGCTTCCCGCCGAACCTATGAACAAACGGCCGTCACGACGGAGTCCTCAGGCGGCACGACGCAGCGCAGCGAGCCCTTTGTTCATGAGTTCGGCGTGTGCCACGGCACCGATGAGCGTGGAGCGGACCACCTGGGGGTGCAGCATCACGTCGAGATGCACCAGTCGCAGTACCACCCACCCGCCGACCACCATCTCGTTGTAGCGGCGCGCATCCCGCTCGAGGGCGTAGCGCCTGCCATGCCACGCGAACGAGTCGCACTCGACGACGAGTCGCAGGTGTTCGTCCACCAGGTCGGCGCGGTGGCCGAGCCCTTCGAGCACCACCTGGGGGCGTAGGTCGAGCCCGGGCACGTCGAAGGCGATCGCCCGGGCCACCGACTCGAAGGGGTTCGCCGCCAGCGGCGTGCAGAGCGCTGCCACCCGCTTGACCTGGCGGGATCCCGGCCCCCGGGCCCGCTCGGCCAACCGTTCGAGCACGGCCTGTCCCACCCCCTCGCGACGAGCCGAGTCGGCGACGCACAGCGCCTCGTCGAAGGGAAGCCTTCGCAGGCAGTCCGCCAGGGTCCGCTCCTCGGAGGTCCAGTGACCGTCGATCTCCTCGGGTTGCAGCTCCGCCCGGTGGACCACGGCCTGACGACCGCCGCTCTCCCGACCACGGCTCAGCACCACGTGCGGGACCCGCGGAACCACCTTCACCGCCCAGCCGTGGTGCAGCGCGGCGTCCGTCATGCCGACGACACCGTCCAGCGAGGCGGCGGTCCGGACAGCCGCGTCGGCTCCAGTGAGGGCGTATCGGCCTCGTGCGTCGCGGACGACGTCTCCCACCCGCACCGCACGCTCGAGGTCCGAGCGCTCCACCAGGTCGAGCAGCATGCCGCGCCGCGCCACACCACCCAGACGCTCGAGGTGCTCCACCACCGGCACGGACATGTCCGACAGACGCCTGTCGTCTCGACGTCGCGGCAACCGGCTCTCCACAGGTGCCGTCTCCTTACACTCGCGACCGTGCCCGACCAGCCCGCTGACGCTTCCACCCCACCCATCCGCGCCGACCTGCTGGAGGTGCTGGCCCGGCGGGCGCTGACGCAGGACGCCGCACGGCCGGAGGCGGTGGCGCGGCAGCACGCACGGGGCGGCACCTCGGCGCGGGAGAAGGTCGGGGCGCTGGTGGACGAGGGCAGCTTCGTGGAGTACGGGCGCTTCGTGACCGCCGCGCAGAGCGACAAGCGCGAGCGCGACGACCTGCTCGACCGCACGGTGGCCGACGGCATCGTGGGTGGGCTGGCCACGATCGAGGGGCACCAGGTGGCGGTGCTCTCCTACGACTACCTGGTCATGGCGGGCACCCAGGGCATGCGGGGGCACCGCAAGACCGACCGGCTGCTCGACGTGATCGAGCGGCTGCGGCTGCCCACGGTCTTCTTCGCCGCCGGTGGCGGCGGACGGCCGGGTGACACCGACATCCCGCTGGTCTCGGCGCTCGACGTGACGACGTTCGCGGCCTGGGCGCGGCTCTCGGGCCGGGTGCCGCGGATCGCCGTCGTCGACGACAACTGCTTCGCCGGCAACGCCGTGATCGCGGGGTGCGCCGACCTGGTGGTGGCCACGCCGCGTGCCTCCCTGGGCATGGGTGGGCCGGCGATGATCGCCGGCGGCGGGCTGGGCGAGGTGGCGGCCGAGGCGGTCGGTCCGCTGGAGGTGATGACCGCGAACGGCGTGGTCGACGTGGCGGTCGACGACGAGGACGCCGTCGACGCCGCCCGGGCGCTGATCGGCTACTTCCTCGGCCGCGACGACTCCTGGAGTGCCGCCGACCAGGCACCCCTGCGCGACGCGGTGCCGGAGGGCGAGCGCACCTCCTACGACGTCGAGGCGATCGTGGAGACGATCGCCGACGAGGGCACCCTGACCGTGCTGCGCCCGGGCTTCGCGCCGGAGCTGCTGACGGCGCTGGGTCGCGTCGAGGGGCGCACCGTGGGCTTCCTGGCCAACGACACGCGGCACCTGGCGGGCGCCATCACCGCCGACGCCGGCGACAAGGCGGCGCGCTTCCTGCAGCTGTGCGACGCGTTCGGGTTCGGCGTCGTCTCGCTCGTCGACACCCCCGGCATGATGGTCGGCCCCGACGCCGAGCGCACCGGTCTGGTGCGCCACACCTCGCGGCTGCTGGTGGCCGGGGCGCGGCTGGGCGTGCCGCTGGTGGGCGTGGTGCTGCGCCGCGGCTACGGGCTCGGCGCGCAGGCCATGCTCGGCGGCAGCACGCACGAGCCGGTGCTGACCCTCGCGTGGCCCGGCGCGCACCTCGGTGCCATGGGCCTGGAGGGCGCCGTCCGGCTCTCGATGCGTCGCGAGCTGGAGGCGATCGCCGACGACGAGGAGCGCGAGCGCACCGTGCGCGAGCTGACCGCCTACGCCCAGGCCTCCTCCACCGCGCTGGAGGTGGCCCGCGTCTTCGAGATCGACGACGTCGTCGACCCCGCCGAGACCCGCGGGCTCGTGGCCCGGGTGCTCGACGCCGCCGACGCGGGCGGTCGGCTCACCGGCAGCGGGCTGCCGGTCGACACCTGGTAGCCGGGCAGCACCCGCTCAGACCAGCTCCTGCGTCACCCTGGCCGAACCCCCGCCGACCACCACATGCGTGACAGCGCCGGTGACGAGCGGCATCGAGGGCTGGGTGTGGCCGATGTCGACGCCGAGCACGAGCGGCACGTCGAGCCCGCCGAGCGCGTCGAGCACCGCCTCGCGCTGGGTCATCCGCGTGTCGTCGGGCGCGGGCGTGCGGCCCACGAGCACCGCCTCGGCCTCGTCGAACCAACCGGCCAGACGCAACGAGTGCAGTGCTCTCCCGACGGTGAACGGGTCCGACTCGGCCACCTCGAGCATGACGATCGTGCCCTCGGCCGACTCGGAGCGAGCCCACGCGGGCACGTCGCCGAAGGGAGTGGCGGCCAGCACCGAGACGATCTCGACGCACCCACCGACCAGCCGCCCGACGACGTCGACGCCACCGCCGCCGACGACCTCCCACGCACCGGCGTCGGGCAACGTGAGCTCCTCCACGCCGGGGTCCGCCTCGTAGTCGTCCCAGGAGCCCACCCGCACCCGACCGGGGCTCGTCTGGGTGAAGGGCCCGGCAGACGAGGCGAGGTCGGTCCAGTGCAGGAGCCCCTCCGGCTGGCGGAAGGCGGTGTCCATCAGGTTGGTGCCGTGGATCGCGGCCCAGCCCAGCCGGGTCGTGAGCGGCAGCAGCACCGAGCACCCGTCGGAGAAGCCCACGAACCAGGTGGGGTCGAGCGTCGCGAGCTCCTCCCAGTCCAGCTGGTCGAGCAGGTCGATGCCGAGCTCGCCACCCCACGGCGGCACGACCGCACGGACCTCGGGGTCGCGCAGCATGCCCATCAGCTCGGCGGCCCGCTGCGCCTTGGGCGCCGAGACCACCGTGTCGTCGCGCAGGCACTCCCCCACCCGCACGGCGTACCCGCGCTCGCGCAGCCACCGGACGTTGTGGTCGAGCCGGGGTCGCAGCGCGTCCGCCACGCCGCTCGAGGTCGCAGTCACCCCGATCGTGTCGCCGGGGCGCAGCGGGGCGGGGTAGCGGATCACCATGCCGGCAGCCTCGCACGGCGCCCCTGCCCACGGTCACCGGGTTTCGGCGCGCCCGTCGCGGGTTCTCGGGCTCACCCGCGGGGCTTGCTCAACCTTCGCGCGCCACGGCGCGGTGCTCGTTCCTCGCACGGCACCTGCGCGCTCATTGGAAGCTGACGAAACGGACCTGTGGATCGAGCGCCAGCACGTCGCGGGCGCTCATCCGCGGCCTGTCCTCGTCGTAGAACAGTTTGAAGCCCATCGTGAAGGTGCCGGGGCGGGCGACGGTGCCGTAGGTCGCGCGCTTCTGGCCGGGGGTGCCGAAGCCGTCGACGTGCTGCACCAGCGCCAGGCCCTCGCGCTGCTTGACCAGCCGCGGACGGGTGAGCATGTCGGTGCGGAACTGGTGCACCACCAGCAGCTTCTCGGGCAACTGCTGGCGCTCCACGACGCCGGACAGCCAGCTGCTGACCTCGTTGACCTCGGTGGCGTCGACCGAGCCGATGGTGCGCCCCGGTACCTCGCGCGGGCCCATGCGCCACTCGGGGTCGAGCGCGAGCCCCACGTAGGGGTCCTGCAACGCCCACTTCCAGCGCTTGGCCACCGTGAGGAAGTCGCTGCGACCGGGCTGGATGTCGAGCAGCAGCAGCGCGCCGTGGCGGTGGGCGGCGTCGATGTAGCGCTGCACCGACGCACGCGCGATGTCGTGGGAGTAGTCGCCGTCGCGACCGGGCGTGGCGTCGGCGACCGTGACGATCAGCTCGTAGACCGGCTGCACCGGCCGGTCCGGGCCGGCGAAGTCGCGCGCGGCCCGCAGCAGGCGCGGGTGCACCCGGGCCGGCGTGCCCTCGCCCAGCACTCCGAGGGCGTCGGTGCCCGCGGTGCCGTAGTAGGCCACCAGGAAGCGGTTCTTGGTGAAGTGGTGCTGGCCGCCCGAGGGCAGCCGCAGCACCCGGCGCGCGCCCGGTGGGGACGCGGCACCCCGGTCCGTGCTCGACGTCGCCTCGGACACTCCCGGCCGGGCAGCCGGCTCGCCGCCGCCGTCCTCGCCGTCGCCGTCGAGCACGCGCGTGAGCACCGCGACGCCGAGCAGCACCACCAGCGCCAGCGCGGCGGCGCCGAGCACCGCGCGCGAGCGGTCGGTGGCCACCGGGAGCCCCGCTAGTTGGTGACGGCGCCGTGCGCCGCGGACTGCACGACCTTGGCGTACTTGCCGAGCACCCCGCGGGTGTACTTGGGCGGGTTGGGCTCCCAGCCGACCTTGCGCTCCTCGAGGTCGGGCATCTCGACCTCGAGGGTGCGGTTGAGGACGTCGAGGGTGATCGGGTCGCCGTCGCGGACGAACGCGATCGGACCGCCGTCGACGGCCTCGGGCGCCACGTGCCCGACGCACAGGCCGGTCGTGCCGCCGGAGAAGCGACCGTCGGTGAGCAGCAGGACGTCCTTGCCGAGCCCGGCGCCCTTGATCGCGCCGGTGATGGCCAGCATCTCGCGCATGCCGGGGCCGCCCTTGGGGCCCTCGTAGCGGATGACGACGACGTCGCCCGCGGTGATGCCGCCCGCGGCCAGCGCGTCCATGGCGGCGCGCTCGCCGTCGAAGACCCGCGCGGTGCCGCTGAAGACGGACTCGTCGAACCCGGCGCTCTTGACCACCGCGCCCTCGGGGGCCAGGGAGCCCTTGAGGATGGTGAGGCCGCCGGTGGCGTGGATGGGCCGGTCGAGGCTGCGGATGACGTCGTCGTCGAGCGGCGGCGGCGCGATCTCGGCGAGGTTCTCGGCCATCGTCCTGCCGGTGACGGTGAGGCAGTCGCCGTGCATCAGACCGGCCTCGAGCAGCGCCTTCATCACCATGGGGATGCCGCCGACCTTGTCGACGTCGTTCATCACGTAGCGGCCGAAGGGCTTGAGGTCGCCCAGGTGCGGCACCTTGTCGCCGATCCGGTTGAAGTCGTCGAGTGTCAGGTCGACCTCGGCCTCGCGGGCGATCGCGAGCAGGTGCAGCACGGCGTTGGTGGAGCCGCCGAGCGCCATCACCACGGTGATCGCGTTCTCGAAGGCCTCCTTGGTCATGATCTGGCGCGCGGTGATGCCGCGGCGCAGCATCTCGACGACGGCCTCGCCGGACTTGTGCGCGTAGCCGTCGCGACGCCGGTCGACCGCCGGCGGCGCGGCCGAGCCGGGCAGGCTCATGCCCATCGCCTCGGCCACCGAGGCCATCGTGTTGGCGGTGTACATGCCGCCGCAGGCGCCCTCGCCGGGGCAGATGGCGCGCTCGATCTTGTCGACCTGCTCGCGGCTGATCTTGCCCGCCAGGCAGGCGCCGACGGCCTCGAAGGCGTCGATGATCGTGACGTCCTGGCCGTCGACCTGCCCGGGCATCGTCGAGCCGGCGTAGAGGAACACCGCGGCGAGGTCGAGGCGGGCGGCGGCCATCAGCATGCCCGGCAGCGACTTGTCGCAGCCGGCCAGCAGCACCGAGCCGTCGAGGCGCTCGGCCATCATCACCGTCTCGACGGAGTCCGCGATGACCTCGCGGCTGACCAGGGAGAAGTGCATCCCCTCGTGGCCCATGGAGATGCCGTCGGAGACCGAGATGGTGCCGAACTCCAGCGGATAGCCGCCGGCGGCGTGCACGCCGTGCTTGACCGCCTGGGCGAGCCGCTGGAGCGAGAGGTTGCAGGGGGTGATCTCGTTCCACGAGGAGGCGACGCCGATCTGCGGCTTGGCGAAGTCCTCGTCGCCCATGCCCACGGCGCGCAGCATGCCGCGGGCCGCGGCGCGCTCGAGCCCGTCGGTGACGTCGCGCGAGCGGGGCTTGATGTCGGGCGTGGGCGAGGCGTGCGTCATACCGGCAAGGCTAATCGCCCGCGCCGACGCCGCGACGGCGGATCTCACCCAGCACCCTCAGCACCGACCCGCGCGCACCACCATCACGTCGGGCAGGTCGGTCACGACCGGGCGCCAGCGCTCGCCGTCGTCGGTCGAGACCCAGACGGCGCCGTTGCGGGCGCCGACGTAGAGCCCGGCGCGGTCGTGGTCGTCGGCGCTCATCGCGTCGCGCATCACGCCCACGTAGCTGTGCTCGGGCAGGCCCTGGCCACCGGGCTCCCACGAGGTGCCGGCGTCGCGCGAGCGCCACACCAGCGCCCGCCCGTCGGGTGGGTAGCGACCCTCGCCCGCGCCGAGCGGGTACACGTAGAGCGTCTCGGGCTGGTGCGGGTGCACCACGACCGGGAAGCCGAAGTCGGCCGGCAGGCCGTCGTGGATCGGCGTCCACGAGGCCGCGTGGTCCTCGGAGCGGTAGACACCGCCGTGGTTCTGCAGGAAGAGCCGCTCGGGGTGGTCGGGGTGGCGGGCCACCTTGTGCACGCACTGGCCGAACTCCGGGTACTGCTGCCCCTCGGGCAGGAACTCCGCGCGGATCCCCCGGTTCGCGGCCGTCCAGGAGCCGCCGTCGTCGTGGGTCTGGTAGACGCCGCCGGTGGAGATCGCCACGGTCACCGAGGCGGGGTCCGCGGGGTGCGGCAGGATCGTGTGGAAGGCCTGCCCGCCGTAGCCCTCGCCCCACTCGGCACGCTGCGGGTGGTGCCACAGCGCCTCCTCGAGCGCGAACGTCTCGCCACCGTCGACCGAGCGCCAGACGGCGCCCGGCTCGGTGCCCGCCCAGACGACGCCGTCGGGGCCGGCCGGGCTGCCCGGCGCCAGCTGCCACACCCGCTCGACCGAGGCGTCGACATCGGGCCCGAACCGCACGCCCCCGCCCGGGGTCTCGTGCCAGGAGGCGCCGAGGTCGTCGGACCAGCGCACCGAGGGCCCGGTCCACGACGACGACGCACCGGCCAGCAGCCGCGGCCGGCCCTGCGACCCGGTGCGCGGGTCGACCAGGCAGGAGTAGACCTCCTCCATGTCGTGGTGGGGGCCGGTGACCTCCCAGTCCTCGCGCGCCTCGTCGGAGGTGGCGATCCACAGTCCCTTGCGGGTGCCGATCATCAGCACCGTTCCCGTCCCGCTCCCTGCGCCGGTCATGGCGGCTCCTCCTCGATTCGGTGGTCCCCTGGGCTCCTCCTAGCATCGACCGCGTGGCGGCGCAGAACTCATCGGTGCGCATCCCGCCCGTCTGGCTGGTGCTCACCGGCATCGCCTCCGTGCAGCTCGGCGCGGGCCTGGCCAAGGACCTCTTCGACGACGCCTCCCCCACCGTCATCGTCTTCCTGCGGCTCGCCTTCAGCGCGCTCGTCCTGGTGCTGGTGGCGCGCCCGGCGCTGCGCGGCCGCACCCGCGAGGAGTGGCTCGTCGTGCTCGGCTTCGGGGTCTCGCTGGGCGTCATGAACTGGTCGATCTACCAGGCCTTCGCGCGCATCCCGCTCGGGATCGCCGTCACCATCGAGTTCGTCGGCCCCCTCACCCTCGCGGTGCTCGGGTCCCGGCGCGCGCGCGACCTGGTGTGGGTGGGCTTCGCGGCGATCGGCGTCCTGCTCCTGGGGGTCGACGACGCAGACCTCACCCTCGCCGGCGTCCTGTTCGCGCTGCTGGCCGGCGCCGCCTGGGCGGCCTACATCCTGCTGAGCGCCCAGACCGGCCGCCGCTGGCCCGGCATCGACGGTCTCTCGATGGCCAGCGTCATCGCCGCCGCGCTGCTGCTGCCGCTGCTGCTGCTCGACGGCGGCCGCGCCGCCGCGCTCGACCCGCACGTGCTGCTCGTCGGGTTCCTGATCGGCCTGCTCAGCTCGGTGATCCCCTACACCTGCGAGCTGGTGGCGCTGCGCAGCCTGCGCCCGGCCACGTTCGGCGTCCTGATGAGCCTGGAGCCCGCGGCGGCCGCGCTCGCCGGGTTCCTCGTGCTGCGCGAGGTGCTCACGCCGCTGCAGCTGGTGGCGGTGGCCTGCGTGGTGGTGGCCAGCGTGGGCGCCACCCGCGGCACGGCCGTGATCAGCGAGCCCGCGCCGGACTGAGGCAGGTCGGGCGCAGTCAGGCGCCGGCGCGCTGCAGGAAGTCCAGCAGCAGGCGGTGCACCCGGTCGGGCTGCTCCATGGCCACGAAGTGCGTGCCGTCGAGCTCGACGAAGCCCGCGCTCGGCATCCGCTCGGCCGCGCTGCGCATGTCGCGCGAGCCGGCCAGCACGTCGCGGTCGGCCGCCACGAACATGGCGGGCACCGTGATCTTGCTGAGGCTCACCCGCGAGTGCTTCGAGGTGCTGAGCGCGAGGTGGAAGTACCACGAGAGCGGGGTGGTGAGGAACTCCTGCACGCCCACCGCCGCGAGCTCGGGGTCGGGCACCGCGCCCATGAAGCCGGTGCGACGGATGACGTCGACGGCGCGCGGGCCGATGGGCAGCCGGCGGGCGACCGGGTCGAGCAGGAAGCCGGTGTGCTTCATGACGCGGGCCATGCTGACCGTGGCCAGGCGGGCCACCTGGTGGGGCAGGTGGAACGGCGCGAGCATGGTGCGGAAGGTGTCGCCCGGGACGCCGCAGACGGCGAAGAGCCCGGCCACGCGCTCGGGGTGGCGCACGGCCAGCTCGAACATCGTGTTGACGCCCATCGACCACCCCATCAGCACGGCCCGGTCGACCCCGAAGTGGTCCATCACCGAGAGGCCGTCCTCGACGAAGTGCTGGATCTCCACGTGGGCCGGGTCGCGCGGGCGCTCGGAGCCCCCGACGCCTCGGTGGAACCACGAGATCACCCGGACGCCGCAGTCGGGCCGCAGCAGCGCCGGCCACATCCACGGGTTGGTGCCCAGCCCGTTGCAGAGCACGACGGTGGGCCCGTCGATGAGCAGGTCGGGGTCGTTGGTCCACGCCCGCAGGTGGGTGCCGTCGTCGGAGAGGATGTCGTGGAAGCTCAGCTGCCCGGACGTCGCGGAGCGTGCGGCGGAGGTCGGCATGGGCCCGATTGTGCCTCAGGTGGTGGCGGCTGCGCTGTGACGTGCGTCAGGTGCGGCATCCGGGGTCGTGCTCGAGCCGCCGTCGCGCTGGGCCAGGAAGTCGGCCACCTCGAGCCGCTCGGCGCGACGCTGCGCGCACGCCGTCGAGGCCACCATCGCGTTGCGCCGCGCCACCTGCTGGCTCTCCACCGACCACCGGCGGGCGGCGTCGAGGAGCGGGGCGAGTGGCAGCTGCATCGGGGTCGACGCTAGACCCGGACCCGGGTGCGACGCACCCCCGCGGCGTGACTTCTTCGTTAACTCTCAGCCGGGTCGACGACCGCTACGACCGCCGGACGATGGTGAGGTGAGGCGGTCCGGCTACGAGGCGTCGACGCCCTCGACCCGACCCACCACGACGGCTCGGCGGGCGGCGCGGCGCAGGGTGGTGAGCACGGCGGGGCCGAGCAGCACGATGGCCACGGCGGTGGTGATCGCCCGGCCGGTGTCGAAGCTGCCGGTGGAGGTGATCAGCGTGTAGACGAGGAAGGTCTGCAGGTTGTCGAGGATCGGCGCGCCGGGCACGTAGGCCAACGACCCCTCGTGGCCCGGCACCTGCACGCCCAGCAGGAACGGCCAGCCCGACAGGTTCATCAGCAGCCCGAACAGGTAGGCCGAGACCACCCCGTAGGCGGCCAGCATCGCCACCTCCCAGCGGCCCGTCACCCGTCGCGGCAGCAGCCCGGCGCCCATGCCCACCCACGCCGAGACCAGCATCTGGAAGGGCAGCCAGGGCCCGACGCCCGCCGTCATCAGCGCGGAGGCGAACAGGGAGGTGCAGCCCAGCACGAAGCCGAACCCGGGACCGTAGACCCGACCGGCCAGGATCAGCAGGAAGAAGACCAGCTCGACGCCGGCGGTGCCGGCCGACATGCCGCGAAGCACCGCGATCGCGGCGCTCAGCACCCCCAGCACCGCCAGTGCCCGCGGGTCGAGGCCACCCTCGCTGATCTCGGCGAGCACGACGGCGATCACCACCGGCAGCAGGGCCAGGAACAGGAACGGCGGGTCGACCCGGGTGGACTCCGGCACCTGCAGCAGCAGCGGCCAGCACAGCATCATCAGCCCGCCCAGCGAGGCGATCGCCATGACCAGCGCCGAGCGGCGCGAGAGCCGGATGGCAGGTGGCAGGGCAGGCCGGGTCGGGGGCAGGGTCGTCGTCATCGCGCGCCCCCGGCAGCCGCCAGCGCTGCCTCGACGTCGCCCACGCGGAGCCAGTCCGCACCCAGCACCTTGGTGACCTGGGGCGCGAAGGCGGGCGAGGCCGGCAGCACCTGCGCGGCGGGGCCGGACGAGACCACCTCGCCCTCGGCCAGCACCACGACGTCGTCGGCCGCCGCGGCCACGAACTCGACGTCGTGGGTGCACACCAGCACCGCGTGCCCCTCGCGCGCCAGGCCGCGCAGCAGGTCGGCCAGCGCCGCCTTGGCGGCGTAGTCGAGCCCGCGCGTGGGCTCGTCGAGCAGGAGCACCCTCGGCCGGGCCACGAGCACCAGCGCCAGGGCCAGGGCCAGCCGCTGCCCCTCGGAGAGGTCGCGGGGGTGGGTGTCGTCGGGGATGCCCGGCACCAGGCGGTCCAGCAGCTCGCGGGTGCCGGCGCCGCCGGCGGCGCACTCCTGCGCCACGGTCTCCAGGTACAGCAGGTCGGCGGGGTTCTGGGGCAGCAGACCCACGCGCTCGCGGCGGGAGGCGTCGTCGAGGTCGGCCGGGTCGGCACCGGTGACGTCGACCCGGCCCGCCTGCCGGGCCAGCGAGCCCTGCAGCGCCCACAGCAGCGTCGACTTGCCGGCGCCGTTGCGGCCCATCAGTGCCGTGACCCGACCGCTCTCCAACCGCAGGTCCACACCGTCGACGGCGGCGCGGCGGCCACGCAGCACCGTGAGCCCGCGCGCCTCGAGCAGCACCTCGCGCGCACCGGTCGCTCCGGGGGCAAAAGCAACGGGCGCGACCAGGTCCAGGCCGCGCGCGCGACGGCGCCCCTCGCGCACCGAGAGCGGCAGCGGGCGCCAGCCGGCGGCGCGCCCCAGCTCCACGATGGGCGGGGCCACGGGCGAGTGCTCCAGCACGACAGCGGGCTCCCCCACCTCGAGCCGGCCGTCGCCGGTGAGCAGGCACATCCGGTCGGCGAAGGGGACGACGCGCTCCAGGCGGTGCTCGGCCAGCAGCACCGAGACACCGAGGTCGTGCACCAGCCGGGTCAGCGTGGCCAGCACCTCCTCGGCGGCGGTCGGGTCGAGCGCGGACGTCGGCTCGTCGAGCACGAGCAGCCGCGGGTGCATCGTGAGCACCGAGCCGATCGCCACACGCTGCTGCTGCCCGCCCGAGAGCGTGCGCAGGTCCCGGTGGCGCAGGTCGGCGACGCCGAGCAGGTCGAGCGTCTCCTCCACACGACGACGCATGGTGTCGCCGGGCAGGCCCAGCTGCTCCATGCCGTAGGCGAGCTCCTCCTCCACGGTGTCGGTGACGAAGCCCGCGGCCGGGTCCTGGCCCACGTAGCCGACGTGGTGCGCACGCTCGCGGGGCGGCACGCCGAGCACGCTCTCGCCGTCCAGCAGCACGTCGCCGCGCAGGACACCGCCGCTGAACCGCGGCACCAGCCCGGTGACGACGCCGAGCAGCGTGGACTTGCCCACGCCGGTGGGTCCGCTGAGCAGGAGCAGCTCGCCCTCCTCGACCGTGAGGTCGACGCCGTCGAGGACGGGCCGCGACGTGGCGGACTCGTCGTAGGTCACGGTGACCCCGCGCAGCTCGATCACGCGGGCACCTCCTCGCGGGCCGGGGCGGCGGCGGACGACGTCGTCGTCCGGGGCGGCGGGCCCTGCTCGACCATCCGCGGCGGCGGGGCGAGCAGCAGGGCGCCGAGGCCCACGAGCGCGCCCAGCAGCGCGGTCAGGCTCAGCGCGGGGGCGAAGGCGGGGTCGGGGAAGGCGACCATCGGCTGCCGCTCGGCCAGCCAGAACCCGACGACGCCGACCGCGACGCCGCACGCCGCGACCCCGGTCTCGGGCAGACGCCACGGGTCCGGGCGGTAGCGGGTGCGCTGCACGCGGCGCCCGGCGCTGACCAGGCCGGCGACGGCGAGCAGCAGCCCGAGCGCCAGCATGGGCAGCGCGAGCACGCGCGGCGCCGTCCGGTCGAGCACGGCGTAGGTGCCCACGCAGACGCCGCACAGGCCAACCACCATCAGCGCGCCGGTGCGCCGTCGCTGGGCGCGGGTGAGGCCGGGCGCTCGTCCGTAGCCACGGGCGTCCATGCCGGCCGCCAGGGCCAGCGAGCGCTCGAGGGCGTCCTCGAGCACCGGCACCACGAGCCGCCGCAGGCCGCGCACGCGGCCGGCCTGCCCGGCCCGGAGCCGCTGGGCGGCACGCACGCGGCGGACGCTGTCGGCGAACTGCGGCAGCACCGAGACGGCGACCACGAGCGCGGTGCCGATCTCGTAGAGCGCCGGCGGCACCGAGCGGAGCAGCCGCTTGGGGTTGGCGAGCGAGTTGGCGGCGCCGATGCAGATGACGATCGTGGCCAGCCGCAGCCCGTCGTAGAGGCCGAAGAGCAGCGACTCCCGCGTGATCGGCCCGAGCAGGGTCAGGCCCAGCACGAAGTCGGGCAGCGGGATCTCGGGCAGGTCGAGCCACACGGTGGTGCCGTAGGTGCCGCCGAAGACCAGCCTGAACAGCACCCGCAGCACCACGATCAGCACCCCGAGGTAGACGTAGAGCCGGAAGGACCGCCCCCAGGGCTGGTCGCTGCGGCACGTCATCACCACCAGGCTCGCCACCCCGACCAGCAGCAACAGGAACCACGGGTTGGTGGTGGCGGATGCCGCCGCCGCGAGACCGATCGCCCACAGCCACCAGGCCACGGGGTGCAGGTCACGCGAGCGGCGAGCGCCCACCCACGAGCTCACGGGTGCGGGGTGCCCCTGCGACGCATCACCAGCACGCCGGCGGCGGCCGCGAAGAGCAGCACGACGACGCCGGGCGCCACCCAGCCGGGCAGTCCGCCGTCGGCGGCCGGCGGCGAGGCGGTGGTCTGCGGGTCCGAGGACTCCGAGGCCGGCTCGTCCGCGTCCACGTCCGCGGACGCCGACTCCGAGGCGTCGGCCGAGGGCGACTCGCTCGCCTCGGCGCGGTCGCGCCGGTCGCCCTTGGCGCCCCGACGGCGGTCGCCGCGCGCCCGGTCGGCCTTGGCCGAGGGGGTGGCTGCCGGGTCGCCCGCGTCGTCGGAGGAGTCGTCAGTCGGCCCGTCGGTCGCCGGCGCGTCCGCGTCGCCCCGCGAGCCGCCGTCGGTCGTGTCGCCGCGCGAGCCCCCGTCGCCCCGGCTGCCGTCGCTACCGCGCGAGCCGCGACCCTTGCCCGACCCGGAGCCCGAGCCGGTGTCGGAGCCCGTCTCGGGGGCGGGCGTCGGGGTGCTGGCGGGCGGCGGGGTGCCGGCGGCCGTGGACGGCCCGTCCCGGTCGCCGCCGGTGTTCCAGGAGAACGCCACCGAGCCGCCGGCAGGGATGGTCAGCGAGGAGGCGCCGAGGCTGCTGTAGGTCCACGAGCCGCTGCGGCCGTCGGTCCACCACAGGCTCCAGTAGGCATCGGAGGGGGCGGTGTTGACGCACGGGTCGCTGGCGGGCTTGTCGTTGACCCGGCACACGAAGCCGGGCTGCCGCGCGGCGTACTTGAGCGTGAAGCCGTTGGCGTTGAACAGGTCGCTGGCCCGCTTGCCGCCACCGGAGGCGTCGCAGGTCTCCTGCACTCCACCGCCCAGCGCGTTCCAGTCCACGACGACGGTGACGCCGGCGCTGGTGCTGCAGGCGGCCGCCTGGGCCGGTGCGGTGCTGCCGCCGACGACCACGAGGCCCGCCGCGGCGGTCACCAGGACCGCCGCGAGCAGGCGCACGAGGCTGCGGAGCATGGTCAGCGCACCACGCGGAAGGTGGCGCTGCCGCGGCGGTCGTTGAACTGGCCCACCACGACGACCTTGGCCTTGGCGGGGGCGGCGCCGCGCACGACGACGCGCTTGTCGAAGCGCCCGGCCGGGGACGCGGTGCCCCGCGCGACGACCTTGTTGCGCAGCTTGACGACCACGCGCTCGCCGGCGGCGAGGCCGCGGACGCGGATCACCTGGGCCGCGCCGCGCTTGACCTGCTTCTTGCCCAGGCCGACGACGAGCGCCTTCTTGTCGAGCACCTGCACCGAGGTGCGGGCCGGCTCGCCCAGCCACAGCGCCGTGAAGATCCGACGGGTGGTGCCGCGGGGCGCGACGAGCCGGACGGTGGGCGCCGCCGCGGTGGCGGTGGCCCGGCTGTTCGGGTTGTAGACGCAGGCCGTGTCACCGGCGCCGAGGCCCTGGACCGTCAGCGTGACCTGGCTGCCGGCACGGACGAAGCCGCTCGGGCCGACCAGTCGCAGGGCGGTGGCCGCCGCTGCGCCCGGCACGGACTGCAGCACCGGGAAGGCCTGCGCGGTGGTGCGGCGCCACTGGTCCGTGGTCGCCTCGGTGATGCCGTCGGCCTGACCGGCCTCGAAGGCAGCGGAGTCGTAGGCGACGGCGCCGGCCTCGGAGGCCAGCGGCCCGGCCTCGCAGGTGGCGGGCACCTGGAGCGCCGCCACGTAGGCGGCGGCCGCGCCGGCAGCCTGGTCGGCACCGGCCTCGGCCAGCGCCTGACCGGCGAGGCCGGTGCTGTTGCTGTTGGGGGCCTCGGTGGCGACGCCGCCACCGAAGGAGCCGTCCTCGGCCTGGGTCGACTCGAGCCAGGCGACGCCGGACTCGATCGCGGCGTCGACCTCGGCGTCGCCGGCCTGCTCCACCAGCGCGAGAAGCGCGAAGGCGGTCACGTCGGTGTCCGGCGCGGCGGCGGGGTCGCCGTCGCAGGTCTGGTCCGAGGCGCCCTCCTCGGAGAAGCCGAGGCGGAAGAAGCCCTCGGAGCACTGCTGCTGGAGCAGGAAGTCGGTGGCCGAGGCCGCCTCCTCGCTGCCCTCGGCGTTGAGACCGCGGACGATGAAGGACTGGCCGATCGTGTTGGCGAAGTCGCCGAACTGCGAGACGTCGGCGGAACGACCGGTGGAGTCGTCGACGACACCCTCGACCCGGGCGAGCAGCTCGCCACCGTCGTAGTCGGCGGGGTCCGCGCCGGCGACCTGCGAGAACACCAGCGCCTTGCCGGCCGCGCCGGCGTAGGTGCTCCCGGTGTCGCCGAAGTCCTCACCGGTGATGTAGCTCTGGAGGTTCGCGGCGATCGCGTCGGAGATGCGCGCCAGCGCCGCCGGCTGCTCGCCGGTGGCGGCGAGGCTCAGGCCGGCGTCGATGGTGAGGCCGTAGTCCGGCCCGAACTGGCCCGCGAGCAGGGAGTCCTGGCCGAGCTGGCCGACGATCCAGGTGGCGGCGCCGGCGGTGCGGGCGGTGGTGCCCTCCGCGGCCTGCGCGGGGGCGCCGGTGACGACGCCGAGCACGGAGGCGCCGAGGGCGGCGGCCGCGATCGCGGCGCATCCGCGACGCAGGGACTGGGTGGTCATGGGGGTCCTTCCCGCTGCACGCAGACGGGGCCCCAGGGCGAGGACACCCGCTGCTTTCCACGACAGCGATGTGTTCAGGACGCGTCGCGGCGGGTGCTCCGGCTCGCAGCACGCGGGCCCGGGGGCCGTGCGTGCCGCCTACGGTTGCGGGTCAGCGCCGGACTTCGACCGGCTTTCCCCATCCACGGGCGTACATGTAGTTGGCTGCGGCAGCGTACCCCGGCCGCGCCGGGGCGGCACGATCAGCGACCGGATGCCGGAGCGAGGGTGAACACCGCGCTGCCGCGGCGGTTCGCGAAGCGACCCACCGCGACGACGGGCTCGCGGCCGGTGCCACGACCCACGTCGAACCCGGCTCGGAGGACACCCTGCTCTGTCGCGAGGCCACGGGCGACGATGCGACCCCGGTAGCGCAGCGCGACGCGCTCCTGTGGTGCCAGGTCGCGAACGACGGCGACCTGCCGACCACCCGGCCGTATGACCGGCGCCCGCAGCGAGACCGTCAGGCGCCGCGCCTGCAGCAACTTGACCCGCTCGCTCCGGCGCACGACCTTCCTGTCGTAGGCCAGCAGGCGGACCCGGACCGAGCCCCCGGCGCGGGGAAGCCGGGTGCGCACCACCACGCGCCCCTGCTCGTCCGCGCGGGCCAGCACCCCGGTGTCCCCCAGCGTCAGGCAGACCTCCATGAGAGCAGGCACGCCGGCGGCGACGAAGCGCCCCACGCTGCCGCCACGCTGGTAGCCGGCGGGAGCCTTCAGCCGCGGCCAGCTGCCGTCACCTCGCGGCGGGAAGCGCATCGCGTGGGACGCCGCTGCGGTGGCGGGCAGCCAGGTCCGCTCGTAGCCTGCCGGCAGGCCCGGCTCGATGGCCCGACCGTAGGCCGCCCGCGAGGGGGCCACGAGTCCCACAGGGATCTTCGCTCCGCAGTCCCGCTGGTGCGAGGCCTGCGCGAGTCGGAGCCACACGGCCACCCGGCCGGCCGGCTCGGACCGGCCCGCCTCCCCCAGCGCGCGGCCGGCCAGCGCCGTCGGGAGCACCAGACCGTCGTCGAAGGAGCCATCTGCGCCCTGGGCACTCGCCAGCCAGTCGAGGCCGGCTCCCGCCGCGGTGACAGAGGCCGGCTCGGGAGCCTCGCGCAGGGCCAGCACCGCCTGTGCCGTGGCTGTGACGTCCGGGGCCGCGCCGTCGCAGGTGCCGGGCTGCACGGTCCACCAACCACCGCCGCACTGCTGACCGACCAGGTCGTCGCGGCGCTCGGCGGCGGAGTCGCTCCCGGCGGTCGTGAGCGCGCGAGCGGCCAGTGCACGCGTGCTGGTGTCCCCCACGGCGCCCAGCTGCTCCAGCCGGCCGACGAGGTCGACACCGCCGAAGTCGCGCGGGTCGTCGAGCAGCGCGGCCAGCAGCAGCGCCTGGGCCAGCGGGCGAGCCCGCGCGACGCCGTCGAGCGCGTACCACTCCCTCTCGGCACGTGGCTCGAGGAACGCGACGGCGGCTCGCACCCTCCCGCCGGGGTGGCCGAAGGCCAGCTCGGCCGCACCCAGCGTCAGCTGACCGAGGAGCGGGACGTCCCCGGTGAGCTGCGACAGACCGCCCACGACGGCTGACTGGGCGCGCTCCTGGGGCAGGTAGGCGTTGCGCCAGCCCGGCGGCGGGGTGGTGCGGAGCGCCTCCCCGTCGTGGCCCGGCAGCGCCGCGGCGGACGCCGCTGTCGGGGTCCCGGTGCCGGCGAGCAGGCTCGCCGACGCCAGCAGCATCGAGCGTCGGAGCACGGAGCGGGTCGTGAGCACCGGCACAGCAGATCACGGCGCGGTCCGCCCCGTGCCCGGATCCGCTGAGATCAGGCAGCTCAGATCAGGTCAGCTTCTCCAGGATCAGCTCGCGCACGCGACCGGCGTCGGCCTGCCCGCGCATCTCCTTCATCACCGAGCCGATCAGCGCACCGGCGGCGGCGACCTTGCCGTCGCGGATCTTCTGGGCGACGTCGGGGTTGGCGGCGATGGCGGCGTCGACGGCGGCGCCGAGCGCGCCGTCGTCGCTGACCACCTCGAGGCCGCGGGCGGCGACGATCTCCTCGGGCGTGCCCTCACCGGCCAGCAGCCCGTCGAAGACCTGGCGGGCCAGCTTGTCGTTGATCCGCCCGGCGTCGACGAGCGCCTGCACGCCGGCGACGTCGGCCGGCGTCACACCGAGATCGGTGATCTCGCGGCCGGTGTCGTTGGCGCGGCGGGCAAGCTCGGAGAGCCACCACTTGCGGGCGGCCTGCGGGGAGGCGCCGGCGGCGATGGTCTCCTCGACCAGGCCGAGCGCGCCCGCGCCGACGGTGTCGCGCATCTCCAGGTCGGAGAAGCCCCACTCGGCCTGCAGCCGGGCACGGCGCGCAGCCGGGTTCTCGGGCAGCGTGCCGCGCAGCTCCTCGACCCACTCGCGGCTCGGCGCCACGGGCACCAGGTCGGGCTCGGGGAAGTAGCGGTAGTCCTCGGCGTCGCTCTTCTCGCGGCCCGAGGTGGTGACGCCGGTGTCCTCGTGCCAGTGCCGGGTCTCCTGCAGGATCGAGCCGCCGCCGTCGAGCACGCCGGCGTGGCGCGACATCTCGAAGCGCACGGCACGCTCCACCGAGCGGAACGAGTTGACGTTCTTGGTCTCCGTGCGGGTGCCGAGCACCCCGGAGCCGGTCGGGCTCAGCGAGAGGTTCACGTCGGCGCGCAGGTTGCCCTGGTCCATCCGCGCCTCGCTGACGCCGAGCGCCACGATCAGGTCGCGCAGCTGCTGCACGTAGGCGCGCGCGACGAGCGGCGCCTTCTCCCCCGCTCCCGTGATCGGCTTGGTGACGATCTCGATGAGCGGGATGCCGGCGCGGTTGTAGTCGACCAGCGAGTGGTCGGCGCCGTGGATGCGACCGGTGGCGCCGCCGACGTGCAGCGACTTGCCGGTGTCCTCCTCCATGTGGGCGCGCTCGATCTCGACCCGGAACGTCTCACCGTCGACGTCGACGTCCATGAAGCCCTCGAACGCGATCGGCTCGTCGTACTGGGAGGTCTGGAAGTTCTTCGGCATGTCCGGGTAGAAGTAGTTCTTCCGGGCGAAGCGGCACCACTCGGCGATCGAGCAGTTGAGCGCCAGACCGATCCGGATCGCCGCCTCGACGGCCTTGGCGTTGACCACCGGCATGCCGCCGGGCAGGCCCAGGCAGGTGGGGCAGGTGCTGGTGTTGGGCTCCTCACCGAAGCTGGCGGGGCAGCCGCAGAACATCTTGGTGGCGGTGTTGAGCTCCACGTGCACCTCGAGACCCAGGGCGGGGTCGTAGCGCTCCAGCACCTCGTCGAACGGCACCAGCGTCTCCTGGCTCGCGGTCATGCGCGGCCTCCTTCGTTCTCCGGCAGGGCGGGCGCACGGTCGAGCAGCGCGCCACCCCACTGCTGGGCCAGCAGCGCCTCGACGGCGGCGCCGACCCGGTAGACGCGGTCGTCGGCCAGCGCCGGTGCCAGCACCTGGAAGCCGGTCGGCAGGCCGTCCTCCTCCGCCAGGCCGCTGGGCACCGAGATGCCGGGCACGCCGGCCAGGTTGGCCGGGATGGTGGCGAGGTCGTTGAGGTACATCGCCAGCGGGTCGTCGAGCTTCTCGCCCAGCTTGAACGCCGTGGTGGGCGAGGTGGGCGAGACCAGCACGTCGGCCTGGCCGAAGGCGGCGTCGAAGTCGCGCGAGATGAGCGTGCGCACCTTCTGGGCCTGGCCGTAGTAGGCGTCGTAGTAGCCGCTGGAGAGGGCGTAGGTGCCCAGGATGATGCGGCGCTTGACCTCGTCGCCGAAGCCGGCGTCGCGGCTGGCCCGCATGACCTCCTCGGCGCTGGGTGAGTCGATGCCCTCGGGCAGCACCCGCAGGCCGTAGCGCATGGCGTCGAACTTGGCGAGGTTGCTGGAGGCCTCGCACGGCATCACCAGGTAGTAGGTGGCCAGCGCGTGCACGAAGCTGGGGCAGGAGACCTCGACGACCTCCGCGCCCGCACCCACCAGCAGGTCGAGGGTCTCGCGGAAGCGCGTCTCGACGCCGGACTGGTAGCCCTCACCACCGAGCTCGCGGATGACACCGACCCTGAGACCGGCGAGGTCGGCCTGCGCACCCTGGCGCGCGGCGTCCACGAGGCCGGGCACCGGCTGGTCGATCGAGGTGGAGTCGCGCGGGTCGTGCCCGCCGATCACCTCGTGCAGCAGCGCGGCGTCGAGCACGGTGCGGGTGACCGGGCCGACCTGGTCGAGGCTGTTGGCCATCGCCACCAGGCCGTAGCGCGAGATGGCGCCGTAGGTGGGCTTGACGCCGACCGTGCCGGTGACGGCGCCGGGCTGGCGGATCGAGCCGCCGGTGTCGGTGCCGAGCGCCAGCGGCGCCTCGAAGGCGGCCAGAGCGGCGGCCGAGCCGCCGCCGGAGCCGCCCGGGATCCGCTCGAGGTCCCACGGGTTGTGGGTGGGGCCGTAGGCGGAGTGCTCGGTGGAGGAGCCCATCGCGAACTCGTCCATGTTGGTCTTGCCCAGGATCGGCAGCCCGGCCTGCTTGAGGCGGGTCACCACCGTGGCGTCGTAGGGCGGCACCCAGCCCTCGAGGATCTTCGAGCCGCAGGTGGTGGGCAGCCCGCGGGTGGCGAGCACGTCCTTGACGGCGACCGGCACGCCGTCGAGCGCACTGGCCGGGGTACCCGCGGCGCGCCGCTCGTCGGCGGCGGCGGCCTGCTCGAGCGCGCCCTCGGCGTCGACGTGCAGGAAGGCGTGGACGGCGCCGTCGACGGCGGCGATGCGGTCCAGGTGCGCCTGGGTGAGCGCCACCGAGGTGGTGGTGCCCGCGGTGAGGTCGTCGGCCAGCTCGGCGGCGGTGCGGCGGATCTCGGCGGGAACGTGGTGGCTCACTGCTCGTCCCCCAGGATCCGCGGCACGGAGAAGCGCTGCTCGTCGACCTCGGGGGCGCCGCTGAGCGCCTCCTCGGCGGTGAGGCCGGGCACCACGACGTCGTCGCGGAACACGTTGGTGAGCGGCATCGGGTGCGACGTCGGCGGCACGTCGTCGCCGGCCACGCCGGCGATCGAGGCCACGGACTCCAGGATCACCGACAGCTGCGGTGCCAGGTGGTCGAGCTCGGCGTCGTCGAGGTCGATGCGCGCCAGGGTGGCCAGGTGGGCCACCTCGGACCTGCTGATCTCGGGCATGGGCGCCATCCTAGGAGCGGGGCCGCGCAGCGACGCCATCGGTGGGCGGGGTCGTCGGGCCACCCGTGCGGGGGTACCGGGCTGACATGACCACCAAGATCGCGATCGTCTACTACTCCACCTACGGCGCCACCCACGCCATGGCGCAGCGCATCGCTGCGACCGCCGAGCAGCAGGGCGCCGAGGTGCGCCTGCGCCACGTCCGCGAGACCGCCCCCCGCGAGGTCGTCGAGAGCCAGGACGCCTGGAAGGCGCACGCCGACGAGATGGCCCAGCTGCCCGTCGCCGAGCCCGAGGACCTCGAGTGGGCCGACGTCGTCGTCATGGGCTCGCCCACCCGCTACGGTCACGTGACCAGCCAGCTGCAGGGCTTCCTCGACACCCTCGGCCCGCTGTGGTCCGAGGGCAAGCTGGCCGACAAGGTCTACACGGCCTTCACGTCCTCCCAGACCGCGCACGGCGGCCAGGAGACCACCATCCAGGCGCTGCACACCACGTTCGCCCACCTCGGCGGCGTGATCGTTCCCCCGGGCTACACCGACCAGGTCAAGTTCACCGACGGCAACCCCTACGGCGTCGGCAAGGTGACCGGCCAGAGCTCGGACCTGACCGACGACGACAACGCCGCCCTCGACCACCTGGTCGTCCGCGCCCTGACGATCGGCGCCAAGCTGGCCGGCTAGGAATCGCCCCTCGCGCCACCGGCCGGCTCCCCCGGAGCCGGCTGGTGGACGTCGACCCGCAGCACCCGGGCGGCCAGGTCCACCCCGGGGCCGAGCAGCGCGATGACGGCGAGCGTGCCGAGGCCGACCGTCGCGCCGCACAGCCAGCCGACCAGCGCACCGCCGCCCTGCACCAGGCTGTAGCTCCAGCGGAACGGCACGGGCGGGTCCCACGCGAGCGCCATCGCCTCGGTCGGGCCCGCACCGGTCTGGCTGCCCAGGTAGGCGGCGATGCCGAGCGCCAGCACCGGGAAGGCCGCCGCGAGCAGCAGCCCCTGCTGCCACCAGGCGTCGGGCACCGCGAGCAGCTCGAGCGCCCAGGAGACGACGAGCCCGACGAGCACCACCTGCACGACCGTGCCGAGCCCGGGCACGACGCGTCGCAGCGCGGCGAGCCCCACGAACAGCACGCCGATGCCCAGGTTGGCCACCGCGAAGGGCACGCCGAGGGCCAACGAGGTGCCGTAGACCAGCGTGGAGTAGCCGTCCGAGCCCAGGTCCGCCGCCAGCAGCAGCCCCACGCCGACCCCCAGCACCACGCACCCCACCACCAGCAGCACGAGCTGGCGGGGGGAGGGCAGCAGGCGTCGCGGTCCTGGGGTGGTGCTCACGGTCGCCGAGCGTGCCACGCCCCCGTCCCACCGGGCAGACTGGGCGGGTGCCCGTCACCCGAGGATTCACCGGACGCCCCGACCGCCGCCCCGACGCGCAGCCCGGTCAGCGAGGTCGCCGCATCCCGCCCGGCCAGTACGACGCCGGCGAGCAGTGGCCGAGCCTGACGGCGGAGGCCACGCCGCAGCTGGACCCCGAGCGCTGGACGATGACCGTCGACGGGCTGGTGGCCACGCCGAGGTCGTGGACCTGGCGCGAGGTGCACGCGCTCCCGGGCAGCGGCTACGAGGGCGACATCCACTGCGTCACCACGTGGAGCAAGCTCGACATGCGCTTCCGCGGCGTCAGCGTCGACACGCTGCTCGAGGCCGCCGGTCCGCTGCCCGAGGCGGCGTTCGTGATGGCGCACAGCACCACCGGCTACACCAGCAACCTGCCGCTGGCCGACGTGACCGGCGGCCGCGCGTGGGTGGTGTGGGAGGTCGACGGGAGACCGCTGCCGGTGGAGCACGGCGGGCCGGTGCGGCTGCTGGTGCCTCACCTGTACTTCTGGAAGTCGGCCAAGTGGGTCACCCGCCTGGAGCTGATGGCGACCGACCGCCCGGGCTTCTGGGAGAGCAACGGCTACCACGATCGCGGCGACCCCTGGCTCGAGCAGCGCTACCAGGGCGACCCGTGAGGTGTCGGCCGTGAGCGAGCCTGCCGGCCGCTGGGGCACCGCCACCGTGGTCGACGTCGAGCACGGCGGCGACGAGCAGGTGCGCCTCGTGCGGCTGCGGCTCGAGGTGCCGGACCGCCGCCGTCACCTCCCCGGTCAACACTGCGTGGTGCGGCTGCGCGCCCCCGACGGCTACACCGCGCAGCGCTCGTACTCGATCGCCTCCGACCCCGGCGACCGGCTGGTGGAGCTGATGGTCGAGGCGCTCCCCGACGGCGAGGTCTCCGGGCACCTGCACGACGTCGCGCAGCCCGGCGACGTGGTGGAGTACCGCGGCCCGATCGGCCGCTGGTTCACCTGGGACGGCGAGACGCCGTCGCTGTGCGTGGCAGGCGGCACCGGGGTCGTGCCGGTGGTCTCGATGCTGCGGCACGCGCGCCGGCTCGACGTCGAGGACCGGCTGCGGGTCGTGGTGCTGGCCCAGACCTGGGACCGGCTGCCCTACGCCGAGGAGCTGCGTGCGGCGGGAGCCTTCGTGGCGCTGACCCGCGAGAACCTGCCAGGCGCCGGACCCGACGGCGGCGAGCGCGTGGCCGCGCCTCCCTACCCGGACGAGGTGGCGCACCTGGCCGAGGGCGTCGAGCGCGCCTACGTGTGCGGCTCGGTCGGGTTCGCCTCGTGGGCCACCCGGCTGCTGGGCGAGCTGGGCGTGCGGGCCAGCACCGTGCGCGTGGAGCAGTTCGGCGCCACGGGGTAGCCCCGCGGCGCCGAACCAGGTGCTGCCGAGGTCAGGCGGAGAGCGCCGGGTAGTCCACGTACCCCTCGGCGCCGCCACCGTAGAAGGTGTCGCTGTCGGGCTCGTTGAGCTCGGCGTCCTGCTGCCAGCGCTGCGGCAGGTCGGGGTTGGCGATGAACAGTCGGCCGACCGCGACGGCGTCGGCGAGGTCCTCGTCCAGCACGGCCTGCGCGGCCTCGCGGGTGGTGAGGGTTCCGAAGCCGTCGTTGGCCACCAGCACGCCGCCGAACTCGCGGCGCAGGGTCTGCACGAGCTCCTGGCGGGGGTCGGCGAGCACGCTCAGGTAGGCCAGGCCCAGCGGAGCGATGCCCTGCACCAGCGCGGTGTAGGTGGCCTCGACGTCGGCCGGGTCCTCCTCGAGCGCGCCCTGGATGTTGTGGGCCGGCGAGATCCGGATGCCCACGCGGTCCGCGCCGATCGCCTCGGCCACGGCGCGGGTGACCTCGATCGTGAGCCGGGCACGGTTCTCCGGCGAGCCGCCGTAGGCGTCGGTGCGCTCGTTGGAGCTCGGCGCGAGGAACTGGTGCAGCAGGTAGCCGTTGGCGGAGTGCACCTCGACGCCGTCGAGCCCGGCCGCGACGGCGTTGCGTGCGGCGGAGACGAACTCCTCGACGATGTCGGGGATCTCCTCGGTGCGCAGCTCCCGCGGGGTCGGGTGGGGCTTCGGGCCGCCGGCGGTGATCATCTCGCCGGGCGCGGCGATCGCGCTGGGGGCCACGATCTCCTGGCCACCGGTGTTGTCGGGGTGGGCGATGCGGCCCACGTGCATCAGCTGCGCGACGATCCGGCCGTCGCGGGCGTGCACGGCGTCGGCGACGGCGCGCCAGCCGGCCAGCTGCTCGTCGCTGTGGAAGCCGGGGGTGTCGAGGTAGCCCTGGCCGCGGGCGCTGGGCTGGCTGCCCTCGGTGACGATGAGACCGGCCGAGGCGCGCTGGGCGTAGTACTGCGCCTGCAGGTCGCCGGGCACGGTCCCCTTCGCGCGGTTGCGGGTCAGCGGTGCCATCACCAGGCGGTTGGGCAGGTTCCAGGCACCGGCGGTGAGGGGGCTGAAGAGGTCAGGCACGACGCGTACTCCTGTGGGGTCGGGGATGGGGACATGGGGAGGAACGTCGCGCGCCACCGACCGCTTCCCGATCCGGCGCCGATGAGAGAACCGCCACAGCCGAGCCAACCGATCGAGCCGTCATCGCATCTAGCAGGGTGTGACCGACGGGAGCCACCGATGACACGAGCACTGACACGACCACCCAGCGACGAGCAGTTCACCGAGCTCGTCCACGCCGCCTGGCCGGCGCTCTACCGGACCGCCTACCTGCTCGTGGGCAACCGCGGCGAGGCCGAGGACCTGGTGCAGACCGCGCTCGCCAAGACCTACGCCTCGTGGGGCCGGGTGCGGGAGGTCGACGCCGCCGCCGGCTACGCCCGCACCGTGCTGGTCAACACCGCCACCTCCTGGTTCCGCAAGCGCTCCTGGCACGGGGAGCAGCCCACCGCGACCCTGCCCGAGCGGGCGGCGCCGGACGCCGACCCCACCGACAGACCCGCGCTCGTCGACGCGCTCGCCCGGCTGGCGCCGCGGCAGCGCGCCGTCGTCGTGCTGCGCTACTACGACGACCTGAGCGTCGCCGAGACCGCGCGTGCCCTCGGCTGCTCCGAGGGCACCGTCAAGAGCCAGACCTCCGCGGGGCTCGCCCGGCTGCGCACGCTCCTCGGCGACGCCGTCGTCCCCCAGACCACCTCGACCACCCCCACGACCGGAGACCTGTCATGACCGAGCGTCTCGCCCAGCTCCTGCACGAGGAGGCCTCCGGCCTCGAGGTGCCCGCCCCCGATGCCCGCGCCGTGCTGGCCGCCGGTCGCGGCGTGCGACGTCGTCGTCGAGCCACCTCGGCCGTCGGCGCGCTCGCGCTCGTGGCCGCCGTCGGCGGCAGCGTGCTGGCCGTCGACGCGCTCGCCGGCGGCAGCGGCACCGACGCCGTCGACCCGGCCACACCCTCCGACGCCGGCCCCGTGTTCTCGCTCGGCACCACCGTCTACCTCGAGGGCGGCTCCGAGCAGGCGCGGATCGACGACAAGGCCATCAAGTCGCTCTTCTACACCAGCGCGGGCGTGCTCGTGCGGCACGGCGAGAACCAGAACAGCGACGGCGGGGGCCCCCAGCGCTTCTCCCTGGTGCGGCCGGACGGTTCGGTCTCCCCGATCGGCGTCGTCACCGAGGAGGCGGTGCCCGGCACCGATCCCGAGCAGCCGTACCTCGCCTACGCCTCGCCGGCCGCCGGCGGCAGCTACGAGGTGACGGTGCACGACCTGCGCAGCGACGACGAGGTCGCGAGCATCACCCTGCCGGCCGCCGCCAACTCCGACGGGGCCTGGGGAGTGCCCCCGGTGGCGCTGGACGGCGACCGGGTGTGGGTCGGCAGCTCCCCGCAGCCCTACCTCGTCGACTGGCGAGCCGGCACCGCGACGCCGACCGACGCGATCGACCCCGGGATCCCCTCGGTCACCGGCGGCCGGGTGGTCCGTGCCGACACCGACGAGGCCACCGTGGTGGACCTCGCGAGCGGCGAGGAGCTGCTCTCGACACCTCTGGTCAACGACGGCGACACCGACTCCTGGGCCGACCTCTCCCCGGACGGGCGCTACCTGATGGTCACGGCCGAGGACATGACCTCGCCGGGGGCGACCGGCTTCGAGGTGTACGACGTCGGGACCGGCGAGGCCGTGACCGTCGAGCACCCGCCCTACGACGTCGGCTGGACCGGGAGCGGCGACCTGTTCTTCCTCACCGAGACCGACCTGACCACCTGCGAGGCCGACACGGGCGAGTGCACCACGCGACCGCACGGCATCGACGTCCCGGCACCGACGCCGCAGCGCGAGGTGTGCGAGCGCGGCGCGACCGGCGAGATCTGCTACTTCGAGGGCGGGGGCGGATGGGACGAGACGCTGCGGGTGGGCGGGCGCACCTACGAGTCCTGACCCCTACCGGGACGAGCCCGACGCCGCCTCGAGGGCGGCGGCGACCTCGAGCAACCGGCGGTCGGCGCCGTGGGGCGCCACCAGCTGGACGCCGACCGGCCAGCCCTCGGGCGTGGTGCCGGCGGGCACGGAGATCGCCGGACAACCCGTCACGGTGATCAGGTAGGCAGCGCGCATCCAGTCCAGGTAGTCGCGCACCGGCTCGCCGGCCACCTGTGCCGGGTACTCCTCCTCCACCGGGAAGGGCGGCACCTGGGCGGCCGGGAGGGCCAGCACGTCGTAGTCGGCGAAGAAGCGGCGCATCCGCTCACCCAGCTCGGTGCGAGCGCGGTAGGCACGGTCGACGTCGCGACCGGTGAGCAGTGCTCCGGCGCGGATGTTCTCGGCCAGCGCCGGCTTGATGCCCCCGGGGTTGCGGGCCAGCAGCTCGCCGTAGCTGGCGTGCAGGTGCCACGCCCGCAGGGTGCGGAAGGTGGTGTCGGCCTCGCTCAGGTCCGGCGCCGCCGCGAACACCTTCGCGCCGTTACGGGCCATCAGGCGTCCGGCCTCCTCCACCACCCTGGCCACCGCGTCGTCCACCGGGAAGAGGCGCCCGAGGTCCAGGCTCCACGCCACACGCAACCCGCGCAGCGCCCGCGCCCCCAGTGGCAGCGGCGCGCCGAGCAGGTGGCCGGGGTCGCCCAGAGCCTGCGGCGCGCGCGGGTCCGGGCCCGCCTGGACCCCCAGCAGCAGCGCGACGTCGTCGGCCGTGCGAGCCAGCGGGCCGTACGTGGCGGTGACCTCCCACTGGTTCGCAACCGGCCACGTCGGCACCCGGCCCAGCGAGGGCCGCAGGCCGACGACGCCGCAGAACGACGCCGGGTTGCGCAGCGAGCCGCCCATGTCGGAGCCGTCGGCCAGCGGCACCATGCCGGCGGCCAGTGCCGCTGCCGCTCCCCCGCTGGAGCCGCCGGCACTGCGCGTGAGGTCGGCCGGGTTGCGGGTGGTGCCGTGCACGGGGTTGAACGTGTGCGAGCCGGCGGCGAGCTCGGGGGTGTTGGTGCGGCCCAGCAGGACGACGCCGGCTCGGCGCACCCGCTCGACCGGGAGGTCGTCGACGTCGGGGACGTGGTCGGCGAAGAGCGGCGACCCGAAGGTCGTGCGCCAGCCGGCGAGGCGGTGGGTGTCCTTGACCGCGAACGGCAGCCCGTGCAACGGCCCCAGCGGCGCGCCCGCCGCCTGGTGGGCATCGGCCACCGTCGCCCCCTCGCGGGCGCGCTCGACGTCGAGCCCCACGATCGCGTTGACGCCTGCGTCGCGGTCGCCGTTGCGCTCGGCGATGCGCTCCAGGTGCAGCTCCAGCAGCTCGCGCGCCGAGATCTCGCGGCGGGCCACCGCGCCCGCCATCGCCCGGGCGCTCGAGCCGGCCTCCACCGCGGTCACGACCACGACGCTACCGGTCGGCGCACGGGCCGGGCGTTCCTGCCAGACTGGCGGCATGGCTACCACTGCACTCGGGGGCACCCCCGTCTCGACCATCGGCGACCTGCCCGCCCAGGGCACCACCGCGCCCTCCTTCGAGCTGCTCGGCTCGGACTTCAGCACCGTCACCCACCAGGCCGGCACCCGCACCGTGCTCAACATCTTCCCGAGCGTCGACACCGGGGTGTGCGCCGCGAGCGTGAAGAAGTTCAACGAGATCGCCGCGTCGCTGGAGAACACCACCGTCGTGTGCGTCAGCAACGACCTGCCCTTCGCCCAGGCCCGCTTCTGCGGCGCCGAGGGCATCGACGGCGTCACCGCCGCCTCGGCCTTCCGCTCCACCTTCGGCGACGACTACGGGGTGCGCCTCGTCGACGGCAAGTTCGAGGGCCTCCTGGCCCGCTCGGTCGTCGTGCTCGACACCGACGGCACCGTGATCCACTCCCAGCTGGTGCCCGAGATCGGCCAGGAGCCCGACTACGACGCCGCGGTGGCCTCCCTCTCCTGAGCACCCGTACTCACCCGCGCTGAGCAGGGCGGACGCTGTGTGCGTCCGCCCTGCTGCGCGTTGATGGGGGCATGCGCCGATCCACGCCCCTCGCCGACCCGCACCGCTGCCCCGACTGCTCCGCCACGCTCACCGCGGCGCTCGCCACCACCGGCGGCTGCCCCGCCTGCGGGCTGCCGCTCCAGCACCCGCTGGGGCGTGAGCTGCTGGCGACGCTGAGCCGGGCCGACGAGCTGCTCGCGCAGCTGCGCGCCCTGGCCCCCGCACCGACCGCCGCGTCCCTCGCCGCCCCGTCGCCGTACCCGGCGGCCAGCCGCCCGGCACCGCTGCCGCGCCGCGGGCTGCGCCCCTCCTCGGTGCCGGCCCTGCTGCTGGGTCTCGGAGCGCTGTGCCTGCTCGTGGCAGCGGTGATCTTCCTGGCCGTGGCGTGGTCCTCGCTCGGCGTCGGCGGCCGGACCGGGGTGCTGCTCGCGCTCACCGGCGCCGCGGCGGCCGGCGGCGTCGTGCTCGCCCGGCGCGGCCTGCGCGTGGCCGGCGAGTCCCTGGCCACGGTGGCCCTGGGCCTGCTGGCCCTCGACGTGCTGGGCGCCGCCTCGGCCGGATGGCTGCCGCAGCAGCCTGCGGGAGCCACGACGACGGTGCTGGGCAGCGCCGTCCTGGTGGCCGGGCTCGCGTGGAGCCTCGCGCAGCCGCAGCTGGTCGCACCCCAGGTGCTGGCCGGGATCGCCCTGCTCACCGCGTGGGCGGGCGCGATGGAGCTGACCTCCGGCTCGCTGCTCGTGCAGGCAGCAGGCGTCGTGGCGGGGCTCGGCGTCGTCGCGCTCGGCCAGCACGGGCGTCAGGGCGCCGCCCGGGCCCTCGCGCCCACGGGGCTGGCGGTCGCGATGACCACCTGGGCCCTCCTGACCCTCCACGGCCTGGACGCCGCCCTCGCCGCCCCGCGGCTGGCCGCGCTGTGGAGCGCGGACGGCACCGGCTGGCGTCTGCTCGCCGCCGTCGCGCTGGCGGGCCCCGCCCTGCTCGTGGCGCGCACGCCGGTCGCGCGAGTCGTCGTCGTCGCCCTGGCCCTGGTCGCCGCGGCTGCCACCCTCACCCTGCCCGTCGTCGACGAGGGCACCACCGCCGTCGCGCTCGCCGCACTGGCGGTGGTGCTGCTCGGCTCCGCTGCGGCAGCAGCCCTCCCCCGCGCGTGGGCCGCCGCCCCCCTGGCCCCGGCCGGGATCGCGGCCGTCCCCCTGGTCGGCGTCCTGCTGCACCTCGCTGCCCAGGCCGCGGACGCCGTGCTCGGCGCCGGTCCGGCGTTCAGCGCTCCTCTGACGGCGGCGACGGCGCCGGCCCTGCCCGTGGCCCACCCGGCGCTGGCGGTGCCCGGTGTCCTGGCGCTCGGGCTGCTGGTCGTGGTCGCGGCCCGTGCGCTGGGACTGCGCCGGGGGCTGCGCGAGGTCGTGACGCCGTCGGCCGCACTCCTGGGCTGCACCTGCGCCGCGAGCTTGGCGCTGACCTCGGGGCTGCTGTGGCCCGTCGTCGCCGCCCTGCTGGTCAGCGGGCTCGGTGCCGTGCTGGTGGCCGGTCTCGTGCAGCGCGACCTGCCCTGGGTCGGCCTGGTGGTGCTCGGCCTGGCCGTCGTCGTCGCGCTGCCCAGTGCCGCGCTCACGGGGGTGGCGACCACCGTGGCAGCGCTCGCCGCCGTCGGCCTGCTCGTGCGCCCGGTGGCGCCGCGCGCGACCGCGATGGCCGAGGCGGTGCTGCCGCTGGCGCTGGGAGGCGCCTGGTGGGCGTGGGCCGAGGTGGGTGGCCTGGCGGTGGCCGGTCGCGGCCTCCCGCTCCTGGTGCTGCTGGGACTGCTCGCCCTTGCCCGCCCGCGGCAGGAGTGCGAGGTCCCCGCCGCCCTGGTCGCGACGCTGGGCGCGCTGGCCGCCGTCGGGTCTGCCGACGGCGTCGCCGGGCTCGGGCTCGCCACCTCGCTGGCGCTGCACCTGACCGTGGCCGGCGCCCTCGTGGTGGCCACCTCGCTGCTGCACGACCACCGACGTCGCGCCGCGGCACCGGGCGGGCTGCTGCTCGCGGCGGCCACCTGGGTGCGCCTGGCCGACCTCGGCGTCACCGCCCCGGAGGCCTACACGCTGCCGACGGCCGCGGTGCTGTGCCTCCTGGCGGTGCTCCGGCTGCGCAGCCGCGACCAGGCACCCAGCGCGCTGCTCGTGCCCGGCCTGGCGCTGGCCACCGTGCCCTCGCTCGTGTGGGTGCTGGCCGACCCGCTCAGCCTGCGGGCCGCCCTGCTCGGCGCCGCGTGCCTCGGGCTGGTGCTGCTCGGCCTGCGCCTGCGGTGGAGCGCGCCGCTGCTGGTCGGCGCCCTCGTGGGCGGCGCCGTCGTGGTGCGCGAGCTGGCGCCCTACGCGGCCCAGACCCCGCAGTGGGTGCTGATCGGTGCGGCCGGCGCCGTCCTCACCGCGGTCGGCGTCACGTGGGAGCGCCGGCTGGGCGAGGTCCGCGCAGCGGCGGGCGTCCTGGACCGGCTGCGCTGAGCAGCCGGGTGCGGGTCAGGTGCGGGTCACCGGGTCCCAGTACGCGGCCGGCATGTCCAGCCGCCCCGGCGCACGACGAGGGGTGCCCTCCTCGAGGTAGCGCTGCTGCGCCTCCTCGAGGTGGCTCGGCGGCAGCGAACCGTCGGCCCGCACCACGCGCCACCAGGGCACGGGCCCGCCGTGCCGGGCCAGCACGTTGCCGACCTGGCGCGGGCCGCCGCCGACGGCCTCGGCGATCGCGCCGTAGGTGGTCACCCGGCCCCGCGGCACCTGCTCGACGACGTCGAGCACCGCTGCCACGTAGGCCTCGGTCGTGCGGTGCGTCATGGGGGCATCCTCGCGCAGGGCGCTCACCCGTGCGACCCGGCCGGGGGGCCGGGCCGCACGGGCCTCCCTGGGGGGCGTGCCGGTCTCCGTGGTGCGTCGGCTGACCGGGCACGGTCGACCACGGGCGCTGCGCGGTGCCGCTGCCGACCGGCGGCGCCCGTGGCCGAGTCTGGGTGGGACCGGCGGGGTGGTCGTCCTCAGAGGAGGGGGTCGAACCGCTGGGTGCCCTTCACCAGCCGCAGGCCCTTGATGCCGGAGTGCGCCTTCGCGTAGTCCAGCTCACGCGCGAGGTCACCGATGTTGTTGGAGGCGGGCAGCGGGGCCAGACCCAGCGTGGAGAGCGTGCCGATGGCACGTCCCCGCGCGTCGACGAACGCCGAGCCGGAGTCCCCGGGCACGCCCGGCGTCAGGGTGTACAGGGGGTGGGACCAGCCGCCGTCGGCGGCGGCGTCGCCCAGCGAGACGCCGGTCTTGGGCGACAGGAGCGTCACGCCGCCGCGCAGGCTGGAGCTGCCGTAGGAGTACACCCGCTCACCGGTGCGGGTGCCGTCGCGGTCGATGCCCGTGGGGCCACCCCAGAACGGGATGGAGGGGTTGACCTTGCGGACATCGGCCCGAGCGACGCGCACGAGCGCGAAGTCGTTGTAGGCGCAGGCGTTGGCGTTGCGCTCACTGCGCTGGCGCATGGTCAGCCACGAGCTGTAGGCCAGCCGACCGCTCCCCACCCGAGTGCCCGGGCTGAGCAGCGATCCGCCGCGGTTGAAGGTGACCCGGGTGCCGAGCGGCAGGGAGCGCGCGGCGCACCCGTTGGTGTCGGTGGCCTCGCCCAGCCCGGCGCAGTGCGCCGAGTAACCCACGTAGGTGCGGCGCTCGGCGTCGGTGAACACGAAGTTGCCGGTGCACTGGGAGCCCTGGGTGTACATCTGCACGCCGGGGGTGATCGTCGCGCGCGCCGCGGGCGCGTAGCCCGGCGCGGCCGAGGTGGCCGGGGCCGTGCTGGTCACGGCGACGGCGCTCGCCGCCCCGACGGCGAGCGCGAGGGCGGTCCAGGCACGGCGGTGGCGGCGGGTCGAGGGCATGGGGTGTCAACGCCACGCCCCCCGGGCGGGTTACGTCCGGCCGGTCATTCCCGACCAGGACCGACAGATCAGACCCACCCCAGCGCCACGGACGCGTCCTGCAGCAGGAGCAGCCCCACGATCGCGGCCGCCCACAGGCCCGCGCCGCCGGCGTGCCGGTCCATCCAGCCGGCCACCCGGTCCAGCGGGCCCTGCAACCTGTCCCCCAGGAGCAGCCGGCCACCGAGGAGCGCCAGGGCGGGCAGGACCATCACCGTCACGTAGCCGAGCACGACGGCGACCACGCCCGCCGCCGGCAGGTCGGCGGCGGTGATCAGCCCCACGGCGGCCAGGAAGGGCAGCATCGAGCCCACCTCCACCAGCGCCGCCAGCAGGCCCACGCCCACGACCGCGCCGTAGGTCGCCTCGGCACCGACGAGCCTGGCGCGCAGGCGACCGGTCCGCGCCCCGCGCGCCCGTGCGGCGGGCGCGCGGCCGAACCAGCCGCGCGGGTCCCCGAGCACGCCGACGGCCAGCAGCGCCGCACCCAGCGCCAGCTCGGCCCAGCGCAGCGCGCGCACCTCACCCAGCGCCGCGCCGGTGTCGAGCAGCCACCCGGCGCCGGCCACCAGGGCCAGCCCGACGACGGCGTAGAACCCGGCCACGGTGCCCAGGTAGGCGAGGAACCGACCCACGTGCACCCGCGGAGCGAGCAGCAGCAGCACCGGCAGGACGAGGGTGCCGATGCTGGTGCTGTCCACCAGCGCGAGGCCGACCAGCCCGAGCAGGATCCCGAACCCCACGTCGCCACCTCCGTTGTCACACAACTGTGTCGCCAAAATGAAAGCACAGATGTGCTAGAAAAGCGACATGCCGAAGGTGGTCGACCACGCAGCGCGCCGCGCCGAGATCGCCGACGCCGTGGGGCGCGTCGTGCTGGCCGAGGGCACCGCGGCGGCGACGGTGCGACGGGTCGCCGCCGAGGCCGGGTGGTCACCCGGCGCCGTGCGGCACTACTTCCCCGACCAGGCGGCGCTGCTGCGTCTGGTCATCGCCCGCGCCTACGAGCAGGTACCGGCGCGCGTGGAGACCCACCTGCGGGCGTGGTTCGAGGACGCCACCGTGCGCACGGACCCCCGGGGCGCGGCACAGCGGCTGATGGAGGAGGTCCTGCCGCTCGACGAGCAGCGCCTGCTCGAGATGCACGTCTGGCTGGCCACCATGGACGCCTCGCGCCTCGACCCGGCGCTCGACCAGGCGCGCGGCGACGCGCACACGGGCATGCGACAACTGGCCCGGATCGCCACCTCGTGGGTGCGAGGGCGAGAGCTGGACCCCGA
Organism: Nocardioides nanhaiensis; assembly: GCF_039542785.1. Lineage (NCBI taxonomy): Bacteria > Bacillati > Actinomycetota > Actinomycetes > Propionibacteriales > Nocardioidaceae > Nocardioides > Nocardioides nanhaiensis. The sequence continues at coordinate 258,708 of NZ_BAABIM010000002.1, forward strand.
CCTGGGCCGCCTGCTCACCCACCCGCTCGACGACCCGGACGACGAGCAGGCCTCAGCCACGCTGCACGCGCTCGTCGACGGGCTCGCCGTCGAGTCGTTCCTCTACCCCGGCCCGGTCGACCAGGTGCGCACGCGCGAGACGCTGCGCGCGCACCTGGCCATGGTCGGGCTCAGTAGGACGGCTGGCTCGGGTCGATCTGGTTGACCCACGCGACCACGCCGCCACCCACGTGCACGGCGTCGTCGTAGCCGGCGTTCTTGGCGATGGCGAGCGTCTCGGCGGAGCGGACGCCCGACTTGCAGTGCATGACCACCTGGGTGCCCGAGTCGATGCTGGGCAGCTTCTCCAGGGCGCTGCCGTTGAGGAAGTCGCCCTTGGGGATCAGCACGGAGCCGGGGATCTTGTTGATCTCGTACTCGTTGGGCTCGCGCACGTCGACGAGCACGAAGTCGCGGCTTCCCTCCTCGCGCTCCTTGAGCATGTGCTCGAGGGTGGTGACCGAGATGGTGGACCCGGCGGCGGCGTCGGCCGCCTCCTCGGAGACCGCACCGCAGAAGGCGTCGTAGTCGATCAGCTCGGTGACGGTGGCGTTCTCGCCGCACAGCGCGCAGTTGGGGTCCTTGCGCACCTTCAGCTTGCGCCACTCCAGCTCGAGGGCGTCGTAGATGACCAGCTTGCCGATGGCCGGGTCGCCGATGCCCGTGAGCACCTTGATGGCCTCGTTGACCTGGATCGAGCCGATGCTGGCGCACAGCACGCCGAGCACGCCGCCCTCGGCGCAGCTGGGCACCATGCCCGGCGGCGGCGGCTCGGGGTAGAGGCAGCGGTAGCAGGGGGCGTCGTCGGCCATGGTGGGCGCGAAGACCGAGGCCTGGCCGTCGAAGCGGTAGATGGAGCCCCACACGTAGGGGATCCCCAGGAAGTAGGCGGCGTCGTTGACCATGTAGCGGGTCGCGAAGTTGTCGGTGCCGTCGACGATGAGGTCGTAGCCACGGAAGACGTCCATGACGTTGTCGTTGTCGAGGCGCTCCTCGTGCAGCACCACGTTCACGTAGGGGTTGGCCTCGGCGATGGACTCCTGCGCCGAGACGGCCTTGGACTTCCCGATGTCGCTCTGGGTGTGGATGATCTGGCGCTGCAGGTTCGACTCGTCGACCTCGTCGAACTCGGCGATCCCCAGCGTGCCGACGCCGGCCGCCGCCAGGTAGAGCAGCGCCGGGCTGCCGAGTCCTCCGGCGCCGATCACGAGCACCTTGGCGTTCTTCAGGCGCTTCTGGCCGGTCATGCCGACGTCGGGGATGATCAGGTGACGGCTGTAGCGACGCACCTCGTCGATCGTCAGCTCGTCGGCGGGCTCCACCAGCGCGGGGAAACTCACGGCACACTCCTGGGTCGGTTGTGGTTCATGCTCGGGCGACACCGGCGCAACACGCGAGCGCGGGCGGGTGTTCCCGGGGACGTCCATGGTGGCGCGGTGGTGGTGGCGCCGGGCGCCACATCCCGTCATCCGGACCCGACCACACCGCTCCCGAGGGCTACCGGCGGGTAGGCTCGCCCGCATGTCCGACCTGTCCCGGCCCCTCGAGGAGGCACGCCCCCGCGGCGGCCGCCTGCCGCGCCGCGAGCGCCGCGCCCAGCTGCTCACCTCGGCCCTCGAGGTGTTCGTGGCCCACGGCTACCACTCCGCCGCGATGGACGACATCGCCGAGAGCGCCGGCGTCTCCAAGCCGGTGCTCTACCAGCACTTCCCCGGCAAGCTCGACCTGTACCTGGCACTGCTCGAGCGCTCCTGCGACCAGATCATCATGCGGTGCCGCGAGGCGCTGGAGTCCACGCAGGACAACAAACTGCGCGTCGAGGCCACCATGACGGCCTTCTTCGACTACGTCTCCAACGACACCGGCGCGTTCCGCCTCGTCTTCGAGTCCGACCTCACCAACGAGCCCGCCGTGCGCGAGCAGGTGGAGCGCGTGACGGTCCAGTGCGCCGACCTGATCGCCCACGTGATCCGCGACGACACCGGTCTGCCCGAGGAGGCCTCGCGGCTGCTCGCGGTCTCGCTGGTAGGAATGGCACAGGTGAGCGCGCGGTTCTGGCTGATCGAGGCCGGTGGCCTCGAGCGCAAGCAGGCCTCGGACCTCGTGGCCGCGCTGGCATGGCGCGGCATCGCGGGGTACCCGCTCAACGAGGACCACTGATCACCCACCGGACCCACCCAGACCCACTCAGATCCACTGCAAGGAGACCGACCGTGGAGGTCAAGATCGGCGTCCAGCACGCCGCACGCGAGCTCGTCATCGACACCGACCAGGACGCCGCCGCCGTCGAGGAGCTGGTGAGCAAGGCGCTGCAGGGCGAGGCCGGACTGCTGTCGCTCGAGGACAACAAGGGACGACGCACCGTCGTCCCCGCCGCCAAGATCGCCTACGTGGAGATCGGCGGCGGGGTCGCCGGCACCGTCGGGTTCCGCAGCTAGCTGCTCACGGCTCGAGCAGGGAGTTCGGGGCGAACCTCGGCTCGGGGTCGGGGTCGTCGCGGCCGGCGCGCACCAGCTCGAAGCCCGAGGTGGTGACCACCTGCCAGCTCGGGTCGGCGGCGTCGAAGGCGCACAGCTGGTCCGCGCAGGCGGCGTGCAGCGGCGGGAAGTGGAACTCGTTGCGCGCCACCTCCTGCGGGGTGCCCACGAACGCCACCGGACGCCCCAGGCTGGCCCGGCAGACCCCGCAGATCCGGCTGAGCGCGCACTGGATGACGCGCTTGCGCGCCACCTTGCGCAGGGACCCCTCCCACGCGAAGGGCAGGGTCACCGGCTCGGCCGCACTCACGAGGCGCTCCGCGACCACGCCCCCAGCTCGCGGCGGCGTCCCGGGCGCTCGGCGTCGGTCTTGCGGCGACGTCCGACCGGGGCGGCGGGGTTGTCCACGCGCGGTCCCGGGGGCTCGGGCTGGTCGGGCGAGGTCATGGAGTTGGGCAGCGAGAGCTTCATGATCGTGCGCAGCGTCTGCCCGTACTGACGGTGCAGCGGACCCGTGGTGTAGGGAATGTCGTACTTGTCGCACAGTGCGCGCACCTTGACCGCGATCTCGCCGTAGCGGTTGCTCGGCAGGTCCGGGAACAGGTGGTGCTCGATCTGGTAGCCGAGGTTGCCCGACATGATGTGCAGCAGCTCGCCGCCCTCGAAGTTGGCCGCACCTAGGATCTGGCGCAGGTACCACTCGGCCCGCGTCTCGTCCTCGATCTCCTCCTCGGTGAAGTGCAGCGCACCGTCGGGGAAGTGGCCGCAGAAGATGATCATGTAGGCCCACAGGTTGCGGGTCACGTTGGCCGCGGCGTTGGCCTTGAGCGTCGTGCGCCACTGCGGGCCGGCCAGCGCCGGGTAGACGACGTAGTCCTTGACCGCCTGGTTGAAGCCCTTGCGCGCGATCTGCTTGAGCTGGCGCTTCATCTCCTTCGGGTCCTTCTCGAGCTTGCGGATCGCCTCGATGTCGAGGTCGTGCAGCGCGACGCCCCACTGGAACAGGCCCGCCAGCAGCGCGTTGTAGACCGGCTGGCCGAGATTGGCCGGGTGCCACCTCTGCTCGCGCGCCATCCGCAGGACGCCGTAGCCGATGTCGTTGTCGTAGCCGAGCACGTTGGTGAACTGGTGGTGCACGTAGTTGTGCGAGTGCTTCCACTGCTCGGCCGGCTGGGCGGTGTCCCACTCCCAGTTGGAGGAGTGGATCTCGGGGTCGTTCATCCAGTCCCACTGGCCGTGCATGACGTTGTGGCCGATCTCCATGTTCTCGAGGATCTTGGCCACGCCGAGCAGCGCGGCGCCGGCGACGGCGGCGGGCACCCGGGTGCGCTTGGACTGGGTGCCGGCGATGAGCGTGATGCGGCCCGCCGCGGCCAGGCCGCGCTGGATGCGGATCAGCCGGTTGATGTAGGCGGCGTCGGCGTCGCACCGCGACTCCTCGATCTCGGCACGGATCGCGTCGAGCTCGCGGCCGATCTGCTCGACCTCCTCCTCGCTGAGGTGGGTGTACTCCTTGACGTCACTGATGGCCATGGGCCGTCTCCCGGATCTACTAGATGTCGAGCGTGCAGTCGCCGACGGCGGCGGTCACGCAGGTCTGGATCTGCTCGTTGGGCTGGTTGAACTCGTTGCCGTTGCGCAGGTCGCGGACGGTGCCGCTGACCATCGTCACGGTGCAGGTGTGGCAGATGCCCATCCGGCACCCGTAGGGCATCCCGACCCCGGCCTCCTCGCCGGCCTCGAGCACGGTGGTGGCGCCGTCGGCGTCGACGGACTTGTTGGAGTTGCGGAAGGTGATCGTGCCGCCCTCCCCGCCGTCGCCACCGAGCTCGAGGGAGAAGCGCTCCAGGTGGAGCTGCTCCTCGAGGTCGGCCGCCTGGAAGTGCTCGGTGATGGCGTCGAGCATCGGGGCGGGCCCGCAGGCGTAGGTCTCGCGCTCGCGCCAGTCGGGGCACAGGGAGTCGAGGTCGGCCAGGTCGAGCATGCCGTCGGTGTCGGTGTGCAGCTGGTGGAGGGTCATGCCGTCGTGGCGCTGCTCGAGCGCCTCGAGCTCCTCGCGGAAGATCATCCGGTCCGGGGTCGGTGATGAGTAGTGCACGACGACGTCGGGCATCGTCCGGCGGCGGTCGAGCGTGCGCAGCATCGACATCACCGGAGTGACGCCGGAGCCGCCCACGAGGAAGAGCATCCGCGCCGGCGGCGGGTCGGGCAGCACGAAGTCGCCCTCGGGGGCCGCGAGACGCACGATGGTGCCGGGCTCGAGGCCGTTGACCAGGTGCGAGGAGAGCAGCCCCTCGGGCATCGCCCGCACCGTGATCGTGAGCGTGCGCCCCTTGCGCTTGGGCGGGGAGCTGATCGAGTAGGAGCGCCACTGGAACTTGCCGTCGACCTGGATGCCGATGCCGACGTACTGGCCGGCTCGGTGGTCGTAGCGCCACCCCCAGCCGGGACGGATGACGAGCGTGGCGGCGTCCTCGGTCTCGGGCACCACCTTCTCGACCCGTCCCCGCAGCTCGCGGGAGGTCCAGAGGGGGTTGATCAGGGTCAGGTAGTCATCGGGCAACAGCGGCGTGGTGAGCTTCGAGCCGGCGCGGCGGACCCGATCCCAGGGAATTGTGGCGGACATCACGACCTCCTTCGGGGACCGGGTACCCCGTTCGCGCTCAGTGAACAACCGTTCTCCGGCAATGGTCAAGACATTCCCGTCGCCGTCCCACGACCCAGCCCCGGGGCGACCCACCTGCTTGAGGCCGCGACCTAGGCTGGGTGCATGGGTTACGACGTGGAGAAGACCGACGCCGAGTGGCGCGAGCAGCTCTCCCCCGACGAGTACGCCGTCCTGCGCAAGGCCGGCACCGAGCGCGCCTTCACCGGCAAGTACACCGACACCGAGACCACCGGCATCTACCGCTGCAAGGCCTGCCAGGCCAAGCTCTTCGAGAGCGACACCAAGTTCCACTCCGGGTGTGGCTGGCCGAGCTTCTACCAGCCCATCAGCGACACCATCGAGTACATCGAGGACAACACCCACGGCATGAAGCGCGTCGAGGTGCGCTGCGCCTCGTGCGGCTCGCACCTGGGCCACGTGTTCCCCGACGGCTACGGCACGCCCACCGGCGACCGCTACTGCATCAACTCGATCAGCCTCACGCTCGAGCCGGTCGACCCCTGCGCCCCGCAGGCCTGAGTCCCGCTCCATGACCACGGTCGCCGTGCTGGGCACGGGCAAGATGGGCGCGGCCATGGCCCGCCGGCTCCTGGCGCACGAGCACGACGTCAGGGTCTGGAACCGCAGCCTCGACAAGGCGCAGGCGCTGGCCGACGACGGCGCCGTCGTCGCCTCGGACCCGGCGGAGGCCGTGCGCGGTGCCGACGTCGTCCTGGTGGTGCTCTTCGACGCCGACTCCGTCGTCGAGGTGCTGCAGGCGGCCGCGGAGCAGGTCGGCGCCGACACCGTGGTGGTGCAGGCCAGCACGGTGGGTCTCGAGATCGCCCGGGTGGCCGAGGCGGCCGAGGGTCTGGGGCTGCGGCTCCTCGACGCGCCGGTGCTCGGGACCCGTGGGCCGGCCGAGCAGGGCAAGCTGACGGTCCTGGCCAGCGGCGACCCGCGTCTGCGTCGCATCGCCGAGCCGGTGTTCGAGGCGATCGGGAGCCGGACGGTCTGGGTGGGCGACGACCTCGGTGACGCCAGCCGGCTCAAGCTCGTGTGCAACGCGTGGGTCGGCTCGATCACGGCGGCGATCGGCCAGTCCGTCGCCCTCGCCGAGGGGCTGGGCCTCGACGCCCAGCTGTTCGTCGACGCCGTCGGCGGGAGCGCCGTCGACGCGCCGTACGTGGGCATCAAGGCGGGCTGGATGACCAGCGACGACGACAGCGTCGCCTTCGACGTCGACGGCGTGCGCAAGGACCTCGGGCTGATCACCGCCGCGGCGACCGCCCACGGCGTCGACCCCAGCCTGCTGCGGGCCGTCCTCGGCCGCTACGACGCGGCTGCGGAGGCCGGGCACGGCGGCGACGACATGGCCGCGGTGCGCTCGGCGTTCTGACAGGCAGCCGGCTCGCTACGCGGGTTCGAGCGCGGAGCTGACCACGACGACACCCTCTCCGTAGGTGTCGTCGGCCCACTGCTGCACGGTGCCGTCGTCGTGGACGGCGTGGGCGATCACGCGCCCACCCTCGGGACTCGCGTCGAGCATCCCCTCGATGGCGAGCAGGTCCTCGGCGATCCCCCGCAGCTGCTCCTCGCTGCGCGCAGGACCCTCCGCCGGCACCGGCGGCGGCTCCTGCTCGAACGGCGTGCTGCCCGACCCCGGTGCGATGGCGGTGGCCGTCATGGCTGTGCCGTCCCAGGTGCCGCGCACCAGGAAGGTGCTGAAGCGCTGGCCGGCCGCCTCCTCGTAGTCGCCCTCGTGCTCGGCCCAGTCCCAGTCGCGCAGCTCCGGGCCGCTGCACTGCGGCGGGTAGGACTCCGCCACCGCGCCGAGGCAGATCTCGGTGCCCCCGCCGTCGTCGATCACGAGTGCCGGCAGGACGGTCACCACCTCACCGTCCGCGGCGGGCACGGACGAGGGACGCGGGGGCGGGTCGGAGACGGTGGTCGTCCGTGGGGCGTCGTCGCCACAGGCCAGGAGCAGCGGGGCGACGGCTGCCAGCAGTGCCGCGCGCAGGAGGTGCGTGCGGGGGTGGTGCTCACGGGTCATGGCGGTGTGACGTGCGGCCCCGTGTGGTGGTTCCCCGTCACCTGACCGGCCTGCGGTCGTTGGGTTGTCGTCACCGTCTCCCCCCGGACGGATCTCGGGCACTCCCCCTCCCACGCCGGAGTCCCCATGCCGCTGCTCCGCCTCCTCGCACGCCTGGTCGCCCGCCGCGCGCTCGCCGTCGCCGGGTTCGCGCTCGGGCTGCTCGTCGTCTCGCTCGTGGGTGCCTCCGCACAGGTGGAGACCGCGCCCGCGCCGGCGCCGCTCGTCGTCCCCCAGGACGCACCGCTCTCGCCGGCCGCCGTCCGGGTCGAGCGGCTCCTGGCGCGTCACGACTGCTGGACCGGCGCCGCTCCCGCCGACCGCACGGGCCAGGTGCCCGGGGGTGTCGTCGTCACGGCCCCGGGCGGCGCACCGCACCTCTCGGCGCGCTGGGTCGGGCCGGCCCTGGAGCAGGTGCTGGGCGAGCGCGACCACCGCCTCGTGGTGCACGCCTTCTGCGCCTGACGACGGCGCTGGCCCGCGCGCCCGAGGGTGGCGGTGGCTGAGTGACCGTTGCTCGCGCGCGAATGGTCACTGACGCACCCCCCGCGCGGGGTGGGGGTGGCTCAGCAACCGTCTCGCATGCACGAACGGTCACTGCCGCACCGCCCGCGCGGGGCGGCGGCGTCAGGGCAGCCGGGCCACCAGGTCGCCGATCGGTGCGAGGGAGCCGGTGTAGAAGGGGATCTCCTCGCGCACGTGACGGCGGGCGCCCGAGGCGCGCAGGTCGCGCATCAGGTCGACGATGCGGAACAGGTCGTCCGCCTCGAAGGCGAGGATCCACTCGTAGTCGCCGAGCGCGAACGAGGCGACGGTGTTGGCGCGCACGTCGGGGTAGGGGCGCGCCATCTGGCCGTGCTCGCGCAGCAGGTCGCGGCGCTCCTCGTCGGGGAGCAGGTACCAGTCGTAGGAGCGCACGAACGGGTAGACGCACACGTGGGCCTTGGCGTCCTCGCCGGAGAGGAAGGCCGGCACGTGGCTCTTGTTGAACTCGGCCGGACGGTGCAGGGCCAGCTGGGACCACACCGGGTCGAGGCGGGCGCCGAAGGTGGTGCGCCGGAAGCGGTGGTAGGCGTCCTGCAGCTGCTCGCTGCGCGGTGCGTGCCACCAGACCATGACGTCGGCGTCGGCGCGCAGACCGCTGACGTCGTAGAACCCGCGCACGGTGACGCCCTCGCCGTCGCCCTCCCCTGCGAGCTCGGCGACGAGCTTCTCGACCTCGGCGGCCTCGGCCGAGCGGTCGGCGGTGCCGAGCACGTCGCGCAGCCGGAACACCGACCACATGGTGTAGACGATCGACTCGTTGATCTCGCGCAGCCGGGCGGCGTTGGACTGGGGCTGGTCGCTCATGGGTCCATTGTGCCGCGCGGTCGCACGCCGGCCGGGGCGCGCCCCCTACGGTGGAGCGGTGACGGCGTACCTCGGCATCGACCTGGCATGGGGCACCCGCCAGCCCACCGGCCTGGCGGTGCTCGACTCCTCGGGACGCCTGGTGCACCTCGACGCCGTCCGCACCGACGAGGAGATCAAGGCCTCGCTGCTGCCGTGGCTCGGGCCGGACGCCGTCGCCGGCATCGACGCGCCCCTGGTCGTGCGCAACGCCACCGGCTCGCGACCCGCCGAGAAGGCCCTGAGCGCGGACTTCCGCCGGTTCGAGGCGGGCACCCACCCCTCCAACACCGGCAAGCCCGAGTTCGCCGAGGGCACCCGTGGTGAGCGGGTGGCCACGCTGCTGGGACTGCAGGTGCACCGCACGGCGCACGAGGTGTACCCGCACGCCGCGACCGTCGCGCTGTTCGGGCTCGCGAAGACCCTGAAGTACAAGGCCAAGCCCGGCCGCGACCTGGACTCGATGCGTGCCGAGCTGCTGCGGCTCATGGACCTGCTGGCCACGGTGGTGGACACGAACGCAGCGTGGGCCGAGCGGCGCGCCGCCGTGGTGGCCGCCACGCGCAAGAGCCAGCTGCGGGTCGTGGAGGACCAGGTGGACGCGGTGGTCTGCGCCTACGTGGCGTTGCTGGTCGACCAGCAGCCCGGGCGCATCGCGACCTACGGCGACGACGAGACCGGGATGATCCTCACGCCCGCACTCACGCCCCCCGTCGACGGCGCCGCGCGCCGCTCGGCCGTCGAGCAGTACGCCGCCCGGCACCCCGAGCTGGTGGCCGCCGCGGCGGAGGCCGTGACCGTGGTGCGCACGGTGCTCGACGAGGCCGGCGTCGACTACCTCACCGTGGCGGGGCGGGCCAAGAGCGTCGCCTCGTTCGCCGAGAAGGCCGCCCGGACCCAGGGCGGGAGGCTGCTGTACCCCGACCCGCTGCGCGACATCACCGACCAGCTGGGCCTGCGCGTCATCACCTACGTGCGTGACGACGTGGAGGTCACCGCCGCGCTGCTCGGGGCCCAGCTGCGGGTGCTCGACGACCAGGACCTCGGTGAGGTGACCGCCAGCCAGGGGCGCTTCGGCTACTCCAGCCGGCACCTGCAGGTGGAGATCGACGGCCGGGTGGTGCAGGTGCAGCTGCGCACGGTGCTGCAGCACGCCTGGGCCGAGTTCGAGCACGACATCCGTTACAAGGGCGTCGTGCCTGCCGAGCACGCCAGCGAGTTCGACCGCCGGTTCACCCTGGCGGCTGGTCTGCTGGAGCTCGCCGACCAGGAGTTCTCCGCGATCCGCGAGCGGCTGCGTGGTGCCACCCCCAGCGAGCCCCTCGACGACGACCCGCGCATCGCCGCCGGCGAGCTCGCGGCCTTCCTGGCCGGTCAGTACGCCGACGCCGGCTGGTCGCGCACCGAGCACTACGGCTGGATCTCGGGGGTGCTGCTCGAGCTGGGCATCACCACGCTGGTCGAGCTGGCCGGCGTGCTGCGCGAGGTCGACGAGGAGGTCATCCGGGAGCGGATGGACTACCGCTACCCGCCCGGAGCGGTGCGGCGCCTCGACGACGCCCTGCTGCAGCAGTTCGGCGAGCGCTACGTGGCCCTGCACGCCAACAGCCACCGGCGACCGCTCCTGACCCAGCGGCTCGAGCGGCTGCGCGACGAGACGTCCTGACGCCGACGCCGAACCGACGCGTCAGGGGGCGAGCTCGGCGGCGGCGCGCTCGGCCGAGCCGATGACGGCGGCGACGCCGACGCCGTCGTAGGCCGCGCCGCAGACCACGAGCCCGGGCACGGGGGCGACCGCCGCCCTGACCCGCGCCACCCGGTCGACGTGGCCGGGGCGGTACTGCGGCAGCCCCCCGCCCCAGCGCTGCACGTGGGTGTCCACCGGCGCGGCCTCGAGCCCGACCGCCTCGCGCAGGTCGGCCAGCGAGCGGGCGACCAGCTCGTCGTCGGACGCCTGGAGCGCGGTCTCCTCCCCCACGCGGCCCAGCGAGGTGCGCAGGTGCAGCACGCCCTCGGCCGCACCCGCGGCACGCACCCAGCCCCACTTGGCGAAGGAGAACGTGGAGGCCTTGATGCGGCGGCCGTCGACGGGCGGGACGAGGAAGCCCGAGGCGTCGGTCTCCGCGAGGCGCGGCACGTCGTCGAGAGCGAAGGCGAGGGTGATGACCGCCATCGAGGCGTGGTCGACAGCGCGCAGCTCCGCCGCGGCGTCGGGCGCGAGGTCGGCGAGCAGCCGGGCGGTGGGCGCGGCGGGGGTGGCGACCACGACGGCGTCGGCGGTGGTGCGCTCGTGCGGCCGCGGACCCTCCTCGGAGGTGGCCGCCCAGGTGACCTCGAACCCCTCGCCGCGGCGCGCGACCGTGCGCACCTGGGCGCCGGTCCGCACCTCGAAGGCCCCCGCGGCCAGGGCGGCCACGAGCCCACCCATGCCGCCCTCCAGGCCGGCGAAGACAGGCCGGGCGTCCACGGGTAGTGCTGCCGCCTGCTGGAGGATCGAGCCGCGCTCGGCCAACGCCAGCAGCGCCGGTGCCGCCGCCCGCGCGGAGATCTCGCGGGCCCGGCCGGCGTAGACGCCGCCGAGCATGGGCTCCACCAGCCGGTCGGTCACCTCGTCGCCGAAGCGTGCGGCCACCAGGTCGCCGACCGACGGGTCGCCCTCCACGGGCGCCACCACCTCGGCGAGCGCCCGCTGGGCTCCCTCGGGGCTCAGCACGCCGGAGGCCACCAGGCCGTCGCCGTCGAGCGGCGCGCCCAGCAGGGTGCGCGGCAGCGGCCGCAGGGCGCCCCGGGTCCAGATCCGCGAGGAGGCGGTCGTGGGGTGGACGACGTCGAGCCCCAGGTGCGCGGCCAGCCCGACTCCCTCGGGGCGACGGTTCACCATCGCCTCCGCACCGACGTCGACCTCGACGCCCGCGACCCGGCGCCGACGGATCTTGCCGCCCAGCTCGGCAGAGCCCTCCAGCAGCAGCACCTCGTGCCCCTCGCCGCCCAGCCTGTGCGCCGCGGTCAGCCCCCCGACTCCACCCCCGACGACGACGATCCGCACACCACCATCGTCCCACGCACCCGCGTGCCCGCCCGGAGCGGACCTACTGTGGGCCCATGCTCGCGAGCGACGTCGTCCGTCTCGACCTGGGCACCTTCGTGCGCCCGCCGGAGGAGACCGGCGGGCCGCCCCGCGTCGAGGCGGTGCTCGGTTACCTGGCGCGCACGCCGGTCGGGCTGCTGCTGCTCGACACCGGCCTCGGGGAGGCCGACGAGGAGACCGACGCCTGGTACCGGCCTCGCCGTCGCCTGGTCGAGGAGGCGCTCGCCGAGGTCGGCGCGCGCCTCGACGAGGTGGACCTCGTCGTCAACTGCCACCTGCACTTCGACCACGTGGGCGGCAACCCACGGCTGCCGGACACCCCGATCCTCTGCCAGCGGCGCGAGCTGGCCACCGCCCGCGCCGGCGGCTACACCGTGGACCGGCTGGTCGACTTCCCCGGTGCGCGGTACGAGGAGCTCGACGGCGAGACGGAGCTGGCGCCGGGTGTCCTGGTCCTGCCGACGCCGGGTCACGTGGAGGGTCACCAGTCGGTGGTGCTGCGCTGCGACGACGGCACGGTGGTGCTGGCCGGCCAGGCGCACGACACGGCCTCGGCGTGGTCGTCCGACGTGCTGGCCGCCCGTGCCGCCGAGCTCGGCCACGAGCCGCCGCTCCCCGAGCCCAGCCCCTGGATGGCCCGGCTGCTCGAGCTCGACCCGCGTCGCGTGCTGTTCGCGCACGACGCCGCCGTGTGGGAGCCCTGAGCTCTCAGGCCGGCTGGGCCAGCCGTCCGAAGCCGCTGCGGTGGAAGACCAGCGGGCTGCCGGGGGCGGCGTCCGGGTCGCCGGTGCCCTGCTCGACGGCGTGCAGCTCGAGCAGGATGATCGTGTGGTCACCCGCCTCGACCTCGCGGTAGATCGAGGTCTCGAACCGCGCCAGGCCCTCGTCGAGGGTGACGGCGCCGCCGTCGGAGGCCGACCAGGCGACCTCGGCGAAGCGCTGCTCGACCGGGCCGGCCAGCTGGCGGCACACGTCACCGTGGTGGTCGGCCAGGATCGTGACGCCGAGCCGGTCGGCACGGCGCAGGTCGGGCCAGGTCTTGGAGGAGTTGGCGATGGAGAACGAGACCAGCGCGGGCTCGAGGCTCACCGAGGTGAAGGAGCTCGCGGCGAGCCCCACGGGCGCACCGTCGACCTCGGCCGCCACGGCGACCACGCCGCTGGGGAAGACGCCGAACGCGGCGCGCAGGCGGGCCGGGTCGAGGTCCTGGTTGGTGGGCAGGTGCGAGACGGTCATGCGGGGACTCCTGTCGTGAGCAGCGGGGTGAGGAGCGGGCGGACCCGCCCCAGCCACGCCTCGTAGGCGGTGGGGTCGTCGTGGTGGCTGTCGAGCACGTACAGGCCAGCGGTGGTGAGCGGTGCTCCGATCTCGGAGAGCACCGGTCGCAGGGTGAGCTCGGGTGCCAGGGAGTGCTCGGGTCCGCCGCCGAGCATGAGCGGGACGGCGACACCCGTGAGCCCCGTACCCCGCGCGGGCGCGAAGCGGTCGAGGAACAGCTTGAGCAGGCCTGTGTAGGTGGCCTTGTAGGTGGGCGAGGCGACGACCACGAGGTCGGCGGCGGCCACCTGCTCCACCAGCGCCGGCACCTCGGCGTCCGACCAGTCCAGCAGCCGACCGCCCAGCTCGGCCAGGTCGACGACGAGTTCGGGCGCCTCGCCGGTGAGCTCCCGGGCCAGGTGCTCGGCGGCCGCGCGGGTGCGCGAGGCCGGCTTGGGGTTGCCGACGACGACGGCGACGCGCGCCATCAGGAGGCCGCTCGGCTGCCGGCCCCGAAGGGCACCGCTCCCCCGCCACCGAGCGGGTCGGGGGCGGGGTGTGACCAGAGCCCGCGGCGGGCCAGCTCGGGCAGCACGCCCTCGCCGAACCAGTAGGACTCCTCCAGGTGGGGGTAGCCCGAGAGCACGAACTCCTCGATGCCGACGGCGGCGTACTGCTCCACCAGGTCGGCGATCTCGCTGTGGCTGCCCACCATCGCGGTACCGGCGCCACCGCGCACCAGGCCGACGCCGGCCCAGAGGTTGGGGTGGATCTCCAGGCCGTCCTTCGAACCCGCGTTGAGCTCGAGCATCCGCTGCTGACCCACCGACTCCGAGCGCTTGAGACCGGACTGGACCCGGGCGATGTCCTCGTCGCTGATGTGCTCGAGCAGCCGGTCGGCCTCAGCCCAGGCGGCAGCCGAGGTGTCGCGCGCGATGGTGTGCAGGCGGATGCCGAAGCGCACCTGGCCCTCCCGGCCCTCGTCGGCGGCGAGCTTGCGGATCCAGTCCACCTTCTCGGCGACGGCGGCGGGGGGCTCGCCCCAGGTGAGGTACACGTCGGCGTGCTTGGCCGCGACGGTGCCGGCGGCCGGCGAGGAGCCGCCGAAGTAGATCAGCGGCTGGGGGTCGGGCCGCTGGGCGAGGGTCGCGTCCTCCACCGAGAGGTGCTTGCCGTGGAAGGTCACGGTCTCGCCGCGCCACAGCGCGCGCACGATGTGCAGGAACTCGTCGCACCGCTCGTAGCGCTCCTCCTTGTCGAGGAAGTCGCCGAACATCCGCTGCTCGTGGCTCTCGCCGCCGGTGACCACGTTGAGCAGCAGCCGCCCGCCGGAGAGGTTCTGGAAGGTGCCGGCCATCTGCGCGGCCAGGAAGGGGGCGGTGAGCCCGGGACGGAAGGCCACTAGGAACTTCAGCCGCTCGGAGGCGGCGCTGAGCATGGCCGTGGAGACCCAGGCGTCCTCGCACCAGGCGCCGGTGGGCGTCAGCGCGGCCTCGAAGCCCAGCTGCTCGGCGCTGCGGGCGATCTGCCCCAGGTAGGGCACCGACGCCGGGCGCCCGGCGGCGCCGGCCTGGACGCCGTGGCCGCCACCGACGACGTGCCGCCCGTCGCCGCCGTTGGTGGGCAGGAACCAGTGGAACTTCAGCTGGGACATGTCTTCCTCTCGCTTCTGGGCTTCTCAGAGCTGGCCGTGGTTGGGGGGCAGCGTGCCCTCGAGCGCGTAGCGCCCCAGGTGCTGCAGCTTCCAGCTGGCCGGGTCGTGCAGGGTGTGGGTGCGCGCGTTGCGCCAGTGCCGGTCGAGGTTGAGCGAGGCCAGCGCGGAGCGGGTGCCGGCCACCTCGAACAGGCGGCTGCCCACCTCGACGGAGACGGCGGTGGTGCTGGCCCGCGCCGCGGCCACCGCCAGGCTGGCGGCCGCCGCGGTGTCGGCGGTGAGGTCGGCGTCGGCAGCGTCGACAGCGCGGGCGGCGTCGGCCAGCAGCGCCTCTGCCCCCCGGACGGCGAGCTCCATCTCGCCGAAGGCGCGCACGACGAGCGGGTCGTCGGCGTGGCGCTCCACCCCGGCGTCGGGGTAGGGCCGGCTGCGGGTCGTGACGAACTCGGCGGCCTCGCCCAGGGCGGCCCGGGCGATGCCGGCGTCGATGGCCGCGTGCAGCACCTGGGCGAAGGCGCCGTAGGTCTGCGGGCCGTCGAAGGTCAGGTGCCAGGGCGTCACCAGGGTGTCGAGGACCTCCACGGACTCCAGCCGGACGGTGCCGCTGGCGGTGGTGCGCTGGCCCATGCCGTCCCAGTCGTCGACCACGGTGACGCCGGGGTCGGTGGCCTCGACCCACGCCACGTGCATCGGCCCGTCGACGTCGCGGTGGGTCAGCACGGGGATCCAGTCGGCGAGCAGTGCGCCGGTGCTGTAGCCCTTCTCGCCGTCCAGCAGCCAGCGCGCGGTGCCGTCGGCGTCCGGGCCCTCGGGGTGCGGGGTGAGCGTGGTGCGGAAGTCCCGCACGTGCTTGGTGCCCACCTCGGACTGCGCGTTGCCGAAGCGACGCCCCTCGAGCACCTCGCCGAACAGCAGCGCCTGCTGCTCGCGCGTGCCCTGGTGGCGCAGCGCGTTCACGTACACGAAGTGGCTGTGCGGCACCTGGGCGATGTTGGGGTCGCCCTGCGCCAGCAGGCGCACCACCTCGGTGAGCACGGCCACGGAGAGGCCGGCCCCGCCGTGCTCGTGCGGCACCGTGACGGCGAGCAGGCCCGACGCCGCGAGCTCGTCCATCTCCTCCAGCGGCAGGATCCGCTCGGCGTCGCGGGTGGAGGCGGACTTGGCGAGCTGCTCGCCGAGCAACGCCGCCACCCGCAGCGCCTCGCGCTCGGTCAGGACCGGGACGGGCACGGGTCAGCCACCCACCCGGGCGAGCTCGGCGGCCTCGAGCTCGCGGACGATCGGCAGCACCTCGCGCCCGAAGTACTCGACGTCCTCGTGGTAGTGCAGGAAGCCCAGCAGGAACAGGTGGACGCCCAGCTTCTTGTACTCCAGCATCCGGTGCGCGATCTGCTCGGGCGTGCCCACCAGTCCGGTGCGGAAGCCGTCGTTGTACTGCACGAGGTCCTCGAACTGGGAGTCCTGCCACATGCCCTTGCCGTCGCCGGTGGACTGGCCGGCCTCCTTGACGGCGGAGCCGAAGCCCTCGACGGCCTCGCGGTCGGCCTTGTCGATGATCTCGCGCAGCACGTCGCGCGCCTCGGCCTCGCTGTCGCGGGCCACCATGAACCCGTTGACGCCGAACCGCACGCCGCGGCCGTGCACCTGGGCGACGTCGGAGACGTCGCGGACCTGCTCGGCGATGCCCTCGGGCGTGTTGCCGTTCATGAAGTACCAGTCGGCGACGCGACCGCCCATGCCCCGAGCGGCGGTGGAGTTGCCGCCCATGAAGATCTCGGGGTGGCGGCGTCCGGGCACGGCGACGGGCTTGGGCTTGAGGTCGAAGTCGTGCAGGCGGTAGAAGTCGCCGGCCAGCTCGGCGTGCTCGCTGGTCCAGATCTCGCGCAGGTAGGAGATGAACTCCTCGGCGCGGCGGTAGCGCTCGCCGTGCTCGAGCCAGGGCTCGCCCAGCTTGGTGAACTCGTCCTTGAACCAGCCGCTGACCACGTTGACGGCCATCCGGCCGCCGGTCATCACGTCGGCACTCGCGACGAGCTTGGCGAGCACGCCGGGCTGCCACAGGCCGGGGTGCACCGCGGCGATCACCTTCAGACGCTCGGTGGCCAGGGCGATGGCGAGGCTGATGCTGGTCGACTCGTGCTGGTAGGCGGCGCCGTAGGAGGCCATGTAGCGCACCTGGGAGAGCGCGTAGTCGAAGCCGTTGCGCTCGGCCAGCTGCGCCAGCGTCTTGTTGTACTCATAGCCCCAGTCGGTGCGCTGCTCGATCTTGCTCACGACTAGGCCGCCACTGACGTTGGGCACCCAGTAGGCGAACTGCAGCGGCTCGGTGTTCGGCGTGACGACGGACTCGCTCATCGGTGGTGTCTCCTCGGGTTCGAACGTATGTTGATCAGGTTGCTAGACAAATGGCACGAATGCAAGGTGACACCCCTCGCGCCTCGTCAGATTCGGGCGATCGGGTGAGAGGCAGCACCTCTCACCCGATCGCCGCACCGCCCGCGCGAAGGGCGGTCACGTGTACCAGGTGGGCTCCGGAATCTCGCCGAGCAGCGCGTAGCGCCCCACCTCGGCCCTCTTGTGGGCCAACGGGTCGTGCAGGCTGTGGGTGCGCAGGTTGCGCCAGAAGATGTCGAGGCCGACGGCGTTCGCCGTCGCCCGGGCACCGGTCACGTCGAAGACGCGGGTGGTGACGTCGAGCCCGACCTCGATGGCGACCTGCTTGGCGGCGGCGATCACCACCGCCGCCTCGCCGCGCTCGGCCGGGGTGACGTCGTCGGCGTGCGCGTTGACCTGCTCGATCAGGCCCGCGGCGCGCTCGGCGAGCGCCTCGGCCGCCCACAGCCGTGAGCGCAGCTCGCCGTAGGTCTCCTGCACGTAGAACTCGTCGCTGCCCCGGGTCTTCAGGTCGGGCGAGTACGGCCAGGCGCGGGTACGGTCGCGCGTGTAGGAGGCGGCGGTGGCCAGTGCGCCCTCGGCGATGCCCAGGTAGAGGTTGACGAAGATCAGCTGGATGAGCGGCACGTTCAGGGTGTTGTAGGTGCGCGGCACGAAGCGGTAGGCGCCGTCGGGCTGCTGCACGTAGCCGGCCGCGGCCGCCCACGGCACGCGCACCCCGTCGATCTCGACGCCGCCGCTCTCGGTGAGCCGCTGCCCCAGGTTGTCCCAGTCGTCCAGGAACCGGATGCCCGGCTGGTCGGTGGGCACGATCGCGAACGCGTGGTCGTCGGTGCCCTCGATCACGCCCTCGAGCACGGTCACGTCCGAGACCCGGCCGCCGGTGCTGAAGGACTTGCGACCGCGGTAGACCAGCTCCTCGCCCTCGACGCGGATGCTCAGGTCGGCGTCGCGCGGGTTGACGGCACCCCCGAAGAACCAGGTGCCCTCGGTGGCCTGCTGCTCGACGGCCGCGACCTGCTCGGGCGTGCCCACCAGGCGGGCCGCCCAGGCCCACAGGTAGTGGTAGCCCAGCAGCTGGCCGATGGAGCCGTCTCCGGCGGAGACCGCGCGCACCACCTGCAGCGCCGTCGTCCACGACTCGCCGGCGCCGCCGTGCTCGCGCGGGCCGAGCAGGGTCACCAGACCGGAGTCCTTGAGCAGCTGGACCTCGGCGTACGGCGTCCGGTTGGCGCGGTCGCGCGCGACGGCGTCGACGGCCAGGTCGGTGGCCACCTCGCGGGCGCGCTGCACCCAGGCCTGCGGGGAGGTGGGGCGGGTCGCCCAGGCGGTCGGGACGGGCCGGAGCGCGGGTCGGGTCTCGGATCGGGTCGTGGTCACAGGTGTGCTCCTCTGCTCGGTACGATGAGCCTTGCTGACTTATCTCTACCAAGTTACTACAGTTTTGATCGAGGAGACCACCGCATGCGCATCGAGCAGCTCGAGCACCTCGCCGCCGTCGTGCAGCACGGCTCGCTGCGCCGCGCCAGCGAGCAGCTGCACCTCTCCCAGCCCGCCGTCAGCGAGTCGCTCAGCAAGCTCGAGCGCGAGCTCGGCGTCACGCTGCTCGACCGTCGGCGCACGGGCGCACGCATCTCGCGCCAGGGGCGTGACCTGCTGCAGCACATGGTGGGGGTGCTCGAGGCGGTCGACCGGCTGCGCACCGCGGCCGGTGACCAGACCAGCGCGGCGCGCGTGGTGCGCCTCGGCACCGTCAACGCCGCCACCGCCACGGTGCTGGTGCCGGCGCTGCGCGCCGTGCAGGAGGAGGCCCCGGACCTCTCGGTGGAGGTGCTGACCCTGCAGCAGGCGCAGATCGAGGCCGGCCTGCTGGAGGGGTCCCTGGACCTGGGTCTGGTCAACGTGCTCGACGGCGACGACACCCCGGTCGAGCTGACCAGCACCGACCTGGTGCGCGGACGGCCGGTGGTGGTGCTGCCGCACGACCACCCGCTCACCGAGCGGGACGCGCTCACCGTGGAGGACCTGCGCGCCCAGCCCTTCATCACCATGCGGTCGGGCTACCTGATGCACCGCTTCGTGCACCGGCTCTTCGGCAGCGACCTGCCGCGCCAGCGGCACGTGACCGACGGCGCCGAGATGGGCAAGGTGATGGTGGCCGACGGGCTGGGGCTGACCGTGCTGCCCGACTTCAGCGTGCGCGGTGACCCGCTGGAGCGCGCGGGGGTGCTGACCCACCGCCCGCTGCGCCACGACCGCACCGGCGTCACGCTGGTGCTGCGCCAGCGGCGCGAGGCCCGGACCGCGCCCGCGGTCCGCGCCGTCACGCTGGCGCTGCGCGAGACCGCGCTGCTGGCCCAGACGGCCCAGACAGCCCAGACGGCCGCAGCCCCCGCCGAGTGATCTCGACGGGGGCCGCGGACGGTGCAGGTCCTGCTCAGATGAAGTCGTTCTCCGACAGCCAGTCCTCCGCCACGTCGGCGGGGTCCTCCAGGTCCACGGAGACGCGCTCGTTGAGGGCGGTCATCTCCTCCTGGGTCAGCGCGGCCGAGATCGGGTCGAAGATCTCGGTGAGCTCGTCGCCGTACTCGGCGTAGACGTCGTCGGTGAAGACCGGGCTGGGGTTGTAGAGGGGGAAGAAGCCCTCGTCGTCCTCGAGCACCACCAGGTCGAGCGCGCTCACGCGGCCGTCGCTGGTGAACACCTCGCCGAAGTTGCAGGGGTCACCCTCGGCCGCGGCCGAGTACACGATCGCGGTGTCGAGCACCGTCACGTTGTCGCTCGGGAACTGGTAGCCGTAGGTGGCCTCCATGCCCGGCAGGCCGTCGTCACGCGCCGAGAACTCGCTCTCCACGCACAGCGTCGCGGCGTCGGGGTCCTCCTCGATCAGGGTGGCGAGGTCGGAGAGCGTCTCGGGGTTGCCGAGGTCGTCGGCAGCGTCGGCCTGGTAGGCCAGCGCGTAGGTGTTGTTGAAGTCGGCCGGTGCGAGCCAGTGGAGGTCGTTCTCCTCCAGGTCGCGGTCGCGGACCACCTCGTACTGCTCGATGCGGTCGGCGATCGGCTCGGTCTCCTGGAAGAAGGAGATCCAGGCGGTGCCGTTGTACTCCCAGTAGGTGTCGATCTCGCCGTTGACCAGGGCGGCGCGAGCGACGTCGGTGCCGCCGGTGTTGATCTGGTCGGTCACGTCGGCACCGGCGTTCTCGAGCGCCAGCTTGCTGATGTTGCCCAGGATCAGCTGCTCGTCGAAGTCCTTGGAGCCGACGGTGATCGAGGCGCCGTCGAGCAGGCCCGCGGTGTCGCCACCTCCGCCTCCGCCTCCGCCGTCGTCACCACCGCAGGCCGCCAGGCCCAGCGTCATGATCAGGGCGCCGGAAGCGGCGAGTACTTTCCTGGTGTGCATCGTGCGTGCTCCTTTCGAGAGCGTTGTCGTGCCGGTGACGGGGTGCGCGGGTGCGCTGGAGCAGTGCTCTCAGACCCCGCGGGGTGAGAGCAGACGGCCCGCCATGCCGGCCAGGTAGTCGACGAGGAGCGCGAGCCCGGAGACCAGCACCACCCCGGTGATGAGGACGGTCTCGCGGTTGAGCGTGATGCCGTTGTAGACGACGTAGCCGAGGCCGCCGGCACCGAAGAACGTGGCGAGCGTGGCCGTGCCCACGTTGATGATCAGGGCCGTGCGCAGGCCGGCGACCATCACCGGCACGGCCAGCGGCAGCTCGACGCGGAGCAGCACCGTGAGCGACGACATGCCCATGCCCTTCGAGGCCTTGATCAGGTTCCGGTCCACCTGCTGGAGACCGACCATGGTGTTGCGCAGGATCGGCAGGAGCGAGTAGGCCACCAGACCCACCACGACCGGCGTGAAGCCCAGGCTGCCGAATGCCACGAAGATGACGGCCAGGAGGCCGAAGGAGGGGATGCCCTGCCCGATGTTGGCGACGCCCAGCACCACGGGCACCGCCGGTCGGGCGACGCGCCGGGTGAGCAGGATGCCCAGAGGGACCGCGAGCAGCACCACCACGAGGGTCGAGACCGCGGTGAGCTGCAGGTGCTCGACCGTCTTCTCCACCAGCAGCTCGCGGGTCAGCACCCGCTGCTCGATCGTGTCGAGCTCCTGCGAGGTCACCCAGTAGTAGGTGGCACCGAGAACTGCCGCCAGGAAGACCGGCATGCCCAGCCACTCGACCAACGTCGGCCGGTCGGCGTGGACGACCTTGACGGGAGCCGCGCCCGACCCCAGCGCTGCGGCGGCCGTCTCGCTCATCGAGGCTCCTCGTCGTCGAGCAGCTTCTGCGCCAGGTAGAACGCCGAGTGCTCGTCGCGCATGGAGCGCACCGCCACCATGATCGTCTCGAGGTCGACGACACCCTGGTAGGCGCCGTGGGCGTCGACGACGATCGCGCAGCCACCGTTGGAGGTGATCAGCTCGTTGAGGGCGTCGGCGAGCGTGGCCTGCGGCTCCACCAGCGCCCGTGCCTCCAGACCGATCGTGCGCAGGTCGCCGCCGCGGCGCAGGTCGCCCATGGTGACCCAGCGCGCCGGGCGGTTGCGCTCGTCGAGCAGCAGCATCGCCGACCAGTGCGAGTCCAGCAGGCGACGGCGCAGCTGCTCGACGTCCTCGTCGAGGCGGCCGGTGGGAGCGTCGGCGGTGACCTCGAGGTCCCGCACCCGCGAGAGGTTGAGCCGCTTCAGCGAGGCGCCCGCACCGATGAAGTCGGCCACGTAGTCGTCGGCGGGGTTGGAGAGGATGTTCTCCGGGGTGTCGAGCTGGGCGATGTGCGACTGGTCGCGCAGCACGGCGATCCGGTCGCCCATCTTGATCGCCTCGTCGATGTCGTGCGTGACGAAGATGATGGTCTTCTGGATCTGCGCCTGCAGCCGCAGGAACTCGTTCTGCAGACGTTCGCGGGTGATCGGGTCGATCGCACCGAAGGGCTCGTCCATCAGCATCACCGGCGGGTCGGCCGCCATCGCGCGGGCCACGCCCACGCGCTGGCGCTGACCGCCGCTGAGCTGCTTGGGGTAACGGCTGCGGTACATCTCCGGGTCCATCCCGATGGTGGTCAACAGCTCGTCGACCCGCTCGGCGATGCGCGGCTTCTCCCAGCCCACCAGCTTCGGCACGGTGCCGATGTTCTGGGCGATGGTGCGGTGCGGCAGCAGCCCGGTCTCCTGGATCACGTACCCGATCCGGCGGCGCAGCTCGTCGGGATTGCCCCGGGTGACGTCCTCACCGTCGAGGATGATGTGACCCGAGGTCGGCTCGATGAGCCGGTTGATCAGCTCCATCGAGGTGGTCTTGCCGCAGCCGGAGGGCCCCACCAGCACGAGGATCTCGCCGCGTCGCACCGAGAGGTCGAGCCGGTCGACCGCGGGCTTCGACTGGCCGGCGAAGGTCTTGGTCAGCTCGACGAGCTGGATCATCGGGTCGCCGGACTGCTCGCGCCCGGCGTCCGGGGCTGCGGCGTGCGGCTGGGCGTCGGTGGTCATCGGATACCTCGCGAGGTCGTGAAGCGCTTGATCAGGACGAAGACGGCGTCGAAGGCCAGCGCCAGGACGATGATGGCCAGCGTGCCCCCGTAGATGAGGTTGGGCGCGTTGGCGTTGGGCACCGAGCGGATGCCGCGGAAGATCTCCTGGCCCAGGCCCGGTCCGCCCACGAGCGCGGCGATCGAGGCGATGCCGACCACCACGAGGGTCGACACACGGATGCCGGTGATGATCACCGGCCAGGCCAGGGGCATCTCCACCTGCAGCAGGCGCCGCGTGGGCCCCAGGCCCATGCCGCGCGAGGCCTTGACGATCGCCGGGTCGACGCCGCCGAGGCCCGCCACGGTGTTGCTGATGATCGGGAGCAGCGCGTAGAGCGTGAGGCCGGCGATCGCCGGCGCGGCGCCCAGGCCCAGCAGGGGGATGAACAGCGCGAAGAGCGCGAGGCTGGGCAGGGTGAGGAAGAACGAGGCGACGCCGAGGATGGGCGCCCGGGTGATCCGGTAGCGGTGCGCCAGCACGCCCAACGGCAGTCCGGCGGCCAGGGCGATGCCCATCGAGATGAGGACCAGGCGGATGTGCTCCACCGAGAGCTCGAGCAGGTTGTCGTAGTTGTTGGACAGGTACTCGAGGAAGGTCACGTTCCTCCAGGGATCGGCCGTCCGTGCTCGTCGGGTCAGGCTGGGAGCAGGGCGGTTGGTCCGGCGCGGTCTTCTCCACGACGGCGGGGCTCGCCGGAGCGGCCCGTCAGGGCCACACGCGTCCCCCGAGAACGCGTTCCAGCGCGTGTGCTGCCCGCCCACCGTAGACGACGACCGCCGCCAGGTCCGACTAACCCGGGAACCGCCGACCCCGCGTCGCCGTCGGAGGTCGCATGAACCCACCACCTCCGCGACGCCGAAACCACCCTCCGACACACCGCCTCGCACGCCCCGCCGCGCTGCTCAGCACCCTCGGTCTCCTCGCTCTCCTCGCCGTCGGTTGCTCGACCGATCTCGACTCGTCCGACTCCTCGCCGTCCTCCGAGATCGCGGATGACTCGGGCGGCTCGGGGGGCTCCGACGGCGGCAGCGCTGCGGAGGCCGCGCCGCGGGCAGCAGCCGCCGAGTCGGCTCAGGACGCGGACACCGCGGTGCGCAGCACCGCGCAGGAGCCCGGCGCGGCCGACCCGCTCGCGGGCGCCCGATCGGTGATCTCCACCGCCACGGTGTCGCTGGAGAGCGACGACGTGGCGGCTGCCCGGTTCGAGGTGCAGCGCCTGGTCGACGAGCTGCGCGGCCAGGTGAGCGACGAGGAGACCGACGGCGGCGCCGACGACGTCCGTCGCTCGCAGCTGGTGCTGCGGGTGCCGTCGGCCCGGTTCGACGACGCCGTGGCGGCGCTCGAGGAGGTGGGACGGCTGCTCTCCTCGACCCGCACCTCCCAGGACGTCAGCGGCGAGGTGATCGACGTCGCGGCGCGCATCCGGGCGCAGGAGCAGAGCCTGGCCCGGGTGGAGGTGCTCTTCGCGCAGGCCACCAGCATCCGCGAGGTGGTGGCGGTGGAGGCCCAGCTGACCCGGCGGCAGGCCGCGCTCGACAGCCTCAAGCAGCGCCGGGCCTACCTGGCCGACCAGACCTCGCTGGCGACCATCACCGTGCACCTGCAGCGCACGCCCGGCCCGGAGGCCGAGCCGGCACCGGAGGAGGACGACGCGGCCGGCTTCCTGCCCGGGCTCGACCGCGGCTGGGGCGCGCTCACGGCCGCCGGCACGGCGCTCGCCACGCTGACCGGTGCGCTGCTGCCGTTCGCCGTCGTCCTGGCGCTGCTGGGCGTGCCCGGCTGGATGCTGCTGCGCCGCCGCGGGTCCCGGCTCCGGGCGGCCGGGGGCGGCGGGACGGCTCAGGCCAGCGGGTAGCCCTGCACGAACTCGGTGAGCCGCGCCAGCTGGTCGGGGTTCGTGCTGGGGATGACGCCGTGCCCGAGGTTGAACACGTGCCCGCGCGCCACGCGACCGGCCTCGATCACCTCGGCGGCGCGCGCCGTCATCACCTCGGTCGGGGCGAAGACCAGGGTGGGGTCGAGGTTGCCCTGCACGGCCCGCTCCCCCACCAGCGGGATGGCGCGCTCGAGCGGGGTGCGCCAGTCGACGCCGACGACGTCGGCACCTGCCTCGCCCATCTGGTCGAGCAGGTTGGCGGTGCCCACGCCGAAGTGGATCCGGGGCACGCCCAGCGCTCCGGCGCGCTCGAGCACCATCGCGGAGTGCGGTCGCACCAGGCGCTCGTAGTCGCCGGGGGTCAGCGCGCCGGCCCAGGAGTCGAAGAGCTGGACGGCGCTGGCACCCGCGGACACCTGCACCTCGAGGTAGGCGGCCGAGATGCGCGCGATCTTGGCCATCAGCGCCTCCCACACCTCGGGGGCGCCGAACATCATCGCCTTGGTGCGCGCGTGCTCCTTGGAGGGGCCGCCCTCCACCAGGTAGGAGGCGACCGTGAACGGTGCTCCCGCGAAGCCGATCAGCGGCGTGCCGCCCAGCTCGGCCACGAGCCCGCGCACCGCCTGGGTGATGAAGCCCACGTGGTCCGGCTCGAGCTCGGGGATGGCCTCGACGTCGGCGAGGGTCTGCACCGGCGAGGCCACGACAGGGCCGACGCCGGGCACGATGTCGAGGTCGACGCCCACCGCCTTGAGCGGCAGCACGATGTCGGAGAAGAAGATGGCGGCGTCGACGCCGTAGCGGCGCACCGGCTGCAAGGTGATCTCGACGACGAGCGCGGGATCCATGCAGGCCTCGAGCATGCCCACGCCCTCGCGGATGGCCAGGTACTCGGGCAGAGAGCGGCCCGCCTGGCGCATGAACCACACGGGGGTGTGCGTCACCGGCTCCCCGCGCGCGGCCCGCAGGAACTGGCTCTCCGCGAGGCGCGGGTCGCGCGCGGCGGGGCTCTCGGCGGGGGTGCTGGCGGCGTCGGTCACCCCGCAAGCGTGGCAGGTCGCCCGGCGTGTTCGCATATCGGATCGTCGCCGCCGCCCTACTGTGAGCCCATGGTCGCTCGATCCGAGACGCGCCCCGGCACGGGCGCGGCGGTGCCGCCCCCGCAGTTCCGGGCGGCGGTCGCCTCCATGAACGCGGCCACGATGCGACCCGAGGTGTTCTGCGAGGAGATGCCGGCGCCGCAGCGCATCGCCCCGTTCGCCGCCGCCCTCTCGGCCGACGTGACCGTCGAGGGCACCGACGTGGGCACCGGGCGCGTGATCGTGCTGCACGACCCCGCCGGCAACGACGCCTGGGCCGGCACCTTCCGGCTGGTGGCCTACGTGCGCGCCGAGATCGACCTCGAGCTGGTCACCGACCCGCTCCTCGCCGACGTCGGCTGGACCTGGCTCACCGACGCGCTGGCCGGCCACGACGCCGCGCACCACGCGGCGTCGGGCACCGTCACCCGGGTGGCCACCGAGAGCTTCGGCGAGATGGGCGACGAGGGCGGCACCGCCCAGGTCGAGATCCGCGCCTCCTGGACGCCCGACCACGACCCCGACGAGGCCCCCGACCTGACCGCGCACGTGGAGGCCTGGGGCGAGCTGCTGTGCACCGCCGCGGGGCTGGAGCCGGTGCCCGAGGGCGTCGCGGTGATGCCCAGCCGGCGCGGACAGCGGAGCACCGACCCCCGATGACCCCCGAGCAGGACCCGCACGCCCCCGCACCGTCGTCCCAGGTGCCCGACGAGCCCGCACCCGAGCCCGCACCCGAGCCGGCACCCGAGCCCGAGCCGCTCCCGCTGCTCACGCTGGCCGACGGCCTGCCCGACCTCGTCGACGACGACGCCGCGCTCACCCGTGCCTGCGCCGACCTCGAGGCCGGCGAGGGGCCGGTGGCCATCGATGCCGAGCGTGCCTCCGGCTACCGCTACTCCAACCGCGCCTACCTGATCCAGCTGCGCCGCGAGGGCAGCACCACGTGGTTGATCGACCCGATCGCGCTCACCAGCCTCGCGCCCCTGCAGGAGGTGCTGGAGGGCACGGAGTGGATCCTGCACGCCGCCACCCAGGACCTGCCCTGCCTCACCGAGCTCGGCCTCGAGCCCACCGCCCTGTTCGACACCGAGCTGGCCGGGCGGCTGCTCGGCTACCCGCGGGTGGGCCTGGCGACCCTCGTGGAGTCGCTCCTGGGCTTCCGGATGAAGAAGGAGCACTCGGCCGTCGACTGGTCCACGCGACCGCTGCCTCGCCCCTGGCTGGAGTACGCCGCGCTCGACGTCGAGGTGCTCGTCGAGCTGCGCGACGTGCTGGCCGAGCAGCTGGTCGACGCCGGCAAGGACGGCTGGGCGCGCGAGGAGTTCGACCACCTGCGCTCCTTCGCCCCCACCCCCCGCGTGGACGCCTGGCGACGCACCTCCGGCATGCACCGGGTGCGCGGACGTCGAGGGCTGGCCGCGGTGCGCGCCCTGTGGGAGACCCGCGACGAGATCGCCCGGGCCCGCGACGTGACTCCGGGCCGGATCATCCCCGACGCCGCCATCGTGGTGGCCGCCACCGCGATGCCCACCGAGCGCCGCACGCTGCTGGAGCTCAAGGGCTTCCACGGCCGGGGCGCCGAGCGCTACGCCAACCGGTGGGTGGGGGCGCTGCGCGAGGCCGCCGAGCTGCCCGAGGAGGAGCTGCCCACCCGCAGCCCGCGCGGCGACGGACCCCCGGTGCCGCGCGCCTGGGCCGAGAAGGACCCGGTGGCCGCACGCCGCCTGGAGCTGGCCCGTCCGGCTCTGAGCCTGGTGGCCGAGCAGCACGAGCTGCCGGTGGAGAACCTGCTCACCCCCGACTACCTGCGACGCGTGCTCTGGTCGCCGCCGCGCACCCGCGAGCCCGCGGAGCTCGAGGCCGCCGTCACCGAGGCCCTGACGGCGCTCGGCGCCCGGCCCTGGCAGTGCGGGCTGGCCGCGCCGGTGATCACGGCCGCGGTGCTGGCCGCCGACGAGCCGCCCGAGCCCGAACCCGATGCGCCGGAGACCGAGCCCGCCGAGCCCGCTGAGCCCGCCGAGGACTAGGGGGTCTCGCTGGCCTCGTCGCCGGCGTCCTCGCTGGCCTCGTCGGAGGGGCTCTCCGACTCCAGTCCCTCGGGGTCGAGCACGGTGCGCGACTGCTCGTCGATCTGCGTGGTGAGCGCCTCGACGTCGGGCACCGGGGTGGTGAACAGCTGGCGCAGCGGGGCGCGCACGGCCTGCTCGAGGTCGGCGTAGCTCTCGATCAGCGGGAGCAGCAGCAGGTCGTCGATGCTGTCGGTGAACACCTGCGCGTGCTCGGGCAGCTGCCCGGGCTGCTGGAAGTCCGCCGAGCTGGCCACCTCGAGGTTGGCGGGCACCAGGTAGCCCTGGGCGCTCACGCGCGAGACGGCCTCGGCGGAGACCAGGTAGACCAGGAAGTCCGCGGCCGCCGCCTGGGCGCCGGTCTCGGAGGAGATGCACAGGCCGGTGAGGTCGCCGGTGGTGACGGCGTCGTCGATGACCGGCATCGGCAGCACGTCGAAGTCCAGGCCCTCCTGCTCGCGCAGCGCGGGCGTCGCGGAGCGGAAGCCCGGCACCATCGCCAGCCGGCCGCGCGCGAACCACTCCAGCGGCGTGGCCTCGGCCAGCTGCTCGTCGGTCAGGGTGACGGCGGGATCGCGCAGCAGCTCGAGGGTGGGCGCGAGCGCCTCGCGCGTGTCGTCGCTGGAGAACGCCAGCGAGGTCGGCTCCCCGTTGTCGTCGAAGAGCTGACCGCCGCCCGAGTAGACGAACGGGGCGAGGCCGCGCAGCGTGGGCTCCACGTACACGCCCTTCGTGCCGCGGCGGGGACGGCTGGCGAACTGCGCCGCCGCCCGGAACTGGTCGAACGTGAAGCGCTCGATGTCACCGGTCTCCTCGTCGGGGACCGGTGCGTCCAGGCCGCGCTCGGCCATCCGCTCGAAGTCCACGAGCGCGGTGTTGTAGTAGACGACCATCGGCGAGGAGCCGTAGGGCATGCACTGCTGGTCGCCGTCGGCGGCGAAGGCGAGCACGGAGTCCCGCGAGTAGCCGTCGCCGAAGTCGACGCCGCGCTCGTCGACGAGCTCGCCCAGCGGGGTGCTGCGTCCCGCGGCGATCGTCTCGTCCAGGTCGGCGCGGGAGAGCAGGAAGACGTCGGGCGGTGTGTCGCCGTCGCGCACCTCCTGCGCGAGCGCCTCGGCGTCGGGGAACGCCTCCAGCGTCACCTCCACGCCCTCCAGGCTGTCGTTGTAGGTGTCGACGACGCCGCGGAAGGCCTCCACCTCGGCCTCGGAGCCGTAGGCGCCGAAGGTGAGCTCGATCGTCTCCGCCGGCGGACGGGGCGTCGGGGTGGGGGCCGGCGTGGGGTCCTCCTGTCCGTCGCAGGCCACGAGCACGCCGGCGGCGAGAAGGGTGGCCAGGGCCGTGGCCGCGCCGCGTCTTGCCCGGCGCCGTTGCTCTGCCATGTACCTGGGTGCTCCCTCGTGACGGCCTCGTGCGGACCTGGCAGAGCCAGGAGCCGTCACCCTACCGGCCGCTCCGGCGGGTCGTGGTACGGCGCGGCTGCGGCGACGACGGCGTCGAAGAGCTCGCGGCCCAGCGCGGCGCCCTCGCGGCGGACGCCGTCGTCGCGCAGCCGCAGCAGCCGGTCCAGCCGCACCTCGCTGGGGCGGCCCTGGCTGTCCCAGCCCCCGGTGCCGAGGTCCATCCAGTACCGGCCGTGGCGCGCCTCGTCCTCGGCGTCGCGGTCGTGGTCCTTGCTGGTCAGGTAGAGGCCGCGCCACTCGCCGTCGGCGCCGCGGCCGAGCAGGAGCACCGGCCGGTCCTTGCCCTGGCTCGGGTCGTCCTCGTAGGGGACGTGGGCCCAGACCACCTCACCGGGGTCGGGCTCGCCGTCCTGCTCGGGTGCGTAGGTGACTCCCATGACCGCAGGGTAGGCGCCGATCGGTGGTGCGCGCCGGACCGGGAAGCGCCTCACGGCGCATGGCCGCTCGTAGCGGCTTCTTGTGGGACCCGGGGCTACCGCAGCCCGACGCGCACCGACTCACCACGATAGCGAGCCGTTCCCCACCGTTCCAGCCGCCCGGACGTAGGTTCGGGTGATGAGGCAGACACCGGTGCGCGTGCTCGTCCGTGGACTCCTGGGCGTCGTGCTCGCCGTCGGGCTGGGGGGATGCACCGACGGCGGGGACGATCCCGAGGCGGAGCCCCTGCCTGGCTCGTCCTCGACGCCGACGGGTGTCGAGCCCATCGCGTTCCTCGCCGAGCCGAGCGGGCGGCGCTCCTGCGCGAGCCTCGGGGGCCCCCGGGGCTCCTTCGTCATCTGGGCGCGGGTCCGAGTCGTCGATCCCGTCACCCTCGGCGACGTCCTCCCGACTGGTCAGGGCGCCCTGCCGGGCGCCTCGCTCACCCTGCGCACCTTCGTGTCTTCCGACCCTGGCCCCGACGCCCCCGACTACGGGTTCTCCCGGGACGGCGTACCGGGAGAACCGGTCTCGGACCCCTCCGACGACGAGCCCGCCATCGGCGGCGAGGTCGGCAGCGCCGGCCGCGCGGCGGCGTCCGAGGCCTGGTCCGAACGGCAGCCGGCGCGCGGCGTCGAGCTGGAGCCGGGCACCCACTACCTGTTCGTCACCATCGACGCCGCCAAGGGCTTCGAGCTGGGCCCGCCCGAGCTGGCGTGGAGCCAGGGCGAGAGCACGGGGCAGGCACGGCTACCCCGACCGCTGTTCGGCCGCGTCCGCTGCGGCGGCTGAGGATCCTGCCCGTCAGGCCAGCCCGCGGGCCAGCTCGAGGTGACCGGCCGCCTCGAGCTGCTCGGCCAGGGTGAGGGTGCGGCGCACCTCGGCGTCGCTGGCCTCGGCCCGCGAGGCGCGGCCGGCGGCGACGACCCGGGCGAACGCGGAGGCGCGGAAGAGCACGTCGGCGAAGTCGCCGACGGCGATGCCGCGCAGCACGGCGTCGACCATCGCCTTGAGCTGCTCGGGGCCGGGCGGGTCGGCGACACCGGCCACCACCCGGGCCACGGGTGCCCGTGACCGACCCTCCTCGAAGTCGGCGGCGAGCTGCGCCGGCGCGGCGTGCACCCAGGAGCGGAGCAGGTAGAGGCGCCACAGGCAGCCGGCGAGCGAGTCGGCCGGGGCGCCGGACCACACCTCGGCGATGGTCTCGATGCCCTCGGTCTCGGCCAGGCGCAACACGCGGTCGGCCACCGCGTCGTCGTCGCTGCCGCGCACGCCCCGCACCAGCAGCGCCGCCGCACGGTCACCGGCCTCGCGCACCAGCGCCGGGTCGGTGCCGCCCTCGAACTCGTCGAAGAACTCACCCTCGCGCTGGGTCGGCCGGTGGTGGGCTCGTTCGGACACCCGGCCGACTCTACGTCGGTGCGCCCGGCCCGGGTCGGCCCAGGCTCAGGCCGCACCCACCTGGGCGAGCGCCTTGCGGATCCGCTCGTCGCTCACCTTGCCCGCGGTGCCCAGGTGCTGGGCCCACAGCGAGACCCGGTACTCCTCGAGCAGCCACCGCACCTGCCGCAGCGCCGCGTCCGGTGGCCGCCCGGTCGGCTGGGCCGCCACCTGGTGCAGGTAGGCCTCCTGCAGGGCGCTCACCCGGTCCATCAGCGCGCGGTCGCGGTTGACGGCGGCGCCGCCCTGCCCCAGCGCCTCGCGACGCTGCACCAGCGCGCGCAGGTAGACCGGGTAGCGGCGCAGCTGCGCCAGCCCGGCCCCGGCCACGAACCCGGGGTGGACCAGTCGCTCCAGCTGGCCCTTGAGGTCCGAGAGCGCCGGCAGCATGGTCATCTCGGCGCGGCCGCTCAGCAGCTTGTCGGCCTCGCGCCACAGGCCGAGCACGCGCACCAGCTCGGGCACCAGCGCACGCACCGCCTCGGCACCCGCCTCCTGGCGTGCCCGTGCCACGAGCGCGTCGAAGGCCGGCTCGTCGCGCACCGGCGGCGCGTCGTCCACGAGCTGGCGGACGACGGCGGCGCGGGCGTCCTCGAGCAGGTCGGCCACCGTCGGGTACGGGGAGCCGGCCAGGCCCAGCTTGGCGGTGTTGTCGAGCCCGTCGAGCACCTCGCGCACGGGCGAGCGGGTGGCCAGCAGCGCGAGCCGCGCGACGCCGAGCCGGTGGCGGGCGTCGCGCTCGGCGGCCGAGCCGCACACGCGCAGGCCGACGGCGTCGCCCTCGTCGTCCAGCCCGGGGTAGGCGTGCACCTCGTGCCCGGCGCGCACCTCGCGGAAGCTCTCCGGCACCTCGCCGAAGACCCAGGTGGTGGCGCCGCTGCGCGCCAGTCCGGAGCTCTCGGCCACCTCCGCCATCGCCTGCGCGAAACGCGGGCGCAACGGCTCCTTGAGCGCTTCGAGGTCCTTGCCGCGCGCCTGCTCGCCCCCGCCGTCGTCGACCACGCGGTAGGTGGGGCGCAGGTGCTCGGGCACCTTGCCCCAGTCCCAGGCCTCGCGGGGCACGTGCACGCCGGTGGTGGCGCGGCACCAGCGCTCGAGCGCGTCCAGCAGAGGTTCCTCGCCGACGGGGGTGGCGGCCAGGAACTCCCGCGCACGGTCGGGCGCCGGCACGAACGAGACGCGCAGGTTCTTGGGGAGGCTGCGGATCAGGCTGGTGACGAGCTCGTGGCGCAGGCCGGGCACGTTCCAGGAGAAGTCCTCCGCCGAGACCTGGTTGAGGGTCGCGACCGGCACCTCGATGGTGAGGCCGTCGTCGGCGGCACCGGGCTCGAAGTGGTAGCTGATCGGGAACGTCAACCCGCCCTCGCCGTCGGGGTTGCCGCTCACCCACCGCTCGGGATAGTCGGCCTCGCGCACCTCCTCGGCGGTGTCGTGCGTGAGCATCGCGGAGTCGAACGTGAGCAGCTCGGGGTTGCGGCGGCGCTCCTGCTTCCACCACTGGTCGAAGTGGGCGCCGCTCACCACCTCGGCGCCGACGCGGGCGTCGTAGAAGTCGAAGAGGGTGTGCTCGTCGACCACCAGGTCGCGACGGCGGGCGCGGTGCTCGAGCTCGTGCGCCTCCTCGAGCAGCTGCCGGTTCTGCTCCAGGAAGCGGTGCCGGCTGCGCCACTCGCCGTAGACGAGGGCATGACGGATGAACAGCTCGCGTGCCAGGGGCGGGTCGATCCGGCCGTACTGCACCAACCGGTCGGCCACCAGCGGGACGCCGTAGAGCGTCACCCGCTCGCGCGCCACCACCGAGGCGCGCTTGAGCGACCAGTGCGGCTCGGAGTAGGTGCGCTTGGCGAGGTCGCCGGCCAGCCGCTCGGCCCACTCCGGCTTGATGGCGGCGTTCTGACGCGCCCACAACCGGCTGGTCTCCACCAGCTCGCCCGCCATCAGGAACTGCGGGTTGCGCCGCTTGAGCACGCTGCCGGGGAAGATCGCGAACCGGGCGCCGCGGGCGCCGAGGTACTCGCGGGCGCCGCGCTCCTTGCGGTCGCGCTCCTCGAGCAGACCCACGTGGCTGAGCAGCCCGGAGAGCAGCGCCTGGTGGATGCCGTCGGCGTCCGGGGTGTCGGCCGGTCGTCCGACCTCGATGCGCATCTCCTTGCACACCTGGCGCAGCTGGCTCTCGAAGTCCTGCCACTCGCGGACCCGGAGGTAGTTGAGGAACTCCCGCTTGCACATCCGCCGGAACGCCGAGCTGGAGAGCTCGCGCTGCTGCTCCTTGAGGTAGCGCCACAGGTTGAGCCAGGTGAGGAAGTCCGAGGAGTCGTCGGTGAACCGCGCGTGCTGCTGGTCGGCCTGCGGGCGCTGCTCCACGGGCCGCTCGCGGGGGTCCTGCAGCGAGAGGGCGGCGGCGATCACCACGACCTCGCGCACGCACCCCAGCCGCTCGGCCTCCACGATCATCCGGGCCAGCCGCGGGTCGATCGGCAATCGCGCGAGGCGCCGCCCGAGCTTGGTCAGCCGGCCCTCGCGCAGCGCACCGAGCTCCTCCAGCAGCTGGACCCCGGCGCTGACGTTGCGACGGTCGGGCGGCTCCACGAACGGGAAGCGGTCCAGGTCGCCGAGCCCCAGGCTCGCCATCTGCAGGATCACGCTGGCCAGGTTGGTGCGCAGGATCTCGGGGTCGGTGAACTCCGGCCGGGACTCGAAGTCCTCCTCGGAGTAGAGCCGGATCGCGACGCCTGCCTCGACGCGCCCACACCGTCCCGAGCGCTGGTTGGCCGAGGCCTGGCTGATCGCCTCGATCGGCAGGCGCTGCACCTTGGTGCGCACCGAGTAGCGCGAGATCCGCGCGACGCCGGTGTCGACCACGTACTTGATGCCCGGCACCGTCAGCGAGGTCTCGGCCACGTTGGTGGCCAGCACCACCCGGCGGGTGGCGTTGCCGTGGCTGCTGAACACCCGGTGCTGCTCGGCCGCGGAGAGGCGCGAGTAGAGCGGCAGCACCTCGGTGCGCGGCAGGTCGGCCAGCGCGTCGGCGGTGTCGCGGATCTCGCGCTCGCCGGGCAGGAAGACCAGCACGTCGCCCGGTCCCTCCTGGCCGAGCTCGCGGACGGCGTCGACGATGGCCTCGGTCTGGTCGCGGACCACCGGCTCGCCGTCGTCGTCGTCCTCACCGAGGTCCATTAAGGGCCGGTAGCGCACCTCGACGGGGTAGGTGCGGCCGGAGACCTCCACGACGGGTGCGTCGAAGTGCTGCGCGAAGCGCTCGACGTCGATGGTGGCGCTGGTGATGATCAGCTTCAGGTCGGGGCGGCGCGGCAGCAGCCGCCGCAGGTAGCCGAGCAGGAAGTCGATGTTGAGGCTGCGCTCGTGCGCCTCGTCGATGATGATCGTGTCGTACTTGCGCAGCTGGCGGTCGCGCTGCAGCTCGGCCAGCAGGATGCCGTCGGTCATCAGCTTGACCCGGGTGCTGCGGGTCGTGCGGTCGGTGAACCGCACCTGGTAGCCCACCGGGCTGCCCTCGCCGCCGAGCTCGGTGCCCAGCTCGCTGGCGATCCGCTCGGCCACCGAGCGCGCCGCGATCCGGCGCGGCTGGGTGTGCCCGATGATCCCGCCCTCGCGACCCCCGCGCCCGCGACCGAGCTCGAGGCAGATCTTGGGCAGCTGCGTCGTCTTGCCCGACCCCGTCTCACCGGCCACCACCACCACCTGGTGGTCGCGGATGGCGGCGGCGATGTCGTCGCGCCGCTGGCTGACCGGCAGCTGCTCGGGGTAGGTGATCGACAGCTGCTCGGTGGTCATGGCTCGGCCCATTGTGCCGACCCGGCGCTACCGCGCGCTCCCGGAGGTGCCCCGTCGGCGCTTCTGCGCGGCAGCCCAGCGGGCGCCGCTTGCCTAGAACGTGTTCTCGTTGCGAGGATCGGGCGGTGACGCAGACGGTGGATCCGACGGCCGGGAGCGACGTGCTGGGCACCTGGGACCTGGTGGTCGTGGGGTCGGGGGGCGGGGCGCTGACGGCGGCGGCGCTGGCAGCGCGGGCCGGGCTGAGGGTGTGCGTCGTCGAGAAGACCTCCTACCTGGGTGGCACCTCGGCGTACTCGGGCGGGGCGTGCTGGCTGCCCGGCGGCCACGTGCAGGCCTCGGCCGGACTGCCGGACTCCACCGACGGCGCGCGCAGCTACCTCGCCGCGATCCTCGAGGACCCCGACACCGCAAGGGTCGAGGCCTTCCTGGCCCACTCCCCCGAGCTGGTCCGCGAGCTCGACGACGACCCGCTCCTGTCGTTCTCGTGGCTGCCGTTCTCGGAGTACTACGACGCCCCGGGGCGCGTGCCGTTCGGCCGGTCGATCCAGCCCGCCGAGGTGCGCCGCGACGAGCTGCCGCCCGAGGTGGCCGCCTGGGTGCGGCCACCGGTGGAGCGCGACCGCGCCGGGCAGGGCGGGCGCCGCACGCTGACCGGCGGCCAGGCGCTGATCGCCCGGCTGGCGTGGATGCTGGTGCGCGACGGCGGCGAGGTGCGCACCGACCTGCCGGTCACCGGCCTGCTCACCGGCGACGGCGTCGATGGCGGGGGCGCCGTGCGCGGGGTCGCCGCCATGACGCCGGAGGGCCCCGTGGTGCTCGAGGCCCGGCGCGGCGTCGTGCTGGGTGCGGGCGGGTTCGAGGGCGACGCCGCCCGCCGGGCCGAGCGCGGCGTGCCCGGCGACGTCGCCTGGACCATGGCGCCCCGCGGCACCAACACCGGCGAGCCGCTGCAGGCCGCCATGGCCCTGGGGGCGGCCACCGACTTCAGCGCCGGCGGCTGGTTCTGCCCCGGTCTCGAGCAGCCCGACGGCGGGGGCTCGTTCACGCTGGGGTTCCGCGGCGGCGTGATGGTCGACGCGCACGGTCGCCGCTACGTCAACGAGTCGTTGCCCTACGACCGCTTCGGCCGCGAGATGGCGAAGGACGCCGCCCGCGTGCCGTCGTGGTTCGTGTTCGACTCCCGGGAGGGCGGGCGGCTCCCCGCGATCGCGATGCCCGAGGGCGAGCCCGAGGAGCACCTGGCTGCCGGCACCTGGGTGCGGGCCGACTCGCTGGAGGAGCTCGCGCAGGCCGCAGGGGTGGCAGCCGAGCAGCTGACAGCCACCGTCGAGCGCTGGAACGCCGCCTGCGCGCGGGGCCGCGACGAGGACTTCGGTCGGGGCGAGGACGAGTACGACACGTTCTTCGCGGGCGGTGGCGGGCCGCAGGCGGCGCTGGTGCCGCTGGACCAGCCGCCCTACCTCGCCGCCCGGTTCGTGCTCTCCGACCTCGGCACCAAGGGCGGCCTGGTCACCGACGTCGCCGCGCGGGTGCTGCGCGAGGGCGGCTCCCCCATCGAGGGCCTGTACGCGGTCGGCAACACCTCAGCCTCGGTGTTCGGCGCCGTCTACCCGGGGCCGGGTGCGCCGCTCGGCTCGGCGATGGTCTTCGCCTCGCTGGCCGTCCGCGACCTGCTCGCCGACCGGCGAGCGGCGGGTCAGAACGGGTAGTCGGCGCGCGGGGTGTCGAGCGTGGTGACGTAGAGGCCGACGACGCGACGGTCGCCGTCGAGGGCCACCCGACCCACCCAGCTGCCGGCCTCGCAGGCCAGCTCGGCGTGGGCCACCAGCACGCCCAGCACCGGGTCGCCGTCGGCCACCGCGCTGCCGTCCGGCGTCTCGAGGCGGGGCTCGCGGCACTGCTCGAGGTTGCCGGTCTCGGCCACCACCTGGGCCCAGGTGCCGAGCACGGTCTCGCGGGTCAGCACGGCGGCGACCTCGTCGGTCATCTGCTCGCGCACCGCGTCGTAGTCGCCGGCGTCGAGGCGGTGCCAGAGTCGCTCGGCGGTGGCGAGCAGCTCGCCGGTGCGCAGGGGCGCGGGGGTCATCGGGTCTCCTGTCCGGGGGTCGCGGGGGCTGCCGAAGCGCTTGAACGCCGCCTGGCGGCTGACGCCGAGGGTGCGGCCGACCTCGGCCCAGCTGTGGCCGGCCTCGCGTGCCTGCTGCACCGCGGTGCGCAGCGACTCCTGGGCCTCCCGGGCGTTGCGGTCGGCCTCGCGCACGCCCTCGAGGGGGTCACCGCCCACCGCGCTGCGCCGATCGGCCCGCCGGCACGAGCACGCCGCCCATGATCACCCCGACCGCCCAGAAGCCGGGCTCGTCGCCGGCCAGGAAGACGACGAAGCCGATGACGAGGCCGACCACCGCGGCGATGGCGAAGTCGACCGGGTCGACGACGCCGCGGTGCGTGCCCGAGTAGCTGCCCGCGAAGAGCATCACCCACAGCGAGAGGGCCAGCACCGCGCCGATCACGTACCCGGGCCAGCCGATGCCCGTGAGCAGGCCGACGACGAGCGTCATGGCGGCGCCCGTGGCCAGCAGGGGGGCAAGCTTGTTCATGCCCCGATCCCAGCGCACGGCGTCAGGGATGTCAACCAAGGGTTGACAGACTCCTCTGCCTCACCACCTGCCCACGTCGGTGAGGCAGAGCAGCAGACCGCCCGGCGCGCGCAGCACCCGCCAGGTCTCGCCGGGCTGTGGCGTCACCACCTCGGCGCCCAGCTCGAGCGCGCGATGCTCGGTGGCCTCCATGTCGCCGCAGGCGAGGTCGAGGTGCACCTGCTTGCGGCCGCCCTCGTCGGGCCAGGCGGCGGGCTCGTGGTCTGCCACGCGCCCGAACCCGAGCGCCGCGCCCACGGGCTCCTCCACCCCGGGCACGACCATCGCGTACTCGTCCTCGGCGACCGCCACCTGCCACCCCAGCAGCGCCGCCCAGAAGGCGGCCGCCGCACGGGGGTCACGGCAGTCGAAGGAGGTCATCTTCAGCGTGGCGGTGGCAGGGCCGCCGGTCGGTGTCGTCATGGCTCCACCCTCCCTAGGATCAGCGGGTGCCGGATAGGAGAAGTGCGACGGCGACGACGGCCGGCATCCTGCGCCCCGAGGAGTTCGCCCGGCACGTGCAGCTGACGCGTCGCGAGCCGGCGCCGGACCTCGCCCGGTGGGTCGAGAACCACTGGCGGCTGCGGTGGAGCCTGCCGCCCGGCCGCACCTTCCCCAGCCAGGTGCTGCCGCACCCCACCTGCAACCTCACGGTCGAGCGCGGCTCGCCCCGCGCCGGCGTCGGCGCCGAACGGGTGCTCGTCACCGGCGTGACCACCGAGCGCTTCGACGTCGCCACCACCGGTGAGGGCTGGGTGTGGGGGGTCCGCTTCCGGCCGGGCGGTCTCGCCGCGCTGCTCGGCAGCTCGGTCCGCCCACTCACCGACCGCACCGTCGCCGCGTCCGCACTGCTGCCTGCGCGGACGGTGGGGGTGCTGGGCCGACTCCACGCCGGCCTCGGCGACGAGCAGGCGGCCGACCTGGCCACCGAGGGACTGCGGCACGCCGCCGCGGGCAGGGTCACCCAGGGCGACGCGGCCTACGACGAGGTGATCGCCCTGGTGGAGGCGCTGCTCGCCGACCGCTCGCTGGTGCGCGTCCAGCAGGTGGTGGAGCAGCTCGGGGTGCCGCGGCGCCGCCTGGAGCGGCTCTTCTCGCACCACCTCGGCGTGACGCCGAAGTGGGTGCTGGCCCGCTACCGCATGCACGACGTCGTCAGCGACCTCGACGACGGGTACGACGGATCGCTCGCCGACCTGGCCGTCCGGTACGGCTGGTACGACCAGGCGCACTTCGGCCGGGACTTCGCTGCCCTGGTGGGGACCACGCCCGGCGCGTACCGGGCGCAGCGCGCGGACAGCGCGTTCACAGGTGGCGCACAGGCTGGCGGGGCAGGGTAGGCACGTGCCCGAGCCCGACCTGACCCGCGCCGACGGATCACCCCTCCACGTGCTCGTCGTCGACGACGAGGTCAACATCGCCGAGCTCGTGGCGATGGCCCTGCGCTACGAGGGCTGGCAGGTGAGCACTGCTCACACCGGCAGCCGGGCGGTGGCTGCGGCGCAGCAGGCACGGCCGGACGTCGTCGTCCTCGACATGATGCTGCCGGACTTCGACGGCCTCGAGGTGATGCGGCGCCTGCGCGCCGGCGACCCCGACGTGCCCGTGCTGTTCCTGACCGCGCGCGACGCCGTCGAGGACCGCGTCGCGGGACTGACCGCCGGCGGCGACGACTACGTGACCAAGCCCTTCTCCCTCGAGGAGGTCGTCGCCCGGCTGCGTGCGCTCGTGCGACGCGCCGGCGCGCTGCGCGCGGCGACCGGCGCGCAGCTGGTGGTCGGCGACCTGGTGCTCGACGAGGACAGCCGCGAGGTGAGCCGCGCCGGCCTCGAGATCACCCTGACGGCGACCGAGTTCGAGCTGCTGCGGTTCCTGATGCGCAACCCGCGCCGGGTGCTCAGCAAGGCGCAGATCCTCGACCGGGTGTGGAGCTACGACTTCGGCGGCCAGGCCAACGTCGTCGAGCTCTACATCTCCTACCTGCGCAAGAAGGTCGACGCCGGCCGCGAGCCGATGATCCACACCATG
The DNA here is from genome assembly GCF_039542785.1 of Nocardioides nanhaiensis. Classification (NCBI taxonomy): domain Bacteria; kingdom Bacillati; phylum Actinomycetota; class Actinomycetes; order Propionibacteriales; family Nocardioidaceae; genus Nocardioides; species Nocardioides nanhaiensis. The sequence goes on from NZ_BAABIM010000002.1 coordinate 298,077, forward strand.
CGCGGGGCCGGCTACGTGCTGAAGCCGGCGCCGTGAGGCCGGTGAGGGCGCCGCGCTCGCTGACCTCGCGCCTGGTGCTCACCGTCGTCGCGCTGGTGCTGCTGGTGACGGTGGTGGTCGCGGCGCTGACGTCGGTGGTGATGCACGCCTACCTCTCCGACCGGCTCGACGGCGACGTCTCCGAGGCGCTGGCGCGCGAGGTCCGCGGCCCCGGCCCGGACGAGATGTCGCGTCTGCCGCCGCCACCGGAGGAGGTGCAGGACTTCATCGTCGGCGGGCAGGCCATCGGCACCGTCAGCGCCCGCTTCGACGACGGGAGTCGCGACGGCCGGGTCCTCGCGGAGGAGCCGAAGATCGGTGCCGACCTGCGCGACCTCGACGACGCGGTGCTCGACGCGCTCGCCGAGGTGGAGCCCGACCGGGGACCCGTGACCGCGGAGCTCCCCGGACTCGGCACCTACCGCGTCGAGGCGCGCACGACGCAGGACGGCGGCGTGGCCGTCGCCGGGCTGCCCACGAGCGAGGTCGACGGCGCCGTCCGGCTCCTGCTGCTCGCCGAGGCAATCCTGGTCGTGCTCGGCGCGGCGGCCGCCTGGCTGGCGGGGCGCGTCGTCGTCCGCCGCCAGCTGCGCCCGCTGACCGAGGTGGCCCAGACCGCGCACGCCGTCGCGGAGCTGCCGTTGGCCTCGGGCGAGATCGGCGTCACCGAGCGCGTGCCGGCGCACCTGACCGACGAGCACACCGAGGTCGGACAGGTGGGTGCCGCGCTCAACACGTTGCTAGCACACGTGGAGGGATCGCTCGACGCCCGGCACCGCAGCGAGCAGCAGGTGCGCCAGTTCGTGGCCGACGCCTCGCACGAGCTGCGCACCCCGCTCGCCACGATCGTCGGCTACACCGAGCTGGCCCGCCGGCGGCCCGGCGACCCCGAGGCCGCGGCCACCGCGCTGGGCAAGGTCGAGGAGGAGTCCGCGCGGATGACCTCGCTGGTCGAGGACCTGCTGCTGCTGGCCCGGCTCGACGCCGGCCGCCCGCTCGCGCGCGAGCCGGTGGACCTGACCCGGCTGCTGCTCGAGGCGGTCGCCGACGCCCGGGTGCTGGCGCCGGAGCACCGCTGGCGCCTGGAGCTGCCCGACGAGGCGGTCGAGGTGCTGGGCGACGAGCAGCGCCTGCACCAGGTCGTGACCAACCTGCTCACCAACGCCCGCAAGCACACCCCGCCCGGCACCACGGTGACGCTGACCGCGCGCCCGGCCGGCTTCGCCGTCCACGACGACGGACCGGGCTTCCCCGCCGACCTGGTGAGCGCCGACGGCCGCGGCGCCTTCGAGCGCTTCGCCCGGGGCGACGCCGCCCGCACCCGCGGTCGATCCGGTGGCGCGGGGCTCGGCCTGGCCATCGTCGAGGCCGTGGTCGGCGCCCACGGCGGGCGCGTGGAGTTGAGAACCGCGCCCGGGGACACCACCATCGAGGTGGAGCTCCCCGCGCGCTGAGTCACCCACCGTCCCATCGGGAGACGGGGCTCGGCCGCCACCGGCCCGGATTGGCCGAACCGCAGATTGTCTGACAATCTGGCGGGGACTGAAGGAGGCCCTCGTGACCGTCACGCCGACCCGCACGCCCTACCAGCTCGCCGAGGAGCGCACGGCGCACAACTACCACCCGCTGCCGGTGGTGGTCGAGCACGCCGAGGGCGCCTGGATGACCGACGTCGAGGGCAACCGCTTCCTGGACCTGCTCGCCGGGTACTCCGCCCTCAACTTCGGCCACAGCCACCCCGAGCTCCTGCGCGTGGCGCACGAGCAGCTGGACCGGCTCACCCTGACCAGCCGCGCCTTCGTGCACGACCGGTTCGCCGACTTCTGCGCCGCGCTCGGCGACCTGGCCGGCAAGGACCTCGTGCTGCCCATGAACACCGGCGCCGAGGCCGTCGAGACCGCCATCAAGGTGGCCCGCAAGTGGGGCTACGAGGTCAAGGGCGTGACGCCGGGCCAGGCCAAGATCATCGTGATGACCGGCAACTTCCACGGCCGCACCACCACCGTCGTCGGCTTCTCCGACGACCCCGACGCCCACAACGGCTTCGGCCCCTTCGCCCCCGGCTTCGAGGCCGTCCCCTACGGCGACCTCGCCGCCGTCGAGGCCGCCATCGACGAGAACACCGTGGCCGTGCTGCTCGAGCCCATCCAGGGCGAGGGCGGCGTCGTCATCCCGCCCGACGACTTCCTGCCCGGTGTGCGCGAGCTGTGCACCCGCCACAACGTGCTGATGGCCGCCGACGAGATCCAGGCCGGCCTGGGTCGCACCGGGCGCACCTTCGCCTGCGACCACCACGACGTCGTCCCCGACCTCTACATCCTCGGCAAGGCGCTCGGCGGCGGCATCGTGCCCGTCTCGGCCGTCGTCGCCGACCGCGAGGTGCTCGGAGTCCTCCGCCCCGGCCAGCACGGCTCCACCTTCGGCGGCAACCCGCTGGCCTGCGCCGTCGGCCACGCCGTCGTCACGATGCTGGCCACCGGCGAGCACCAGCGACGCGCCACCGAGCTCGGGGTCGTGCTGCGCGAGCGGCTCGAGGCGATGGTGGGCCACGGGGTGCTCGCCGTCCGCACCCGCGGCCTGTGGGCCGGCATCGACATCGACCCCACCGTGGGCACGGGCCGCGACGTCTGCGAGGCCCTGATGGCGCGCGGCGTCCTGGCCAAGGACACCCATGGCTCCACCATCCGCCTGGCTCCCCCGCTGGTCATCTCCGAGGAGGACCTGCGCTGGGGCCTGGACCAGCTGGCCGCCGTCGTCGGCGCTGCCTGACCCGAGCGTCCCGAGCTCCTGAGCAGCGCACCGGCGCTGCTCAGGAGCACTTCCTGCCGCGAACCTTCGCGCCGAGCCCGGGCCGCCCTCAGGCGGGGTCGGCGAGCGCGCCCACGAGCGTTGGAAGAGAGCCGCCGATCAGGGCGAGCAGCTCCTCGCGCGTGACGGCGGAGCCGGCCGGGTCGGCCACCCAGGTCAGCACCATGTCCTCGACCATGACGGCCCAGCCGCGCACCAGCAGGCGGGTCACGGGGGTGTCGGGGATCAGCTCGCCCTGGGCGTCCTCGGCGAAGATCCGGCCGGTGAGGGCACCGAGCGCCTCGTCGTAGATCAGGCGCAGCGTCGGGTTGCCGCCGGCGGCGCCCTTGACCAGCGAGAGGTAGCCCTCGTAGTTGGCCTCCACGTACTCCAGGTAGGCCGCCATCGAGCGGCTCATCCGCTCCAGCGGCTCCCCGCCGGCCGGTGGCGCCGTCTGGGCGATCAGGTCGTCGGCGGCCCGGCGGACGACGGCCTCGTGGAAGTCGTGCTTGTTGCCGAAGTAGTGATAGAGCAGCCCGCGCGAGATGCCGGCCTCCTCGGCCAGCAGGTCGATCGAGAGCTCGTCGAGCGAGCGGCTGGCCAGCAGGCGCACGCCGAGGTCGAGCAGCTGCTCGCGGCGCTGCTCGGGGGTCAGCCGGGTCCGGGCGGAACTTGTGGTGGCGCTCACGGGGACCATCCTACCGATTCTATTGACGATTGTTCAATAACGCTCGTACAGTCCTCCCCATGAGCACCCCCAGCCCCTCCCCCGCACCCCGCGAGGTCGACCACCTGGTGATCGGCGCCGGGTTCGCGGGCCTCGCCGCCGCCATCAAGCTCGACGAGGACGGCGAGCGCGACCTCGTCGTCATCGAGAAGGGCTCCGACGTCGGCGGCACCTGGCGCGACAACACCTACCCGGGTGCCGCGTGCGACGTGCCGAGCCAGCTCTACAGCTACTCCTTCGCGCCGAACCCGGACTGGTCGATGTCGTTCTCGCCGCAGCCCGAGATCCAGGCCTACATCCAGAAGGTGGCGCAGCGCTCGGGCGTGCTCGACCGCTTCCTGTTCGACACCGAGGTCACCTCGGCCACGTGGGACGACAGCGCGCAGCGCTGGCAGGTGCAGACCACCAGCGGCGACTTCTCCGCCCGCACGGTGATCAGCGCCGCCGGCGGCCTCTCCGAGCCCAAGCTGCCCGAGATCGAGGGCATCGAGGGCTTCGGCGGCGAGATCTTCCACTCCGCCCGCTGGAACCACGAGGCCGACCTGACCGGCAAGCGCGTCGCCGTCATCGGCACCGGCGCCTCGGCCATCCAGATCGTGCCGCAGCTGCAGCAGGTGGCCGGCCACCTCGACGTCTACCAGCGCACCGCGCCCTACGTGCTGCCGCGCCACGACCGTCGCTACAGCGGGGTGGAGAAGCTCGCGCTGCGCCACGTGCCCGGCCTGCAGAGCCTGTACCGCACGGCGATCTACTGGGGCCGCGAGAGCTACGTGCCCGCGTTCACGCGGATGCCGAAGCTGGCCTACCCCGCCAAGAAGATGGCGCTCGGCAACATCGCCAAGGGCATCAAGGACCCCGAGCTGCGTGCCAAGGTGACGCCCGACTTCGAGATCGGCTGCAAGCGCATCCTGATCTCCAACACCTACTACCCGGCGCTGGCCAGCGAGAACGTCGAGCTGGTGACCGACCCGATCGCCCGGGTCACCGAGGGCGGCGTCGTGACCCGCGACGGCGTCGAGCGGCCCATCGACGTGCTCGTGGTGGCCACCGGCTTCCACACCACCGAGCTGCCGATCACCGAGCACCTCACCGGTCGCTCGGGCCGCACGCTGGCACAGGTGTGGGGCGAGACCGGCATGGCCGCCTACAAGGGCACCGCCGTCGCGGACTTCCCGAACCTGTTCTTCATCGTCGGCCCCAACACCGGCCTGGGGCACTCCAGCATGGTGTTCATGATCGAGTCGCAGGTGGCCTACATCCGCGACGCGCTGCGCACCATGCGCCACCACGACTACGCGGTGCTCGAGGTCGACCGGGCCAGGCAGGACGGGTACAACGCCGACCTGCAGCGCCGGATGAAGCCCACCGTGTGGACCACCGGCGGCTGCGCGAGCTGGTACCTCGACGCGCACGGCAACAACACCACCTTGTGGCCGCGCAGCACGTTCGCGTTCCGCGGCCAGACCGCCAGCTTCGACGTCGACGCCTACCGCGTCACCGCACCCACCAGCCTCGAGCCCACACCCACCAGCAAGCCCACCAGCACCCCCGACCTCCAGGAGGCCTCCGCATGAAGACCCTCGACGACAAGGTGGTCGTGATCACCGGTGCCGGCTCCGGCATCGGCCGTGCCCTCGCCCTCAACCTCGCCCGCCGCGGCTCGCTGCTCGCGCTCTCCGACGTCGACGAGGCCGGCCTCGCCGAGACCGTCGACCTGGTCAAGGGGGCCGGTGCGCGCGAGGTGCGCAGCGACCGGCTCGACGTCGCCGACCGCGACGCCTTCGCCGCCTACGCCGCCGCCGTGGCCGAGCAGTTCGGCCGCGTCAACGTGGTGGTCAACAACGCCGGCGTCGCGCTCTCCGGTGACCTCGCCGAGATCTCCTACGACGACATGGAGTGGATCGTCGGCATCAACTTCTGGGGCGTCGTGCACGGCACCAAGGAGTTCCTGCCGCACCTGATCGCCTCCGGCGACGGCCACGTGGTCAACCTGTCCTCGCTCTTCGGTCTCATCTCGATGCCCGGGCAGAGCGCCTACAACGCCACCAAGTACGCCGTGCGCGGCCTCACCGAGGCGCTGCGCGAGGAGATGCTCATCGCCGGTCACCGCGTCGGCGTCACCGCCGTGCACCCCGGCGGCATCAAGACCGCGATCGCCCGCAACGCCCGCGTCTCGGAGAGCGAGGACCAGGCGGCCACCGCGAAGTTCTTCGACGAGAAGCTGGCCAAGATGACGCCGGAGCGCGCGGCCGAGATCATCGTGCGCGGCATCCTGCGCAACCAGGCGCGGGTGCTGGTGGGGCTCGACGCCCACGCCCTGCACCACTTCGCCAAGCTCACCGGCTCGCGCTACCAGGACGTCGTCGCCATCGCCTCCAAGCGCGTGCTGCCCCCCAAGACCAAGGCCGTCTGACCCCGATCGACACCGTCCGCGGGGGCGGGCCGGCAACGGCCCGCTCCCCCGTTCGGGCCACGTACCGGCACGCATTTGGGAGGATGGGGGCATGGCCCCCCACGCTGGCGACGTCGCGCGCGTCGTCATGACCAAGTGGGGCCGGCGCGCGCACTGGCAGTTCGACGCGCTGGTGCTGGGCACCGACGACGACGGCACCTGGCTCGGCGTGCCGATGGGGACCCGCATGGTCCGGCCGGGCGCCGAGTACGTCGCGCCGGTCGCGCAGGTGTGCCTGGTGCCCCCGCCGGGCCGCAGCCACGACCGCGGGTGGGTGGCCACCTTCCACGCCGCCGGCGGTCCGGTGGAGTGCTACGTCGACATGACCACGCCGCCCTACTGGACCGGCCCCGACCTGAACGCCGTCGACCTCGACCTCGACGTCGTGCGCGGTCCCAGCGGCCGCGTGTGGGTCGACGACGAGGACGAGTTCGCCCGGCACCGCACCGAGCTCGGCTACCCCGAGGAGCTGGTGCTGCTCGCCGTCACGACCGCCGAGCGGATCCGCACGGCCCTGTGCGAGGCGCACGCACCGTTCGACGGCCGGGTCGACGCCTGGTTCGCCGTCCTGGACGACGCCCTCGCGCACGACCAGACCGGCTCCTGACCGGGCTCGCGTCGGAGCCACCTGGCGCTGTGGAACGCTGAGCCGGTGCGCATCGACTTCCACGCCTCCCCCTCCCCGACCCTCGGGGTGGAGTGGGAGCTGGCGCTGGTGGACCGACGCACGCGGGACCTGCGCAACGACGCCTCGCACCTCTTCGCGCGCGCACGCCACCGGCTGCCCGAGCCCGACCGGCTGCACCAGGAGCTGCTGCGCAACACCGTCGAGGTGGTCACCGGGGTGTGCGAGACCGTGCCCGAGGCGATGGCGCAGCTGCGGGGCACGCTGGTGCCGGTGCTCTCCGCCGCCGACGAGCTGGGCCTGGACCTCTACGGCGGCGGCACCCACCCCTTCGCCTCGTGGACCGCGCAGGAGCTCACCGAGGGACACCGCTACCGCGAGCTGATGGACCGCACCCAGTGGTGGGGCCGCCAGATGCTCATCTGGGGCGTGCACGTGCACGTCGGGCTGCCCGAACAGTCCCGCGTGATGCCGGTGCTCACCGCGCTGCTCACCTACTACCCGCACCTGCAGGCGCTCTCGGCCTCCTCGCCCATCTGGGCCGGCGTCGACACCGGCTACGCCTCCAACCGCGCCCTGATGTTCCAGCAGCTGCCCACCGCCGGACTGCCCTTCCACTTCCAGGAGTGGGCCGAGTTCGAGGCCTTCGCCCGCGACCAGCTCACCACCGGCGTCATCGACGACCTCTCCGAGATCCGCTGGGACCTGCGCCCCGCCTGCCACCTCGGGACGTTGGAGAACCGGGTGTGCGACGGCGTCTCGACCGTCGAGGACCTCGCCGCGCTGACGGCGCTGATGCACTGCCTGGTGGTCGACCTCGACACCCGGCTCGCTGCTGGCGAGCGGCTGCCGACGATGCCGCCATGGCACGTGCAGGAGAACAAGTGGCGTGCCGCGCGCTACGGGCTCGAGGCGATCGTGATCGTCGACGAGCAGTCCACCGAGCGGCTGGTCACCGACGACCTCGCCGACCTGCTGGAGCGCCTCGCGCCCGTGGCCGAGCGGCTCGGCTGCTCCGCAGAGCTCGCCTCGGTGGCGCGGATCCCGGAGCGCGGCGCCTCCTACCAGCGCCAGCGCGCCGTCGCCCGGGCGCACGAGGGCGACCTGGTCGCCGTCGTCGACTCCGTGGTGCGCGAGCTGCGCAGCAGCCTGGAACCGGTGCGGTAGTCCGGCCCACGGGCAGTGCTCCGTGTCCAGGGCTCAGTAGCCGCCCTCGGGCGGCACCATCTCCAGCCGGACGCCGACCAGCCGCACGGGCCTGTCCTGCTCCACCCGGTCCAGCAGCGCCACCGCCGCCTCCTCCAGCACGCGGGGGTCCCGGGTGGGAGCGGGCAGCTTGCGGCTGCGGTTGACCGTCGTGAAGGGCCGGTAGCGCAGCTTCAGCCCGACCCGCCAGGCGTCGCGCCCCTCGGCCTCGACGTCGGCCAGCACCCGGCGCGTGATCCGGCGCACCGCGTCGGTGACCTCCGACCACAGCTCCAGGTCGGCCTGGAAGGTTTCCTCGCGGCCGTGGGCCCGCGGCACCCACGGGGTGGCGTCCACCGGGCTGTCGTCGACGCCCCGCCCCAGCCGCCGGTACCAGGGTCCGGTGGTGGGCCCCAGCGCGGCGGCGAGCTCGTGCGGGTCGGCGGCCGCCAGCTGCGCCACGGTCTCGACGCCGAGCTCGGTCAGCCGGGCCGCGATCCGCGGGCCGACGCCCCACAGCGCCCGGGTGGACTCGTGACCCAGCTGGTCGAACCAGGTGTCGTGGGTGATCACGTGCACGCCCGGCTCGGGCTTGCCGCGGTCGGTCGCGATCTTCGCCTGCAGCTTGTTGGACCCGATGCCGACCGAGCAGCGCAGGCCCGTGGCCTCCAGCACCGCCGCGCGCAGCTGCTGGGCGAAGGCCTCCGGGTCGCGGCCGGCGGTCGGTGGGCCCTCCCGCTCGGGCTCCGGTCCCCCGCCGGGTGCCACGAACGCCTCGTCCCAGCCCAGCACCTGCACCACCACCGGCACCCCGTCCCAGTGCTGCGCGCGGAGCGTGGCCATCACCTGCTCGGAGGCGGCCTCGTAGACCGGTCGGTCGACCGGCAGGAAGACCGCCTCGGGGCAGCGGCGCGCCGCCACCCGCAGCGGCATGCCGGAGCCGACGCCGAACGCACGCGCCTCGTAGGAGGCGGTGGAGACCACGCCACGCTCGGTCGGGTCACCGCGGCCCCCCACGACCACCGGCCGCCCGGCCAGCTCGGGGCGGCGCAGCACCTCCACCGCCGCGAGGAACTGGTCGAGGTCGACGTGCAGCACCCACCGCGGTGGGCTGCCCTGGTCCTGCGCCTCGTCCTGCGGCGACGGCATCAGCCCTCCAGCGGTCGCGGGGGCGGCAGCGCGTCGGTGGACTCCATCTGGTCCATCCCGGTGAGCAGCAGCAGGTCGACGGTGATCGAGCGCAGCTGCGCCAGGATCGCCTCCGAGGCGAGCACCGCGGAGCGCTCCACCTCGCCGGTGGCGCGGCCCACCTCGACGAGCGCCTCGCGCGCCGAGACCGCCATCCGGTCCTCGGCCAGCTCGGCCGCAGCGGCCTCGGCGGCGTCGGCCAGGGCGTGCGCGAGCCGAGCGTAGGCCTGCGGCACCTCGCGGTGGTGGTAGGCGGTGACGGCGGTCTGCCGCACCAGCACCCGGGTGCTGCGCAGCGCCCGGTCCAGCGGGTCCACCAGCTCGCTCATCCGGCGCAGGTGCGGCCGGTGCCGCACCCGGAAGGGCGAGGAGGCCACCACCGACATGCCCTCGTCGGCGGCCAGCTGCAGCTCGCGGATCAGCGAGTCGGTGGACCGCGCGTCGGCCAGCACGGCCAGGCCGTGGTCCACCTCGCCGTCGAGCATCACGTCGCCGGCCGCGCGCAGCAGCTCGCTGATCTTGCGCACCACCCGGGCGGCCTGCTCGCGAGGACGGCGCAGCGGTGCGGCGGGCACCACGGTGGCCGCCACCAGCGCCACCGCACCGCCGATCAGCGCGTCGGTCCAGCGCACCAGCGCCTCGTCGGGCGCCGGCACCAGCGAGGCCACCACGATCGACTGCACCGCTGCTTGGGTGACCAGGACGTTGCCGGTGTCGAGCACGAGCGCCGTCGACATGGCCAGGGCCACCACCAGCGCCAGCTGCCAGGCGCCCGAGCCGGTGACCTGCACCAGCACGTCGGCGATCAGCACGCCGACCGCGACGCCGACGGTGACCTCGCTGACCCGTCGCAGCCGCTGGCCGTAGGAGGTGCCGAGGCTGACGACTGCCGCGATGGGGGCGAAGAACGGCGTGGGGTGGTCGAAGACGTCGGCGGCCAGGAACCACGCGACGCCGGCCGCGAGCGCGCACTGCGCGACGTGGAAGCGCTTGGCGCGCAGCCGGCCCAGCCGCTGGCGCACCGAGACCCGCCCGCGGCTCCACAGCCGGTCCAGCGAGGCCTCCATGCCCCGATCCTCGCAGGCGTGCCCCGGGGGTGGCGAGCTCGCCGCCCCCGGGGCACCCGGGCCGGAGCAGTGCCGGGTCAGTGCCGGCTCAGCGCCGGGTGCTGTGGGCGTGTGCGAGCGCCTGCTGCAGGTCGGCCAGGTCGCGGTACCAGACCCGCACCTCGGTGCGGCACCGCACGCGGGCCACCCGCGTGTCGTACTCCGAGCACTCGGCCCGCGACTCGGAGTCCGTGGGCGGGTAGATCGCCGAGCCGTCGTAGTAGTGGATGCCGAAGCCGTTGGCGGCGTCGCCCTCGACCGCCACGATGGTGTCCGGCGGTGGTGCCGCCACCCGGCTCGGGCCGGCCGCGGTGGCCACGCCGAGCAGCCCGACGAGCAGGCCGGTGAGCACCCCGGCGAGGGCGAGCAGCCCGGGGCGCAGGCGCCGGCTGGACGGGGTGGACGGGGTGGACGGGGTGGACGGGGTGGGCTGGGGTCGGGTCATCGGATCTCCTCGAGCGGTCTCGACCGTGCCACCGGAGGGATCCGGCGGTCGGCGAGGACGCTAGGCAGCGCGAGGAGCTGCGGCGAGCGGGTCGGCGACGCCTGTGGAGGGGCGACGTCACGACCCCCGGCTGTGGACGGGGAGCGGTCCGATCAGCGCGCCCGGGTCACCGTGACCGTCATCGAGGAGCAGCCGGAGGCCAGCGAGCGCAGCGCGGACCGCTCGCCGGAGTCGACCGAGAGGCGCCAGCGGTGCTTGACCGCGACCCACTCGCGCAGGTAGCGGCAGCGGTCGTACTGCGGCAGCCACTGGGCGGGGTCCTGGTCGCCCTTGGCCTGGTTGACCGAGTCGGTGACGCCGACCAGCGAGCGGGCGTCGCCGAGGTCGTTGGCGTAGGCGCGACGGGTGGTCGTCGTCCAGCTGCGGGCGCCCGAGTCCCACGCCTCGGCCAGCGGCACCATGTGGTCGATGTCGACGTCGGCCTGGTTCGTCCACGAGACGCGGTCGTAGTAGGAGAACCACCGTCCGCCGCTGAGCGCGCAGCCGCTGCCCACCGACACCGGGTCGTCGGCCTCGCTGATCAGCACCTCGCGCCGGGTGTCGCAGCCGTCGCCGTCGTCGTCGACCCAGTGCGGGAACAGGTCGCGGGAGTAGCCGGTGCGCACCTCGCTGGCCCCGGACAGGTCCTCGACGGCCTGCGCCAACGGCGCGGAGTAGGTCTCCGCGGCCGCCATCGGCGGCACGGCCACCAGCCCGAGGGTCAGGCCGAGCGCGAGCACACCGGCGGTGAGCAGGAACGACAGCAGGCGTCGCACCGGCGAGAGGGCGGTCGGGGGCGTGGCGGTGGTGCTCCGAGTGGTCACCCGAGGAGCCTCGTGGCGTCCGGTGAGCACCACAAGACCGCGACGCGACGACGAGGGAAACCCCTGCTGCTTGTGTCGAGCGTCACCGCCCTGTTGGATCGACGGATGCGGTCGGCGCCACCGACCCGAACTGGACAGGGGGCACGTCGTGGTCACTCCCATCGACCCCACCTCGACCGCTTTCCTGCTGGCCGAGAACCGCTCGATGCCGATGCACGTGGGCGGTCTGCAGCTCTACCGCAAGCCCGAGGGTGCCGGACGCTCCTACGTGCGCGAGATGTACGAGAGCATGCGCGACACCGAGGAGATCAACCCGCTGTTCCTGCGCACGCCCCACCGCTCGCTGCGCACCGCCGGACAGCTCGTGTGGAAGCCCGACGACCAGTTCGACCCCGAGCACCACGTGCGCCACAGCGCGCTGCCCAAGCCCGGTCGGGTGCGCGAGCTGCTCGAGCTCTGTGGCCGGCTGCACGGCACCCGACTCGCCCCCGAGCGGCCCCTCTGGGAGGCCCACGTCATCGAGGGGCTGCGCGACGGCCGGGTCGCCACCTACACGAAGCTGCACCACGCGCTGGTCGACGGGATCTCGGCCATGCGGCTGCTGGCCAGCGTGCACAGCACCGACCCCGACAAGCGTGGGACGCCCGCGCCGTGGGGTGCCCGCCCGCGCTCACGCAAGAGCTCCGAGGAGGCCGACTCCGGCACCCCGCTGACCGAGGTGCCCATCTCGGCGCTGCGCACCGCGCTGGGTCTGACCGCCGAGGCCGCCGGCCTGCCCAGCGCGCTCGTCAAGACCCTCAGCAAGGGGCTGCGCAACGAGACGGCCGCGGTCTCGCTGCACGCGCCGCGCACGATCTTCAACCAGTCGATCACGGGCTCTCGCCGCTTCGCCGCCCAGGACTGGCCGATCGAGCGGTTGCGCACCGTCGGCAAGGCCACCGGCACCACGCTCAACGACGTCGTGCTGGCCATGTGCGCCGGCGCGCTGCGCACCTACCTGCTCGAGCTCGACGCGCTGCCCGAGACCCCTCTGGTCGCGATGGTGCCGGTCGGGCTCAACGCCAAGCAGTCGCAGATCGCCAACGCGGACGGCGGCAACGCGGTGGGTGCGGTGATGGCGCAGCTGGCCACCCACCTCCACGACCCCGCCGACCGGTTGACCTCGATCCACCGCTCCATGCGCGACGGCAAGCAGGCGCTCTCCTCGATGACGCCGGTGCAGATCGTGGCCATGAGCGCGCTCGGCCAGGCCCCCGCGATCCTGACGCCGATGCTGCGCATGCAGGGCATCGTGCGCCCGCCGTACAACGTGATCATCAGCAACGTGCCCGGCCCCCGCACCACGCAGTACTGGAACGGCGCCGAGCTGGTCGGCACCTACCCGCTCTCGATCCCCATCAAAGGGATGGCGCTCAACATCACCTGCACCTCCTACGACGGCAAGCTGGGCTTCGGCCTCACCGGCTGCCGGCGCACCGTGCCGCGGCTGCAGCGCCTGCTCACCCACCTCGACGACGAGGTGGCCGCGCTCGAGAAGGCGGCCGGCGTCTGACCCGGCACTAGACCCTGACGGCGACCACCCGGTAGTTCTCGGCGTCGGGGTCGAAGGTGCTGCTCTCCGGCAGCAGCCCGACGCCACGCAGCTCGGCCTCGAGCTGCTCGTGGCGGTAGGGCCAGCACGACAGCCGCTCCGAGCGGGTCCGCACCGCGGCGGAGCCGTCGTCCGGGAGCTGCGCGATCGCGATCTCGATGCGGTGCTCCTCCTCCCACCGCTCCGCGATCTCCCAGCGGTAGACCACCACGGCATCGCGACCGGCGCGCCGCACCAGCCGCTCCGAGACCTCGAGTCGGGAGCCCCGCGCCCGCACGCGCTCCCAGGTGCGGGAGGTCAGGACCAGGCGGCCCCCGGGGCGCAGCACCCGCGCCATCGCCGCGAGGGCGGCAGCCCGACCCCCATCACCGGCGGCGTGGTGGAGCGAGTTGCCGACGCAGAACACCAGGTCGAGGGAGGCGTCGTCGAGGTGGCGCGGCAGCTCCTCCCACGTCGCCTGCGCCGCGCGCACGGGGGCTGCGTGCTCCTCGGCGAGACGAGCCGTCCGGCGCACCATCGTCGCGCTGGCGTCGGTAGCCGTCACCCGCAGCCCCCGCCGGGCCAGCCCCACGGCCAGCTGACCGGTCCCGCAGGAGCTGTCGAGCACGTGCGCGCCGGCGGGCAACGGGGCGAGGACGTCGTCGAAGGTCGCCGCGAAGTCGTCGGGGTCGAGCTTGGCGTCCGAGATCAGCCACTCGTACACCTCGCCCAGCTCGTCGTAGCCGGTCATGCGTCGCACCCCTCCCCCGGCCACGGGTCGCCGACACCGAGCTCGGTGTAGCCGCCGCCGAGACGCTCGGCGACGGCGCGCAGCCGCAGGCGCGTCACCTCGGCCACGGTCGGGAGCCCCGCACGATCGGCGTTGGACCCCGGGCGCGTGGGCTCGGCGTGGTTGACCGAGAGGCAGCGCCGGCTGCCGCCGTCGGCCAGGTTGGCCAGGGCGACGGCGTGGCCGGTGGTGCCGCTGCCGGCGAAGAAGTCGAGCACCCGGGCATCGGAGGGCATGGTGCCGAGCAGACGCAGCAGCAGGCCGGTCGGCTTGGGCGACTCGAACACGTGCCCCACGAGGGCCTTGAGCTCGGCGACGGCGGTGTCGGTGGAGCCCACCTCCTCGGCCATCCACACCGTCCGCAGCTTCTTGCGGCGCCCCGGGTGCAGCCAGTCGCGCTGCTCGACGTCGACCCGCTCCCCCAGCTTGCCGCGCACCACGCGGCACACCAGGTCGTCGGGGCGCTGCTCGACGAGCGGGCGGCTCCACCGCCACACGGCGGGGCGACCGTCCCCGAAGACCGGCAGCACCCGGGTGGCGCCGTCGAAGTGCTCGGCGCGCACCTCCCCGGTGGCCGGGTCGCCCCACAGCGGGTAGTGCAGGGTCGGCGCCGAGACGGGGTTGAAACGTTTGTTGGTATTCCTGAGCGGCAGCCTGCGGTAGCGGCGCCCCTCGTCCGCCAGCAGCGGGAAGTCGCGGGGGTCCACGGTGTCGGCCGAGCTCGCGTCGAGCACGCAGAGCCGCGCCTCGCGCGCGTACACCAGCAGGTACTCGTGGCTCGTCGCGAAGCCGCCCCCCAGCTGCCGGCCCTTCGGGTTCAGGTTCACCACCACCTGCGCGAGCCGCTGCTCCTCGCCGAACACCTCGTCCATCAGCAGCCGCAGGTGCGCCGACTCGTGGTCGTCGATGCTGACGGCGATCGCGCCCGTCGAGGCCAGCACGGCACGGGCGGCCTCGAGCCGCGGGCGCATCATGGCCAGCCACGCCTCGTGCCTACCGGCCCGCCCCGGCCGGGCCTCGGAGCGGAACGTGTCGGCGTAGGCGAAGTCGTGCCCGGTGTTGTAGGGCGGGTCGATGTACACCAGGTCGACGACGCCGGCCGGCAGCGCACGCAGCACCGCCAGGTTGTCGGCCTCGACGAACGTGTTCCACACCCGGCGCAGGATAGGCCGGTCGGTGCCCGCCTCCGCGCGCCGCCGCGCTGGGGTCGCGGGGGAGGATGGTCGCGTGCACCCCTGGCCACCCCCCGAGCCCGCCCGCCGGCGCGGGCTCTCCGGGAGCTCCCGGATGAGCATCGGGTCGGTGCTGGCGCTGCTGGTGGCGGCCTGCGTGCTGATGCTCGACCCCGGCGACGCCGGCAGTCGGTTCCGCGGGCTGGTCGGCCTCGAGGAGCGGCGCATCGCCGCCGTCCCCTTCTCGGGCGAGGGCACCTACCGCTTCCTCTCCACGCAGCCCGGCGGCGACGAGCCCGTGGGGTGGAACCCGTGCCGGCCGATCCGCTTCGTGGTCAACCCCGAGGGCGCGCCGCAGGAGTGGCGGGAGCTGGTGGACGACGGCGTCGCCGAGGTCTCCGCCGCCACCGGCCTGGAGTTCGAGGACGAGGGCACCACCGACGACCGCGGCTTCGACGAGCGCAGCGGCGGCATCGGGATCGGCGGTCCCGACCCGGTGCTGATCGGCTGGGCCGACGAGGACGAGGTCGAGGGGCTCGCGGGCGACGTCGCCGGGCTGGCCGGCCCGGTGACCCTCAGCAGCGCCGGCTTCGGCCGCTACGTGAGCGGCATGGTGGTGCTCGACGCCGACACCTACGCCGACCTCGACGGCATGATCGGCGGACGCGAGCAGCAGCGCGCCATCCTGATCCACGAGCTCGGCCACCTGGTCGGTCTCGCCCACGTGGACGACGAGGGCGAGCTGATGCACGCCACCAACCTGGGCCGCACCGACTTCGGGCCCGGCGACCTCACCGGCCTGGCGCTGCTCGGACGCGTGCCCTGCGGCTGAGCCCGGGCCCGGCGCGCGGAGGCGCCGGGAGTGCCGGACGGCGGGGCCCTGCCCGCCTACCCTGGGTGCGGTGCACACCCCTTCCCCCCGTGCCACCCGCACGCCCCTCGCCCTCGGCGCGCTCCTCGCGACGCTCGCGCTCGTCGCCCCGCTGACGACGTCGCCCGCGACCGCCGAGGACCCACGCTCGCCGATCTCCAGCCCGGACCGTGCGCTCACCGCCACCGTCCTCACCCCCGACGGGGTCGAGGTGGCCGCCGACAGCGCCCTGCCCCAGGCCCAGCCGCGCGGGCCGCGCGTGCCCTCCCGCTGGCTGCACTCCTCCGACGGCGTCCCCGGCCCGGTCGCTCGCACGCTGCCGCCGTCGCGCCGCGGCATCGGCCGCACCACGGTGCCGCGACGCGTCGCCGTCAGCCCCGGCGTCTCGGTCACCGAGTGGGACGAGGCGACCAAGCGCGGCCCGGTGCGCATGCAGCTGGTCACGGCGAACCTGCGCACGCCCGGCCTCGCGGTCGACTACCTCGACGCCGGTGCCGTCAGCCGTACCGTGCCGCTGCGCACGATGGTCGCGAACCGCAAGCCCGTCGTCGCGGCCGTCAACGGCGACTTCTTCGACATCGGTGACACCGGCGCGCCGCTCGGCGTCGGCGCCGCGCGCGAGCGGGGGCTGCGACACGCGCCGGTCGACGGCTGGAACGCCGCCTTCTTCCTCACGCGCAGCGGCCGCTACGAGGTCGACACCTTGCCGTTGCTGACCCGTGTCGTGGAGCGTCCGGCCTGGCGGATCAGCCACCTCAACTCCCCCGAGGTCCGCCCCGGCGGCATCGGCGTCTACACGCGGGCCTGGGGCACCACCGCCGGCGCGCGGTGGGTGGGCGGCCAGAAGCGGGACGTGCGCATGGTCGTCGTCGAGAAGGGGCGCGTGGTGGCCAACCGCACGACGCTCCCCGCCGGTCAGCCGATCCGCGGCACCGTCTACGTGGGCCGCGGCGAGGGGGCTCGCCAGCTGGCCGGGGCTCGCAAGGGCCAGCGACTCACCCTGCGCCGCTGGCTCGAGGGCAAGCCACGCATGGCCATCACCGGCAACAAGATCCTGCTGCGCGACGGCCTCGTCGAGGTCGTCGACGACCGCGAGATGCACCCGCGCACCGCCGTCGGGTTCGACCGCGACACCCGCTCGCTGCTGCTGCTGGTGGTCGACGGACGCTCCTCGGTGAGCCGCGGCTACACCATGGTCGAGCTGGCGCAGAAGATGATCGACCTCGGCGCCGAGGACGCCCTCAACCTCGACGGCGGTGGCTCCTCCACCATGCTCGCGCGCGGCCCGCGCGGCGGCCTGCGCACCGTCAACACGCCGTCGGACGGCGCGCAGCGCGCCGTGCCCAACGGGCTGCAGCTGACCTACCGCGCACCGCGCTGACGCAGCTGGTCAGCCCTCGGCCGGCACCTCGAGCACCGCGAGCGAGGTGACCGGCGCCAGGCACTGCACCTGCGCCCCGGACGGCGGCGGCCGCACCAGCCCGTCGTCGTAGGTCACCTCGGTGGGCGGCGTGCAGCCGATGGCGACGATCGCGCCCACGAGCCGGCGTCCGGGTGCGGTCTCGTGCTCGGCCACCACCTCGGCGAGCCGCCGCGCGAGCTCGGGTCGGGTCAGGTCGCGGGTCAGCGCCCGCTGCTGCTCGGCCGTGCCCACCGGCACCGGGCGGCTGCTCACCGAGCCCCCGGCGGCGGTGGCGTCGAGGATCTCGACGAGCTCCCAGCTGCGTGAGGTCGTGGAGCCGGTGGTCGGTGAGGACTCGCCGCACCCTGCCGGCAGCACCACCAGCACGAGCACGGGCAGCAGGTGGAGGACGCGACGGCTCATGGTGGTCGGACGCTACTGCCGACCTGCCGGTTCCGCACTCCTTGACCCGCGAGCAGCCGACGGCGAGGTTGGTGGGGTGAGCGACCACCCGCAGCTGCTGCACACCGTGCTGGACACCACCGAGCCTCGGCGACTCTCCGAGTTCTGGCGCGAGCTGCTGGGCCTCCGCTACCGACCCGGCGACGAGCCCCCCTCCGACGACAGCCCGGACGACGTCGACTGGCTGGTGCTCACCACGCAGCAGGGTGAGCGGCGGCTCGCCGTCCAGCAGGTGCACCGGTTGACGCCGACCACGTGGCCCGACCCCGAGGTGCCCATGCAGCTGCACCTCGACCTGACGGTGGGTGACACGGCGCAGCTCGAGCGGCAGCGCTCGCGGGCCGAGGAGCTCGGCGCCCGACTGCTGCTCGACCGCACCGACGACCCCGAGGAGCCGCTCTACGTGTTCGCCGACCCCGCCGGCCACCCGTTCTGCATCTTCGTGGCCTGACCTCGCCGCGGTGCGGCGCGGGGCGCCTGGCACCCTGCTGGCATGACGACCCCGGGTGCGCGGCGCAGCTTCACCCGCGCCGAGCTGGAGGCCTTCCGCGACGCCGAGGTGCCCGACCGGCTGCCCGGGGCCGACGACCCTCCGCTGGCGCTGCTGTTCGTGGGCATCAACCCGGGTCTGTGGACGGCGGCCACCAGCACCCACTTCGCCCACCCGGGCAACCGCTTCTACCCGGCGCTGCTGCGCGCCGGCATCCTCACCGAGCGCATCGACCCGGCCGCCGGCATGACCGACGCCGACCGCGCGGCCCTGCGCTCGCTCGGCATCGGCATCACCAACGTGGTGCCCCGCGCCACGGCCAAGGCCTCCGAGCTGCGCGACGACGAGCTGCGCGAGGGTGCCGTGCGCCTGAGTTCCCTGGTGGAGCGCACCCGCCCCCGCGTGGTCGCGATCGCCGGCATCACGGCCTACCGCACGGCCTTCGGCGAGCGCCGTGCCGCGCCCGGCCGACAGCCCGCCGACCTGCACGGGGCCCAGCTCTGGGTGGTGCCCAACCCCAGCGGCCTCAACGCGCACGAGACCACCGAGACCTTGGCCGCCGCCTACGCCGAGCCCGCGCGCGCCGCCGGGCTGCTCCCCGGCTGACCGCACCGTCCCGCTGACCTGTCGCGAGCAGGGACGGCTCGGTCGTCGACCCGTGCGCACTCGGGACGGGTCGGCGGTCGAACCGTGCGCTTTCAGGACGGGTCGGCGGTCGAACCGTGCGCTGTCAGGACGGGTCGGCGGTCCACCTGTGCGCACTCACGCCAGGTCGGTGACGCCGAGTGGAACCTGTTCTAGCGTGAGTACATGAGTGAGGCTCAGGAGTCGGCGGGCACGGGTCGCAAGCTGGTGTTCGCGGGGAGGGCGGTCGACCACGCTGCGCTGCTCGACCCCGCGTGGCACACCGCGCTGGCGGGCGCTGGCGTCGAGCGGCTGCAGCTCAACCTCGACGACGAGCCGGTGGCGGGCGCGCTGCGCCTGAGCACGGGCGAGCCGTTCACGGCCGTGGTGAGCCTGTGGACCGACGGTGCGGACCACGCGGCCGCCACCTCGCTGGTGACCGCGCTCGCGGGCGAGTGGCACGGGTGGGAGGTGGAGGAGCGGCGCCCGCTGCCCCCGCCGGAGGTCTGGGACGACTGCGAGCGGGTCCCGGCGCTGGCCAACGTGGCGCTGCTGCGGCGGCCCGCCGAGCTCGACGACGCCACCTGGCGCCACCGGTGGCTGGTGGACCACACCCCCGTCGCCATCGCCACCCAGGGCACGTTCGGCTACGTGCAGAACGTGGTGCGCGGCCCCGTGGTCGAGGGCTCCGAGCCTGTCGCCGCCCTCGTGGAGGAGCTCTTCCCCGCCGAGGCGGTGACCGACGTGCACGCCTTCTACGGCAGCGGTGGCGACCGGGGCGAGCTCGAGCGCCGAATGACGGCGATGATGGCCAGCGTCGCCCGCTTCGGCGCCGACCGCGACCTCGACCTCGTGCCCACGGGGCGCCGGCTGGTCCGTCTGGTCGCCGGGGCTCAGGGCGGGGAGAGGTAGCGACGGGTCTCGACGCCGGCCAGGTCGGCCTGGATGAACCCCGACTCGGAGTACTCGTTGCTGGCATACACGGAGTACCAGGCCGTGCCCTCGTCGGGACGCCGGATGATCGCGTAGGTGCTCGTGGGGTCCTCCACCAGCTCGCGACGGGCGGTGGCCAGCAGCCGACCCGTGACCGCGGGGTCGATCCGCCCCAGGTCGAAAACCCGGTAGGGGCTGGTGCCCTTCGTGCTCATCGTGAGCTCGCCGTCGAAGCGGTAGGAGTGGAAGCGGGACCCCGTGGCCTGGACGGGCAGGTCGAGGACGGCGTACTCGGGGTAGAGGACGACGCTGAACGCCCGGGTGCCGCCGGTCTCCTCGCGCACCGCCTGCACCAGCGAGCGCCACCCCTCCGGGGTGTGCAGCTGCGGTGGCGCCTCCGGTCGGACCTCCTGCGCGATCGCGGGTGCCGGCGCCTCCGTCCCCTGCTGCTCGGCGTCCCCACCTCCCGCCAGGACGACCACCGCCACGATGCCGGCTCCGGCCACCAGTGCGATCGCCCCCAGGGCGACCAGCAGCGGAGCCGAGCCACGTCGCGGCTCGGGAAGGGGACGGGGGGCCCGGGTGGCGCCCGGCGGGTCCGGACGATAGACCTCCCAGCTGCCCGGCTGCTCCTCCCGCGCCGGGCCCTGGCCGGGGTCACCGGGCTCAGCCGGCGGCCGTTGGGGTTCGTGGGGCGCCACCCTCGGCAGGATAGGGCGGCGAGCGGGGCCGCGTCTGCGCCCGTGGGCAAAGACTCCGGCCCCGTCGCCCCCTCGGCCTCGGGTCAGCGCGGGCCCACCCGTCGCGCGGTCACCACCAGGTTCTGGGTGTAGTGGAACCCGGTGTCGGTGGCGACCCTGCCGGCGCAGGTGACCAGGTTGAGCACCGCCGGCCCGTCGGTGCGGAACACCGCGGCCGGCACCCCCGCCCCACGCGAGTAGCGGCGCACCCCGGTGACCACGTAGGTGTGGGTGGTGCCGCCGGCCACCCAGCGCACCCGCTGACCGCGCTGCACCAGTCGCAGCCGTCCGAAGGCTCCCGGCCTACCGGTCCGGCTGGAGACGTGCCCCGAGAACACCGCCGAGCCCATCGGGTCACCCGGTGCCGCCGAGCTGCCGAGCCAGCCGACGCGGCGCACGTCGCCCGGCACCGCCATCGCGCCGCCGTCGAGCCCGACCCGGTGCACGGGAGCGTCGACGCCGACCGCCGGCACCTGCAGCCGCATGCCGCTGCTGGGCTCGATCGTGCCGGCCGCGGCCTGGTAACGGCTCCACCGGTGCTGGGGCACGGCCCGCGCCGTCGGCGCGCTGGCCTCGGGTCCCGTGGCCGCCCCGCGGAGCACGAGCCCGGGCTCCCGGACGCCTCGCGCAGCGCGAGCCGGCAGGTCGATGCCGCCGACCGGACCGGTGGGCACCTCGGGCACGAACGGGATGCTCGGGCGCCGGGCCAGCAGGGTCTCGAGCGGGTGACCCGCCGGGCTCAGCACCTCCTCGGTGGCACCGGTGGCAGGCAGCCGCACGCTGTAGGTGTGGCAGCCGGGCCTGGCGACCCGGGTGCGCCCGCCGGTGTGCTCACCGTTGCGGCGCACCACCACGACGCCGCGGTCGGCCACCGGGGCGCGCGACCAGTCGAGCCGGTCACACGTGCCGTCCGGTCGCGGCGCGATCGGACCGTGCAGGGTCCAGTGGGCCGTGGCGCTCCCCCAGGACGGCAGGCCCGACACCCAGATGCGGTCGTGCACGACGTCGCCGACCAGGGCTCGCTGCTGCGAGGCGCGCGTGCGGACCCGCGGCGTGCGGCGCTCCACGAGTGCCGTCTGCACGGCGATGCCGGGCGGGTGGGCGGCCGCCTCGCTGCGCGCGGTGGCCGCGACGGCGGCGCTGTAGGTGTAGCAGCCGCCGGCGCGCACCCGGGTCGGGGCCGTGGTGAAGGTGCCGTCGCCGGGCACCGCCAGCCGGCCGCGCGCGGCGACGGGCGCCGCGCTCCAGGCCAGGCCGGCGCACGAGCCGGACCGGTCGGGCAGCGGACCGTGCAGCGTCCACTGCACCGTGACCGGCAGCGCCGGGCCCAGCCCACTCACCGTCACGGTGTCGCGCAGTCGCGCCCCCACGGTGACGCGCTGGCGCGACACCTCGGTGGTGACGACCGGCTGGGCCTTCGCCACCCGGGTGGTCTCGGGCACCAGTCCGCACGGCGTGCGCACCGCGAGCGCCCGGCGGCCGCCCGGCAGCTCCTGCACCCACGTGTAGTAGCCGGGCTCGGTCACGGTGACCGCCGGGGTGCGGTAGGTCCCGTTGCCCCGCACGGCGAAGCGCACCTGCGCCGCCTCCTGCCCGGGGCGGCAGTCCTCGCGACCCGGCTGCTCGGCGTAGGGACCGTAGAAGGTGGCCACCGCCGTGGCGCGGTAGCCGCGCGGCGCTCCGCTGACCCGCACCACGTCGTGCACGGGCTCTCCGGGCCGCACCACCGCCGCCGAGGTCTCCGTGACCACGCGCGGCCGGGCGCGGCGCACGTCCGCCCGGGCGCTGACGGCGGCGCGCGCGGTGCTGCGACCGGCGATCCAGCCGCGCTGCACCCCGGCGTCCCGGGCCAGCGGCCCGCCGTGGGGGCGCCACCCCGGCACGACGTGCAGCCGGCCGTCGGCGGCCGGGCCCTCCACCTCGGCGCGCAGCACCACCCGACCCAGCCCGGCGGGTCGCAGCAGCACCCGCACCGGGCGGGTACGCGAGCGCACGGACTCCGGGCAGCGCACCGGACCGCTGCAGCGCAGCCGCACCCGCAGTCCCGGCACGGCGGCACCGGTCGCCGCGCGCACCACCACGCGGTAGGCGCGGGCCCGGCCCAGGCGCATCGGACCCTCGGCGCGCGTCGTCAGCCGCAGCCGGTAGGGGCCACGCCAGCGCGAGGCCTCCTGCCACATCCGCTCGGCGGTCGGCAGCACCGGACCCGGCAGCCCACCCACCGGCGGCTGCACCTGCTCGCCCACCTCGAGGCCCGCCGGGTAGACGACGCCGCCGCGGCGCTCGCCGTCGCTCATCACCTCGCGCACGATCAGCGCGATGGCGGCGTCGCGCACGTCGCTGCCCGTGGAGCCGCGCGGCGCCCACCGCGAGATCAGCTGGTTGAGCGCGGCGACCTCGGCGTCGCCGATGCGCCGACCCAGCTGGTTGCGCAGGTCCTCGGTGCTCACCTCCCGCGCCCGGCTGGGCAGGCGGGAGTCGAAGAGCCAGTCGATGCAGAAGAAGATCGAGCCGTCGGGTGTGCGGTAGGTGCCCAGCCAGGTGTGGGCGGTGCGTCCGCCGAGGGTGTAGCGCAGGCAGACGCCGCGCACCAGGTTCGGGTCCAGGCGCCGGCAGGCCGCGTCGGGCGCCACGGTGGCGGCGGCGGCCTGCGGCGCGAGCGAGGGCGCCGCCAGCGGTGCCAGCACCGGGGTCACGGCGCCGACGAGCAGGCCCAGCACCCCCAGCAGCAGGGTCAGGGCCGACCGACGGCGAGGTCGGGGCCGGGTGGTCACGGTCGGTGGTGCGGGCATGAGGATCCTCCGAGTCGGGTCGTCGCTGGTCGTCGCTGGTGCGCACGACCCTCGCCCGCGACGGCCTGATCGCGCTCGCCCGTGACGCCGGCCTGTGGAGAACCCCGTCGCGCCCCGGCTCTGTGGACGAGAGGTGGGCCGTGGCGGTGTCCGTCGTCACCCGTCGGGCCGCGTCGGCCCGGCGATCAGTCCTCGAAGAGCGCCCGGATGTCGTCGGCACCGATGGCCGCGCCGAACCCGCCGCCGCCGTCGAGGACATCGGCGAACAGCTGCGCCTTCTGCTCCTTGAGCGCCATCACCTTCTCCTCGATGGTCTCGGCGGAGACCAGGCGGTAGACGTGCACCGAGCGGGTCTGGCCGATCCGGTGGGCCCGGTCGACGGCCTGCGCCTCGACGGCGGGGTTCCACCAGGGGTCGAGCACGAAGACGTAGTCGGCCTCGGTGAGGGTGAGCCCCACCCCGCCGGCCTTGAGGCTGATCAGGAACACCGGTTGCTGCCCGCTGCGGAACCCCTCGACGACGGCCGGCCGGTCGCGGGTGGAGCCGTCGAGGTAGGCGCTGGCGATGCCCTCGTCGTCGAGGCGGGCACGCACCCGGGTCAGGAAGCTGGTGAACTGGCTGAACACCAGCGCCCGGTGGCCCTCGGCGGCCAGCTCGTGCAGGTGCTCGACCAGCACGTCGAGCTTGGCCGAGGGCAGCCCCTCGTGCTCGGCGTCGACGAGCCCGGCGTGCAGCGCCAGGCGGCGCAGCCGGGTGAGGGCGGCGAAGACGGCGACGCGGTTCTCGTCGAAGTCCTCGAGCAGCCCGAGGATGCGCTGCCGCTCGCGCTGCAGGTGGGTGTCGTAGAGGGTGCGGTGCCGCGGCGCCAGCTCGACCTCGAGCACCTGCTCCTGCTTCGGCGGCAGGTCGGCGGCCACGACCTCCTTGGTGCGGCGCAGCAGGAAGGGCCGCAGCCGACGGCGCAGCCGCACGAGCGCCTCCTCCTCGCCCGCCTCGATGGGGCGCACGACGTGGCGGCTGAAGCGGGCGGGGTGCGGGTAGAGCCCGGGGTTGGTGATGCTGAGCAGCGACCACAGCTCGAGCAGCCGGTTCTCGAACGGCGTGCCGGTGACCGCGACCCGGAAGGGCGCCCGGATGGCCCGCACCGCTGCGTGCCCCTTGGAGCGGTGGTTCTTCACGTGCTGGGCCTCGTCGAGCACCAGGCCGCCCCACTCGTGGGTGGCGTACACCTCGTCGAGGCGCAGCAGCGTGTAGCTGGTGACGACGACGTCGGCGGTCTCCAGCTGCCGGGCCAGCTCGGCGGCACCGCCGTGCCGCGACCACGAGCCGGTGGCCGCCACCACCGTGAGGTCCGGTGCGTGCCGGGCCGCCTCGGAGACCCAGGCCCCGACGACGCTGGTGGGCGCCACCACCAGGAACGGCGCACTGCCCGCACCCCTCGCCTCGGCGATCGCCGCCAGCACCTGCAGGGTCTTGCCCAGCCCCATGTCGTCGGCCAGCACGCCGCCGAGGCCGTGCTCGCGAAGGAAGCCCAGCCAGGAGAAGCCGGTGCGCTGGTAGGCGCGCAGCTCGGTGACGAGCCCGGTCGGCACCGGCCGCTCGGGGAGCTCGTCGAGGTCGCGCAGCGCCTCCGCACGCTCGGCCCATGCGGCGGCGGCACGGTCGATCTCCGCGATCTCGGCCAGGGTGGTCCACGCGTCGACGTCGTCGACCGAGACCCGCAGGCCCTCCTCGTCGTCCTCGCCGGTGCCGTGGATCTCGGCCGCGGCCTGCACCAGCTCGCGCAGCCGCGTCAGCGCCGGGTGGTCGGTGGGGAAGAACAGGCCGCTGGGCAGCACGATCAGCGGCTCGCCGAGGGTGAGCGCCTCCAGCACGGTGGGTAGCGGCACCTGCTCGTCGTCGATGCGCACGGTGACCCACAGGTCCAGCCAGTCCTGCCCACCGCCCGCACCGCGCCCGGCCGGGCCGGCGCCCTCCTCGGCGCCGACGTGGATGCTGGGCGCCCCCTCGGCCTCGCGGAAGGTGGGCGCCGCGGTCTCGCGCACCTCCACCAGCCCGCTCTCACGCAACGCGGGCAGCACCCAGCGCCCCAGCGCGAGCGCGGCGGCGCCCGCCACCTCGTCGTGCTCGCGCAGCGCCCCGGCGCTCAGCAGGTGGTCGACCAGCCCGCTGCCCACCACCTCGGCGAGCAGCTCCTGCTCGGCCTCGGGGTCGCGCAGACCCCGCGGGTCGCGCTCCTGGTCGGCGTCGGTCAACCCGTGCTCGACGACGCCCTCACCGCGCCCGTAGGCCCACCGCCAGCGCAGCGCGGCACGCGTGGCCTCGGCCCAGTCGACCTGCAGCAGCAGCCGGGGTGGCTCGGGTCGCGCCACCTCGACGGCACCGTCGCGCGAGGCCACCGGCAGCTGGCGCACCAGGCGCGGCAGGTACTCCGCCTCCAACCTCGCGCGCGCCTGCGCCGGCACCCACAGCGGCTCCTGCGCCAGGCGGGCGACGGCGGCGGGCAGCGGGCGCGAGAGACCGGCGAGCACGGCGCGGTAGGCCACGCTCGGGCCGGGCAGCTGCTCCAGCAGGGCGACGCCGTGCGCCGGCCGCCCGACCGGCACCAGCGACCGCCCCGACCACCAGCGGCCCTGCGCCTGCACGCCGAGCTCGGCCAGGACGCCCGGCTCGCCCGCCGCGGCGACCACGCCCGCCGCACCCGGGAGCTGCTCCCCCGGCTCACCCCCACGCAGCTCGACGCTCGCCTCGAGCTCCTCGGGCGTCACCTCGACCTCGGCGAGCGCGCCCGCGGGCACCAGCTCGACGCCCAGCTCGACGGCGCGCTGCAGCAGCCGCCACAGCCGCGGCCCGACGTCGCCCAGCGCCAGCGCGTCGTTGCCGTAGGAGTAGGTGCGGAACCCGGTGGAGGCCGCCTGCAGCTGGCTCAGCACCTCGAGGTGCTCGGGCACGAAGGCGTGCGGGTCGGTGCCCAGCGAGAGGCGGTTCCAGCCGACGCCGCTCTTGATCCACGCGGTGCCCTTGGCGTTGCGGCGCAGTGGCCGCATCAGCAGCACCGGCCCACCGCGCCACCCCGCGCCGACGCTCGGCGCCAGCAGGTCGATCTGGAGGGCGAGGGCGCTGGGTGCGCCGCTGCGGCGCGGCCGCTCGGCGAGCTCCTCCAGGACGGTCTCGAGCGTGGTCTCCCAGACCGGTCGGCGCTGCTGCTCGGCCTGGTCCAGCGCCGCCCAGACGGTGGCCGCGCCGTGCTTGCACTGGCGGGAGACCGGGCACGTGCAGGAGGTCGTGACGACGACCTCCTCGCCGGCGGCGCGGGCGGCCGGGTGGTCGGTGCGCCGCAGCCACGCGTGCACCTCGTAGGGCACGTAGCCGGACCCCGCCACCGCGGCGGTGGCGTGCACGACGTCGGGATCGCGCTCGACGCGCAGCCGGGCGACGGCGTGCTGGGCGAGCAGGGCGCGGGCACGCTGGAGCGTGCCGGCGTCGAAGTCGTGCCCCAGGGAGGGGTCGACGAGGTCGACCAGGTCCTGCTGCGTCATCGCCTACCTCCCCCCGACGGGCCCGCCGGCCCCGAGTGCTGGAGGTTACCGAGGGGCGCCGACAGCCGCGCGGGTCGCCGCCCGGCCCGTGGAGAGCACCGGCCGCGCGTCAGCTGAGCACGTCCTTGCGCGAGAAGAGGTAGAACGCCGCGCCCAGCAGCACCACCGTGTAGGCCAGCGACCACAGGGCACCCGTGGCCATGCCCGACCAGGCGACCTCCTCGCGCAGTGCGTCGGCCCACGCGAACTGGGCATGGGTGGGCAGCGCCTCGCGCAACCCGCCCAGCGCCTCGATGCTGTCGAGGATGGAGGAGACGATCGTGACGAGCACCGCCGCGCCCACAGCACCCAGCGGCGCGTCGGTGACCACGCCCACGCAGAAGGCGAGCGCCAGCACGAACAGCAGGCTCACCAGCTGGTAGCCCACGATCAGCGCCAGCCGCGGCCAGAACTGCGACCAGTCGAGGCGGTCGCCGCCGGCGCCCTCGAACGGCGTCGAGCCGTACGCGACCGTGCCGACGACCAGACACCACGCCGGCAGCACCACCAGCGCGGCAGCGCTCGAGAGCAGCGCCACCTGCAGCTTGACCCGCAGCAGCCGCCCGCGCGGCACCGGCGCGGCCAGCAGGTAGCGCAGCGAGGCCCAGCTGGCCTCGGCCGGCACCGCGTCGCCGCCGAACAGCGCGACTACCACCACCAGCAGGAAGCCGGTGCTGGCGAACAGCGCGAAGACGGTGAAGTTGGCGGGCCCCACCTGGGCGAGGTCGACGAAGCTCGCACCGCGACCCGAGCCGCCGTCACCCAGGGCGAAGGCGCCCACCAGGATCAGCGGGAGCAGCAGCAGGAAGCCGAAGGTCAGCAGCGTTCGACGGCGACCCAGCTGGCGGCGCAGCTCGGCGCGCAGCGGCAGCGGCGCCGCGGAGCGCACCGCACGTCGGTCGTTCATCGCGCACCCCCCGGCTTCTCCGACCGGCTCGTCGGCTGGCTGTCCGGTTGACCCACGTCGGCCACCTGCGCGGGGCGGTCCTCGCCGACCAGCCCCATGAAGACCTCCTCGAGGTGACGGCGCCCGTCGACCGAGGAGACCGCGACCCGTCCGCCCACCAGGGCCGTCACCAGGCGTGGGCGCGGCACCCGGCCGCGCACCCGCACGCGACCGTCGGGGTCCACGTCGACCTCCTCGAGCCGGTCGGAGCCCTCCAGCGCGCCGAGCAGCAGCGCGGCGCGCAGCGCCTCCTCGCGGCCACCCTCGACACCGATCAGGGTGGTCTGCGAGCCCTCCAGCAGCTCGGCGACCTCGCCGGTGAGCACCACCCGCCCGCGGTGCATCACCACGACGTGGCTGCAGGTCTGCTCGACCTCGGCCAGGAGGTGGCTGGAGACCACGACGGTGCGGCCGGCGGCTGCGTAGCGCGCCAGCACGCCGCGCATCGCACGGATCTGTGGCGGGTCGAGGCCGTTGGTGGGCTCGTCGAGCAGCAGCACCTCGGGTCGCCCGAGCATGGCCTGCGCGATCCCGAGCCGCTGGCGCATGCCCTGGCTGTAGGAGCGCACAGGCTTCTCGACGGCGACGCCGAGGTCGGCCACCTCGAGGGCCTCCTCGAAGCCGGCCTCGTGCTCGGGGCGACCGGTGGCCGCCCAGTAGGCGTGCAGGTTCTCACGGCCCGAGAGGTGCGGCAGGAAGCCGGGCCCCTCGATCAGGGCGCCCACGCGACGCAGCACGGGCGAGCCCGCCACCACGGGCTCGCCGTGCACGTGCACGGTGCCGGCGTCGGCGCGGATCAGGCCCACGAGCATCCGCATGGTGGTGGTCTTGCCGGCGCCGTTGGGGCCGAGCAGGCCCACTACCTGCCCGCGCTCGGCGCGCCACGAGACGCCGTCGACGGCACGGAAGCCGTTGCGGTAGGCCTTGACCAGGCCCTCGACCACCAGCGGCACGTCCTCCAGCCCGGGGGCGGGCACGGGGGCGCGACGACGGCGCCGGGCCACCAGGGCCGAGACGAGCGCGAGCAGCAGCAGCGCCGCGACGACGCCGAGCAGCGCCGGGGGCACCAGCCGACCGGCGGCCTCGACCCGCTCGGAGGGCACGCTCGGCAGCACCAGGGCGTCGGGTGCGCCGTCGGCCAGCCCCACGCGGTACAGCCGCGGGTCGGCCGGCAGGGCGTAGGCGGCGTCGGTGGTGGAGACGACCAGCCGCAGCCGCTGCCCCTCCTGCACCCGGTAGGCCGACGCCGGCAGCGCCACCTCGACCTCGCGCGGCTCGCCCGGCGTCAGTCCCTCCAGGCGCATCGGCGCCACCAGCTGGCGCGGCAGGGTGGCGGTGCCGTCGGCGCTCACCACCCACAGCGAGGCGAACAGCACGGCGTCGGCGACCGAGGAGGTGACCGCCAGCCGCACCCGCGGTGACCCGACGACGGTGAACGGCTCGGCGAGCGCCTGGGACTCGAAGACCGCCGACTCCCCCGGCAGTGCGGCGAGGGGGTAGCCGGCTCCCGCGCGGCCGGTGGCCTGCAGCAGGGGGCCGGTGCCGGGCAGGCTGGTGAGCGCGGCCGGCTCGCCGCCCGGCGGGGCGACCAGGGTCTGGGTGCCACCGGCGAGGTCGAGGGCCTCGCGCTCGACGACCGCGCTGTCGATGTCGGCGCCGGCTCCGTCGGTGGCGGCCAACGGGTACTCACCGGCCCGGCGACGCTCGGGCGGACCGTCGTCGAGCCCGGTGACCGGCAGGGTGAAGTCGAACGCGGCGCCGGGGTCGGGCCCCCCGCGCAGGTAGTGGTCGAACCACGCCAGCGAGGGGTCCAGCAGGTCCTCGGCGAAGGAGGTGTCGGCGGCGGCGTCGTGGCCGCCGTCGATCCAGCGGACGGCGACCGGCGTGCCGGCCGCGGCGAGCGCGCGGGCCGTGGCGTCGGCCTGGTCGAGACCGAACAGCGAGTCCTGGGCGCCCTGCACCAGCAGGGTGGGCGCCTCCACGCGGTCGAGCACCGCGGCCGGCGAGCTGGCGCGCAGCAGCTCGAGGGTCGCCTCGTCGGCGACGCCGGTGGTGGCGGCGCGCAGGAAGGCACGGCACACCGTGGGGTCGAAGCGACCGCAGGAGCCGCCCTCGGCAGCCGCCTCGGCGTCGCCGCCCTGGCTCGACCCGAGGCCGGAGGCGAAGAACAGCGAGGCCCAGCGCTTCTTGAACACCCCGGCGGTGGCCACGGGGTCGACGGCGGCCGGGGACTGCGGCGCGGCGTCCCCGGCCGTCGATCCGACCACGGACTGGGGCACCAGGCTCTGCGCCAGGTCGTGCCAGGTGATCGCCGGCACGAGGGCGTCGACGCGGTCGTCGGAGCCGGCGGCGAGCAGCGCGATCGCCCCGCCGTAGGAACCGCCCGCGATGCCGACGCGCGGGTCCCCCGCGGCGTCGAGGCGCACCTCGGGCCGGGCGGCCAGCAGGTCGAGCAGCCGGCTGACGTCGTCGACCTCGTAGTCGGGTGCGTTCAGGTGGATCCGGCCCCCGGACCCGCCGAAGCCGCGGGCGGTCCAGGTCAGCACCACGAAGCCCTCCGCCGCCAGCTCGCGCGCCTGCGCGAACAGGTCGTCCTGGCTGCCGCCGAACCCGTGCGCCAGCATCACGGCCGCGTAGCGGCCGTCGTCGTCGGCACCGGCGGTGCCCTCCGGGGGCAGGAACAGCGTGGCCTCCAGGCTCACCTGCCCGCCGTCGGGCTCCGGCGTCACGGCCACCGTGAGGGGCGTGCCACCCTCCGGGCGCTCCTGCTCCGCCGCGCTGGCCGGGGCTGCCTGGATCGCCTGGGCCGGGGTCACCAGCAGGAGCGCCGCCAGGAGCGCCGGCAGGACCGTCACGACGACGGCCGCGCGTCGGCCGGGTGCGCCGCCTCGGCGTCGTCGGTGTCTCACCGCGCCATTCTCCGGGACCCGTGGTGACGTGGGCGCGCGGGTCCGGTGCGACCGGCGACTGCGCGCCCTCAGGTCAGGCGAGCAGGCCGCTGAGCAGCTGCGCGGTCTCGGCGACCAGGGCCGTCTGGCTGGCGAAGGCCACCGAGCTGCCCGCCAGGGCGGCGGCGCCGGCCGCCATCCCGAGCCGGGCGCGGGTGCGGTGTCGGGGCGCCGGGCGCTGCGGCGGAAGGGCGCGGGGACCGCGGAGGTCGCGTCGCACCGCCTCGCGCACGTCGTCGACGGCCACCGAGGTCTGCCACTCGGCCCACACGGCGGGCCAGGACGCCACGACGTCGGGCAGGCTGGTGGTCGAGCAGACCAGCACCCCGTGCGCCTGCGACTCGTGCGGTGCGCTGCTCACCACGTTGACCATGGGCTGGAGCCGATCCGCGACCCACTCGGGCAGCACCTGGCGCAGTGCGGTGGCGGCCGCCAGGACCTCCTCCAGCTCGGGACGCACGGGGATCGGGTCCGCCGTGGACGCAGGTGCCAGCGAGGTCAGCACGCCGGGGTCGGTGGTGGAGACCACGACGAAGACACCGGCCGGGCCGACGGCGACGTGGTCGATGGTGGCGAAGCGACGCTCGGGCCAGGCGACGTCGTGCAGCACCGTCCAGCCGTAGCGGTGCAGCGGCGCGAAGGCGCGCACGGGTGCGGCGCCGTCGAGGGCGTGCAGCTGGTGCTCGGCGGGGGTGTGCTGATGCTGAGGGGTGTGGCGCACGGTGTCACCTCCTGGGGGCGGGGCTTGCAGGACCAGTACCCACTCGCCACCCGCTTCTGCGCGACGATCGGTCCGTCGTGCACCACCCGGACGGACCAGGGCGCGGGACCTCGTGGGGCCCGCGCGGGTCAGCCTGCGGAGCGGCCACGGCCGGCTCGGGCGGTGCTCCGCGAGGCGAGGTCCTGGCGTAGCCCGTGCGCCACCGCCACCACGTGCGGCGCCGAGAGCACCGGCGGCAGGTCGGCGAGCAGCAGGGGCAGCATCGCCGGCGAGGTGACCCGGGTCCGGCCGACCGTGATCCCGCGCGGCAGGTTCCAGCCCACGCACAGCACCGGCCAGACGCTGGCGGCCACCCGGCCGGGCACCCGCTCGGAGACCGCGTCGGCCGACGCCTGGACGTCGCGGACCACCCGGGGGTGCGGGAGTCCCTCCGTGGTCATCACGGGGTCGTCGCGGTCGTACCCGGCGCAGCTGGCCGAGTCGATGACGACGACGCCTGCCGGGCCCACGACCAGGTGGTCGCACCCGCGCCGCGATCGGCCGGGACGGGCGGGCTCGTGCAGCACCACCCACTCCGAGGGTGGTAGCGCCGAGAGCGCCACGGCGGTGGCGTGGGTGGACTCGCGTCCGGCGACCCAACGTTCAGCCAGACGACGGAACCGCTGTTCCGTCGCCCGCGCGCCTTCGCCGCGCCCTGCAGTCATCAGGCCCTCCCTCGGTGACCCCTCGACGGTAGGGACGTCGCCGCTGCTCGCCCAGGGGTTCGGGGCAGGACTGACCGATCGGACGGCGAAACCACCCGGGTGGGTGCTGGTGGTGGCACGGCCTGCTCCCGGCCTGCCCCCGGCCAGATCTGGTCAGCTCTCGGCCAACCCCCGCGCCACGGCCTCGAGGTCGTCCGCGCGCCGCCCCGGCCACCCGTGCACCGACTCGCGCCAGGGCGTCGGCCACGCCGCGGCCCCCCAGCGGGCGCCCAGCAGGGTGCCGGCGATGGCGGCGACCGTGTCGGTGTCGTCGCCGATCCGGACGGCCGCGTGCAGCCCCTCCGCCGGCCCCTGCTCGCCGCCCTCCTCCTGGGTGGTGGCGATGGCGGCCCAGGCGGCCTGCAGGGCGGTGACGGTGAACCCGTTCGGCGTGAAGGTGCGACCGGGCACCGGCTCGGCGGCGGCGCGCACGGGGTCGACGGCCTCGCGCAGCCACTGCGCCCACGGCGCGCGGCGGTCCTCGGGCAGGAGATCGAGCCCGGCCGCGGGGAGCAGCACCGCCTCCCGCACGGCCCGGCGCACCGACTCGCACCACAGCACGCAGGAGTCGCCGGCGAGCGGGTCGGCGTGGGTCAGGCCGGCGATCGCCCGGGCGGACTGCGCCAGGGTGGCGCGGTCCTCCAGGTGGGCCAGCGCGACGACGCCGGTGCGCATCAGCGCACCGTTGCCGGCACTGTGCGGGTGCTCGAGGGCGAAGGCCTGCGCCTCGCGGCGCATCACGGCGCCGGGACCGGCGCCCACGTCGGGGCCGGCCAGCGCGCGGCGGGTGGCACCCAGCACGGCCGCCGTCTGGTTGCCGATGTCGGCCGGGCCGTCGTCGTACCAGGCCAGGAAGCGGGCGGCGACCTCGTCGTCGACGCTGCCGCCGCCACGTCGCGCCGCCAGCAGCCCCTCGGCGACACCGACGGCCATCGCCGTGTCGTCGCTCCACTCCCCCGGTGCGAAGTCACCCAGGCCACCACCCAGCATCTGGGCGTGCTCGCCGGGGCCGGGCGGCGTGGCGAACTCGTAGGGCACACCGAGCGCGTCGCCGATGGCCTGCCCGAGCAGCACTCCGACGGCGCGGTCGAGCATCTCCTGCGTCGTCGCACTCACCGGGTCATCCTCGGCCCGGCAGCTGGCCGGAGTCCAGGCGCGCCCGGTCGGCAGCGTTGCGGCCGAGGTGGTGGCCGGTGGGGTCGTAGCCGCCGCGGATCCCGCTGCTCACCAACGTCTCGCCGTAGCGCTCGTCGAAGGCGTCCTGGACCGCCTGCTCCCGCGATCGCAGCACCGGGAGGGCACTCGTGCCCTGGGCACCGGCCTGCGTGATGGCGACCTCGTTGGCTGCCTCGAGGCGCTCCCCGATGCGCAGCGCGAAGCCGAGGTAGAAGGAGGCGCGGAAGCTGCTGCTGCGCAGCTGGCTGCCAGCGCCCGCACGCCGCCCCGCGGCGGTGAGCGACTGCTGGGCCTGCACCAGCAGCGAGGTGAAGAGCAGCTCGACGACCTCGAGGTCGCGGGCGTGGCCCAGCACCGAGCACAGCCCGAGCCGGCTCAGCAGCACCGCGCGGCACCGGTTGGCCCGCGCCACCACCGCTGCGAGGTGCGACTTCGCGTCGGCGTAGGGCGCGTCGACAGGCAGCCGCATCATCCGGGGCACGTCGTCGCGGGCGCCGCCGTCACCGGCGGCGACCTGGACCGCGGCGAGGTCGACGGCGTGGCGGGTCATCAGCTCCTGGGCCTTGGCGGTCAGCGACTCCGCCTCACCCTCGAACTCGGTGGACTCGGCCTTGGCCAGCAGCTTGCGGATACGACCGAGCACCGGGTCGTCCGCGGCGCCTCCGGCCAGCACGCCCACCACGGTGAGTGACTCGGCGCCGGCCCCGGGCGGCGGGACGAGCACGTCGAGCACGGGTACGGTCTCGAGCACGCCCATCACCTGCACCGCCGCCTCGTAGGCGCTCGCCTCGTCGAGCCTGCGAGCGCGTCGCCACGCCGAGAGCCAACCGCCGCGCGTGGAGATCCGGGCGTGGTCGAGATCGGCCACCTGCTGCGCCCACCGCGGGTCGACGCCCTGACCGGTGCGGCCGGCGTCCTCGACCCGGATCGCCAGCTCCGCCAGCGAGGCGGCCGCCGCCGAGGCCTCCCGGCGCACGTGCCGCACCACCTCGGCGGGCTGCCAGCCGGCCCGCCACAGGTGCGGCAGCAGCCCGGTGAGCAGCCGCTCCCCGACCGCGTCGACCTCGGCGGTGGGCATCAACGCCAAGGCATCCGCACGCGCTGGGACACGATGGACGGCTCCACGGACCGCCTGCAGCAGCTGCAGCCACCCCTCCTCCGCGCGGACGCGGGTGTCCATCGCGTCGCTCATGAGCTCGGCCTCCTGCTGCGAGCGCCATTCCGCCTCGCGGAGGTCATCGAGCCGCAGCTGCTCCTCGATCGCATCCCACGCCTCCTGCGCATGCCCGAGCTCCTCCTTGCCTCCCCCACGCTGCGCCGCCCTCAACCGCGCGAGCGCTGCGCGGCGGTGCGCCCCGACATCCTGCGCCGGCTCCGGCTCGGGTCGCACCTCGGGTCCCGGTGCACGCACCCCCGCGGCAACCCGACGCTGCCGATCGCGTGCCCCTACCTTGGCTGCCCGCCGTGCCCTGCTGTTGCTCCCCATGTGTCCCCCTTCGCCTCGGCGACCCCGCGAGGCATGGTGTCACCGCGCACCGACAGTGCCTGGGATCGCACCCGGTGAGGGCAAGATGCCCCCGTGAGCGAGGAGACCATCGTCAAGGCCAGCGCCGACCAGGTGCTGCGTGCGGCGGAGCGGATGGTCGACCTTCCCTGGCCCGAGCCGGGCAGCGATGCGTCGCTGACCTGGGAGCTGGAGGGCCTCGAGGGCGAGACGCTCTGGCTGACGCACGTGCTGCCGCTGGCGTCAGGCGCAACGCCCGCCGAGATCACTGCTCTCACCGCCCCGCTGCTCGACCTGGCGGACCGCCGGTGGGGCACTCGCCACCGCTTCGACGCCACCCGGTTCACCGACGACGCCTCGACGCCTCCGGGCGACTACGACCGGCGCAGCGCGCCCGCGGGCCTGGTCCGCTCCCTGGGCGCCACGAGCGCGGTGTGGTGGCGACGGGGTGCCTATGCGGCGCTGCTGGTCGACAGCTCGCGCACCGCGCCCGCAGACACCAAGCTCGCCCTCCTCGTGCTGGAGCGCGACTGGCTGGGCCCTCCCGGCGCCGAGGAACGGGCACTGGAGTCGCCGCTGGTGCAGGACCTGCTCTCCGGTGAGCCGTCCCGGGTCCTCTCGGCCACCTGGACGGTCATCGGCACCCGTGATCCGGAGCTGCTGGCGCCGCTGGTGACGGCCCTGCCCGCGATCCGCTCGGCGACCGCCGGGCTCGACCTCGGGGGTGCGCTGATCCAGAACGCCACGCACGTGCGGCACGCACTGACCCGCCTCCAGCTGGTCGCCGACGGGGAGTGCCTGTGCACGGCCTACCCCGACCACCTCCTCCACGACGTGGCGAGGGAGCAGCAGCGCGGCCACGTGCGCGTGGAGGGCACCGTGCCGAACGAGCGGCAGTGGGAGCCGGACCGGATCTGCGTGTGCACCGCCTGCGGCCGGCGCTACCAGGTGGAGCAGGGCGAGTACCACTACCCGTGGTGGCAGTGGCGCCCGCTGGCCGGGCGCAGCGGTGCGCCCGCTGCTCAGACGCCTCCGACGTGACCCTGGTTGTCGCGCAGGCCGGCCGCCTCGCGCCCGGCGGTCCCGGGACGCGCGCTCCTTCGCCCGGGCACCCCGACCATCTTCCCGGCGGCGTGGGCCTGCTTGATCCGGCCGCTGCGCCACCAGTCGACGAGGAGTGCCACCGCGAGCACGACGATCACCGCTGCGACGACGAGGAAGGCGGCCATCCCGTTCTCCGATCCGAGAGGGCGGGGGGGCGATCCTCGGCTCGACGGACTCGAGCCGTCCCGGGCACCACCACGAGGGCGGCCCTCCGTCGTGGAGGGCCGCCCTCTTCCGTGGAACCGGTCGGTCAGGTCAGCTGCAGCCGGAGGTGCTGCCGCAGCCCTCGCAGACGTAGCAGGAACCGGCGGGGCGCATCTTGGTGCCGCAGGTCATGCACAGCGGGGAGTCCACGGCGGTGCCGGTGATGGCCTCGAGCAGCTCGGCGCTGGTGCGCGGGCGGCCCGCGGTCGGCGTGGCCTCGGCAGCAGCCTCGGCCTTGCGCGGGATCAGGTGGTCGATGGGCTCGGAGTCCTCGACGACCTCGGCCTCCACCGCAGCGGCCGCCGGCTTCTCCTCGACCTCGATCAGCTCCGAGGCGGCGCCGGTCTCCTCGACGGGCTCGTAGGAGCCGGTCTCGAGGTGGCGCTGGCGCTCCTCGGCGGAGTAGATCCCGAGCGCGGCGCGGTCCTCGAAGGAGAGGTAGTCCAGCGCGAGGCGGCGGAAGATGTAGTCCATGATCGACTGGCTCATCCGCACGTCGGGGTCGTCGGTCAGGCCGGCCGGCTCGAAGCGCAGGTTGGTGAACTTGGAGACGTAGGTCTCCAGCGGCACGCCGTACTGCAGGCCGATCGAGACCGCGATCGAGAAGGCGTCCATCACGCCGGCCAGGGTGGAGCCCTGCTTGCCGAGCTTGAGGAAGACCTCGCCGAGCTCGCCGTCGTCGTGGGCACCGGAGGTCATGTAGCCCTCGGCACCACCGACGGTGAAGCTCGTGGTGCGCGAGGTGCGCGACTTGGGCAGGCGCTTGCGGGTGGGGGCGTAGACGACCTTCTCCACGACCTTGGTCTCACCGGCAGCACCCGCCGCGTCGGCCACCTTGGCGGCGGCGTCGTCCTTCGCGGTGGAGCCGCCGTCGGAGAGCGGCTGGCCGACCTTGCAGTTGTCGCGGTAGACGGCGGTCGCCTTGAGGCCGAGCTTCCACGACTGCAGGTAGACCTCCTCGATCTCCTCGACCGTGGCGGACTCCGGCAGGTTGACGGTCTTGGAGATCGCGCCGGAGAGGAACGGCTGGCAGGCCGCCATCATTCGCACGTGGCCCATCGGCTTGAGCGAGCGCGCGCCCATCGCGGTGTCGAAGATCTCGTAGTGCTCGGTGCGCAGACCGGGGGCGTCGATGACGTGGCCCTTGTCGCCGATGTAGTCGACGATCGCCTCGACCTGCTCGGGCTGGTAGCCGAGCTTGCGCAGCGCGCGCGGGATGGTCTGGTTGACGATCTGCATGGAGCCGCCGCCGACCAGCTTCTTGAACTTGACCAGCGAGAAGTCCGGCTCGATGCCGGTGGTGTCGCAGTCCATCATGAAGCCGATGGTGCCGGTGGGCGCGAGCACCGAGGCCTGCGCGTTGCGGAAGCCGTGGTCGGCGCCGAGGCGGACGACGTCGGACCAGGCCTGGGTGGCGAGGCGGTGCACGGCGGTGTCGGAGGTGTGCAGGGTGCGCACGGCGTCGTTGGCGGCCTGGTGCTTGCGCATCACGCGCTGGTGGGCCGCGGCGTTGCGGGCGTACCCGGCGTAGGGACCGACGACCTCGGCCAGCTGCGCGGAGCGGCGGTAGGACACGCCGGTCATCAGCGAGGTGATCGTCGCCGCCATCGAGCGGCCGCCGTGGGAGTCGTAGCCCAGGCCCATGGCCATCAGCAGGGCGCCGAGGTTGGCGTAGCCGATGCCGAGCTGGCGGTAGTCCCGGGTGGTCTCGCCGATCGCCTCGGTCGGGAAGTCGGCGAAGCAGATGGAGATGTCCATCGCGGTGATGATCACCTCGACGGCCTGGGCGAACAGCTCGGCGTCGAAGGTGTCGTCGTCCTTGAGGAACTTGAGCAGGTTCAGGCTGGCCAGGTTGCACGAGGAGTTGTCGAGCGACATGTACTCCGAGCACGGGTTGGAGGCGGTGATCCGGCCGGTCTCGGGGTTGGTGTGCCAGTCGTTGATCGTGTCGTCGTACTGCAGACCCGGGTCGGCGCACTCCCAGGCGGCCTGGCTGATCTTGCGGAACAGGTCGCGGGCGTCGACGCGCTCGATGATCTCGCCGGTGGTGCGGGCACGCAGACCGAAGTCGGTGCCGTCCTCGACGGCGCGCATGAACTCGTCGGAGACGCGCACGGAGTTGTTGGCGTTCTGGTACTGCACCGAGGTGATGTCGGTGCCACCGAGGTCCATGTCGAACCCGGCGTCGCGCAGCGCGCGGATCTTGTGCTCCTCGCGCGCCTTGGTCTCCACGAACTCCTCGATGTCGGGGTGGTCGACGTCGAGGACGACCATCTTGGCCGCGCGGCGGGTGGCGCCACCGGACTTGATGGTGCCCGCGGAGGCGTCGGCGCCGCGCATGAAGGAGACCGGGCCCGACGCGGTGCCACCGGAGGAGCGCAGCAGCTCCTTGGAGGAGCGGATGCGGGAGATGTTGAGGCCGGCACCGGAGCCGCCCTTGAAGATGAACCCCTCCTCCTTGTACCAGTTGAGGATCGAGTCCATCGAGTCGTCGACGGCCAGGATGAAGCAGGCCGAGACCTGCTGCGGCGACT
This sequence comes from Nocardioides nanhaiensis, assembly GCF_039542785.1. Lineage (NCBI taxonomy): Bacteria > Bacillati > Actinomycetota > Actinomycetes > Propionibacteriales > Nocardioidaceae > Nocardioides > Nocardioides nanhaiensis. Next base: position 336,798 of record NZ_BAABIM010000002.1, read on the forward strand.
GGGTGCCCACGTTGAACCAGACGGGGCTGTTGAAGGAGAAGTACTGGTTGACCAGCAGCCAGGTCAGCTCGTGCTCGAAGATCTCGGCGTCGGCGTCGGTGGCGAAGTAGCCGTGCTCGCGGCCGGCGGCCACGTAGGTGAGGACGACGCGGTCGACGAGCTGGCGCAGGCTGCGCTCGCGGGCCTCGGTGCCCAGCGCCCCGCGGAAGTACTTGGTGGTGACGATGGTGGAGGCGTTGAGCGACCAGGTGGAGGGGAACTCCACGCCCTTCTGCTCGAAGACGGTCTCGCCGGACTTCCAGTTGGTCTGCACGACGTCGCGGCGCTCCCAGGTGAGCTCGTCGTAGGGGTGCACCCCCTCGGTGCTGAAGACGCGCTGGATGCTCAGGCCACGGGCACCTCGACCCTGCTGGTCGGCGGTGCGGGGGTGGGCGGTCTCGGTCATGGCTCTCCTGGTCCCTGATGCGTCGTCGTGCTCGTGAGGTGCGGTGCTGCGGCTGGCTGCGGGTGGCTGCGGGTCGCTGCGTGGATGACTGAACCAGCGACCACCGACAGTCGTCGGGCGTCGTGGGTGTCCGGTCGGGGGGTGAGGTGGGGCTGGTCGTCGGGGGGTGGGGCCGGCCTCGTGGGCCGACTCGTCGGGGGAGACGAGGTGGTGCGCCCGGCAGGCAGCTTCCCCACTACCTGCCGGGCGGTCTGGTGTCAGCCGCTGGGGGCTGGGTCGGCCAGGGCGGCCGGGGTGTCGGGGATCCGCGGGTCGCGCTCGGCGCGCAGGTCACGGATCTCGGACTCGAAGTCGTCGGCGGAGTCGAAGGCCTTGTAGACGGAGGCAAAGCGCAGGTAGGCCACCTCGTCGAGCGCACGCAGGGGGCCGAGGATGGCGAGCCCGACCTCGTGGGCCCGGATCTCGGCGGCGCCGGCCAGGCGCAGCGCGTCCTCGACCTCCTGGCCCAGGCAGGCGAGCTGGTCCTCGCTGACCGGCCGCCCCTTGCAGGCCTTGCGGACGCCGCTGACGGCCTTCTCGCGCTCGAAGGGCTCGGTGGCGCCCGACCGCTTGACCACGGTGAGCTGCATGAGCTCGACCGTCGTGAACCGACGCTCACACGCCGGGCAGTTGCGCCGACGGCGGATCGAGGACCCGTCGTCGGAGACCCGCGAGTCGATCACCCGGGTGTCGACGGCCCGGCAGTACGGACAGTGCATGGCGAGGCCTCCTCACGGTTGGTCGGCAGGTCGAGGGCGCGACGAGGAGACCTCGCCACGGAGGGAGCTGAGGTGTGGATATCTCGTCTCTCCCTGTGGAGAACATCCGCGCCACTGGGGACCATCCCGGCCCCGGGTGTGAACTAGATGTGGATAACTACACCGTTGTAAGTACTAGATGTTGTGGCCACCGTACGCCCGCGCCACCAGGGATGCAAGCGGCTCCGCGACGCGATCCGCCACCGGTCCGGACCACACCACTCCCGTGACGGATCCGCGCAGGTCAGCGGCCCGCCGAGGACTCGAACCCGGCCACCTCGGCCAAGGTGATCCACCAGGAGAGACGGTCGGGACGACCGTCGTAGTCGCGTCGCCGGTTGGCGCCGCTCGAGCCCGGCAGGCAGAACACCTGCGCCGGGCCCACCGTCCAGTCCGCGGGTCCGAGCAGCGGCCGGCGCTCTCCGAGATGACGGGCCACCACCGCTGCCACCGTCTTGCTGGTGAACGCCAGCCAGTCCGGAGCCCACTGCTCGACCCGTGCCACGAGCTCGGGCACCTCGTGACGGTCGGGCACCTCCCCCTCCCCCCGGTGGCGCACCAGGTCGGTCGTCCCGAGGCCGAGCTCGGGCAGGCGTCCCTCCTGCGCGGGACCCCATCCCCGCGGCACCAGCCCACTGAGGTGCATCAGGCGCCAGAAGTCGTTGCCGGGCGAGTCGTAGCGGTGCTCGCGCGAGCGCGGGCTCTGCGCGCCGGCCATGCCGCAGAAGACGATGCGCGGCGCGGGCCCGACCACGTCGGGGAGGATCTCCATGCCCGGGCGGTACCCCGCGCCGGTGCGAGGTCCGCGATCTGGCGCCCACCGGCGATCCCCGCACCCGGCGGCGACCTGGATCGCGCACAATGGCGCGGTGGCGAGGGGCAAGCGGGCGGGTCAGCGCCGGAGGCAGGGCTTCCGGCCGGAGATCGCCCTGCTCGCTGCCGGCATCACCCTGACCCTGGTGGCCTGGGGCTACCTGGTCGTCGCCGCGATCGACGTCGGGGCGGCCGCCCGCAGCGGCGAGGGAGGCTGGGGGTGGCTGGCCCTCAGCGCCGTGGGCGCGGTGGCCTGCCTGTTCGTGACGCTCATGCTGGTGGCCCGACTGCTGCGCGCCCTCGGCATCACCCGACCACCCGAGTAGGAGCAGCAGACCCGGGCCCGGACGCCGCGAGGGGCGGACCCGCCCGTCGGCGGCTCCGCCCCTCGTCTTCCCCGGCCCGTCGACGCCACCGGGGTCGAAGCGGTGGCGGACGGAGCTCGTGTGGTCGGCGGGTCGCCGACCGATGCGTCGACCGGTCAGTCGACGAGCGCCGGCACGCGCAGGTCCTGGCCGGCCAGCAGGATCCCCGAGTCGAGCCCGTTGAGGTCCTTGATGTGCTCGACCATCTCACGCACGTCGCCGCCCTCGGCACGCACCGAGGCGATCTGCCACAGGGTCTGGCCGGTGCCCACGGTGACCACCTCGGTCCGGTCCTCGCCGCTGGCCGAGGACCCCCCGGGCACCAGCAGGAACACCGCCAGCACGAGAAGCAGGCCGGCCGCCAGCACCACGGCGCGACCGCGCCGGGTCAGGCGCAGGGATGCGCCCGGACGCACGTCCTGCCAGGCCGGGCCGGACTCCTCGCCGGCCGGGGCGACCACGCGCAACGCGGGTCGGGCCGGCAGGTGGGTGACGTTCTCGTCGGTGGTGCGCAGGGCGTAGGTGGTGCTCATCGTGGACTCCTGGGGAAGGGGGTGTCGCTGTCGAGCGAAGGTCTAGTGGTCGCCACCGACAACCTCCGGCGCAACCGGTGTTCGACCACAGGTTCGATCGAACACGTGCTCGATGGTAGAGCAGGTGTTCGAACAGAATCAAGCACCACGCCGAACGCGTGTTCGATCGGCGTGTCGACCGGCCGGGCCGGCGCCCGGGGTGCCCGACCGGGTCCGGGGTCGGGTCAGCGCGCCGCAGCGTCAGCAGCCCGTCACGGGTCAGCTCGGCGTGGGGTCGGCTCGGGGAGGGGTCAGCTCGGCGTGGGGTCCGCGCCGAAGTCCTGACGCTCGCACTCCTCCAGGCCCGCGCAGTCGGCCAGGCGTCGGTAGCGGCTGCGCAGGTCGCCCAGCACGGCGGCGTAGCGGGCGTCACGGTGCAGGTTCACCTGCTGGTAGGGGTCGACGTCGCGGTCGTAGAGCTCCTCGAAGCCGTTCCACCAGCGCGTGTAGGTGTAGCGGCCGGTGCGCACCCCGCGCCACTCCCAGCCGAAGGCGGCCACCTTGCGCGGCTCCGCGGTCCCGGCCTGGGTCAGCGTGGTGTCGGAGAGCCGGGCGCGCCCGGCGATGACCGGTCGGAGCGTCTCGCCGTCGGTGCGGCCCTGCCGTCGGACCTTGCCGAGGACACCGGCGTAGTCGAGGAAGGTGGGCGCCAGGTCGACCATCGAGGCGGTCTCGGTCGAACGGGTCCCGCGCTTGATGCCCGGTCCCCGCATCGACAGCGGGATCTGCAGCGCCTCCTCGTAGGGGAGGTCCTTGGTGGACACCCCGTGCTCGCCGAGCAGGTAGCCGTTGTCGGAGGTGTAGACGACCACCGTGTCCGCCAACTCCCCGGTGCGGCGCAGCGCCCGGATCGCCGCCGCATTGGCCTCGTCGATCGCCTGCAGGTTGCGGATCCGGTGGCGGAAGAGCACGGTCTGGTCGGCCAGCCCCCTCCGCGCCAGCCGCTTGACGGCGGAGGGCTTGCCCGCCAGCCGCGGGTCGGTGACCGACGGCTTGTCGCGGTTCGGCGGCAGCGTCCTCCTGAACAGGCCGGCGTGACGCGCGGCCGCCGGCGGCGGGCCCCACCGGCCACGGCGGTCGGTGGCGTCGTGCGGGCCCACGTGCGAGGCCCAGATGAAGAACGGCTTGCGCTGCCGGGCGTAGGTGGTGATGAGACGGACGGTCTCGCGCGAGATGACGTCGGAGGAGTGGGTGCTGCGCGAAGTCGTGAGCGGATCGCCGTTGTTGACGAAGGTCGACCCGAAGTAGTCGTAGATCCCTCCGGAGATCGGCGACCAGAAGTCCCAGCCGGGCATCCGGCGCGCGTTGCGACCGGGGTAGCCGTTCATCATCTTGCCGACGAGCGCCGTGCGGTACCCGGCGCCGCGCATCCAGGTCGCCAGGTTGCTCGTGGCGTTGTGCCGCATGAAGGTCTCGTACCCGCCGAAGCGGCCGGTGTTGTGCCGGACCCCGTTGTTCTGGGCGTACTCACCGGTCAGGATCTCGGCCCGGGCCGGGCAGCAGAGCGGGTGGGGGTTCACGGCATCGGGGAAGTCGATGCCGGCTCGCGTGAGCAGCCGCCGCGTGCGCGGCATCCAGCGCATCTCCGTGTCGGTCTGGTCGTCGGCGGTGATGAGCAGGATGTTGGGGCGACCACCCCGCGCCGGCGCGGTCGGGAGCATCGCGCGAGACACGTGCGTCAGCACCGGCCGCGCGCCGCCACCGGCCCACGCGGGCCTCGCGTCCGACGACGGACCGGCAACCCCGGCGGCGCCGGCACGCGGGCCGCCGGCTGCAGCACCGGCCTGCGCCGGCGCGGGCTCAGCGCCCCCGACCGCGCAGGAGGAGACCAGGAGCGCGCCGACGACGGTGCCGACGACAGCCCTGACGACAGCGCGGGGCGCGACCCGTCGGCGCATGCCGGTGCGCGGGGCGAGGTGCATGGGGAGAACTATGCAGACCCGGGCGCGAGAAGGAGGACTTTGCGCCCTTCTCGGTCGCCCGCCGCGCCCGCGACACCGGCGACACGCCGTTCGAACAGGTGTTTGAAGTCCGCCCCCGGCGCGGTCTAGGTTGAGCCCATGGCTGCCACCCCGCGCGACAACGCCCGCTCCCGCACATCCGGCAACCGGGTGTCCCAGCTGCCCGACGGCCCGCCGGACGCGACCGGCCTCACCCCGCGCCAGCAGCGCATCCTCAACCACATCAAGGACAGCATCGAGAAGCGCGGCTACCCGCCCAGCATGCGCGAGATCGGTGGCGCCGTGGGCCTCACCAGCTCCTCCAGCGTGGCCCACCAGCTGCGCGTGCTGGAGGAGAAGGGCTTCCTCAAGCGCGACCCCAACAGGCCCCGCGCCATCGAGGTGTTCCTGCCCGAGGTCATGGCCGCGCGCCGCTCGCTCGGTGCCGCCGAGGAGTCCTCCTACGACGAGACCGGGATCGGCGACGCCGCACCGGCCGCCGCCCTGGTGCCGATGGTCGGTCGGATCGCCGCGGGCGGGCCGATCCTCGCCGAGGAGCGTGTCGAGGACGTGTTCCCGCTCCCCCGCCAGCTCGTGGGCGAGGGGCAGCTGTTCCTCCTCGAGGTGCGGGGCGAGTCGATGGTCGACGCGGCGATCTGCGACGGCGACTACGTCGTCATCCGTCAGCAGCAGACCGCCAACAACGGCGAGATCGTGGCCGCGATGATCGACGGCGAGGCCACGGTCAAGACCTTCCAGAAGAAGGGCAAGCAGGTGTGGCTGATGCCGCACAACCCCGACTTCGAGCCCATCGACGGCACCCATGCCACGATCCTCGGCAAGGTCACCGCGGTCCTGCGACGACTGTGATCGGCACGAGCCGCCGCTGACGTGGCGGCCGTGTCGGTGGCGAGCCGTACACTCCGCGGGGTCAGGCCCACCCCGGGCCCCCACCACCCCCGGAGTCCTCGTGATCCGTCGCCGATCCGCCCCTCGCACGCTCGTGCGCAGCACCCTGGCGCTGCTCGCCGCCACCGCCCTCGCCCTCGCGGCGGGGCCCCTGCCGGCGACGGCCGCACCGCTCGCGGCCCCGGCCGCCGTGGCGGACGGCGAGGGCGCCTCCGGCGCGGCCCGCGCCGCGCTGGCCCGCGTCGAGCAGCTGCTGGCACCCGGGTTCTCGGCGCAGTCCGGTCGCGCGACGTCGCGCGACGTCACGATGGCGCTGCGCGACCTGGCCCTGCAGCGCTCCGCGCTGCGCGGAGCCGACCGCGCCCGGGCCGCCGCGTTCCTGGCGCGCCCCACCGACCCCCCGGGCTCTTCCAACCCGGACTCGCCGTTCTCCTACGGCAACGTGCCCTCCGAGCGGGCCTGCAACAGCGAGGTGTGCGTGCACTGGGTCGAGAGCGGGCCCAACGCGCCGAGCCTGGCCGACCCCAACGGCAACGGGCGTCCCGACTGGATCGACACCACCTACAGCACCGTCGCGGCCGTCCACGACCAGTACGTCGCGGCCGGGTACCGCTCGCCGAAGCCCGACGCCGGGCGGGGCGGCAGCAACGCCACCGACGTCTACGTCGCCGACCTCGGGCCCGGCCTCTACGGCTACTGCACCAGCGACGAGCGCATCCGCAACAGCGGTCCTCGCGACGCCTGGGCCTACTGCGTGGTCGACAACGACTACGCCGGCTTCCCCACCAACACCCCCACCGAGAACCTGCAGGTCACGGTGGCCCACGAGTTCTTCCACGCCGTCCAGTTCGGCTACGACATCGCCGAGGACCTGTGGTTCCTCGAGGGCACCGCCGCCTGGGTCGAGGACGAGATGTACGACGGCGTCGACGACAACCTGCAGTACCTGCGGGCCAGCCCGCTGCGCGAGCCGACCGTCCCGCTCGACACCTTCGACTCCGCCACCGGCTACCACTACGGCACCTGGATCTTCTTCCGCTACCTCTCCGAGCGCTTCCCTGCCGCCCAGGGCGGGCTCCCCACCATCGTGCGCGACATGATCCGGCGCACCGACTCCCGGCGCGGAGCGCCCGACCAGTACTCGATGCAGGCGGTGAAGAGCGTGCTGGCCGCGCGCAAGCAGCAGCTGCCCCGCCTCTACGCCACGTTCGCCAGCGCCAACAGGCGCCCCTTCGCGACCTACGACGAGGCGCGCGCCAACCGCTACCCGGTCGCGCCGCTCGCCAAGCGCTACCGGCTCGGCGCCGGCACGACCCGCCGCGGCTCCTTCCGCGCCGACCACATGACCAGCGCCACCGTCCGCGCCACCCCGGCCCCCGGGCTGCGCAACGCGGCCTGGAAGCTGCGCATCGGCCTGCAGATGGCGCCGTCGGCTCGCGGCAGCGCCGCGGTCGCGTCCCTGACCCTGCGTGATGGCACCGTGCGCAAGCTCGCCATCCCGATCGGACCCCGTGGCGGCGGCCGCAAGGTGGTGCCCTTCACGGCCGGGCAGGTCAAGCACGTCGAGCTCACGATGGTCAACGCCGGCACCCAGTACCGCTGCTTCGTGCGGGGCCCGTCCTCCTGCCAGGGCGTCTCGCGCAACGACGACGTGCTGGAGCGCTTCACGCTGCAGGTGGTCGGACGCGCCGGCTCCTGACCCGGCAGGCGTCGGCCGACGCCTGACCGGTGACGGCCGGCGCTCCGGGCGAACGGTCGGTGAACTCGTGCCACCGATCCGGTCGTTCGGGTGACGCCGGGCGCGCGGTGTCGTTGACTCTCGATGTGAGCCCACGCCCCGCCTCGTCCCCGCTCGACGCCGCTCCCGTCACCGACTCCGGTCCCGCCCTGCCCCGCCGGGCCGTGCTGGCCACCGGAGCGGGTGCGGCGGCCGTCGGTGTGCTGGCGGGCGCGGGCGTCGCCCCCGCCGAGGCCGCCGGCCGGCGGGTCTTCCGCCACGGCGTCGCCTCGGGTGACCCGTTGCCGCGGCGCGTGGTCATCTGGACCCGCGTCACGCCGACCTCGGCGAGTCGACCGGGGTCCGGGCGCGGCCCGGCGGTCACCGTCTCCTGGGAGGTCGCCACGGACGCCCGCTTCCGCAGGGTCGTGCGCCGCGGCAGCTTCGCCACCGGCCCCCACCGCGACCACACCGTCAAGGTCGACGTCGCGGGGCTGCGACCGGCCACCGAGTACCACTACCGGTTCACCTACCGCGGGGCTCGCAGCCGGGTGGGCCGCCTGCGCACGGCCCCCGCGGCCACGGCCAGGCCGCGCAACCTGCGCCTGGGCATCGTGTCCTGCGCCAACTGGCAGGCCGGCTTCTTCGCCGCCTACCGGGCCCTGGCGCAGCGCGACGACCTGCACGCGGTGCTGCACCTGGGCGACTACCTCTACGAGTACGCGCCGGGCGAGTACGGCGAGGGCAGCGAGGAGCGCGACGTCCGGCGTCACGACCCGGCGCGCGAGATCGTGAGCCTGGAGGACTACCGGCGCCGTCACGCCCAGTACAAGACCGACCCCGACCTGCAGGCGCTGCACGCGCGCTACGCCTTCATCGTCACCTGGGACGACCACGAGGTCACCAACGACCAGTGGCGTGCCGGAGCCGAGAACCACCAGCCCGACGAGGGCTCCTACCGCGCGCGCCGCGCTCGCGCCCACCGCGCCTACGACGAGTGGATGCCGGTGCGGATGGGTGGCACCGCGGCCCTGCGCGACGGCACCCGCCTCTTCCGGCGGCTGCGCTTCGGCCGGCTCGCCGAGATCAGCATGCTCGACCTGCGCACCTACCGCAGCCAGCAGGTGCGCACCCCCGCCCCGACGCCGGTGCCGGCGCCCACCCCCGGTGTCAGCGACCCCGACCGCACCATCCTCGGCGCCCAGCAGCTCGCGTGGCTCAAGGCCTCGCTGCGGCGCGGCGGAGCGCAGTGGAAGCTGGTCGGCAACCCGGTGATGATCGCGCCGGTCACCTTCGCCGCACTGCCGCGCGACCTCATCGCCCCGGTCAACGACGTCACCGGGCTGCTCCCCGACGACGGCCTGCCCTACAACGTCGACCAGTGGGACGGCTACACCGCCGACCGCCGCGAGGTGTTCATGCACATCCGCGACCGGCAGGTCACCGACACCGTGTTCCTCACCGGCGACATCCACTCGGGCTGGGCGTGCGAGCTGCCCTACGACACCGGCGCCTACCCGGTGGCCGGTGGGTCGGCGGGCGTGGAGTTCGTGTGCACCTCGGTCACCTCCAACAACCTCAAGGACATCCTGGGGGTGCCACCGCGCACGGCCAGCCGCGCCGTGGAGGAGGCGATCAAGCTCAACAACCGCCACGTGAAGTACCTAGACTTCGACAGCCACGGGTTCTCGGTGCTCGACGTGACGGCGGAGCGCGCCCAGATGGACTGGTTCGTGATCGGCTCGCGCAGCGACCGGCGCACGAGCGTGCGGCACTCCGTGAGCTACCTGACCCGCAGCGGCACCGCCAAGGTCGAGCGGGCGAGAGGACCGGTGCGCTGATGTGCGACCACACCACGACCACCCCGCGGGCCGAGGGCGAGGGTCCCTTCGCGGCGGGCGCCGCCGAGATCACCGCCGGACGCCGGACGCTCCTCACCGCGGGCGGCGGGCTCGCGTTCTCGGCCCTGGCCGGGCTCGGCGCCGGTGAGGCCGCCGCGGCGGCGCCACGACGCTTCCGTGACCGCCGCGCGTACGTGCTCGTCGTCGACGGCTGCCTGCCGGGCGAGATCGACGGCGGCCTGACCCCGAACCTGCGCGCGCTGCGCGACGGCGGTCTGCGGTGGCCGCGCGCCACCTCGCTGCCGGTGATGGAGACCATCCCCAACCACGTGATGATGATGACCGGCGTGCGACCCGACCGCAGCGGCGTGCCGGCCAACAGCGTCTACGACCGGCGCGAGCGGCAGGTGCGCGAGCTCGACCGGCCCTCCGACATCAAGGTCGGCACCGTCATCGAGCGCCTCAACCGCCAGGGGTTCCGCACCGGCACGGTGCTCAGCAAGGAGTACCTGTACGGCATCTTCGGCGGCCGCGCGACGCACCGGTGGGAGCCGGCGCCGATCATCCCGATCTCGGGCCACGCGCCGGACGTGTTCACCATGCGCGCCGCCACCCAGATGGTGGAGCGCTTCGACCCGCACCTGATGTTCGTCAACCTCGGCGACATCGACCGCTTCGGCCACACCGACTTCACCGGCCAGACCGTCCAGGTGCTGCGGCGCCTCGCGCTGGCCGGCACCGACCGGCTGGTCGGTGACTTCGTGGCGATGCTCAAGCGCACCGGGCGGTGGCGCCGCTCGGTGGTGATCGTGCTCGCCGACCACTCGATGGACTGGTCGCGCCCCGACCGGGTGGTCTCGCTGCAGTCGGTGATGGACGACGACCCGCTGCTGGCCGGCAAGGTCGTGATCGCCGACAACGGCGGCGCCGACCTGCTCTACTGGACCGGCCCCGGCGACCAGCGCGCGCGGGCCGTCACCCGGATGCGCACGCTGGCGGCCCGCCACCCCGGGGTGCTCGAGACCCACGACCCGCGTCGCTCGCGCTCGCTGCGGCTGGGCCCGGAGGTCGGCGACGTGCTGGTGTACTGCCGCGCCGGCTGGCGGTTCAGCGACCCCGACCCCTTCACCTCCAACCCGATCCCCGGCAACCACGGCCACCCGGCCACGCGCGCCATCCCGTTCTTCATCGGCGGCGGGCACGCCCGGGTGCGCACGGCTCGGCGGCGCTCATCCCCCGACCAGGCCGCGACGATCGACGTCGCCCCCACCGTCGCCTCGTTCTTCGGGCTGCGGGGAGCCCCGCGCGGCGGGTACGACGGCACCGCGCGCCTGTGACGTGCTGACCGGCTGAGACTCAGCCGGAGGAGAGCCGCGCCAGCGCCTGGCGGACCACGCCGGGGTCGGTGGTGGTCCACATGGGCGGGAGGCTGGACTTCAGGAAGCCGCCGTAGCGGGCGGTGGCCAACCGCGGGTCGAGCACGGCGACGACGCCGCGGTCGGTGGTGGTGCGGATGAGCCGGCCGGCACCTTGGGCCAGCAGCAGCGCGGCATGGGTGGCGGCCACCTGCATGAAGCCGTTGCCGCCGGCCTTGTCGGCCGCCTCCTGGCGTGCGCTCATCAGCGGGTCGTCGGGCCGCGGGAACGGGATCCGGTCGATGACCACCAGCTGGCAGGTCTCCCCCGGCACGTCGAGGCCCTGCCACAGGCTCAACGTGCCGAACAGGCAGGTGTGCGGGTCCTCCACGAACTGGCGGGCCAGCTCGGGCAGCTGCGCCTCGCCCTGCGCGAGGGTCGTGAGGTGCGGCAGGCGCTCGCGCACGTGCTCGGCGGCGGCTTCCGCTGCACGGCGCGAGGAGAACAGGCCGAGGGTGCGGCCCTGGGCGGCGTCGACGAGGTCGACGATCTCGTCGAGCTGGGCGGCCGCCAGACCGTCGCGCCCGGGCGGGGGCAGGTGACGAGCCAGGTAGAGGATGCCCTGCTGGCCGTAGTCGAAGGGGCTGCCGACGTCGAGCCCGACCCAGGGCAGCACGCCCTCGCCGGCCGGCTCGTCGGTGGCGCCCGGCTCGACCCGTTCGCGCGGCTTGAGCCCGACGCCGGTGGCGAGGCTGGAGAAGTCGCCGCCCAGCATCAGCGTGGCGGAGGTGAGCACGGCGGTCTTCTCGGTGAGCAGCTTGTCGCGCATGGTGCCCCAGACCTGCAGCGGCGCCACGCAGAGCCGCGCGGGCACCCGGCTGGCGCCGCCGGGGTCGGTGAGCCACAGGACGTCCGAGGCCAGGTCGGCGGCCATCCGGTCGGCGGTGGTGAAGACCTCCTGCACGGTGCCCTTGGCCTGCTGCATGCCCGCGTCGGGCTCACCACCGGCCCCGCCCTGCTGCTTGGGGTAGGCCGAGAGGCAGGCCCGGGCGGCGTCGCGCACCAGCACCAGGGCGTCGGCCAGCTGCACCGGTAGCGCGGTGAAGCGCCCCGGGCGGGCCTCGCCCATCGCCTCGCGCAGCGCCTCGGCGGCGTCGGCCAGCTCGTCGGCCTCCTCCCCCTCCACGTGGCGCTGCGAGCGGCGTGCGGCGCGTTCGACGTCGCCGGGCGAGAGCTCGTCGGTGGCGGCCTGGGTGACCCGGGCGACCAGCTCGTGGGCCTCGTCGACCACGACCACGTCGTACTCGGGGATCATCGGCACGCCCTCGACGGCGTCGATGGCCAGCAGCGAGTGGTTGGTGATGATCAGGTGCGACTGCTGGGCCTTCTCGCGCGCGACCTCGACGAAGCACTCCGTGCCGAACGGGCAGCGGCTGGCGCCGAGGCAGTCACGGTGCCCCACGCTCACCTGGCGCCACTCGCGGTCGGTGTGGCGGGGGGCGGCGTCGCGCTCTCCGCTGCCGCCGCCCTCGGCCTGCTCCTCGGCCCACTCGCGCAGCGCCAGCACGGTCTTGGCCATGGATCCGGACGGCACGTCGACGAGCACCCCCTGCTCGTCGGGGGCGCCCTCGCGCACGCGGTGCAGGCAGGCGTAGTTGGAGCGCCCCTTGAGCACCGCGTAGGAGGTGTCGACGCCCTTGCCGAGCTGCGTGCCCTTCACCGCCTCCACCAGGCGCGGCAGGTCGCGCTCGACCAGCTGGTGCTGCAGCGCCAGGGTGGCGGTGGCCACCACGACCCGCTCGTCGTGCAGCAGGGCCGGCACGAGGTACCCCAACGACTTGCCGGTGCCGGTGCCGGCCTGCACCAGCAGGTGCCGCCCCTCGCGCATGGACTCGGCCACGGCCTCGGCCATCTGCACCTGGCCCGGGCGCTCGGCTCCCCCGAGCGCGGCGACGGCGCCGCCGAGGAGGTCGCGGACGGCGGAGTCGTGGCCGACGTCGGTCTGCTGGGGCACCCGAGCACCCTAGTGCCGGCCACCGACGTCGCCGTCGGCGCTCACCCCGCCTGTGGAGAAGCCCCCTCGGTGGGCGGGCGCGGGGTCAGCGCGCGGCGGGCAGGTCGGCGATCGCGGCGGCGACGGCGTCGCCGAAGGCGCGGTGCCCGGCCTCGGTGAGGTGCAGCCCGTCGGCCAGGTAGGGCAGCTCGAGGTCCGTGGTGCTCAGGTAGGCGACGCCGTGCTGGGCGCTGAGCCGCGCGAGCAGCCCGTCGACGTCGGGCACCAGGGCTGCCCGGGCCGGGGCGCTGGCCGGACCCACGACGAGCACCTGGCGGTCGCCGGCCTCACGCAGCACCTTGCGGAAGCCGGTGGCGATCGAGGAGTCCGAGGCGTCGACGTCGTTGAGGCCCCCCTCGACGACGACCAGCTCGGCCCCTGATCCGGCTCCGGGCAGCGCCCGGGCGGCGCGGTCCCCGAAGGAGACCCGACCGCAGGGCGAGGAGAAGGCGCCGAAGCCGGAGCCTGAGAAGCCGGCGACGTGGACGCGCGCACCGAGCTCGGCCGCCAGGCGCGAGGGCCAGGACGCGGCGGGGCGGTCCAGGCCGAGGCCCACCGACCACGAGTCGCCGATGACGACGACGCGGCGCCCCTCGACGGGCCCGGCATCGGCCGCCAGGCGCGCCGTCGAGGCCTGGGAGAACCGCTCGCAGCGAGCGAGGTCCTCGCCGCTCGCGCGCACGAACAGCTGCACCGAGAACGCCACCATCACCAGGACGGCACCCATGGCCAACCACGGCACCGGGCCGCGACGCGCCGACCGCTCTCGAAGCCCCATTCGCACGGGGACCAGTGTGCGGTCTAGACCGAGGGATTGCGAGCGGTTCACACAATTGTGACCCGGAGGCCCCGGGAGCGGTCCGTGGTCGGCGCCGTCAGGCAGGGCTGACGGCGAAGTCGACCAGCTCGGCGGCCAGGTCGGCGTTGGCGCGGCCGGTGATGCGCGTGCCCTCGGCGGTGTGGTCCAGGGCATCGATCTCGCCGTGCTGGTGCAACCGGTTGACCAGGTCGCCGCGCTCGTAGGGCACCAGCACGTCGACCTCGACGTCGGGGCGCGGCAGCTCGGCCTCGACGACCTCGAGCGCGGCATCGATGCCCTCGCCGGTCTTGGCGCTGACCACGACGCAGTGCGGCTCGCGGGCCCGGAGCCGGGCGAGCACGAGCGGGTCGGCCTGGTCGGCCTTGTTCACCACGATGATCTCGGGCACCCCGGTGGCCCCGATCTCGGCGAACACCTCGCGCACCGCGTGGATCTGGCCCTCGGGGTCGGGGTGGGATCCGTCGACCACGTGCAGCACGAGGTCGGAGTCGGCCACCTCCTCCAGCGTGGAGCGGAAGGCCTCGACCAGCTGGTGGGGCAGGTGCCGCACGAACCCGACGGTGTCGCTCATCGTGTAGACGCGGCCGTCGGAGGTGGTGGTGCGGCGGGTGGTGGGGTCCAGGGTCGCGAAGAGCGCGTCCTCGACGAGCACGCCGGACCCGGTGAGCCGGTTGAGCAGCGAGGACTTGCCGGCGTTGGTGTAGCCGGCGATCGCGACCGAGGGGATCCGGTGACGACGCCGGTCGGCGCGCTTGGTGTCGCGGGTGCCCTTCATCGCAGCGAGCTCGCGCCGCAGCTTGGCGATCTTGTCGTTGATGCGGCGCCGGTCGGTCTCGATCTTGGTCTCACCGGGGCCTCGGCCGCCGATGCCGCCGCCGTCGGCGCCGACCCGGCCACCGGCCTGGCGCGAGAGGTTGCCGCCCCAGCCGCGCAGGCGCTGCTTCATGTAGCTCAGCTGCGCCAGCTCGACCTGCGCCTGGCCCTCCTTGCTCTTCGCGTGCTGGGCGAAGATGTCGAGGATCAGCGCGGTCCGGTCGACGACCTTGACCTTGAGCTTGTCCTCGAGGTTGCGCAGCTGGTTGGGCGCCAGCTCGCCGTCGCAGATGACGGTGTCGGCGCCGGTGCTCTGCACGACCTCGCGCAGGCCCTCGACCTTGCCCGAGCCCACGTAGGTGGCCGGGTCGGGCTTCTGACGGCGCTGGTAGAGCGCGTCGAGCACCTGGGCGCCGGCGGTCTCGGCCAGCAGCGCCAGCTCGGCCATCGCGTTCTCGGCGTCGGTGGCCGACCCCTCGGTCCACACGCCCACGAGCACCACGCGCTCCAGCCGCAGCTGGCGGTACTCGACCTCGGAGATGTCCTCGAGCTCGGTGGAGAGGCCGGCGACGCGCTTGAGCGCGTGACGTGCCTCGAGGTCGAGGGCGCCCGTGGTCGGGTCGTCAGGCCGGTCGGCGGGCTCGTCGCGCTCGGCGTAGCCGGAGGAGAAGTCCGCGGCGGTCTCGGCGTCCTCCCAGCGCTCGGTGCTGCTCAGCTCGTCGGCCAGGGAGAAGTCAGGTGCGTTGCTCATATGCCTCCAGGGTAGGTCTGCCTGGTCAACGCTGGCGAGCGCTTATCGCTTCCCGGCGCCCGCTGACCCGCCGACCCGGCACAGACCGGAACGTTCCCTGGCCCGCCACTGGATCCGACGGCGCCGATCGCCGAGGGTAAAGCCCGGCCCACCCCACCGACCTGCGGAGAACCTCTGTGCGCTCGACCCTGCTCGCCCTGGCCACGATCGCGACGCTCGGCCTGGCGGGCCTGCCCGCCCTCGCCGTCGCCGAGGGATCCTCGACGACCCCGGCGGCCCCCGGGGCGGCTCCCGAGCGCCGGCTGACGGCGCGCGCGGCGGCGTCGATCACCACGACCACCACGACGGTGGCGCCGCGCGTCGCCCGCGCCACCGGCGCGCGGATCTTCCCGGTGGACGGGAGCGAGGCGGGCCTGGGTGACATCGAGGCCCACCCCGACGGCAGCGTCTGGTTCACCCTCGAGGACACCAACCAGGTGCGCCGGATGACCGCGTCGGGTCAGCTGACCACGGTGACGTTCCCGGCCTCCAGCCCCGGCGTCACCACCGTCGCCGACCTGGACGTGGCGCCGGACGGCACGGTGTGGGTGCTCTACGAGTCCGGCCGGATGATCGGTCAGCTCGACGCCGCCGGCAACGGCATCACCTCCGGGACGATCGGCACCTTCGGCCAGCAGGTGCGCGTGGCCCGCGACGGCGTCGTCTGGGTCACCAAGTCCTTCGACTACGACACCGTCGTGCGCATCACCGGCAACACCATCTACGAGGACCCCAACGCGCCCGGGTGCGACGACGCGCTCGGCCAGGGCCGCGACGGGTTCATGTGGTGCCGCCAGGACCAGGGGCTCGTGCGGATCGCGAAGAACGGCGCCAGCGGCGTGCGCTACCCGGCCAACCGGTTCGCCGCCTACCCCTACGCCATCGCCGACGGCGGCCCCGCCGGCTCGGTGTGGTTCGGGCGCTACTTCGGCGGGACCATCTTCACCTCGCCCGACGACGGCGAGGTCGGCTACCTCGACGCCCGCAACGGCCGCATCCGCACGTTCAACACCGGCGAGCGCACCGCCCCCGCGGACCTCGTGGCGGGTCCAGGTGGCGAGATGTGGTTCGCCAGCATCGGCGCCGCCGCCGGCATCGGCCACGTCACGAAGGCCGGCCGCGGCGCCCTCACCCGGATCGGCGGCTACGAGCCGGAGCACCTCACCATCACCCGTGACGGCGCCGTCTGGGCGACGGACCCCGAGAACAACGTGGTCATCCGCGTGCCGCGCAGCGGCCTGCGCACCACCAACGTCGACCCGGGCAAGGGCTCGGTCCTGCGCACGCCGCTCGCGGGCAAGGTCGCCACCGGCACGCGGCCGCTGGTGGTGAGGAAGTCCCGGGTGGGCGTGCCCCTGACGTGCCCGCGCTCGGCGGCGGCCGGGTGCCGTGGCACCGCCCGCATCGTGACGGGCAAGGGCAGGGCGCTGACCCGCACCGCCCGGTACGCGGTGAAGAAGGGCCGCAAGGGCGCCGTCCGCCTGGCGTTCACGGGCAAGGGGCTGCGCGCGGTCCCTCGGCGCGGCACCGCGAAGGTCACGGTCGCCCTGACCCCGCAGGGGGCGCGGCGCGCCACGGTGACGAAGGTCGTGCGGGTGCGACGCTGAGCCGGTGACCGCGTCGCCGTCCTCGCTCCCGCCCCTGCCCCCGCTCCCGGGCGGCGTCCGCCTGCTGGGCCTGACCGGCGCACCCGGCGCAGGCAAGTCCACGCTCGCGGCGGCGCTGGTGAGCGCCGGGCTCGCCGTCGCCACCGTGCCGATGGACGGCTTCCACTACGCCGACGTCGAGCTCGAGCGGCGTGGCCTCCGCGACCGGAAGGGGGCGCCGGAGACCTTCGACGCACCCGGGTACGCCGCCCTGCTGCACCGGCTGCGCGCAGGCGAGGACGACCTGGTGGCCCCCGCGTTCGAGCGCGACCTGGAGCAACCGCTGGCCGGCGCCCTGCACGTTCCGGCGACAGGCCTCGTGGTCACCGAGGGCAACTACCTGCTGCTCGACGAGCCGCGCTGGGTGTCAGTGGGAGCAGCGCTCGACGTCGTGTGGCACGTGCACGTCGAGGAGTCGCTGCGACGCCGACGGCTGCTGGCACGGCACGAGCGGCACGGCAAGACGCCGGAGGCTGCTCGGGCCTGGGTGGAGCGGGTCGACGAGCCGAACGCGCGCCTGGTCGAGCACGCCGCAGGGCGAGCCGACGCCGTCGTCGAGCTGAGCAGCTGGTAGCCGTCTCCCGGCATGGGGGCGCAGGCCACGCTTGACTTCAACTCAACTTGAAGTTGCAGGCTGAGCGCACCTCAACCGAAGGAGCGCACCATGCCCGTCGCCGTCATCACCGGAGCCTCTCGCGGGCTCGGCCAGGCCCTCGCCCGCTCGCTCGACCGACGGGGGTGGCACCTGGTCCTCGACGGCCGGGACGCCGCCGCCCTGGAGGCGTCCACCGGCCAGCTGGCGCACGGACCGCACCGAGTGGTCCCCGGCGACGTGACCGACCCCCGCCACCGCGCAACGCTCGTGACCGCCGCCGCCGCGCTGGGCGGGGCGGCGGCGCTGGTCAACAACGCCAGCACCCTGGGCGCGAGCCCCCTCCCCCGGCTGGAGGAGCTCGAGCCCGACACCTTCGAGCACGTGCTGCGCACCAACCTGGTGGCACCGGTGGCGCTCACCGCCGCCCTGCTGCCGCAGCTGCGCGAGCACGGCGGCCGGGTGCTGGTCTCAGCTCCGACGCCGCGGTCGAGCCCTACCCGAGCTGGGGAGGCTACGGCGCCTCCAAGGCCGCCCTCGACCACGCGAGCGCCGTGCTCGCCGTCGAGGAACCTGGGGTGCGGGTCTACGCGGTCGACCCAGGCGACCTGCGCACCGCCATGCACCAGGCCGCGTTCCCGGGCGAGGACATCAGCGACCGGCCGTTGCCCGAGACCGTGGTGCCGGCGCTGCTGCGCCTGCTGGAGCAGTCGCTCGACGACGCACCGCCGAGCGGCCGGTACCGCGCCGCAGACCTGCTGGTGACGGCGTGAGCAGCGCTCTCGCCCCACCGCGCTTCGCGCTCCCGCCCGGCAGCGACGCCGCGACGCCGCCCGAGGCCCGCGGGCTGGCCCGCGACCAGGTGCGCCTCGCCGTCGCCCGGCCCGACGACGTCCGTCATGCGCGCGCCGAGGACCTGCCGGCACACCTGGAGGCCGGCGACCTGCTCGTCGTCAACACCAGCGCCACCCTGCCCTCGGCGCTCGTCGCCCGACGTCGCGGCTCCACCGCCGACTGGGGGCTGCACGTATCGACCGCGCTCGCGGACGGCTCGTGGGTGGTGGAGCTGCGACGACCCGACCGCGCCGGGCCGGCCACCCCGGAACCCGGCGAGGTGCTGCACCTGCCCGACGGCGTGCGCCTGCACCTGCAGGCGCCGCACCCGGCCGGCCAGCAGCGGCTGTGGCGCGCCGTCACGCACCCGCGGGTCGACCGCGTGCCCTACCTGCGAGAGCACGGCTCTCCGATCCGCTACCCCTACGTGCGCGGGCACTGGCCGATCGAGGCGCTGCAGAACGTGTACGCCGAGCAGCCGGGCAGTGCCGAGATGGCCAGCGCGGGCCGGCCGTTGAGCGAGCGGTTGCTCGTGCGGCTCATGGCGCGCGGCGTCGTCGTCGCGCCGCTGGTGCTGCACACGGGGGTGGCCTCCCAGGAGGCGCACGAGCCCCCGCAGCCGGAGTGGTTCGAGGTGCCGGAGACCACCGCGCGGCTGGTGGCCGGGACCCGGGCAGCGGGCGCCCGCGTGGTGGCGGTCGGCACCACGGTGGTGCGTGCGCTCGAGTCGGCCGCGCTCCGTGCCGGCGACGGTCCGCTGGCCGGCGTCAGCGGCTGGACCGACCTGGTGCTCGGACGGCGTCCGGGCACCCGGCGCGCGCGGATCGTCACCGGCCTGCTCACCGGCCTGCACGAGCCGGAGGCCAGTCACCTCGACCTGCTCGAGGCCGTGGCCGGCGCTCCGCTCGTGACCGCGGCGTACGACGCCGTCGCCCACACCGACGCCGTCGGCCCGCGCTACCTGTGGCACGAGTTCGGCGACTCGATGCTGCTGCTGCCCTGACGGGTCAGCGCCGAGGCGAGCCGATCCCTCGCTGCTCCTCGGGCTCCAGGGTGGTGCGCCACAGCGAGGCACCCGAGGAGTCGTGCAGCGTCACGGTCAGCTCCCCGGTCGCGGCGATGGCCACGTGCCCGAAGAACTGACGCCCCGCCCGGGGCGACATGGGCACCGGCATCCGGTCGTTGCCCCGCGAGAAGGCCACCTGCGGGCCGAAGGTGCGGTCCAGGACGTCGTCCTTGCGGCCGAACGTGCCTCCGGCGAGCGGCCCCGACACGAACTCCCAGAACGGGTGGAAGTCGGTGAAGGCCGCGCGGTCGGGGTGGTAGTGGTGCGCCGCGGTGTAGTGCACGTCGGCGGTCAGCCACACCACGTTGCGCACCCCGCGGACCTGCAGCGCCGCGAGCACCCGCGCCAGCTCGTGCTCGCGGCCGCGCGGCGCGCCGTCGATGCCGTTGGAGGGGCCGTCGAGGTCGTCGTCGTGGTGCGAGGGGATCGAGAGCGGGAGGTCGGCCGAGACCACCTTCCACGTCGCACGCGAGGCGGCCAGCGACTCCACCAGCCACCGCTCCTGCGCAGGCCCCAGGATGCCGGTCGGGCCCTCGGCGGAGTCGGGGTTGGCGCCGCGGTAGGAGCGCATGTCGAGGCAGAACACGTCGAGGTGCCGACCCCGCGGCACCCGTCGGTAGATGCGCCCGGGGGCGAAGCCGCTCCCGTCGTCGCCGACCAGGCGCCGCACCGGCACCGGCTGGTACTCCTGCCAGGCGCGGCGGGCACGGCGCGCGAGGACGTCGACGCGCCGCTCGCGGTAGCGCTCGTCGTCGTGCAGCTCGCCGGGGTACCAGTTGTTGACGGTCTCGTGGTCGTCCCACTGCGCGATCGTGGGCACCTCGGAGTAGAGGGCCCGCACGTGCTCGTCGAGCAGCGGGTAGCGGTGGCGGCCGCGGAAGTCCTCGAGGGTCTCGGCCACCTTGGTCACCGCCTCGGTGAGCTGGTTGCGCCACACGTCGCCGGAGGCCTCGAGCACCGTCTCCTCCATCGGCTCGTCGGCGTAGATGGTGTCGCCTGAGTGGATGAAGAAGTCGGGCCGGGTGGCGAGCATCGCCCGGTAGGTGGTGAGTCCGCCGAGCTCGGGATTGATGCCCCACCCCTGTCCGCACGTGTCCCCGGACCACACGAACGACTGGGCCGCCTCGTGCACCGGCGCCGTGCGGAACGTGACCCGGTCGCGCGTCGTCTCGCTGCCGTCGGGGGCGGCGAACCACACCGTCGCCTCGTAGTCGCGCCCCGGCGCCAACCCGGCGAGCTGCACGCGGGCGGTGCCGTCGGCGCGACGGTCGGTCCACGGGCCGCGCACGCGACGCAGCACCCGGCCGCCGCTGCTCAGCCTCACCTGCAGCCGCCCGTCACGTGGGGTCCTGGCCCACACGACCGCGCTGTCGGTGGTCACCTCGCCCGTGCGCGTGCCGGCGACCAGGTGGTCGCGCTCGCGCAGGAACGTGGGGGTGCCCCCTGCCAGGCGTGCCGCCACCAGCCCCGGTGCCGCACCGAGGGCCAGCCCCGCCGCCAACGCGCTGCGGCGGCCCAGCCGGTGGCCGCGCTCCTCGAGCACCCCGCCCCGGGAGTACGGCGAGGGCGGCACCGCGCTGGCACCGCGACGTCGCAGGTGGAGAACCGGCTGCCCGAGCTGCCCCATGCCGACCACGCTCCCGGCCGCCGGGAACCTGCGGCGGACCTGGGGGTGACGGCTCCCCCAACTCCCGCGGACGTCCCCGTGCCGCCGCCTGCCCCTCACTAGGGTGACGGGGTGAGCAGGTGGCCGGGGTGGGTGTACGCGGACGGCGAGGAGCCGGACTACCGCTTCAGCCTCGCCAACGAGCGCACGCTGCTCGCCTGGCTGCGCACCGCGCTCGCGCTGCTGGCGGCCGGCGTCGCCGTCGACACCATCGACCTCTCGATGGCCGCGGCCGCCCAGACCGCCCTGGCCGCCGGCCTGGTCGTGCTGGCGCTGCTGTGCGCCGGCGCCTCGTGGTGGCGCTGGGCGCGCGCCGAGCGGGCGATCAGACGCCGCGAGCCGCTGCCCGCCGCCGGCCTGGGACTCGTGCTGGCCGTCGGCGTCGTGCTGGCGGGGGCCCTGGTGCTGGTGGTCGTGCTCGCCGGCGCGGGCGGTACCGCGTGACGGCGCCCGCCGTCGACCCCGACCCGGGCACCGCCCGCTCTCGCACCGTCCTGGCGTGGCAGCGCACGGCCCTCTCGGTGGCCGCCGGCACCCTGCTGCTGGTGCGGCTGGGCTACGACGAGCTCGGCCCGGTGGTGCTGGTGGGCCTGCTCGGCCTCCCCCTCGCGGCCTGGGTGCTCGTGCACGGCACCCGCGCGCGGGCCTCGGCCCCGGGGCTCGCCGGCGCGCTGCTGGCTCTCGCCGTCACGGCGCTGTGCCTCACCGAGCTGCTCGTGCTCGTCGACCCGTCGTGAACATGCGTCAACAAGACACCGACCCGGCCTGAATACGCGTCAACAGCGCGCCGACCCGGCGTCGGACGGGACGGGTCGGCGCTCCATCCGTGCGCACTCACGCCAGGTCAGCGCCCCACCCGTGCGCACTCACGCCAGGTCGGTGATCGAACCGTGCGCACCCGCGCCAGGTCGGTGGTCGAACCGTGCGCACCCACGCCAGGTCAGCGACCCACCCGTGCGCACGAGCGCCGGGTCGGCGTCGAGGGCTACTTGGGGGGCATCCGGATGCCGCCGTCGAGACGGACGACCTCGCCGTTCATGTAGGAGTTGGTGAGGCACTCGAGCACCATCGAGGCGAGCTCGTCGGGCACGCCCAGGCGCTTGGGGAAGAGCACGCTCTCGCCGAGCTTGGCCTTGAACGCCTCCGACTCGGGGCCCTCGCCGTAGATGGGGGTGTCGATCAGGCCGGGGGCCACGGTGTTGAGGCGGATGCCGGCCGCGGAGAGGTCGCGCGCCACGGGCAGGGTCATGCCGACGACGCCGCCCTTGGAGGCGGAGTAGGAGGCCTGGCCGATCTGGCCGTCGAAGGCGGCGACGCTGGCGAGGTTGACGATCGCGCCCCGGCAGCCGTCGGCGTCGGGCTCGTTGCCGCTCATCACGGTCGCGGCCTGGCGGACGACGTCGAAGGTGCCGATCAGGTTGATCGCGATGACCTTGGTGAACGCCTCGAGCGAGTGCGCCGACTCCAGCTGGCCGTCGCGGCCGATGGTGCGCTGGGCCCAGCCGATGCCGGCGGAGTTGACGACGGCGCGCAGCGGCGCGATCTCGGCGGCGGCGCGCACGGCACCGGTGATCTGCTCGGTGCTCGTGACGTCGACCTGGGCGAAGACGCCCTTGATCTCCTCGGCGAGGGCCTCGCCGCGGTCGGCCTGGAGGTCGGCGACGACGACGGTGCAGCCGCGGGCGGCGAGCTGGCGGGCGGCCGCGGCGCCGATGCCGCTGGCGCCGCCGGTGACGAGGGCGGAGGATCCACTGAGTTCCATGCCGGGAGCATAGGACGGCGCCGCCACGCTGACAGTGGGGGTGTCAGGGTCCGGTCGCTCGCCGCTGGGGCTCAGCCCAGGGTGGTGGCGCCCCAGGCGACCAGCACGGCGGGGCCGGTCATCAGCATCCGGTCGTCGTCGGTCCAGCGCACCAGCAGCGTGCCGCCGGGCAGGTCGACGGTGTAGGTCTCGCCGCGCGGCGCGTCGTCGAGGTCGGCGGTCGCCACGGCGACCGCGCAGGCGCCGGTGCCGCAGGAGCGGGTCTCGCCGGACCCGCGCTCGTGCACGCGCATGGCCACGTGGCGCGGGCCGCGACGCACCACGAACTCCACGTTGACGCCGGCCGGGTACACGGCCGGGTCGTGGCCGGGTGCGTCGGTCAGCGGCCCGGCGTCGGCCAGGTCGTCGACGAACGCGACGGCGTGAGGGTTGCCGACGTCGACGTGGCGGGCGGTCCACGAGCGCTCCCCCACCGTCACCGTCGTCTCGTCGAGCAGGCGCGGGGTGCCCATGTCGACGGTGAGCTGCCCGTCGGGCTCCACCGTCACCACCTTGACGCCGTCGCGGCTGCCGACGCGGATCGGCTCGCCGGCCGGCACGAGGCCCTCCTCGAGCAGGTGCAGGGCGAAGACGCGGACACCGTTGCCGCACATCTCGGAGACCGACCCGTCGGCGTTGCGGTAGTCCATGAACCACTCGGAGTCGACACCGATCCCGGCCTCGCGCTCGGCGAGAGCACTGCTCCGAATGACGCGCAGAACGCCGTCGGCGCCCAGGCCGGCTCGGCGGTCGCACAGCGCGCGGACGCGCCCGGCGGGCAGGCTGCCGTGCACCTGGCCCTCGTGGTCGGGCAGCAGGACGAAGTCGTTCTGGGTGCCGTGCCCCTTGAGGAAGGGGTAGGGCTGGCTGCGCATCAGGACCCTCCTGCGTAGAGGCCGCGGCGGTAGTTCTCCGGGCGGTAGTACTCCTCCAGGGCGTCGAGCGGCAGGTCGGACGCCTCCACCTCGCTCGCGATGACCGCGCGCCGCGGCACCCGCGCCTCCGGCTCCCAGGTCTCCGGCTCCCACAGGCCGGAGCGCAGGAACGCCTTGGCACAGTGGAAGAACACCTCGTCCACGTCGACGACGACGGCCAGCACGGGCCGGTGGCCCTGCACCACCATCTCGTCGAGGAACGGCGCCTCGCTCACCAGCCGCGCGCGCCCGTTGACGCGCAGCGTGTCGCCGCGACCGGGGATCAGGAACAGCAGCCCGACGTGGGGGTTCTCCAGGATGTTGCGGTAGCCGTCGACGCGGCGGTTGCCCGGGCGTTCGGCGACCGCGATCGTCCGGTCGTCGACCACGTGGGTGAGCCAGCCGGCCGGGTCACCCTTGGGCGAGGCGTCGCAGCGCCCCTGCGCGTCGGCCGTGGCCAGCACGCAGAACGGCGACGCGGCCAGCCAGTCGCGGTCGACGTCGAGCAGCCGCTCGCGGCCCTTCTCGCGGGCGCGCTGCGTGGGCTCGCCCACCAGCGCGACCAGCTGCTCCAGCGTCGTGACGTCGGCGGTCTGCACGCCGTCAGGCTACGCCCCGGCGTCGCCCTGCAGCGCACGGTGGGCACTCGCCGCGGTCGCCACGCACCACGGCGTCCACAGCGCCCGCTCCAGCGGCGAGCGCGAGGCCGCGTTGGCGACGACACCCACCGCCGCGTACCCGCGGACGACGCGCAGCACCCGCCGCCGGCGACGGCGTCGTGCCGGTGCGCTCGCGTCGAGCAGGCTCACCGCCGCAGCGGCGTAGGCCCCGGCGGCCACCCCGCTGACCAGTCGCAGCCGCGGTGGCACCGGGCCCGGTCGCCGACCGCCGTAGGCCGCGCTGCCCCACGGGGCCCCGGCGGCGAGACCGGCCTGGAAACCGGCCTGCAGGGCCAGCAGCGCCCCCGTCGGGCGGGTCACCCGAGCCTGTCCTGCTGCTCGCGCAGCACGACGTCGAGCTCGTGCATCCGCAGCGCGGAGATCCCGGTGCCGGCGAGCAGGACGGCGCGGGCCGGCAGGTACTTCTCCCGCAGCCGTCGGGCGTCCTCGGGCCGGGTGTGGGCCAGCCCGGTGTTGCCGAGCAGGTTCCAGGCGTTGTCGACGAGCTTGACGATCGCGCCGATCGGGTCGGCGGCCGCGCGGTGCACCAGCTGGGTGTAGGGCTCGCCGGCGCGCTCGGTCACCGAGTCGACGGCGTCGAGCACCTCCTGCGGGATGCCGTGGCGCTGCAGGTCGGCGAGCGTCGTGGGGGTGTCCTCGACGACGTCGTGCAGCCACCCCGCGGCCTGCGCCTCGGGGCCGAACAGCGCGCACCCGGCGGCGACGGGCGCCAGGTGCGCCTCCACGTAGTCGCGCTGCTGCTTGTCGCGCTGGTCCACGCCGCGGTGCGCCTCGGTGGCGATGCGGCGGGCCAGCGCGACCACGGCGGGCTCGTCGGTGGGCTCGTCGGTGGGCTCGTCGGTGGGCTCGTCGGTGGGCTCTGGGGTGGGCTCGTCGGTCGGCTCGGGCGTCTCGGGCACCGGGTCAGTCTGCCGCGCCGGCGTCGCGGGCGTCACGCCTGACCACCCGCGCGGCCCCGCCGCCGCGGCGCTCCCGCTCCGCCACCGCGGTGAGACGCCCGCCGGGGGCGCGCTCGACGGCGGCGACGGCGCCGATGAACGGGTCGCTGGTGAGGCCGTCGCCCGCGGGCACCAGCGTGTGGCCGAGCGCCGTCAGTGCGTCGCCGTAGCGGTCGATGAACGCCTGCTCGGCCGTCACGTCGGCGGTGTTGCGCTGCGAGGCGCGCGGCGCGAAGACGGCGCGCGGCAGCGGCTGGTCGAGCAGGAGCCGGTTGACCAGCACCTGCAGCACGGTGGTGATGATGGTGGAGCCCCCGGGCGAGCCGACGACGAGCACCGGGCGGTCGGCGTCGTCGAGCACGATCGTGGGCGACATCGAGCTGCGCGGGCGCTTGCCGGGCTGGATGCGGTTGGGGTCGCCGGCCTCGTAGGTGGTGGAGAAGTCGGTGAGCTCGTTGTTGAGCAGGAACCCGCGGCCCGGGACGACGATGCCGGAGCCACCGGTCTGCTCGATGGTGAGCGTGTAGGCCACCGCGTTGCCGCGGCGGTCGACCACCGAGAGGTGCGTGGTGGAGATGTTCTCGGTGTCCTCGGCCACCACTCCGGGCGCCGCGGCCGGACCGCAGACCCCGTCGGCGGCGACGTCGCCCTCGGCGACGGGCTTCTCGGCCGCCTGCAGCGGGTCGATCTCGCAGGCGCGCTCGTCGGCGAACCGCTGGCTCAGCAGGGCGCGCTGCGGCACGTCCACGAAGGCCTGGTCGCCCACGTAGGCGGCGCGGTCGGCGAAGGCGAGAGCACTGGCCTCGAGGTAGTGGTGCAGCACCTCGGGCACCGGGGCGTCGTCGAGCTCGGCCGCCTCCAGGATGTTGAGCGCCTCGCCGACGCCGATCCCGCCGCTGGAGGAGCCGGCCATGCCGTAGACCTGCAGGCCCTCGAACTCGGTGCGGGTGGGGCGCGGGGAGCGGACGCGGTAGCGGTCCAGGTCGCGGGTGGTCATGCTGCCCGGCGGCACCGGGAGCGTCGCCCGGCGCACGGTGGGGGGACGCCGCACGGCGCGCACCAGGTCGCGCGCGAGCGGTCCGCGGTAGAACGCGCCGACGCCGTCGCGGGCCAGCAGGCGGTACGTGCGGGCCAGCGCCGGGTTGCGGTGCACGCTGCCGACGCGCGGGGCACGCCCGCCCTTCAGGTAGACCCGGCGGGTCGAGGTGAACTGCTCGAACCTCTCCTGGTTGTCCAGCGTCTGCTGGCGGAAGGTGCCGTCGACCACGAAGCCCTCGCGCGCCAACCGCTCGGCCGGGGCCAGCAGCCGGCTCAGCGGACGTGATCCCCATCTCCGCAGAGCAGTGCTCCAGGTGAGCGGGGTGCCGGGCACCCCGACGGCCACGCCGCTGGTGACCAGGTCGGGCGTGAAGGGGTAGGGGTCGCCGGTTGCAGGATCGACGAACGCGTCACGCCGGATGCCGCTCGGCGCGGTCTCGCGACCGTCGAGGGTGCGCACGGTCCGGCTCTTCGCGTCGTAGTAGACGAAGTAGCCGCCGCCACCCACGCCGGCGCTGTACGGCTCGGTGACGCCGAGCGCGGCCGCCGTCGCGACCGCCGCGTCGACCGCGTTGCCGCCCTGCTGCAGCACCCGCAGCCCGACCGCCGAGGCGTTCGGGTCGACCGAGGCCACCGCTCCTCCGCGGCCCCGCGCCACCGCGGGTCCCGGCGGGGTGCGGGGGGCGGGCGCCGACGTCGTCGCGCCGGACGCCGCGGACGAGTCGGCGTCGTCGGCGAGCGCCGGGCCGGCCGGCGTCGTCAGCGTGACGGCGGTCAGCGCCACCGTGGAGCACAGCGAGGTGAGCAGCAGGGGCAGTCGCATGAGCGCTCGGTACCCATCCCGTGCTCGAGGTACGGGGGGCGCCAGCTGGGCTCAGCGCAGCCCGGGGTGGTTGCGGGCGAGCACGGGCACCAGCAGGGAGCGGGGAGCCACCGAGGCCAGCAGGGCGCCGACCCGGTTGGCCTGGCCGGGGATGACGACCATCCGGCCGCGTGCCAGACCGTCGACGGCGGCGCGGGCCACGGCCGGCGCGTCGACCCACATGATGGCGGGCAGCGCCTCCTTGGCGTCCTCGTCGCTGAACCCCGCGCGCTCGCCGAAGCCGGTCTGCACGGGTCCGGGGCACAGGGCCGACGCGGTCACGCCCGAGCCCTTGAGCTCGCCCACCAGGCTCTGGGTGTAGGAGAGCACGAAGGCCTTGCCGGCGCCGTAGCCCGCCTGGCCGGGCAGGGGCTGGAAGGCGGCGGTGGAGGCCACGTTGAGCACCGCTCCGGAGCGGCGCTCCACCATGCCGGGCAGGAAGCGGGTGGTGAGGTCGACGACGGCGACCACGTCGACCTCGACCATCGCCATCTCGCTCACGGGGTCGGCGTCGCTGACGCGCCCCAGGGTGGAGAAGCCGGCGTTGTTGACCAGGATGCTCGGCACCAGGCCGAGCGCCTCGACCCGGTCGGGCAGGGTGGAGCGGGCGGTGCGGTCGGCGAGGTCCATGGCGACGACGTGCGCGGTGCCACCCGCGGCGGCGAGCTCCCCGGCCAGCGACTCCAGCTTGCTCTCCGTGCGCGCCACCAGCACCACGGTGTGACCGCGGCGGGAGAGCTCGCGGGCGATCTCGGCGCCGATGCCGGAGGAGGCTCCGGTGACGACGGCGGCACGGTCGGGGGCGGGGGTGGGGAGGGCCATGGGCCCGACGCTACTGGGCGGCGCTACCTGACGGCGTCGTGCTCCTCGTCGAGGTCGCGGGGCCCGGCGGGCGGCCACGTCTCGCGGTCCCCCGGCCCGGCGACGTCGTACCAGGCGCACGCGAAGGCACGGTTGCGCTCCAGCCGGGTCAGCGTCAGCTGCAGCCGGCGCGGCAGCAGCGGACGACCGGCACCGACGGTGACCGGAGCGGTCGAGACCATGAGCCGGTCGAGGTGGCCGGTGTCCCAGAACGCACCCGCCAGCTCACCACCTCCGACCACCCAGACGTCACCCTCGCCCGCCGCCTCGGCGATCGCCGGCCAGTGCTCCGCGACCGACCCCGACACCAGCCGCACCCCCTCGGGCGCCGGCAGGTCACGGTGGGTGAACACGAAGCAGGGCTGGGTGTAGCCCCACGGCTCGCCGGTGCGGCGGCCGTGCTCGAGCACCCAGCGGTAGGTGGTGGCGCCCATGACCAGCGCCCCCACGCCGGCGATGAACTCGCCGTAGCCCATCGGCCCCTCGTGGTCCATGTCCTGGCCGAGCAGCCAGTCGAGCGAGTCGTGCTCGTCGGCCAGGAAGCCGTCCAGCGTGCTCGCCGTGTAGTAGACGACGGCGGTCACCGGCCGGCCCCCTCTGCACCGTCGTGGGGCTGCTGACCCTGCCGGGTGCGCAGCCACGTGATCGGGTCGCCGGTGCCGGCCTCCTCCGCGCCGGGGTGGCCGAGCATCGCCAGCATCCGGCGCACCACCTGACGACGGTGGGCGGCGAACGTGAGCACGTGCGCGACGACGCTGCTCATCACGAAGCTCTCCGGCGGCTCGCACAGCGCATCCACGAGCACGTCGTCCCAGCCGCCGCGGCGCTCCAGGTCGCGGACCATCGCCAGCCAGCGGGGCGCGACGACGTCGTGGCGGCTCAGCAGCGCAGCGGCGTCGTCGTCGGGGCGACGCGCGGGGAGGTCGGCGCCCTCGACCGATGCCAGCCAGATCTCCTTGGTGAACACCTGCGTCGCGAGGACGCCGGCGAGCGACCCCTCGGGTCCGTCCCACGGCAGCACCTGGTGCTCGGGCAGCAGCTCGCGGCGCAGCTGGTCCTCGGACAGACCGACCGCCACCTCCAGCAGGGCGCGGGTGTCGTCGAGGTCGTGGGCCACGAGCTGCTCGGTCAGCGGGTTCATCGTCGTCTCCTGGGCGTGCACCCACAGCGAGGTGGGCGGGTGGAAGTGGATGCCGTTGGGGGCCGGGAGCCAGGTCGCGGACGGTCGGGTGCCGGGCGGGTGGCCGAAGGCCCGGGTGAAGGCCCGGGCGAACCCCTCGGCCGACTCGTAGCCCGCGGTCCACGCGGCGTCGGTGACGCTGACGCCCTGCCGCAGCTGCCAGGCCGCACGCTCGAGCAGCACCCGGCGCCGCATAGCCACCGGCGGCTCGCCCGCCGACGCCGAGACCTGCCGGCTGAAGTGGAAGACGCTGCTGTGCGCACCCGCCGCCATCTGGTCGAGCGAGCGTCGCTCCCCCGGCGCCGCGTCGTCGAGCACGGCGTCCAGCAGCTCGCGCAGGCGGTCGCGTCCTGTCTCGGCCATACGGGGATCCTCTCGCGTGCGGACGCCCGTCTACCCGACCGTTCTTGCGGTCTCCTGGACCGCGCCCACCGCTCGCTCCAGCCGGTCGGGTGCGTCGTGCGGCACCCACACGATGCGCGGGTCCTTGCGCCACCACGACTCCTGACGGCGTGCGAAGCGCCGGGTGGCCACCACGGTGCGCTCCCGGGCCTCCTCGAGGGTCAGCTCGCCCGCGAGGTGCGCCAGCACCTCCGGGTAGCCGATCGCTCGCGACGCCGTCAGCCCCTCCTCCAGGCCAGCCCCGCGCAGGCGTGCCACCTCCGCCACGAGCCCGTCGTCGAACATGTGCGCCACCCGGGCCTCGATGCGCGCGTCGAGGGCGGGCCGGTCGATCGCGACGCCGACCTGCACGGTGCGCGGGTCGAGGTACTCCAGCCGGGGAAGGCTGGCCGAGAACGGGCGACCGGTCAGCTCCACCACCTCCAGCGCGCGCACGACCCGGCGGCCGTTCTCGGGCAGGATCCGGGCGGCGGCCTCGGGGTCCACCTGAGCCAGCCGGGCGTGCAGCGCCGGCGAGCCGAGGTCGTCGAGCTCGGCCTGCCAGCGCGCCCGGACGGCGGCGTCGGTGCCGGGGAACTCGAAGCGGTCGAGCACCGCCCGCGTGTAGAGCGCCGAGCCGCCCACCAGCACCGGCACCCGGCCACGCCCCCGCACCGCGGCGACGACGTCGCGCGCCCAGCCCTGGAACTGCGCCACGCTGAGGGTCTCGCGCACCTCCAGCAGGTC
Organism: Nocardioides nanhaiensis; assembly: GCF_039542785.1. Classification (NCBI taxonomy): domain Bacteria; kingdom Bacillati; phylum Actinomycetota; class Actinomycetes; order Propionibacteriales; family Nocardioidaceae; genus Nocardioides; species Nocardioides nanhaiensis. Next base: position 367,234 of record NZ_BAABIM010000002.1, read on the forward strand.
GAGCAGGTGGTGCGGCACCCCCCGGCGCTCCTGCAGGGGCAGCTTGGCCGTCCCGACGTCCATGCCCCGGTAGACCTGCATGGCGTCGGTGTTCACCACCTCGCCGTCCAGCGCCTGCGCCAGGTCGAGCGAGAGCGCCGTCTTGCCCGAGGCCGTGCAGCCGACGACGGCGACCGCGGGGGGCGCGGGCGTCGGGGGCGGCTGCGGCATGTCGCTAGTCTTCCAGCGAGGGCTGTCCCGCTGGATCCCCGGCAGCCCGTGGGCGCAGTGACGACGAGCGAGGAGAGAACGTTGAGTTTCTTCGACAAGGCGAAGAGCAAGCTGACCGAGGCCGTCGACAAGCACGGCGACAAGATCAACCAGGGCATCGACAAGGCCGCGGCCGCCGTGGACAAGAAGACCGGCGGCAAGCACAGCGACAAGATCGACGGCGGCGTGCTGAAGGCCAAGGACGCGCTGGAGAAGCTCGACGGCAAGAACGACGACTTCAAGAAGCCGGGCACCCCGTGACGGCGCCGGTCCCCGAGGAGACCAACGCGGCGCAGGACCTCACCGAGCAGCCCCCCGGCACGCACGAGGACGACCTGCCCGACGGCGACGACGCCGGCGGCACCTCGGACGCGCAGGAGGAGAACGCCGAGACGGCGCAGGACCAGCCGTCCCAGTGAGCGGCCGGTGAGCAGCGCTGACCTCGGGCACGACCGGTTCGTGGTCGTGCCCGCCTCCTACGTCTTCCTGCTGCGCGGGGCCGATGACGGCAGGGACGGCGAGGGGCCCGAGGTGCTGCTGCAGCTGCGGCGCAACACCGGCTACATGGACGACCACTGGGCGGCCGCCGCCGCGGGCCACGTCGAGCGCGGCGAGACCGCCGTCCAGGCCGCCCGGCGCGAGGCGGCCGAGGAGATCGACGTGCACGACGTCGCCCTGGAGTTCGTGACCGCGATGCAGCGCACCCGCCACGACCTGCCGATCGACGAGCGCATCGACTTCTTCTTCACCGCCCGCTCCTGGCGCGGCGAGCCCCGCGTCGTCGAGCCGCACAAGTGCGCCGAGCTGCGCTGGGTGCCCCTGGACGCGCTCGACGACCTGCCCCACCCGGTGGTCCCGCACGAGCGCGCGGTGTTGGAGTCGCTCCGCGCGGGCACCGGGCAGGCGTACTCCACCTTCGGCTTCGAGGAGACCCCATGAGCGACACGGACGACCAGCCCGACGAGACCCCGGAGGCCCCGGCGACCAGCGAGGACGGTGACCTGGGCCCGATGCCCGAGCCCCGGATCGAGCCCGGCGAGCCCAACCCCGGCGGGGTGGACGCCACGCCGGACAGCGACGGCGTCGACGGCGAGACGGCCGAGGCCGACCCGGCCCCGCGCGACCTCGACCCGAACCTCAACCCGGCGGTCGAGGACGCGATGCCCGAGGAGATGAAGCAGACCGAGGACACCGGGACCGAGGCCACGCGCTCCGAGGACGGCGGGACCGAGACCGACGCCGAGGACGAGGCGCCGGCGTGAGCGGCGAGCGGCGCGACGACGAGACCGCTCCCGGCAGCGACGGGGACATGGGTGTCAGCAGCGAGCGCGTGGGCCCCACCGGTCCCGGCCAGGAGGGCACCAGTGGCACCCGCGACGTCGGCCCGGGCGAGCAGGCTGAGCAGGCTCCGCCCGAGCAGACCCCTGCCGCGGTGACCGGTGATCCCGAGGTGCACCCCGACCCACCGATCCCGCCGCGCTCGGGCTACAGCTCCTCCGACCCGCGCAGCGACTGAGCCGCGACAGTCCGTCGCTTGTCGGTCGTCAGGACGGTCGTGGACGACCACGACGCGACGGACTGTCGCGCCGGGTTGTCACATCCATCCCTGTGGCCACACCCGTCACAGCAGGGTCAGCGCAGGAGACGGGTGTCGAGCGGTGTCTCGACGGCGCCGCTCCCGTCCGCACCGGGGCGCACGTGGTAGCAGCCGGCACCCGGTCGCTCGGCGAGCGCCTCGACCAGCTCGGTGCCGCGGTAGAGCAGCCCTGCGCCGTCGTCGGTGGCGAAGCCGGCCGGCAGGGTGCCCTCGGCCACCAGGGACTGGAACAGCGGACGGCGCTGCGGCTCGGAGTCGTAGTGCACGCCGTTGCTGAACGGCAGCAGGGCCAGGCCGTCGGTCACCGGGCGCAGGTCCGGACCGAAGGAGTCCGTCGTGCCGCCCACGTGCCAGCACAGCGAGCCCGCCGAGACGCCGGTGAGCACCACGCCGGCCTCCCAGGCCGCGCGCATCGCGACGTCGACGCCGTGCATCCGCCACATGGCCAGCAGGCCGGCGACGCTGCCTCCTCCCACCCACACCACGTCCTGGGCCAGCAGGTGGGCGGTCACGTCGGGCACGTTCGGCATCGGGAAGCAGACCAGGTGGGAGGCGTGCCAGCCGGCCTCGATGGCCATGTCGTGGAAGTGGCGCACCGACTCCGAGGAGTCCCCGCCGGCGGTGGGCAGGAAGCACACGCGGGGCGCACGGCCCGTGACGCCGGCGAGCTCGACGGCGTGCTGCGTCAGGGGTCCGACCGACCACCGGGTGCGCGAGCCCGGGACGATGCCCCCCGAGGTCGCGAGGATCGTGGGCGCGTCTGCTGGCATGTCTTCTCCCGAGATGAGCTGACGGTCAGCGGCAGGCAGGAGCCTCCGGTAGCGGGGAGGGTACGCCGATCACCGGCATGCCGAGCGACACCCCGCCCGCCTCGGGCGCGGCGCCGCCCTGCCGGCGCTCCCAGGTGTCGCCGGAGCGGGTCCGCCGCACCGAGAGCACCGCTCCGTCGGCTACGAGGTGGTGCGGGGCGCCGTAGGTGACCTCGACCGTGACGACGTCGCCCGGCCGCACGCCGTCGGCGCCCTCGGGGTTGAAGTGCACCAGCCGGTTGTCGGGCGCGCGGCCGGAGAGGCGGTGGGTGGCGGCGTCCTTGCGACCCTCGCCCTCGGCCACGAGCAGGTCCATCCGGCGCCCCTCGAGCGCACGGTTCTCCTGCCAGGCGATCTCGTTGACCTCGGCGACGAGGCGCTCGTAGCGCTCCTGGACCACGGCGCGCGGCACCTGGTCCTCGAGCGTGGCCGCCGGGGTGCCGGGGCGCTTGGAGTACTGGAAGGTGAAGGCACCGGAGAACCGCGCTGCGCGGACGACGTCGAGCGTGGCCTCGAAGTCCTCGTCGGTCTCACCGGGGAAGCCCACGATGATGTCGGTGGTGATCGCGGCCTCGGGCATCGCGGCGCGGACCCGCTCGATGATGCCGAGGTAACGGCTCTGCCGGTAGGAGCGGCGCATCGCGCGCAGCACCTTGTCGGAGCCGGACTGCAGCGGCATGTGCAGGCTCGGCATCACGTTGGGGGTCTGCGCCATCGCCTCGATGACGTCGTCGGTGAACTCGGCGGGGTGGGGGCTGGTGAACCGCACCCGCTCGAGACCCTCGATGTCACCGCAGGCGCGCAGCAGCTTGGAGAACGCCTGCCGGTCGCCGAACTCGACGCCGTAGGCGTTGACGTTCTGACCCAGCAGCGTCACCTCGCTGACGCCGTCGGCCACCAGCGCCTCGATCTCGGCGAGGATCTCGCCGGGGCGGCGGTCCTTCTCGGTGCCGCGCAGGCTCGGCACGATGCAGAAGGTGCACGTGTTGTTGCAGCCGACCGAGATGGAGACCCACGCCGCGTAGGCGCTCTCGCGCTTGGTGGGCAGCGTGGAGGGGAAGACCTCGAGCGACTCGAGGATCTCGACCTGCGCCTCCTCCTGCACCCGCGCCCGCTCGAGCAGCACCGGCAGCGAGCCGATGTTGTGGGTGCCGAAGACGACGTCGACCCACGGCGCCTTGCGGGTGATCGTCTCGCGGTCCTTCTGCGCCAGGCAGCCACCCACCGCGATCTGCATGCCCGGTGTCGCGGCCTTGACCGGCGCCAGGTGCCCGAGGTTGCCGTAGAGCCGGTTGTCGGCGTTCTCGCGCACCGCACACGTGTTGAACACGACGACGTCGGCCTGCTCGCCCGACGGCGCGGCGGCGTAGCCCGCGTCCTCCAGCAGGCCGGTGAGGCGCTCGGAGTCGTGGACGTTCATCTGGCACCCGTACGTGCGGACCTCGTAGGTCCGGGGCACGGTGGGGGGCTGGGTCGGGGCCTCGGTCTGGGTGCTGGTCATGACAATCACCCAGGGTACGTCCGCGACCGCCCGGCCCGGGAAACCCGGGTGACAGCGGGGCCGCCCCACCGGGAGGCTGGACCCGTGATGCTCTCGGACCCCACTCCCCGCCTGGCCACCGCGGCCGACTGGCTCCGCTACCGCGAGGCACGGCTGCGGATGCTGGCCGACTCCCCCGACGCGTTCATGACGACGCTGGCACAGGCCGAGGCCCAGGGCGAGGAGTTCTGGCGCGGCCGGGTGGGCGGCACGTTCCCGACGTGGCTGGTCACCGACGACACGGACACCGCGGGTGACGCCGGCGCCGTCGTCGCGACCGGCGGGGTCTTCGTCCCCGAGCCGGAGGGGCACGCCCCGACCGCGCACGTCGTCGCCATGTGGACCGCCGCCGAGGCGCGCGGACGCGGCCTGGCCGCACGGATCCTCGAGGTCGCGGTCGACTGGTGCCGCGAGCAGGGCCTCGACGAGGACCTCCGGCTGCACGTGACCGAGGGCAACGCTCTCGCGAGGCGGCTCTACCTGCGCCACGGATTCTCGCCGACGGGCGCCTGGGAGCCGCTGCGCGAGGGGTCGCCGCTGCGCTGCGAGGAGCTCCGGCTGGCGCGCCCCGATGCCGACTCCGGTGACGCCGAGGGCTGACCCGCCCGGGTCACGACCCGGTACCAACCGGGTCACGCGCATGGCCCGCGAGGGCCACGGACCGCTAGGGTCCGCCGCATGACGCTGCAGGAGGAAGCGCCCACGCCCGCGCGCGCACCCGGTGAGGCCCTCGTGGTGCTCGACCACGTGGACAAGTGGTTCGGCGACCTGCACGTGCTGCAGGACATCAACCTGACCGTGACCCGCGGCGAGGTCGTCGTGGTCATCGGCCCCTCTGGCTCCGGCAAGTCCACGCTGTGCCGCACCATCAACCGGCTCGAGACGATCGACCAGGGCTCCATCAGCCTCGACGGCGAGCCGCTGCCCGAGGAGGGCAAGGAGCTGGCCCGGCTGCGCGCCGAGGTGGGCATGGTCTTCCAGAGCTTCAACCTCTTCGCCCACAAGACGATTCTCGAGAACGTGACGCTGGGCCCGATCAAGGTCCGCAAGCAGTCCAAGGCCGACGCCGAGAAGCGCGCGAAGGAGCTGCTCGACCGCGTCGGCGTCGGGCACCAGGCCGCCAAGTACCCCGCCCAGCTCTCCGGCGGCCAGCAGCAGCGCGTGGCCATCGCCCGCGCCCTGGCCATGGAGCCGAAGGTGATGCTCTTCGACGAGCCCACCTCCGCGCTCGACCCGGAGATGATCAAGGAGGTCCTCGACGTCATGGTCGACCTCGCGCAGGGCGGCATGACGATGATCGTGGTCACCCACGAGATGGGCTTCGCCCGCACCGCCGCCGACCGGGTGGTCTTCATGGCCGACGGCGCGATAGCCGAGGAGAACACCCCCGAGGAGTTCTTCACCAACCCGCAGAGCGCCCGGGCCCAGGACTTCCTCGGGAAGATCCTCAAGCACTGACCCAGCACGACCCAGCAGAACCCGCACGACCCAGCAGAACCCGCACGACCCAGCAGAACCCGCACGACCCAGCAGAACCCGCACGACCCAGCAGTGACCACAGCACCGAGCAGGACCGATCACACAGGGAGAACCATGCGCACCATGACGTTCCGGGCCACCGCGGCAGCAGCGGCGGTCGTCCTCGCAGGATCACTGGCGGCGTGCGGCGGGGGTGACGACAGCGGGTCCGAGCCCGAGGTGAACACCGACGCCGAGTTCGAGGCCGGCACGAAGATGGCCGAGATCCAGGAGGCCGGCACCATCAAGATCGGCACCAAGTTCGACCAGCCCGGCTTCGGTCTGCAGAACCTCGAGGGCGTGCCCGAGGGCTTCGACGTCGAGGTGGCCAAGATCGTCGCCGGCGCCATGGGCGTCGAGCCGGACAGCATCGAGTGGGTCGAGACCACCTCCGACATCCGCGAGTCCTCCATCGAGAACGAGGACGTCGACATGGTCGTGGCGACCTACACGATCAACGACGAGCGCAAGGAGCGGATCAGCTTCGCCGGCCCGTACTACGTGGCCGGTCAGACCCTCATGACGCTGGCTGACGAGGACGCGATCAGCGGCCCCGAGGACATCGCGTCGAACCCCGACATGAAGGTCTGCTCGGTCACCGGGTCGACCCCCTCGGTCAACATCGAGGAGTACCTCGCCAGCCCCGACCAGCTGGTGCTCTTCGACGTCTACGACAAGTGCGCGGACGCGCTGAGCAACGGCCAGGTCGACATCGTGACCACCGACAACGTGATCCTCGCCGGGTTCGTCGGCGAGTCCGACGGCGAGTTCAAGCTGGTGGGCGACACCTTCACCGAGGAGCCCTACGGCATCGGCATCCCCAAGGGCGACGTCGCGTTCTGCGAGTTCATCAACGAGACGCTCGCGGAGAACGAGGACGCCTACACGACCGCGTGGGAGGAGACCGCCGGCCAGGTCGAGGGCACCGAGGTGCCCGAGCTGCCCGAGGCCGACGCCTGCTCCTGATCGTGACGTCGGCGACCGCCGACCGCGCACCCGACTGACCGCCACTGCCTCCCGGCCGCCCACCTGGGCGGCCGGGAGGTCCGCGGAGAGGAGACACCGGCGTGGACGCCGTCTTCGACAACCTGGACCTCTACTGGTCCGGCTTCCTGCGCTCGCTGGGCATCTGCCTGTGGGCGATGGTCGGGTCGCTGCTGCTCGGCACCGTGATCGCCGTGTGTCGCGTCTCCCCGAATCCGGCGCTGCGCGCCTTCGGTGCCGCCTGGGTGACCGTGGTGCGCAACTGCCCGCTCACCGTCGTCCTGTTCTTCTTCGCCTTCGGGCTGCCGACGATCGGGATCAACTACAGCTACTACGTCTTCGGCGTGAGCGCCCTGGTCGTCTACACCTCCGCCTTCGTCTGCGAGGCCCTGCGCTCGGGCATCAACGCCGTCTCGGCCGGGCAGGCCGAGGCCGCCCGCGCCATCGGGCTCACCTTCACCCAGACGCTCTCATCGGTCATCCTGCCCCAGGCCTTCCGCAGCTCCATCCCGCCGGTGGGCAGCGTGCTCATCGCCATGTTCAAGAACTCGGCAGTAGTCGGCGCCTTCGGAGTCGGGCGGGACCTGTGGTCGGTCGGGAAGAGGCTCTCCAGCGCCCAGGGCTACGACGCGCTCCCGGTCTTCACCGGCGTCGCCGTCGGCTATCTCGTGATCACGCTGACCGCCAGCGCGCTGCTGGCCCTGGCCGAGCGCAAGGTGGCGATCGTGCGATGAGCAACGTGCTGTATGACCAGCCGGGACCGCGGGCCCGGCGTCGCAACCTCATCGGCGCCGTTGTGGCAGGAGTCCTGCTGCTCGCACTGGTGGCTCTGGTCCTGCGCAAGCTCGCCGCGGAGGGACAGTTCGACATGGAGCTGTGGGGTCCGCTCATCGACCCCTCCACCGACGAGTTCCCGCTCGTCTGGGGCCTCATCCGCCAAGGCTTGACGGCGACCCTGGTCGCCGCCGGCCTGGCGATCGTCTTCTCACTCCTGCTCGGCACCGGTCTCGGAATGCTGCGGATGATGCTCGGGAAGTACTCCCGCACGCCCGTCGTCGTGTGGATCGAGCTGTTCCGCGGGCTCCCGGTGATCGTGACGATCTTCTACGTCTACACGTTCATCCGGTCCCAGCGCATCGACATCGGCTTCCTGCCCGGCGATGACGGGCTCTGGTTCGTCGTCATCGGCCTCACCCTCTACAACTCGGTCATCATCGCCGAGATCCTCCGCGCGGGAGTCGCGTCGTTGCCTCGCGGTCAGGCGGAGGCAGGTCTCGCCATCGGCATGACCCCGCGCCAGACCATGCTCACGGTGCAGCTGCCCCAGGCCTTCCGGACCATGCTGCCCGCGCTGATCAGCCAGCTCGTCGTCATCCTCAAGGACACCTCGCTCGCGGCGATCCTGGCTCTCTACACCGAGCTGCTGCGACGGGGGAACCTGATCTCGCTCAACCTCGACAACCCCATCCAGGTGTTGTTCGTCATCGGCCTGATCTTCATCGTCATCAACTACCTGCTCTCGAAGCTGGCCGAGTTCACCGAGCGCCGGCTCTCCCGCTCCGGCGTGAAGCCGCTGGCTGCCGACACCTCCGCGGTGCCGGCCACCTGACCTGCCGGGGTTCAGCCGCGCGGCGGCTTCGGCGTCACCCAGAGCCGGATGACGCCCTCGACGACCACCGTGCCGTCGTCACGCACGCCGCGCACGCGCACGGGAACGTCGGGGTCGTCCCCGGTCCACTGGCCGGGGTCGGTCTCGGCGACGCAGGTGATGTCGCTGGTGGCCTTGGCGGTGTAGCTGACCTCCATGCCCTTGGGGATCCAGCGCCGGTCGCCCGGGATGCTGGCTTCGGCGAGCGCGCCCATGGCGGCCTCGAGCCCGTTGCACAGCGCGATGGCGTGCACGGTGCCGAGGTGGTTGTGCACGCCGCGGCGCTTGGGGATCACGAGCTCGGCGCGGTTGGGCCGGATCTCGGTGAAGCGCGGCCGGATGGTGGCGAAGTAGGGCGCCTTCTGGCTGAAGGCGAACGAGAACAGCCGGGTGCCCAGGACGGGGCCCACCACGGGGAGGCTGCTCGACTTCTGCCACAGGGTCAGCACGCTGCTCATGCAGCGCAGGCTACCAGTGGGTAACTTGACGTGTCAGCGCCCCCGCCAGGACAAGTTCAGCGCAGGGTGAGGAACAGCCGCTCCGCGCGCTCGAGGTCCTCGGTCGCGATGCCGGCCTCGGGCGGGATGGTGCTGGTGAGCTCGGTGACCAGCGCGACGTAGGCCGCGCGGTCGAGCGCGCGCGTCACCGCCTTGAGCTGCTGCAGCACCGACTCGACGTCGCGGCCGGCCTCGATCATGTCGAGCACGCCCGACAGCTGACCCTGCGCCCGCTTGAGCCGGTTGACCACCCCGGCCATCTCTCGTACGTCCACTCTGGTCCCCCTCCAGAAGTGCTGGCGACCTCGTGTACTCCCCCGAGCGTCTCCCTCAAGGGGCGACATTAGCGCGCCGGGCGCTCCCACGCGCGCAGCACCTCCACGCGGTTGCCGGCGGCGTCGAAGGAGTGCAGCCGCTCGTAGCCGGGAAACGTCGCCCGCTCGGCGAGGTCGACCTCGAAGCCGAGGCCCTCCAGACGCGCCGCCAGCTCGTCGACGGTCGGCGGCGGCGCACCGTCCGGGCCGGCCTCGAGCAGCAGGGCCGGGTGCGCCTTGCGGGCGGGCGCGAAGGGGTCCTCGACGCCCACGTGCAGCTCGGCGGTGACGGCGCCCGCGGCGTCGAGGGCCCGGAACCAGCAGCCGCCTCGACCGGCGAGCTCGGCGGGCTTGGGCACCTCCTGCAGACCCAGGCCCTCGCCGTAGAAGCGGCGGGCTCCCCCCTCGCCCCCACGAGGACAGGCGACCTGGACGTGGTGGAGCCTCATGCGATCGTCCTCTCGGGCGTGCGGGCCACGACGAAGACGCGGCGGAACGGGAGCACCACGCCCTGGGTGCGCGGCGGGTAGGCGGTGCGCAGGCGCTGCTTGAGCTCGGCCTCGAAACCGGCTCGCAGCTCGGCGGGGAGGGCGGCGAGCACCGGCCGGGCGCTGGTGCTGCTGATCCAGGTGAACACCGGGTCCTCGCCCGTGAGCACGTGCAGGTAGGTGGTCTCCCAGGCGTCCACGGCGCACCCGAGCGCCGTCAGCGCCTCGAGGTAGGTGGCCGGGTCGTGGCTGCCGGGTCGCTCGAGCCCCGCCGTGTGGGCCGCGTAGGGCTGCTCCGCCTCCAGCTCACGGCGCAGCACGTGACTCGGCTCCTCGAAGTTGCCCGGCACCTGGAAGGCCAGCCAGCCGCCCGGGGTCACGGCGTCCACCAAGCGCGGGAGGAGCTCGAGGTGGTCGGGCACCCACTGCAGCGTCGCGTGGGAGACCAGCACGTCGACCGGGTCCGCCGGCGTCCAGTCGCGCAGGTCCCCCTCCTCGAAGGCGAGCCCCGGCTCGGCCTGCCGGGCGCGCGCCACCATCTCGGGGCTGCTGTCGACCCCGGTCACCTGCGCCCCCGGCCAGCGCCGCGCGAGGAGCGCCGTCAGGTTGCCCGGCCCGCAGCCCAGGTCGACGACTGCGCGCGGCGCCGTCGCGCCCACGCGGGCGAGCAGGTCGAGCATCGGGCGGCCCCGGTCGTCGGCGAACGCGAGGTAGCGGTCGGGGTCCCACGCGGCGGGGGTCGGCGTCGTCATGAGAAGTATCTTGATGTCAAGATATCTCGATGTCAAGATTCTCGACAGATCTCGCTAGACTCCGCGTCGTGCCCGAGCAGCCCGCGCCACGCGACGAGGTCGACGACCTCGTCGACGCCTGGGCGCGCGAGCTGCCCACGCTGGCGCTGGAGCCGGTGGCGGTCTTCTCCCGCATCCACCGCCTGGCCCGCCACCTCGACCTCGCCCGCCGCGAGGCCTTCAGCACCCACGGCATCGAGTCGTGGGAGTTCGACGTGCTCGCGGCCCTGCGGCGCGCCGGCGCCCCCTACGAGCTCTCGCCCGGGCGGCTGCTGCGCGAGACGCTCGTGACCAGCGGCACCATGACCAACCGCGTCGACCGGCTCGCCACCCGCGGCCTGGTGGAGCGCTCCCCCGACCCCGCCGACCGGCGCGGCGTCATCGTGCGGCTCACCCCCGCCGGCCGAGAGGCCGTGGACGGCGCCTTCGCCGCGCTGCTCGAGGCCGAGGCGGCGCTGCTGGCCGACCTCTCCCCCGCCGAGCAGGCCACGCTCGCCGACCTGCTGCGCTCGCTGCTCGCGCCGTACGCCTGAGGGTCCCAGGGCCGTCGCACCGTTCGCTCCGGCAGGTCAGCCGGCGAGCTCGGCGGCCTCCAGCCAGGCCAGCTCCAGCTCCTCCCGCTCGGCGGTGAGAGCCTGCAGCTGCTCGGACAGCGCACCCAGCCGGGCGTAGTCGGAGTCTCCGCTCTCGGCGGCGGCGGCCATCTGGGCGCCGAGCTCCGCCTCGCGGGCGGCGGCGCGCTCGAGCTGCTTCTCCAGGCGGGCCATGGTCTTGGCGGCGGCCCGGGCCTCCGCGCTGCCGGCCGCGGCGGCGGGCACGGCGGGAGCGCTGGACGCACCGGGCGAGGAGGAGTGCCCCGGCGCGCCGGCGGCCGTCGTCGCGCCCGAGCCGGTGGCCAGGCCGGCACGGCGCCGCTCCAGGTACTCGTCGACGCCGCGGGGCAGCATGGAGACCTGCCCGTCGCCGAGCAGCGCCCACACCGAGTCGGTGACCCGCTCGAGGAAGTACCGGTCGTGGGAGACGACGACGAGCGTGCCGGGCCAACCGTCCAGGAAGTCCTCCAGCACGGTGAGGGTCTCGATGTCGAGGTCGTTGGTGGGCTCGTCGAGCAGCAGCACGTTGGGCTCGCTGAGCAGCAGCCGCAGCAGCTGGAAGCGGCGCCGCTCGCCGCCGGAGAGGTCTCTGATGCGCGCGGTGAGCTTGTCGCCGGTGAACCCGAAGCGCTCGAGCAGCGAGGTGGCGCTCACCTCGCCGCCGGCGGTGCGCACCACGCGCGCCTGCGCCTCGATGGTGGCCAGCACCCGCGCCGTCGGGTCCTCGGGGGTGACGTCCTGGGTGAGGTGCTTCAGCGCGACGGTGCGCCCGCGGCGGACCCGGCCGGTCGTCGGCTCGAGGTCGCCGGAGAGCAGCGAGAGCACCGAGGTCTTGCCGGCGCCGTTGACGCCGACCAGCCCCACGCGGTCGCCGGGGCCCAGGCGCCACGTGGCGGCCTGGAGCAGCTCGCGCTCGCCGCGGCGCAGGTCGACGTCCTCGACGTCGATGACGTCCTTGCCGAGCCGCTGAGTGGCGAACCGCTCGAGCTCGAGGCGGTCGCGCGGCGGCGGCTCGTCCTCGATGAGCACCTGGGCCGCGTCCATGCGGAACTTGGGCTTGGAGGTGCGAGCCGGAGCGCCGCGGCGCAGCCAGGCCAGCTCCTTGCGCATCAGGTTCTGCCGGCGCTCCTCCGAGGCGGCGGCCTGGCGCTGACGCTCGGCCTTGGCCAGCACGAACGCCGCGTAGCCACCCTCGTAGGTGTCGACGGCGCCGTCGTGCACCTCCCAGGTCTGCTGGCACACGGCGTCCAGGAACCACCGGTCGTGGGTGACGACGACGAGCGCCGAGGACCGCCCGACCAGGTGCCCGGCCAGCCACGCCACCGCCTCGACGTCGAGGTGGTTGGTGGGCTCGTCGAGCACCACGAGGTCGTGCTCGCCCAGCAGCAGCGCCGCGAGCGCGCAGCGGCGCCGCTCGCCGCCGGAGAGACCGCGCACCGACCGGTCGAGCCCGACGCCGGCGAGCAGCTCCTCGACGATCTCGCGCAGCCGCTGCTCGGCCGCCCACTCGTGGTCGGCGCGGCCGCCCAGCACGGCCTCGCGCACGGTGTGCTCGTCGTCGAGCTCGTCGCCCTGGTGCAGGTAGCCGATGAGCAGGCCGCGCTGCTGGGAGACGCGGCCGGCGTCGGGGGTCTCCTGGCCGGTCATCACCTTGAGCAGGGTGGTCTTGCCGTCGCCGTTGCGGCCGACGACGCCGATCCGCTCGCCCTGCCCGACGCCGAGGGAGACCTCGGCCAGCAGCGGGCGCACGCCGTAGGACTTGGAGACCCGCTCGAGGTTGAGCAGGTTGGGGGCCTGGGCCATCAGAGTCGCTCCGGCTCGCGGGTCGTGGGGAGGGGGTCGGGGGTGGTGGGCACGGCTCAGACCACCACGTGGGCGCCGGCGACGGGCGCGGTGGCCACGAGCACGGTCACGGGGTCGTCGGCACCGTCGTCGGCGTCGCGACCCTGGAGCGCGCCCGCGACAGCGCGGGCCTCGTCGGCGGTCGAGCAGAGGAAGGCGCAGGTGGGTCCGGATCCGGAGACGATGCCGCGCAGCGCGCCCTCGGCCTCGCCGCGGGCCAGCAGGGCAGCGAGGTCGGGGCGCAGGTCGAGCGCCGCCTCCTGCAGGTCGTTGTGCAGGGCGCGCGCCAGCGCCAGCGGCTCGCCGGTCGCGACGGCGGTGAGCAGCGCCTGGGCCGAGGGCGGCGTGGCCGGGGCGTCGGGGCGCAGCTCGTCGAAGCGGCGGTAGACCGCGGGGGTCGAGAGGCCCCCCTCGCGACTGGGCACGAGCACCCACCACCACGAGCCGTCGTCGGCCACGGGCTCGACCAGCTCGCCGCGCCCGGTGCCCAGGGCGGTGCCGCCGAGCAGCGCGAAGGGCACGTCGCTACCGAGCTCCGCGGCGAGCGCGAGCAGGTCCTCGTCGGGCGTCTGCACGTCCCAGAGCCGGTCGAGCGCCACCAGCGCGGCGGCGGCGTCGGCCGAGCCTCCGGCCAGTCCGCCGGCGACGGGGATGGACTTGACCACCTCGACGTGCCCGGTGCGGCGCAGCCCGTGGTGGGCGGCCAGCACCTCGGCGGCGCGGGCCACCAGGTTGCGCCGGTCGAGCGGGACGGCGTCGAGGTCGACCCAGTCGCTGCCGCGCACCTGCAGGTCCCAGCCGTCGGCGGCGTAGGCCACGACGTCGTCGCACAGCCCGACGGCCTGGTAGACGGTCTCGAGCGGGTGGAAGCCGTCCTCGCGCGGGGCTCCGACGCCCAGGTGCAGGTTGACCTTCGCGGCCGCGCGCACGGTGATCACGCGACCACCGCCAGCGCCTCGGCGATCCGCGCGAAGTCGCCGACCTCGAGGGACTCCCCGCGCGCGGTGGGCGAGACCCCGGCCTGCACGAGCGCCGCCTCGGCGCGCTCGCCGGAGCCGGCCAGGGTGCGCAGCGTGCCGCGCAGGACCTTGCGTCGCTGCGCGAAGGCGGCGTCGACGACGGCGAAGACCTGCTCGCGGGTGGCGGTGGTGGCGGGGGGTTCGCGGCGGCTCCAGGCGACCAGGCCGGAGTCGACGTTGGGCGCGGGCCAGAAGACGGTGCGCCCGACGGCGCCCGCGCGGCGCACCTCGGCGTACCACGCGGCCTTGACCGAGGGCACGCCGTAGACCTTGCTGCCCGGGCGCGCTGCCAGGCGATCGGCCACCTCGGCCTGCACCATCACCAGCCCGCGCTCCAGCGAGGGCAGCAGCGCCAGCAGGTGCAGCAGCACCGGCACCGAGACGTTGTAGGGCAGGTTGGCGACCAGCGCGGTCGGCGCGGGGCCGGGGAGCTCCTGGACCGTCATCGCGTCGGCCAGCACCACCTCGAGGCGGTCGGCGTGGTCGGGGGCGTGCTCGGCCACGGTGGCGGGCAGCCGGGCGGCCAGCACGTCGTCGACCTCCACGGCCACGACGCGCGCCACGACCTCGAGCAGCGCCAGGGTCAGCGACCCCAGGCCGGGCCCCACCTCGACGACGACGTCGCGCTCCCCCACGCCGGACTCACGGACGATGCGGCGCACCGTGTTGGCGTCGATGACGAAGTTCTGCCCCCGCTGCTTGGTGGGCCGCAGGTCCAGCTCGGCGGCCAGCCGACGCACCTCCGTGGCCCCGAGCAACCTCGGGCCGGCGGAGGTGGTCATGGGGCCGAGGGTATCGAGCCCCGGGGCCGGCGTCGGCGGGCGGCTGCCGGCGCCGGCGTCCGCCCTCGCTGCCGTCGCCGCGCCGGGTCCCCCGTGGGGGCGCCGGGAGCCGGACTCGTCATCCCGATGTGCAGCTTGTCGGCCAACGCGTTGGCCGACAAGCGTGGGAGTACCCGGTCGACCGGGTAGATCCCCCACGCCGTCCCGCGTCAGGTGGGCAGCCCGAGCTTGGCAGCGCAGCCGGGCCAGGAGCCGTAGCCGCCGGTCGCGGCGCGCAGCCGCTCGGCGACGGCGATCTGGGTCTCGCGGGAGTTCTCGCTGGGCAGCCCGGTGCCGCCGTAGGCCTGCCAGGTGGGCAGGCTGAACTGCAGGCCGCCGTAGTAGCCGTTGCCGGTGTTGATGGCCCAGTTGCCGCCCGACTCGCACTGCGCCAGGGAGTCCCACACGGTGCCGCCGCCGGAGAAGTCGGCCGGGGCCACCTCGGGAGCGGTGCCCACCTCGACGACCTCGTCGACCGGCTCGCGCAGCACCCGCGCCTTGACGACCGAGCGCTCGTCCAGCTCGCCGTTGACGTAGGTGAGCCGGTAGGTGACGTCGCGGACGCCGGCGCGGCCCTCGCGGACCACCTCGGTCTCGCCCTCGGTCATCTCGTCGGTCTCCTGCTCGACCGTGCCGAACTCCAGCGCCTCGCGCTTGACGCGCTCGCGGGCGACGCGCACGTCGGTGTAGACGATGCGGTCGCCGTCGGCGACCTCGGTGTCGACGGCGGGCTTCGTGCGGTCGTTGGCGTCGACCTCGACGCCCATCCGCTCCAGTGCCTCCTCGACGGTCAGCACGGCCAGCTGGCGGCGCACCGGCTTCTTGCCGGCCACCGCGAGAGTGAGCTTCTTGGGGGTGACGACCTCGAGCTCGAGACCGCCGCGGCCGATCTCGGCGCCGCGGCTGGTGGAGAGCTTGGCCTGCGCGAAGGAGCTGCCGATCTCACCGAGCGCGGCGGAGACCTGGTCCTCGGTCACCCAGTGGGTGGTGGTCTCGCCGTCGACAGTGAGCTCGAGCGGACGGGCGAACTTCACGTTGATCCGGTCGCCGTCCTCGATCGGCTCGTCCAGACCCGGCGCGACGATGTCGCGGTCGGTGACCTCGACGCCCTCGGCCTCGAGGACGTCGGCGACGGTGCCGCCCATCGCGGTGACCTGCTGGTCCTGGCCGTCGAGGCTCAGGGTGACCTCGCGGGTCATCGTCGCGTAGCCGACGGTGGTGCCCACCACGGCGAGCACGACGACGCCCGCCAGCGAGGCGAGGGCGGCGCGGCTGGCCAGCACGCGCCCGAGGGCGCCGCGGCGCGGGGTGGATCCGGTGGATCCGGTGGATCCGGTGGATCCGGTGGATCCGGTGGTGGTGCTGGTGGTGGAGCTGGGGTCCTGCTCGGGCTGGCTGTGTCCAGGAGAGGGCACGTCTGTCCGTTCGTCGCGCGTCCCGGGCCTCGGGCAGCCGGCACCGACCCCCGCCCCCTCCTGCGCGTGGCAGGTGACGACGCCGTGGTCGTGGATGAGCGCTGCGCCGCCGCCGAGCAGGCTCGGCGGCCGCGGAGGACCACCCCGCACCGGCCTGGAATCCTTCCCCGATCCCGGCCGTCCGTGGTCCACGAGACCAGTCGACGACGCCTGCTGGCAAGTCCGCGGCTCCTGCTCGGGGTGGGGTTGTGACCGGGATCGCAGCCGTCTCGATACCCCGGGGGGTAGGAGGCGATCCCACGTCCACGTGGGATCGCGGAACAGGGGGGCCAGAATTCTGGCCCTCCGGTTCCGTGTTCACACGTCCACGTGGGATCACCCCCTACCCCCGGGGGCATCCTGAGCGAGCCGCTACCAAGCCCCGCCGAAGGCCACCTCGGTGTTGGCGTCCAGGGCGGCGCAGAGCTCGCCGAGGTCCTCGCCGCGGGTCTGCGCCATGGTGCGCACGGTGAGCGGCACCAGGTAGGAGGCGTTCAGCCGGCCGCGGTGGGGGGTGGGGGTGAGGTAGGGGGCGTCGGTCTCCACCAGGATCCGGTCCTGCGGTGCCACGGCGAGGGCGTCGCGCAGGGGCTGGGCGTTCTTGAACGTCACGGTGCCGGCGAAGGAGAGGTAGGCGCCGCGGTCCAGGCAGCGGCGCGCGAAGTCGGCGTCGCCGGAGAAGCAGTGCATCACCCAACGCTCGGGCGCCCCCTCGACGTCGAGCACCTCGAGCACCTGCTCGTGGGCGTCGCGGTCGTGGATGACGAGGGTCTTGTCGAGGCGCTTGGCCAGGTCGATGTGCGCGGCGAACGAGGCCACCTGGGCGGCGCGCCCCTCCTCGCCGGTGCGGAAGGTGTCGAGCCCGGTCTCGCCGACCGCGCGCACGCGCGGGTGCGAGGCCGCCAGCCGCTCGATCTCGGCCAGCGCCTCCTCCAGCCGCCCGGCCGCCGCCAGCAGCGGCGCCTCGTTGGGGTGCAGCGCCACCCCGGCCACCAGCGCGTCGTGGGTGGTGGCGGCCTCCACGGCCCAGCGTGCGCCCGGCAGGTCGCAGCCGATCTGCACGATCCGCGGCACCCCGACGGCGGCCGCGGCCGCGAGCAGCGCCTCGACGTCGACCGGCCCGTCCTCCCCGTCGTCCGTGCCGCGCCGGACGTCGAGGTGGCAGTGGTTGTCGACCACCGGGTGCGGCAGCGGCTCGGGCGCGGGCGGGCGGTCGCCTGCCAGGCCGGCGGGTGGCGTGGTGGTGTCGTGGCTCACCGGATCTCCCCCGTGATCCGCTCGAGCGCGACGGCGGCCAGCACCTCGGGCGCCTGCCCGGGCACCCAGTGGCTGACGCCGGGCAGCCGCTCGTAGCGGTAGTCGGCCTCCACGTAGCGCGGTGTCCAGCGCGCCCCCGCCTCGCCGACGAAGCGGTCGCCGTCGCTCCACAGCAGGGTGGTGGGCACCTGCACCTGGGCGTCGAGCAGCCGCCGCGCGGGCATCGGCAGCGCGCGGTACCACATCAGGCCGCCGCGCAGCGCGCCCTCGCCCACCATCTCGCGGCGGAAGCGCGCCACCTCGGCCTCGGTCATGCCGCCGGCCAGCAGCACCTGGTCGAAGCGCTGCGTGCGGGCCAGCCGCTCCACCAGCCCGGGCACCTGGAAGACGAACATGTACCAGCTCTTGAACAGCTGGGTCGAGGTCGCCACGGAGCGCAGGTAGGCCAGCGGGTGCGGCACCGAGACCGCCGTCAGGGTGCGCACGAGGTCCGGGCGCTGCGCGGCCACGTACCAGGCCACCACCGCACCCCAGTCGTGCCCGACCAGGTGCACCGGGCGACCCGCGAGTGCCGGCGAGGAGGCCAGCGCCACGACGTCGTCGACCAGGTGCTGGACGCGGTGGTCGCGACGCCGTCGCGGCCGTGCCCCCGGCGAGTAGCCGCGCTGGTCGGGCGCGAGCGTGCGCAGGCCGCGCGCGTGCAGCAGCGGCGCGACGGCGTCCCAGCACGAGGCGCGCTCGGGGAAGCCGTGCAGCAGCACCACCGGGTCGCCGTCCAGCGGCCCGGTGTCGCGCACGTCGAAGACCAGGCCCTCGTGCTCGTAGCGCTGGACGCGCTGCGCGCGCTCGTCGGGTGCGCTCTCAGGGTCGGTCGCCGCGTGGCTCACGGTCGTGTCTCCTTCGTGTCGTCGGCGTTCCTCGCCCCGTGCACCAGCCCGTACACCTGCCGCTTGGGGACCCCGGCGGCCCGGGCGACCTCCAGGATCGCCTCCTTGCGCGCCATGCCGGCGTCCTCGCGCCGGGCGACGGCGCTGCGCAGGCTGTCGTCGTCGGTGGCCAGGCGGGGGCCGGTGGCACCGGCGACGACGATCGTCACCTCGCCGCGCACTCCCTCGCCGGCCCACGTGACCAGCTCCGCCAGCGGGCCGCGGCGCACCTCCTCGTGGGTCTTGGTCAGCTCGCGGCACACCGCCGCCGGGCGGTCGGCGCCGAAGGCCTCGGCGAGTGCCTCCAGCGCCGCCGCGGTGCGGTGCGGCGCCTCGAAGAAGACCAGGGTGCGCGGCTCGTCGGCCAGCTCGGCCACGCGGCGCGACCGCTCGCCCCCCTTGCGCGGCAGGAAGCCCTCGAAGCAGAACCGGTCCACCGGCAGCCCGCTCACCGCCAGCGCCGTCAGCACCGCGGAGGGGCCGGGCACCGAGGTGACCGGCACGCCGGCCTCGACGGCGGCCGCCACGATCCGGTAGCCGGGGTCCGAGACGCTGGGCATGCCGGCGTCGGTCACCAGCAGCACCCGCTCGCCGGCCAGCAGCGCCTCCAGCAGCGCCGGGGTGCGGGCGGCCTCGTTGCCCTCGAAGTAGCTCACCACCCGCCCTCCGAGCGTGACGCCGAGGTCACCCACCAGGCGCTTGAGGCGTCGGGTGTCCTCCGCCGCGACGACGTCGGCACCCGCCAGCTCGGCGGCCAGTCGCGGCGAGGCGTCGTCGGGCCGCCCGATGGGTGTCGCCGCGAGCACCAGCGTGCCGGCTCCGGCGGGGGTCTCGGAGGTCACCGGCTGATCATGGCAGCACCGACGCCGCGCGCGCCGCGCGACGGGGGTGGGCCCCGTAGAGTCCCGGTACGTGAGCAGGCTCGAGCAGGCGCCGCCGTCGCGCACCGCCCGCACCGGCCTCTCCCGCACCGCCGACGGCGAGACGGTCCCGACCGCGGCCGAGCGAGCCGGGGGCACGACCTCGGTGCCCGGCGGCACCGGCTGGGCGGGTCGGGCCCGGCTGATGGGCTGGCTGGCGCCGCTCGCCGTCACCCTGGTGGCGTTCGGGATGCGCGTGTGGCGCCTGGGTGACCCCGCGCGGTTCGCCTTCGACGAGACCTACTACGCCAAGGACGCGTGGTCGCTGCTCAACTTCGGCTACGTGCGCAGCTACCTCGACCAGGTCGACGGCGTCGACGTGAACGACGCGATCCTCGACGGGCGCACCACCGGCGTCTGGGCCGAGGACCCCTCGATGATCGTCCACCCCGAGGTGGGCAAGTGGCTGATCGCCCTCGGTGAGAAGGCCTTCGGCATGGACCCGTTCGGGTGGCGCATCTCGGCGGCCGTGGTCGGCTCGCTGATGGTGCTGGTGATGTGCCGCCTGGTGCTGCGGCTCACCGGTTCGCTGCTGCTGGGCTGCCTGGCCGGGGCGCTGCTCGCGCTCGACGGCATGCACCTGGTGCTCTCGAGGGTGGCGCTGCTCGACATCTTCCTGGCCTTCTTCCTGCTGTGCGGCGTGGCCTGCGTGGTCAACGACCGGTACTGGATGCGTGCCCGGATGGCGCGCCTGGTGCAGGAGGGCGGCGACCCGCCGGGCTCGGGCGACTGGGGCCCGGTGCGCGGGCTGCTGCTGCGCCCCTGGCTGCTGCTCGGCGGCGTCAGCTTCGGGCTGGCGGTCGGCACCAAGTGGACGGCGCTCTTCCCGCTCGCGGCCCTGGGCCTGTTGACCTGGCTGTGGAGCGCCGGGGCGCGCCGCTCGTTCGGCGTGCGCTGGGCGGTGCTGCGCTCGGCCGTCGTCGACGGCGTCCCTGCCTTCGCCTCGCTCGTGGTGGTGGCCGGCCTCGTGTACACCGCGACCTGGACGGGCTGGCTCGTGCACGCCGACCAGTACGAGGAGCACCTCTCCTCGACCCAGTACACCCGCTTCGTGGCCGAGCGCCCCTGCACGGGCAGCGGCGAGGACCGCACCACCGACCACGAGATCGCCGAGACCGGTCGCTGGCCCACCGCCACGGAGCCGGACGCCAGCGGGCTGGGCGAGGTCACGCAGTCGCTGCGGTCGCTCTGGTACTACCACCAGGACGTCTACACCTTCCACAGCCACTTCCTGAACTGCAGCGACCACACCTACGAGTCCAAGCCGCTGGCCTGGCCGTTGCTCAACCGGACCGTCGGCGTGGCCGCCGACCTCGACATCGCCCCCGGCGAGCAGGGCTGCGCGGCGCCCGAGGACAGCGAGTGCCTCGAGCAGGTGCTCCTGCTCGGTACCCCGATGATCTGGTGGGCCGGGTGCCTGGCACTGCTCTACGCGGCGGCCGTGTGGCTCGGCGCCCGCGACTGGCGCTTCGGCCTGGCCGTCGTCGGCTTCGCCTCCACCTGGCTGCCGTGGACCGCCTACGACGACCGGCCGATCTTCTCCTTCTACGCGATCGCCATGCTGCCCTTCCTCGTCATCGCGCTCACCCTGGGCATCGGGAGGCTGATCGGCCCCACCCGGCCCGGCGGGCCGCGACGCACCGGTGGCGTCGTCGTGGCCGGCTCGTTCGTGGTGCTGGTGCTGGTGAACGCCGCGTGGTTCTGGCCCGTCTGGACCCACGAGCTGCTCACCCGATCCGAGTGGCTCGACCGGATGTGGTTCCGGCACTGGATCTAGGGATCCAGGGCCAGCTCAGCCGGCGTCGGCGCTCGCGGTGGCTCCGGTGCGGCAGGTCTCGGCGAAGTCCACCAGGTCGCCGGTGTTGAAGTGCGAGGGGTCCTCGTGCAGGCCGGTGGCGCGCAGCAGGGAGACCTCGCCGCCGCGCTCGGTGAGCGAGGAGATGAGCGGGCCGCTGTTCTCGTCGAAGAGCACCCAGTGGTCGTCCTTGGAGGCCACCACGCGGTAGCGCACCTCGGTGGGCAGCGTGTCGAGGTTGCGCACCGGGTCGCGCTCGGCCGGCGGCTCGCCGTCGAAGGCCTGGGCGATGAACTTGCGCCCGCCGGGCACGTTGTCCATCTCGCGCAGGTTGATGGCTGGCTTGACGCCGTACCAGCAGGCGGGGGGCTCGACGCCGAAGTTGAGCGCATTGAGCGAGACCGCCCCACCCATGGAGCCGCTCACCCAGAGCCGGACCTCGAGCCCGGTCTCGGCCTCGGCCCACTCGACCAGGCGACGGGCGTCCTCGGTGGAGGCCTCGTTGCCCCAGGAGGTGAAGTGGAAGTCGCTGGAGGCGATCACCCAGCCGGCACGGCGCAGGGACTGCAGCCACGGCCCGTCGACCCGGTTGGCGGCGTTGCCGCCCTGCCCGTGGAACCACACGGCGATGCCCTTGGGCTCGCCGTCTCCGGAGGGGAACGTCAGCTGGGCGCCCTGGCCCTCGAGCTCGGCGACCTGGATCTCGCCCTCGGTCTCACCGCTCGGTGCCGTGGTGGCACCCACCAGCAGACCGACCAGCAGCACGGTGAGCACCACCGTGACGACACCCTTGACGGCGGCCGACAACCAGCGCCTCACGCCCCACTCACCCCCGTGCCTGCCGTGCTGACCCTGCGCATGACTCCTCGACCCGTCCCATCGGGCCGCGCCACATCCTAGGCGAGGCCACCCCCGGGCGCCCATCCGACGGCTGCCCGGGCTGCTCCCGCCGTCCTGACCCTCAGCCGGCCAGCAGGCCCGGCGTCCGTGCCCGCAGCGCGTCCTCGAGCAGCGCCACCAGGGCCTCCAGCTGCACGTCGGCCGAGGAGCCGACCTCGCCGTCGGAGCCGTCCAGGGCACGCGCGGCCAGGCCGGCCTTGCTGTCGATCAGCTCGGCGACCTTGGCGTCGATGGTCTGCGCGGCGATGACCCGCCACGCCGTCACCGGCTGGTCCTGCCCGATGCGGTGGATGCGGTCGATGGCCTGGGTCTGCTCGGCGTCGGTCCAGGAGAGCTCGGCCAGCACCATGTTGGACGCCACCTGGAGGTTGATGCCGACCCCGGCCGCGGAGAGCGAGCACACCACGACGGCGACCTCGGGGTCCTCCACGAAGGCGTCGATGTTGCGGTTGCGCACGGTCGTGGACTGGTTGCCGCGGATCGAGGAGTACTTCAGGCCGCGCCGGGCGAAGGTCTCCTCGGCGATGTCCATGGCCTCGATGTGCTTGGCGAAGAAGACGACCTTGCCGACGCTCCGGGCCAGCTGGACGGCGTAGTCCGCCGCCAGCTCGGCCTTGGCCACACCGATGCGCTGCATCATCGTGAACACGTTCTCGCCGCCGGTCGAGCTGTCGCCGTCCTCGCGCTCCCAGGTCGCGACCCGGCGCACCAGCTCGTGGTCGATGCCGTCGGAGCCGTGCACGGCCGCGCCCGAGCTGCGGGCGGCGAGCGCGCTGTCGTAGCGCTTGACCAAGCGGCGTGCCAGCTGCCGCTCGGCCTCGCGGATCGAGCGCCCCTCCTCGCCGTCGAGCTCCACGGGCAGGTCGGCCACGCGCCGGGCCGGGATGGTGGCGGCGACGTCGATCTTGCGACGGCGCACGATGCCCTGCTCGATCACCTTGGTGCGGGCCGCGGGGTAGAAGGCGCGGTCGATCGGCGTCAGGCCGGTCTCCTCGAGCGCCTCCATCAGCGGCGGGCGCGGCTTCTTGTCGTCGATCCAGCCCAGGAACTGCCAGATCGCCTTGAAGTCCTCGATGTCGTTGATCAGCGGCGTACCGGTGAGCGCCATGAAGAGCGGACGGCCCACGCGCTTGCGGATGCGCTCGGAGAGCTGCAGCACGTGCTGGGAGCGCTGGGAGCTCTTGTTCTTGATGAAGTGCGCCTCGTCGACGACCATCCCGCGAAAGCCCAGGTTCCCGAGCCAGCCCACGTGCCGGTCGAGGATCTCGTAGTTGACCACGACGATGTCGGCGAACCCGTCCATCGAGTCGCCGTTGCCGTGCACGACGGTGACCGGGTGGCCCGGGGTCCACAGCGCGGCCTCGCGCGCCCAGTTGGTCTTGACGACGTTGGGCACCACCACGAGCAGCGGGTAGGCGTCGGCGGCCTGCGCCGCCAGCAGCGCCTGCGCGGTCTTGCCCAGACCCGGCTCGTCCGCGAGCAGGAACGAGCGATGACCGGCCTCGGCCGCGGCCACGACCTGCGCCTGGTGCGGCATCAGCGCGCGGCCCGGCCGGGTGAGCAGCTCCTCGGCGGGCGGCAGCGGCATGCAGGCCTTGGTGCCGTCGGTGGCGTCCTCGAAGGAGCGCAGCAGCGGCTCGAGGAGCTCCCAGCTGTCGAGCTTGCCGTAGGTGTGCTCGCGGCGCTCGGCCAGCGAGAAGTCAGGCGGCATGAACGGGTTGGCCAGCTGGCGGGCCACCACCGAGCGCGGCACCACCTGGTGGCGCTCGGCGGGCGCACCCTCGGGTCGCTCGGCGGGGGCCTCCGGCTCCGGCTGCTCGTACCCGGCCTCCTCCTGCATCTCCCGCTTGAGCGCCTTGGCGTCGCTGCTGAGCTCGGCGCCCTCGTCGAGCAGCGCGAAGAGGCTGGGGTGGCGCGCCGCGGTCTTGGCGAGGATCGTGGCGACGCCGTCGAGGCGCTTGAGCTGCTCGGCGCGCTGCGCCTCGGTGCCCTCGCCGCCGGCCTTGACCCGGGCACGCTCCTCGCGCACAAGCAGCGCCACCACCTGGAACGTCGTGTGGGTCGACTGGCTGACCCGCCCGCGCTGGACGTCGCCCTCCACCTCGCGCACGGCCTTCGCGAGCACCGGCATGATGCCCTCGTTGTCCTGGGGGCGGGTGCGGCGCTGGCGTGCCGTCCCCCGACCGCCGCCGCCCTGGCGCTGGCCTCGTCGAGCCACTCGTCCTCCTCGTGGGGGCCCGCACGGTCTCGGTGGCGCCGTCGGGCGGTGGGCACCGCGCCGCGGACCGGTCCGCGGGGCGTCCCGCGCCGGGGTGGCCGGCGGGTCGGGACGGCGGATCCGGCTGGTGCGGCGGGCCGTCTCGTCGATGACTGCGCCCTGCGGGGGCCTGACGAGCGACGCGCACGAGGCGGTGCCGCCGACCATGCTAGGTCATGCCCCCGGTCACGTCCCTCATCCGGGGCGTGGCGCCCGGGCTTGGGGGTGCCTCGGTGCCCGTTCGGGGTGTGGGTGCGGTCATGGAGCCACCACCACCCCGCGGCAGGGGTGCCTCAGTGACTGTGGGGGGCGCGCGTTCGGTCGCTGCGGCACCGCCACCCCCGGGCACGCACCGCCACGGCGGCTCGGCGGTGGCTCAGCCTGCGGCAGGTGCCGTGAGGCCCTCGGCGCCCAGGAGCGCCGTGAGCTTGGGGACCAGCGTGCCGACCAGGTCGTCCTTCTCCAGGTAGGCGTCGGCACCGGCGGCGAGGGCGCCGGCCTGCGCGCTGCTGGAGGGGAAGGCGGAGAGCATGACGATGGTGGCCTCCGGGCAGGCACGACGCACCAGCGGCAGGGCCTGCAGGCCGTCCATGACCGGCATCGCGATGTCGAGGAGGACGACGTCGGGGTGCAGCTCGTGGACCACCTCGACGGCGGAGATGCCGTCGCCGGCGCTGCCCACCACGCTCCACAGGCCGCCACCCCGGCGGCCGAGGACCAGGGTGATCAGCTCGCGCAGGTCCGGGGCGTCGTCGACGACGACGACGCGTCGCACGGCGGCTGCGGTGTCCGGCCCGGGAGCGGGGACGACGTCGAGCACCGGGTCGAGCACCGGGTCGAGCACCGGCGGGGGCGGGGTGGCGGTCATCGGCGCGTCTCCTCGGGTGAGGTGTGCTGATCGAGTGCGGCGTCACCGCCGGCGATGCGCGAGGCCGTCCGGCGAGGCGCAGGGTCATCGAGGGTCCACGGCGCCCGCTCCGGCGCGTGGCGCAGGGCGGTGCCGGGCAGCAACCGCTCGCCCACCAGCTGGCCGATCATCTCGCGCGAGTGCCGCGAGGCCTCGCCCACCAGGGAGCGGGCCTGCTCGGGGCGATCGAGGTCCATGGCCATCTCCGCGGCCACCAGGGCCTGCACGATCGTGTCGTTGAGCTCGCGGGCCATCCGCAACCGGTCGGCGCGCAGCGAGGCCCGGGCCTTCTCGACGCCGAGGCGCTCCTCGAGCTCGAGGACGCGGGCGCGCAGGCGCTCCACCTCGTCCCTCTGAGCGTCCATCACTCGTCTCCCGCTCTCGGCCCGCACACCCCGGGGTGCCCGAGTGCCGAGACGAGCGTAGGTCAGGTTCCCCGCGCTGCGCAGCAGGTTGCCCCTTCCCGCGCGCCCGCGCGGTCTCACGAGTCGCCCCCGGACGGCCACGCGACCCCGGTCGCTCTGACACAATCCCGGCGATGACGCCGTCGGAGCCCCTGCCCTCACCCGGGCTCGACCTCCTCCTCCGCCATGCCGATCGCGCAGCGCACGGGAGGGTCGAGCACCCGGCGGACGTGGCTGCGGTCGTGGGCGTCGAGCGGGTCGCGTGCCTGCTGGGCACCGAGGACCCCGCGGCGCTGCGGGCGGCGATCCTCGAGCCGGAGGCCGCCGGCGTCGTGCACCTGCCGGTCGTCGTCGAGCAGGTGCTGGACCGTGTCGACGTGGGACTGCTCACCGGCGACGACGGTCGCCCGCCGACCGTGGCCAGCATCAACGCCGAGGCCGGCGTTCACCACGTGGTCAGCGAGGCCGGCCTGCTGCGCGCCGGCACGCGTGCCGCGCACGCCACCATGCTGGCGCACCCCTACTACGAGCTGCGCTACGGCGCCCGCGGGCTCACCTGGGCCGTGGGCGACTCCAGCTGGCTGCTCGGACACACCGAGCTGACCACCGCGCAAGCGCTGCACCAGGTGCTGTGGCTGAGCCGGTTGCTCGCCGTCCGCGGGATGCCCTCGTGGCTGATGGAGCAGCACCTGGACTCCCTCACGCAGCACCTCGAGGAGGCCGGCTACGACCCCGGCGTCCTGCCGGAGGTGGCGCAGGCGCTGCGCGACCAGCGCGCCCCCTTCGTCGACGACGCGCTCATGGCCGACGCCGCCAGCTGGGTGGCCGACGCCGTCGAGGCCCCGCCCGCGCCCCAGGCCGGCTGGCTGGTGGCCGCCGCCGAGGCCGACGTCCTCACCGGGCTGATCTCCTCCAGCACCCCGGTCCTCGAGTGGTTCACCGATCCCGTGCGCACCTCCGCGCACGACGCCGCGGCGCTGCGCGACATCGGGCGCAAGGTCCTCGACGCCGCGGGCAGCCCGCACCAGCCGCGCCGCATCGTCTCGCCCGAGGAGCGCCACGACTGGGCCTACTGGCCCCCGGCCGGACGCACCTGAGGACTGCGCGCCGTCATGCGGGCGGCGCCACGGACCTCACCCACATGGCGGCGATCTGCTCGACGCACGACTCGTCGAGCCGGTAGAGCGCCAGGGAGAAGATGACCGCGGTGCCCAGCGCGGTCCTGGCGACCTCGTAGTCCAGGGAAGGGTCGATCTCCCCCCGCGCCAGGCCGCGCTCCCAGATAGGTCGCATGTACACGTCGGAGGAGCCGCCGACGGTCTCCTGGAACACACGGTTGGCGTCGTCGTCGGCGATCGCACGACCGACCTGCGGACCCAGCGTGGCACGCAGGACCGCCGTGTTCACCGTCGGCACGACGCCCCACACGATGGCGCGGATGTCGCCGAGGAGCGTCCCGGTGTCGACCGGCTCGACGGGGATCGACGCGCGCGCGTTGAGGGCCATGAGCACCTCGTCACGGTTGGCGAACCGCCGGTAGACGGTGGGCTTGCCGACGCCGGCGCGCTCCGCGATGGCCTCCACGGTCACGGCCTCGTAGCCGTGCTCCCTGATCAGTTGGTCGGTCGCGTCGAGGATGCGCTCCTCGATCTGCGGGTCACGTGGGCGGGCCATGATCCTCCTCCTCGTCGTGGAGCACATCGTGCCCCGGCGGTGTGGCGGGTCTGCGAGTGGGCACGCCGACAGCGGCCGGGCCCGAGGGGCCCGACCGCTGCGCACGGGCGAGGATGACGGTCAGGCCTTCCTGACCTTGCCGGTGGGGGCCGAGGTGCGGGCCACCGGGTTGTGGCCCGGGGCCGTCCCCGTGACCCGGACGCGGATCTTCTTGCCGAGGTCGGCCTTCGTGAGCCGGTAAGCCTTGCGGGTGGCCCCGGCGATGGGCTTGCCGTTACGCAGCCACCGCACCTTCAGGGTGGACCCGACCTCCCAGGCACCGGGGACGACCACCACCTTCTTGCCCACACGCAGCGTCGCCTTGCGGATGATCTTGGGAGTCGCGGAGTCGACGCTGAACCAGCGCTGCGCGTCCACCGCCAGCAGGGTGGGCTGGCCCTCCAGGAGCGTGTGGAACACGACGCGGGGTCCGACGGAGAGCACTGCTCGCGCCTCGCCCTGGTTGGCCGGCACCACGTCGCGGACCCGGTCCGTGCCGGCGGCACTGCCGTTGCTCAGCCAGGGCTCGGTGCCGGAGACGCCGTCGTTGCCGCCGAAGGCGACCCCGCGTCCGTGACGGACCAGGCGACCCTCGACGCCGTCACCTGGGCCGGGACGCACGTCCTCGACGCGTGCCGTGCCCGCGACCGTGCCGTCCGAGACGTGGACCTCGCGTCCCGCGCCGGGCACGTCGGCGGTGAAGTAGGCGCGACCGCCCGACTCGACGATGTCGGCCGGGTTGGAGGACGCACCGAGCGCCAGGTCCTTGACGATCCCGGTGGTGGCGGCGGTCCCGCGGGTGGCGAAGAGCTCCTGACCCTGGGTCGGGTGGGTGCCGCGGTAGAAGACGGCGTCGCCGACCCTCGCCAGACCGGAGATGGCGCTGTCGTTGCCGCCGGGGACGGCGTCCTCGATCAGCTGCGTGCCTGCAGGCGTCCCGTTGCTGCGCCACAGCTCGCGGCCGGAGCCGGGGCCGTCGGCGGAGAAGACCACCGTGCTGCCCGAGAGGTGGGTGATGTCCTGGGGCGAGCTCGAGACCGGTCCGGGAGTCACGTCGATGACCTGCGTGCCGCCGTCGGTGCCGTCGGTGCGCACGATCTCCGAGCCGACACCCGCGAAGAACGCACGGAAGTACGCCACGCCGCTGGCTGCCGTGAGGTCCGTGATGGGCGTGTCGTCCGGGCCCACCGTGAGGTCCTCGACGAGTGAGGTGGTCGCCGCCGTGCCCTTGCTGGTCCACAGCTCCGCACCGTGCGTGCCGTCGTCGACGCTCAGCAGCAACCTGTCACCCAGGGGCACCAGCCCGTTGGGCAGACCGCTACCGGCACCGGGGAAGACGTCCTCGACCAGGGTCGTGCCAGCGGTCGTGCCGTCGGTGACCCAGAGCTCGCGGCCCGTGGCCGGCGTCGTCGCGGTGAAGTAGACCCGGTTGGCGACGGTGGTGAACTCGGTCGGGCTGCTGCTGCCCGCGCCCGGGACGACGTCGGCCAGCAGGCGCGTGCCGGCGGCCGTCCCGTCGGAGATGTAGGGCTCCACCCCGCCGGTCTCGGCTGCCGCGGCGAAGAGGAACCGGTTGCCGAGCACCGCCATCTGCTGCTCGGCGCTGACCGTGGTGAAGCTCTTGAGGACCACGGGCGCGGCGTTGCCGTGCGCCGCGGCGGGCGCGGTACTGCCGGCGACGACGAGGGTCGCCAGGCCAACGGCGGCGGCCAGGCCGCTCGCGGTGGCGCGACCTCGGAGGTGGGTGTGCATGGTGGCTCCTGACGCTGGGGTTATTTGGTTACGTGGCGTAACGTAATTCAATGAACCCTCCCCCGCCACCCGGTTGTGCCACCGGTCTGGACCAGTGACCCGGCGGCTCGACCGCCGCGCACGGCGACGACACCTCTTCACCGCGCCCCGCGGAGGGACCGACAGGGAGGGCGGGACGGGCGATCGCGACGGGGCCCGGCCTTCAGCGACCGAGCGACGACAGCCCGTCCAGCACCCGCTCGAGCGCGAACCGCCAGGCGTGGTCGGGGCTGGAGGCGGCCCCCATCGCGGCACCGGCGGCGCCGCCCACCCGTTGGGCGAGCGGGTGGGCGTCGCCCAGGTAGCGGCCCAGGGCGGGGCCCCACCGCGCCCACTCCTCGGCTCCCACGTTCGTCCCGGTAGTCGGACGGCGTCGCGCGACGCGGGCAGACGAGCGGGCGAGGTCGAGCAGCAGGGTGAGGGCGGCGTCGCGGGCGACGTCGTCGAGCCCCAGCCCCTCGAACGCCTGCAGCTCGTGGTCGTACTTGGCGATGGTCCCCGGGCCGAGGACCGTGCGGTCGTCGTCGACGTCGAGCAGCCACGCCCGCGCCAGCAGCTGGGCACGGTTGGCCTCGGCCACCCGTCGACAGCGGGTGCGCCACCCGGCGCGGCCGAACGCCGGCAGGTCCATCTGGGCGTGCGCGGCGTCGGCCATGAGCACGAGCAGGTCGTCCCGGCTGCCGACGTGGGTGTAGACCGACATGGCGGAGATGCCCAGGTGCGCGCCGAGCCGGCGCACCGTCACCTCGGCGAGCCCACCGGAGTCGGCGAGGTCAAGCGCCGCGGCCACCACCTCCCCCGTGGAGACGCGCGACTCCGGGCCCCGACTGCCGCCGCGGGGTGCCTCCGGGTGGTCGCGCCACAGCAGGTCGACCAGAGACCGTGCCATCAGATCACCACCGCCGGGAACATCACGCCATCCTAGGACGTTGTACGACCTTGTACGTTGTACATTGTTTTGCATCGAGCGAGGAGTCACCATGCACGTCACCGCCACCGCCCTCTCCCTCAACGTCCCCGACCCGGCAGCCTCCGCGGCGTTCGCCACCACCCACCTCGGCTTCAGCGAGGCCATGTCCGCCGACGGCTTCGTCTCGCTGGCCCACCCCAGCGCCGGGGTGAACGTGGTGTTCCTCCAGGTCGGCCTGCCCTCCTTCCAGCCCGCCCGGATCGCCGGCGCCGCCGGCGAGGGGCTGCTGATCGCCCTGGTGGTCGAGGACCTCGACGCCGAGTTCGCCCGCATCGCCGACGCCGGCGCCGGCGCCGAGGTGGTGACCCCACCCGAGACCGAGCCGTGGGGCGAGCGCTTCTGCCAGCTCGCCGACCCGAACGGCATCGTCTGGCAGCTGGTGCAGTGGATGCCGGGCTCCGCCGGGGCATGAGGCCGTCCGCCGGCGGGTTGCTGGCAGGATCGCCCGCATGGCCGGTGAGGTGTTCGAGTGCGAGATCCAGGCACGGCTGCGCGACGTGAACCTCGGCGGTCACGTCGACAACGTGGAGGCGATGCGGATCATCGACGAGGCCCGGGTGCTGTTCCTGCGCTTCGCCGAGCTGGGCACCCGCGACGGCGTCGAGCCAGGGACCGGCATCGAGGGCACCGGCCTGCTCGACCCGGTGCCGTCCGGCGTCGTCGAGCTGATGGGCTCCCAGCGCGTCGACTACCACGCGGAGATGCGCTTCACCCCGTTCCGGCCGTTCCTGGTGCGGTTGTGGATCTCCCACGTGGGCCGATCCTCGTTCGCCGTCAGCACCGAGATGCGTACCGACGCCGCCCACCCGCCGGCGCTGCTCGCCGAGTCCACCCTCGTGCTCTGGGAGACCGCGGAGGCCTCCTCGTGGCCGATCGACGACGACGTGCGCGCCGCGCTCGAGCGCTACGCGGGCCCGCCCGTCGCACTGCGCGGCGGGCGGGCCTGAGCGCGCAGGAGCCCAGCGCCGCAGCTCAGCGCTGCAGCTCGGCGCGCGCGATCGAGCGCAGGTGCACCTCGTCCGGCCCGTCGAAGAGCCGCATGGCGCGGTGCCAGCCGTACATGGCGGCCAGTGGCGTCACGTCGGTGACGCCGGCACCGCCGTGCAGCTGGATGGCGCGGTCGATCACCGAGTGCGCCGCGCGCGGCACCGCCACCTTGGCCATGGCCACCAGGTTGCGCGCCTCGCGGTTGCCGAGGTCGTCGATCACCTGGCAGGCCTGGTAGCACAGCAGGCGGGCCTGCTCGAGCTCCAGCCGCGACTCCGCCACCTGGTGCTGGACGACGCCCTGGTCGGCCAGCGGGCCCCCGAACGCGACGCGCTCGTGGGCGCGGTCGACCATCATCGCCAGCGCACGCTCCGCGGCACCGAGGGCGCGCATGCAGTGGTGGATGCGTCCCGGCCCCAGACGGGCCTGGGCGGCCGCGAATCCGCCACCCTCCTCGCCGACCACGTTGCCCACCGGCACCCGGACGTCGGTGAACTCGACGATCGCGTGGCCGTGCTGGTCGTGGTGGCCGAAGACCGGCAGGTCGCGCACCACCCGCACGCCCGCAGTCTCGCGGGGCACCAGCACCATGCTCTGCTGGCGGTGCCTGGCCGCCGTCGGATCGGTCTTGCCCATCAGCACGAACAGCGCGCAGCGCGGGTCGAGCGCCCCGCTGGTCCACCACTTGCGACCGTTGACCACGTACTCGTCGCCGTCGCGCTCGATCCGCGTCTCGATGTTCGTGGCGTCCGAGCTGGCCACGGCCGGCTCGGTCATCGCGAACGCCGAGCGGATCTCGCCGTCGAGCAGCGGGCGGAGCCACTGCTCCTGCTGTGCGGGCGTGCCCAGCAGGTGCAGCAGCTCCATGTTGCCGGTGTCGGGCGCCGCGCAGTTGGTGGCCTCGGGCGCGATGTCGAGACTCCAGCCGGTGAGCTCGGCGATCGGGGCGTACTCCAGCTGGGTGAGGCCCGACTCCGCCGGGAGGAAGAGGTTCCACAGCTCGCGTTCGCGGGCCTTGACCTTCAGCTCCTCCACCACCGCCGGCAGCCTCCGGTCCTCGAGTCCCGCGGCGGCGCGCTGCTCGGCGTAGGTGGCCTCCGCGGGGAGCACCTCCGCGTGCAGGAACTCCTCCATCCGTGCGAGCAGCTCGACGGCGCGACCCGAGGGCGCGGCGAGCGCCCGGACCGACCGGACGGCGCTCCGCGGTGCGCTCATGCGCGGAGCTCGCGTCGCAGGATCTTGCCGGTCACCGTCTTGGGCAGCTCGTCGAGCAGCACCACCTCGCGGGGGTACTTGTAGGCCGCCATCCGCTCCTTGCAGTGGGCGATGAGCTCCTCGGGCGTGACCTCGGCGCCGTCCTTGAGGCTGACGAACGCCTTGACGGTCTCGCCGCGCTTCTCGTCGGGCACCCCGACGACGGCCGCCTCGCGCACCGCGGCGTGCTCGGCGAGCACGTCCTCGACCTCGCGCGGCCACACCTTGTATCCGGAGGCGTTGATCATGTCCTTCTTGCGGTCGACGATGAAGATCCAGCCGGCGTCGTCCATGAAGCCCACGTCGCCCGAGCGCAGCGCTCCCCCGGGCAGTCCGGCGGCGGTCTCCTGCGGCTTCTGCCAGTAGCCGGCCACCACCTGGGGCCCCTCGGCCACGATCTCGCCGACCTCGCCGAGCGGCACCTCGGCCCCGTCGTCGCCGAGGATCCGGACGACGGTCGAGGGCACCGGCACGCCGACCGAGAGCGCGCCCGAGGTGGGGTCGACCGGTGAGGGCGTGCCGAACGGCGTCAGCGTCATCGGGCTCGTGGTCTCGGTGAGGCCGTAGGCGTTGTGGACCTGCACACCGGTCCTCTCCAGGAAGGTCTTCTCCGCCGTCGGCGAGATGGCGGCACCGCCGGAGTACACGCTGGTGAAGGAGGAGAAGTGCTCGCGGCTGAAGTCGGGGTGGTTGAGCAGGGCGTTGAACGCCGTGATCGCACCGATCGTGTAGGTGGGTCGGTGCTGGCGCAGCGCGTCGAGCACGACGGCGGGCTCGAAGCGGTAGGCGAGCACCAGCGGCATCGGCGCCAGGAAGCTGATGCCGATGTGTCCGATCAGGCCGGTGATGTGGAACAGCGGCGCGATGCCGAACACGGAGCCACCGGGCTGGAAGCGGGCGCAGTCGCGGTAGACCGCGGAGGTGAAGGTGACGTTGCCGTGGGTGTTCATCGCCCCCTTGGGTACGCCGGTGGTGCCCGAGGTGTAGGTCAGGAACGCCACGTCGTCGGGGCCGAGCGTGACGGCGGGCGGCACCTCTCCGCGGTGCTCCTCGATGAAGCCGGCGAGGTCGGTGGTGCCCTCGTGCCGCTGCCGGCTGCTGCCCGCGAAGAGCCGTGGGTCGGGGGTGTGCTGGTGCTCGAGCTCGCTCGTGGTCAGCACCAGGCGCACGGCGCTGCCCGGCACGACGTCGCGGGCGACCTCGTCGTAGAGCGACTCCAGGCACACCAGGGCGACGGCGCCGGAGTCCTCGAGCAGGTAGGTCAGCTCGCGCGCCCGGCTCATCGGGTTGATGGAGACCAGCAGTCCGCCCGCCTTCCAGGCGGCCAGCATGGCCACCAGGAACTGCGGGACGTTCTGCAGGTAGACCGCGAGTCGGTCGCCGGCCGCGAAGCCCTGAGCCAGCAGCCCGCTGGCCAGAGCACTGCTCTGCTCGTCGAGCTCGCGGCGGCTCATGACGCCGTCGAAGTAGCGGATGGCGTCGCCGTCGGGGTCCTGGGCCAGCCCGGCCTGGAACATCTCGAGCGCGTTGCGGTGCCCGGCGTGCAGCTCCGCGGGCATCTGCCCGTAGAGCTGCAGCCAGGGCCGCTCGTCGTACTGGGACACCGGCGCCCCTACTTGATGGCGAGCGGGTTGACCGGCGAGCCGCTGCCCTTGGCCACCTTGAGCGGAGCCGCGGCGTAGAAGAACTCGTAGGCGCCGTCCTCGGCGCAGTCGGCCGCCAGGCTCTCGAGGTCGCAGATCTCGGTGAAGGTGATGCCGAGGTTGCGCATCAGCGCGTTGTGCAGCACCAGCGCGACGCCGTTGTTGGGGTCGGTGGTGACCTCGTTGGCGATCGTGTCGGTGACCAGGTTGGGGATCTCCATGTCGGCGAACCACTGGACCAGCTCGGGGCTGTAGACCATGCCGGGCTCGCAGAAGCCCTCGTAGAACTTGTCACCCAGCTCGAAGAAGCGCTGCAGGTAGTTGGTCCGGATCACCAGGATGTCGCGCGGGCGGATCTCGACGCCTTGCTTCTCGGCGCAGGCCAGCAGGTCCTCGTGGGTGAAGGTCTCGGCCGACTCCAGGGTCTCCTTGCCCCGGAAGCGCGCCATGTCGAGCAGCACCGCCCGGCCCACGACGCCGCGCTGGGCGATGGGCTCGACGCTGGCCATCTCCATGCCGCCGACCGTGCTGCGGGCGTCGTAGCCGTTGTAGAGCTGGCCGCCGTACCAGACGTGGCCCAGCGCGTCGTACTGCGTGGAGCCCTGCAGGAAGGCGTCGATCTTGTCGTCGGCGTAGTGCAGACCGCCCGGGAACTGCGGCGCGTCCGCGGCGTCCCAGGTGGACTCGTCCATGATCTGGGTCCGCGTGGCGGGGGTGCGACCGGGCCACACGGGGTCGCCCTTCGGGTCGCCGATGAGGCGCTGGAGGGTGAAGGTCTTGCCGGTGCGGATCAGTCCGGCGGCGGCGAGCACCTGCTCGGGGCCGAGGTAGTTCAGGCTGCCCACCTCGTCGTCGGGGCCCCACTTGCCCCAGTTGCTCGGCGAGTCGGCGAGCAGGTCGGTGAGGTCGGGTGCGGTGTCGGTCATGCGTGCCTCCAAGGTCCCCCGGGCGATGCCCAGGCACAGGTGTGCGGCCCGAACGATCACTCGGGCTGCGGGATGACGCCCATCACATTTCCTGCCGAGGAGTCGCCTGTCAACGGATCCGCGGACCTCTCAGGCAATGTTTTGTTCGGCTATCCTGAACCCGTGCCGACCACGGGAGAACCCGGGACGACGACCGCCCACCGCACCGACCTCGGCCGCGCGGTGCGCACCCTGCGTCAGCACCGTGGCATGACGCTGCGCCAGCTGGCCGCCGCTCTCGGCGTCAGCCCCGCCACCGTGAGCGCCCTCGAGAACGGCCGCACCGGCACCTCCACCGAGCGGGTCACCCAGCTCGCCGACGTGTTGGGGGTCCGGATCGAGCGGCTGGTGGGCACGGTGCCCGAACCCGTCGTGGACGACCGGTGGGCCCGGGCCGCCGGCCCCGCCTCGCCCCGCGGCCCGGCCGTGCCGGCGCAGCGCTCGTGGCGGGAGTTCCCGCCGGCGCGCTGGGACCCCGCGCTGCGCGGGGCGATGGCCTCGTTCCTGGTCTACGGGTACCACGGCTCCACGATGCGCGGCATCGCCGAGAGAGCGGGGCTCTCGGTCGCCGGCCTCTACCACTACTACGGCGGCAAGCAGCAGATGCTGGTCGCGCTGCTCGAACGGGCCATGGCCGAGCTCTCCGCCCGCACCTCCGCAGCGCTCGACGACGGCGCCGACCCCGCCGAGCGCCTCGCGAACCTGGTGGAGTGCCTGGCGCTGTTCCACACCCACCGGCGCGAGCTCGGCTTCATCGGCGCCACCGAGATGCGCAGCCTGATCCCGGCGGCGCGCCACCGCATCGCGGGCATCCGCAACCGGGAGCAGCGCAAGGTCACCACCGAGGTGGAGCAGGGCTGCCGGGACGGACTGTTCGCGACGCCCGAGCCGCAGGCGGCCGCCCGCGCCGTCGTCACCTCGTGCACCGCCCTGGCGCAGTGGTACCGGCCCACCGGCCCCTCCTCGCCCGAGCAGGTGGCCGCGCAGTACGTGGAGTTCGCGCTCGACGTCGTGCGCTGCCGCCCCGCGGCCCGCCCGCTCCCCCGCTGAGCCGAGGAGGCGCGGGCCGGCCGGCGCTCAGCCCTCCGCGGAGACGATGTCGATGACGAACCACAGCGTGGCGTTGCCCGGGATGCTCGGCCCGCTGCCCTCGGCGCCGTAGCCGTAGGCGGGCGGGATCTGCAGCAGCACGCGGCTGCCGACGGGCACGCCGGTCAGGCCGATCGTCCAGCCGGGGATCAGACCGCTGAGGGGGGAGACCAGCGGCTCGCCGCGCGAGTAGCTCTCGTCGAAGGGCGCGTCGGCCTCGTAGGTGGAGCCGAGGTAGTTGACCGTCACCTCGCTCTGCGCGGTGACGGGGGCGCCGTCGCCCTCCTCGAGGACCACGCGCTGCACCGGCTGGTCGAGCTCGGGCTCCTCGATGCCCTCGAAGTCCAGGCCCACCGGGTTGCCGCCCTCCTCCACCACGCTGGGCTGGGTGTCGGGCTCGGCGTCCTCGGGCTGGTCGCTGCTGGGCTCCGGCGCGGCCTGCTGCTCGTCGACCAGGTCGGCCACCACCACGAGGCTGTCGGAGTCCTGGACCTCGAACTGGTTGCCCTGCGGGTCGGCTCCGAAGACCACCTCGGGCGTGGTGACGGCGACGACGCGCGACCCGTAGGTCTGGCCCTCCAGCAGCGAGCCGAACAGCTCGTCGAGCTGCGCGGGCTCGTAGGGGATGGCCTGCGGGGCGCCGTTGTCGTAGTCGCTGAAGAGCTGCTCCTGCCCGGTGCCGTTGCCCAGCCACAGGTAGGTGTTCACGGTGTCACCCTCCTCGACCGGGTCGCCGTCGCCCTCGACCACCGTGGTCACGGTGGTCTCGGCGGGCTGGGGCACCTCGGCGGAGAAGTCGACGGTCAGGCTCTCGCCCACCTCGCCCTCGAACGTGACGCCCTCGACCTCCTCGCCGGTCTCGCTGTCGCCACTGCCGCCCTCCGAGGAGCTCGAGCTCCCGGGGTCGTCGGCCTCCTCGGACCCACCACCCCCGCAGGCGGCGAGGGCGGAGACGAGCAGCAGGCCGCTGAGGGCGGCCGCCGGGCGACGGAGACGTCGGTGCACGGGAGAACCTTCGAGATCGGGGTCGGGCGGAACCACCACGCTAACCGCGCTCCCTGTGCGGGTGCTGAGGGGGCTGCAGGGCAGGCTCCGGGTGGCGTGCCCACGTGCTCGCTAGCGTCGCCGACGGAGGCCGACCGGCGGCCACCACGACCTTGGGAGGGCCCGTGCCCGAGTCAACCAGCACGCCGCGCGGCCGCGCGCTCGTCGTCGGCGTCACCGGCATCGTCGGCCAGGCAGTCGCCCGACGCCTCGTGGCCGAGGGGTGGGAGACCTACGGCCTCTCCCGCAGCGGCACCGCGCCGCTGCCCGAGGTGCACCCGGTGCGCGCCGATCTCAGCGACCCCGAGGGGCTCGCGGCGGCCCTCGACGGCGTCGCCCCGGAGGTCGTGGCGATCACCGCGTGGACCCGGATGGAGACCGAGGAGGAGAACATCCGCGTCAACGGCGGCGCCGTCCGCGACCTGCTGGCGGCCCTGGCGCCGTCACGCTCGGTGCGGCACGTGGCGCTGATGACGGGTCTCAAGCACTACCTCGGCCCGTTCGAGGCCTACGGCCAGGGCGAGATGCCCGACACGCCCTTCCGCGAGGAGGAGGAGCGGCTGCCCTACCCCAACTTCTACTACGCGCAGGAGGACGAGCTGATCGCCGCGGCCGAGCGCGACGGCTTCACCTGGAGCGTGCACCGCTCGCACACCGTGTTCGGGTTCGCCACCGGCAACGCGATGAACATGGTGGCCACGCTGTGCGCCTACGCCTCGCTGTGCCGCGACCTGGGCAGGCCGTTCGTCTTCCCGGGCTCGCAGCAGCAGTGGGACGGGCTCACCGACGTGACCGACGCCGACCTGCTGGCCGAGCAGATCACCTGGGCGACCACCACCCCCGCCGCGCACGACCGGGCCTTCAACACCGCCAACGGCGACGTCTTCCGGTGGCGCTGGCTCTGGCCCCAGGTGGCCGACTGGTTCGGCCTGGAGTGGGAGGGCTTCGACGGCGAGCCGCGGCCGCTGGAGGCCTCGATGGCCGGCACGGAGGAGGCCTGGCGCGACCTGGCCCGACGGCACGACCTGGTGGAGCCCGACCTGGCGCGGGTGGCGTCGTGGTGGCACACCGACGCCGACCTGGGCCGCGACATCGAGGTCGTCACCGACATGAACCGCAGTCGCGCAGCGGGCTTCTCGGCTACCCGTGACACCCGCGCCAGCTTCTTCCACCACGCCCAGCGCTACCGCGACGCCCGCGTCATCCCCTGACGCCGACCTCCGCGGGGCCGGGGTCGCTCAGCCGTGCAGAGCGCCGTCGGCGGGCACCAGCCGCACGTCGGTGAACCGCACGGTGAGCCCGGCGCGCGAGGGCGCGCAGCAGTAGGGCCCGGCCAGCAGCGGCCCCGGCGGCAACGGGGCCACGCGCACCAGCTGCCACGGCTCGTCGTCGACGCGCGCCCGCACGGTGAGGGCGTCCCCGGCGCGGCTGCCGCGCACGGTGACCACCCGCCCCGCCCACGCGGGCACAGGCGCGACCGACCAGTCCGAGACCCCGCGCGTGACGACGGCGCCCACCTGCGGCGCGCCGTCGCTGTGCTCGACGCCGGCCTTGACCCACTGCTCCGGGCCGGACCGCACGAGCAGCCCCGCCTGGTCGAACTGCTCGGGCAGGTCGACGACGAAGGACACCTCCAGCGCCGTCGCCTCCGGGAGCTCCACCAGCAGCGCGTGCCCGGAGTCGCGCACGAAGCCGTAGGAGGTGGTGCGCCACAGGTCGCTGCCCTCGGCCGCCGTGACCAGCAGCGCGTCCTCGCGGACCTGCACGTCCGGTGGCGGGTTCAGCCAGGTGGCCCGTGCCAGGGCGGAGCGCCAGCGAGTGCCGTCGTCGAGGACCATGACGCGGCACGGTACCCGCAGCGTTTGACGGCGTCGCGGTGACGGAAAGCTGCCGCCATGTCCTACCCCGAGCCGACCTCCGAGCCGAGCCGCCTCGGCTCCAGCCCTCGGCGCTTCGGCGGTGCCCGGTTCTCCACCACGGGGCCGGTGCGGGCCGCGCGCCAGCTGCTCGCCTCCACCGACCGGGCCGCCACCTCGGAGGCCGTCGACCCCGGCGCCGCGCGCTCGGTCGTCGGGCGACTGCTGGTGGCCGACGCCCTGCACGGACTGCGCCATCCCGACGACCCCCGCCTCCTGCGGGTGGGGTTCCTCGGCTCGGTCCTCACCCTGGTGGTGACCGGCCTCTTCACCCTGGTGGCCGCGGTCATGTTCACCAGCGTCACCGAGACGTTCCTCGACGACCTGGTCCCCTCGCTCTTCGGGGACGACCCCATGGGCGGCGTCGGTGGGAAGGACGGCGACGCGTTCTTCACCCTGTTCTCGGTGGTGACCGGCGCCTTCGTCGTCATCGGGTCGGTGATGCTGCTCGGTGCCGTGGTGCGCATCGCCGCCAAGGCCTACGCGGTGGTGTCGGGCCTGCGCCTGGCTCGCACGCCGGCGAGCACCGGACAGGGCGTCACCCCTGAGCTCGAGGACCAGCTGCACCGCGAGCTCGCCGCGGCGCTGGCGTTCAGCACCCCGCAGTCGCGGCAGCACCGCCGGATGGTTG
Source organism: Nocardioides nanhaiensis (assembly GCF_039542785.1). Taxonomy (NCBI): domain Bacteria; kingdom Bacillati; phylum Actinomycetota; class Actinomycetes; order Propionibacteriales; family Nocardioidaceae; genus Nocardioides; species Nocardioides nanhaiensis. Next base: position 406,767 of record NZ_BAABIM010000002.1, read on the forward strand.
GCGGGTCGATGATGGGTAGCAGCGGGACCAGCTACTGACTGCCTCCGGCACAGGTCAGCCGGCGGCGCGGTCGCGCTCGACCCGGGCCCGGTGCAGGGCCTCCATCTCGCCCACGAGCTCCGGCGCCGGCCCGTCGACGACGGCCCCCGGCACCACCTGCTCCACCGGCAGCGTCGCGACGGCGGGGGCCGGCTCGCCCCAGGCCTCCAGCCACGCGGCCAGCTGCTCGGACCGCACGGCGGCCACGATGCGACCGAGCCCGACCCAGCCGTGGGCCGCGGCACACATCGGGCAGTGCTCGCCAGAGGTGTAGACGGTGGCCTCCGCCCGCTCCTCCTCCGGCAGGTGCTCCACGGCCCACAGCGCGAGGGCCAGCTCGGGATGGCGGGTGCGGTCGCCGCCGCTGACCCGGTTGCGGTCCTCGGCCAGCACCTCGCCGGTGCCCGAGACGAGCACCGATCCGAACGGCTCGTCGCCGTCGTCGAGCGCCTCGCGGGCAAGCTCGACGCAGCGCCGCAGGTGGATCAGGTCGGTGTCGCTGAGCGTCATGCGAGTCAGTCTCCCAGTGGTACTCCGCAGCAAGGTGGTCGCGATCGGGGCTCTGTGACGACCAACGTGCAGCGGACTACCGCCCCACGCGTCGCCGTCAGGTGGCCGCCGACCTGCGGAGGCGCTCGACCTCGGCGCGCAGCGACTCCAGCTCGGAGAGCAGCGGGGCGAGCTCCTCGGCGGTGAAGCGCGGGGTGATGTGTTGCGGGCAGTTCCAGTCGTAGCCGCGCACCCGCACCCGCACGACGCGCTCCACCCGGCCGGCCTGCTCGGGATGACGCACGGCCGCGAGCAGGGCGTCGTCCGGCTCCTCGACCACCTCGGCCTCGCCGATCACCTTCAGACGCGCCTGCCGCGCCTGGTCGAGGAGCAGCAGCGAGACCCGCGGCCGGGTCGCGAGGTTGCCGACCGAGAGGTACTGGCGGTTGCCGCGCACGTCGGCCCACGCGAGCGTGGCGCCGTCGTCGAGCACGCGCAGGAAGCCGGCGGGCCCGCCGCGGTGCTGCACGTAGGGCCAGCCCGTCTCCCCCACCGTCGCCAGCACGAACCAGTCCCGGGAGGCGACGAACGCCGCCTCGTCCGGCCCCAGCCGCTCGCCGACCTCGGCGTGCGCCACGTGCCGCGCCTGGGCCGGGCGGCTCCCCTGCTGCTCCTGGACGGCGGCGACGGCGGGGGTGACCAGCTCCTGCAGGTAGGCGTGGACCACGGTTCTCACCTTTCACAGCGGGTTCGGTGGTGAGAGCGTACGCGGGACCGCTCTCACCATTCAAGATCTGTACGATGGTGAGATGCGCACCCGGGTCGACGCCGTGCCGGACCGCCCCCTGCGCGGCGAGCCGCTGCCGCTCGACCTCGTGAACACCCGGTGGGCCGACGCGGGCGGGCCCGTCGACCTCTTCGACGCGCCCGGCGGCGTCGCCGCGTGGCTGGCCGAGCACCACCCCGACGCCGAGCCGGCCGCGGTGGAGGTCCCGCTCCGCGCCGCGCGCGACGCCCTGCGTGCCGTGGTCGAACGTCCCGAGGACCCGGCGGCCGCCGGGCTGCTGGACGCCGTGCTCGAGCACGGTCGGGTGCGACGCGGCTACGGTCCGGACGGTCCCACCGCTCTGGCCGACGTCGACACCGCCTGGCTGCCCGCCTGGACCGCAGCCGCCGCCTACCTCGACCTCGTCGGGGAGCTGCCCGGGCGCATCCGCCGCTGCGACGGCCAGGGCTGCGTGCTGGTCTTCGCCGACACCTCGCGCAACGGACGGCGTCGCTGGTGCTCGATGCAGGCCTGCGGGGCCCGGGCCAAGGCCGCCGACTACTACCGGCGGCGCACGGGCCGCGGCTGAGCCCCGGGACCGCTCGGGCGCCGAGAACGACGACGGCCCGAGAACGATGATGGCCCGTAGCCTGCCGGCTACGGGCCACATCTGCATCGGTGGAGCTGAGGGGATTCGAACCCCTGACCTTCTCATTGCGAACGAGACGCGCTACCAACTGCGCCACAGCCCCAGGCGAGGGGAAACGTTAGCACCGGGCGATCGGGGCCACCCAATCGCACCCCCGGGTCAGGAGCCGCTGGCGCGACGCTCCTCGGCGCGGGCCTCGGCCTGCTCGGCCTCGGCCTTCTTCACCCGGGCAGCCTCCTCGGCCTCGCGGGCGATCTGGGAGTCGACCTCCGAGCGGCCCGAGGTCCACACGCCGGTGGAGTCCAGGTCGATGGTGCGCACGGAGCGGCGTGCGGCGGGCTCCTTGGTCACGTAGGTGGGCAGCGTGGTCGGCACCGGGTCCCACCCGACCTGCACACCCTGCTCGGCGGCCGGCACGGCCGCGATCTCCTCGGTCTCGGGATCGGCGTCGGCAGCCGGCTCGACGACGGCGACCTCGGCCTCACGCTCGTCGTCGACCGCGGGGTGCGCGCCGGTCTCGGCCTCGGGGGCCTCCGGCTCGACGACGGGCGCCGCGGGGATGCGGTCGGCGCGGGGAGCGGCCGGACGTGCGGGACGGCGTCGCTCGGCCTTGACCATCACGCGGCAGGCCACGAGCCACGCCACCAGCAGCGCGGCCGGCGCGGCCACCCACGCCCAGGCCAGCACCGCGAAGGCCGCGAGGGCGAGCACGGTGCCCGTGGCCATGAGCAGCAGCCCCAGCACCCGACGACGGCGCTGGGCCGGGGAGGCGGTGCGTCGCGGCGCGGGCGTCGTCGTCACCTCGACGTCGAGCTCCGCGCGGGCGACCTCGACCACCTCGGCGGCCTCGGCGGCGGGGCGGCCGGGCACCACGAGCGTCGTGGTGCGGCCGTCCGTGGTGTCGCGACGGGCGAGCACGCGCAGCGAGGAGGAGAACGACTCGACCGTGCGGCCGAGGCGGTCCTCCTCGTGGTGCTTGAGCGCCTTGGGGATGAGGTAGGCGGCCCATGCGACCGCCAGGGCGACGAAGATGAGTGCGCTCAGGTCCACGACCCGAGGTTAGGAGCGATAGCGCAGCCTGTGCCGGATGTCTACCAGTGTGTCGTGGATGAACTCCTGTGGCGGCTGTGTTTTTGGCCGCGATGCTGGCTGGTGGTGGTCGCCGAGGACTGGTCGCCGGCGTCCGGGTGTCAGCGCTGGGACTGCTCGCTCTCGTAGCGCGCCAGCAGACCGCGAGGGACCTCCTCGGAGGTGATCGCGTAGATCCGGTGGTCGCGCCAGTCGCCGTCGATGTGCAGGAACCGTGGGGCGTAGCCCACCTCGTGCAGGCCGAGCTTCTCCACCACCCGCAGGGAGTTGGAGTTCTCGGGCCGGATGCAGACCTCGATGCGGTGCAACCCCACCTGGGTGAAGCAGTGGTCGATCGCCATCGCCAGCGCCCGCGGGATCACCCCCCTGCCCGCGTGCCGCTGGTCGACCCAGTAGCCCGCCGAGGCGAACAGCGCCGAGCCGCGCACGATGTTGTTGACCGTCAGCTGGCCCGCGAAGCGCCCGTCGACGTCGACCGCCCACGGCAGCGTCGTGCCGGCGGCGGCCGCCCGGCGCAGGCGCCGCACCAGCGCCCGGAAGGACGTCGCCCGCGGGTCGCCGCCCGGCGGCACGGTGGCGTCCCATCGCACCAGCCAGGTGGCGTTGCGCTGCCGTGTCTCCCGCCATTCCCGGGCGTCGGAGACCGCGAGCGGGCGCAGCGTCACCACCGGGTCGGTCCCCGAGGTCAGCGTGGCCGGCCAGCCACGCGCGCTCTCCCCCAGCACCGTCAGTCCTCGCTGCGCGGGTGGTCGCTGCCCACCGCCTGCTCGACGGCGTGCACGAGCACCGGGCGCAGCACCTCCAGCCCGTCCTTCACCCCGCCGCGCGACCCCGGCAGGTTGACCACCAGGCAGGTGCCGGCGAGTCCCGCGATCCCGCGCGAGAGCACGGCCGTGGGCACCCCCTTGGCCACCCCCGCCGAGCGGATCGCCTCCGCCAGCCCGGGCACCTCGGCGTCGATGACGGCGCGCGTGGCCTCGGGCGTGCGGTCGGTGGGCGTCAGCCCGGTGCCCCCGGTGGTCAGGACGCAGCGCGCCCCGCCCTCGACGGCCGCGGCGATCGCCTCGCGCACCGGGTCGCCGTCGGGGACCACCACGGGCGCCTCCACCAGGAAGCCCAGCTCGCGCAGCGCCTCGACGACCAGCGGACCCGTGGTGTCCTCGTAGACCCCGGCCGCGGCCCGGTTGGAGGCGACCACCACCTCGGCGCGCATGCTCACGACCGGTCCTCCTGCTCCACGTCGGGGCGGCGCCAGTCCCCGGACTTGCCGCCGGTCTTGGTCTCGACCCGCACGTCGGTGATCACCGCTCCCTTGTCGACGGCCTTGACCATGTCGACGACGGTCAGCGCGGCGACCGAGACCGCCGTCAGGGCCTCCATCTCCACGCCGGTGCGGTCGGTGGTGCGCACGGTGGCGCGGACGGCGACCGCGTCGTCGTCGACCCGCAGGTCGAGCGTGACGCCGGAGATCGCGAGCGGGTGGCACAGCGGGATGAGCGACGGCGTCTGCTTGGCGCCCATGATGCCCGCGATGCGGGCCACCGCGAGCGCGTCGCCCTTGGGCACGCCCTCGCCGCGCAGCAGCTCGACCACGCGCGGCGAGACCAGCACGCGTCCGCTGGCGGTGGCCTCCCGCGCGGTGACCCGCTTCTCGCCGACGTCGACCATGCGCGCGGCGCCGGTCTCGTCGACGTGAGTGAGCCCGCTCGCCTCCTCGCTGCTCATGCCCGGTCCAGGGGGACGACGTACACGCGGGTGCCGGACTCGAGCGAGGTGGCCTCCTCGGGCACGACGATGAGCGCGTTGGCGCGCGCCAGGTCGGCCACCAGGTGCGAGCCGGCGCCGCCCACGGGCGTGATGGCGGGCTCGCCGTCGAGGTCGTCGAGGTGGCCGCGCAGGAACTGCCGCCGCCCGGGCGGCGAGGAGACCTCGCGGGTCAGCCGGGCGGTGGCCAGCGGCGCCAGCGCGGGCTCGACACCCGTCATCCGTCGCAGCGCCGGGCGCACGAACAGCTCGAAGGAGAGGTAACTCGAGACCGGGTTGCCGGGCAGGCAGAAGATCGGGACGTCGCCGATCATCCCGAAGCCCTGCGGCTTGCCGGGCTGCATGCGCACGCCGCCGAACCACATGGTGCCCAGCGGGCGCAGCGCCTCCTTGACGACGTCGTAGTCGCCCTGGCTGACGCCGCCGGAGGTGACGACCACGTCGGCGCGCACGATGTGCTCGTGCAGCACCTCCAGGAAGCGGCCGGGCTGGTCGCTGACGGCGCCCACGCGGTGCGCGACGGCGCCGGCGGCACCCGCGGCGGCGGCGAGCAGGTGGGAGTTGCTGTCGTAGATGCTGTCGTCCATCAGCGGTGAGCCCACCTCGGTGAGCTCGGTGCCGGTGGAGAGGATGACGACGCGCGGGCGGCTGCGGGTGCGCACCGAGGCGCGCCCCACGGCCGCCAGCAGGCCCACGTGCCGGGGGCCGATCACCGTGCCGGCGGTGATGACGACGTCGCCCTCGCGCACGTCCTCCCCGGCGTCGCGCACGTGCTGGTGCGGCTGCGGCGCCTGCTCGATGCGCACCGCCTGCGCACCGCGGTCGGTCCACTCGTAGGGGACGACGGCGTCGGCGCCCACGGGCATCGGCGCGCCCGTCATGATCTTGGCGGCGGTGCCCGGCGGCAGCTCGCGCAGCATCACCTGGCCGGCGCCGATCTGCCCGGAGACCGTCAGCTCGACGGGCCGCTCCGCGCTGGCGCCCTCGACGTCGGCCACGCGCACGGCGTAGCCGTCCATCGAGGAGTTGTCGAAGCGCGGCAGGTCCAGCGGCGAGACGACGTCCTCGGTGCAGGCCAGGCCCAGGGCGTCCTGGATCGGCTGCTGGAAGTCGGGCAGCGGCTGCACCGTGCCCAGGATGCGGGCCAGGTGCTCCTCGACGCTGACCAGCTCCTCGGGGGTGCTGTGGCTCATGGGCGTGACGCTACCCGGCCCCGCCGAGGCGGCCGCTCCCCGTGCCGGGCCGGGGGTCGGGCCGCCGTCAGGCCTCGGTGCGTCCGCTGAGCACGGTGGCGGCGTCGACGCGCTGGGCGGAGCGCGCCTCGAGCTCGACCTCGCCGATCACCTCGATGTCGCGGCAGAACGTCCAGTCGCCGTGCACCGTGAAGCGGGAGGCCTTGCGCAGGGAGGGCGCGCCCTGGGGGAAGCGCTTGTCGCACTCCCCCACGAGCTTGTAGTGCGCCGGGTCGAGGTCCACGTAGGGCAGCTCGTCGGCGGCCTGGTCGAGCACGAAGTCCTGGCCGAGGTCGTAGACGTCGGAGCGCAGCACCAGCAGGTCGTTGGTCGTCTTGACGGGCACGAACCGGTCGCGGCCGACCTCGATCAGCTGGGCACCCTCGAAGACCTCGATGGCGGCGCCCATCGCCGTCTCGATCTGCACGACCTCGGGGGTCTTGGGGTCGGCGGGGTCGACGTTCTTGACGTTGCGGATCAGCGGCAGGCCCAGGATGCCCTGGCGCTCGTCGAGGGTGCGCTTCATGGCGGCGAGGTCGAACCACAGGTTGTTCGTGGAGCAGTAGCGGTGCCGGTCGAGGTCGGCCAGTGCCTCCGTGTCGGCGTCCGGCGTCTGCGCGGTCTCGCGCAGCACCAGGCGGCCGTCGGCCTTGCGGCGCGCGAAGTGGCCGCCCTTGCGGTCCGAGGGCGTGCGGCGCACCGCCTCGATGGCGAACGGGGCCCCGCTCGCCGCGAACCACCCCGCCACCTGCGGGTCGGGCGTGGCGCCGAGGTTGTCGGAGTTGGAGACGAAGACGTGGCGGTAGCCGCGCTCGATCAGCAGGTCCAGCAGGCCGGTGCCGCGCAGCGCGGTGTAGAGGTCGCCGTGCCCGGGCGGGCACCACTCCAGGTCGGGGTCCTTGGGGTAGCTGACCGGCACGAGGCCCTTGAGCAGCAGCTTGGGCTCCTTGTTCTGCAGGAACTCCAGCGGCAGCCCCTCCACCGGCAGCGACTCGTAACGGGCCACCGCGGCCAGCGTGTCGGCCGAGGTGCGGAAGGAGTTCATGAAGATCAGGGGCAGCGTGGCGTCGTGCGCCTCGCGCAGGTGCAGCACCTGGCGGCAGATCACGTCGAGGAAGGAGAGTCCGCGGCGCACGCACAGCAGGGACTTCGCGCGGTCCATGCCCATGGAGGTGCCCAGACCGCCGTTGAGCTTGATGACGGCGGTGTGGCGCAGCGCCTCGAGCGCCGTCGCCTCGTCCACCTCGACGCCGTCGAGGGAGGGCATGTCGACCGGCTCGATGCTCGCCTCCGGGATCATCCCGGTCTCACCGTGCTCGAGCAGCCGGTGGTAGTGGGCGAAGGTGTCGATGGCGACCTCGTCGACGCCGGCGTCGCGCATCTTCTGGCGGGCGAGCTGCAGGCCCTTGCTGGCCGTTGATCCCATACCAGCGATCGTAGGCTCGCATCGTGCTCGTGTCCCAACTTGGGCGTACCCCGCCGGCGGCCCGCCGTGGCTGAGAGCCTCGCCGCGGCCAAGCTGGCCCTGCGCGACCAGCTGCTCACCGCCCGACGACGACGCGGCCTGGCGGCGCTGGGCGAGGACGCCCGGTCGCTGGCCGGGGTCGTGCTCGCCGCCCCCGAGGTGCGTCGCGCGGCCACCGTGGCCTGCTACGTCTCGGTGGGCTCCGAGCCGGGCACGGGGCCGTTGCTGGCGGCTCTGCACGGGGCCGGGCGCCGCGTGCTGCTGCCCGTCCTGCTGCCCGACGGCGACCTGGACTGGGCGCCCTACACCGGCGACGCCGGCCTCGCCCCGGCCCGCCGCGGGCTGCTCGAGCCGGTGGCCGCGCCGCTCGGCGTGGACGCCGTGGCGGGCGCCGACGTCGTCCTGGTGCCCGGGCTCGCGGTCTCGCCGTCCGGCCTGCGGATGGGCCGCGGCGGCGGCTCCTACGACCGGGCGCTGGCCCGGGTGCCACTCGGCACGTTCACCTGCTGCCTGCTGCACGACGACGAGGTCGGCCTCACCGTCCCCGCCGAGCCCCACGACCGCGCCGTCACCGCCGCCGCCACCCCCACCCGGGTCGTCCGGTTCGGGTGACGGGCGCGGCGGCGGCGGCGCATGTTACTGACTGCTGCGACTAGTAGGTGGGGTCGCGGTGAGGGGTCCTACTAGTGCCAACGGTCAGTAACATCCGTCAGCGGCGCCTCACTCCTCCTCGGCGGGCACCAGGGTGAGCACGTCGTCGGCGGCAGCGTCGACGGCGTCGCGGGTGAAGGCCCAGGGCAGCGTCTGACCGTCCGCCCAGAGGTCGGTCTGGTCGGTGTAGTGCGGGCTCGCGGGGTGGCCGGAGACGCCGGTGAGGCCGATCCAGCGCGAGTCGTCGAGGTCGGCCATCGAGACCACCATGCGCATCGACGGCGCCGCGACCACGCCGTAGCCTTCGGTGGCGTCCCAGGAGGTGGCATCGACCGTCGAGGACCCGCCGCCGACCTCCCACGGCCCGCGGTTGACCAGCCGCTCCACCAGCCCGATGCCGGACTCCCCGAGGGTCGGGGAGCGCAGCTCGAGCTCGTGCAGGTCGCCCCAGCGCCACTCCTGGCTGCGCGGGGACTGCCGCGAGGTCAGCTCGTCGCGCGCCTCCTGCATGACCGCGGCGATCACGTCGTCGCGGTCCTCGGTGACGTCGTCGGTGGTGACGTCGTCCCACCACGCGTCGGCGGGCCGGGTGAGCAGCTCCTCGACGACGCCGAACCAGCGCGAGCCGCCCCCGGGCCACAGCCCGGCCGGGACCTGGTCGTGGAAGGTCGCTGCCAGCAGCCGGCGCCACACCACGTTGAAGTAGGCGGCCGCCGCGCTGTCGGCGCCCTGGCCGAAGTCCCACTCCTCCAGCAGTCGCTGGCCGTCGGAGTAGTAGCCGCCGGGCAGGTCGACGTCGAGCAGGTAGGGCACCAGCACGGGGGCGAGGGGGTGGTGGTCGTCGAGCTGCAGCTGCAGCATCTCGCGCATCGAGAGCTCACCCTCCTCGAGGAGCAGCTGGCGGATGCGCTCGGCGCGGTAGCCGCGGTCCCAGTCGTCGGTGAGGAAGTAGGGGTAGTCCTCGCCGACCACCGCCTGGTTGGCGGTCGCGACGAACCCCTCCTCGGGGTCGAGCACCGAGGGCAGGCCGTCGGTCGGCACGTACTCGCCGGTCCAGTCGTTCTCCGAGCGCCAGCCGGCCGAGGGCACGCTGCCGTCGTTGCCGGACTTGCGGATCGGGATCCTGCCCGGCGCCTGGTAGCCGATGTGCCCCTCGCGGTCGGCGTAGACGAGGTTCTGCGCGGGCACCTCGAAGTCGGCGGCCGCGGCGCGGAACTCGTCCCAGTCTCCGGCCAGGTTGAGCGCGAGGATCGCGTCGGCGGTGGTGCCGGGCTCGAGCGCGGTCCAGGCCAGCGAGACGGCGTACTCCTCGTCGTCGCGGCGCGCGCGGCCGGCCTCCTCCTCGCTCGGGGCCACCTCCGCGACCTCGTCGAGCACCTCGTCGAGCGCCTCGTCGGCGTCGCTGAGGATCGGGCCGTGAGCGGTGCTCCGCACGGTGATCGTGACGTCGTCGCCGCCGGCCACCTCGATGGTCTCCTCGCGGGTGCGCAGCGGCTGCAGCCGCCCGTCCTGCACCCAGTTCTCACCGCGCACACGCTCCACGTACAGGTCGGCGACGTCGGGGTCGAGGTTGGTGAACCCCCAGGCGATGTCGGCGTTGTGGCCGATGATCACGCCGGGCACGCCGGCGAACCCGAAGCCCGCCACCTCGAGCGGGCAGGCCTCGCTGACCGTGCGGCAGTGCAGCCCCACCTGGGTCCACACCCCCGGCATCGAGACACCGAGGTGCGGGTCGTTGGCCAGCAGCGGTGCGCCGGTCGAGGAGTGGTCGCCGTCGACGACCCAGGAGTTGCTGCCGATGCCGTCGCCGCGGCCCACCAGGGCAGGCATCGCGTCGAGCCGCTCGCCCAGCCGCTCCAGCTGGTCTCGCACGGCCGGCCCGAGCCGCGGCCGCTCCGGCACCCGGGTGCCGCCGCGGGTGGCGTCCTGCTCGAAGACGCCGTCGACCACGCGCCCCTGGTCGACGATCGTGCGGTGCTCCTCGTAGGGGTAGGGCGGGTACAGGTCGGCGAGCGCCTGCTCGGGGTCGAGCCCGGTCGCCTCCTCGGCCTCGGCGAAGTGGTCGCCCAGCAGCCCCCGCTCGATCTCGGCGGTCATGTTGCCGCGCAGGTCCCAGGCCATGGCCTTGAGCCACGCCAGGCTGTCGACCGGCGTCCACTCGGCCGGCCGGTAGTCCAGGCCGGTGAGACCGAGCACGGTGTACTCGACGGCGATCTGCGTCGGGTCGTGCTGGGCCAGGTAGGCGTTGACACCCTCGGCGTAGGCGCTGAGAGCGTCGCGGGTGGCGGGCTCGAGCAGCGGCAGCTCGGCCTCGGCGACCCGGCGCCACCCCATCGTGCGCACCAGCACGTCGGTCTCCACCGCGGACTCACCGAAGAGCTCGGCCATCCGGCCGGCGGTGATGTGGCGCCGCACGTCCATCTCGAAGAACCGGTCCTGCGCGTGCACGAACCCCTGGGCCCGCATCAGGTCGGGCACCGAGTCGGCGTAGATCTGGGGGATCCCGTGCTCGTCGCGCACCACCTCCACCTCGCCGTCCAGGCCGGCCACCTCGAGGGTGCCGGTGGTCTGCGGCAGCGGGAGCCGGGTGAGCACGGTCGTGGTCACGAGCACGCCGACCACCAGCAGCACCACCACCAGCGCCGTCCAGGTGCCCCAGCGCACCGCGCGCGGCAGCCCACGGAAGCGGCTCCACCAGCTGCGGCGGGGTGCCGCTGCAGGGGGGCGGTCGGGGGTCTGCGCCGGGTCCGCGGCTGTGGTGCCACTCATGGTGCGCGCCATTGTCCCCGTGGCGTAGCATTGGCACTCGCCCGGGAAGAGTGCCAGCCACTCGCGCACGACCCCATCCCTCCCCCGGGCCCGTGAGTGCGACCAGGAGCGCCCATGCCGACGTACCAGTACGCCTGCACCGAGTGCGGGCACGCCTTCGAGCAGGTCCAGAGCTTCTCGGAGGACTCCCTCACCGTCTGCCCCCAGTGCCAGGGGCGGCTGCGCAAGGTCTTCAACGCCGTCGGCGTGGTGTTCAAGGGCAGCGGGTTCTACCGCACCGACTCCCGCCAGGGCGCGGGCTCCGGTTCCTCCTCGGGCGGCTCCGGTTCGGGTGGCTCGGAGAAGACCAGCACCGAGAAGAGCAGCTCGGGTGGCGCCGAGAAGAGCTCGTCGAGCAGCTCGGAGAAGAGCGGCTCGGGCACGTCCGGCAGCAGTGGCGGCAGTGGCAGCAGCAGCTCGGGCAGCTCCACGCCGGCCGCCGCCTCCTGACACCGCCCACCCTGGCCCTGACGGCACGGCCCCTCTCGGGTCTGCCCCTGGGGGCCTGTGGAGAGCGCCCGCGAGGGGGGCCGGGGCGGCCTAGCCTCGTGGGGTGACTGCACCCGACCCCGCACTCTCCGCCTCGCGGACCGCCGCGACTGCGGCGTCCCGACCGGTGCGCGCCCTGGGCCACGCACGCCGCGCCGTGCTGCGCCGACGTCGCCTGCTGGCAGCGGTGCTGCTCGGCGTCGCCGTCATCGCGGGGCTGCGTGCCGTCGCCGCACCGCCCGCCCCCAGCACGGCGGTGCTGGTGGCCGCGCGCGACCTGCCGGCGGGGACCCTGCTGGCCGCCGACGACCTGGAGCCGACCGACCTGCCGCCCGACGCCGTGCCGCAGGCGGTGCTCTCGGAGCCCACCGGCCGCGTGCTCGCGGCGCCGCTGCGGGCCGGCGAGCCGGTCACCGACGTGCGGGTCGTCGGGCCGGGCCCCGCGCAGGGGCTCGACGACGTCGTCGCCGTGCCGGTGCGCCTGCCCGACGCCGGCTCGGTCGCCCTGCTGCAGGTGGGCGACCGCCTCGACCTGCTGGCCACCGATCCCCGCGGGGAGCAGACCGGACCGGTGGCCGACGACGTCCCGGTGCTGGCGCTGCCCGCCGAGGACGGCGAGAGCAGCGCTTCCGGCCTGCCCGGCCGGCTGGTGGTGCTCGGGCTCGGCGAGTCGGAGGTGGACGACGTCACGGCCTCCGCCGTCCGGTCGGTGCTGACGTACGCGTGGTCGGAGCACTAGTCTCTGGAAGCCCCCCACCCTCCGTGAGACACGCCTCGGGCCTCACACGCACACCACACGCTGAAGGAGCATCACGCATGAGTGGGTTCAAGAACTTCCTGCTGCGCGGCAACCTGATCGACCTCGCGGTCGCGGTCATCATCGGCACGGCGTTCGGCGCCGTCGTCACCGAGTTCACCAACGTGCTGCTCTCGGCCATCGGCCGGCTCACCGGCGGCAAGCAGCCGAACTTCGACACCGTCGAGGTGGGCGGAGTCATCGTCGGGCCGTTCCTCACCGCGCTGGTGGCGTTCCTGATCCTGGCCGCGGTCGTCTACTTCTTCGTGGTCACGCCCTACGTCAAGGCCAAGGAGCGCTTCTTCCCCTCACCCGAGCCGGGCACCCCCGAGGACATCAAGCTCCTGCAGGAGATCCGCGACCTGCTCGCCACCGGCGGCACCGCCCGGATCACCCCGCCGGCCGAGTAGGGATCAGCTCAGGCCGCGCGGAACACCGCGCGGCGCAGCACGAAGAAGCGCACGCCCATGCCCAGGGCCAGACCGATCACGTTGGCCGAGAGGTTGTCGGCCACCGGGTCGGTCAGGCCGAGGGCGTAGCGACTCACGGCCAGGCAGGCCATCGGGATCGTCATCGAGACCAGGTTCAGTGCCACGAAGGCCGGGAAGCCGCCGCCGGGCCCCGTGGCCGTCCGCTCGCGGAACGCCCACGCGCGGGTGCCCTGCCAGCTGACCAGCATGCCGACGCTGTTGGCGATCACGTAGGCCACGAGCGGGTCCTGGGCCATCGGCCCGCCGCTGGTCGGGTAGCCGTGCACGAGCGCGTTGAAGATCGCCAGCGCCACCAGCGTGGCCACCGCGCCGACCACCAGGAACCGGGCAGCCTCCGCGCTGAGCCGCCCCGCCTCCCTGCTCGGTGCGTCGACACCGGGGAGCATGCGCGAGCACACCGCTGTGCGCGTCAGGGTCATGGCGTCCTCGTCCGGGTGGGGGTGGCGTGGACTGAGTGTGCCGCGCCGCAGGGCCAACCACCACGCAGGGGACCGTGTTCCCCCACACGTGGTCGCGTGCGTCACCCGCCGTGGTGGGGTGGGACCTGCGCCCGCAACCACGCCTCCCCGGGATCCTCGCGCCCACCGGAGCCGCGCGGCTCCCGCTCGTCCGAGGTGGTCTCGGGGAGCGTGTCGCCGAAGACCTCGGCCAGCCGGCGCCGCCGTTCCCAGTCCTGCTCGCCCTGCTCGGGTCGCGCGTCCGGCATCAGACGCAGAGACCGGCCTGCTCGCGGGCCGCCGCGTCCACCTCGGACTCGCCGTCGTCGGTCGGGTTCTCGCTGGGGCTGGCCGTCGGATCGTCGCTCGGCGAGGCGCTCGGGTCCTCGGGCGAGGTCGACGCGCCACCGGAGGGCGAGTCGCCCGCGGTGATGACCTCGTTGGAGAGCCGGCGGCTGAGCGGCTCGTCGTCGATCATCCGCTGCCACAGCGCCTCGGACTCGGGCAGCAGCTCGACGCGGCCGGGCTGCTCGACGCTGTACTGCCAGGGGACGGTGATGAACTTGATGTCGTCGAGGCCGATGCTGCGGAAGCCGAGGCCGACCCTCGCGATCTTGAAGACGTTGCCCATCTCCTCGTCGACGACCAGCGACTTGGTCGCGGCGTCGAGGAAGGGGACCAGCCGGTCCAGGCGGGCGAGCACGCCGTTGGAGACCACCTTGTTGGCCATGGCGGCGATGAATGCCTGCTGGCGCTTGACGCGACCGATGTCGGACCCGTCGCCGAGCGTGTAGCGGGCGCGCACGTAGTTGAGGGCCTCGAAGCCCTTGATCTCGCGGGTGCCCGCCTCGATGTTGATGCCGTGCTCGGGGTCGTCGATGTCCTCGGGGATGCAGACCTCGACGCCGTCGATGGCGTCGACCATGTCGCGGAAGCCGCTGAAGTCGACCACGATGAAGTGGTCGATCCGGATGCCGGTGAGCTCCTCGGTCTGGGTGATCGTGCAGGCGGGGCCGCCGAGTGCGAAGGCCTCGTTCCACATCACCTGGGTGCCGCCGGGGATGGTCTCGCCGTCCTCGTCGATGCAGTCGGGCCGGTCCACGAGCGTGTCGCGCGGGATGCTCACGCCGTAGGCGTTGGAGCGGTCGGCGGAGAGGTGCATCAGGATCGTGGTGTCGGAGCGCTGGCCCTCGCCGGTCAGGCCGTCGATGTTGTTGCCCTCGCCGTCACGGTCGTCGGAGCCCATCACGAGGATGTTGAGGGGCTCCTCGGGCAGGTCGCTGCGCTGCTTCTCCGGGCGCTGGTCCTCGTCGAGCTGCTGGGTGATGTCGACGACGGTGAGGTTGTCGTTGAGGTGGCGGTAGAAGTAGACGACGGAGAGGCCGGTGACCATGCCGAGCACCACCGCGGTGGCCACGATCGCCTGCGCGACCACGTGCCGCTTGCGGCCCTTGCCGCGGCGGCGACCTCCCCGGTGCACGGACGAGCGCGCCAGCAGGGCGTCGGCGTCCTCGCCGGGCTGCTCGGGGCCGGAGGTCTGGCTCATGCGGTCCTCGGGGTCGGAGTTCACGGGTCTGCCGGCGCTCGCTGCTCGGGTGCCGGCGCCGCGTCGAGCCACCCCGAGGCGGCCGGGCGGCGGCCCGGGACGAAACTAACCGCGGCCGCCAAATGTCAACCCGATTGTCTCCCAGGTCCGGCGACCTGCCAAAACGTGCTGTGGATCACCGCCCGCCCGTCCGGTGCGTGGCCCCACGGTCCCGTGTCGCGATGGCCGCCGGCTCCTGCGAAGATGTGCGCCGGTGAGCGGCCTGCCGGTCGCTCCACGCCCCAGTAGCTCAGCGGATAGAGCAGCCGCCTCCTAAGCGAAAGGTCGCAGGTTCGACTCCTGCCTGGGGCACCGATCCGAGACGCTCAGGCCTCGGCCAGCCACTGGTCGAAGGAGAGCGCGCCGCGCGGTCCGTCGTCGACCGGGAGCAGCGCCCCGCGTCGCATCGCCAGGCCGGCGGCACCCGGCAGCGGAACCTCGACGACGACACGCCCCAGCCCCCGGGCCAGGGACACGCGGCGGGCCAGGTGCGCGATCCGGTGCTGCTCGGGGCCGGCCAGGTCGGGCACCCGGCCGGCCGGCCCGTGCTCGACGAGGTCCACGAGCGCCTGCGCGACCTCCAGCGCCGCCACGGGCCGGCTCAGCATCCGCGGCACCACCGAGACCGGGCCGAAGCGCGCGAAGCCGAGCGCCTGCCCGGCGAACTCGTGGAACTGCGTGGCACGCAGGATGCTCCAGGGCACGGCCGGCGCCTGTTGCGCGACCAGCCTTTCCTGCAGGCGCTTGCCCGCGTAGTAGCCCGAGGGCACGTCGTCCACGCCGACGATCGAGAGCACCACGTGGTGGCCCACGCCGGCCTCGCGCTCGGCGGCCAGCAGCGTCCGGGTCACGCCCCCGAAGAACGCCTCGGACTCCGCTCGCTGCTGCGCGAACGTGCCGGTGACGTCGACGACAGCGTCCACGCCCGTCAGCCGAGGCGCCAGGCCGTCACCCGTCGTCAGGTCGACCCCCTCGGAGCGTGCCAGCACCACCACCTGGTGGCCGCGCTCGTGCGCGACCTCGACGACGTGGCGGCCCACGACGCCGGTGCCGCCGGCGACGGCGATCGTGAGAGGTCGGGCAGCGGGGGGCTCGGTCGGGTCGGGTCGCGAGGAGATGTCCATGCCCTCCTGACGACGCAGGCCGCCGATGTGTGAGGTCGCGGCACGGCACCTCACACCGAAGGGGGCTGCGTCGTCAGACTGGGTGGGGCACCGGGCGGTGCCCGGAGGAGGTGCGCCGGTGGATCCCGACCTGCAGCAGGAGCGACGTCGTCTGCTCTCGCTCGGCTACCGGATGACGGGCACCCTCGCCGACGCCGAGGACGTCGTCCAGGAGACCTACCTGCGGTGGTACCGCCTGGGCGAGGACGAGCGCGCGGCGATCACCAACCCCGCCGGCTGGCTGACCCGGGTGGCCAGCCGGGTCGCGCTCGACGTCGCCACCTCCGCACGCGCCCGGCGCGAGCACGCCGCCGGCCAGTGGCTGCCCGAGCCGGTGCCGGCCGACCTGTTCGCCGGCACCGCGGCGACACCGGTCGACCCCGCGGACCGGGTCACGCTCGACGACGCCGTCAGCGGCGCGCTGCTCCTGGTGCTGGAGTCGATGACGCCGGCCGAGCGCGTGGCCTTCGTCCTGCACGACGTCTTCGCCGTGCCCTTCCCCGAGATCGCCGAGGTGGTGGGTCGCTCCCCCGCCGCGACCCGCCAGCTGGCCACCTCGGCCCGCCGCCATGTGCGAGAGCACCGCTCTGCCATGGTGAGCCAGGAGGAGCACGCGCGCGCCGTCCAGGCGTTCCTGGCCGCAGCGGGCTCGGGTGACCTGGTGCAGCTCACCGCCGCGCTCGCACCCGAGGTGACCCTGCGCTCCGACGGCGGCGGCGTCGTCAACGTGGCGCAGCGCGTGGTGCACGGCCCCGACCGCGTGGCCCGCTTCCTGCTCGGCCTGCTGGCCAAGCGCCCCGGCCTGCAGCTGCACGAGGAGGTCACGGCGGACGGGCTGGGCTACCGGCTCACCGCCGAGGGCCGCACCTACGGGATGGCGACGTTCCGGGTGGAGGGCGGCCGCGTGGCCGACGTCCGCTTCGTGCTCGACCCGGCGAAGCTGACCAGCTGGCGCCAGCGGGGGTGAGCGGCCGGCTCAGGCGCCGGGAGCAGCGATACGCACACCCAAGGCCCTCGCCGCCTCGGCCATCCGACGGTCGTAGGTGACCACGTGGTCGACGTCGAGTCGCACGGCAACCGCCAGGTGCAGCGCGTCCAGGGATCTCAGGGCGTCCCCCGGCAGCAGGCCTGCCTCGCGGAAGATGGCGCCGGGCACCTCGTACAGGTCGATCCCCGTCAGGAACTCCGACACGGCTTCCTGGCTCAGCGCCGGCAGGCGGTGGGTCGCCCGCCGGAGCTCGGTCTCGAGGAGCCAGCACGCCACGAGCTGGGGCTGCGACTCGTCAAGGAGGGCAGCGAGTGCAGCGGACTCGGCCTCCTCCACGAGCAGCTTGAGCGCCGCCGACGTGTCCAGGTACCAGCTGCTCACCGCTCGCCCCGCATGTCCTCGAGCACATCTGCCGTGGCCTCGTCGGCGCGCACGCGCGGCCGCTCGGCGTAGCGGGGCAGTTGGCGCGCGGGCCGGTCACAACGCAGGTCGCTCGAGGCGGCGATCGGCACCAGCCGCGCCACCGGGACACCACGACGCGTCACCACGAACGACTCGCCGGCCTCCACCTCGCGCACCACCGAGGCGTTGTCGTTGCGCAGCTCGCGCTGGCTGATCGTCCTCATGGCGCCGAACGTAGCACCATGTAGCACACTTGGCACGGGCAGCGCCACGGTCGAGTCGGGCGGTTCAGCTCAGCGGCACGTCGAGGCGACCGGCGAGCTCGTCGCGGGTCGTCCCGAAGCTCTCCACGAGCCGCACGCCGCCCTCGCCGACCTCGAAGGTGGCGACGTCGGTGTAGACCCGGCTGATGCAGCCCACGCCGGTGAGCGGATAGGTGCACCGGGGCACCAGCTTCGGGGTGCCGTCCTTCGCGAAGAGCGTCATCATCACGAAGACCTGCTTGGCGCCGATCGCGAGGTCCATCGCTCCCCCGACGGCGGGGATCGCGTCGGGGGCGCCGGTGTGCCAGTTGGCGAGGTCGCCGCCCGCCGAGACCTGGAACGCGCCGAGCACGCACACGTCGAGGTGACCGCCGCGCATCATGGCGAAGGAGTCGGCCTGGTGGAAGTACGCGGCGCCCGGCAGCTCGGTGACCGGCTGCTTGCCGGCGTTGGTGAGGTCGGGGTCGACCTCCTCCCCGTGGGCAGCAGGACCCATGCCCAGCATGCCGTTCTCGGTGTGCAGCACGACGCCGGAGCCGGGTGGCAGGTGGTCGGCCACCAGGGTGGGCTGGCCGATGCCGAGGTTCACGTAGGAGCCCGCGGGGATGTCGCGGGCGATCGCGGCCGCGATCTCGTCCTTGCTGCGGCCCTGCGCGCCACCCGCCCCGGTCATGCCGTCACCTCCACGACGCGGTCGACGTAGATGCCGGGCGTCACCACGGTCTCGGGGTCGATCCCGCCGACGTCGACGACCTCGCGCACCTGGGCGACGGTGAGCGCGGCCGCCGTCGCCATCACGGGTCCGAAGTTGCGGGCGGTCTTGCGGTAGACCAGGTTGCCGGCCCGGTCGGCGCGGTGCGCCCCGATGAGCGCGACGTCACCGCGGATCGGCATCTCGAGCACGTAGGTGCGGCCGTCGATCTCGCGGGTCTCCTTGCCCTCAGCCAGCGGCGTGCCGACCCCGGTGAGGCTGAAGAACGCCCCGATGCCGGCGCCGGCGGCGCGCATGCGCTCGGCCAGGTTGCCCTGCGGCACCACCTCCAGCTCGATGCGGCCCTCGCGGTAGAGGCCGTCGAAGACCCAGGAGTCGCTCTGCCGCGGGAAGGAGCACACCATCTTGCGCACCCGGCCGGCGGCGAGCAGCGCGGCCAGGCCGGAGTCGCCGTTGCCGGCGTTGTTGGAGACGACCGTGAGGTCGGTGGCGCCCTGCCGGATGAGCGCGTCGATGAGCGGCACGGGCATGCCGGCCATCCCGAAGCCGCCGACCAGCACGGTGGAGCCGTCGGCGACGTCGGCCAGGGCCTCGTCGGCGTCGTCGGCCTTGAGGAAGGTCGTGGCGCTCACCGGGCGCTGCCGGCGTTCTCGAGCACGACGGCGAGGCCCTGCCCGACGCCGATGCAGATCGCGGCCACGCCCCAGCGCTCGCCGGACTCGCGCAGCCGGTGGGCGAGGGTGCCCACGACCCGGGCGCCGGAGGCACCCAGCGGGTGGCCGATGGCGATGGCGCCGCCCCAGGCGTTGACGATCCCGGGATCGACGCCCCAGGCGTCGACACAGGCCAGCGACTGCACGGCGAAGGCCTCGTTGAGCTCCACGGCGCCCACCTCGGACCAGCCGATGCCCGCGCGGGCGAGCGCCTTGTTGGCGGCCTCGATCGGCGCCACCCCGAAGTCCTGGGGGTCCAGCGCGTGGGCGCCGCGTCCCGCGATGCGCGCCAGCGGGTCGATCCCCAGGCTCGAGGCGGCGTCCGCGGAGCCCAGCAGGAGCGCGGCCGCGCCGTCGTTGAGCGGAGATGCGTTGCCGGCGGTGATCGTGCCGCCCTGCTCCGCGCTGCGGAAGGAGGGCTTGAGGCCGGCCAGCTTCTCGGGGGTGGAGCCCGCGCGGATCCCCTCGTCGCGCGCGAGGTCGACGCCGGGCACCGGCACGACGAGGTCGTCGTGGCGACCGGCCTGCCAGGCCTCGTCGGCGAGCACGTGCGAGCGCGCGGCGAACTCGTCCTGCCGCGCGCGTCCGATGCCGAGCCGCTCGGCCAGCTGCTCGTTGCACTCCCCCAGCGACGCCGTCCACTGCGGCTGCATCCGGTCGTTGACCAGCCGCCAGCCGAGCGTGGTGGAGACGGCCGTGGTGTTGCCGGCCGGGAAGGCGCGGGAGGGCTTGGGCAGCACCCAGGGTGCGCGCGTCATCGACTCCACGCCGCCCGCGACGACGACGTCGGCGTCACCGGTCTCGACGGCGCGCGAGGCCATCATCGCGGCGTCGAGCGAGGAGCCGCAGAGCCGGTTGACCGTGGTGGCCGGCACGCTGGTGGGCAGCCCTGCGAGCAGGACCGCCATCCGACCGACGTTGCGGTTGTCCTCGCCGGCCTGGTTGGCACATCCCCACACCACCTCGCCCACGGCGGCGGGGTCGAGGTCGGGTGCGGCGGCGAGCACGCCGGTCAGCGCGGTGGCCGCCAGGTCGTCGGGGCGGACGTCGGCGAGCGCGCCGCCGAAGCGACCGAAGGGCGTGCGGGCGGCGGCGTAGAGGTAGGAGTCGGGCACGGTGCCAACCTAGGCGGCTGCTCTGATCGCGTCCAACAGTCAATATCGATCGATTGATCGCGTCATCAGCTAGATTGGGCCGATGGAGCTCCGGACCGCCCGCTCGTTCCTGGCGGTGGCCGAGGAGCTGCACTTCGGTCGGGCGGCGACCCGCCTGCACGTGGCCCAGTCGGCCCTCTCGGCGCAGGTCAAGCAGCTCGAGGGGCAGCTGGGCCTGCCGCTGTTCGACCGCTCGACCCGTCGCGTCGAGCTGACCGAGGCCGGGCGCCGGTTCCGCGAGCACGCCCGTCGCCTGGTCGAGGTCGCCGACGCCGCCGCGGCCGACCTGCACGCGCTCGCCGCCGGCCGCACGGGCACGGTGTCCGTGGGCTTCGTCGGCACCGCCACCTACGACGTGCTCCCCCGAGTCGCGCACCGTGTGCGCGAGGAGCTGCCCGACGTCGACCTGACCCTGCGCGGCGAGCTGCTGAGCCCGGACCTGCTGGTCGGGGTCGACGAGGGCGCCTACGACCTCGCGCTGGTGCGCCCGGGCCCGGACGACCCCCGACGCCGCCTGCGGACCCTGCGCTCCGAGCGGCTCGTGGCCGTGGTCCCCGCCCGTCACCCGTGCGCCGACCGCGACGCCGTCGAGCTCGCCGACCTGGCGTCCGAGACGTTCGTGGTGCACCCCTCGGGCCACCACTCCTCGATGCACGCCCTCGTGCTGGCCGCGTGTGCCCGCGCGGGGTTCCGCCCCGAGCGCCTGCTCGAGGTGGGCGAGACCGCCACCCTCGTGGTCTCGGTGGCGGCCGGCCTCGGCGTCGCGCTCGTGCCCGAGCCCGTGCGCAGCCTGGCCGTCGAGGGCGCGCGCTACGTGCCGCTGGCCGTTCCCGAGACCGTCGAGCTCGCGCTCGCCTCCCGGGCCGAGGATGCCTCGGCGGCGGTGGACCGGGTGGCGCTGATCGTGGTCGACTGCGTGGGCTCCGGCCAACCCGTGTACGCCTCGGCCAGGTAGCGGGAGCCGGACTCCGAGCCCACCACCGACTCGAGCTCGCCGAGCTGGCGACGCTCGTCGAAGTCGGAGGCCTCGGCGCTGCGGTGCAGCATCGTGGTCATCCAGTAGGAGAAGTGCTGGGCCCGCCAGACCCGGCTCAGTGCCCGGGGCGTGTACTCCTCGAGCGCGGTCCGGTCCTGCCGGCTGATCGCGCGCTCCAGCACCTCGGCCAGCACCCGGACGTCGGCGAGCGCGAGGTTGAGCCCCTTGGCGCCGGTCGGTGGCACCGTGTGGGCGGCGTCCCCGGCGAGCAGCAGGTTGCCGTGCCGCATCGGCTCGCAGACGAAGGAGCGGAAGGGCAGCACGGTCTTCTCCAGGATGCGCCCGGTGCGCAGCTCGAAGCCGTCCTCGCCGTCCAGGTCGGCCTGCAGCTGCGCCCAGATCCGGTCCTCGGACCAGTCGTCGGCCGAGGTCGTGGGGTCGCACTGGAAGTACATCCGCTGGACCGACTCGGTGCGCTGGGAGACCAGTGCGAAACCGTGCTCGGAGCGGGCGTAGACGAGCTCGGACGCGCTCGGCGGTGCCTCGCACAGGATCCCGAACCAGGCGAACGGGTACTCGCGGAAGTACTGCCGCCTGTCGGCCACCAGGGCGCGGGTGGTGCTGCGCGAGCCGTCCGCGCCCACCACGACGTCGCACCGGACCTCGTGCTCGCCGCCCTCGGCGTCGGTGTAGCGGATGCCGGGACGGTCGGTGGTGACGTCGAGGACGCTCACCCCGCTCACCTCGAAGCGGACGTCGCCGCCGTCGCGGGACCGGGCGTCCGCCAGGTCGACGAACACCTCGGTCTGCGGGTAGAGCCACGTGGAGGCGCCCACCAGGGTCTGGAAGTCGATGCGGTGGCTGACGCCGCCGAAGCGCAGGTCGATGCCGGTGTGCTCGTGACCGTCGCGCAGCACCCGGTCGGAAGCACCGCTCTCCACGAGCAGACGGACGCTGTCGCGCTCCAGGATGCCGGCGCGGTGCGTCTGCTCGATCTCGCGCCGGCTGCGGGTCTCGACGACCACCGACTCGATGCCGGCCACGTGCAGCAGGTGGGCCAGCATCAGGCCGGCGGGGCCGCCGCCGACGATCCCGACCTGGGTGCGGGTGAGGGTCATGGCTGGTCCTGCGGCTCGTCGATGCTGTCGAGCACGCGCTGGGCGACCGCGAACGCGTGGTTGGCGGCAGGCACGCCGCAGTAGACGCCGGCCTGCAGGATCACCTCGCCGATCTCCTCGACGCTGAGCCCGTTGGTGCGCGCCGCGCGCACGTGCATGGCCAGCTCGTCCCACTGCCCGAGGGCGATCAGCGCGGTCAGCACGCCGATGCTGCGGCTGCGCCGGTCGAGACCGGGGCGCGTCCAGACGCTGCCCCACGCGTAGCGGGTGATCAGCTCCTGGAAGTCCTCGGTGAACGCGGTGGTGCGGGCGACGGCGGCGTCGACGTGGGCGTCCCCCAGCACCTCGCGCCGCACCGTCATGCCTCCCTCGTAGGGGTCGGCGTACGGGTCGGGGTCGGTCATCTGGTCCCTCCTCGGGGTGTGGGCGTCTCGAGCCGGGCGCGCAGCACCGCGGCCACCGCCGCGGGGTCCTCCGCCGGCGGCAGGTGGGCGCAACCGGCGAACACGTGCAGCTGGGCGCCTGGTGCGGCGGCGGCCTCGGCGCGTGCCGCCGCGGGCGCGATCACCGGGTCCAGCTCGCCAGGCCCGAGCAGCAGCGGGACGCGCACCTCGGGCAACCGGTCACGCAGGTCGTGGGAAGCCAGGGCGTCGCAGGCGCGCGCGTACGAGGCGGCGTCGGCGACGCGCAGGGCGTGCAGCAGCCGGTCGGCGACGGCAGGCTCGCGCTCGAGGAAGCCGGGCGCGAACCACCGCTGTGCCGAGCCGGTGACCATCACCGGTGTCCCGGCGCGACGCACGAGGTCCGCGCGCTCGTGCCAGGCCTGCTCCTCACCGATCTTCGCGGCGGAGGCCAGGCACGCCACGGCGGTGAACGGCCCAGGCTCGAGTGCCAGCTGGAGCGCGACCGCCCCGCCGAGGGAGACACCGGCGTGGTGCGCAGCGCGTCCACGCGCCTCGCCGGCCGCCAGCTCGCGCACGCGGGCCGCCAGGTCGGCGATCGTGAACGGCCGATCCGTGGGCGCGCTGCGGCCGTGTCCGGGCAGGTCCCAGCCCACGACCTCGACCGCGTCGGCCAGCATGGCGGCGGTGGCCGACCAGAGCGCCTCCACGGAGGTGCCGAGCGAGGGGCCGACCACCAGCAGCGCGGGCGAGTCCGCGGACCCGGCCAGCCGCGTGGCGGTGAGGCTGGGCTCAGGCACGGTCGGGTCCTCGCACCGCGTGCCGCGCCAGCACCCCGTCGACGAGCGCCGCGGCGGCGCCGAGGTAGTCGCCGGGTTCACCCGGCCGACCGCGCTCGGCGAGCAGGTCGGCGGCGGCGTCCTCGGCGCGACGGCCCATCGCCGCGACGTCGACCTCGAGGCCCGCCACCAGCTCGGCGGCCTGCGCGGCGGCGGTGACGGTGAGGCCCATCAGGTGCCGCAGGGCGGGCCACTCGGCGTGCCAGGCGCCGTCGGGTCGCTGGTCGACGGCCTGGGCGGCGCAGGTGTGCAGCTGGGCGCCCAGCAGCGGTGCCTGCAGTGACGCGCCGCGCACCAGCACGCTCAGCACGGGGTTGCGCTTGTGGGGCATCGTCGAGGAGCCGCCCCGTCCGGCCACAGCGCCCTCGCGCACCTCGGCGATCTCGGGCCGCGAGAGCAGGGCGACGTCGGCCGCCACCACCCCGAGGGCGTCGCACGTGGTGACCAGCGCATCACCGACGCGGGTCATCGGGGCACGTCGCGTGTGCCAGGGAAGGCCCGGCCAGGTCAGCGAGAGCCGGACGGCCAGGGCGCGCGCAGCAGCGACCGGGTCATCGGTCAGCTCGCCGACCAGCGCGAGGGTGCCGGCGGCTCCCCCGCACTGGACCGGGAGGCCGGCGAGGACCACCTCCACCTGCTCGATCGCGTCCAGGACGCCGGCCAGCCACTGCGCCGCGGTGAGCCCGAAGGTCACGGGCACCGCGTGCTGACCCAGCGTGCGTCCGACCATCAGGCTGCCGCGGTGCACCTGCGCCAGGTCGGCCAGCGAGACCGCGGCCGCGGCCAGCTCGTCGCGCACCCGGGTCAGCGCGTCGCGCGCGAGCAGCACCAGCGCGGTGTCGAGCACGTCCTGGCTCGTGAGCCCGCGGTGCACCAGCCCGGCCGCCTCGCCGCCCACGGCGTCGCGCAGCCCGCGCACGAGCGGGACGACGACGTTGCCAGCGGCCTCGCCCTCGACCGCCAGGGCCGCGAGGTCCGGGCGGTGCCGGGCGGCGACCTCGGCCAGACGCTCCGCGTGCGCCGCCTCGACAGCGCCGACGTCGGCCAGGGCGTGCAGCCAGGCCACCTCCACCCGGACGAGTGCGGCTCCCAGGGCGTCGTCGTCCACGACCCCGGCGGCGCGGTGCGAGCCGGGCGCGAGCAGGTCGCCGCCCATCAGGCGTGCCCGGGGAAGGTCAGGAAGACGGTCTCGCGCGGGCCCTGCAGGTGCACGTCGAAGCGCAGCGACCCGTCGGCCTCGCGGGTCACCAGCAGCGTCTCGCGCCGGGCACCCAGCGAGGCCAGCCACGGGTCGGCGTCGGCGGCAGCGCCGGGCAGGTACGCACGGGTGAACAGGCGGTCGAGCAGGCCCCGCGCGAAGACCGTGACGGCGAACATCGGCGCTCCCCCGTCCACGCCTCCGGGCTCGACCGTGGTGAAGGCGTAGCGGCCACCGGGGTCGGTCGCCGCGCGCCCCCAGCCCGTGAACACCGCTCTCGCTCCCCCGCTCCGGCGCAACGAGCCCTCGGTGCGTGGCACCCGTCCGTCCGCGTCGGCCTGGCGGATCTCGAGCAGCGCGTCGGGAACGGGCACGCCGTCGCCGTCGAGCACGGTGCCGTGCAGCCGCACGGCGTCGGAAGACCCCGGCGGGAGCAGCTCGGGCCCGTGCTCGTAGGGCAGCGCGTCGTGGAAGAAGGGCCCCACGGTCTGGCCCGGGGTGGTTCGCAGGTCACTCATGGTCGGCCTCCTCCTGCTCCAGCGGGGTGGCGTGGCTGCCGGTGAGCACGATGTCCCACCGGTAGCCCGTCGCCCACTCGGGGGTGGTGAGGTCGTGGTCGTAGGTCGCGACCAGGCGCTCCCGGGCCGCCGGGTCGGTGATGGACTGGTAGATCGGGTCGAGCGCGAACAGCGGGTCGCCCGGGAAGTACATCTGCGTGACCAGGCGCTGCGTGAAGTCGGTGCCGAACAGCGAGAAGTGCACGTGCGCCGGGCGCCAGGCGTTGACGTGGTTGCGCCACGGGTAGGGGCCGGGCTTGATGGTCGTGAAGCGGTAGGTGCCGTCCGCGTCGGTGAGGCAGCGCCCGACCCCGGTGAAGTGCGGGTCGAGCGGAGCGGGGTGCTGGTCGCGCTGGTGCACGTAGCGCCCGGCCGCGTTGGCCTGCCAGACCTCGACCAGCTGGTGGCGCACCGGCCGGCCCTCGCCGTCGAGCACGCGCCCGGTCACCACCAGGCGCTCGCCGATCGGCTCGCCGCCGCGCTGGATGGTCAGGTCGGCCTCCAGCGGGTCGACGTCGGAGTGCCCGAAGACGGGCGCGACGAGCTCGACCCCCTCGGGGTCGGCGTGCTGCAGCGCCTTGGTGGGGTGGCGCAGCAGCGAGCTGCGGTAGGGCGCGAAGTCGAGCCGGGGCTGGGCGCCGCCCGGGGCCGCCGCCGACTGCGCCGCGGAGATCTCCCGGTCGACGTCGGCCTGCGTGGGCGACGGCGCGGTGGTGGTCACGCGTGGACCGTAGGGCGCGGGCGCCGGCCGGGACCAGGCTAGGCTTCCGCTCAGCGGAAGCAGTGCTGGGCGTGGCGAGACAGGAGGAGCCGATGGCCGGCAACACCTCGGCCCATCGCAGCGCCGGGTCCGGCGTCGTCGAGCGCGTGCTCGCCCTGCTGTCGGCCTTCGACGAGCGACACCGCCGGCTCACCCTCACCGAGCTGGCGGGTCGGGCCGACCTGCCTGTCCCCACCACGCACCGGCTGGTCGGCCAGCTGGTGCAGGGGGGCGCGCTCGTCCGTCAGGCCGACGGCGCCTACGTGGTGGGGCGTCGCCTGTGGGACGTCGGCTTGCTGGCACCCGTGCAGACCGGGCTGCGCGAGGTCGCGGCGCCGTTCCTGGCCGACGTGCACGCGGCCACCCTCGCCACCGTGCACCTGGCCATCCGCGACGGGGACCGGGCGCTCTACCTGGACCGGCTCTCGGGCCGAGCCTCGGTGCCGGTGGTGAGCACGGTGGGGTCGCGGCTGCCACTGCACACCACCGGGGTGGGCAAGGTGCTGTTGGCGCACGCGCCGGGCGAGGTCCGCAAGGCCGCGCTCGCCACCCTGACGCGTGCCACGCCGCACACCATCACCCACCCCACCCGGCTGCAGGACCAGCTGCGCCGGGTGGTGCGCGAGGGCTACGCCACCACCGTGGAGGAGATGACCCTCGGCGCCTGCTCGGTCGCCGTGCCCGTGCGGCTGGGCGGTCTGGGCGAGGGGGACGTCGTGGCGGCGGTGGGCGCCGTCGTCCCGTCGCTGCGGCGCGACCGTGCCCGCCTGGTGACGGCGCTGCAGGTGGCCGCCCAGGGCATCGGCCGCTCCCTCGTGCGGTGACGGCGGGCGTCGCGCGCCGGAACCCCCGCATCGGTGCGATGCTGGGACGAGGACACACCAGGACACCAGGAGGCACCAGGAGGCCAGGTGGCGCGTTCCCCGTCGGGCGAGTCGGTCATCGAGCGCGTCGTGAGGATCCTGGAGTCCTTCGACCCCGAGATGCCGGCGCTGACCATCAGCGCCCTGGCTGCACGGGCGGACCTGACCACGTCGACGACGTCGCGCCTGGTCGACCAGATGGCCTCGCACGGGCTGCTGCGCCGTGACGACCAAGGGCGGGTGCGCGTGGGCATCCGCATGTGGGAGCTGGCCTCACGCGCCTCCCCCACCCTGGCGCTGCGCGAGGTGGCGATGCCGTTCATGGAGGACCTGCTGGCGATCGTCGGCCACCACACCCAGCTCGGCGTGCTCGACCAGCGTGAGGTGCTCTTCCTCGAGCGGCTCTCGGCGCGCAACGCGGTCATCAACATCACCAAGATCGCCGGACGCCTGCCGCTTCACGCCTCCTCGAGCGGCATCGTGCTCCTCGCGCACGCATCGCGCGCCCTGCAGGAGCAGGTGCTGGCCGCCCCGCTGCGCACCTACACCGAGCGCACGGTCCGGACTCCCGACGAGCTCCGCCGGATGCTGGCCGACGTACGCCGACAGGGCTACGCGGTGTGCCCCGGCTTCATCGACCCGGCGGCCACCGGCGTCGCCGTCCCGGTGCGCGACCCGGGCGGGCGGGTGATCGCCGGGTTGGCGATCGTCGTCCCGAGCGAGGGCGATCACGTCACCCCGCACCTCGGAGCCCTGCGCGCGGCCGCCCGGGGGTTGGAGAGAGCGCTGCGCGGACCCGTCGTGAGCAGCTGAGCCGGCCGGCGTGAGGTGACGCCGCCCACATCGCTCGACCCGTTCAATGGGATTGCGCTCGTGATCGGGGTCACCTGCCCCACATCCTTCGGGGCATGTCCAGCACCGCTCTCACCGACCGTCGCCACACGGCACCGACCCAGGGCGGCCAGGTCACGCTCGCCGTCGCGGAGAAGACCCTCGTGGCCGAGGGTGTGTGCCGGCTCCGGCTGGTGGACCCTGCCGGTCAGCGGGTGCCGGACTGGACCCCGGGAGCACACATCGACCTCGGTCTGCCCCACGGGCTGACCCGCCAGTACTCCCTGTGCGGCGACCGCTGGGACCCGTTCGCCTTCGAGATCGCCGTCCTGCGCGAGCCCGCGGGGTCTGGCGGGTCGGCCTTCGTGCACGACCGGTTGGGCGTCGGCGACCACGTCCAGGTCGGTGGCCCCCGCAACAACTTCCGGCTGGTACCGGCCGAGCACTACCTCTTCGTGGCCGGCGGCATCGGGATCACGCCGCTGCTGCCGATGCTCGAGCAGGCCTCGAGGCTCGACACGCCGTGGACGCTGCTCTACGGCGGGCGCCGCCGGGCCTCGATGGCGTTCCTCGACCGTCTCGCCGTCTGGGGGGACCGCGTGCTGGTCCGCCCCCAGGACACCCACGGCCTGCTCGACCTCGCCGGCGTCGTCGCCGGACGACCGCCCGGCACCAAGGTCTACTGCTGCGGACCCGGGCCCCTGTTGAGCGCTGTCGAGGAGGTGTGCACGGACCTGCCCGCCGGTCACCTGCGCACCGAGCGGTTCTCCGCGAAGGAGCAGCCGCGGCCGGCGCGCACCACCCCCTACGAGGTCGAGTTGGCACGCAGCGGCCGCGTGCTCGAGGTGCCGCCGACCGTGAGCGTGCTCGACGCCCTCGGCGAAGCGGGTGTCACCGTGCTCGCCTCCTGCCGGCAGGGCGTGTGCGGCACGTGTGAGACCGCCGTGCTCGCCGGCGACCCGGACCACCGCGACTCGCTGCTCGACGACGACGAGCGCCGGAGCGGCGCGACCTTCTTCCCCTGCGTCTCCCGGTCGGTCTCCGACCGGCTGGTCCTCGATCTCTGACCCACTCCCCGTCCTCCCGGTTCCCGCTGCAGAACGACCCGACTCGACCCGACCGGCACGACCATCACAGGAGCGCCACCATGACCCTGCACGCCCCCGCCCCCGCGACGGCGGTCCCCTCGCTGGATGTCGACCCGTTCAGCGATGAGGTGCTGGCCGATCCCCTTCCCTTCCACGAGCAGCTGCGCGAGAGCGGGCCCCTGGTCCGGCTCGAGCGCTACGACATCTTCGGCATGGGCCGCTACGAGGACGTGCACGCGGCTCTCGTGGACTGGCAGGGCTTCCAGTCCTCGGCCGGCGTCGGCCTGAGCAACTTCCGACGCGAGAAGCCGTGGCGGCCGCCGAGCCTGCTGCTGGAGACCGACCCGCCCCACCACGACGCTCCGCGTCACGTCCTCGAGCCCATCCTGGCGCCCCGCGCCCTGCGATCGTTGCGCGAGCAGTGGGCCGCGGCGGCCGAGACGTTCGTCGAGGAGCTGTTGCAGCGCTCCGAGGTCGACGCCGTGCGCGACATCGCCGAGACCTTCCCCCTGCGGGTCTTCCCGGACGCCGTCGGGCTGCCGGACGAAGGTCGCGAGCACCTCCTCCCCTACGGAGACCACCTGTTCAACGCCTTCGGACCCGACAACCACCTGGTCGAGAAGGGGAAGGCCCGCATCGGCGAGGTCGCTGCCTGGGTGGACGCACAGTGCCAGCGAGAGGTGCTCACGCCTGACGGATTCGGCGCGCAGATCTGGGCGGCGGCCGACCGCGGCGACATCACGCATGCGCAGGCACCGACCATCGTGAGATCGCTGCTCTCTGCAGGGGTCGACACCACGGTGCACGCGATCGCCGGAATCCTGAACGGCTTCGTGAGCTTCCCCGGCGAGTGGTCCGTGCTCCGCGCGGACCCCGACCGCGCCCGCGTCGCCTTCGACGAGGCGATCCGCTGGGAGTCCCCGGTCCAGACGTTCTTCCGCACCGCCACCCGGGACATCGCCGTCGCCGGCGGCGTGGTCCCCGAGGGCGACAAGATCCTGATGTTCCTCGGGTCCGCCAACCGCGACCCCCGCCGCTGGCAGGACCCCCACCGCTTCGACCTCGGCCGCGATCCTTCGGGCCACGTCGGCTTCGGCATGGGCATCCACCAGTGCGTCGGCCAGCACGTCGCGCGACTCGAGGCCGAGAGCCTGCTGCGCGTGCTGGCGCGACGCGTCGAGCGGATCGAGCTCGCCGGTGAGCCACGACGCCACCTCAACAACACCATGCGCGCCTGGGCGTCCCTGCCGGTCCGGTTGGTGGCCGCGTGAGCCCGGTGGGGGCCGGCCCGGCGGGAGCGGGCACCGAGACCGTCGCCCAGCAGGTCGGCCGGCTCCTCGCCGCGGAGGGGATCCGCCAGGTGTTCGGCGTCGTCGGCAGCGGCAACTTCGTCGTCACCAACGCGTTGCGCGCCCACGGCGCCTCCTACGTGGCTGCTCGTCACGAGACCGGTGCCACCGTGATGGCCGACGTCCACGCCCGCACCACCGGTGAGGTGGCCGCGGTCTCCCTGCACCAGGGCTGCGGGTACAGCAACGCCGTCACCGGGATCGCCGAGGCAGCCAAGAGCCACACGCCGCTGCTCGTGCTCACGGCCGAGACGCCCGCGAGCCAGCCGCTGGCCAACTTCGCCGTCGACCAGGCTGCGCTGGCGGGCGCGGTGGGCGCCGAGTTCGTCCGGCTCGACTCCACGGCCACCGCGGGCGCCGATGCCGTCAGGGCCTACCGCCGCGCGCGGGACGAGCGCCGCACAGTGGTGCTCAGCATGCCGCTCGACGTGCAGACCGCCATCGCGCCGACCCTCGCGCGAGGGACCCGCGCCACGACGCGCAGCCGGCCGTGCGCGACACCGGACGCCGTCACCGACCTCGCCACCCGGCTGGGTCACGCCCAGCGCCCGGTGTTCCTGTGCGGGCGAGGAGCCCGCGAGGCGGGCCCGGCCCTGCGCGAGCTCGCCCGGCGCACGGGTGCACTGCTGCTCACCAGCGCGGTCGCCCGGGGCCTCGTGGAGGACGATGCCTGGCACGTGGGGTGCATGGGTGGTTTCGGCACTCCCCTGAGCCAGGAGCTGGTCCGGGACTCGGACCTGCTCGTCGTGTGGGGTGCCAGCTTGAACCGGTGGACCTCCCTGGATGGAGCACTGCTCTCGAGGACCACCACGGTGCACGTCGACGACGTCGAGCACGCGATCGGTCTCCACCACCCCGTCGACGTCGGCATCGTCGGCGACGTCGACCGGACGGCCCGCGCGGTCCTCCACGAGATCGGCGACGTCGAGCACCAGGGGTACCGCGCCGAGGACGTGGCGCACCGGCTGAAGGCCGAGGGTCGCTGGCGTGACGTCCCGTACGAGGACAACAGCACCGAGACCACCGTCGATCCGCGCACGCTCACCTTCGCGCTCGACGACCTGCTGCCCGCCGAGCGCGCCGTGGTCACCGACGTCGGCAACTTCTCCGGCTGGCCGGCCATGTTCCTCTCGGTCCCCGACCCCGCCGGCTACTGCCTGCCGCTCGCCTTCCAGTGTGTTGGTCTCGGCCTGGCCGCGGGGGTCGGATCGGCTGTGGCGCAACCACACCGCGTCGTCGTCTGCGGCGTGGGCGACGGCGGCTTCCACATGGGCCTGGCGGAGCTCGAGACCGCGGTCCGGCTGCGGTTGCGCCTGCTCGTCGTGGTCTACGACGACCAGGCCTACGGCGCGGAGGTGCACCACTTCGCCGGCACGGCGCCCGGGGGCGCCGCCGGTGTGGACCTGGGGACCGTCACCTTCCCCCCGACCGACATCGCCGCCATCGCCCGTGGCCTCGGCGCGGCCGCCGTCACGGTGAAGAGCCTCGAGGACCTCGGCGCGATCGCCGACTGGCTGGACTCGGGCACGCCCGGACCGCTCGTGGCGCACGCCCGCATCTCTCCCACGCCGTCCTGGATGCTCGCCCACGCCTTCGCGGGCGAGACCGGTCGGGTTGGGACCTCAGCACCTGACTGACCACCACGACCTCCATGAACCCAGATGCCCCGACCGGCGCACGCCGGTCCGAGAAAGGACACCCCGCATGACGCTCCACCTCCGCCGCTCCGGCGCCCTGGCCACCTCGGCACTCGCCCTCACCCTCGCCCTCTCCGCCTGCGGTGGCGACGGCGACGCCGACGGCGGCTCCGCCGAGGCGATCCAGGTCGGCTACTTCCCGCTCGTGCACACCGCCACCGCCGTGGAGGCCGACGAGGCCGGGATCTTCGACGACGCCGGTCTCGACGTCGAGCTGGTCGCCACCGCGGGCGGCGCCCAGGCGATCCCCGGCCTGATGGCAGGGGACTACGACATCACCTACGCCAACTACACCTCGGCGATCCTGGGCGCCCAGCAGGGCCTTCCCCTGGTGTTCGTGGCCGGGAACGACGTGGGCGCCACCGACCACGGCATCTTCGTGGCGGCCGACTCGCCGATCCAGGAGGTCGCCGACCTCGAGGGAGCGACCTTCGCGGTCAACAACCTGCAGAACATCGGCACCGTCGCCATCAAGTCGCAGCTCGAGGACGCTGGCCTGGACGCCGACGCCGTCTCGCTCGTGGAGATGCCCTACCCCGACATGCAGGCGGCGCTCGACCGCGGCGACGTCGACGCCATCTGGCAGGTCGAGCCCTTCCAGGCCAGCGCGACCGCAGCGGGGTTGCGCAAGATCGCTGACCTATTCGCCGGCTCTGTGGAGGGCATGCCCGTCGCCGGCTGGATCACCACCCGGGAGTTCGCCGAGGAGAACGCGGACGCCGTCGAGGAGATCCGCACCGCGCTGGCCGAC
The DNA here is from genome assembly GCF_039542785.1 of Nocardioides nanhaiensis. Taxonomy (NCBI): domain Bacteria; kingdom Bacillati; phylum Actinomycetota; class Actinomycetes; order Propionibacteriales; family Nocardioidaceae; genus Nocardioides; species Nocardioides nanhaiensis. The sequence goes on from NZ_BAABIM010000002.1 coordinate 439,340, forward strand.
GCCGCCGAGCAGCTCGACGGCGACCGCGAGCGGCTGGTCGAGCTGGTACCCACCTACACCGAGGTCCCGGCCGAGGTCGTGGAGTCCGTCGAGCTGCCCAGCTGGGAGGCCGAGCTGGACGGCGAGGAGCTGCAGCGCACCGCTGACCTGATGCTCGAGTACGGCATCATCGACGAGGCCTTCGAGGTCGAGGCGATGATGCCGTGATGCCCGCTCCCGTCGGCAGCATGGAGGTGACCCCGAGCGCGCAACCGGAGTCGACGTCCGCGCCCGTGCCTACGCGGCCGGCGCGGCATCCCGTGCCCGGGATCGTCCTGGGCGGCCTCGGGCTAACCGGGTTCGTGCTCGTGCTCGAGCTGGTGCCGCGGGTCGGCGTCGTCGATGCGGCCTACCTGCCCCCGTTCAGCGAGATGGTCCAGGCCCTGGCGGCACAGGCCGGGGAGGCCGCCTTCTGGGAGGCGTTCCTCGCCACGGTGCGCGGTTGGGCGCTCGGCCTGTCGATCGCGATGGTCGGTGGCGTGGTCGCCGGGGTGGTGCTCGGCAGCTCGACCTTCCTGCGGGAGGCCACCGCCACCACGGTGGAGTTCCTCCGCCCCATCCCGTCGGTCGCGCTCATCCCCGTGGTGGTGCTGCTGTTCGGCAGCAGCATGACCTCGACGCTCCTGCTCGTCGTGTACGCCAGCTTCTGGCAGGTGCTGGTCCAGGTCGTCTACGGCGTGCAGGACATCGACCCCGTCGCCGCCGAGACCGCCCGCTCCTACCGCCTCAGCACCTGGCGCCGGATCCGCACGGTCGTGTGGCCCACGGTCATGCCGTACGCGGTGACCGGCTTCCGGCTGGCGGCGGCGGTGGCGCTGATCCTCGAGATCACGGGCGAGCTGATCATCGGCTCACCCGGGCTCGGCCGGATCATCGCGCTTGCGCAGTCGGCCGGTGCCGTGGAGACCATGTACGCGCTGGTGCTCGTCACCGGCCTGATCGGCGTGGCGGTCAACCTGCTCGCGCGCACGGTGGAGCGGCGCGCCCTCCACTGGCACCCCTCGGTCCGAGGAGCGACGTCGTGAGCGCCGGCACCAGCAGCGAGGTGAGCCGTCCCGACAGCGATGGCGCAGGAGTGCGGGCCGTGACGACGCCGGGGCCGGCACCCGACCGAGCACCCACCGCGGTGCCGGCCGGCCCACGTGGACACGGCGGGTTGCTCGGCGCGGGAGTCCGTCGCGTCCTGCTGGCGCTGACGCTCCCGGTCGCGCTGGTGGCCGCGTGGTGGCTCACCACCGCCGACTCGACCAGCTTCTACTGGCCGCCCCTGCGCGAGATCGTCACGGCGTTCGGCGAGACCTGGACCCGGGAGCGCCTGCTCGCCGACGTGCTGCCCAGCATCCTGCGGCTGCTCGCCGGACTGGCCATCGCGCTCGTCCTCGGCATCGCGGCGGGCCTGCTCATCGGCTCCTCGCGCACTCTCCGCGCCGTCCTGGAACCGCCGATGGAGCTGCTGCGGGCCATCCCGCCGCCGGTCCTCGTCCCGGTGATCATGCTGTTCGCGGGGATCGGGGACGGCATGAAGGTCGCCGTCATCGCCTCCGGGTGCGTGTGGCCGGTGCTCCTCAACACCGTCGAGGGTGTGCGCGGGGTCGACCCGGTGCTCCGGGAGACGGCGCGCAGCTACCGCCTCGGGCGCTGGCGCCTCGTACGCACCCTGCTGCTGCGCGCGGCCAGCCCGCAGATCATGGCCGGGGCGCGCCAGGCCCTGGCGATCGGGGTGATCCTGATGGTGATCAGCGAGATGTTCGCCGCTACCAACGGCCTGGGATTCACCATCGTGCAGTTCCAGCGCAGCTTCGCGATCCCCCAGATGTGGAGCGGCGTCATCCTCCTCGGACTGATCGGCGTCGCCCTCTCCCTCCTCTTCAAGCTCGTCGAACGTCGCGTCCTGGCCTGGTACCACGGCCTGCGCGCGGCCCAGCGAAAGGCGTGACCATGACCGCACACACCACCCTCGAGCCCGGCCGCGCCGAGTCCGGCGGCACGTACGCCCTCGACGTCGTGGGGATGGGCAAGACCTACACGGGCAGCGGCGCCGCCGTCGAGGCGGTGCGCGACCTGACCTTCTCGGTACGACCAGGCGAGCTGGTCTGCATCGTCGGCCCGTCGGGCTGCGGCAAGACCACATTGCTGCGCTGCATCGCCGGGCTGATGGAGCCCAGCGTCGGCGAGGTCGTGCTCGAGGGGCGGCGCGTGGCCGGCCCACCTGAGGGGATGGCGGTGGTCTTCCAGGAGTACGGCCGCAGCCTGTTCCCCTGGCTGACCGTCCGCCAGAACGTCGAGCTGCCGCTCAAGGACAAGTTGGGTGTCTCGGCGTCGCGCCGCCGCGAGCTCGTCACCGAGGCTCTCGAGGCCGTCGGTCTCGGGCACGCCGGAAGGCAGTATCCCTGGCAGCTCTCCGGAGGTATGCAGCAGCGTGTCGCGATCGCGCGCGCCGTCGCCTACGAGCCGCACGTGCTGCTGATGGACGAGCCCTTCGCCGCCGTCGACGCCCAGACTCGCGCCGATCTCGAGGACCTGGTGCGCTCGCTCTGGCACCGCCTCGGCGTCACCGTCCTCTTCGTGACCCACGACATCGACGAGTCGGTCTACCTCGGCCAGCGCGTGGTCATCCTGTCCAGCTCACCCACCGTCGTCCTCGAGGACGTCGTCATCGACCTGCCCGACGAGCGCGACCAGCTGACCACCAGGTCGGAGCCCAGGTTCGCCGAGCTGCGCACCCACGTGTACGAGCGCATCCAGGAGGCCAAACGAGGGCACCGACCCGCGGTGCACCAGCCCTGACGATTCCTACCGACGGCTCACCCCTGGCCGAGGGCGGCCTCCCGCACCGCCGCGGGCACGTCGACGCCCGCCTGCTCCACCACGACCCTCCACGCGTCACGGTTCAGGTCGTTCAGGGGCTCGCGGCTCCCGTCTGCGAGCAGCGGCGCCGGCAGCAGCGCCGGCAGCAGCGCCGGTGGGCTGGTGTCGTAGAGGACCTGGGCGACCTGCCGGTCGAGGTCCTCCGCCAGCTCGTCGAGCGGCGCACGGCAGGTGTCGACGTCGGGGTCGCCGGCGCACAGGTCGCGCACGAGCGCGCCGCGCACCCGGGCGGCCGGTCGAATCCACGTCTGGTCGGCAGCTGCGACGGCATCGCGCCAGCGGGACGCGGACAGGTCGCTGGCAGGGCGGAGGTCGCTGCTGAGCCCCTGCGCCACCAGGTCGTCGAACCGCTGGAGGAAGCCGAAGGCGTCCGCCCCGGTGGTGGCACCCGCCTTGCCCAGCACGTCCAGCACCTCCTCGACGTCGAGGTCCGCCGCCTCCGGTGTCTGGCTGCGCACGGCGGCGAGCACCCGCGGGGCAAGGACCGTCAGCTCCACCAGGACCCGCTCCGCCCCCGACTCCGACAGCGGCGCCTCGGCGGCCGAGACGCCGTCGAGCAGGTCGTCGGCGAGCGCGGGGTCGTCCCGCAGGGCCTGCGTGAGGCCCAGCTCGAGGTCGGACGCCGAGATCCCCTGCCCGTCGTCGGGTCGGGTCAGGATCCAGCCGATCCGCCCGGGACGATCCGAGGGCAGCGTCTCGGGTTCCTCCACGCCGGCGGGCACGGTGCCGTCGACCACGAAGGCGAGCGCGGCCGCGTCGTCACGGAACGACCCCAGGAACTCCTCCTCGGGATCGCCGCCGCAGCCCGCCACGGACACAGCGAGCAGGGCCAGCGCCGCCGGCAGGAACCGCCGTGCTGCTCGAGCTCGACCGGGCACGGCTCCTCCTGGGCGACGGGGCGGCCGTGGATGGCGGCCAGCAGCACCCTGCCCACCCTGCCCACCCGCAAACGAGGTGGGCAGGCTGGGCTCAGCGCCGACGACGCAGCGCCGCTCGCCACCTGCCGGGCGACGGCTCGTCCGGCGTCGACGTGTCGGGATCCTCGACCTCGACCCGACGCAGCCGTCGCTCGGCGGCGCGTCGCCGTCGCCTCTCCTCCTGCAGGCGCCCGCGGAGCTCGGCCACCTCGGCGTCGACGCCGGAGCCGCGGGGCAGGCGCTCGGCGAGGTGGACGGCGAGCCCGAGCGCGGCCCGCTCGTCGTCGCCGAGCGTCACCGACGCAGCAGTGTCGACGTCGGCGTCGGCCGCGGCGTCGAGCCCCGTGCCCAGCACCGGCCCACCGTGGAAGAAAGTGTCGTTGACCCAGGCGACGTGGGGCTCTGCGAGCTCGGCGATGCGCGCGGCCTCGGCGCGACCGGCGCGCAGCGGCACGTCGCCGACCAGCGGCTCGCCCTTGAGCAGCACGTTGCCCACCCCGCGGGCGCGGTCGACGTCGTCGATCGAGGCGTTGACCTCGCGCATCCAGGCGACCTCCCGCGCTCCGAGGGTCCGGTTGACCGGGGCGTCCTGGCGCGGCGGTGTCGCGGTCGGCACCCCAAGCACCTCGGCGAAGACGTGGCCGACGAGGTCGGCGCGGTGGGAGTCGTAGTGCAGCACGGTGAGCGACTCGGGGCCGAGGACCTCGCGGAGGGTAGTGAGGCGGGTCCGCCAGTCGGCGTACACGTGCCGGAACTGCTCAACCCACTGCGCCAGTGATCCGGCGTGACCGAGGCGTTGCACGTGCTGGCCGTAGGTCGAGACCGTCCACGGCACGGCGTCGCGCACCAGCACCAGCGCCTCCAGGCCGCATCCTCGCTCGGCCAGCAGCTCGCGCAGCGCGGTCGCCCGTTCTACAACGGCGTAGAAACAGGTTTCCGACGAGATCAGGACCCGGTCCGCCCCCGCTGGCGTCTGACCCAGCAGGTCGTCGAGCCAGGTGGCGACCTCGTCGCGACTGGGTTCGTCGCCGCCACGCAACCAGGGGGTCAGCGGCCCGGCGTTGCCCGCCGTCACCTTGCCGCGCAGCGCACGACGGTGCGCACCGCCCTCGGGATGGTGCACGCCCGCCGCCTCGAGGAGCCGCTCGTTCCGCGCGAAGGCGGCCTGCAGCGCCGAGGTGCCCGTCTTGGGCATGCCGGCGTGCAGCAGCAGGCGGCGCTCGACCACGGCTCGCGGCTCTGTCGGGATCTGCCGTCAGTCCGTGACGACGTCGAAGGCGATGCCCGCGGCCCGCAGCCGGCCGAGCAGGTTGTCGCCCATCGCCTGGGCGGTGGTCACCTGGCCGGCGGTGTGGGGGTTGTCGTCGAAAGCCAGGCACAGCGCCGACTCCGCCAGCATCTTCGCGGTCTCGCCGTAGCCGGGGTCGCCACCGGAGACGCGGGTGTGCACCGTCGTGGCGGTGCCGTTGACCTGGCCCTCGCCCACGAAGTCGACGGTGAACCAGCTCTTCTCACGCTTGGCGGCGTCGGGGCCCTGGCCCTGCGGCATCCGGTCGAGCAGCAGCTTGCGCAGCGGGCCGACCTGCGCGGCGAGGGTGAGGGCGCCGACGCCCATCGCGCCACCGGCGGCGTAGGGCAGCGTCTTGACGCCGGCGAAGTGGGAGTAGCGGAACTCGGGGCCGTAGAACGAGAGCGCGCGGCCGCTGCGGGCCACCACGAACGGGTCGAGGGTGGGCAGCGGAAGCAGCCAGTAGCCCAGGCGGCTGTCGCGGTGCGGCTTGCCCGCCACGGCCCGCGACGAGCGGCCGTCGGTGGCGCGACCCTCGGCCTTGCGCCGTTCCGAGGAGGCCTGGCGCATCTGGCGCGGACGCGACATCGCGGCCATCGCGGAGTGGAAGGTGCCGCCGGAGACCATGCCGCCGCCGCGGACGACACCGCGGACCGTGATCGGCCCGGTCGCGCCGAGCTGCTGCACGGTGAACATGGCGCCGAGGTCGTGCGGGATGGAGTCGAAGCCGCAGGCGTGCACGATCCGGGCCCCGCTGGCCGCGGCGGTGGCGTGGTGCGCGGTGTACATCCGGTCCACGAACTCGGGCTCGCCGGTCAGGTCGACGTAGTCGGTGCCGGCCTCGGCACAGGCCGCCACGAGCGGCTCGCCGTGGTGGAGGTAGGGCCCGACTGTGGTGACGACGACGCGCGCCTGCCGCGCGACGCCGAGCAGCGCCTCCCGGTCGGTGGCGTCGGCCACGAGCAGCGGCAGCTCGGCCAGGTCGCTCCTGCCCGGGTGCGCCTCGGCCAGGCGGGCGCGGACCTTCTCCAGCTTGCCCTGGTTGCGACCCACCAGCGCCCAGCGCAGGCCGGCCGGGCCGTGCTCGGCCAGGTAGTCGGCCGTCAGCCCCCCGGTGAAGCCGGTGGCACCGACGAGCACCAGGTCGTAGGGGCGGTCCGACGCGTCGCTGGCAGCCATGGGCGCCATGCTCCCAGACCGGCCAGATCGCAGGGAACCCGCCGCCGAGCGGTTGCGTCGTACGGCTGACGGCGTCGCACCCGCGGCGCCACGATGACGGCACGGTGAGGGGGCGGTGTGGAGCACGAGGCGGAGTTCGCGGCCTACGCCGACGGTGCCTGGGGCACGCTCGTGCGCTCCGCGGTGTTCCTGGGCTGCACGCTGGCCGACGCCGAGGACCTCGCGCAGACCACCCTGGTCAAGGCCTACGCGGCCTGGCCGCGGGTGCGTGCCGCCGACAACCGTGACGCCTACGTCTACCGCATGCTCGTCAACGCCCTGCGCGACAGCCACCGCCGTCCGTGGCGCCGCGAGCGCAGCACCGACCGGCTGCCCGAGGCGGCGGTGCCCGACGGCACGGCCGCCGTCGACACCGCCGACGCCGTGCACCGCGCCCTCGCCGGCCTCACCCGGGCGCACCGCGACGTCGTCGTGCTGCGCTACTTCGCGCAGCTCACCGAGGCGCAGACCGCGCTCGCCCTGGGCGTGCCCGCCGGCACCGTGAAGAGCCGCCTCTCCCGGGCGCTGGCCCAGCTCTCGACCGACCGCCACCTCACCGGGTCGCTGACCCGCTCCCCCGGGAGCCCGTCCGGCGAGGACGAAGGAGACCACCGTGACTGACCTCGAGGACCTCTGGGACGACCTGCCCGTCGGCCCCGCACCCGTGGACCGCATCCTGCGCGCCGGCCGCGCCGTCGCGCCCGCCTCCCGGGTCCCGGCGCGCCGCCCGGCTCCCCGCTGGCTGCGCCCCCTGGGCTCCGTGGGCGCGCTCGCCGCGCTGGGCGGGGCGTTCCTCGTGGGGGTGCAGGTGGCGCAGGGCCCCACCAGCCCGGGTGACGAGCCGCCCGCGGCCGGGTCCGGCTCGGGCTCGGGCTCGGGCTCGGGCGCCGAGCCCGCGGTCTTCTCCGGGCGCCTGGTGGCGGCCGGCTCCTGCGAGGCGCTGCTGCAGCACTACCGCGACCGCGGCGCCGAGATGGTCGGGCCCTACGGCTGGGAGCAGGGCGGCGGGTTCGACGACCTGCGCACCGCAGTGCCGGTGGAGGAGTCCGCCGACGCCATGAGCCTGAGCCGCGCGTACGGCGCCGCTCCCGTCACCCAGAGCGCCACCAGCAGCGAGACCGGCACCAACGTGCAGGAGGCCGGCGTCGACGAGCCCGACGTCGTCAAGACCGACGGCACCACGCTGTGGCGCGTGGACGGCGACGTGCTCACCGCCTCCGACGTGAGCGGCGAGCAGGTGGAGCAGCTGGCCGAGCTCGACCTCGGCGAGGCACCCGGCGTCGAGGACCTGACCGGCGTCGAGATCCTGCTGGCCGGTGACACGGTCGTCGCGCTCGGCCGGGTGGAGGAGGGTGTCCAGGAGCGCACGCTGGTGCTCACCATCGACGGCGCCGACCCCGCCGCTCCCGCCGTCCAGCACGTGCTCGACGTCGACTCCGGCCTGGTGACCGCCCGGCTGCACGGCGACGCGGTGCGGCTGGTGACCGCGGCGGGTCTGCCGGACCTGCCGTTCTCGGCCCCGGACTCCCGTGGCAGCTCGCGCAGCTTCACCGAGGCCGCCGAGCAGAACGAGGCGCTCGTGCGTGGGACGACGATCGACGACTGGCTGCCGACCGCCAGCCTGGACGGCGGAGAGCCGCGACGGCTGGCCGACTGCGGCGAGGTCGCGATCCCTCGCTCCGAGCTGGGCCTCGACACCGTGAGCGTGCTCGGCTTCGACGCCGCCGCGGCCGACTCGCTGGCCTCGCTGGCCGAGGTCGACGTCACCTCGCTGGCCGCGGCCACCACCATCGCCTACGCCTCGGCCGAGCACCTGTACCTCGCCGCGGCGACCCCCGAGTGGGGCTGGTGGGGCGAGTGCTGGGGCGACTGCGCGGCCCCCACGTCGCCGCCCGAGGCCGCCGGCCGCACCCAGCTGTTCGACTTCGCGCTCGCGGGCACCGGCGCCGACTACGTGGGGTCAGGCGAGGTCGACGGCCTGGTGGCCGACCGGTGGGCACTGGACGAGCAGGACGGCGTGCTGCGCCTCGCCGTGGGCGCGAGCTCGCGCACGGGGAACTTCAACTCGGTGCTGACCCTGCGCCGCGAGGGCGACGAGCTGGTCGAGGTCGGGCGCCTCGACCGCCTGGGGGTGAACGAGCAGATCGAGTCTGTGCGCTGGTTCGAGGGGCTGGCGATCGTCGTCACCTTCCGGCAGATCGACCCGCTCTACACCGTCGACCTCACCGACGCCGAGGCCCCGACGCTGCTCGGCGAGCTGAAGATCCCCGGGTTCTCGGAGTACCTGCACCCGCTGGGCAGCCGCCGGCTGATCGGCATCGGCCAGGGCCCGGTCGGCCCCCGCGGCGCGTGGGGCGCCCAGGCCGCGCTCTTCAAGGTGCGCGACCTGACCAGCCCGCGGCGGCTCGACGTCGTCGGCTACGCGCCGGGCACGCAGGCGCTCGCCGGCGCCGACCCCCGCCAGTTCACCTGGCTGCCCGAGCAGCGGGTGGCGCTCACGGTGGTCGCCCGCGGCTCGCGCGGTCGCACCGGCTGGGTCTCGGCGCTGCGCGTCGAGGACGGCTCGATGACCAACCAGATGGTGGTGGCCGAGTACGGCACCGACGTCGACGCCGTCCGCCTGGTGCCCCTGCCCGACGGCCGGGTGGTGCTCTCCACGCCGTCGGGGGGCTCGTTCTTCGCCGTGTGACCCGCCCGGGCTCCGACGTAACCTGGGGCCATGTGCCGCAACATCCGCCAGCTCCACAACTTCGCGCCACCGGCCACCGAGGACGAGGTGACGGCGGCCGCGCTGCAGTACGTGCGCAAGGTGAGCGGGTCCGCGAAGCCCTCGCAGGCCAACCAGGCGGCCTTCGACCGCGCCGTCGCCGAGATCGCCCACGTGACCCGGCACCTGCTCGACGACCTGGTCACCACCGCCCCGCCCAAGGACCGCGAGGTCGAGGCCGAGAAGGCGCGCGCCCGGGCGGCGGTGCGCTACGGCCGCTGACAGCGGGCCGGCGCCGATGACGATCCGTCCGCGCACGACCCCGCCCGGCACCGCGACCGCGGGCAGCGGCCCGCGACCGCACGCGGGCACCCTCGACGACGTCCGCGACCTGCTGCACGACCGCGAGCTCGTGGTGCTCACCGGCGCCGGGCTCTCCACCGACTCCGGGATCCCCGACTACCGCGGACCGGGGTCGCCGAGCCGCCAGCCGATGACCTTCCAGGAGTTCGTGGGCGGCGAGGCGGCCCAGCAGCGCTACTGGGCACGCAGCCACGTGGGCTGGGCGCGGATGCGCGGCGCCGAGCCGAACGCCGGGCACCGCGCGGTGGCGGCCCTGGACCCGCGGCTGCTGATCACCCAGAACGTCGACGGGCTGCACGAGGCGGCGGGCTCACGCCGGGTGGTCGCGCTGCACGGCCGCATTGCCGAGGTGGTGTGCCTGGACTGCCGGGTCACCTCCCCCCGCACGCGCCTGCAGGAGCGGCTGGCAGCAGCCAACCCCGACTGGCTCAGCCGCCACGCCGGCGCCGAGGCGCGGCCCGACGGCGACGTCGACCTCGAGGACACCCGCGACTTCGACGTGCCGGGCTGCGAGGTGTGCGGCGGCGTGCTCAAGCCCGACGTCGTGTTCTTCGGTGAGAACGTGCCCGCCGAGCGGGTCGCGCGCTGCTACGCCGCCGTCGACGTCCTGGGTCCCGACGGCGGTGCCCTGGTGGTCGCCGGCTCGAGCCTGACGGTGATGAGCGGGCTGCGGTTCGTGCGTCGCGCGGCGAAGGCCGGCACGCCGGTGGTGATCGTCAACCGGGGAGCGACCCGCGGCGACGAGCTCGCGACGCTGACGCTCGACGCAGGGTGCTCGACGGTGCTGCCCGTGCTCGCGCAGGACGCCGCTCAGCGGGTCGCGACGTAGGCGGCGGCCAGCACCACCTCGGCGGCGACCGCGATGCTCACCAGCACCCAACCGACCCACACGTAGACGACTCCGGAGTAGCCGGCGGTGTCGATGCGCGCCCGACCCGGCGCCTGCGGGTCGTAGCGCACCGGCACCACCGTGCCGACCGACGGCGGGAAGCTGTCGGAGCCGCGCACCATGCGCACCCGGTGCTCGGCGCCCCGGTGGTCGCGGAAGACGAACACCGGCATCATCAGTCCGGTGTGCTCGACGACGAGCCCCTGCGTGCTCACCCACCCCTGCACGTGACGACGCATCCCCGCCGCGACGGTCAGGAAGATCCCCCCGATCAGGGCGGGGATCAGTGGGATCAGCAGCAGAGCGGGCGGCACGCCGCCAGTCTCACATCACTCACATGCGGGTGACGAAGATGTGGTCGGCGGCCTCCGGGACGATCTCGGCGGTCTCGCCGCCCGAGCCCACGAGCACGCCCTCCTCGGTGGCCACGATCGTGATCGTCTTGTCCGGCATCGCCCCCACGCGGCGCATGGCGCTCATCAGGTGCTCGTCCTTCTGCATCTCCTCGGAGATGCGACGCACCAGCACCCGGCCCTCGTCGGCGCTCGCGGCCTTGGAGAGCGACTCGACGCCGTCCATGAACTGCTCGCCCACGGCGCTCTGTCCCAGCTCGTCCAGGCCGGGGATCGGGTTGCCGTACGGCGACTCGGTGGGGCTGTCGAGCAGCTCCAGGAGCCGGCGCTCCACGTTCTCGGAGATCACGTGCTCCCAGCGGCACGCCTCCTCGTGGACCAGCTCCCAGTCCAGGCCGATCACGTCGGTGAGCAGCCGCTCGGCGAGCCGGTGCTTGCGCATCACCCGGGTGGCCAGGCGGCGACCCTCCTCGGTGAGCTCGAGGTGCCGGTCGCCCTCGACGGTGACCAGGCCGTCGCGCTCCATGCGCGCCACCGTCTGCGAGACCGTGGGGCCGCTCTGGTGCAGCCGCTCGGCGATGCGCGCCCGCAGGGGGACGATCCCCTCCTCCACGAGCTCGTAGATCGTGCGCAGGTACATCTCGGTGGTGTCGATGAGGTCGCTCACGAGAACCATTCTTACCCATCCGGCGTGAGTGCGGCACCGGCTGGCAACCTGGAGGGCGTGGCTGAGCGATCGACGAGCGTGATGTGGTTCCGGCGCGACCTGCGACTGCGCGACAACCCCGCGCTGCTCGAGGCGTGCAGCGAGGGCGCCGTGCTGCCCCTGTTCGTGCTCGACCCGGCGCTGTGGGGCCCGGCCGGCCCCTCGCGCCGGGCGTACCTGGGCGCCTCGCTGCGCGACCTGGCCGACCGGATCCCGCTGCAGGTGGTGCGCGGCGACCCGGCGCGCCGCGTGGTGCTCGCGGCCAAGCACGTGGGCGCGGAACGGGTGCACGTGGCGGCCGACTACGGCCCCCACGGCGGCGAGCGCGACGAAGCCGTGGCAGCGGCCCTGGCCGAGGCCGGCATCGAGCTGGTGCGCACCGGCTCGCCGTACGCGGTGGCACCCGGCACCGTGACCTCCGGCAGCGGCACTCCCTTCAAGGTCTACACCCCCTTCTCGCGCGCCTGGGCCGAGCACGGCTGGGCCGACCCGGCCCCGGCCCCGCGCTCCCCCGACTGGATCGACACCCTGCCCGACACCACCGACATCCCCGACCCCTCGCTGCCGGACGGGCTCGAGCTGCCGCCGGCCGGCGAGGCCGCGGCCCGTCGTCGCTGGAAGTCCTTCCTGGAGGACGTCGCGGGCTACGACGACGCCCGCGACAAGCCGGCCCTCGACGCCACCTCGCGCATGTCGGCGCACCTGAAGTGGGGCGAGATCCACCCCCGCACCATGCTCGCCGACCTGCAGCCGCTGCGCTCCGAGGGCGCCGCCACCTTCCGCAAGGAGATCGCCTGGCGCGAGTTCTACGCCGACGTGCTGCACGCCCAGCCCCACACCGCCCGCGAGTACCTCAAGCCCGAGTTCGCACGGATGCGGTACGAGGACCCCCGGAGCAGGGGCAGCCACCTGCGCGAGTGGCAGGAGGGCCGCACCGGCTTCCCGATCGTGGACGCCGGCATGCGCCAGCTGCGCGCCACCGGCTGGATGCACAACCGCGTGCGGATGATCGTGGCCAGCTTCCTGGTCAAGGACCTGCACCTGGAGTGGCAGGTGGGCGCCCGCCACTTCATGCACTGGCTCTGCGACGGCGACCTGGCCTCCAACCAGCACGGCTGGCAGTGGACCGCCGGCTGCGGCACCGACGCCGCGCCCTACTTCCGGGTCTTCAACCCCACCAGCCAGGGCCGCAAGTTCGACCCCCAGGGTGAGTACGTGCGCCGCTGGGTGCCCGAGCTCGCCGACGTCGCCGACCCTCACGAGCCCAGCAGCGACGACCGCGACCTCGTGGGCTACCCCGAGCCCGTCGTCGACCACAAGGCCGAGCGTCGCGAGGCGCTGGACCGCTGGGAGGAGATCCGGTGAGCACCCCACCGCCGATGACGCTCACCGTGCCTGCCCGGTTCTGCGGCCCGCCCCGTTCGGGCAACGGCGGCTGGACGGCGGGCGCCGTCGCCGCCGCCCTGCTCGCCGAGCTGGGGCGCGAAACCGCCGTCCGCGTGGCACTGCGGATGCCACCGCCCCTCGACACCCCGTTCGACCTGGCACGTGACGGCGAGGAGCTCACCGCCCGCCACGACGGCGCCGTCGTCGCGACGGCACGACCCGGCGAGGAGCCGACGCCGGTGGCGCCGGTCGACGTCGAGGAGGCCCGGGAGGCCGAGGCCCGCTACCCCGGCCTGGCCCGCCACCCCTTCCCGACCTGCGTGGTGTGCGGCACCGGCCGCGAGCCGGGCGACGGGCTGCGCCTGTTCACCGGTCCGCTGACGGGCGACCGCTCGGCCGCCACCTGGACCCCGGACCCCTCGCTGGCACCCGGGGCGAACGCCCAGGATGTCGGCACCGCCGTCACCTGGGCCGCCGTCGACTGCCCGGGCGCGTGGGCCGCCGACATCGGCGAGCGCCTGATGGTGCTGGGCACCATGACCGCGCGGGTGCACCACCCCGCCGTCGTCGGCGAGGAGCACGTGGTGGTGGGTGAGCTGCGCGGGCGCGAGGGCCGCAAGACCTTCACCGGCGCCAGCCTCTACAGCCCCTCCGGAGCGCTGGTGGCCGCGGCCGAGCATGTGTGGATCTCGGTCGACGCCGCGGACTTCACGTGACACCCGCTCGCGACCTACGCTTGTCGCCATGGCCGATTTGAACGATCCAATGACCGCGCCGACCCGACGCGAGTGGTGGCGCGACGCCGTCGTCTACCAGGTCTACGTGCGCAGCTTCGCCGACGCCGACGGTGACGGCGTGGGCGACCTGCCCGGCATCACCTCGCGCCTGCCGCACCTGCGCGACCTCGGCGTCGACGCGGTCTGGCTCACGCCGTTCTACACCTCGCCGCAGCACGACCACGGCTACGACGTCGCCGACTACCGCGACGTCGACCCCCGCTTCGGCACGCTGGCCGACGCCGACGCGCTGGTCGCGCGCGCCCGCGAGCTGGACCTCAAGGTGATCGTCGACCTGGTGCCCAACCACACCAGCAACGAGCACGTCTGGTTCCAGCAGGCACTGGCCGCCGAGCCCGGCAGCCCCGAGCGCGCCCGCTACCTGTTCCGCACCGGTCGCGACGGCGGTGAGAGCCCGCCGAACAACTGGATGTCGGTCTTCGGCGGCCACGCCTGGACCCGCGTCGAGGGCAGCGACCAGTGGTACCTGCACCTCTTCGACTCCACGCAGCCCGACCTCGACTGGACCAACCCCGAGGTCGGCGACATGTTCGAGGAGGTGCTCCGCTTCTGGCTCGACCGCGGTGTCGACGGCTTCCGCGTCGACGTCGCCCACGGCCTGATCAAGGCCGAGGGGCTGCGCGACCAGGTCGTCACGCCGGCCGAGCAGGAGCGGCGCGACCTCGCCGAGGCCGGCGGCCTGGACGAGGACGGCTCGATGATCGACCCGCCCGACCTGGCCGACGAGCCGATGTGGGACCAGCCCGGTGTCCACGAGGTCTACCGCCGCTGGAACGCCGTGCTCGCCGAGTACCCCGGTCACCGGATGGCCGTGGCCGAGGCCTGGGCGCGCACCCCGGACGCCGTCGCCGCCTACGTGCGCCCCGACGAGCTCAACCAGGCCTTCAACTTCGCGTGGCTGCTTTCCCCGTGGGAGGCCGCCTCGTTCGCCGAGGTCGTGACGACGACGCTGACCGCCGTCGAGGCCGTCGGCGGCGCTCCCACCTGGGTGCTCAGCAACCACGACGTCAACCGGCACGTGACCCGCTACGGCGGCGGCGCCCAGGGCCTCGCGCGGGCGCGCGCGGCCACCCTGGTCTCGCTGGCCCTGCCCGGCTCGGCCTACCTCTACCAGGGCGAGGAGCTGGGCCTCGAGGAGGTCGACGTCGCCCCGGAGCACCGCCAGGACCCCTCCTGGTTCCGCACCGGAAAGGTCGGTCGCGACGGCTGCCGCGTGCCGATCCCGTGGTCGGGCCAGGAGCCGCCGTTCGGCTTCGGTCCTGGCACCGAGCAGCCCTGGATCCCCCAGCCCGCCGACTGGGCCGGGCTGACCGTCGAGGCGCAGGACGACGACCCCGCCTCGACCCTCACGTTCTACCGCGCCGCGCTGGCGGCCCGGCGCGAGCTGGTGCACGACCTGCCCACCACCGCCACCGCCACTGCGGTCGGCGACGTGCTGGTGGTGCGCCGCGGTGGGCTGACCGCGGTGCTCAACTGCGGTGCCGAGCCCGCCGCGCTGGCCGAGGTGCTCGGCGTCGGCGCGGACGCGGTGCCCGAGGCGGTCGTCGGCACTGCGCCGGTGACCGACGGCCTGCTCCCGGGCGACGCGGCGGTGTGGCTGCGCGAGGTCTGAGGCGCTCGCGGGAGGCACCGCCACCACCTGGCGACGCGGCGGCTCAACCCTCCTCGGCCGGGGGCCCCACGGTGGCGTTGTAGCGGCCGAGCACGGCCACCAGGTCGGCGAGCTCGTCGTCGGACCACTGACCGAGGCGCTCGTCGAGGCGCTTGCGGCGGTGGGCGTCGAGGTCGGCCATCCGGGTGCGGGCCTCGTCGGTCACGCTGAGCAGGGTGGCGCGGCCGTCGACCGGGTCGGGGCTTCCCTCGACCAGGCCGAGCGAGGCCAGGTGCGACACCTGGCGGCTGATGGCGCCCTTGTCGACGTCGAAGACCTCCGCCATCGACGAGGCACGCAGCGGGCCGTGGGCGGCCACGTGTCGCAGCATCAGGTAGGTGGCCGGCTGCAGCGACTCGTGGGTGGCGCGGGCGCGCTCGCCGATGACGCGGCGCACCCGGCGCAGCAGGATCGCGAACTCCTGCTCAAGCGCCATCAGGGTCTCCTCGCGGTCCCCGCTCATCGGGCGTGCCGCCCGCCGCTCTCGCCGCGGTGCGCACCTGCCGGAGCCGCCTCGTGGGAGTCGGCCGCGACCTCGACGCTCGGCTCGGTCGCCGCGGCCGTGGGCACGCCGTCGGCGTCGCGCGCCGGCGAGTCGACGTCGAGCGTGGTGCGCAGCGGCACCTCGCGGATGCCGAGCACGGCCAGCAGCGCGAGCACCGCGAAGGGCACAGCCACCAGGAAGATGTGGCCGGTGGCCTCGCCGAAGGCGCTCTCGAAGATCGCCCGGGCAGGGGCCGGGAGCGTGCTGAGGTCGGGGATGGCGTGGCTCTCGTGCTCGACCGCGCCGGAGCCGCCGGCGGCCGCGGTGGCCTCGGCCACCGTGCTCGCCACGCGCGAGCTGAGGATCGCGCCCAGGACCGAGACGCCGATCGAGCCGCCCATCGAGCGGAAGAAGGCGACCACCGAGCTGGCGGCACCCATGTCGGCCTGCGCGGTGTTGTTCTGCACCGCCAGCACCAGGTTCTGCATGGTGGCGCCCAGGCCCAGGCCCAGCACCGCCATGAACAGTCCGACGAGGACCAGGGAGGTCTGCTCGTCGATGGTGGAGAGCAGCGCGAGGCCGGTGATCACCAGCACCATGCCGCCCACGAGGTAGCGCTTCCAGTAGCCGGTGGCGCTGATGATCCGGCCGGTGCTGATGCTCGAGACCAGCAGGCCGCCCACCATGGCGATCGACATCAGGCCGGCGTGGGTGGGGCTCATGCCGCGGGCGAGCTGGAAGTACTGGCTGAGGTACACGGTCGAGCCGAACATCGCCAGACCGATCAGCACGGAGGCCAGGGTGGCCAGGCTCGTGGTGCGGTCGCGGAAGAGTCGCAGCGGGACGACGGGCTCGCTGGCCACCCGGCCCTCCACGTACAAGGCGGCACCGATGACGACGACGCCCGCGGCCACGAGGACGGCGGTGGTGGCCGAGGCCCAGGCGAACTGCTGGCCGGCCAGGCTGACCCACACGAGCAGGATGCTGACGCCGGCGACGATCAGCGTGGCGCCGAGGTAGTCGATCTTGACGGGGCGCTTGACCACGGGCAGGTGCAGCTTGACCTGCAGCACCGCGAACGCCAGCGCCGCCACGGGCAGACCGACGAAGAAGGTGCCGCGCCAGCCGAGGGGGCTGTCGACGATCAGGCCGCCGATGAGCGGACCGCTGACGGTGGCGAGCGCGAACACGGCGCCGATGTAGCCCGAGTAGCGACCACGCTCGCGCGGGCTCACCATGCTCGCGATGACCACCTGCACCAGTGCCGTCAGACCGCCGACGCCGAGCCCCTGCACGACGCGGGCGCCGATCAGCATCTCCATGCTGGTGGCGAAGCCCGCGATCAGGGAGCCGATCGAGTAGATGACCAGCGCGGTCTGCACCAGCAGCTTCTTGCTGAACAGGTCGGCGAGCTTGCCCCAGATGGGCGTGGTCGCGGTCATCGCCAGCAGCGTGGCCACCACCACCCAGGTGTAGCCGGTCTGGCTGCCCTCGAGGTCGGTCACGATGCGTGGCAGCGCGTTGGTGACCACGGTGCTGGAGAGCATCGCCACGAACATGGCGAGCAGCAGGCCGCTGAGGGCCTCCAGCACCTCGCGGTGCGACATCTGCGGCGCGGGCGCCGTGGCGGAGCTGCCGGGAGGCTCGGTGGGGCTGGTCAGGGTCACGGTGGTGTCGGCTCGATCCATGCTGGGCGAAAGGTTGACGCAGGCAACTTTATTCCGCGGATGGTTGCCGTGGCCAACGAGTGTGGCCCACGACACCTGAGATCGCGCCGGGCCCGGGAACGCAGACGACCCGCAGGCACTGGCTCGCCGTCCCGGTGGACCGGGACCTGCGGGCCGCTCCGGCGGACGTGGAGCCGGATCGCCTGCGGGTCGGGTGACTGCGGTGGATTCACCAGCAGCCGGTCGGGCGGTTGCACCCGACTGATGCTGGGCTGCTAGCGGGCAGCCACCTCACGCGTCCAAGAAGAACTCATTCTTCGGACCACCTCCTTTCCCGTGTACGGAAAGCCTAGGTCGGCCGGCCCGCCGGCACAACGGGATTCTCGTGGCCGGTCACGGCGGCCTCGGCGGTCCCGACGCCGTCCACCGGCGCGCCCCCGGCGCCCGAGCGGTGCAGGCGCGCGTAGGCGCCCTCGGCCGCCAGCAGCGCGGCGTGCGTGCCCTGCTCGACGATCCGCCCGTCCTCCATGACGACGATCAGGTCGGCGTCGCGGATCGTGGAGAGGCGGTGGGCGATCACGAACGAGGTGCGGTCGCTGCGCAGCGCCGCCATCGCCCGCTGCACCAGCACCTCGGTGCGGGTGTCGACCGAGGAGGTCGCCTCGTCCAGGATCAGCAGCGCCGGGTCGGCCAGGAAGGCCCGCGCGATCGTGAGCAGCTGCCGCTCCCCCGCGGAGAGGTTGCCGCCGTCCTCGTCGACGACGGTGTCGTAGCCCTCGGGCAGCGACTGCACGAAGCGGTCCACGTAGGTGGCCCGTGCCGCGGCCAGCACCTCCTCCTCGGTCGCGCCGGGCCGGCCGTAGGCGATGTTGTCGCGCAGCGTGCCGCCGAAGAGCCACGCGTCCTGCAGCACCATGCCCGTGCGGCCGCGCAGCTCGTCGCGGGGCAGGGCGGCGATGTCGACGCCGTCGAGGGTGATCCGACCGGCGTCGAGCTCGTAGAAGCGCATCACCAGGTTGACCAGCGTGGTCTTGCCGGCACCCGTGGGGCCCACGATCGCGATCGTCTGGCCGGGTGCCGCGACCAGCGAGAGGTCCTCGATCAGCGGCTCCGCGGGGTCGTAGGAGAACGACACGTGCTCGAAGCGCACCTCGCCGCGACCGCCCGGCGGCAGGCTCGCCGCCGCCGCACCCACGGCGTCCGGGGTCTGCTCGGGGGCGTCGAGCAGCTCGAAGACCCGCTCGGCCGAGGCGACGCCGGACTGCAGCAGGTTGATCATCGAGGCGATCGTCGTCAGCGGCTGCGTGAACTGGCGCGTGTACTGGATGAACGCCTGCACCTCGCCCAGCGAGAGCGTGCCGGAGGCCACCCGCAGACCGCCGACGACGGCGATGACGACGTAGTTGAGGTTCCCGACGAACATCATCACCGGCATGATCAGCCCGCTCACCAGCTGGGCGCGCCACGAGGCGTCGTAGAGGGCGTCGTTCTGCTCGGCGAAGGCCTCCTCGACCTCGCGACGGCGACCGAACACGGTGACCAGCGCGTGGCCCGAGATCGACTCCTCGATGTGCGCGTTGAGCTGACCGGTGCGGCGCCATTGCGCCACGAACTGGGTCTGCGAGTGCCGCATGATCCGGCTGGTGACCCACATCGAGATCGGCACCGAGACGAGCGCGATCAGCGCCAGCACCGGGCTGATCCACAGCATCATCGAGAGCACCGCCACCACCGTGAGCAGGGAGGTGAGCAGCTGGCTCATCGTCTGCTGCAGTGTCTGGGAGACGTTGTCGATGTCGTTGGTGACGCGCGAGAGCAGCTCGCCGCGCGGCTGCCGGTCCACGTACTCCAGCGGCAGCCGGTGCACCTTGTCCTCGACGTCGGAGCGCAGCCGACGCACGGTCCCCTGCACCACGTCGTTGAGCACGTAGCCCTGCAGCCACGAGAGCAGCGAGGCCACCACGTAGACACCGAGCACGAGCAGCAGCACGTCGCGGACGGCGTCGAAGTCGATCGGCCGCTCCGCCAGGAAGCCGTCGAAGATGATGTCGGTGGCCTCGCCCAGCAGGCGCGGCCCGAGCGCGGTCAGCCCCACGCTCGCCACGGCCAGCACCACGACGGCGACCGCCCGGCCGCGCTGCGGGCGCAACCGGCCCAGCAGACGGCGCACCGAGGGCCCGAAGGTCATCGCCTTCTGGCCCACCATGCCCCCGCCCATGGGGCCGCGGCCAGGACCACCGGTCGAGACCATCCGCTCGGTCTCCTGCAGCTCGCCGCCCTCGCGGCCGGCGCGGGTCGGCTCGCTCGTCGGCCGGGTCGTCGTCATGCCGCCTCCTCGACGCCGTGCTGGCTGGCGACGATCTCCTGGTAGGTGGGGTTGGCGGCGAGCAGCTCCTCGTGCGTGCCCGTGCCCACCACGGCGCCGTCGTCGAGCACGACGATGCGGTCGGCGTCGCGGATGCTGCTCACCCGCTGCGCCACCACCAGCACCGCCGCGTCACGCGTCTGCGGCGCCAGGGCGGCGCGCAGCCGGGCGTCGGTGGCCTGGTCGAGCGCGGAGAAGGCGTCGTCGAAGACGTAGATCTCCGGGCGGCGCAGCACCGCCCGCGCGATGGCGAGCCGCTGGCGCTGGCCGCCCGAGACGTTGCTGCCGCCCTGGGTGATCGGCGCCTCGAGGCCCTCGGGCACGGCCTCCACGAAGTCGCGCGCCTGCGCCACCTCGAGCGCCTGCCACAGCTCGTCGTCGGTGGCCTCCGGCCTGCCGTGGCGCAGGTTCTGGGCCACGGTGCCGGTGAAGAGGAAGGCGCGCTGGGGCACGAAGCCGACGCGCGACCAGAGCAGGTCGGGGTCGAGCTCCCGCACGTCGACGCCGTCGACGCGCACGGAGCCGGCGGTGGCGTCGATGAGCCGCGGCACCAGGTTCACCAGCGTGGACTTGCCGGCACCGGTGGCGCCGATGATCGCGACCGTCTCGCCCGGACGCACCTGCAGCGAGACGTCGCGCAGCACGGGCTGCGCGGCACCGGGGAACGTGAAGCCCACGCCCTCGAGGTCCAGGTGGCCGCGCAGCGACACCGCGGTGACCGGTCGTGCCGGCGGCACCACGCTCGAGGGGGTGTCGAGCACCTCGGCGATCCGGTCGGCGCACACCGCCGAGCGCGGCACCTGCATGAGCATGAAGGTGCCCATCATGACCGACATCAGGATCTGCATCAGGTAGCTGAGGAACGCCGTCAGCGCCCCCACCTGGGTCTCGCCGGAGTCGACGCGCAGCCCGCCGAACCAGATGACGGCGACGCTGGAGACGTTCACGACCAGCATCACCAGCGGGAACATCGTGGCCAGCCAGCGCCCGGCCCGCACCGAGACCTCGGTGAGGCTGTCGTTGGCCACCGCGAACCGCTCGCGCTCGAGCGGCTCGCGCACGAACGCGCGCACGACACGCAACCCGGTGACCTGCTCGCGCAGCACCCGGTTGACCTCGTCGATGCGCTCCTGCACCAGGCGGAAGCTGGGCACCATCTGCGACACGACGACCCCGACGCACAGGAAGAGCGCGGGCACCACGATCGCCAGCAGCCACGAGAGCCCGAGGTCCTCACGCATCGCCATCACGATGCCGCCGACCATCATGATCGGGACCGTGACGGCCATGGTGCTGCCCATCATCGCGAGCATCTGCACCTGCTGGACGTCGTTGGTGGTGCGGGTGATCAGCGAGGGCGCCCCCAGGGTGCCGACCTCGCGTCCTGAGAAGGCCATCACCTGGCCGAACACCGCTCCGCGCAGGTCGCGCCCGAAGGCCATCGCGGCGCGGGCGGCGAACCAGGTGGCCAGCACCGAGCAGACGATCTGCACCACCGAGACCGCGAGCATCACCCCGCCCAGGCGCCAGATCGTGTCGGTGTCGCCCACCGCGACGCCGTCGTCGATGATGTCGGCGTTCAGGCTGGGCAGGTAGAGCATCGCCACGGTGGCGCTGAGCTGCAGCACCACCACGATCGCCAGCCAGCGCCGGTAGGGCGCCAGGTGCGTGCGCAGGAGTCGGAGCAGCATCAGCGCTCCCCCTCGCGCAGCACGCCGTGCAGCACCACGTCGACGATCTCGGACGGCGTCAGCGGGCGCTGGTCGGAGACGTGCGGGTGGCTGCCCGAGAAGGTGAGCAGGCGCAGGTAGCGCACCACCTCCTCGGGGCTGACCCGGAAGCGGTCGGCGTCCGGCGCCACCAGCCGCAGCGGACCGCGCTCCGCGAGCCGGCGCCGCAGCTCGGGGCTCGGGGGCTCGGGCGGGCGCGGCACGGCCAGCGCCGTCATCAGCGCGAAGATCCCGACGAAGCGCTGCTGCAACAGCTCCGTGACGGCGATCAGCCGCTCGCGCAGAGGAAGGTGTGCATCGATGGCGTCGACCCCCGCGAAGAACGCGTCGGGGTCCATCTCGGCCTCGAGCACGGCAGCCACCAGGTCCTCCTTCGTGGCGAAGGCCCGGAACACGGTGCCCTCGGCGACGCCGGCCGCCTCCGCGATCTGCCGGGTGGTGGTGGCCTGCCCGCGCTCGACCAGCAGGGGCCGGGCCGCGGCCACGATCGCCGCCCGCCGCTCCTCGGGAGCCATCGCGGCGGCGCGCTCGCGCCGGGTCGTCGTCATGCCGCCAGCCTAGATGAGTGAGCACTCACTCCCAAGCGCTTTCCCGCCGACCCGTCCTGAATGCGCGTCAACAACACACCGACCCGTCCCTCGACGGGACGGGTCGACCGCCGAGCCGTGCGCACACGAGCCGGGTCGACCGCCGCGCCGTGCGCACACGAACCGGGTCGACCGCCGAGCCGTGCGCACACGAGCCGGGTCGACCGCCGAGCCGTGCGCACACGAGCCGGGTCGACGACCCAGCCGTGTGCCGGATGGTCGGATCAGCCGCGGTCGAAGTGCTGGTAGTCCGGCTCGCCGAAGTAGGCACCCCAGCGCCACCCGCGGCGCTCGAAGGCGCGGGTGACGACGTCGCCCGGCACGATCACCCCGGGTGCCGGCGGACGCGGACCGCTGCGGTCCATCCGCGCGAAGCGGTCTCCGGCGGGCGGCAGCACCTCCCCGCCCAGCACGTAGGGGTTCTGCACCGGGTTGAGGTCGAGCGCCCGTCCGTAGGCGTGCTGCGACCAGCTGGTGCTGCCCGCCACCGGTCGACAGTTGTAGCCCGAGCTGTTGTTGGCCGCCATGGAGCGGTTGTCGTCGCCGCCGTAGACGTCGACGAGCACCATCCGCTCGATCGGCCAGCGCGCCCGGTAGAGCTCGCGCATGATGCCGACCACGTCGTCGACGACGTCGGCGTTGACCACCACGCGGCCGGTGCGCACCTCGCCCTCGAAGTCGACGTGCGGCACCACCACCAGACGCAGGTCGTCGAAGCCGACGGGGCAGACCGCCGGTCGGTGGCTGACACCGGTCATCCGACGCTGCAGCTGCGGACTGATCGGCTTGACGCGCGCCTGGAAGGGCGGCGCGGCGGCGGGCGTGTCGGGCTGCTCGGTCGGCGCCGGGGTGGTCGGCGCCTCCGTGGCCTCGGGCTCCTCCGGCTCGCTCGGCGCCCGCGCAGCCCGCTCGCCGGGTGCCGGCGCCAAACCGGTGCAGCCACGCAGCTGACGCCAGTCGCGCCGAGCCTGTTGCCGTTCCGCACCCGTCACCCGCAGGGGGGCGCCACCCTCAGGCGTCCGGGCGGCGGGCTGCAGCTCGTCGTCGACCACCTGGCCGTCGCGCCAGCGCAGGGTGAGAACACCGCTCTCGGGACGCCGTCCGTGGTACCAGAAGAAGTCTCCCAGGCCGTAGGCCACATAGGTGTCGCCGATCATGCCGGCGCCCTGCAGGCGGTGGGCGTGCGAGCCCACGACGACGTCGGCGCCCGCCTCGGCGAGGCTGCTGGCCAGCTGCTGCTGCCACCCGGTGGGGCAGCTGCTGCCCTCCTCGCCCCAGTGCACGTACACGACCGTCACGTCGTCGCGCTGCGCCGACGTGCGCACCGCGCGCAGCAGTGGGCCGGCCTCACCCGGGCGAGCGGCGGCGAGACCGGGCCCGCGGCCCGCCGTCACCTCCCAGGTGGGGTCCACGCTCTCGCGCGGCGAGGCGTCGGCGGAGAAGACGGCCACGTCGGTGTTGCGCACGGTGGTGCGGTACGGCGTGTAGGCCTCACGGGGCGAGGCGCCCACACCCACCAGGGCGATCGGGCTGGTGCGACGGGCCGCGAGCGTCTGCCGCAGGCCGCGCGCGCCGTAGTCGGCGCCGTGGTTGTTGGAGATGGAGGCCACGTCGACACCCGAGCGGGCCAGCGTGCGCAACGCCGCCGGCGAGGTGCCGAACCAGTAGCGCAGCGACGGGTCCTCGAGCTCCTTGCTGGCCGGCTCGGGCACGTTGCGCGGGTCGATGAGCGCCGACTCCAGGTTGACCAGCGCGACGTCGGCCCAGCGCAGGCCCTGCGACATCTCACCCAGGGTCGAGCCACCGCGCTCGGGGTAGTCGACGAACGCGCCCTCGAAGTGCACGTCGCCGGCGAACGACAGCGTCACCTCTCCGGGAGGTGGGTCCTCGCCGGGCACGGGGTTGGCCAGGGAGCCGTTCGACTCCGACCCGCGGCCCTGCGACCGGTCGTCGGCCCCGCCGCGGTCCGACCGGTCCGCGCCGCTCGTGAGCACCAGCAGCGCGACCACGAGTGCGCCCGCGAGGAGCGCACCAGAGGCGTGACGACGTCGCACGTCGTCAGGGCGCCAGACGGCGGGTCGACCAGGACTCGCCGTCGCGCGTGTAGACCAACCGGTCGTGCAGCCGGCTCGGACGACCCTGCCAGAACTCCAGCACCTCGGGTCGGACGCGATAGCCGCCCCACTCCTCGGGCACCGGCACGTCCTCCCCCTCGGGGTAACGCTGGAGCAACGCTTCGTAGTCAGCTTCCAGGGCGTCTCGGCCGTTCACCGGCCGGGACTGGCGCGAGGCGTGCGCCCCCACGCGCGCGCCGTGCGGACGGCTGGCGAAGTACGACTCGACCTCGGCGGGCGCCAGCATCTCGGCGCGACCCTCGACGCGCACCTGCCGCTCGAGCGCGTGCCAGGGGAACAGCAGCGCACAGTGCGGGTTGGCGGCCAGCTCCCCGCCCTTGCGCGAGGCCGTGTTCGTGAAGAAGACGAAGCCCGACGGCGAGAGGCCCTTCAGCAGCACCAGCCTCGAGGACGGCACCCCGTGCGGCGTGGCCGTGGCGACCACCACCGCGTTGGGCTCGTGGACCCCGGCGCTCTGCGCCTCGTCGAACCAGCGCTGGAACAGCTCGAGCGGATCGGCGGGGAGGTCGGCCTCCAGCAGTCCGGCGTCGGAGTACTCGCGGCGCATGGCGCGCAGCCGCTCGTCGTCCCCCGAGACCCCTGGCATACCACAACCGTACCCGGGCACTGGGAGACCGCGCCGACGCCGACGGCGTCACCGGGGTGCAGAATGCCAAGGCACCCCGAACCTGAGACGGGGCTGAGAGACGAGGAGCAGGCGGATGACGCAGGTGCACCACGGACTGGAGGGCGTCGTCGCCTTCGAGACCGAGATCGCCGAGCCCGACAAGGAGGGGTCGGCACTGCGCTACCGCGGCGTCGACATCGAGGACCTCGTGGGGCGCGTGCCCTTCGAGAACGTCTGGGGGCTGCTGATCGACGGCGCCTACACCCCCGGCCTCGCCCCTGCCGAGCCCTACAACCTGCCGGTGCACACCGGCGACGTGCGCGTCGACGTGCAGGCTGCGGTGGCCATGCTGGCCCCGGCCTTCGGGTTCGGCCAGACCTACGACATCAGCGACGAGCAGGCCCGTGAGGACATCGGGCGCCTGGCCGTCATGGTGCTCAGCTACGCCGCCCAGTCCGCCCGCGGCCTGAACAAGCCCGTCGTCCCCCAGAGCGAGGTCGACGCCGGCACGACCCTGGCCGAGAAGTTCCTGATCCGCTGGAAGGGCGAGGCCGATCCCCAGCACGCGCACGCGATCGACGCCTACTGGAGCTCGGCCGCCGAGCACGGCATGAACGCCTCCACCTTCACCGCCCGCGTCATCACCTCCACCGGGGCCGACGTGGCCGCCGCGTTCTCGGGCGCCATCGGGGCCATGAGCGGCCCGCTGCACGGCGGCGCGCCGTCACGCGTGCTCGGCATGATCAGCGACGTCGAGGAGTCCGGCGACGCCACCGCCTACGTCAAGGGTCTGCTCGACCGCGGCGAGCGCCTGATGGGATTCGGTCACCGCGTCTACCGTGCCGAGGACCCACGTGCCCGGGTGCTGCGCCGCACCGCCCGCGAGCTCAACGCCCCGCGCTACGAGGTGGCCGAGGCGCTCGAGAAGGCCGCGCTCGCCGAGCTGCGCGAGCGCCGCCCCGACCGCGTGCTCGAGACCAACGTGGAGTTCTGGGCCGCCATCGTGCTCGACTTCGCCGAGGTGCCCTCGCCGATGTTCACCTCGATGTTCACCTGCGCGCGCACCGGTGGCTGGTCGGCGCACATCCTGGAGCAGAAGCGCACCGGACGGCTGATCCGTCCCTCGGCCGTCTACACCGGCCCGAGCGCACGCGGCGCCGACACCGTCGAGGGCTGGGACGCCGCCTGGGCGGAGTGAGCCCCCACGGGGCTTCGCGGCTCAGCCTGCGAAGCCCCAGGTGTGCTCGGCCATCTGCTCGGCGTCCTGGATCCGGGTGCGGCTCGCCCGCACCCGGGCCTCGCGGCGCGCCTCCCGGGCGGCCGCCCGGCGCTCGGCCGCGCGGGCGCTGCGTCGCTGCTCGGCCGCGGCGCGGCGCACGTACCAGCTCGTGGTGCCGTTGCCCCCGGCGCGGGTGAGCGAGATGTGCACGTGGTCGCGGTGGCGCAGCGTCTGCGAGCAGCGCGTGACGGTGCGGCACCCGGAGTGCTTGTAGGGCTTGGCGGCGAAGCCGTCGTAGGCGGCGTACATGGTGTCGTCCCAGATCAGGTACATGATCCCCATCCGCCGCGCCAGCGCGTGCGGGTTGCCCTGCTTGTCGGTGGCGAACAGCCTGGTGAGCAGCCGCTCCGCCCGCTCCCGGTCGGCCGGGTCGTCGGCGTCCAGCATCCAGTCGAACGCGCGCCCCTCCTTGTGCTCGGAGGCGCCCCCCGACCTGCAGGGCCGGGAGATGCCGCCGGCGGTGCCGCCGTGGCGCTTGACGATCCAGGTGGCCAGGTAGGTGGTCCCGGGCTTGGCGGTCGGGGAGCACTTCGTCTGCGGCTCGTAGCCCGCGTAGTCCTCGATCGGCTGCGCCGACTGTGCCGGCGAGGAGCCGGGCAGCACGGCCAGGCACAGGAGCACCGCACCCGCCAGGGCGGTGAGCCGGGCCCGTGCTCCGACCGCTCGGGTCGACGTCGTGCGATGACGGGGAGCGCCGACGACGGGAGTGGGGACCGTGGACGGGCTGGTGCGGGGGGCATGGTCGGGGGCCATGCGCCGAGGCTAGGAAGCGCCTAGCACCCGCAGCAGGGGGATCGGTGGCGACTGGCCGATCGACACGCGAGGTCTGACCGATCGGTCAGCGCGGGCTAGTCCCCACCTGGCCCGGACGGGCCAGCCAGCCGCTTGCCGAAGCACCGGGAGAGGGGCGAGTCGCGGTAGAACCCGTACGGCGGCACGGGTACGTATCCCGAGGACTCGTAGAGCGCGATGGCCTCGGGCTGCGCCACCCCGGTCTCGAGCACCATCGCCTCGACGCCGTGCGCGGCCGCGGTGCGCTCGAGCTCGGCCAGCACCGCGCGGGCCCGCCCCCGACCTCGCGCGGCCGGCGCCACGTACATCCGCTTCACCTCGGCCGTCGCACGCGCACCGAGCGCCGGCACGTCGCTGCGCCGCCAGGCGCCCGTGGCCACCGGCTCGCCGTCCTGGTAGCCGACCACGAAGATGCCGTGGGGCGGCAGGAAGGTCAACGGGTCCACCGGGCTGCGGTCCGGTCCGCCGTAGCGCACGACGTACTCGGCCTGCACCTCGGCGACCATGCGGACGGCGTCGGGGTGCGCGTAGGGGACGGCCTGGATGCGCCACCCACCGGTGTCCACCTCGCGACCCTCCGCCCTGCTCGTCCACACCTGCCCTGAGAGACTAGAGCGCGGCACCGCGAGCCCTGACTCGCGGTCGGCAGTCCACCGGACTGCTCCTCGCCGTCGACCCGCACCCACGTCCACTCCCGACCTGCTGCCGAAGGGCGCCCCGTGACCGACCTGCGCATCCCCGCCGACCTGCTCCCCGCCGACGGGCGGTTCGGCGCGGGTCCCTCCAAGATCGAGACCGGTCACCTGGAGACGCTGGCCGCCACGGGTGCCACCCTGATGGGGACCTCGCACCGGCAGGCACCCGTGCGCAACCTCGTGGGCCGCGTGCGCGAGGGTCTCGCCGAGCTGTTCTCGCTGCCCGAGGGCTACGAGGTCGTGCTCGGCAACGGCGGGGCCACCGCCTTCTGGGACATCGCCACCTACGGCCTCGTGCAGCGACGCAGCCAGCACCTCTCCTTCGGCGAGTTCTCGGCCAAGTTCGCCACGGCCGCACGGCAGGCTCCGTGGCTCGAGGACCCGACCGTCATCACCGCCGACCCGGGCAGCCTCCCGCAGGCGCGCGCCGAGGAGGGCGTCGACGTCTACGCCTGGGCCCACAACGAGACCTCCACCGCCGTGATGGCGCCCGTCGTCCGGCCGGCCGGCACCCGCGCCGAGGACGCGCTCGTGCTCGTCGATGCCACCTCGGGAGCCGGCGGACTGCCCGTGGACGTGAGCGAGTGCGACGTCTACTACTTCGCGCCGCAGAAGAGCTTCGCCTCCGACGGCGGCCTGTGGCTGGCCCTGATGTCGCCCGCGGCGCTCGAGCGCGCGGGCCGCATCGGCGCCTCCGACCGCCACGTGCCGGCGTTCTTCGACCTGCCCACCGCGATCGACAACTCGGCGAAGAACCAGACCTACAACACCCCGGCCGTCGCCACGCTGTTCCTGATGGCCGAGCAGCTGGACTGGATGAACGCCCTCGGCGGGCTGCCCGGGATGGTGGAGCGCACCACCGCCTCCTCCCAGGCGCTGTACGGCTGGGCCGAACGCACCGAGTACGCCTCCTGCTACGTGCCCGACCCCGCGCACCGCTCGCTCGTCATCGGCACCATCGACTTCGACGAGAGCATCGACGCCGCCGCCCTCGCCGCCACCCTGCGCGAGAACGGCATCGTCGACACCGAGCCCTACCGCAAGCTCGGCCGCAACCAGCTGCGCATCGCGATGTACCCCGCCATCGACGCCTCCGACGTCGAGGCCCTCACCCGCTGCATCGAGTACGTCGTCGAGCAACGCGGCTGAGGCTGCCGAGCACCCTCCGGTGACTCCGGGTGGTGTCGGAGGACAGGTCGGCTCACCGGGTCTCGAGGCTCCTCGCTGACGCTCGTCACACCTCGACCAACGGGTCAGGCGACCTTCTTGATCAGCTTCAGCGTGGCGCGCTCGAGGGCGGCCTGGCGCTCGTCACGGTTGTCGTAGGTGCGGCGGGTGGTGCCCTGGATGGTCAGTCCGCGCTCGTAGGCCTCGATGACGCGCGGGTCGACGTAGGAGGAGCGGGCCAGGGTGGGGGTGTTGCCGAGGAAGGAGGAGACCTCCTTCATGGCCCTCGAGACCGCGCGCTTGCGCGACGCCTTGCTCTCGCCGTGCTCGGTGGTCTCGGCCAGGGAAGCCGCCGCGAGCACGGTGGCGTGCCAGGTGCGGAAGTCCTTGGCCGTGGCCTCCAGCCCGGTCGTCTCGCGCACGTAGTCGTTGACCAGGTCCGGCAGCACCGAGCGCCAGGAGCGCCCGTTGCGGTAGGCCAGCAGGCGCGGGTCGTCGGCGCTGCGGCGCCGTCGCATGATCTCGACGGCCTCCATGACGGTCTCGTCGCCGATCTCGATCTCGTGCTCGACGCCGGACTTGCCCACGAACGAGAAGACCAGGCGGTCCTTGAGCCGGCGCACGTGCCGACGCTCCAGGGTGGTGAGCCCGAAGCTGCCGTGGGTGTCGGCGTAGACGTCGTTGCCGATCCGGAAGTAGCCGAGGTCGAGCAGGCGCACCGCGGCCGCACACGCCCGCTCCAGCGGCATCCCCTCACGCCCGAGGTCGGTCACCACCAGCTCGCGCGCCTTGACCAGCCCCTTGCCGAAGAGCAGCATTCGGTCGAACTTCTCGGCGTCGCGGCGCGCGCGCCACTCCGGGTGGTAGAGGTACTGACGACGACCGGCGTCGTCGGTGCCGACCGCCTGCAGGTGGCCGTTGTCGTGGGGGGTGATCCACACGTCGCGCCAGGCCGGCGGGATCACCAGGGACTTCACGCGCTGCGTGTCCTCGGCGGCCAGCTTGAGCCCGCGCTGGTCGAGGTAGGTGAACCCCTTCCCGGCGCGCTTGCGCGTCCAGCCGGGCTGGTCGGGCGAGGTGCGGCGAAGGCGGACCACGGCGGTCAGCGAGGGCGGAGGGAGCGGATGAGCAGCACGAGGATGCCGATACCCACAACGCCGCCCGCCCACCAGGTCCACTCCGGACGACGCGTCACCTCCTCGACCGGCGACTGCTCGGGCTCGGCCTCGGGCTCTGCCTCGGCCTCGGGCGGGACGTCCCGGGGCGTCGCACCGGTCGCGGAGGGCGACGGCGACGGCGACGGCGCGGCAGGAGGCGTGACGACGGCTGCCAGCTCCGGCGGCACCGCGACCCGGTGCACGGCGCTGCCGGCACCCTCGGTGCTCACGAACACCCGGCCGTCGGGCGCGACGGCGATCGCCTCGCCCTGCTCCTGGGAGGGCAGCCGCAGCTGCCCCACCTCCCGGAGCCCCGGCCAGGTGTAGACCGCGGCTCCCACGTAGGTGCGCACCACCACGTGCTGGCCGTCGGGGAAGAAGGCGCCGTCGGTGAGGAAGCCCGGCAGCGTCCCGACCTGGCGCAGCGGCGCCTCCCCGCGCGCGGGGAGCTCGGGGGGCGCCTGGTAGACCGTGCCGCCGAGGAAGGACTTGGTGACCACCACGACGCGCCCCGAGACCGGGTGCACCATCAGCACCTCGGCGTCGAAGGGGCCGGCGCCGCGGGGGTAGCGCAGGTCGGTCCAGTCGGGGTCCACGGACAGGAAGTCCCGCTGCACCGGCGTGGGCAGCACCCGCACGGAGGTGCGCGGCTCGTT
The DNA here is from genome assembly GCF_039542785.1 of Nocardioides nanhaiensis. Lineage (NCBI taxonomy): Bacteria > Bacillati > Actinomycetota > Actinomycetes > Propionibacteriales > Nocardioidaceae > Nocardioides > Nocardioides nanhaiensis. The sequence continues at coordinate 469,843 of NZ_BAABIM010000002.1, forward strand.
GTTGCCGCCGATGTCGCCCACGAGCACCCGACCGTCCGGCATCGGGGCCACGGCCTCGACGTCGATCGGGGTCTCGGCCCACGAGGAGCCACCCACGGTGCGGCCGGTGTCGGGGTCGACCACGAAGGTGCGCCCGGAGTCACCGGAGTCGTTGACGGTGACGAACAGGCCGTCCACCACCGCCAGGCCGCTGGACTCCACGATGTCCGGGTCCTGCCAGCGGAAGAGGACGCGGTGCTCCTGCTCGTCGGCGACTGCACCGACGGCACCGACGGCACCGACGGCGGCCGGTGACGACACCACCAGCGCGGCGCCGAGCGCGGCCAGCACGCGCCACGGCAGCGACGCCGTCACTCCAGGCCCTCCCCCAGCAGCTCGGCCAGCCGCGGCCGCACCGACCACGCGGCCACCATCTGCTGGTACTCCTCGACGTGCTCGGGCGAGTGTCGACCCGTGCGCACCGCGCGGAGCATGGAGTTGCGCGGGGTGTGCTCGCTGGGCACGAACTCCATGACCTCCACGCGGTAGCCGCGCAGGCGCAGCAGCGCGGCGCGCAGGGCGTCGGTGAGGGTGTCGGCGAGCCGCTCGCGCAGGATGCCGTGCCGGGTCACCATCGCCCAGGGGCCGGGCGCGGGCTGACGACGCAGCTGGGCGGCGACGTCGTGGTGGCAGCAGGGCGCCGCGAGCACGAGTCCGGCTCCCCACCCGACGGCCCGGGCCAGCGCCTCGTCGGTGGCCGTGTCACAGGCGTGCAACGCCAGCACCACGTCCGGATCGGGGAGCTCCGGTGGCAGCACGCCGTCGAGGATCGTGCCCACCACGAAGTGCGACTCCGCCTCCCCCAGACCGAGTCGGGCGGCGAGCGCTCGGTTGTGGTCGGCCGACTGCTGCTTGGTGTCGACGCCGACGACGCACACCGGCAGCCCGTGCGTGCGGGTCAGCACCCGGTGCGCGGCGAAGGTGAGGTAGCCGTTGCCGCAACCGAGGTCCACCAGCACCAGGGGCTGCTCGGGCGTGGGCCTGCGCAGGTGGCCGGACGCGCGCGCCTCACGCACCCCGGCGTCCAGGACGCGGCAGAACTCCTCGACCTGGCGCCACTTGGCCTGGCGGGTCGGCTTGATCCGGCCCTGTGCGTCGGCGAGCCCGAGCTCCTGCCACAGCGGGTCGTCGTCGGGCAGCAGCCGCTGCTTGCGCCGGTCGTGCTCGTGGTCGGCCTCCACGGGCGCGGAGCGGGCGCTGCTGTGCACCAGCGGGCGACCCTTCTTGGTCCACCGCAGCTGGTGCGTGTGCGTGGTGGTCTCGACGTGGGCGTTGCCGAAGGGCAGCGCGAGCAACCTGTCCACCTCGGCGGCCGCCTCGGCGCCGGCGGCGTGGTTGGACGTGTGCGCCTGGGTGGCGTCGTAGGCGACGACCTGGAGGTGCCGACCGGCCTTGAGCGCTACTGGGCGCACCTCGACCCGTCGCCACGGGACCTCCTGACCGCGACGCACGCCCGAGAGCACCGCTCTCACCAGGTGCTCGTCGTCGAGGACGGCCTGGCGCAACCGGCGCAGACCGGCCTCGTCGTCGCTCACGGCAGCACGGCGGCCAGCACCACGATGAGCAGCAGCGCGGCCAGCGCGAGCGGGATGATCAGTCGCCGGTGGCGCGGGTTCACGAGCGCGCTCCCGCGGCGCTGGTGCCCGCGCCGGCCGGCAGGCGCGAGGCGAGCAGCTCGGCCAGGTGCAGCGCGCGCACCCCGGCGAGGTCGTCGAGCTGCACCTTGCACGACATCCCGTCGGCCAGCACGACGGCGTCGGGGTGCGAGCGGACGGCGGGCAGCAGGTGGGTCTCGGCGACGGCGACCGAGACCTCGTAGTGCCCCTGCTCGACACCGAAGTTGCCGGCCAGGCCGCAGCAACCGGCCACCTGCACCACCTCGGCGCCCGCACGCTCGAGGAGGGCACGGTCGGTGCGCCAGCCGATGATCGCGTGGTGGTGGCAGTGCGGCTGCGCGACCACCTGCACGCCGGTGAGGTCGGGCAGCGGCACCTCGAGGCGGTCGAGCAGCTCGGCGAAGGAGAGCACGCCCTCGGCGACGACGGCGGCCTCCGGGGCCGCCGAGAGCTCGACGGCGTCGCTGCGCAGCGTGGCCAGGCACGAGGGCTCGATGCCCACCACCGGCACGCCGGAGGCCACGTACGGGGCGAGCGTGGCGACGGTGCGCTCCATGATCGCGCGGGCCTGGTCGAGCTGGCCCGTGGTGATCCAGGTGAGCCCGCAGCAGGCGTCCTCGCCGATGACGCGCACCCGCAGCCCGGCGGCCTCGAGCACCGCGATGGCGGCGTGGCCCGAGTCGGGCATGAAGTGGTCGGTGAACGAGTCGGCCCACACCCACACGTCGGGCTGCTCGGCGCCTGCTGCTCCCCCGCTCGCACGGGTGGCCGCGCGGGCCCCCACGGCGCGGCGCAGCGTGCGCCGGGCGAACACGGGGATGGAGCGGCGCTGGTCGATGCCGGCGGTGGCCTTGGCCAGGCGGGCCACCGGGCCCAGCCGCATCGCGCGGTTGGCCAGCGGTGCGGCCGGGGCCGCGAGCCGCGCCCAGGTGGGCAGCCGGCCCAGCAGGTAGTGGCTGCGCGGACGGCGCTCGCGCGCACCCTCGCCGTCGTAGCGCTGGTAGAGCGCCTCCGCCTTGTACGTGGCCATGTCGACGCCGGTGGGGCAGTCGGACGCACAGCCCTTGCAGGCCAGGCAGAGGTCGAGCGCCTCGGCCACCGCGGGGTCGCCGAACCCGTGCAGCAGCTCGCCGTCGACGGCCTCCTGCAGCACCCGCGCCCGCCCGCGGGTGGAGTCCTTCTCGTCGTTCGTGGCCAGGTAGGAGGGGCACATGACGCCGGTGGTGCGCGGCGCCACGCACTTGCCGACGCCGGTGCAGCGGTGGACGGCGTCCCCGAGCGAGCCACCGTCGTGCACCAGCCGCAGCGCGGTGCGCACCCCCGGCCGGGGGCGGGCGGCGCGCAGGTCGGCGTCGAGCGGCGCCGGCTCCACGATGTTGCCCGGGTTGAGCAGGTTGCGCGGGTCGCAGATCTGCTTGGCGGCGGCGAAGAGCGCCAGCGAGGTCTCGTCGTACATCAGCGGCAGCAGCTCGGAGCGGGCACGGCCGTCGCCGTGCTCGCCGGAGAGCGAGCCACCGTGCCCGGCCAGGGTGCGCGCCGCCTCCTCCAGGAAGGCACGGAACGCCGCCGGTCCGCCGGGGTCGGCGGCGCCCCCGCGCTGGAAGGGGAAGTCGATGCGCACGTGCACGCAGCCGTCGCCGAAGTGGCCGTAGGGCACGCCGTCGAGCCCGTGCGCGCGCAGCAGGGCGTCGAAGTCGCGCAGCCAGGAGCCCAGCTTCTCGGGGGGCACCGCGGCGTCCTCCCAGCCGGAGTAGGCCGGGTGCGCCAGGCTGCGGGCGGCGAGGCCCGCGCCGTCCTCGCGGATGCGCCACAGCGCCTCGGCCTCGGCGCCGGGCAGCACCACGCGGTGGCCCAGGGCGCCGGAGGCGGCGATCACGGTCTGCGCGAGACCGGCGGCCTCGGCGCCGGCCACCTCCACGAAGAGCCAGCCGTCCCCGGGGGGCAGCTCGGGCACGACACCCTTGGTGCGCGCCAGGTCGACGATGCGGCTGCCCAGGCCCTCGCACGCCACCATCCGCCGGTCGGTGGCGGCCAGCAGCGCCGGGACGGCGTCGGCGGCCTCGGCCATGCCGGGATAGCCCAGCACCACCAGGCGGCGGTCGGGCTCGTCGGTCACCAGCCGCACCGTGGCTCCCAGGACGACGCCGAGGGTGCCCTCGCTGCCCGTCAGGAAGCGACCCAGGTGACGGCCCTGCTCGGGCAGCAGGTGCTCCAGGGAGTAGCCGCTCACCTGCCGGGTGAAGCGGCCGAAGGAGGTGCGCACGTGCGCCAGGTGGTCGTCGACGAGCGCCGCGAGCTGCTGCTCGACCTCCTGGCGCGAGCCCGGCGCCCCCGGCCCGAAGGCGACGTCGAGCGCCTGCACGTTGTCGGCGGTGCGCCCGTACCCCAGCGCCCGCGAGCCGCAGGCGTTGTTGCCGATCATCCCGCCGATCGTGCAGCGCGGGTGCGTGGAGGGGTCGGGGCCGAAGCGCAGACCGTGGGGGGCCGCGGCGCGCTGCAGGTCGGCGTGCACCACGCCCGGCTCCACCACGGCGGTGCGCGCCTCGGGGTCGATGGCGAGCACGCGGTGCAGGTGCCGACGGGTGTCGACGACGATGCCCGGCCCGACGGCGTTGCCGGCGATCGAGGTGCCGGCGCCGCGCATCGTGACCGGGACCCCGGTGCTCCCGGAGACCTCGAGCACGGCGTGCAGCTCGTCGGTGTGCCGTGGCCGGACCACCACCTGCGGCACCACCCGGTACAGGGAGGCATCGGTGGAGTAGAGGGCCCGCGCGAGCGGGCTGTCGTCGACGTCGCTGACGCCGCGACGGCGCAGCTCGGCGACGAGGTCGGGCGACGTCAGGGACACGCCCCGATTCTCCCACCCCACCGGGCACGGGCCCGCGCCGGGCGGGCCCGCGGACGGGTCGTCGGTCCGGCTACCAGTGCCGCATCGACCCGCGGAAGACCCGGGCCAGGTCGGCCTCACCCACGGGCTTGGGCGCGGTGGCGAGCAGCCGCTGCTGCTGCATCGCGCCGCCCACGAGGTCGTCGACGTCGTCGTCGCGGTAGCCCACGGCCTCGAGCCCCCCGGGGATGCCGATGTCCTTCATCAGGGCGGTGACGACGGCCGGCAGCAGGTCGGGACCCTCCTCGAGCGAGGCGGCCCGCTCGGGGTCGAGCAGGGCCGCGGCACGCAGGTGGCGGGCGGGGTCGGCGTCGAAGGTGAACCGGAACGCCTCGGGCGCCGTCAGCGAGACCGCCATGCCGTGGGGCACGATCGCCTCGCCCTCGGGGTAGCCCTCGGGGCGGTAGTCGCGCACGCGGCCGGCGATCGGGTAGGCGTTGGCGTGCGGCACGTGCACCCCGGCGTTGCCGAAGCCCAGGCCGGCGAAGGTGGCCGCCAGCGCCATCTGCTCGCGCGCCGCCTCGTCGGAGCCCTCACGCACCGCGGTGCGGAAGGCCGCCGAGAGCAGGCCGAGCGCACGCTCGGACCAGAGGTCGGCGATGGGGTTGGCGCCGCAGTAGGGCACCCGCTGCTGGGGCTGCTTGGCGTCCATCGAGGAGTACCAGCGCGCGGTGTAGCTCTCGAGGGCGTGGCAGAGGATGTCCATGCCGGCCGCCGCGGTGACCATGGGCGGCTGGGTCGCGGTCAGGTCGGGGTCGACGACGGCGAGCGTGGGGCGCAGGGCGGCGTGGCTGATGCCGGTCTTGACCTTCAGCGCCAGCACGTCGAGCACGCAGATGGTGGTGCTCTCGCTGCCCGTGCCGGTGGTGGTGGGCACCGCCACCAGCGGGAGCAGCGGGTTGACCGGCGCCGTCGCCTTGCCGACCGGTGCGTTGATGTAGTCCATCAGCTCGCCGGGGTTGGTGAGCAGCAGGTTGACCGCCTTGGCGGTGTCGATGCTGGAGCCGCCGCCGACGGCCACGACGGCGTCGAAGGGGGCGGCGTCGCGGGCGAAGGACACCGCCAGCTCGAGCGAGGCGTCGGTGGGCTCCACGTGCGCCTGGTCGAAGACGACCACCTCGACGCCGGCCGCGCGCGCCTGCTCGGCGATGCGGGCCGGGTGACCGGTGGCGGCGACGCCGGGGTCGGTCACCAGGATGGCGCGCCTGGCCCCCCGGGCCGCCAGCTCGTAGCCGACCTCGGCCGAGGCGCCGGGCCCGAACTTCAGCGCCGGCGAGGCGTAGGTGAAGACGGTCTCGCCGCCCGGGCCGCCCGACGGGGCTGCCGGGACGGGCGTGGCGGGAGTGGCGGCGGTGGCGGGTGGGACGGAGCCGTCCGTGTGCTGGATCACACGCTCACTCTAGGCAGGGCCAGGGCGCGAGAGCAGGGCGCGGCAAAGATTTCTGGCGCCCCGACGGCGCACGCAGATGCCCCCCAGGGTGTGTCTGCGCAGGTCAGCGGACCACCGGGCGCATCCTCCGCGCCCTGACGGCGGCCGGGGCCCCCCTGGCCCGTTCGGGCCATGCCTGCCGAGGTTCGTGACCAGGCCGGACCATGTTTATAGTGGCTCGCGACAGCTCAGGTGTCTGTGACCACGCGTCAGGGACATCGGAGACATCAGGGGGGATGTTCAAATGTCGGTGCTCCGAGTGCTGCGTCTGGCGGCACGCATGGAGGTCCAGTGCGCCCGCGGGCGACCGGGCCGTGGTTCGCCTGCCTTCGGCGCGCGCTCTCGCGCGCTCGCTTCCCCACCGACGTCTGCGATGACTCCGACCCGTGCCGGCGCCTGCTCCGGGCCCCGCGGCGGTCGGACGGCGTCATCACGCCACCTCCCGCCGCTCCGGGCCCTCGGGTCCGGGGTGGGCGGTTGATGCGCACCCCACCCACGCCACCCTCCTCGCCCACCGCGGCGCCCCTGACGCGCTGTGCGGTCGACCCTGCGCTGCGGCACCTGGCTCCCGAGGGGCTGTGCCGCTCGTTCTCGCTGGTGCCCTACGCCGAGCAGGACGGCCGGCTGCTCGTGGCCGCCGTCGACGCCGAGGACCTCGTGGCGGCCCACGTGCTCGCCGACCGGCTCGGCCGACCCGTCGAGCTGGTCGCCCACACCCGTGCCGCGGTGCAGGACGCGCTCGACGCCGCCTACCCCCCGCTCCCCGCCGCCGCCGAGACCCCGCAGCAGCAGCACCAGCGTGAGCGGTTGGGGCAGGTGCTGCTGCGCAACGGGCTCGTCGCGAACTCAGCGCTGCAGGCGGGCTACGTGGAGCACCTGACCTACCTGCGCGACGCCGACACCGCCGACACCGCCGACACCGCCGACCACCCCCACGACGCCGGGGTGGCGCTCGGGGAGGTGCTGGTGGCGCGCGGCGCCATCGAGGAGGACGCCCTGGTGGCGGTGCTCTCCGAGCTGCACGACCTCCAGCGGGTCTCCCTGGCGCACACCGCACCCACCCCCGAGCTCGGGGGTCTGCTGCCGCTCGAGCTGGCCCTGCGAGCCCGGGTCGTGCCCGTCGCAGAGCGCGGCACGCAGCTGGTGCTCGCCGCGGCACGCCCCCTGGACCCCGCGACGCTCGAGGAGCTGCGCACGGTGCTCGGCCGCCCGGTCGCGCTGGTGCTGGCCGCAGCCCCGGAGGTCGAGCGGCTCATCCTCGGCGTGCACCAGCTCGAGCTCACCGACGTCGCGCGCTCCGCCGTCACCGACCGGCCGGCCGCTGCGACCGGCCATCCCGGTCGGCTGCCCGGGCACGCGACCACCTCGTGGTCGCACCGGGCACTGCTGGCGCTGCTCGCGCTGGCGGCTGCCGGCGCGCTGGTGCGCCGGCCGGGCCCGGCGCTCACCCTGCTCGCCGTCGCGCTGCTGCTCGGCGCCTGCCTGGTCGGCGTGCACCGCGCCGTGCTCACCGGCCGTGCCCTGCGGCCCGCCAACACCCCGGAGCGGCCCGGGAGTGACTGTGCCGACGCCGCGGCCCCGCTCGAGGTCGACGACGACCCGGCCGTGCCGCCCGGGCGGCTGCCCCGTTACTCCGTGCTGGTCACCCTCCGCCGGGCCGTCGCGCTGCCCGGTCTGCTGGCCGGCCTCGAGGCGGTGGACTACCCCCGCAGCCGGCTCGAGGTGCTGCTGCTGTGCGAGGAGTCCGACGCCACCGTGCGCGAGGCCGTGGCCCAGACCCTGTTGCCGGCGCACGTGCGCGTCGTCGTGGTGCCCGACAGCCACCCCGCCACCCCGGCGAAGGCCCGCAACCTGGCGCTGGCCCTGACCCGCGGCGAGCTCGTCACCGTCCTCGACGAGGCCGACCGTCTCGACCCCAGGCAGCTGCGCGCCGTCGCCGCCCGGTTCGCCGCCGACCCCGGGCTGGCCTGCGTGCAGGCCCGCCTCCAGCACGACGTCGTCGAGGGCAGCCCGGCCCTGGTGGCCGGGTGGGCCGCCGGTGCCCTGGCCGTCCGCTCGGGCCTGTGGGTGCCTGCGGCGGTCGACGCCGGCAGCGCGGTCCTGCTGGGCGAGAGCTCGCACCACGTGCGGAGCGCGGTGCTCCGGCAGCTCGGCGGCTGGGACCCGCACAGCCAGACGCCGGGCGCCGAGTTCGGCGTGCGGCTGCGGCGCACCGGGCACCGCGTGGGCGTCGTCGCCGCCGCCACCTGGTCGCCGGCACCCACCGACCTGCGCTCGTGGCTGCGGGGGTCCGCCGCCCGCGACCGCGGTCTGCTCACCACCGCGCTGGCCCACGTGCGCGCTCCCCGCCGGCTCGTGCGCGACCTCGGCGTGCGGGCCGCCGCCGACCTGGTGCTGACCACGGTGGGCGGGCTGGGCCGGCTGGTCAGCCCGGTGCTGGTGCTGGGTGCCGTCGCGTGGGTCGCGCTGCGGGTGGGCGACCTGGAGCCCGGGCCGCCGGCGGTCCAGCTGCTGGGGCTCGCCTGCCTGGTCGCGGTCCTGGGCGCCGCGCTCGGCTCCGCCTACCTGGTGCTGGCCGGCACGTTGCGCCTGCGCCGTCACGACCTGGTCCGCTCGGCGCTGCTGACCCCTGCCTCGTGGCTCCTCCTCTCCGTGGCCCCCCTGCTGCCCCGTCCCGGCGCCTCCGGTGTCGGGCGGCCCCGCGAGGTGTGTCCGTGAGCGCCACGCAGGTCCTGGGCACCGACCCGGTGCGCCCCCCCGTGCGCCGGGCCGCCACGCCCGGGCGCGGGTGGGGCCGGGTCGAGGCACTGCTCACCGTGGCCCTGCTGGGCCTCTACCTCGGTCTGGGCCAGTGGGTGGTGCGCGAGGTCCACGTGGTCGGCTTCACCAGCCTGCGCCGCTTCGCCGACGCCTTGCACGTGGTCGGCGAGCCGTTGCGCGCCGAGCAGGTGCTGGCCGCCGACCCCACCCCGCTGGCCACCGTGCTGACCATGCCGCTCACCGTGGTGCCCGGTGCCGTGACCTCGCTGGCCGCGGTGCCCGTCGGCTCCGCGCTCGCCGCCACCGGCGTGGTCCTCGCCCTGCACCGCGCGCTGGGCCACGCCTCCCCGGGCCGTCTCACGCACGCGCTGCTGCTGCTCGGCATCGCGCTCAACCCGCTGGTGCTGCTCTACGCGACCAGCGGCGACGCCCTGCTGCTGGCCCCGGCACTGGTGCTGGCCGCCATGGCCTGCCTCGACTCCTACCGTCGTCGCGGCGACCTGCGGGCCCTGCTGCTCGCCGGTGGCGCGCTCGCCCTCGCCTCCCTCGCCGACCCGCGCCTGGTCATCGTCCCGCTGGTGCTGGGCGCCGGCATCTTCCTTGCCCAGCGGCGCTCGCGGCACCCGCGCGTCGTCGCCGGGGCCGAGGGCACCCTGGCGGCGCTGCTCAGCCCGACCGTCGCACTCCTCGCCCTCTGGGCAGCCGTGGGGACCCTGCTCGCCGGGCGACCCGTGGCCTGGCTCGCGGCGCCCGGTGCGCTGCGAGGACCGGCCGGCGAGGGTGACCTCGGTGCCGCGGAGGCTTGGGGCCAGACGGTCGAGGCCCTCGCCCTGGCCGCACCCCTGGTGATCCTGGTCCTGGTCGGCCTCGTGGTCCGCAGCGTGCGCCACCACGCCCCCGACGCCGCCGTCCTGGCCGCCCTGCTCGTCACCACCTGCTGCCTGCCCGCCCTGACCGCGGTCGTCTCCGGCGGCGCCCAGGTGCAGGTCCGCGAGGCGGTCCTCCCCCTCCTGGTCGCGACCGCCGGCGCCGGGCTGCTGCTCGGCCGCGACGCGACCGGCCGCGGCGGGCACGCTCCCAAGGGGCGCCGCCTCCGGCGGGTCGCAGCCACGGGTGCCGTCGCGGTGCTGCTGGTCACCTGGCCCACCACGTGGCACCTGATGCGCACCTCGGAGCACCAGGTGCTGGAGGCTGCCTTCGTGCGCGCCGTCGAGACCGGGCGCTCCCAGGAGGGGGCGCTCACGCCGTCCGGCAACCGCATCGGCTACGGCCCGGAGGCCCGGACCTCGCGCTTCCTGCGCGACCTCGACCCCGGTCGTCGCGGTGTGCTCGTCGACCCCGAGGTCGGGTACCCGGTGCTCGTGGGCACCGCACGCCCGGACTGGTTCCGCGACCATCCCGGCACGGCTGGCTGGCGAGCCGCCGCCCTCGACCCCGCCGCCGCCGGCGTCCGGTACCTGCTGCTCACCGCCGACCCGGCCAGCGACCGGCTCGCCGCGCTGCACCCCCTCGCCGCCGCCGGGCTCGACCCCTCCCTGCGCGTGGTGCACCGCAGTGAGCGCTACGTGCTGGTCGAGCCTGTCGCCGGTGCCGCCGACGGGGGGTGGGCCCCGTGACCGACAGCCGACACCCCGACCCGCCGTCCGACGCGCGGTCCGACCCGCCGTCCGACCAGTCCTCCGGCGCGACGCCGATCGCCCCGCCGCCCTCCCTGCAGGAGGTGCTGGAGGCCGGTGAGACCCGGCTGGGCCGCGTCGACCTCGGCCTCGGCGGCCGGTCCGCGTCTCCTCGCCCCGCTACCGGACCGACGCCGGCGCGACCCGAGGCATCCGCGGCACCCACAGCACCCACAGCACCCACGGCACCCACGGCACCCACAGGCTCGAAGCGGGCGGTCCCACCGGCCACCTCGACGCGGCGGCTGCACGCCGTCAGCGACCAGGGGGCCGACAGCGCGCAGCCCCTGCCCCCGGCACCGTCCGGGGCCCCGCCGGTGGCGGCGTCGCCACCCCTCGACCCCACGCGGGCCCCGCGGCCCCGCCCCCCGTCCCCGTCACCGGTGGGGGGCCTGGGCGCCCCGGAGGAGGAGCTGCGCCAGCTGAGCCGATCGGTGGCCGAGGTCGCCGCGTCGGTGATCGCCCGCATGCGCGAGGCAGGCGAGGCGAACCGCCGTCACCTGGAGGCCCTCGAGGCCGAGGCCGCGCGCCGCTGCGAGCTGCTCACCGCCCAGGCCGAGCTCGACGCCGAGCTGATCCGGCTGCACGCCCGGCGCGAGGCGCACGCGATCCTCGCGGCCGCCCGGCTGCGCAGCAGCGACCCCGGCGACGCCACGCGCCGCTCGACGTTCCTGCCCCCCGAGCAGGCACCCCCCGAGGCCGCGCCGACACCGGACGCCTCGGCCGAGGCCCTCGAGGAGGTCACCGAGAACTTCGCGCACTTCGCCGAGCTCTTCGGCGACCCGCTGGGGCTCGACCTCACCGACCAGGCCCCGTTCGACCCCGACGTCGACCCGTGACGCGCCGCGAGAGAGCCGCTGCCTGGCTGGGTACCGCGGTCGTCCTGGCGAGTGCGGGCTGCTCGGCCGCAGGTGGCGGCAGCGCGCCGGCCCCGGCAGGTCAGGCGGTGCTGAGCGACTCCGGGTGGGCCGCCCCCGCCGTCCCCGGTGCGGCCGCGGAGGCGTTGCCCGAGCCCGCACCGGGCGTCGTCACGGTCGCCGCACGACCCGGTGCACTGGCGCGCGCCGCCACCGAGCAGCAGCCTGCCGACACCGACGTCCGGCTGCGCACCACCGCCGACAGGACGGCCTTCGAGCAGCTCTGCGCGGGCGCGGTCGACCTGGTGGAGTCGCTCGGGCGGATCTCACTCGCGCAGTGGCGCACCTGCCAGGAGCAGGGGCTGGGCGTCGTCGAGCTCGTCGTCGCCCAGGAGCCCACGGTGCTGGCCGTCGGTCGCGGCAGCGGCCGGGAGGCGGCCTGCGCACCGGCCGCGCTGGTCGATGACCTCCAGGGGCCGCCCACGACCGCCGGCTCGTGGGCCGACCTCGGGCTCGACGACGTCGCCCTCGAGGCTGCCGGACCGGGTGCGGGCAGCGTGGCGCTGCGCCTGGGCTGGCTCCTGGGCTCGCCCGCCGAGAGGACGGCCGCCGCATCGCTGCGCCCACGTGGCGACGAGCGCCGCGCCGCCGAGACCCTGGTCACCGAGCGTCGGCTCGAGGCGGAGCGTCGCCAGCGGGCGGCCGGCTCCACGCCGGGCCCTGCGGCGCGTGAGGCCGTCGACGCCGCGTGGGAGCGCTGGGCGCTCGCGCGCGACGCCCGTGACCGCGCCGTGGCCGCCCACCGCGCCGCCTGGCAGGCGGCGCTCGCCCAGCGCACACGCGCCGACCGGCTGGTGGTGCTGCCGTGGCGCGACTACCTCGCGCAGCGCGAGCGCGTGGCCGCGATCGACGTCCGGGACCAGACCGGCACCGGCTGCGTCGCGCCCCAGGAGCGCACCCTGGCCGAGGGCCGCTACCCGCTCGCCGCACCCGTCCGGCTGACCCTCACCACCCGCGCCTGGGCGCGTCCCGAGGTGGCGGCGCTGCTGGCCTGGCTGCTCCCCCGTGCGCCAGCGCTCGCGCGCGAGCGCGGGTTGACGCCCGCGCCGCGCGCCGCGGCCACCTCCCAGGCCGCCTGGCTGCGCGGGCGCAGCGCCCCCGACCTGCTGACGCCGTCGACCACCGACCCCTCCGGCCCGGTCGAGCTCTCCCCCGCCCCCGCCCCGGGCCTGGAGCCCCTGCCTCCCCCCGCCCCCTGACGCCGACCCGTCGTGAACGCGCGTCAACAGCGCACCGACCCGTCGTGAACGCGCGTCGACAAGCCGCCGACCCGGCCCGAGAAGGGACGGGTCGACACCCCACCCGGCCCACCGAGGGACGGGTCAGCGGGCCTCGAGGGCGGCGGTGACCAGCTCGACGACGGGCACGGCGCCGGAGGCGACGTCGACCAGCGGCACCCAGGCGACGGCGTCGGTGGTGCCCTCGCCCTCGACGACGTGCGGCTCGGCGTCGTCGGGCACGGTCGCGTCGTAGACGATGCCGACGGAGTGGAAGTCCTCCTCGCGGCCCGAGGGGGCGGTGCCCTGCACGTGCACGTCGTCGACGACGACCAGCCGCCCGACCTGTGCGGCCAGCCCGGTCTCCTCGGCCACCTCGCGCACGACGGCGTCGCGGGGGTGCTCCCCGTGCTCGACGCCGCCACCGGGCAGCGACCAGCGGCCGGTGTGGAAGCCGCTGCCCGAGACCCGCGTGAGCAGCACCCGCTCGCGGGCCACGACCAGCCCGTAGGCGGCGATCCGCTGGTGCCGCACGGGCGCGGCCGCGGCCACCGCCTCGCGCACGAACGGCAGCACGGGCAGGCTGCGGTCGAGCACCGCGGAGACCGGGTGCCAGGCCGCCTCGGCCGTGGAGCCCCCGACCTCGACGACGCGTGGTGCCGACGCGCCGTGCGCCACCCAGCCCCGGTAGACCAGGCGCACCGCGTGCAGGTCGAGGGTCTCGCCGTCGCGGCGCTCCCGCGGGCGGTGCAGGGAGTCGACGGCGGGCCGCTCCTCGACGCTCACCTCGAGCCCGGTCTCCTCGGCCACCTCGCGCCGGACGGCGTCGCGCGGGTGCTCCCCGTGCTCCACCTCGCCGCCGGGCAGTGTCCACAGCTCGCCGCGACCCAGGTGCGGCGCCAGCCGGGTGAGCAGCACCTCGCGCTCGCGCACCACCAGGGCGTAGGCGGCGAGCCGGCGGTGTCTCGTCGGCCTCACGTCGGCCCCCAGGTGGGCAGGACGGCGGAGCGGGGCATCGCGTCCAGCACGAACGAGGCCGTGCGGTCCAGCGCGTCGCCGCCGAGGTGCCGGGGGTACCAGGGCGCGTACTCGCCCGGGCGCGGTCGGTGCTCGGGCAGGCGCTGCAGGGTCTCGACGCCCTCGTGCAGCACCTGCCCGAGGCCACGCACGGCCTCGGTGAGCGGTGCGTCCGGCGCCACGTGCAGCGGCGGGTGCACGCGGACGTCGACGAGTCGGCCGCGGGTCAGGTCAGGGCGCGGGAGGGGTTCGTCGGCCGCGCGCTTCTGGGGCCAGAGCCGCTGGGAGCCCCACAGCGTCACCGGCACCAGCGGCGCGCCGGTCTCGCGCGCGAGCGCCACCGCACCCGGCATCAGCGCGCGCACCACGTAGGCGGCCGAGATGCCGGCCTCGGGGAACGCGCACACCACCTCGCCCTGGCGCAGCAGCGCGCGGGCGCGCAGGTAGGCGCCCGCGGGAGCCGTCCGGTCCACCGGCACGTGCCGCATGCCGTCGAGTGCGCGGCCCACCGCGGGGGCGTCCCACATGTCACCGCGGATGAGGAAGCGGGTGCGCCGCCCGGCGGGCAGCAGCGCCTTCTGCACGAACACGAAGTCCGGGAAGGAGACGTGGTTGCTGGCCAGCACCACCGGACCGGTGCGCGGCAGGTGGTGCGCACCCTCGGCACGCACCGTGACCCCCAGTCCGCGGAGCGCCACGTGTCCCGCGGCGACGGCGGCGCGGTACCAGCCCTCCACCAGACGGCTCCGGCGCCTCAGTCGAAGGGGGGTCGGTGGTCCAGGGTCAGCGAGCGCCGACCCGCCCAGCGCCACACCCGGGCGGCGGCGTCGCGGTCGGCGTCGGTGACCAGGTTGCCCATCCAGCGCAGGGCGAGGGTCATCAGCAGGTTCGAGCGCATCCCGACGGGTCCGAGCGCAGGCAGCAACCCAGGCACGGTCACCAGCCCGGCCAGGCGGCGCGCGATCGAGAAGGCCTCGCCGTACTCGCGGCGCAGCACGGCGGGCCACACGTGGTGCAGGTCGGCCCGCGCCGGTCGGTCGGTCATCAGGCCGGCGATCAACCGTCCGGTCTCGAGGCCGTAGTCGATGCCCTCGCCGTTGAGCGGGTTGACGCACCCCGCGGCGTCACCGATGAGCGCCCAGTTGGGACCGGCGACGCCGGAGACCGCTCCCCCCATGGGCAGCAGCGCCGAGGTGGGGGCGCGCAGGTCGCCGGAGAGCCCGAACTCCTCGCGGCGCTGCTCGGCGTAGTGCTGCATCAACGGCCGCAGCGCCACCTGCGCGGGGCGGGCCGCGGTGGCCAGCGTGCCCACGCCCAGGTTGACCTCGCTGGCACCGCCGGAGGTGCCCAGCGGGAAGATCCAGCCGTAGCCGGAGAGGATCTCGTCGTCCTCGCCGCGCAGCTCCAGGTGCGAGCTGATCCAGGGGTCGTCGGCGCGGGTGGAGGTCACGTAGCTGCGTCCGGCCACGCCGTAGACGGTCTCGCGGTGCCAGCTGCGACCCAGCACCTTGCCCAGCGGAGAGCGCACGCCGTCGGCCACCACCAGGCGCTGGCACCGCACCTCGCTGGTGCCGCCACCCTCGGTGCGGAACCGGACGGCGACCACGCGGCCGCCCTCCACGCGGGCGTCCACGGCGCGGGCGCCGTCGACGGCCCGTGCCCCGGCCTTGACGGCGGTCGTGCGCAGGTGGTCGTCGAGCTCGGTGCGCGGGACCGCGCTCCCCCAGTCCGGCAGCCGACCGCCCGGCCAGGGCAGGTGCAGCACCTGCCCGAAGCCGTGGGCGCGCAGGCCGCGGTTGACGGTGCGCGCGGCCAGCCAGTCGCCGAGCCCGAGGGCCTGCAGCTCGTGGACGGCGCGCGGGGTCAGGCCGTCGCCGCAGGTCTTGTCGCGGGGGAAGACGGCGGCGTCGGCCAGCAGGACCTCGGCGCCGGAGCGTGCGGCCCAGGCGGCCGCGGCCGACCCGGCGGGTCCGGCGCCGACGACCAGGATGTCGGTCTCGGCGGGCGGGGTGGTCACACATCCATTCTCCCAGAGCGACCAACTGCGCGAGCCCGCGGTCCGGCGTATCCTCCTGCCACCCGGCTCGCCCTCGTGCCGACCGCCCGCTCCCCCACCCGAGCGAGGTCCTCGTGACCCTCCCCGCACCCACCGGCCCCCGCCCCCGGGCGGGTGCGAGGGGTGCGCGCCTGCCGGTGTCGCCGGCGGACCTCCTGGGGCACGCAGGCGCGGCCGGGCTGTACCTGGGGGTGCTGGCGCTGGGCAACACGCTCACCCACCCCGAGGTCGCCGGCATCGGGGTGTTCTGGCCGGCTGCGGGTGTGGCGGTGGCCTGGCTGCTGCTCACCGACGCGGCACGGCTGCCCCTGGCGCTGGGCCTGCTGGTGGTCACGACCGTGCTGGGGGTCGTCTCGCAGGGCGGGCTGAGCGGCGTCGTGCTGCTGCTGGTGCTGGCCTCCCACGCCGTGCTGGTGGTCACCGCCTGGTGGCTGGCCCGGCGGGCCGGTGGCGACTCGAGCTTCGGCCCGCGCGGGCTCGACCTCACCACGACCCGGGGGCTCGTCGCGCTCGCCCGCGTGACGACGACCGCAGCCGCGGTCTCCGCGCCGGTGGCCGTGCTGGCCTCGGTGGCCGCGACGGGTCTCTGGGACCCGTGGGTCTGGCTCACCTGGGTGGTGCGCAACGTCGTCGCCGTCGTGGTGACCCTGGCCGCGGCGCTGCTGCTGGCGGCGGCCCGCGACCGAAGGCACGCCGGCACCGCCCTGGTCGCCCTGCTGACCCCGGGACCGCGCCGCCGCGCCCGCACGGAGCTGGCCGCGCTCGTCGCCGCCACGACCGTGCTCTGCCTGCTGGTCTTCGGCCTGGCCCAGCAGGCGCCGCTGAGCTTCGTCGTGGTGGCCGCGACCGTGTGGGCCGGACGACGCTTCACCCCGGTGGTGGTGGCGCTGCACAGCTTCGTCGTCTCGCTCGTGGCGGCGATCGCCACCGCCCGCGGCAGTGGCCCCTTCAGCCTCATCGACGACCCCTGGGCACGCACCTCGGCCGTCCAGCTGTTCGTGCTGCTGACGACGGTGATCGGGCTGCTGCTGGCCACCAGCACGCTGCGCGAGCAGCGCCTCACCGAACGGCTGCGCGAGGCCTCCGCCCGCTTCGACGGGCTGCTGACCCGCCTGGACGACTACATCTGGTCGGCCGAGGTGCTGCCCGACCGGCGGCTGCGGCTGCGGTTCGCCAGCGCCCCGGCGGTGGAGGTGTTCGGCGGCGCCGCCCCGCAGGCGGGCGAGCAGGACGCCGTCGTCGACCTGCTCCGCTGGGTGCCCGCGGAGGACCACGAGGTGGTGCGCGGCTTCTACCGCGAGCTGGTGGAGCGGGGCACCGCGGAGGCCGAGTTCCGGCTGGTGGGGGGTGACGGCGTGGTGCGCTGGGCGTGGTCGCGGGCCAGCGCCCGGGCCGAGCTGGACGGGCTGGTGGTCGAGGGCATCACCACCGACATCTCCCAGCGCCACGCCCTCGACGAGCTGCGGACCCAGTTCCTGGCCATCGCCGGCCACGAGCTGCGCACCCCGCTCACGGTGATCCGCGGCTACGCCGAGACGCTGGGCGAGGAGCTCGAGGACCGCCCGCGGGCGGCCGGCCACGCGGCCGCCATCGGTCGTCGTGCCCAGCAGCTGGAGACCCTGGTGGGCGACTTCTTCGACCTCGCCACGGTGGAGAACGGTCGCGTGGCACTCACCCGCACCCGGCTCGACCTCGCCGACCTGGTCGCCGACGTCGCCGCCGAGCACGCCGCCGCCGCCGCTCGCGCCGACGTGCGGGTGCAGCTGGAGACGTCGCCCGCGGAGGTCGACGGCGACGCCGTGCGCCTGCGGCAGGTGGTCGACAACCTGCTCGACAACGCGGTCAAGTACGGCTGTGCCGGCGGCCGGGTCCAGGTGCGCTGCCGCCCCGTGCACGGGGAGACCGGTGCGCGGGCGGTCGTCCTGGAGGTCAGCGACGACGGCATCGGGGTGCCACCCGAGGAGCTGCCGCAGCTCTTCGAGCGCTTCTACCGCGCCAGCACCGGGCGCGCCCGCACCGTCGACGGCACCGGGCTCGGGCTGGCCGTCGTCCGTGCGGTCACCGAGGCCCACGGCGGCGCCGTCGAGGCCTCGGCGGGCGGCGGCGGACACGGGCTGCGGATCGCCGTCCGGCTTCCGGCCGCGGCGCCGCTGCCCGGCGAGCACGCCCCGGACGCGGACGACCCCGCCACCCTCACGGGGTGACGGGGTCGTCGTCGGTCGGCCGGGGCCGACCGGGGACTGCTCAGTTCTGGTAGCTGCCGAAGTCGAAGTCGTCGAGAGCGACGGCCTGTCCTCCGGCGGTGCCGCCGAACTCGTAGTCGTAGGAGTCGTAGCCGGTGACGGAGTACGCCGCGGCGCGGGCCTCCTCGGTGGGCTCCACCCGGATGTTGCGGTACCGCTCCAGGCCGGTGCCGGCCGGGATCAGCTTGCCGATGATCACGTTCTCCTTCAGGCCGCGCAGGCTGTCGGAGCGACCGTGGATCGCCGCGTCGGTGAGCACCCGGGTGGTCTCCTGGAAGGAGGCCGCCGAGAGCCACGACTCGGTGGCGAGCGAGGCCTTGGTGATGCCCATCAGCACCGGACGACCCGAGGCCGGCGTGCCGCCCTCGGAGACCACGCGACGGTTCTCCTCCTCGAAGCGCACCCGGTCGACGAGGTCGGAGGGGAGCAGGTTGGTCTCCCCCGACTCGATGACCGTGACCCGGCGCAGCATCTGCCGCACGATGATCTCGATGTGCTTGTCGTGGATCGCCACGCCCTGGCTGCGGTACACCTTCTGGACCTCGTCCACCAGGTGCTCCTGCGCCCGGCGCACACCGAGGACGCGCAGGACGTCCTGCGGGTCCGGCGTGCCGGAGGTCAGGTGGTGGCCGACCTCGATGTGCTGGCCGTCCTCGACATTGAGGCGGGCCCGCTTCGAGACCGGGTACTCCTGGACCTCCGAGCCGTCGTCGGGGGTGACGACGACCTTGCGGGTCTTGTCGGACTCGTCGATCTCGACGCGGCCGGCGGCCTCCGAGATCGGCGTCATGCCCTTGGGCGAGCGGGCCTCGAAGAGCTCGACCACGCGGGGCAGACCCTGCGTGATGTCGTCGGCCGAGGCCACACCACCGGTGTGGAAGGTGCGCATGGTCAGCTGCGTGCCGGGCTCACCGATGGACTGCGCGGCGATGATGCCGACCGCCTCACCGATGTCGACCAGCTTGCCGGTGGCCAGGGAGCGGCCGTAGCACTTGGCGCAGGTGCCGGTCTTGGCGTCGCAGGTGAGCACGGAGCGCACCTTGACCTCCTCGATGCCGGCCGCCACGAGCTCGCCGATCTTGATGTCGCCCAGGTCCTCGCCCGGCCCGGCGAGCACGTCGCCGGTCTCGGGGTGGGTGACCGTGGTGGCGGCGCTGCGGGCGTAGGCCGCGGTCTCGGCGTTCTCCGCCTTGACCACCGTGCCGTCGCCCATGCGCTCACCGATCCGCTTGGGCAGACCGCGCTCGGTGCCGCAGTCGTCCTCGCGGATGATCACGTCCTGCGAGACGTCGACCAGGCGACGGGTCAGGTAGCCCGAGTCGGCGGTGCGCAGCGCGGTGTCGGCCAGACCCTTGCGGGCACCGTGGGTGGAGATGAAGTACTCCAGCACCGAGAGGCCCTCGCGGAAGTTGGCCTTGATCGGGCGCGGGATGATCTCGCCCTTCGGGTTGGCCACCAGGCCGCGCATGGCGGCCACCTGACGGATCTGGTTCATGTTTCCGGACGCCCCGGACTCGACCATCATGAAGATCGGGTTGGCGCGGTCGAAGTTCTTCTCCATCGCCTCACCGACCTTGGCCGAGGCCTCGGTCCAGATCTCGATGAGGTCCTGACGACGCTCGTCGTCGGTCACCAGACCGCGCTCGAACTGCTTCTGGACCTTCGCCGCCTTGTCCTCGTAGCTCGCGAGCAGCTGGATCTTGTCGTCGGGGGTGGTGACGTCGTCGATCGAGACCGTCACGCCCGAGCGGGTCGCCCAGTGGAAGCCGGTGTCCTTGAGCGCGTCCAGCGACGCCGCGACCTCGACCTTGGTGTAGCGCTCGGCCAGGTCGTTGACGATCGCGCCCAGCGCCTTCTTGCCCACCTCGTAGTTCACGTAGGGGTAGTCGGCCGGCAGGGTCTCGTTGAAGATCGCGCGACCCAGCGTGGTCTCCAGGGTGAGGGTCTGGCCCTCCTCCCAGTCCGCGCCGAGGTCCATCTCGAGCGGGGGCACCACGTCGTTGAAGCGGATGCGGCACTTGCTCTGCAGCGAGATCTCACCGGCGTCGAAGGCCATGATGGCCTCGGCCGCCGAGGAGAACGAGCGCCCCTCGCCCCGGCCGTCGTCGCGGTCGGTGGTGAGGAAGAACAGGCCGATGATCATGTCCTGGGTGGGCATGGTGACCGGCCGGCCGTCGGAGGGCTTGAGGATGTTGTTGGTCGAGAGCATCAGGATCCGCGCCTCGGCCTGGGCCTCGGCCGACAGCGGCAGGTGCACCGCCATCTGGTCGCCGTCGAAGTCGGCGTTGAACGCCGTGCAGACGAGCGGGTGGATCTGGATGGCCTTGCCCTCGATCAGCTGCGGCTCGAAGGCCTGGATGCCCAGGCGGTGCAGCGTGGGGGCACGGTTGAGCAGCACGGGGTGCTCGGTGATGACCTCCTCGAGCACGTCCCACACGACCGGGCGCGCGCGCTCGACCATCCGCTTGGCGGACTTGATGTTCTGCGCGTGCGAGAGGTCGACCAGGCGCTTCATGACGAAGGGCTTGAACAGCTCCAGCGCCATCTGCTTGGGCAGACCGCACTGGTGCAGCTTCAGCTGCGGACCCGAGACGATCACCGAGCGGCCGGAGTAGTCGACGCGCTTGCCCAGCAGGTTCTGGCGGAAGCGACCCTGCTTGCCCTTGAGCATGTCGGAGAGCGACTTCAGCGGCCGGTTGCCCGGGCCGGTGACGGGACGACCGCGGCGGCCGTTGTCGAACAGCGAGTCGACGGCCTCCTGGAGCATCCGCTTCTCGTTGTTGACGATGATCTCGGGGGCGCCGAGGTCGAGCAGCCGCTTGAGGCGGTTGTTGCGGTTGATGACGCGGCGGTACAGGTCGTTGAGGTCGGAGGTCGCGAAGCGGCCACCGTCGAGCTGCACCATCGGGCGCAGGTCCGGCGGGATGACCGGGACGGCGTCGAGCACCATGCCCTCGGGCTTGTTGCCGGTCTTGCGGAACGCGTCGACGACCTTGAGGCGCTTGAGCGCCCGGACCTTCTTCTGCCCCTTGCCGGTGGCGATGATCTCGCGCAGGTTCTCGACCTCGCCGGGGATGTCGAAGTCCTGCAGGCGCTTCTGGATCGCCGCGGCGCCCATGTGGCCCTCGAAGTACTTGCCGAACCAGTTCTTCATCTCGCGGTAGAGCATCTCGTCGCCCATGAGGTCCTGGACCTTGAGGGACTTGAAGGTGCTCCACACCTCGTCGAGGCGGCCGATCTCGTTCTCGGACCGCTTGCGGATCTGGTTCATCTCGCGCTCGGCGCCGTCGCGCACCTTGCGCTTGGCGTCGGCCTTGGCGCCCTCCTCCTCGAGGGCGGCGAGGTCCTCCTCCAGCTTCTTGGTGCGCTCCTCGATCATCGAGTCGCGGCGCTTCTCCAGCCGCTCGCGCTCGAGCTGGATCTTGCCCTCCAGCGAGGTGAGGTCGCGGTGGCGCGCGTCCTCGTCGACCGAGGTGATCATGTAGGCCGCGAAGTAGATGACCTTCTCGAGGTCCTTCGGGGCCAGGTCCAGCAGGTAGCCCAGACGACTGGGCACGCCCTTGAAGTACCAGATGTGGGTGACGGGCGCGGCGAGCTCGATGTGGCCCATCCGCTCGCGGCGCACCTTGGAGCGGGTCACCTCGACGCCGCAGCGCTCGCAGATGATGCCCTTGAAGCGCACGCGCTTGTACTTGCCGCAGTAGCACTCCCAGTCCCGGGTGGGACCGAAGATCTTCTCGCAGAAGAGGCCGTCACGCTCGGGCTTGAGCGTGCGGTAGTTGATGGTCTCCGGCTTCTTGACCTCGCCGTGGCTCCAGTTGCGGATGTCCTCCGCGGTAGCCAGACCGATCTGAAGCTGGTCGAAGAAGTTGACGTCGAGCACGATGGCTGCTGACCCTTCGTTAGGACTTGCGAAATACGAGTAAGGGGGGCGGAGTCCGGCCGGCGCCGCGCGGGCGCCGGCCGGTGCTCACACCTCTTCGACCGAGCTGGGCTCGCGGCGGGACAGGTCGATGCCGAGCTCCTCGGCGGCGCGGAAGACGTCCTCCTCCGCGTCGCGCATCTCGATGGCCGTGCCGTCCTGGGACAGCACCTCCACGTTGAGGCAGAGCGACTGCATCTCCTTGACGAGCACCTTGAACGACTCCGGGATGCCGGAGTCGGGGATGTTCTCGCCCTTGACGATCGCCTCGTAGACCTTGACGCGACCGGGCACGTCGTCGGACTTGATGGTCAGCAGCTCCTGCAGGGCGTAGGCGGCGCCGTAGGCCTCCATCGCCCAGACCTCCATCTCGCCGAACCGCTGGCCGCCGAACTGGGCCTTACCGCCCAGGGGCTGCTGCGTGATCATCGAGTAGGGGCCGGTGCTGCGGGCGTGGATCTTGTCGTCCACGAGGTGGTGCAGCTTGAGGATGTACATGTAGCCCACCGACACCGGGTCGGGGAAGGGCTCGCCGGAACGACCGTCGAACAGGCTGGCCTTGCCGTCCTCGCGCACGACGCGGACGCCGTCGCGGTTGGGCAGGGTCGAGCCGAGCAGACCGGTGATCTCGTCCTCGCGCGCACCGTCGAAGACCGGGGTGGCGACCTTGGTGCCCGCCTCGGACTTGTCGGCGTGGATCTTGATCAGGCGCTGCTTCCAGTCCGCGTCCGAGGTGTCGGAGGCGAGGTTGAGGTCCCAGCCCTGCTTGGCCAGCCAGCCCAGGTGCAGCTCGAGGATCTGGCCCACGTTCATGCGTCGCGGCACACCCAGCGGGTTGAGCACGACGTCGACGGGGGTGCCGTCCTCCATGAACGGCATGTCCTCGATCGGCAGGATCTTGGCGATGACGCCCTTGTTGCCGTGGCGACCGGCGAGCTTGTCGCCCACCGAGATCTTGCGCTTCTGCGCCACGTAGACGCGGACCAGCTGGTTGACGCCCGGGGGCAGCTCGTCGCCGTCCTCGCGGTCGAAGACCCGCACGCCGATGACGGTGCCGGACTCGCCGTGGGGCACCTTCATCGAGGTGTCGCGCACCTCGCGCGCCTTCTCGCCGAAGATCGCGCGCAGCAGCCGCTCCTCGGGGGTCAGCTCGGTCTCGCCCTTGGGCGTCACCTTGCCGACCAGGATGTCGCCGGTGGTGACCTCGGCGCCGATGCGGATGATGCCGCGCTCGTCGAGGTCGGCCAGCATCTCCTCGGAGACGTTGGGGATGTCGCGGGTGATCTCCTCGGGGCCCAGCTTGGTGTCGCGGGCGTCGACCTCGTGCTCCTCGATGTGGATCGAGGTGAGGACGTCCTGCTGCACCAGGCGCTGGCTGAGGATGATGGCGTCCTCGTAGTTGTGACCCTGCCAGGGCATGAAGGCGACGAGCAGGTTGGTGCCCAGCGCCATCTCCGCCTGGTCGGTGCACGGACCGTCGGCGATCGGGCTGCCGATCTCGAGGCGCTCGCCCTCGGCCACCAGCGGCCGCTGGTTGATGCAGGTGCCCTGGTTGGAGCGACGGAACTTGGCCAGCTTGTAGGTGCTGTAGGTGCCGTCGTCGTTCATCGTCTCGACCAGGTCGGCCGAGACCTCCTTGACCACACCGGCCTTGTCGGCCACGACCACGTCACCGGCGTCGACGGCGGCGCGGAACTCGATGCCCGTGCCCACCAGCGGGCTGTCGCTGGTGATCAGCGGCACCGCCTGGCGCTGCATGTTGGCGCCCATGAGCGCGCGGTTGGCGTCGTCGTGCTCGAGGAAGGGGATCAGCGCGGTGGCCACGGAGACCATCTGACGCGGCGAGACGTCCATGTAGTCGACCTCGCCGGCGAGGATCTCGGAGACCTCGCCGTCGCGCTGGCGCACCAGCACCCGCTCCTCGGAGAAGCGACCGGAGTCGTCGAGGCCGGCGTTGGCCTGCGCGATGACGTAGCGGTCCTCGTCGTCGGCGGTGAGGTAGTCGACCTGGTCGGTGACGACGCCGTCGACGACCTTGCGGTAGGGCGTCTCGACGAAGCCGAACGGGTTGATCCGGCCGTAGGAGGCCAGCGACCCGATCAGGCCGATGTTCGGGCCCTCCGGGGTCTCGATCGGGCACATGCGGCCGTAGTGCGAGGGGTGGACGTCGCGGACCTCCATGCCCGCGCGGTCGCGCGAGAGACCGCCGGGGCCCAGCGCCGAGAGGCGACGCTTGTGGGTCAGCCCGGCGATCGGGTTGGTCTGGTCCATGAACTGGCTCAGCTGGGAGGTGCCGAAGAACTCCTTCAGCGCCGCCACGACCGGCCGGATGTTGATCAGCGACTGCGGCGTGATGGCCTCGACGTCCTGGGTCGTCATCCGCTCGCGGACCACGCGCTCCATGCGGGCCAGGCCGGTGCGCAGCTGGTTCTGGATCAGCTCGCCCACCGTGCGCATGCGCCGGTTGCCGAAGTGGTCGATGTCGTCGGGGCCGAGCTCGACCTCGCCCAGCGGGCCGGGCATGGTCGCGCGACCGTCGTGCAGCGAGACGATGTAGCGGATCGCGGCGACGATGTCGGCGATCGTCAGCGTCTGCTGGTCGAAGGCCTCGTCCTGGCCCAGCTTCTTGTTGATCTTGTACCGCCCGACCTTGGCCAGGTCGTAGCGCTTGGGGTTGAAGTAGTAGTTCTTCAGCAGCGTCAGCGCGGCCTCGCGGGTCGGCGGCTCGCCGGGGCGCAGCTTGCGGTAGATGTCGAGGAGGGCGTCGTCGGGGCCCTGGGTGTTGTCCTTCTCCTCGGTGAGCTGGATCGACTCGAACTCGCGGAGCTCGGCGATCACGGCCTCGTAGTCGTAGTCCTCGCCGGTCTCCTCGGCGACGGCCGCGAAGGCCTTGAGCAGCACGGTGACGTTCTGCTTGCGCTTGCGGTCCAGGCGGACGCCGACCAGGTCGCGCTTGTCGATCTCGAACTCCAGCCAGGCACCGCGCGAGGGGATCAGCCGCGAGGTGTAGATGTCCTTGTCGGAGGTCTTGTCGGCGGTGCGCTCGAAGTAGACGCCGGGGCTGCGCACCAGCTGGCTGACGACGACGCGCTCGGTGCCGTTGATGACGAAGGTGCCCTTGGGGGTCATGAGCGGGAAGTCGCCCATGAAGACCGTCTGGCCCTTGATCTCACCGGTGTCGTTGTTGGTGAACTCGGCCGAGACGTAGAGCGGTGCGGAGTAGGTGAAGTCCTTCTCCTTGCACTCGTCGACGGAGTACTTGGGGTCGTAGAAGACCGGGTTCTCGAAGGAGAGCGACATCGTCTCCGAGAAGTCCTCGATCGGGGAGATCTCCTCGAAGATCTCGGTGAGCCCCGACTTGGTCGAGGCGTCCTCCCCCGCGTCGATCCGAGCCTGGGTACGCTCCTGCCACGCCTCGTTGCCGATCAGCCAGTCGAAGCTGTCGGTCTGGAGGGAGAGCAGCTGCGGGACCTCGAGTGGCTCGGAGATCTTCGCGAACGAGATGCGGGGGGACTTGGACGAAGTGGGTGCAGTGGAGCTGCGCGCGGCCAAGAGGTGTCCTTCGACGTGAACGCTGGTGAATGGCGCCGCCACCCCACATCATCAGCCACCGGGCAGGCGATGAGCATCTGAGGGCAGGCGCAATGCGCCACAGTAGCCGAATTCACCACGCTCGGCAAGGCGCGGCTGGTAGACCGCGGCGTCGTCGCGCGAGCGTGGGCATGATCATCCGCTGCCGGGCCGCCCAGGTCAAGCACCTGCGGGTCCCCCGGTGGAGACGGTGGACGTGATGGCGCAGGGGCGCCGGGCCGGGCCCCGTCGCTAGGGGGCCGGGACGCCGGTCGTGGTCACGCCCGCGACCCGCCACTCGCCGTCGACCTGCGTCATGCTCAGCGTGCTCCACATCGCGAAGACCGTCGGCTCCCCACCGGCCTGGGTGGTGCGCTGGTCGACCATCGTCAGCACGTCCACCCGGTTCTCGGTGACCTGGGAGATCGCGGAGCTCAGCACCTCGGCGTCGACCACGGTCTGGGTCTGCTCGATGGTAGGACGCAGGTCGTTCACGAGCTCGCTGCGCTCGGCCGCGTACTCGTCGGTCATGTAGGACTGCGCCTCGACCAGGTTGCCGTCCAGGTCGCGGAAGTCGTAGGAGAGCACCGGGACCGCCGCCTGCTCGGCCGCGGACTGCGCGGCGCGCACGCGCTCGTCGTCGATGCCGGTGCCGTCGCCGGCGCCACCGCCCCCCAGGCGTACCCAGGTGAGCACGGTGACCGCCACGACGGCCACCGCCAGGGCACCCACGACCGCGAGCACCCAGGTGGCCGGACCAGGGCGACCTGCCACGGCTCCCGCGGGCGCCGGCTGCGGCTCGGGGTCAGGCTCCGGGTCCGGCTCGGGCTCAGGCTCCGGGTCCGGCTCCGGATCCGGCTCCGGCGCGGCCTCGGGAGGGACGACGGGCTCCGCGACGGGTGCCCCGTCCGGCTCGTCGGCGCCCAGCACCTCGGCGTCGTGCTCGGCGCGACGCGCCGGGTCCAGCAGCACCTCGGCGGCCTGGTTGTAGACCCGGAACATCCGGTCGCCCGGGCCCAGGTCGGCGATGGCGTCCTTCCAGGCGGCGCGCACCTGCTCCGTGGTCGCGTCGGCGTCGACGCCGAGGACGTCGTAGAGGTTGATCGTCACGGCGTCGCTCCCTGCGAGGGCCCACCCTGCTGGCCCCCACCCTGGCTCCCGCCCTGGGACGGCTGCTGGGTGGGCTGCTGGGTGGGCTGCTGGGTCGGCTGGCCGCTCGGGGCCGGCTCGGGCAGACCGGTCGGCAGCTCGCCCGGCTCGGTGCCGGCGCAGCCGTCGGTCGGCACCGCGGGCACCGGGGCGAACTCGTCGACGCGCCACTCGTCGTCCTCGCGCAGGAGGTTGACCTGCCAGCGTTGCGGGGTGGTCTCCAGGTCGACCCGCTCCTCGGAGCCCTCCTCGGCCTCGGGGTCGGGGTAGCTGACGGTCTGGCCGAAGGCGACCAGCGCGCTGGCGCTGCCCTCGCCCTGCGAGATGACACCGGTCGCGAAGACCTCGGCGGCGCGTCCGTAACCGGTCTGGGAGGCCAGCTGTGCGGGCAGGAAGGCCGTGCGCTCGAAGCACGTGGCCGAGTCGGGGGTCATCAGGGCGGCCACGTCGGCGGTGTAGCCGGGCAGCTGACCCTGCGCGTCGAGCATGCTCGGACCGAAGGTGTTGACCTTGACGACGAACTCACCAGCGCGGTCCATCACCGCGTCACGCTCGGCCTGCTGCTCGGCGAGGCTGCCCGGCCCCTCGTCGCCGTCGGTCAGGCGCAGGGCCAGGAGGACCCCGAGGGAGATGAGGCAGAGCACGATCGCCAGCACGGCAGCGACCAGCACCGCGCGGCGCCACCCGCGGGAGCGGGCGGCGTCCTGCTGGCCGGAGGTCGGGTCGGAAGGGGTCGTGGCGTCGTCGGCAGTCTCGTCGGGCGGGGTCACCGACCCAGCAGAGGCTGGAGGTACAGCCACTTCCACGTCTCCTCTCCCAGCTCGGGAGGTGCCACGCTACCCGTGGCGGTCGAGGCCGGGGGCCCGGTGGTGCCCGACGCGCCCTGACCGCTGCTCCGACCGTCGCCTCGGCCGGCCGCCGCCGCGACGCGGTCGGCCCCGTCCTCGGTCCACTCGAGCTCACCCGTGGTCGGGTCGTAGGTGGCCACGACCGGGCTGCGGTCGTAGTCCACCGGCGCACGCGGCGGGGCGTTCTGCGCGCCACGCGGGTTGCTCTGCGTGATCGGCTCGTCGCACCCGAGGTTCGTCGGGAACGGGATGTCGCCCCGGTCGTTGGGGTCGCGTCGCTCGCTCACCGGCAGGTAGCCGCGCTTGCACGGCGTCGTGGAGGTGATGATGAGCCCGAAGTGCGCGTCGTAGAGGCCGGTCGCCGGCGTCTTGGAGAGCACGGTGAAGGAGCCCTCCACCACGTAGGGGTAGATCACCAGCAGCTGCTCGATGCCCGGCAGCCGCTTGACGATGACCTCGCCGGTGGTGGTGAGGTTGCGGATCAGCTCGCCCAGCTGGACCTGGTTGTCCTCGATGAAGGTGCGCAGCTGGGTGGCGGTGAACGAGCCGGTGTCGATGACCTGGCGCAGGTCGCCGTCGGCCCCCGCCAGCGCCGTGCTGAACCGTGACAGGCCGCTGGCGAACTCCCGCAGCGCCGACTCCGAGGCGACCTGCCCCTCCAGGACGGTCTTGCCGTCACGGATCAGCGCCGTGGTCACGTCGAAGTTGCGGTCGGCCTCCTGGATGAAGGAGTTGCCGGTGTCGATGATCCGCTGCAGGTCCTCGCCGGAACCGGCGAAGGCGTCGCCGAGCTCGGTGATGGTCGTGCGCAGCGCCTCGCGGTCCACCGAGCCCACCGTCGTGGCCAGGTCACCGAGCAGGGTCTCGGTGGGCAGCGGCGTCTCGGTGTCGTCGCGATCGATCTCGGAGTCGTCCACGAGGTAGTCGTCGGTCTCCCCCGGGTCCACCTGAGGCTGGATCTCGACGAACTGCTCGCCGATGGCGGACTTGTTGCCCACCACCGCCAGCGAGTCCGCCGGGATGTCGTCCCAGCTGTTCTGGATGCCCAGGTGCACGTCGACGCCGCCGTCGGTGAGCACGAGCTTCTCGACCTGACCGACCGTCACACCGCGGTAGGTCACCTCGGCGCGGGTGAAGATGCCGCCGGACTCGGCGAAGTGCGCGACCACCGTGTAGGCGTCGTCGCGCACCAACCGGTCCAGCCGGGCGTAGCGGGCGCCGACGTAGGAGACACCGACCAGCGTGATGATCACGAAGATCACCAGCTGGACCTTGGTGCGGCGGGTGATCACGAGCGACCTCCAACGGCCAGGGGTGGCACGAGCATGACGACCAGTCCGGGGTCGTAGACCTGCATCAGCTGGCCCATCGTCGGTCCGGCCGAGGCACGGGGCGCGGACGCCCCTGGCGCGGGGCGGTTGAGCAGGCCGCCCAGGCCGCCGCTGCCACCGCCTTCACCGCTGCTGCTGCCACGGCGCGGACCGCCGAGCACGTTGCCCAGGTTGTTGCCCAGGTTCGTGCCCAGGTCGCCCAGCCCGTCACCGAGGTCGGGGAGCAGGCCACCGCCGCCGTTGCCGCGGCCGCCGGGGCCGCCGCACAGCACGGGCAGGTTGACCGGCAGCGACTCGCAGACCGCGTCGAGGACACCCGCGGGCAGCGCGGCGCAGTTGGCAGGAGTCGGGTCGTTGACGCAGCGGGTGATCGCGTTGCTCGCACCCTCGCAGAGGTTCTGCAGGTCGAGGATGTCCTCGAGCGGAAGGTCGTCGGGGATCTCCTCCAGGAGGGTGCACGGGAGTCCGGGCAGGTTCAGGTCGCCCAGGTCGAGGTCGAGGGTCACCGAGAGGTTGGTGTAGTCGCCGAACGCGATGTTGCGCGCCACCTGCGGGTCGCGCCCGACCACCTCGTCGATGAAGGGGAAGGTCAGGGCCACGTTGAACGAGTCCACGAACGCGTCCCCGGAGTCGGCGAGCTTGGTGAGCACGGGCTGGAGCTGGGTCAGCGCCTCGATCGTGCTGTCCTTCGAGAGCCGGATCACGCGCACGCCGACGTCGCTGAGGTCGTTGAGCGCCCCGAGCATCCGGACCAGGTCCTCGCGCTGGCGGTCGATCGAGTTCAGCGCGCTGGGCAGCTCCTCGAGCGCCGCGTTGATGGTGCCCTGCTGCTCGCGCGCCGAGCGGGCCAGGCGGTCCAGGGCCTCGATGGCGTTGACGATGTCGCCCTTGTTGTCGTCGAGCTGGCCGGTGAGCTCGTCGATCTGGTTCAGCACCGACTTGGCGGCGTCCTCCCGGCCCTCGAGCGCAGCGTTGACCTCCTGGGAGATCGTCTGCAACTGGGCGACGCCCCCGCCGTTGAGCACCAGGCTCAGGGCACCCAGCACCTCCTCGACCTCGGGGTTGCGGCCCGTGCGGTCGAGGTCGATGGTGTCGCCGTCCTCGAGCAGCGCCACCTCGGCGCCCTCCTCGGGCGCGTCGAGCTCGACGAACTTCTCGCCCAGCAGGCTGGTCTGGCGGATCTCGGCGACCGCGTTGGCCGGCAGCTGCGTGTCGGCCGGCAGCTCCAGGGTGACGACGGCGGTCTGGGTCTCGGCGTCGAGCTCGACCGAGGTCACCTTGCCGATGCTGACCTCGTCGATCTTGACCGCGGACTGCGGCACGAGGTCGAGCACGTCGCGGAACTCCACCGTGACCTGCATCGGGTCGTCGCCGACGTCGGGACCGCCGGGCAGCGGCAGCGAGGTCACCTCGAAGTCGCAGGCGCTCAGCGAGACGCCGGCGCAGACGGCGACCAGGGCAGCGGCCAGGCGGCGGCGGAGCCCGGGACGCCGGGCGCGCGAGGTGCTCATCGGTCAACCTCCACCAGGCCGTTGAGGGACAGGTCGAACCCGGTCTGCACCCGCTGCTGCTCCGCGGCGCGGCGCTGGGTCAGACCCTCGCCCCGGGTGCCCTGCCCGCCCTGGGCACCGGCGCCGAGCGGCGCCGGGCGGTTGCGTGGATCGAGCCCGCTGACGAGCTCGCACAGGCGACCGGTGGGGTCGTTGGCGCTCACCAGGGCGCACAGCAGCCCGGTGGGATCGCTGGCGATGCGGCCCTCGAGCTCCCCGAGGTTCGCGTTGGTGTCGAGCGTGCCGGCGTCGGGGTTGTAGGTGAGCGCCAGGTTGTTCAGCGCCACCGGCGCGATGCGCAGGATCTGGTCGAGCTCGCCGCGACGCTTGACCAGCACCTTGGCCACCCGGTTGAGCCCGTTGATGTTGCGTCCCAGCGAGGCCCGGTTCTCCTGCACGAACGAGCCGACCTCCTCCAGCGCGGTGCCGAGGTTGTCGAGCGCCGCCGTGAGCTCCTGGCGCTCGCCGTCGAGCAACGTCGACACCGCGCCGAGGGAGGTGTTGAAGTCGCGGACGATCTGGTCGTTCTCGGCCAGGGTGCTCACGAAGTTCTGCAGCTCGGCGAGGGAGCCGAACAGCTCCTCCTTGTTGTTGTCGAGCGTCTGGGAGAGCGTGCTGAAGTCACGGATCGTCTGGTTGAACGTGGCGCCCTGGCCGCCGAAGTTGCGGGCCGTCTGCTCGAGCAGGTCGGTCAGCGCTCCGTCGGAGTTCGCGCCGTCGGGCCCCAGCGCCACCGTCAGGCGGTCCAGGCTGGCGTAGATCTGGTCGAGCTCGATCGGGACCTCGGTGCGGTCCTCCTCGAGGACGACGTCGTCGGGGAGCGCCTGGTCACCCTCCTCGAAGGCCGGCGTGATCTGCACGTAACGGTCGCCCACCACCGATGGGGCGATCAGCACCGCGGAGGCGTCGGCGGGCAGGTCGACCTCGGGGTCGTAGCGCATGACCACCTTCACGCGGGTGCCCTCGGGCACCACGCTCTCGACGGTGCCCACACCGACGCCGAGCACCCGCACGTCGCTGCCCTCGTAGAGGGAGATGGTGCGCGGGAAGTAGGCGGTCAGCGTGCGCTGGTCGGGTCCGCCGCCGAACACGACGACGGCGGCCGCCACCGCGAGGGCGGCGAGGATCAGGGGCACGATCGCCCGCTGCAGCCGGCCCATCAGCCGATGCCCCCGTTCGGGATGTTGGGCACCGGCGGGAGGTTCTCGATGTAGGTGTCGAACCAGGGGCCCGTGCCCAGGGTGTTGGCGAAGACCCGGTAGAAGGGCTCCAGCAGCCGCAGGCTGTTGTCCAGGTTGTCCTCGTTCTTGTTCAGCACCGCGAGCACGCTCTCGAGGTTGCGCAGGGCGGGAGCCAGGTCGCCGCGGCTCTGGCGCACCAGGGCCGTGAGCTCCTCGGAGAGCGTCGAGGTGGCGACCAGCAGGTCGTGGATGGAGTCGCGTCGCGCCACCAGGGCCCGGAAGAGCACGTCGGCGTCGTCCATCAGCGCGATGATGTCGTCGTCGCGCTCGTCGAGCACCGTGGAGACCCGCTCGAGGTTGGTGAGCAGGGAGTTCAGCTCCTCGTCCTTGGCGGCGATGTTGCGGGAGAGGCGCGAGACCCCGGAGAGCGCCGCCTGGAACTCCTCGGGGGTGTTGCGGGTCAGGTCGGCCAGCGTCGTGAGGGACTCCGCCAGCTGGTCGGTGTCGATGTCGGCGGAGGTCTCGGCCAGCCCCTCGAAGGCGTCGACGACGTCGAAGGGCGAGGTGGTGCGCTCCACCGGGATCGTGGAGCCCTCCTCGAGCTGCCCCTCGCCCTCGGGCTCCAGGGAGACGAACATCTGGCCCAGCAGCGTCTTGACGCGGATCGAGGCCGCGGTCTGCTCGCCGAAGCCGGAGTCGCTCTCGACCTTGAAGCCGACCTTGACCTTGCCGTCGTCGAGCTCGATGGAGTCGACCTTGCCGACGCGGACGCCGGCGATGCGGACCTCGTCGTTGACCTCGAGGCCGCCGGCCTCGGTGAAGCTGGCGTAGTAGGTGTCGCCACCGCCGATCAGCGGCAGGTCCTGGGCGCGGAAGGCGGCCAGCAGCAGGCCGGTCAGCACGGCCAGGCTGATGGCACCGATGATCACGGGGTTGCGCTCGCGGAAGGGCTTCATGGCCGCAGGTCACACCTCTCCGCGCCGACGTTGTAGGAGAGCGGCAGCGAGACACCGGCGGGAAGGGTGACGCGACCGGTGAAGTCACAGAGGTAGAAGTTGAACCACGAGCCGTAGATGGCGGTGCGGCCGACCTTCTCGAGCTTGATCGGGAGCACCTGCAGCGCCCGGTCGAGCTCGGCCTTGTTGCGGTCGACGTTGCCGGCGAAGCGGCGCAGCTGCTTGATGTCCTCCACGAAGGGGGCGCGGATGCCCTGTGCCAGGCCGGCGGTCTCGACCGCGAGGTCGGAGATGCCGTCCAGCGAGGTCAGGATCGCCTGCCGGTCGTCCTTGAGGCCGCCCACCAGCGTGCGGAAGCTCGTGATCAGCTGGGTCAGCTGCTGGTCGCGGTCGGCGAGGTTGTCCAGGACGACGTCGAGGTTGGTGATCAGGCTGGTGATCACCTCGTCACGGTCGGCCAGCGTGGAGGTGACCGACGCCGTGCTGCCGAGAAGGCTCTCCAGCGTGCCGCCCTCGCCCTGGAAGACCTGGATGATCTCGAAGGAGAGCTGGTTGACGTCGTCGGGCGAGAGCGCCCGGAAGAGCGGCTTGAAGCCGTTGAAGAGCACCGTGAGGTCGAGCGCGGGCGAGGTGCGCGCCACCGGGATGGTGTCGCCCTCCTCGAGCGGCTCACCCGCCCCGGGCTCGGCCGTCAGCGAGATGTAGCGCTGCCCCACGAGGTTGCGGTACCGGATCGCGGCCTGGGTGACGTCGGTGACCGGCGTGCCCTCGTCGACGTTGAAGGTCACCACCGCCCGCGTCCGGTCGACGATGTCGACGTCGCTGACGGTCCCGACCTTGACGCCCGCGATGCGGATCTCGTCGCCCTTGACGACGCCGGTGGCGTCGGTGAACTGCGCCTTGTACTCGTTGGCGCCGCTGAAGGAGATGTTGCCGATCGTGATCACCAGCAGTCCGGTGGCCAGGGTGGTGGTCACGATGAAGACCAGCAGCTTGGCGAGGTCGATCGTCGTCTTCTTGTCCAGAGCGGGCATCAGCGCTCACCGCCCGTGTCCGGCTCGACCATCAGCGGGCCGGCGAGCAGGACGCCCAGGTCGCTGTCGACGCCACCGCTCTCGGCGAGCATCCGGCGCACGACGTCGTTGTCGCTCACCGTGCCGGCGAAGCGCAGGTCGCTGTAGTCCGGGGCCACGCGCGAGGTTCCCTTGCCGGTGGGCTCGTCGACGCCGTCCTGGAAGTCGGGCTGGCGCTTGACGGGGTTCTCCTGGCTCCACGGCGGGTTGGGCAGGTTCACGCAGTTGGCTCCGCGGTCCTCACCCAGCTCAGGCCGGTCGGCCGGGGTGTAGCGGCGCGGTTGGCGCGGGAGGGTCTCGAGCACGATGTGCAGGGTGAACCCGCGGAATGACTCCGCCGACCGCTTGCCGACGTTGACCAGCCCCTGGGTCAGGCAGGGGAACTCGGGGGCGTAGCGGGCGAGTGTGCTGAGCTGCTCCGCACTCACGTCGCTCAGCCGCACCAGCTCGTCACCGTTCTCGTCGAGAAAGGTCTGCGTGGTGGCCGAGAGCGAGGCGACGTCGTCGAAGAGCGCGTTGAGCTGCTGCTCGCGTCCCTCGAGGGTGCCGGTGGTGGTGATCGTGTTCTCCAGGATGGTGCCGACCTGCGGGAGGATGTCGGAGTAGGTGTCGGAGACCTCGGCGGTCAGCCGCAGGTCCTCGACCAGGGCCGGGATCTGGGGGTTGAGGCGCTTGAGGTAGGAGTCGACCGTCTCGAGGTTCTCGCCCAGCTGGTCGCCGCGGCCCTCCAGGGCGGTCGCGACCGCGTTGAGGGTCATGTTGAGGTCGGCCGGCTGCACCGTGGTGAGCAGCGGGTAGAGGTCGTTGAGGACCTCCTCGACCTCGGTGGCCACGACGGTCTTGGTGATCGTGTCGCCGGCCTCGATGTGCTGGCTGTCGGGCTGGTCGGGGACGATCAGCGAGACGTACTTCTCGCCGAAGAGAGTCTTCGGCACGATCGATGCGGTCACGTTGGCGGGGATCGTGTCGACGGAGTCGGGGTAGAGACCGAGCAGCAGCTGGGCGCCGCTGTCGCGGGTCTCCGCGGCCGTGGCCTCCAGCACCTCGCCCACGATGACGCCGCGGATCTTGACGTCGGCGCGCGCCGGGAGCGCGAGCCCGACGTTGGAGGTCTCGAGGGTGACCTCCTCGTAGGTGACGAACTTCTTGGTGAAGATCGCGTAGGTCAGCCACGCGGAGAGCACCACGAGACCCAGGAACAGGATCCCGAGCAGCTTGAAGTTGCCCAGCAGGCGCCCCATCATCCGGCCAACCTCACTGTCGTGGTCGTGCCCCAGATCGCCATCGAGAGCAGCAGGTCGACCACGTTGATGGCCACGATGCTGGTGCGCACGGCCCGGCCCACGGCCACGCCCACCCCGGCGGGACCGCCGGAGGCGGTGTAGCCGTGGTAGCAGTGGATGAGGATCACCAGGATGGCGAAGACCAGCACCTTGCCGAAGGACCAGAGCACGTCGACCGGTGGCAGGAACTGGTTGAACAACGCGTCGTAGGTTCCGGCCGACTGCCCGTAGAACTGCGTGACGACGAGCCGGCTCGCGAAGTAGGAGGAGAGCAGGCCCACCACGTAGAGCGGCACGATGGCGATCAGGCCGCCCAGGATCCGGGTGGTGACCAGGAACGGCATCGAGGGCACGGCCATCACCTCCAGGGCGTCGACCTCCTCGGAGATGCGCATGGCGCCGAGCTGGGCGGTGAAGCCGCAGCCGACGGTGGCCGCCAGCGCGATGCCGGCCACCAGGGGCGCGATCTCACGGGTGTTGAAGTAGGCGGAGACGAAGCCCGCCAGCCGGGCCGTGCCCAGCTGGTCGAGCGCGGCGTAGCCGGAGAGGCCCACCTGGGCACCGGTGAAGAAGGTCATGCCGATGATGACGCCGACCGTGCCGCCGATGACGGCCAGCGCACCCGAGCCGAGGGTCACCTCGGCGAGGATCCGCATGACCTCCTTGGGGTAGCGCAGTGCCGAGCGCGGCGTGGCACGCAGCGCCTTGAGGTAGAAGGAGAGCTGCCCGCCGAGGTTGTCGAGGGAGGTCAGCGGCTTGGCCGCGACGCTCTTGAAGGTGGCCATGTCCTCAACCCGTCTTCGGCGGGACGATCTGGAGGTAGATCGCGCTCAGGACGAAGTTGACGACGAACAGCAGCAGGAACGTGATGACGACCGACTCGTTCACCGCGTCGCCCACGCCCTTGGGCCCGCCGCCGGCGTTCATGCCCTTGTAGCTGGCCACGATGGCGGCGATGAGACCGAAGATGAGCGCCTTGATCAGGCCGATCCACAGGTCGGGCAGCTGCGCGAGGGCGGTGAAGCTCGCGACGTAGGCACCCGGGGTGCCGTCCTGCAGCAGCACGTTGAAGACGTAGCCGCCCGAGACGCCGATGACGCTGACCATGCCGTTGAGGAAGAACGCCACCATCATGCAGGCGAGCACGCGGGGCACCACCAGGCGCTGGATCGGGTCGATGCCCAGCACCATCATGGCGTCGAGCTCCTCGCGGATCTTGCGCGCGCCGAGGTCGGCCGCGATGGCAGAGCCGCCCGCTCCGGCGATGAGCAGGGCCGTGCCGATGGGTGCCGCTTGCTGGATCACCGCCAGCACCGAGGCCGAGCCCGTGAAGGACTGGGCGCCGAACTGCTTGATCAGCCCGCCCACCTGCAGCGCGATGACGGCACCGAACGGGATCGCGACCAGCGCGGTCGGGATGATCGTGACCGAGGCGATGAACCAGGCCTGCTGCAGGAACTCACGCAGCTGGAAGGGGCGCCGGAACAGGCTGCGCCCCACGTCGAGGGCGAAGGCGAAGAGGTTGCCCGCAGCCCCGATCGGGGCGAGCACTCTCGCCGTCGTGGTTGATGCCACCGGTGGTCAGTTCCCGTCTGGTCAGGTGGGGGGAGGGCCCGAGAGGTGAGGAGGTCGTGGAGGGCGCCGGAGGGCGCCGGTTGCCGGCTGAGCGCGGGGCTCAGTTGGTCATCGTCATGTTCTCCTCGAAGGACCCCGAGGGCGGGGTGACGCCGTGCTCGCGGCACCAGGCGCCCGGCTCGCGCTGCGAGCGCCGCGGGATGCCGTTCGAGGGCTCCAGCTGCATGGGGATCGGCGGCAGCGGCGGCAGCTCCTGGTCGGACTCGGCCGCCAGCTCGTCGGCGTCCTTCTCCTCGCTCATCCCGATCGGACCCACCCGCTGGGCGTTGAGGAACTGCCGCACCACCGGCTCCTCGGAAGTCAGCAGCATCTCGCGCGGACCGAACATCGCCAGGTGCTTGTGGTAGAGCAGCCCGATGTTGTCGGGCACCGTGCGGGCGGTGTTGATGTCGTGGGTCACGATCAGGAACGTCGCGTCGATCTGCGCGTTCAGGTCGATGATCAGCTGGTTCAGGAACGCCGTGCGCACCGGGTCCAGACCCGAGTCCGGCTCGTCGAACAGGACGATCTCGGGGTCGAGCACCAGCGCGCGCGCCAGGCCGGCGCGCTTGCGCATGCCGCCCGAGATCTCACCGGGCAGCTTGTCCTCCGCGCCCAGCAGACCGACCAGGTCCATCTTCTCCATGACGATGTCGCGGACCTCGGACTCGGACTTCTTGGTGTGCTCGCGCAGCGGGAAGGCGACGTTGTCGTAGAGGTTCATCGAGCCGAACATGGCGCCGTCCTGGAACAGCACGCCGAAGAGCTTGCGGATCTCGTAGAGATCCTTCTCCGAGCACGAGGCGATGTCGGTGCCCTCGATCACCACCGAGCCCCGGTCGGGCTTGAGCAGGCCGATCAGGGTCTTGAGCAGCACCGACTTGCCCGTCCCCGAGGGGCCGAGCATCACGCTGATCTCACCCGCGGGGATCGTCAGCGTGACGTCACCCCAGATGAGCTGCTTGCCGAAGGACTTGGTGAGGTCCTCGACCTTGATCTCGACACCCATGCGTCTGCTTCCTCCCTGACCCGGCGGCTCGGCCCGAGTGATCGCGGGGCGAGCCTGGCACAGGTCACCCCACTGACGAGTAACAACGGACCTTCCGCGGTGAGGTTACGCCAGGGTGAGGCGCCCGTCACCTGGTTGCCCACTTACGTGAGGTGTCCGTTACCTGCGGTAAGCACCCCTCCTGACCTGCGAAGACCCGACGAGGACCCGATGAGGACCCGATGTGGACCGGGCGAGGACCAGGGCGGCGGTGGTGCGGGCACGACGAAGGGCGGCCACCCCCGATGGGGATGGCCGCCCTGACGTCGTGCGCTCGCGCACGGGTGCGCGAGGTGGTGAGCGGCGCCGTGGCGCCGCTCACCGGGGGGTCACTTGAGGGTGACGGTGGCGCCGGCGCCCTCGAGGGCGGCCTTGGCCTTCTCGGCGGCGTCCTTGTCGACCTTCTCGAGGATGGCCTTGGGGGCCGACTCGACGAGGTCCTTGGCCTCCTTCAGGCCGAGGGAGGTCAGGGCGCGCACCTCCTTGATGACGTTGATCTTCTTGTCACCGGCGGCCTCGAGGACGACGTCGAACTCGTCCTGGGCCGCGGCCTCCTCGCCACCGCCGGCAGCGGGGGCGCCCGGGGCGGCCGCGACGGCGACCGGCGCGGCGGCGGTGACGCCGAAGGTCTCCTCGAACTGCTTCACGAACTCGGACAGCTCGATCAGCGTCATCTCCTTGAACGCGTCGAGCAGCTCGTCGGTGCTGAGCTTCGCCATGGTGGCGGTTCCTTCCAGTCGGTGGCCCGTCGCCGGTCGGCGGCAGGCCGGGTTACAGGTGGTGGTGGTCGTGGCCTGCGCTCAGGCCTCGGTGGTTGCGGCCTCGTCGGCGGCAGCCTCGGTGGACTCCTCGGCGGGAGCCTCCTCGGCGGCCGGCTCCTCGGCCGGAGCCTCCTCGGCGGCGGCCGGCTCGCCGGCCCCACCTGCGAGGATCGAGGGGTCCTCCTCGGCCTTGGCCTGCAGCGCACCCGCGAGACGGGCGGCCTGGGCCAGCGGCGCGTTGAGGAGGTAGACGGCCTGGCTGAGCGAGGCGAGCATCGCGCCCGCCAGCTTGCCGAGCAGCACCTCGCGCGACTCGAGATCGGCCAGCTTGGCGATCTCGGAGGCGTCGAGGTTCTGGCCGTCGTAGATGCCACCCTTGATGACCAGGGTGGGGTTGGCCTTGGCAAAGTCACGCAGGCCCTTCGCCGCCTCGACGACGTCGCCCGAGATGAAGGCGATCGCCGTGGGACCGGTGAGCAGGTCGTCGAATCCGTCGATGCCCACCTCCCGTGCGGCGAGCTTGGCCAGCGTGTTCTTGACCACGGCGTAGTTGGCGTTCTCACCCAGGGAGCGGCGCAGGTCCTGCAGCTCCTTGACGGTGAGACCGCGGTACTCGGTGAGGACGGCACCGGCAGAGGCGTTGAAGGACTCAACGATCTCCGCGACGGCAGCCTGCCTTTCAGCCCGCGCCATGGGTCTCCTTCCGGATGACTTCTCGGTGAGACCACCACCCGGCGCCGCAGACGACGAACGCCCTGAGCACAGGCTCAGGGCGTGGTGTGCGAGCCTGGCTCGCGCCGGACTCTCGCTCTTCACCTGCGCAGGCCGTCCGCCACTGGCGGACCCTTCGGACGTGTCACGGGTGTGGCACGCCAACCGGCGGTCTCTGGTTTCAGGGGCACACGCTACGTGGCCCCGACCCCCGACGCCAACTCGACGGCGACCCGACCTCGCCGCGGCGCTCCTGACGGGCGCAGCCGTGCTCCTCACGACGCCGAGGGACCGACCGCTCCGCGGCCAGGGGTCAGCGCAGGACGGCGGGGGTGGTGCGGTCGGTGGTGGTGCCGGCGCCGGACTGACCCGACCCGTTGGCGCCCCAGCAGGCCGCCTGGCCGGTGGAGGTCAGCCCGCAGGTGGAGCCGCTGAGCGAGACCAGCGAGCGCCAGCGGTAGGGCAGTCGCACCGGCCGCAGCCGGTCACGGCCCGCCCCGTCGCCCACCTGGCCCTGGGAGCCCTCGCCCCAGCACCAGCCGACCGCGCCGCTCTGGCGACCGCAGGCGGTGGTGTCCTCCAGGCGCAGCTCGATCCAGCGTCCGGGCAGGCGCACCGGGGTGCGGCGCAGCGCGCGGGTGCCGTCGCCCAGCTGACCCGAGGCGTTGGCGCCCCAGCACCAGCCGGACGCGTCGGTGCGCACCCCGCACACGTTGGCCGCCGAGCGGCCGACCTGCAGCGAGCGCCAGGTGCCGGACAGCCGATGGAGGGTGGTGCGGTCGGCCGTGCGACCGTCGCCCACCTGACCGCGGCGGTTGTCGCCCCAGCACCAGCCCGACCCGTCGGTGCGCACGCCGCAGCGCGAGGCCCCGGCGCCGTCGAGGCTGCGCCAGGAGCCTTCCAGCCGTCGAGGTGCCAGGCGGGCGGTCGTGGTCCCGTCGGCGGCCTGGCCGTGCTCGTTGCGACCCCAGCACCACGCGGAGTCGTCGGCGCCCAGACCGCAGGTGGAGCCGTCGACGCTCGCGAGCTCGCGCCACTCGGTGGGGCCCGCGGTGACCGGCCGCGGCAGCAGCACGTCCTCGGTGCCGCCGGTGCCGGTCTGCCCCTGGTCGTTGGCTCCCCAGCACCAGCCGGAGCCGTCGGCCCGGATGCCGCAGCCGGTGAGGCCCGGGCTCACCGAGCGCCACCGCGCACCGCCGCGCTCGAAGAGCTCGTGCGGGATGCGACGGTCCAACCGACTGCCCTCGGCCACCTGGCCGCGGTCGTTCGCTCCCCAGCACCAGGCGGTGCGGTCGGTCTGGATCCCGCAGGTGATCGTGCCGTCGAGGGACTGGGTCAGCGCCGTCCAGGTGAACGCCACCCGGTTCGGGGTGTCGCGGTCCTGGTAGGTGCCGTCGCCGGCCTGGCCGCGGTTGTTGGCGCCCCAGCACCAGATGGAGCCGTCGGTGCGCAGACCGCACACCGTGTCGCGTGCGACGGCCAGCGTGCGCCACTCGCCGTCGAGCCGGAAGGGCCGGCTGCGGTCGGTCCGGGTGCCGTCGCCGACCTGTCCGCGGCCGTTCTCGCCCCAGCACCAGCCCGAGCCGTCGGTGCGGACGCCGCAGGTGGTCGCGCGACCCTGGGTGACCGACCGCCACCGCGGGCCGCGAGCCGTGCGTGGCAGCGCCTGCAGGCGGACGACGCGTGAGGTGGCGAAGGGCAGCACGCGGCCCGCGCGCCGTACCCGGGGCGTCACCGCCCGGTAGGAGTAGGTACCGGCCGCCTTCGGGACGGTCGTGCGCAGCACTGCACGGCCCTTGCGGGTGGTGCTGCGCTGGCCGACCGTGCGCCACCGGGCCCCGGCGCGGCGTTCCAGGCGCACCGGACGGCTGGTGGCCGGCCGCACCGTGGCCACCATCCGCACCTGCGAGCCCGCCTCGACCCGGGTCTGGGCGGCGCGCAGCTGCGGCTTCGCGGGCTTGGCTGCCGCGGCCGCGGCGGTCGTGGTCCCACCCGCCACGGACGGGTCGGCGACGGCGGACGGCGCCGCCACCAGGGTCAGCACGCAGGCGGCCACGGCCACGGCTCCCGCTGCCCTGCGCGCGCGCGGACCCGCGCTGCTGATCGACGTCCACCCCATGACGGCCCCCTGACTAGTCCGGACGCCGTCATCTGACCATCGCGCCGGACCGACGCGCAGCCGATTGGTCGAACCCGCTCGTGGGCGACCGGGCCGCGGCTCCGCAGACGGCACGAGCCCCGGACGACGGTGTCGTCCGGGGCTCGTGGTGGTGGTGCGTCAGCTGCGCAGGCTCAGCTCTCGTCGTCCTCGGCCGCCACGTTCTTGGTGCGGTTGGGGTCGACCTGGACGCCGGGGCCCATGGTCGTGGAGACGGTGACCTTCTTGACGTAGCGGCCCTTGGAGCTGGCCGGCTTGAGGCGCAGCACCTCCTCGAGGGCGGCCGCGTAGTTCTCCGCCAGCTGCGCCTCGGCGAAGGAGGCCTTGCCGATGATGAAGTGCAGGTTGGCGTGCCGGTCGACGCGGAACTCGATCTTGCCGCCCTTGATGTCGGTCACGGCCTTGGCCGGGTCCGGGGTGACGGTGCCGGTCTTGGGGTTCGGCATCAGGCCGCGGGGGCCGAGCACGCGGCCCAGGCGACCGACCTTGCCCATCATGTCGGGCGTCGCGACGACGGCGTCGAAGTCCAGCCAACCGCCGCTGACCTTCTCGATCAGCTCGTCGCCACCGACGACGTCGGCGCCGGCCTCGCGGGCGGCCTCGGCCTTGTCACCGTTGGCGAAGACCAGCACGCGGGCGGTCTTGCCGGTGCCGTGCGGCAGGTTGACGGTGCCGCGCACCATCTGGTCGGCCTTGCGGGGGTCCACGCCGAGGCGCATGACGACGTCGACGGTCTCGTCGAACTTCTTCTTGCTGCCGGTCTTGGCGATCTTGATCGCGGCCAGCGGGGCGTACAGCTCGTTCTTGTCGAACGCCTCGGCGGCGGCGCGGTAGGTCTTGCTGCGCTGCATGTCTGGTTCTCTCTTCTTCCAGGCGTGGTCTACGTGGGCCAGCGCGGCCCTGCCACTGGGGGTGGGTCAGTCAGTCGGATCGGTCAGGGGGTGGTGACGCCCATGGAGCGGGCGGTGCCCTCGACGATCTTCATGGCGGCCTCGACGTCGTTGGCGTTGAGGTCGGGGAGCTTGGTCTCGGCGATCTCGCGGATCTGGTCCTTGGTGAGGGTGCCGACCTTCTCCTTGTGCGGAACGCCGGAGCCCTTCTTGAGGCCGGCGGCCTTCTTGATCAGCTCGGCCGCGGGCGGCGTCTTGGTGATGAAGGTGAAGGAACGGTCCTCGTAGATGGTGATCTCGACGGGGATGACGTTGCCGCGCATGGACTCGGTCTGGGCGTTGTAGGCCTTGCAGAAGTCCATGATGTTGACGCCGTGCGGGCCGAGCGCCGTACCGACCGGAGGCGCCGGGGTGGCCGCACCGGCCTGCAGCTGCACCTTGACCAGGGCAGCGACCTTCTTCTTGGGAGGCATTCGCTGTTCTCTTTCTCTCGCGTGGTCATGACGAGGGCCGATGCGGCCCTCTGCCACCTGTTCTCGCTCTGCCCGTCATGGGTCGAGCTGGCCGTGCGCCGGTGGTCCGCGGCGCGGGCGACCGGGTCATTCTGGGCGGTGCGGGCGGTCCAGGGGAAATCCCGGCCCGCACCACCCCGCGGGCTCAGACCCGCTGGATCTGGCTGAAGCTGAGCTCCACGGGGGTCTCGCGACCGAAGATCTCGACCAGGGCCTTGACCCGCTGGGCCTCGGCGTTGATCTCGGTGATCGTGGCGTGGAGGGTGGCGAACGGGCCGTCGACGACCATCACGGAGTCGGAGACCTCGAAGTCGGCGACCTCGATGGTGCTGCCCTGGCTCGTGGTGCTCGTCGCGCCGCCCGCGGACGGCGCGGCGCCGGACTCGGTCTCGGCGGCAGGGGCGACCATGGAGGGCGCG
Source organism: Nocardioides nanhaiensis (assembly GCF_039542785.1). Lineage (NCBI taxonomy): Bacteria > Bacillati > Actinomycetota > Actinomycetes > Propionibacteriales > Nocardioidaceae > Nocardioides > Nocardioides nanhaiensis. Next base: position 512,676 of record NZ_BAABIM010000002.1, read on the forward strand.
AGCATCTTCTCGACCTCGTCCATGCTCAGCGGCACCGGCTGGTGCAGGTGGCCGACGAAGCCGGTGACCGAGGGGGTGTGGCGCACGGCCGACCACGACTCGTCGGTGAGGTCCATGCGGACCAGCACGTACCCGGGCAGCGAGGGCTTCTTGCGGGTGCGCCGCTGGCCGTTCTTGATCTCCACGACGTCCTCGATGGGGACCTGGATCTCGTGGATGTAGTCCTCCATGTTCAAGGAGATGATCCGGTTCTCCAGGTTGGACTTCACCCGGTTCTCCATGCCGGAGTAGGTGTGCACCACGAACCAGTCGCCCGGCTTGGCCCACAACTCGCGACGGAACGCCTCGAGCGGGTCCTCGTCGGCGGCCTCCTCGGCCGCAGCGACTCCCTCCTCGAGCTGCTCGGTGGCCTCGAGCTCGGCGTCCAGGCGCTCCTCGGCGTCCTCGTCGACGACCTCCTCGACGGCGGCGACGGCCTCGTCGACCGACTCCTCGGTCTCCAGGGCGTCGACCGGGTCGTCGTCGGCCTCGACGGCGTCGAGCATCGCGCCCTCGGCAGTCTCCTCGGTGGCCTCCACCAGCTCCTCGTCGACGACGTCGTCGGCGGGCACGGGGTCGAGCGGGGCGTCGTCGGCGTCGTCCGCCTCGAGGGCGTCGACCGGGTCACCGCCGTCGAGGTCGGCGTCCAGGTCCGCCGCGAGCTCGGGGTCGGTCTCGACCTCGAGCGCGTCGAGGTCCTCCGGCCCGGGCTCGGGGAGGTTCTCGTCGTACTGCTCCGACACGTGGTGCTCCATCGCTTCGACAATGCTTGGTCTGGGGGTGCCGCGCCTGGTGCGCGGCGTGCCGCCGCCCGATCGCGGGCGGGGCGGGGCGGGCTCAGCCGCCGTCGGTGAAGATCTCGAAGGCCAGGCGGCCGAAGCCGAGGTCGAGCAGCGAGATCAGGGCCATCATCACCAGCACGAAGACCATCACCACGATGAAGTAGGTGATCAGCTGCTCCTGCGTGGGCCAGACGACCTTGCGCAGCTCGGCGACGACCTGGCGGTAGAACGTCACGGCGCCGGTGCGCTTGGGGCCCTCGGTCTCGTCGCGGGGGCCACGGACCGCCTTGCTGTCGGCCACAGCCGTCAACCTCTCCTCGATGTGGGATCCGGTGCTGGATCTCGTGGTGGATCTGGTGCTGGATCTGGTCGGTACCCGGTGCCGCGGTACCTCGTCGTGCAGGGCACGAGGGACTTGAACCCCCAACCTTCGGTTTTGGAGACCGATGCTCTGCCAGTTGAGCTAGTGCCCTCCGGCGTCCCGGGCCCGCGTCGCCTGGCCCTTGTGAGGGCATGGCGAAGCATCTGGGAGAGACACCGCGTGGGAGTCTACGCGCCGCGCGGGGGCGAGTCGAACCCGGAGGCGCCGGGGGCGGGCCGGCGCGGGCCGACGTGGGGGGACGCCGGGCGACGCGGACCGTGCGGCCGCGTGGAACGATGGGCCCCGTGAGCACCTCGACCGCCGTCCCTCTGACCGCACGCTCCCCCGAGGAGCTGACCGCGTTCCTGGCCGAGCAGCAGGCCGCCCACCAGGCGCTGGTGGCCGCCGGACTCACGCTCGACCTGACCCGCGGCAAGCCGGCCGCGGCCCAGCTCGACCTGGCCGAGCGGCTGCTCTCGCTGCCCGACGGGTTCCGCTCCCGCGACGGCGTCGACGTGCGCAACTACGGCGGGCTGGAGGGCATCGCGGAGCTGCGCGAGATGTTCGCCGAGCTGCTCTGGGTCGAGCCCGGCCAAGTGGTGGCCGGCGGCAGCTCGAGCCTGGTGATGATGCGCGAGGTGCTCGTGGACCTCTGGCTCAAGGGCGGCGTCACCTCCGAGCGGCCCTGGAGCCAGGAGGAGCGGGTGCGCTTCCTGTGCCCCGTGCCCGGCTACGACCGGCACTTCACCCTGCTGGAGTGGCTCGGCATCGAGATGGTGCCGGTGCCCAGCGACGAGTTCGGCCCCGACGCCGAGGCGTGCGCCGCACTGGTGGCCGAGGATCCCAGCATCAAGGGCATGTGGGTCGTGCCCACCTACGCCAACCCGACGGGCTCCATCGTGGGCGACGACGTGGCGCGTCGACTCGCCTCGATGCCGGCGGCCGCACCGGACTTCACCATCCTGTGGGACAACGCCTACGCCTTCCACCACCTCACCGAGGAGGAGGCCGCCAGCGCCGACATCCTCACCCTGGCGGCCGAGGCCGGCAACCCGCACCGGCCGGTCATGTTCGCCTCCACCTCCAAGATCACCCTCGCCGGTGCCGGCGTCGCGTTCCTGGCCGGCTCCGAGGAGGTCGTGCGCTGGTACCTGGGGCACCTGGGCAAGGGGTCGATCGGCCCCGACAAGCTCAACCAGCTGCGCCACGCCCAGTTCTTCGGCTCCCCCGCCGGGGTCCGCGAGCACATGGCGCGCCACCGCGAGATCATCGCGCCGAAGTTCGCCGAGGTGCTGCGGGTGCTCGACGAGCGTCTCGCCGGCCTGGGGGTGGCCTCCTGGACCGAGCCCGCCGGCGGCTACTTCATCAGCCTCGACGTGCTGCCCGGCACCGCCGCCCGGGTGATCGAGCTGGCCAAGCAGGCCGGGGTCGCGCTGACGCCCGCCGGCTCCGCGTTCCCCTACGGCCAGGACCCCGAGGACCGCAACATCCGGCTGGCGCCGACCTTCCCCGAGCCCGCGGAGGTCACCCGCGCCACCGAGGTCGTCGCCACCTGCGCGCTGCTCGCGGCCGCCGAGACGCTGGCGAGCGGGGCCTGAGCGGCGAGCGGGAGGCCCCTCGGCAGCTGAGCCGGCTGCCCAAGGCCCACCTGCACCTGCACTTCACCGGCTCGATGCGGCACAGCACGCTGCTGGAGCTGGCCGAGCGTGACGGCATCGCGCTGCCGGACTCGCTGGTGGAGGAGTGGCCACCCCGCCTCTCCGCCGCCGACGAGAAGGGCTGGTTCCGCTTCCAGCGGCTCTACGACGTCGCCCGGTCGGTGCTGCGCACCGAGGCCGACGTGCGCCGGCTGGTGCTCGAGGCGGCGCAGGACGACGTCGCCGACGGCGGCCGCTGGCTGGAGATCCAGGTGGACCCCAGCGGCTACGCGGCGCGCTTCGGCGGCGTCACCGCCTTCACCGACCTGGTGCTCGACGCCGTCCGCGAGGCTGCGGAGTCGACCGGTCTCGGCATCGCGCTGGTGATCGCCGCCAACCGCACCCGGCACCCGCTCGACGCGCGCACCCTGGCCCGGCTGGCCGCGCAGTACACCGGTCGCGGCGTGGTGGGCTTCGGACTCTCCAACGACGAGCGCCGCGGCGAGACCGAGGACTTCGCACCGGCCTTCGCGATCGCCGAGCGGGCCGGGTTGGCGCTGGTGCCGCACGGCGGCGAGCTGCGCGGCCCCGACCACGTGCGCACCTGCCTCGACACCCTGCACGCCGACCGGCTGGGCCACGGCGTGCGCTCGGCGGAGGACTTGGTGCTGCTGGAGCAGCTGGTGGAGCGCGGCGTGGCGCTGGAGGTCTGCCCGGTCTCCAACGTGGCGCTCGGCGTCTACTCCGACCTCAGCTCTGTGCCGCTGCCCACGCTGCTCGAGGCAGGCGCCACGGTGGCGCTGGGTGCCGACGACCCGCTGCTGTTCGGCTCCCGGCTGACCGCCCAATACGCCACCATGCGCGCCGCCCACGACCTCGACGACGTGCAGCTGGCCGAGCTGGCACGCATGTCGGTGCGCGCCTCGCGGGCACCGTCCGACGTGCGGGCGGCCGTGCTGGCCGACATCGACGCCTGGCTGGACCTCGACCCGCCGCTCGACCCGCCGCTCGACGGGGTGTGAGCCTGCCCGGTCGGGGCAGCATGGCGTCGTGAGCGAGCCGCGCGACCCCGACGAGACCCAGCCGGTCCAGCCGGAGGGCGACCAGCACTGGCCCAGCTACGAGCCGCCCGCCGAGCCCCGTGCGGAGCCCGCCGCCGGGCCCGACGCCGACGCTGCGTGGCCCCGGCCCTGGCCGTCCGCGGCGCTGCCCCCGTCGTCGTTCCCCCCGCCCCGGCACCACCAGCAGCCACCGCCGCCGCCGGGGGCGTACACACCCGGGGCGTACTACCAGCCGCACCCGGGCCTGCTGGGCTACCAGCAGCAGCACGGCGGCGCCGCCACCTCGATGACGCTGGGCATCATCAGCCTGGTGGCGGTGGCCGTCTCACCCCTGCTGTGCTGCGTCACGCTGCCGGCCGCGCTCACGGGGCCGTTCGGGATCGCGCTCGGCGCCCGCGCGCTGCGCGCCATCGACGCCGAGCCGGGCCGCTACGCCAACCGCAGCCAGGCCACGACCGGCATCCTCACCGGCGCGATCGGGACCGCGCTCGGGCTGGTCATGCTGGTCCTGCTGCTGTTCGTGTTCTCGGCCGGCTCGCTGTACGGCGACTGAGCCGGCCGGTCTCAGAGCCGGCAGCCCACCAGCACCGGTTCGTTGACCAGCCGGATGCCGAAGCGCGCCTCGACGCCGTCGCGCACCTCGCGCGCCAGCGCCAGCAGCTGCTCGGTGCTGGCGCCGCCGCGGTGGGTCAGGGCCAGCGTGTGCTTGGTGGAGAGCGAGACCGCGGCGTCGCCGTAGCCCTTGCCGAAGCCGGCGTGCTCGATCAACCAGGCCGCGCTGGTCTTGGCGAGACCCTCCCCGGCCGGCCACGCGGGTGCGCCGTCGGGCACCTGCTCGTGCGGCACCACGGGGTTGGTGAAGAACGAGCCGGCCGACCAGGTGTCGTGGTCCGTGGCGTCGAGCACCATGCCCTTGGCCCGGCGCAGACCCAGCACCGCCGCACGCACGTGCGCCAGCGGGGCCCGCTCCCCCACCTCGACCCCCAGGGTCCGGGCCAGCTCGGCGTAGGTCACGGGTGCGCCCAGGGTGCCCTGGCGCAGCTGGAAGGTCACCTCGAGGACGACGAAGCGGCCCGGCTCGGCCTTGAAGCGCGAGTGGCGGTAGGCGAAGCCGCAGTCGGCGGCCGCGAAGGTGCGCTGGCGGTCCTCGTGCCGGTCCCACGTGCGCACCGCGGCGATCGTCTGGGCCACCTCCTGGCCGTAGGCGCCCACGTTCTGGATCGGCGTGGCCCCCACGAGCCCGGGGATGCCGGCCAGCGCCTCGATGCCCACCCAGCCGCGCTCGACGGCGAGCGCCACGAGGTCGTCCCACGGCTCTCCGGCCGCGACCCGCACCAGCACGCCGCCGCAGCTCGGGTCCCCGGCGTCGTCCTGCGCGTCGGTCGTCACCCCTCGGGTCGCCACCTGCACGACCCGGCCGGGCACGCCGTCGTCGGCCACCACCAGGTTGCTGCCGCCACCGAGCACCAGCACCTCGCCGGGGGCGTCGCGCACGGCCGCGACCAGCTCGGCCTCGGTCCCGGCGGTGACCCACTCCTGCGCCGGGCCGCCCAGGCGCAGGGTGGTGTGGCCGGCCAGCAGCTCAGGCACCGGCGCCGCGCAGGACGGCCTTGGGCATGCCGAGCACCTTCTGGCCCTCGCAGGTCACGGTCAGCGCGACGGTGGTGAGGCCCTCCGCGGTGCCCTTCACCTCGCCGCCGACCTCGATCTCGACGCCGCCCTCGGCGGGCACGACCACGGGGTTGGTGAACTTGCAGCCCAGGCTGACGACCTCGCTGCCCGGGAACCAGTCCGCGACGGCGCGCGCGGCCAGCGCCATCGTGTACATCCCGTGCGCGATCACCCCCGGCAGCCCCACCGAGGTGGCCACCGACTCGTCCTGGTGGATCGGGTTCTGGTCGCCGCTCGCGGCGGCGTAGCGCACCAGGTCGGCGCGGGCCACGGTGAAGGTGCGCTGCTCGAGCTCGGCGTCGCTCATGCCTCGGCCCCCCGGTGCACGAGCGTGGCGCCGGCGGTGCACACCAGCGCGCCCTCGGCGTCGTGCACCTCGCTGGTGGTGCCGATGATGTCGTTGCCGCCGATCTGGCGCAGGGTCGCGACGGTGAGGGTGGCGCTCAGCACGTCGCCGACCACCACCGGGCGCTCGTAGGCGAAGCGCTGCTCACCGTGCACGATCCGGAACAGGTCGACCTGCTCGGCCTGCAGGAAGGCGTTCATCGCCTCGAAGGCCAGCACGATCGGGTAGGTGGCCGGCGCCGGACCGCCCTCCTGCCAGGAGCCGCCGGTGGCGGCGGCGAACTGCGCGAGACCGGCGGGAGTGACCTCGTGCGGGGCGGTGGGTGGGAACGAGCGGCCCACCAGCGAGGGGTCGACAGGCATGGGGAGAGCCTAGGGCGTGTCCCGACATGACGAGAGCCCCCGTCGCGCAGCGCGCGGGCGGGGGCTCGGGTCGAGGTGCGTCAGCGGGTCTCGCGGTGCGCCTTGTGGGTGCGGCAACGCGGGCAGAACTTGGCCAGCTCGAGCCGGTCGGGGTCGTTGCGGCGGTTCTTCTTGGTGATGTAGTTGCGCTCCTTGCAGTCCACGCAGGCGAGCGTGATCTTGGGGCGAACGTCGGAGCTCTTGCTGGCCACGGTAATCCTTCGTGCTCGGCTGCGGATGCTGCAGGAGATTTCGGTGAGGCGGTCGTGCCGGTAGCGGGGGCGGGACTCGAACCCGCGACACCACGATTATGAGCCGTGTGCTCTAACCACCTGAGCTACCCCGCCGGAGGTGCGAACCGCACCCAGAGCCCCTTTACGGAATCGAACCGTAGACCTTCTCCTTACCATGGAGACGCTCTGCCGACTGAGCTAAAGGGGCAACGACGCAGAACTGTACACAGCCGCGTCGGGGAACCGAAATCGGGCTCCGCCCGCCTGCGGAACCCGCTCAGCGGCCCGCTCGTCACCCCGCCAGGGAGGCGAACGGGCGGGCCTCCTCGAGCTCCAGGGCCAGCTCCAGCAGCAGCGCCTCGCGACCGGCCCCGGCGCTCAGCATCATGCCCAGCGGCAGCCCGCCCGCCTGCGCCAGCGGCAGCGAGATCGCGGGGTCGCCCGTCACGTTCTGCAGCGGGGTGAAGGCCACCCAGTCCATCAGCCGGTCGATGACGGTCTCGTAGTCCTGGGTCGGGTCCAGGTGACCCAGGCGCGGGGTGGCGTGCGCCAGCACCGGCGTCAGCGAGACGTCGTAGTCGCGGAAGAACTCTGCCGAGCGGGCGGGGGCGCGGCGCATCCGCAGGATCGCGCCGGGCAGGCGGTGCAGGTGGCGCTTGGCGTGGCGGGCCAGGCCGAGCGTCAGGTTGTCGTGGGCCGACCGGTCGAAGGTGCGGCCGTGCTGGCGCCGCCCGCCACTGAGCAGGGCCAGCGCCAGCAGTGACCAGTAGAGGAGGAAGTCGGTCACGAACTCCTCGTCCACGGGCGCCGGCACCTCCTCCACGTGGTGCCCGAGCTCCTCGAGCAGCCGCGCCGTCGCCAGCGTCTGGGCGGTGACCTCGGGGTCGGCGCCCCGGTCCAGGCCGGAGGTGTTGAGCGCCACGCGCAGCCGCTGGTGCCCGGGCCGGGTGATGTCCCCGACGGGCGGCAGGTGCAGCGCGCGGTAGACCTTCTCGGCCTCGCGCAGGAACGCGGCCGTGTCGCGCACGGAGCGGGTGACGACGCCGTCGCTGACGATGCGCACCGGCATCTGGCGGTTCATCGCGTCCTGGGCGAGGCGGTCGCGGGTGGGCTTGAGCCCGACCAGTCCGTTGACCGAGGCGGGGATCCGGATCGACCCACCGCCGTCGTTGGCGTGCGCGATCGGCACGGCGCCGGCTGCGACCAGCGCGGCCGAGCCCGAGGAGCTGGCGCCGGCGGTGTGCGCGGTGTGCCACGGGTTGCGCACCGGCCCCAGCCGGGGGTGCTCGGCCGAGGCGCTGAACCCGTACTCGGAGAGCTGGCTCTTGCCCAGCGGCACCAGCCCGGTGGCCAGGTACATGCGGGCCCAGTCGCCGTCGGCGCGCGCGGGGCGACCGACCCAGGCGTCCGCGCCCTGGCAGGTGGGCATCCCGGCGACGTCGACGTTGTCCTTGACGACGGTCGGCACGCCGGCGAAGTAGCCGCCCCTCGGGTCGCGCGCCTCGACCCGGGCCCGGTCGAAGGAGCGGTGGGCCAGCGCCCCGAGCGACGGGTCGACGGCCTCGGTGCGCGCGATCGCCGCCTCGACGACCTCCGGCACCGAGACGCGCCCGGCGTGCAGCGCCTCCACCAGGCCGACGGCGTCGAGCGTGCCGAGGGCGTCGTCGGAGAAGGCGTGGACGCGGGTGGGGGCATCGGCCGATGTCATGACCGCAGAACGTACTGGACTCCCCCGCCGTGCGTGGCCGAGTCGCGTGCACGCGACGGGTCGGCGGTCAGGCGGCGCGGCGGTGGCAGCCGCGCAGGTGCGGGTCGAGCAGGCCGATCGCCTCGAGCAGGGCGTGCATGGTGGTGGGGCCGACGAAGGCGAAGCCGCGGCGCTTGAGCTCCTTCGAGAGCGCGAGGGACTCGGGCGAGGTGGTGGGCACCTCGTCGGTGGTCGCGGGGGCCGGGGAGCGCTCGGGGGCGAAGCCCACCACGAGCTGCTCGAGCCCGCCGTGCTCGCGCAGGGCCAGGGTCGCCCGGGCGTTGGTGACGGCGGCCTCGATCTTGGCGCGGTTGCGCACGATCCGCGCGTCGCCCATCAGCCGCGCGCGGTCGGCGTCGTCGAACCCGGCCACCACCTCGGCGTCGAACCCGGCGAAGACCTCCCGGAAGGCCGGGCGCTTGTGCAGGATCGTGGCCCACGAGAGCCCGGACTGGAACGCCTCGAGCGTCAGCCGCTCGAGGTAGGCGCTCTCGCCGTGCACGCGCCGCCCCCACTCGTCGTCGTGGTAGGCGCGCATGACGCCGGGGGCGGCGGCCCAGGGGCAGCGGGCCACCCCGTCCTCGCCGACGACGGCGCCGGTCACCGTCGCTCCTTGAGCCTCGCGTTCGGCAGCGCGGGCGCGGGGATGGGGGGCAGCGGCTCGTCGACCGGTCGGCCGAACCAGCCCTCGCGCAGCGTCTCGCCGTCGACCTGCTCCTGCCACTGCTCGCGGAACCGCACGACCTCCTCGTGGCTGCGGCCGACGAAGTTCCACCACATGACGATCGACTCGCCGAACGGCGGCCCGCCCAGCACCAGCACGCGCGCCGGCTCGGCACCCGCGGCGAGCGTGAGCACCGAGCGCCCCGGTGCCGCGTAGGCCAGGTCGTGCGCAGCGGCGGCGACGCCGTCGGTGCCGTCGACCTGCACCTCGCCGGTGTCGACGAGCACGCCGTGCTCGAAGGCGGGGTCCACGTCGAGCGCCAGCTCGGTGCCTGCCTCGAGCAGCACCTCGGCGCCGAGCAGCGGGGTGTGCGTGGCCACGGGCGAGGTGTGGCCGAGCAGCGTGCCGAGGAAGACCCGCGCCTCCCAGCCGGGTCCGCTCACCGGCGGCGGGGCGTGGTGCTCGAAGGCCGGGTCGACGGCGCGCGAGCCGTCGGGCAGCGCCACCCACAGCTGGGCGCCGTGCAGCGTGGTGGTCGCGGGGGTGGAGACTTCCGAGTGGCTGATGCCGCGCCCGGCCGTCATCAGGTTGACCTCGCCGGGGCGCACCATCGCGTGGTGGCCGGCGGAGTCACGGTGCTCGATCTCGCCGGTGAACAGCCAGCTGACCGTCTGCAGGCCGGTGTGCGGGTGCGGCGCCACGCTCATGCCGCCGGTCTCGGCGACGGCGTCGGGGCCGTAGTGGTCCACGAAGCACCACGCGCCGATCAGCGAGCGCTGGCGCTGGGGCAGGGTGCGGCGCACGGTCATCGCGCGCAGGCCCCCGAGGGGCACCTCGCGCGGCGTCATGATCTCGACGCCGTCGGCCGCGCCCCCGGTGTCCGTGCGGCTCTCGCAGGTGACGACGTCGGGGTCGCGCTCGGGGTTGGTCACGCCCGCCAGGTTACGTGGCGGCGGGCGCGACCTCCCGTGCGGAGAACGCGGGTCGGGCGGGCTCAGGAGAGCTGGTCGGGCTCGACCTTCTCCTTCTCGCCCACCCCGCGGCCGTCGGAGGCGGCGTCGCCGGGGTGGGGGTCGGTGTCGTCGCCGTCGGCGGGCTCGACGCGGATGACCACCGACTTCGAGGTCGGCGTGTTCGAGTCCTCTGCCACCGAGTCGAGCGGGATCAGCGGGTTGGTCTCGGGGTAGTAGGCCGCCGCGCAGCCGCGGGGCTGGTCGTAGGTGACCACCCGGAAGCCGCACGCCTGGCGCTGCACGCCGTCCCACTCGCTGTAGAGGTCGACCAGCTGGCCCTCCTGCAGTCCGAGGTGCTCCACGTCGTCGGGGTTGACGAAGACGACGCGTCGCCCGCCCTTGACGCCGCGGTAGCGGTCGTCGAGCCCGTAGATGGTGGTGTTGAACTGGTCGTGGCTGCGCAGGGTCTGCAGCAGCAGGTGCCCCTCGGGCACCTCCAGCACCTGCAGCGGCACCGCGGAGAAGATGGCGGCGTCGACCTCGGTGGGGAAGGTGCGCGAGTCGCGCGGCGGGTGCGGGAGCACGAAGCCGCCGGGCTGGTTGACCTTCTCGTCGTAGGCCTCGCAGCCGGGCACCACGCGCGAGATGCGGTGGCGGATGGCGGAGTAGTCGGCGCGGAACTCGTCCCACGGCAGGGTGGCGAGCGCCTCGCCGGGGCCGGAGCCGCGGGCTGCCCGGGCGGTGGCGACGGCCTGCGCCATCGAGCAGACGATGTCGACCTCGCTGCGCAGGTAGGGCGAGGCTGGCTTGAGCGGGCCCTTGGAGGCGTGGACGGCCGACATGGAGTCCTCGACGGTGACGCGCTGCTCGCGCCCGCCGGTGAGGTCCTTCTCGGAGCGACCCAGCGCGGGCAGGATCAGCGCCTCGCGACCGGTGACGACGTGCGAGCGGTTGAGCTTGGTGGAGACGTGCACGGTCAGGTCCGCGCGGCGCATGGCCTCCTCGGTGACCTCGGTGTCGGAGACGGCCGAGACGAAGTTGCCGCCGAAGCCGAAGAACACCCGGGCCCGGCCGTCGCCGAGCGCGCGCACCGACTCGACGGTGTCGAAGCCGTGCTCGCGCGGCGGCTCGAAGCCGAACTCGTCGCGCAGGGAGTCCAGGAAGTGGTCGGGCGAGCGCTCCCAGATGCCCATCGTGCGGTCGCCCTGCACGTTGGAGTGGCCGCGCACGGGGCACAGGCCGGCACCGGGCTTGCCGATGTTGCCCTGCAGCAGGGCGACGTTGACGAGCTCCTTGATGGTGGCCACGGAGTTGCGGTGCTGGGTGATCCCCATCGCCCAGCAGAAGACGGTGGCCTGGGAGTCGCGCAGCATGCTCGCGGCCTCCTCGATCTGCGCGCGGGTCAGGCCGCTCGCGCGCTCGACCTCGCTCCAGTCGAGGGTGCGGGCGTGCTCGGCCCACTCCTCGAAGCCGGCGGTGTGGCGCTCCACGAAGTCGCGGTCGACGGCGTCCCACTCGAGCAGCAGGGCACCGATGCCCTGCAGCAGAGCCAGGTCGCCGTTGACGCGCACGGGCAGGTGCAGGTCGGCGAGAGCAGTGCCCTCGATGACGCCGCGCACCTTCTGCGGGTTCTTGAAGCGCACCAGCCCGGCCTCGCGCAGCGGGTTGACGGCGATGATCTTGGCGCCGCGCTTCTTGGCCTTCTCCAGCGCGCTGAGCATGCGCGGGTGGTTGGTGCCGGGGTTCTGGCCGATGACGAGCAGCAGCTCGGCGGTCTCGACGTCGTGCAGCGAGACCGAGCCCTTGCCGATGCCGATGGTCTCGGCGAGCGCCACCGAGGTGGACTCGTGGCACATGTTCGAGCAGTCCGGCAGGTTGTTGGTGCCGTAGGCGCGGGCGAAGAGCTGGAAGGCGAAGGCGGCCTCGTTGGAGACCTTGCCGGAGGTGTAGAAGACCGCCTCGTCGGGGCTGTCGAGGCCGGCGAGGTGCTTGCCCAGCAGCGCGAACGCCTCCTCCCAGCTGATCGCCTCGTAGTGCGTGGCGCCCTCGCGCAGCACCGCCGGCTGGGTGATCCGGCCCTGCTGGCCCAGCCAGTAGTCGCTCTTCTGCGCCAGCTCGGTCAGCGGGTGCGCGGCGAAGAAGTCCGGCTCGACGCGGCGCAGCGTGGCCTCCTCGGTGACCGCCTTGGCGCCGTTCTCGCAGAACTCCGCGGCGTGCCGGTGACCCGGCTCGGGGTCGGGCCACGCGCAGCCCTGGCAGTCGAAGCCGTCGGCCTGGTTGAGCTTGAGCAGGGTCTGCGCGGTGCGCAGCACACCCATCTGCTCGATCGAGCGCGTCATCGCCACCGCGACGGCGGTCGCGCCGGCGGCGGCGTGCTTCTCGCGGGTGACCTGGAGGTCGCCCTCGTCGATGTCGTGGCGGGGGGCTTTCCTCAGTGGTCGCACCATGGCTCCATCCTGCGTCGCGGCTCCAATCGAGCACCCGGCAGCTCGTGGCCGGGCCAGGTCCAGGTACCCCGTGGCTCAGCCGTCCAGACGCCGACCGGCCCAGCTCCAGGCGTAGGCGTCGTCCTCGACGGCGCGCCCGCCCTCCCCGAGCTCGAGCGGCGCGAAGGTGTCGACCATGACGGCGGTCTCGGCGAACGCCTCGACGCCCAGCGACGCCTCGATCGCGGCCGGCTGCGGACCGTGCGCGTGGCCACCCGGGTGCAGCGAGATCGAGCCCAACCCGATGCCGGAGCCCTTGCGGGCCTCGTAGTCGCCGGCGACGTAGAACATCACCTCGTCGCTGTCGACGTTGGAGTGGTAGTAGGGCACCGGGATCGCCAGCTCGTGGTAGTCGACCTTGCGGGGCAGGAAGTTGCAGACCACCAGGTTGTGGGCCTCGAAGACCTGGTGCACCGGCGGCGGCTGGTGCACCTTGCCGGTGATCGGCTGGTAGTCCTCGATGTTGAGCGTGTAGGGGTAGAGGCACCCGTCCCACCCGACGACGTCGAAGGGGTGGGTGTCGTAGACCAGCCGGGTGCCGACGACGCCGGCGGAGGTGCGGTGCTTGACCAGCACCTCCACGTCGGAGCCCTCCTCCAGCAGCGGCTCGCCCGGACCGGTCAGGTCGCGCTCGCAGTAGGGGGCGTGCTCGAGCAGCTGGCCGTAGCGGGAGAGGTACCGCTTCGGCGGCGCGAGGTGGCTGTTGACCTCGATCGCGTACAGCCGTGACGGCTCCGCCGGGACCCACCGGTGCGTGGTGGCCCGCGGCACCACCACGTAGTCGCCGGCGCGGTAGGGCACCACGCCGAAGACGGTCTCGACGACACCGGAGCCGGCCTCCACGAACACGCACTCGTCGCCGATGGCGTTGCGGTAGAGCGGTGAGGTCTCGGTGCCGGTGACAACGTAGCCGATCCGGCAGTCGGCGTTGGCCAGCACCACCCGCCGGTCGCGCACCGCGCAGGTGCCCGTCGTCAGCTCGTGCAGGCGCAGGTGGCGGGGGCGCAGCGGGTGGTTGGGGGTGCGGGACTGGTCGGGCAGCTCCCAGACCTCGCTGGCGACGATCGCCGAGGGCACCCCGCGGTGGTAGAGCAGCGAGGAGTCCGAGGAGAACCCCTCCTCCCCCATCAGCTCCTCGCGGTACAGCCGGCCCTGGGCGTCGCGCGCCTGGGTGTGCCGGGTCCGCGGCACCTCCCCGACCTGCCGGTAGAACGCCATGCCCACGCCTTTCGTCCGGATAGCGGACGCCAATGTCCGCTATGCGCTTGCTACCGTACCCGCATGAGCGACGCGCCGCACCCGGCCGACAGTGTCGACCCCGTGGTCGACCCCGTGGATCCAGCCTGGGCGGGCTTCCTCGAGCACGACGGGCTCGTCCCCGACCGCGCGACCTGCGAGCCCCACCCCTCCCCCTTCGTGGGCGCCCGGGTCGCGGCCGAGAACGACCTGCCGGCGCTGCTCGGCTACCGCGCGCCGCTGCGGGTCGAGCTCGACCGTGGTGCGGGGCAGCTCGCCGTCACCACGCGATCGCTGGCGCGCCAGCCGCTGCTCGAGCACGTGGTCGCCCTCGGCGTCACCGTCCGCGACCCCGGCGACCCCGCCTCGGCCGCGGCCCGCGTGGCCGCGGCGGCCCACGCCGTCCGCGACCCGGGTGCCGAGCACCAGCTGCCCGAGCGCGTGGCGCTGTTCCTCGACGTCACGGCGGCGCCCGCACCCACCCCCGCCTGGCTCGCGGCTGCCGACGAGGCCGCGGCCGCCGAGCTGGCGCTCACCCTGCCCTGCGAGGACCCCGCCGGTCTCGAGGCGTGGGTCGACGCCGCCCTGGACCGCGAGCTGCCCTTCACCCTGCGCGGCGGCACGATCACCGACGCCGTCGCCGCGCTGCGCACCACTGCCCGGCTCTGGGGCGACGCCGAGGACCTCGCGGCCGCCCGACGCTGGTGCCGCGCGTGGCGCACCCGCCGCGCCGACGACGACGCCGCGCACCTGCAGCGCGTGCAGGCGGGAGACGCGTGAGCGCGCCCGACCAGCCCGAGCAGCCCGAGCAGCCGAGCGGGCTCGAGGGGTTCGGCCTCGACCACCTGCCCTACGGGGTCTTCTCGGTGGCCGGCGGACCCCGGCGGGTGGGCGTGCGGTTCGCCGACACGGTCGTGGACCTGGGCGGGACCGGCCGGCCCGAGCTCGAGGCGCCCACCCTCAACCCCCTGATGGCGCTCGGTCCGCAGGTGTGGGCCGAGACCCGCGAGCAGGTGACGACGCTGGTGGGCAGCGGCGCCGCGCGCTCTCACCCCCTCGAGGAGGTGGCGCTGCACCTGCCCTTCGAGGTGGCCGACTACGTGGACTTCTACTGCTCCGAGCACCACGCCACCAACGTGGGCCGCATCATGCGGCCCGACGACGAGCCGCTGCTGCCCAACTGGCGCCACCTGCCCGTGGGCTACCACGGCCGCGCCGGCACCGTGGTGCCCAGCGGGACGCCGGTGGTGCGGCCGCACGGGCAGCGGCGCGGCCGCGAGGGGCCGGCGTTCGGACCCAGCCGCCGCCTCGACCTCGAGGCCGAGCTGGGCTTCGTCGTCGGCGTCGGCTCGCGCCAGGGCGAGCCGGTGCCGGCCACAGCCCTGGCCGACCACGTGTTCGGCGTCGTCGGCCTCAACGACTGGTCGGCGCGCGACGTCCAGGGGTGGGAGTACCAGCCGCTCGGACCCTTCCTGGGCAAGTCGTTCGCCACCTCGGTCGCGCACTGGGTGACGCCGCTCGCTGCGCTCGAGGCCGCCTGGGTGCCACTGCCCGGCCAGCACCCCACCCCGCTGCCCTACCTCGCGCCCGACGACCCGCAGGTCGCCCGCGGTCTCGACATCGCCGTCGAGGTCGAGCTCGGCGGCCACGTGGTGGCCCGGCCGCCCTACGCCTCCACCTACTGGAGCCCGGCGCAGATGCTGGCGCACCTGACCCTGAACGGCGCCTCGCTGCGCACCGGGGACCTCTTCGCCTCCGGCACCATCAGCGGCCCCGGGCGCGAGCAGCGCGGCAGCCTGCTCGAGCTCTCCTGGGGCGGCGCCGAGCCGTTCGGCACCGAGCACTGGCCGGGCGGCCGCACCTTCCTCGAGGACGGCGACACCGTGGTGCTGCGCTACTCCGCGCCCGGCACCGGCGGCGGGCGGATCAGCCTGGGCGAGGTGCGTGGCACCATCAGCCCCGCCGTGCGCTGACCACCCCGCGGCCAGGTCGGGCTCACGTGCCGTTCACCGGGATCGGCGAGCCTCCGCTCTCGTGCGCATCGCCCAGCTGGCCAACTTCGTCGGACCCGCCTCGGGGGGCATGAAGCACGCCGTCGACGCCCTGGGGCACGGCTACGCCGCCGCCGGCGTGGAGCGTCTGCTGGTGGTGCCCGGTCCCACCGACCGGGTCACCAGCACCGAGCACGGCGACGTCGTCCAGCTGCGCGCCCCCCGCGTGGGCGCCGGCTACCGGCTGATCGTGGAGCCGTGGCGGGTCACCGAGGTGCTCGAGCGCTTCGCCCCCACCAGCGTCGAGCTCAGCGACAAGCTGACCCTGCTGCCGGTCACCTCGTGGGCTCGACGGCGCGGCGTCGCGCGGGTGCTGATCAGCCACGAGCGGCTCGACGACATGCTCGCCCTGCGCACGGGTCACGCGCTCGGCGCGCGCGCCTCGATCGGCCTGCTCAACCGGATCCTGGTGCGCTCCTTCGACGCGATCGTGGTGACCTCGCGCTACGCCGAGGCCGAGTTCGGCACGCTGGCCGCCGCCGTCGGCTGCCCGGTGCGCCGGGTGCCGCTCGGCG
The DNA here is from genome assembly GCF_039542785.1 of Nocardioides nanhaiensis. NCBI lineage: Bacteria > Bacillati > Actinomycetota > Actinomycetes > Propionibacteriales > Nocardioidaceae > Nocardioides > Nocardioides nanhaiensis. The sequence continues at coordinate 528,859 of NZ_BAABIM010000002.1, forward strand.
TCGACCTGGAGACCTTCCGCCCCGGCCCCGCCCGGCTCGCGCGCCCCACCACCGACGACGGCGCGCCCCTGCGGCTCGTGCACGCGGGCCGCCTCTCGCGCGAGAAGTCGCCTCACCTCGCGGTGACCACCGCCGTCGAGCTGCACCGCCGTGGGCGACCGGTGCAGCTGGACGTCTACGGCGCCGGGCCGCACCGCGACGAGCTCGAGCAGCTGGCCGGCTCCGCGCCCGTGCGCTTCCACGGCTTCGTGGCGGGCCGCCGTGAGCTCTCGCGGGCCCTGGCCGCGGCCGACGTCGCCCTCTCGGTGTGCCCGGGCGAGACCTTCGGGCTCGCGGTGCTGGAGGCGCTGGCCAGCGGCACGCCGGTGGTCACCGCCGACCGGGGCGGTGCGCGCGAGCTGGTCGACGGCGCCTCCGGCGCGTGGGCGGCCCCGGAGCCGGCCGCGCTGGCCGACGCCGTCGAGCGGCTCGCCACCCGGCCGCGGGCACGACTGCGTGCCGGCGCGCGGCGACGGGCCGAGCAGTTCCCGTGGTCAGCCTCGGTCGAGCGGATGCTCGCCGTGCACGACGAGCTGCGACCCGCGCTGACCGCGGGTCGCGACATCGCCTGACGGCTCGACCGGCAGCCACCGGGCGGCTGCGATCCGCTCGAGCCTCCTGCGGGCGCGCCGCGTCAGCAGCAGCACCGGCGTCAGCGCGGCCACCAGCATCGCGCCCAGCACGATGGCGAGGTAGGCGCCGTGCAGCGATGAGTCCAGGGGCGCCACCAGTCCGGCCAGCACGGAGACCGCCATCAGCGCCGCCGCCCCGAGCCGGGGCAGCCGCAGCAGCGCCACGAACGGCACCACCCACAGCAGGTACCACAGATGGACGACCGGCCCGAGCACGACGGTGACGCCCGTGACCAGGGCGAGCTCGCGGACCGCCTCGGCCGCGTCGCCGCTGCGCCAGCGCAGGGCCACGGCCCCCAGCACCACCACGGTGGCGACCATCCCCAGCAGCCGGGCGAGGTCGAGGAACGTGGCGGGCGCGAGGTCGAGCAGCCGTCCGGCCGTCCAGTCCAGGGCGCCGCCCAGCATGGGCACCGGCGAGAGCGGGGTGACCACGGTGCCCGGCACCGTGAGCCCGTGCACCCACCCCGATCCCAGGCCCGTCACCAGGCCGGTGCCCAGCAGCGCGGCGACGGCGAGCACGGCACCGGCGCCGAGGCGGCGCACCCGCTCGGCCAGACCGGCGGCCGCCGGCAGCGAGGCCAGCACGATCGCCAGGCACACCAGCCCCCCGGGCAGCTTGACGGCGGCAGCCAGGCCGCCGAGCAGGCACCCCGCCATCCACGAGCGCTCCAGCCCGACGACGAGAGCCACCGCCATCAGCCCGACCATCAGCAGGTCGTTGTGCAGACCGCCGACGCCGTGGGCCAGCATCAGCGGCGAGAGCAGCACCAGCGCGCTCGCCAGCGCGGGGTTGGCGCCGGTGTGGCGGGCCAGGCGCGGCAGCGCCCACGCGAGCAGCGCCAGGCCGACCAGGGCCAGGCTCCGATGGGCGACCACCAACATCCAGGGGTTGCCGGTGGTGCCGGCGACGACGTCGCCGAAGAACAGCGAGACGGGACCGTAGGGCGCCGGCGTCTCGCGCCAGCGCGGGTCGACCGCCTGCAGGATCGGCCCACTGAGCACGCCGGGGCCGTGGTCGTAGGGCGAGAGCCCGAGGTGGGCGAGCATCCCCTGGGCGGCGTAGCTCCAGCCGTCGCGCGAGAACAGCGGTGGCGCCAGCAGCAGCGGCGCGCTCCAGACGACGGCGGCGTGCCGCACCAGCGCGAGCGCGTCGTCGCGGTCCTCGGCGGGCACCTGCGCCACGTGGCGGCACAGCGCCAGCCACTGGCCGGCCAGCAGGCCCAGTCCGAGCAGCACCACCGCCAGGCCGAGCATCCTCCCGGCCTCGGCGTCGCGCAGGGCGACGAGCACGCTGGAGCGCATCGGGTGCGAGGAGCGCGGCAGCGCGGAGACGACCAGGCCGCCCAGCAGCACGAGCACCCCGGCCAGGAACCCGCGCAGCAGGACGCGATTGACCATGGGCGCACGGTAGGAGCGCGGCGTAGCCCGGCGAGTACGCCCGGTGAACCGGGGTGGAACATGGCCTAGATTCCAGGCATGGGTCTCCTCACGCCGCTGGCGGTCAAGATCGGCGCGATCAGCTGGATGCCGAAGCTGCTTCCCCAGATCGTCTGGACCGACAAGCGCCTGCAGGCCGTCACCGGGGGCCGGGTGACGATCCTCGACGTCGCCGGCCTGCCCAACCTGATGCTCACCGTGCCGGGCCGCAAGTCGGGCATCCCCCGCAGCAACCCGCTGCTGTGCGTGCCGCACGACGGCGGCTGGCTGGTGGCCGGCTCCTACTTCGGCGGCCCCAAGGAGCCGCTGTGGGTGGCCAACCTGCGGGCCTGCGAGCGCGCCCACATCCGCGATGGCAAGGTCGAGACCGACGTGACCTGGCGCGAGGTGGAGGGTGAGGAGCGCGCCCGCATGTGGCAGGTCATGCTGCGCACCTGGCCCAACTTCGCCAAGTACGAGGAGCGCACCTCGCGCACCATCCCGGTCTTCTACCTCCAGCGCGCGTGAGCGAGTCGACCTCGCAGCCCGCGTCGGCGTCGTACGTCGTCGCCTTCGGCCAGCACCCCGACCCCACGCACACGATCGCGCACCTCTCCGACCCGCACCTGCTGGCCGGTGGCGTGCGCCAGTACGGCGTCGTCGACCCCGAGGCGGGGCTGGTGCGCGCGCTCGAGCGGCTCGAGCATCTGCGGCCGGCACCGCAGGCGCTGGTGTTCACCGGCGACCTGGCCGACAAGGCCGAGCCCGAGGCCTACGCCCGGTTGCGCGCGCTGGTGGAGCCGGTGGCGCAGCGCCTGGGCGCCGCCGTGGTGTGGACGATGGGCAACCACGACGAGCGCGAGCCGTACGCCGCCGGCCTGTTCGACGTCACCGGCCCCGCGGCCGCCGAGCCCCAGGACCGCGTGCACGACGTCGCGGGGTTGCGTGTCGTCGCGCTCGACACCAGCGTGCCCGGCTACCACCACGGCGAGCTCACCTCCGACCAGCTGGCCTGGCTGGCCGACGTGCTGGCCGAGCCCGCCGCGCACGGCACCGTGCTGGCCCTGCACCACCCCCCGATCCCGCTCCCGCTGATGCCGGCCGGGGCGATCATCGAGCTGCTCGACCAGGAGGCGCTGGCGGCCGTGGTGGCGGGCACCGACGTCCGGCTCGTGCTCGGCGGGCACTACCACTGGACCTCGTGGTCGACCTTCGCCGGCGTGCCCGTCTCGGTGGCCTCGGCCAGCTGCTACACCTCCGACCCCGCGCCGCTGGACCGGCTTGTCTCGGGCGTCGACGGCCACCAGGCGTTCACGATGGTGCACCTCTACGAGGACCGGGCGGTGCACACCGTGGTGCCGCTGGCCGCCGCCCCCGAGGTGACCGGCCACCCCGGCGACGTGCACGCCCAGCTCGCCGCGCTGACCCCCGAGGAGCGGCGGGAGCTGATCAGCCGCAAGGACTCCTGGCTCAACGCCGAGGGCGAGGACCACGCCGCGCGCGGCTGAGCCCGAGCCACGCCGGCGGACCGGCCCCGGACGCAGGACGACGCCCCGGCAGCACCAGCCGGGGCGTCGTCGATCTCGACCTCCGCGAGGAGGCGAGTGCAGGGGTCAGGCGCGACTCAGGGAGTGGCGGTGACGGGGTCGGTCGAGTCGCCGGTGACGATGACGTAGAAGCGCTTGCGCTGGCCGTCGGCGGTCGGCGAGCCGTCGCTGTTGCGGGGGCTCACCACCAGGTGGTTGGTGTTGCCGGTGCCGGCCGGGGCGCAGGCGGTGATCGGCGTGCCGCACTGGCTGACGGCGATCTCGCCGGAGAACTCCGGGTTGGCGTCGGCGCCCATGGCGCGTCCGTTGGTGATGGCGTCGCCGTTGAGGTCCACGGTGTTCTGCAGCGCGATGGTGGCGATGATGCCGTTGTTGGAGAGGTCCTCGCCGGCGTTGATGTACACGTTGCCGTTGGCGCGCAGGGCGTTGCTGGGCGTGCCCTCGGGAGAGGTGTTGGCCAGGGTCGGGTACGCGGTGGTCACGGAGAAGCCGCCGGACTGGGAGATGATCGCGCCGGAGGAGTCCACGAGCGCCCAGCGGCTGACGCCGGCAGGGCCCTGGGGGCCCTGGGGGCCCTGGGGGCCCTGGGGGCCGGCGGGCAGGTTGCCGCTGAAGTCGCGGGGCCGCAGCGAGCCGTCGCGCACGTCGTTGGAGCCGATGGTCTCGTTCTTGATCTTGGCGCTGGTGACGGCGCCGTTGGCGATGTCGCTCGTCTGGATCTTCACGGCCGCGTAGGAGGTGCCGCCGAGGGCGACGAGGAGCGCGGACACGGAGACGAGGAGCGCGGCGCTCGGACGACGGTCGCGCAGGCGGGAAGGGAGCAGCTTCATGGCGGGTTGCCTCTCGGTCACGGACGACGGCGTCGTCCCTGCGTGTGCTTCGGGCCACATCCGCCGGCGGATTGGTCTACCGCGCAGTCGTCCACCTGCCGGGACGACGAAGGCCCCGCACCGTGCGGTGCGGGGCCTCGTGCCTGTGGCAGGTGCTGGATTCGAACCAGCGTAGGCTGTGCCGGCTGATTTACAGTCAGCTCCCTTTGGCCACTCGGGCAACCTGCCAGGGAGGTGATCGCCGCTCCTGCTGGCCGTGTTGGCCTGCCGGGCGACGACGCGAAACAATAGCGCAGCCCCGCCCGCCCCACGAAAACGCACAGGAGACACCGTCACCATGGCCGACTCGTCGTTCGACATCGTCAGCAAGATCGACCGCCAGGAGGTCGACAACGCGCTGAGCCAGACCGCGCGCGAGGTCGCCACCCGCTTCGACTTCAAGGGCACCGGCGCCACGATCGAGTGGCAGGGCGAGCAGGCCATCGAGATCACCGCCTCCGCCGACGACCGCGCCTCCGCGGTGCTCGACGTGTTCAAGGAGAAGCTGGTCAAGCGCAACCAGAGCCTCAAGATCCTCGACGCCTCCGAGCCGCGCCCCTCGGGCCAGCAGTCCAAGATCGGCATCGCGCTGAAGGAGGGCATCTCCTCCGAGGACGCCAAGAAGGTCAGCAAGCTGATCCGCGACGAGGGCCCCAAGGGCGTCAAGGCCCAGATCCAGGGCGACGAGCTGCGCGTCTCCTCCAAGAAGCGCGACGACCTGCAGGCCGTGCAGCAGCTGGTCAAGTCGCAGGACTACGACTTCGCGGTGCAGTTCACCAACTACCGCTGACGCGGGCGGCCGCCGGTCGGCCGGGTGGGATTTACCCGGTCGGCCGGGGGCTGTGCAGCTTGTCGGCCGAAATTTCGGCCGACAAGCTGGGGAGTAACCGGTCAACCGGGGAAATCCACGGGCGGCCGCGCCGACCCTCACCGACCACCCAGCACCCCGACGGCGGCGCGCACGCTGCGGTGCTGCCAGGCGCGGGCGAGGGTGGTGTCGCCGCGGGCGATCCGGGTGAAGGCGCGCCAGCCGACGCCGGTCCCCCCGAGCAGGTGGTGGAAGACGGCGGGGCGGCGCTCGAAGGCCCGCAGGCACTGCTCGCCGGCCGCCATCTCGACCGCGAGCTCCTCCCCCACCGCCGACCGGTAGCGCGCCTGCAGCGCGCCGTCGTCCTGCGCACCGCCCCGCGCGGCGACGGCACCGGCGAGCAGGCCGGAGCGGACGGCGAAGCTGATGCCCTCGCGGGTCCACGGCTCCAGCAGCCCCGCGGCGTCGCCGGCGAGCAGCACCCGGCCCGCACCGAGGGGCGAGTCGGGGGTGCGGCAGCGGGTCAGGTGGCCGGAGTCGTGCAGCACCCGCAGCCCGGTGAGCCCCTGCCGGCGCAGCAGGTCGGCCAGGTACGCGCGCGTCTGCGCCGGGTTGCCGCGGGCGGCGATGACGCCGACGGTGAGCGAGTCGCCCTTGGGGAAGACCCAGCCGTAGGAGCCGGGCAGCGGACCCCAGTCCAGGTGCACCCGGTCGGCCCAGCGCGCACCGAGCGCCCCGACGTCGAGCTCGACCTCGAGCCCCAGGTCCACCCGCGAGAGTCGGACGCCGACCTCGCGGGCGAGCCGGCTGGAGGTCCCGTCGGCCGCGACGACGGTGCGGGCGCGCACCGGGCCCTGCTCGGTGGCCAGCTCGACGACGTCGCCGGCCCGCTGCCACCCGGTGACTCCGGTGACCCCGCACCGCGTGCGCACCTCGGCGCCCGCGGAGGCGGCCGCGCTGGCCAGCCACGCGTCCAGCTCGGTGCGGGCCGCGGTGCGCAGGACCGGCGCGTGCTCGACGCGCTGGAGTGGCACCCCGCCGCGCAGGGTGAACGAGACGCGGTGCACGTCGACGCGGGCGGGTGGGTCGCCGGGCAGGTGCGCGAGCGTCGGCCCGATCAGCCCGCCGCCGCAGGTCTTGTACCGCGGCAGCTCCGCCTTCTCGAGCAGCACCGTGCGAGCGCCGGTCTCGGCGGCGGCGCGGGCCGCGGAGGCGCCGGCGGGGCCGCCACCCACGACGGCGACGTCGTACTCGTCCACGGCGCCGCTCACGGGCACAGCCTCCCAGGAGGCCCTACGCTCCGGCGCATGCCCTCCGCGCGCCCCTCCGCCTCGGTCACGATCGCGGCCCCGATCGAGCGCGTCTGGCAGGTCATGACCGAGACCGACCGCTACGGCGAGTGGAACCCGTTCGTCGTCGAGGCACGCACCGCCCACCCGCCTCGGGTGGATGAGCCGATCCTGCTCACGGTGCGCTGGCGATCGGGGCGCACCACGCGCTCGCCCGAGCGGATCAGCGCCGTCGAGACACCGGCGGCCGGCCCGACGGGCGAGCAGCGCGCACTCCTCAGCTACACCTACGAGGGCTGGCCCGCGCGGCTCGGGCTGGTGCGCGGCGTCCGGCACCAGCGGCTGACCCAGGAGCCGGGCGGGCCCACGACCTACGAGACGGTCGAGGAGTTCTCCGGCCCGCTGGTGCGCCTGGCCGGCCCGGCCCGGGTGGCGGACGGCTTCGCCCGGCACGCGCAGGCGCTGAGGACCCGCTGCGAGACGGACGAGCAGCAGCCCTGGAGGAAGGAGCCCGCCCCGCGATGAGGTGCGGTCACCGCGGGGCGGGCGGGGTCCGGCACGCGGAGGGGTGCGGCCGCCGCGAGCCGGACGATCAGGGGGTGGGGGCCAGCCCGGGGCCGCCCCGGCTCACACCGCGACCGCGGTCTGCGCCGCGGCCGGCGCGCCGGCCGAGACGGTGACGGCGCCGTCGGCCGGCGTCATCCACACGCGGGTGCCCTCGGCCAGCTCCAGGGAGCGGGCGTGGGTGCGGGTGAGCACCACCGTGACCGGCGGGCCCGCCTCGGGCTGCACCGTCAGGCGCACCTCGAAGCCCACGCGCAGCAGCCGGGTCACCGTGCCGGCCACGGCGCCGGACCGACCCGGCTGCACCTCGACCTCGATGTCGTGGGGCCGCAGCTGCACGTCGCCGAGGGTGGTCACCTCACCGAGGAAGCCCATCACGAAGTCGTTGGCGGGCTCGTCGTAGAGCTGGTCGGGCGTGCCGACCTGCTCCACGCGGCCCTCGTTGATCACGACGATCTCGTCGGCGACCTCCAGGGCCTCCTCCTGGTCGTGGGTCACGAAGACCGTGGTCACGTGCACCTCGTCGTGCAGGCGGCGCAGCCAGTCGCGCAGCTCCTTGCGCACCTTGGCGTCCAGGGCGCCGAAGGGCTCGTCGAGCAGCAGCACCGTCGGCTCGACGGCGAGCGCCCGCGCCAGCGCCATCCGCTGGCGCTGCCCGCCGGAGAGCTGCGAGGGCAGCCGGTGGCTGAACTGCGAGAGGTGCACCAGCTCGAGCAGCTCCTCGACCCGACGCTGCACGTCGGGCTTGGGGCGCTTGCGGATCTCGAGCCCGAAGGCCACGTTCTTGGCCACGGTCATGTGCTTGAAGACCGCGTAGTGCTGGAACACGAAGCCCACGTTGCGCTTCTGCGGCGGCAGGTGGGTGGCCTCGCGGCCCTCGATGGAGATCGTGCCGGAGTCGGCGGACTCCAGGCCGGCGATCACACGCAGCAGGGTGGACTTGCCGCCGCCCGAGGGGCCCAGCAGCGCGGTGAGCTGGCCGGTGGGCAGGGTGACGGTGACGTCGTCGAGGGCGACGAAGTCGCCGAAACGCTTGGTGACGCCGGTGACGTCGATGCTCATGGGTGTTCTCCTTCGTCGGAGCGGAAAGCGAGAGGGGCTGGGGTCAGCGCTCGTCGGAGCGCGGCCGGAGGAAGGCGACGACGACCAGGCACGCCACGCTGACGGCGATCAGCAGGAACGAGATCGCGTAGGCCGACTCCTGCTGGAAGTTCTGGTACTTCGCCTCCACCAGCAAGGTGGCCGTCTGCGTCTGGCCGGTGATGTTGCCCGAGACGATCTTGACGGCGCCGAACTCGCCGAGCGAGCGGGCCAGGCTCAGCACCACGCCGTAGACGACCGCCCACTTGATGCTGGGCAGCGTGATCCGCCAGAACGTCTGCGGACCGCTGGCGCCGAGGCTGCGCGCGGCCTGCTCCTGGTCGTCGCCGACCTCGCGGAGCACCGGCACCACCTCGCGGATCACCAGCGGCAGCGCCACGAAGCAGGTCGCCATGATCATGCCGGGCGAGTCGAAGATGACCTGCAGACCCGCGGCCTCCGCCGTCGGGCCGAACCACCCGTCGCGGCCGTTGTAGACCAGCAGCAGCGCGAGGCCCACCACCACGGGCGAGACCGACATCGGCAGGTCGACGAGCGCCGAGAGCACCCGCTTGCCCGGGAACTCGTAGCGCACCAGCAGCAGCGACATCGTGACGCCGAAGACGAGGTTGATGACGACGGCCCAGAAGGCCACCATCACGGTCAGCTGCAGCGCCCCGACGATGCGCTCGTCACCGAGCGCGTCGGTCAGGTTGCCCAGGCCGCCGGCGAAGGTCGCGCGCACCACCATGGCCACCGGCCAGGCGACCAGGAAGAACACGTAGCCGATGGCCACGGCGCGCAGGCCCCACTTGACGGGGGTCGAGGTCTCAAGCACGACGCGACACCCGCCTCTGCACGATGTCGAGCAGCACGATCACCACGAGGGCGACGAACAGCATCACCGAGGCCAGCGCGGCCGCGGAGGCGTTGTTGCCGTTCTCGATGAAGGTGAGCACGCGCACCGAGACGACCTCGGTGCGGAAGGGCAGGTTGCCGCTGAGCAGCACCAGCGAGCCGTACTCCGAGATCGCGCGGGCGAACGAGAGCGCTGCTCCCGCCGTGATCGCCGGCACCAGGCTCGGCAGGATCACCCGGCGGAAGGTGGTCAGCGGCCGGGCGCCCAGGGAGGCGGCCGCTTCCTCGACGTCGGACTCGAGCTCCTCGAGGACCGGTTGCACCGTGCGCACCACGAAGGGCAGCGTCACGAACGCCAGCGCCAGGGTCACCGCCATCTCGCTGAACGCCCAGTTGACGCCGAGCGGGCTGTCGGGTCCGTAGAGCGCCAGCAGCACCAGGCCCGCGACGATCGTGGGCAGCGCGAAGGGGATGTCGATGACGACGTCGAGGATCGCCTTGCCCGGGAAGTGGTCGCGCACCAGCACCCAGGCGATGACGGTGCCGACGACGACGTTGACGAGCGTCACCAGCAGCGCCTGGCCGACGGTCAGCTGCACGGCGGCCCAGGTCTGGGGGTTGCGCAGCACGTCGATATAGCGGCCCAGACCGTTCTCGCCGGCGGTCGCGACGATCGCGGCCAGCGGGATGAGGACGAGCAGGCTGAACCAGACGGTGGCGATGCCGAGCGCGAGCCCGGAACCGCGGGTCAGGGTGGAACGGGGCGTGCTCCGGCGCGGACGCCGGCCCCGTCGCCCGCCGGTGCTACCGGCGGGCGACGCGGCGACGTCGTCCAGGAGGGCCCCCGCACGGGCCGGTGCCATGACTACTCCTCGCCGACCTTCCCGGTCTCCTGCTGGATCTCGGTGATGATGCCGAGCGGGTTGCCGTCCTCGCCGTCACCGAAGAACTCGTCGGCCGCGGTGGCCCAGCCGCCGAAGTCGTCGTCGATGGTGAACAGCTGCTCGGGGGCCGGGAACGGGTCGGCCGGGTCGTTGGCGCCTTCCACCTCGTCGATCTCGACGCCGTCGACCACCGGGCGGAAGCCCGACTGCGCGTAGTCGGCCTGGGCGTCGGGCCCGGTCATGAAGTCCAGGAAGTCCTGCGCGGTCTGGTCGGCGTCGACGGTGACGGCGGCCGGGTTCTCGATGAGCAGGGTGTCGGGCGGGACCACGTAGTCGACGGCCGCGCCGTTCTGCTTGGCGAGGATGGCCTCGTTCTCGTAGGAGAGCAGCACGTCGCCCGCGCCGTCGTCGAAGGCCGTGGTGGCCTCACGACCGGAGCCGGGCAGCGCGATGGTGTTGCCGAGCAGGTCGGTGACGAACTGCCGGGCCTCCTCCTCCGAGCCGCCGTTGCCGGTGATGTGCGCCCAGGCGGCCAGGATGTTCCAGCGCGCCGACCCCGAGGAGCCCGGGTTCGGGGTGATGATCTCGACGCCGTCCTCGACCAGGTCGTCCCAGGTCTCGATGCCGTCGGGGTTGCCCTCGCGGACCACGAAGACCACGACCGAGGAGGTCGCGATGCCCTCGGTCGGGGTGTCCTTCCAGTCCTCGGCCACGAGGCCCTCGTCGACCAGCCGGGTCACGTCGGTCTCGAGCGAGTAGTGCACGACGTCGGCGTCGGTGCCGGCCACGACGGCGCGGCTCTGGTCGCCGGAGGCGCCGTAGGAGGGAGCGAACTCCACGCCCTCGCCCTCGGGGGTGGCCTGGAAGTCCTCGAAGACGGGCTCGTTGGCCGCCTCCATCACGGAGAACGCGTTGACGCTGATCGTCTCGCCGGCCTCGCTGCCACCTGCGTTGGTGGAGCAACCGGTCAAGGCCAGCACCCCGGCAACTCCTGCAGCCGCGACCTTGATCGATGTGTTCATGGTGCCTCTTTCCTGTGGGGGCAGCCCGAGCCCTGCACGACGTAACGCGAGTAGATTACTCATGTTTATGTGCGTTGTTGTCAACTGTCCGCGGCCTGGGCGTGGCGCCGCAGGCGGGCAGGGTGGTGGACGTCACCCCCGTGGAGGCGCCCAGCACGGGAGACGGGGTGGGGCGCGCGGCCGTACCGACCTATCGTGGGAGGTCGGCCGGAGGTCCGCCGTCGGCGTGGCGCGAGAACTGGAACACGTTCTCGTTGTCCGCGCGCCGGAGTAGCATCGCGGCCTCGGAACGCACCAGAGCGCGAGGAAGTGTTGAGTGTCCAAGCAGGTCAAGCAGCTGGACCGGGTGATCATCCGGTTCGCCGGTGACTCCGGTGACGGCATGCAGCTCACCGGCGACCGGTTCACCCAGGAGTCGGCCGTGTTCGGCAACGACCTGGTGACCCTGCCCAACTTCCCCGCCGAGATCCGCGCGCCCCAGGGCACCCTGCCCGGCGTGTCGTCCTTCCAGGTGCACTTCGCCGACCACGACATCCTCACCGCGGGCGACGCCCCCGACGTGCTGGTCGCGATGAACCCCGCCGCGCTGAAGGCGAACCTGCCCGACCTGCCGGTGGGGGCGACGATCATCGTCGACACCGCCGACTTCACCAAGCGCAACCTCGACAAGGCCGGCTACACCTCCAACCCGCTCGACAAGCTGGGCGAGGTCGACGACGTCCTGGGCGGCTTCCAGGTGCAGCCGGTCGACCTGACCGGCATCACCGTGGAGGCCGTCAAGGAGTTCGGCCTGACCCGCAAGGACGCCTCGCGGGCCAAGAACATGTTCGCCCTCGGTCTGCTGTCGTGGATGTACGGGCGCCCCACCGAGGGCACCATCGCGTTCCTGGGCAAGCGCTTCGCCAAGGTCCCCGACATCCGCGACGCCAACATCACCGCCTTCAAGGCCGGCTGGAACTACGGCGAGACCACCGAGACCTTCGCGGTCCAGTACGAGATCAAGCCCGCCACCGGCATGCCCGCCGGCACCTACCGCAACATCACCGGCAACCTGGCGCTCTCCTACGGCCTGGTCGCCGCCGGCGTCCGCTCCGGGCTGCCGGTGTTCCTGGGGTCCTACCCCATCACCCCGGCCTCCGACATCCTCCACGAGCTGAGCAAGCACAAGGCCTTCGGCGTCACCACCTTCCAGGCCGAGGACGAGATCGCCGGCGTCGGCGCCGCCATCGGCGCCTCCTTCGCTGGCCACCTCGGCGTCACCACCACCTCCGGCCCGGGCATCGCGCTCAAGTCCGAGGCCATCGGCCTGGCGATCATGACCGAGCTGCCCCTGCTGGTCATCGACGTCCAGCGCGGCGGCCCCTCCACCGGTCTGCCCACCAAGACCGAGCAGGCCGACCTCATGCAGGCCATGTTCGGCCGCAACGGCGAGGCCCCCCTGCCGATCGTGGCGCCCCAGTCACCTGGCGACTGCTTCGACGCCGCCCTGGAGGCCGCACGCATCGCCGTCACCTACCGCACCCCGGTGATGCTGCTCTCCGACGGCTACCTGGCCAACGGCTCCGAGCCCTGGCGGATCCCCGAGCAGGACGACCTGCCCACCATCGACCCCGCCTTCGCGACCGAGACCAACCACGAGGTCACCGCCAAGGACGGGACGACGAGCGGGGACTTCTGGCCCTACCTGCGCGACGAGGAGACCCTCGCCCGCCCCTGGGCCGTGCCCGGCACCCCCGGCCTCGAGCACCGCATCGGCGGCCTGGAGAAGGGCGAGGGCCACGGCAACATCTCCTACGACCCCGCCAACCACGACCTCATGGTCCGCACCCGCCAGGCCAAGGTCGACCGGATCGCCGAGTCCCTGCCGCCGCTACAGGTCGACGACCCGAGCGGCAAGGCCAAGGTGCTGGTGATCGGGTGGGGCTCCACCTACGGCCCCATCGGTGCCGGCTGCCGACGCGTGCGCAAGGCCGGCCACGACGTCGCACAGGTGCACCTGCGCCACCTCAACCCCTTCCCGAAGGACCTCGGCGAGATCCTCGCCCGCTACGACAAGGTCCTGGTCCCCGAGATGAACCTGGGCCAGCTCTCCAACCTGCTGCGCGCGAAGTACCTCGTCGACGCCCGCGGCTACAACGTCGTCCGCGGCCTGCCCCTCAAGGCCGCCGAGCTCGCCGAGGCCATCGGCGGCCTCGTCGCCGAGGCCGAGGGCCTTGCCCCGGGCGAGCTCGACCTCACCCCCACCCCGTCCTCGTGACCGGTCAGGAGCCTCACCAGTGACCACCCTCTCCAGCCCCGCCGGCAGCAGCGAGCTGCCGTTCCCCGGCCTGCGCGCCGGCACCGAGGGCGTCCCCGCGCACGAGGGCGACGCCCAGACCGCCAAGGAGTTCTCCTCCGACCAGGAGGTCCGCTGGTGCCCCGGCTGCGGCGACTACGCCGTGCTCAAGGCCGTGCAGTCCTTCCTGCCCCAGCTCGGCCTGCGCCGCGAGAACATCGTGTTCGTCTCCGGCATCGGCTGCTCCAGCCGCTTCCCGTACTACCTCGACACCTACGGGATGCACTCCATCCACGGCCGCGCCCCCTCGATCGCCACCGGGATCGCCACCGCGCGCGAGGACCTCTCCGTGTGGGTCGTCACCGGCGACGGCGACGCCCTCTCCATCGGCGGCAACCACCTCATCCACGCCCTGCGCCGCAACATCAACATGACGATCCTGCTGTTCAACAACCGGATCTACGGCCTCACCAAGGGCCAGTACTCCCCCACCTCCGAGGCCGGCAAGATCACTAAGTCCACCCCCATGGGCTCGGTCGACCACCCCTTCAACCCCGTCAGCCTGGCGCTCGGCGCCGAGGCCTCCTTCGTGGCCCGCACCATCGACTCCGACCGCAAGCACCTCACCCACGTGCTCTCCGCGGCCGCCGCCCACCGCGGCACCAGCCTGGTCGAGATCTACCAGAACTGCCCGATCTTCAACGACGGCGCCTTCGACGCCATCAAGGGCAACGACACCAAGGGCGACGCCCTCATCCCCCTCGAGCACGGCCAGCCCATCACCTTCGGCTCGAGCCAGGCCAAGGGCCTGGTGCGCGACACCGCCACCGGCGGTGTCAAGGTCGTCGAGGTCGGCACCGAGCCCGGCCAGGTCACCGAGGACCAGCTGCTGGTCCACGACGCCCACCAGGCCGACCCCACCACCGCGTTCGCCATCTCCCGCCTCACCGAGATGGGCTACCTCGACCAGACCCCCATCGGCATCTTCCGCCAGGTCGAGCGCCCCACCTACGACGACCAGACCCGCGCCCAGGTCCACAGCGCCACCCAGGCCGTCGACGACGACCCCACCGACCGCCTCGCCAGCCTCATCGCCGGCAACGACACCTGGACCGTGGTCTGACGGCGACTGAGCCTGCGAAGTCGCCGTCGATGGTCGTCGAGTAGCACGGCGCGGGTGAGCCTGCGAACCCGCGGCGGGCGTACCGAGACGCAGTGAGCCAGGAAGCAGCCCAGCGCAGCGGAGGCCGCGGCTGAGGAGCGAAGCCGCGCCGAGCGCAGCGGACGAGGCACCGCGGCAAAGGGCCAGCAGTCGGCTCACCGGATCTCGGATCGAGCACGCGCCGCCCCTCGGGACGGCGCTACTCGATCACCGGCCGTCACGGCCTCGCTCTCACACCGGACGCACGAAGGCCCCCACCGCAGCGCGGTGGGGGCCTTCGAGGTTTTCAGCAGCGTCTCACGCCACCGGGGAGGGTCCGCCTGTCCGCGGTCCCGTCTCGGCTCAGGTGTAGAAGACGCGGATCAGCTGGCTGTAGGAGGTCGCGAAGCGCTTGTCGCTGGGGACCTTGACGACGAACCAGCCGGTCGCCTTGAGGTTGCGGGTCGAGAAGTTGCCCTTGTTGTTGGTGCGCAGGGTCAGGAAGTTGCGGTACTTGCCCTTCTTGCTGTTCGAGCGCTGGATGGTGATCTTCTTGTTCTTGGCGGCCTGCACCTTGCCGGTGAACTTGTAGGTGGTGCGGCTCGTCGACTTGAACTTGAAGGCCACGGTGCGGCGGGGCTTCGCGGCGGCCGCGGGGGCGGCGGCGGAGGTCGAGCTCTTCGCGGCGGTCACGTCGGCGGCGTTGGCGGTGGCCGAGGTGAAGGGCACGAGGCCGATCAGGGCGAAAGCCAGCGCGGCGATCAGGATGCGGTGCATGCGCATGGGAGGGGGTCCCCTTTCCGGGGTTCTCGGGACGGAACGTACGTGGCCACTGTGCCCCAGCGAGGTGAGCGGCAAACCACAGGTACCCCACGGATCCCTGACGATCCGACACGATCCCCCCGGCCGCGGGCGCGTAGGCTCCCGCACGTGACGACGAGGTGAGCGAGCAGCGTCGGGGCCTGGCCCTGGGCGTCGCGGCCTACCTGCTCTGGGGGGCGTTCCCCCTGTACTGGCCGCTGCTCGAGCCGGCGGGCGCCGTCGAGCTGCTGGCGCACCGGGTGGTGTGGTCGGTGCTGACGACGGCGCTCCTGGTGCTGCTGCTGCGACGGCGGGCCGCACTGGCCGCGTTGCTGCGCAGCCCCCGCACCCGGGTGCTGCTCGTGGTGGCGGCGGTGACCATCAGCGTCAACTGGGCCACCTTCATCTACGGCGTCAACAGCGGCCACGTGGTCGAGACCTCGCTGGGCTACTTCATCAACCCGCTGGTGACGGTGCTGATGGGTGTGCTGGTGCTCTCCGAGCGGCTCCGACCGCTGCAGTGGGTGGCGCTCGGGCTGGGTGGCGCCGCCGTCGCGGTGCTCACCTGGGACTACGGGCGCCCGCCGGTCATCGCGCTGACCCTCGCGCTCTCCTTCGCCGTGTACGGCCTGGCCAAGAAGGCGGCGGGTGCGGGCGCCGTCGAGAGCCTGGCGGTGGAGACGGCGATCGTGGCGCCAGTGGCGCTGGCCTACCTGGCGTGGCTCGGCTCCACCGGTCGCGCGCAGGTGGGCTCGGACGGCGCGGGCCACCTGCTGCTCGTGGCCACCAGCGGCGTGGTGACGGCCGTGCCGCTGCTGTGCTTCGGTGCCGCGGCGACCCGCATCCCGATGGTCACGCTGGGGTTGTTGCAGTACCTGGCGCCGGTGCTGCAGTTCGCGCTCGGCGTGCTGGTCTTCGGCGAGGAGATGCCGCCGGGCCGCTGGGCAGGCTTCGCACTGGTGTGGCTGGCGCTCAGCCTGTTCACGCTCGAGGCGCTGCGGCACCGACGCCGCCAGCTGGTGCTGGCCGCGAGCGCCTCCCCCGCGGTCTGAGCCAGGGCGGCAGCGGCGCCGGCTCAGGCGCTGCGCACCGCGACGATGTCGGCGAACGACTCCAGCGCGGACCGCACGGAGCCCTCCGGCAGGGCGGCCAGCAGGGCCTTGGCCTCCGCTGCACGATCCACCACGTAGGCCCGGGCCTGCTCGAGCGCCGGGTGGGCGCGCAGCAGGGCGAGGGCCTCGGCGTGCAGGGCGTCGTCGGTGAGCGGCTGGCCGAGCAGCTCGACCAGCCGCGCGTCGGCGGGGTCGGCGGAGGCCTGGGCCAGCAGCATCGGCAGGGTGGGGACGCCCTCGCGCAGGTCGGTGCCGGGGGTCTTGCCGGACTCCACCGAGTCCGAGGCGATGTCGAGGATGTCGTCGGAGAGCTGGAAGGCCGAGCCGACGATCTCGCCGTAGGCCGTCAGTGCCTGCACGACCTCGGGCGAGGCCCCGCCGAACATGCCGCCGTAGCGGGCGGAGGTGGCGATCAGGGACCCGGTCTTGCCGGCGACGACCTCGAGGTGGTGCTCGAGGGCGCGCTCGGGCTCGGGGCGCACGGTCTCGAGGATCTGGCCCTCCACCAGCCGCGCGAACGTCTCGGCCTGGATGCGCACCGCCTCGGGACCCAGCCGCGCGGTGAGCTCGGAGGAGCGGGCGAAGAGGAAGTCGCCGGTGAGGATCGCGACCAGGTTGTCGTAGCGCGCGTTGGCGGAGTCCGAGCCGCGGCGCAGCTCGGCCTCGTCCATGACGTCGTCGTGGTAGAGCGAGCCCATGTGGGTCAGCTCCACCACGCAGGCGGCGGTGACGACGTCGTCGTTCTCGGGGTGCTCCCCCACCTCGGCGGCCAGCAGCACCAGCAGCGGCCGGAAGCGCTTGCCCCCGGCGGCCAGCAGGTGGCGCGCCGCCTCGGTGACGTAGGGGGCGCGGCTGACGGCGTGGGCCGTCAGTGCCTCCTCGACCACCTCCATCCGCTCGCGCAGGCGGGCCGCCAGCGCGGGGTCGGTGACGGGCAGCGCCAGGTCGGCCGGGGTGCCGGCCGGCGAGGGAGCGGTGTTCACCTGATGAAGTCTCCCGCACGGCCCGCGAGGTCCAGCACCGGGCCCGGGACGACGCCGAGCACCAGCGTCGCGACCGCGCAGGCGGCGACCGTCACGGTGGTGGCGGGCGAGGCCTTGACGGTGGCCGCACCGGTGACGACGTCCTCGCCGTCGGCGGGCTCGGTGAAGAACATGACCAGCACGATCCGCACGTAGAAGAACACCGAGATCACGCTGGCAGCGATCGCCACGAGGACCACCGGCCAGGCACCGGCCGCGAGCGCGACGGTGAAGACCGCCCACTTGCCGACGAACCCGGCGGTGAGCGGGATGCCCGCCATCGAGAGCAGGAAGAGCACGAACGCGCCGGCCACCCACGGCGAGCGCTGGCCCAGGCCGCGCCAGCGGTCCAGGCCGGAGGCCTCGCCGCTCTCGTCGCGCACCAGGGTCACCAGGCCGAAGGCACCAACGGTGGCGGCGCCGTAGCTGGCGAGGTAGAACAGCACCGCCTGCAGCGAGGTGACCTGCCCCTCGGCGAGGTCGCCGATGGCCTGCAGGCCGAGCACGCCGGTGAGCAGGAAGCCGGTGTGCGCGATGGCCGAGTAGGCCAGGATCCGCTTGACGTCGGTCTGCACGCAGGCCAGCACCGAGCCGAGCAGCATGGTGAGGATCGCGACTGCCCACATCATCGGCTGCCAGCTGGTGCGGTCGGGGCCGAAGCCCACGTAGAACAGCCGCGCCAGCGCGCCGAAGGCCGCGATCTTGGTGCCGGCGGACATGAAGGCGGTCACCGCGGTGGGCGCACCCTGGTAGACGTCCGGCGTCCAGGCGTGGAACGGCACGGCGCCGACCTTGAACAGCAGGCCGACGGCGAGCATGCCCATGCCGATGAGCAGCAGCGTGTCGTTGCCGAGGTCGTTGGTGACGGCCTCGCCGATGGTCGTGAGGTTCATCGAGCCGGCGTAGCCGTAGACGAGGGCCAGGCCGTAGAGGAAGAAGCCGGAGGAGAACGCGCCGAGCAGGAAGTACTTGAGCGCGGCCTCCTGGCTGAGCAGACGACGACGCCGCGCCAGTCCGCAGAGCAGGTACAGCGGCAGCGAGAGCACCTCGAGCGCCACGAACATGGTGAGCAGGTCGCCGGAGGCCGGGAACAGCATCATGCCGGTGACGGCGAACATCAGCAGCGGGTAGACCTCGGTGTGGTCCAGCCCGCGGGTGGAGGCCTGGCGCTCGGCGTCGGTGCCGGGCAGCGCGGCCGCCTGACCGGCGAAGGCGGAGACACCGGCCTCGATGCGGCGCTCGGAGAACAGCGCGACGCCGGCGAGGGTGAAGACCAGGATCAGGCCCCACAGGAACATGGTGGGACCGTCGACGACGATCGCGCCCTCGGCGCCGATCAGGCCGCGGGCCCCGCCGGTGGGAGCCGGCGTCAGGTCGGCGGCGATCAGGACGGTGCCGACCAGCGCGGCGAGCGTGCCGACGCCGGCGACGGCCACCTGCAACGTGTGGCGGCGGTCGCGGGGCGCGAACGCCTCCACGAGGACACCGACCAGGCCGGTGGCGAAGAGGGCCAACAGGGGCCAGATCTTCGAGTACTGGATGACGGGCTCGACGAACTCCACGGCTCAGTCACCCTCCCCTTCGCTGGTCGAGTGGTCGGGCGCCACGGTCGGCGGGTCGTCGGAGACGCCGACCTGCGCCATGAGCCCGTTCACGTAGCCGTTGCTCGTGTCGAGCAGCGGCTGGGGGTAGAAGCCGAAGAACACCAGCGCCGCGAGCAGCGGACCGACGGCGGCCAGCTCGCGCACCGAGAGGTCGCGCTGCCCCTCGGGGTCGGCGGCCACGGCGGCCTCGAGCTCGGGCGGCGTCGGTCCGGTCATGGTGCGCTGGTACATCCACAGCACGTAGATGGCGGCGAGCACGATGCCGGTGACGGCCACCGCACCGACGGCCGGGTGGTAGTCGAAGGCGGCCAGGATGACCAGGAACTCCGAGACGAACGTGGAGAGTCCGGGCAGGCCCAGCGTGGCCAGGCCGGCGATCAGGAACAGGCCGGCCAGGACCGGCGTCACCTTCTCGCGACCACCCATCAGGCTGATCAGCGGCGTGCCGCTGCGCTTGACCAGGTAGCCGGCGGTGAGGAACAGCGCCGCCGTCCCGAGCCCGTGGTTGACCATGTAGAGGATCGCGCCGGACTGGCCCTGGCTGCTGAAGACCCAGATGCCGAGCACGATGAAGCCGAAGTGGCTCAGCGAGGTGAGGCCGATCAGCCGCATCACGTCGTCCTGGCCGATGGCCACGAGCGCGCCGTAGACGATGGAGATCAGGGCGAGCGTGATGACGACGGGCGTGGCCCACTGCGAGGCCTCGGGGAAGATGCCGAGGCAGAAGCGCAGCATGCCGAAGGTGCCGATCTTGTCGAGCACGCAGACCAGCAGCACCGAGGTGCCGGGCGTGGCCTTCTCGGTGGTGTCGGCCAGCCAGGTGTGCACCGGCCACAGCGGCGCCTTGATCGCGAAGGCGATGAAGAAGCCCGCGAAGAGCCAGCGCTCGGCGGAGGTGCTCATCTCGAGCTGCGCGAGGTCGGTGAGCAGGTAGCTGGGCTCGCCGTTCTGCGCGGAGACGACGTAGAGGCCGATCACCGAGGCGAGCAGCACCAGGCCGCCGCCCAGCTGGAAGAGCAGGAACTTCAGCGCCGCGGCGCTGCGTCCGGCCCGGCCGAAGCCGCCGATCAGGAAGTAGGCGGGGATCAGCGTGGCTTCGAAGACCACGTAGAAGAGGAACACGTCGGTGGCGGCGAAGACGGCCAGCGAGAGCGACTCCAGCGCGAGGGTCCAGGCGAAGAAGGCCCGGGGGTTGCGGTCGCCGTCGTTCCAGCCGGCGGCCACCACGAGCGGCACCAGCAGCGCGGTGAGCAGCACCATCAGCAGGCCGAGGCCGTCCAGGCCCAGCGCGTAGTGCACGCCGAACGCGTCGATCCAGGAGACCTGCTCGGTGTACTGCATACCGCCGGTGACCTCGAACCCGACGGCCAGGGCGACGACGAGTGCCAGCGTCGCGACGGAGACGCCGAGCGCGACCTGCTTGCTCAGCGCGGGGGGCAGGAAGGCGACCGCCAGGGCGCCCAGCAGCGGCAGGGCGATCAGCAGGGTGAGCACAGGGACCTCGTTCATCCGAGATTCACCGCCAGGAGCGCGACCACCACGAGCAGCACGCCGACGAGGACGGACAGGGCGTAGGAGCGGACGAAGCCGTTCTGCAGCCGGCGCAACAGCGAGCCGGAGCCCGCGACGCCCAGCGCCGAGCCGGTGAAGAGCGCGTCGGCGCCCTTGCGGTCGGCCACGAGCAGGCCGCGGACCAGCTGGCGCCCGGGCTCGACCACCAGACCCTCGTTGATGGCGTCGCCGTAGAGGTCGGCGCGCGCGGCACGGGTGGCGAAGGAGACGTCCTGCGGTGCCTCGCGCGGGATCTCGCGGCGGCCCACCAGGAGGAAGGCGGCGGCCACGCCGACGGCGACGACGGCCACCGTGGCGATGGTGACGACGATGATCGGCACCGGGGCCTCGTGCTCGGGCGCGACGCCCACGACGGGCTCGAGGAACTTCTTGAGCCAGTCGCCGAGGATCAGGATGCCGCCCAGCAGCGAGAGCGCCGCGAGGACGATCAGCGGGAACGTCATCACCTTGGGCGACTCGTGGGGGTGCACGTCCTTGGCCCAGCGCTTCTCGCCGAAGAACGTCATCAGCATCAGGCGGGTCATGTAGAAGCCGGTGACGCCGGCGCCGATGAGGGCGCAGACACCGAAGACCGGGCTCTCGAACAGGGCGGTCTCGATGATCTTGTCCTTGGACCAGAAGCCCGAGAACCCGGGGAAGCCGATGATCGCCAGGTAGCCCATGGCGAAGGTGAGGAAAGTGATCGGCATGGCGGCGCGCAGCGCGCCGTAGTGGCGCATGTCGACGTCGTCGTCCATGCCGTGCATGACCGACCCGGCGCCCAGGAACATGTTGGCCTTGAAGAAGCCGTGGGTGATCAGGTGGAAGATCGCGTAGGCGTAGCCGTAGGTGCCGAGGCCGGCGGCCAGCATCATGTAGCCGATCTGGCTCATGGTGGAGCCGGCGAGCGCCTTCTTGATGTCGTCCTTGGCGCAGCCGATGACCGCGCCCCAGAGCAGCGTGACGGTGGCGACGACGACGACGGCGGTCTGCGCGGCCGGCGCGAGCTCGAAGACGAAGTTGGAGCGCACCACCAGGTAGACGCCGGCGGTGACCATGGTGGCGGCGTGGATGAGCGCCGACACCGGGGTCGGGCCCTCCATGGCGTCCAGGAGCCAGGCCTGCAGCGGCACCTGGGCCGACTTGCCGCAGGCGCCGAGCAGCAGCAGCACGCCCATCGCCGTCATGGCGGCCTCGCTGGCGCCCGAGGCGTTGGCGCTGATCACGGCGAAGCTGGCCGAGCCGAAGGTCACGAAGGCGAGCGCGATGCCCAGCGAGATGCCGATGTCGCCGACGCGGTTGATGACGAAGGCCTTCTTGGAGGCCGCGGCCGCGGAGGGCTTGTGCTGCCAGAACCCGATCAGCAGGTAGGAGGCCAGGCCGACGCCCTCCCAGCCGAGGAAGAGCACCAGGTAGTTCTCGGCCAGCACGAGCGTGAGCATCGCGGCCACGAACAGGTTGAGGTAGGCGAAGAACCGGCGACGACGGGGGTCGTGCTCCATGTAGCCGATGGAGTAGACGTGGATCAGGGAGCCCACACCGGTGATCAGCAGCAGGAACATCGCCGAGAGCGGGTCGTAGAGCAGACCCATGTCGACGCTGAACCCGCCGACCTCGAGCCAGCGCCACAGCGTCTGGCCGATCTGGCGCTCGGACTCCTCACGGCCCACGAGGCTGAGGAAGAGCACCAGGCTGATCACGAACGAGCCGGCCGCCGTGGCGGTGCCGAGCAGGTGGCCCCAGCGGTCGGTGCGGCGTCCGCCGAGCAGCAGCACGGCCGCGCCGGCCAGCGGCAGCGCGATCACCAGCCACAGCAGGGAGAAGACGCCGTCGGCGGCGGCGGGGTCGACGACAGGGATCGAGCCGCCCTCGGCGGCTGTCGTCACGAGGGATGTGAGCTGCACTCTCCGGCTCCTAGAACTTCAGCAGGCTCGCGTCGTCGACCGAGGCCGAGCGACGGGTCCGGAAGATGGTCATGATGATGGCCAGCCCGACGACGACCTCGGCCGCGGCGACGACCATCACGAAGAACGCGGCCACCTGCCCGTCGAGGTTGCCGTGCTGCCGCGCGAAGGTCACCAGCGCGAGGTTGCAGGCGTTGAGCATCAGCTCCACGCACATGAACACCACGATGGCGTTGCGCCGGGTGAGCACGCCCACGGTCCCGATGGTGAACAGGATGGCCGAGAGCGCGATGTAGTGCTCGGTCACGAGGCGTCACCTCCGGGGCGTCGATCGGTGGCCGAGGAGCCCTGGGCGTCCTCGGTGGTGCTGACCGGCGCGTCCTGCGTGCCGCCGGTGTTGGGCAGCCCGGAGAGGTCCTGCCCGAGCTGGCGCCGCACCGCGTCGATGTCGTCGGCCATGGCCGGCGCCGAGCGGATGCTGCCACGTGCGGTGAGCGAGCGCGACACCGAGGCCTCGGCCGGACTGCCGTCGGGCAGCAGCGCCGGGGTGTCGACGGCGTTGTGCCGCGCGTAGACGCCGGGAGCGGGCGCGGGGCCCAGCGCGAGCCCGCGCTCGGCGTGGTCGCGCACGCGCTGGCGGGCCATGTCGGCCTGGGTTGCCTTGGGCGTGAGCCGCTCGCGGTGGGCCAGCACCATGGCGCCGAGCGCCGCGGTGATGAGCAGCGCGGCGGTGATCTCGAAGGCGATCACGTAGCGGGAGAAGAGCACCTGCGCGATGCCCTGCACGTTGCCCGCGGCGTTGGCCTCCTCGAGACCGACCCGCGGGCCCAGCGCCATCTGCGCCAGTCCGACGACGAGCACGACGCCGAGCAGCAGTCCGCCGACCGCCGAGGCGACGCGGTGGCCGCGGATCGTCTCGACCACGGAGTCGGAGGCGTCGACACCCACGAGCATGACGACGAAGAGGAACAGCATCAGGATCGCGCCCGTGTAGACGATGATCTGCACCGCGAAGAGGAACGGCGCCTCGAGGGCGGCGTAGAGGCAGGCCAGGCTGATCATCACCACGGCCAGCAGCAGCGCGGCGTGCACGGCCTTGCGCACGAACAGGATGCCCAGGGCCGCCAGGGTGATGACGGGGGCGAGGACCCAGAACGCCATCAGCCCTCACTCCCCTGCTGGCTCGCCGCGGAGCCGGGGGCCGGGGCCGCGAACTCGCCGCGGTAGTAGGCGCCCTCGTCGTCGCCGAGCATCATCGGGTGCGGCGGCTGCTCCATGCCGGGCAGCAGCGGCGCCAGCAGGTCGGACTTCTCGTAGATCAGGTCGGCGCGGTTGTTGTCGGCCAGCTCGTACTCGTTGGTCATCGTGAGCGCCCGGGTGGGGCAGGCCTCGATGCACAGCCCGCACAGGATGCAGCGCAGGTAGTTGATCTGGTAGACGCGGCCGTACCGCTCGCCGGGGCTGAACCGCTCGCCGTCGGCGGCGTCGGAGTTGGAGGCGCCCTCCACGTAGATGGCGTCGGCCGGGCAGGCCCAGGCGCACAGCTCGCAGCCGATGCACTTCTCGAGTCCGTCGGGCCAGCGGTTGAGCTGGTGGCGCCCGTGGAAGCGGGGCGCCGTCGGCATCTTCTCGAAGGGGTACTGCTCGGTGACGACCTTCTTGAACATGGTGCGGAACGTGACCCCGAACCCGGCGACGGGGTCGAGGAACTGCTCCTTGAAGGTCGGGTTGTCGGACTCAGCCATCGGCCGTGGCCTCCTTGCCGGCGGCGCCCGCCCGGGCGCCGGAGGTGGTCGTGGGGACGGGCTGCTCGAAGGTGAGCGGGGCCGCAGCGCCGCGCACCGGGCCGCCGGCCGGCATGGCCGGCACGGGGAAGCCGCCGGGGGTGGGCTCGTAGTCGGGCTCGGGCTCCTCGGGGGCGTCGGAGCCGAAGAGGAACGCGGCCAGGAAGCCCAGCGCGAGGACGCCGATGCCGATCAGCAGCCACTGGCGGTCGACGCCGTCGTCGATGCTGAGCATCCGGATGAACGCCACCGCCACGGTCCAGCCGAGGGCGATCGGGATGAGCACCTTCCAGCCGAAGTTCATGAACTGGTCGTAGCGCAGTCGCGGCAGCGAGCCGCGCAGCCAGATGAACATGAAGATGAAGAACAGGACCTTGCCGAAGAACCACAGCACCGGCCAGTAGCCCTCGTTGAAGCCGCTGTAGAGCCGGTCGATCCAGAAGGGCGCGCGCCAGCCGCCGAGGAACAGCGTGGTGGCCAGCGCGGAGACGGTGGCCATGTTGATGTACTCGGCCAGGAAGAACATGGCGAACTTGATCGAGCTGTACTCGGTGTGGAAGCCGCCCACCAGCTCGCCCTCGGCCTCGGGGAGGTCGAAGGGGGCGCGGTTGACCTCGCCCACCATCGCGATCGTGTAGATGATGAACGAGGGCGCCAGGATCAGGCCGAACCACCAGTCCTGCTGGGCGTCGACGATCTCGCTGGTCGACATGGAGCCGGCGTACAGGAACACGGCCACGAGCGCGAGGCCCATGGCCACCTCGTAGCTGATCATCTGGGCGCTGGAGCGCAGGCCGCCGAGCAGCGAGTAGGTGGAGCCGCTGGCCCAGCCGCCGAGCACGATGCCGTAGATGCCGATCGAGGCCACGGCCATCACGAACAGCACGGCCACCGGCATGTCGGTGAGCTGCAGCGGGGTGGTGATGTCGGTGAAGGGCACCTGCACGTCGGGGCCGAACGGGATCACCGAGAAGGTCACGAAGGCGGGCACGGCGGCGATCACCGGCGCCGCGACGAAGACGACCTTGTCGGCCGCCTTGGGGATGATGTCCTCCTTGAACATCAGCTTCGCGCCGTCGGCCAGGCTCTGCAGCAGCCCGAGGGGGCCGTTGACGTTGGGGCCGATGCGGTGCTGCATGCGGGCCACGACCCGCCGCTCCCACCAGATGTTGAACAGGGTGAGCAGCACCAGGACCAGGAAGATCAGGACGGTCTTGACCAGGATCAGCCAGACCGGGTCCTGCCCGAACGCGCCGAGGCTCTCCTCCATCACGCACCACCCTCGTTGTTCTGCACGGTCTCACCGGACGCGCCGGTGATCCGGACCCGGCTGCCCGGGGAGGCGACGTCGGCCAGCAGGCCGCCGCCGGTGGAGCGCAGCGGCAGCCACACGGTGCCCTGCGCCAGGTCGGGGACGGTCGCGGCCGGCAGCGTCACCGAGCCGCGGTCACCGGTGACGGTGACGGTGGGACCGACGGCGTCGAGCACCTGCTGCGGCACCAGCGCGACGGCGGGCCGGGCGGTGGCCGCCAGGTGCTTGTCGCCGTCGAGCATGCTGGCGTCGTCGAGCATCTGCTTCCAGGTGGCGAGCGCGAAGCCCTCCCCTGCGGCGGGCTCGGCGGAGGTGGCGGGCTCGACGGACTCCAGGGTGGCGCGGGCGCCGTCCCAGGGGCCGAGCTCCTCCATCTGACGACGCACCTCGGGCACCGTGCGGAAGCCCAGCGGGCGGCCCATCTCCTCGGCGATCCCGGCCAGCACGCGCAGGTCGGGCAGCGAGGAGGGGTTGGCCATCGCCTGGTCGAAGGGGCGGGTGCGCCCCTCCCAGGTGACGAACATGCCGGCCTTGTCGGTGACCGGGGCGATCGGCAGCACCACGTCGGCGGCCCGGGTCACCTCGGTCTCGCGCAGCTCCAGCGCGACGACGAAGCCGGCCGCCTCGATCGCGGCGCGGGTGGCGGCGGGGTCGGTGGTGTCGGCGGGGTCGACGCCACCCACGAGCAGCCCACCGAGCTCGCCGGCGGCCAGGGCCGCGACGATCGCGTCGGCGTCGCGGCCGGGGGTCTCGGGCAGGGTGTCGAGGCCCCAGGCGGTGGCCACGTCGACGCGGGCGTCGGCGGAGGCCACGGGGCGCCCGCCGGGCAGCAGGTTGGGCAGGCAGCCGGTCTCGACGGCGCCGCGGTCGCCGGCGCGACGCGGCACCCAGGCCATCCGGGCGCCGGACGTGCCGACCAGGTCGGCCACCGCGCTCAGCGCGCCCGGCACGGTGGCCAGGCGCTCGCCGACCAGCACCACGGAGGTGGCGTCGACGCCGTGCTCGGCGTGGTCGCGCAGCGCGGCGATCGCGGCGGGCTCGCCGCCGGGGGCGGTGGGCACCACGGTGGCGTCGAGCTTGGCCAGGCCGCGGGTGGTGAAGGGGGCGAGCGCGACGACGCGGGTGCCGCCGGCACCCACGGCCTTGCGCAGGCGCAGGAAGATCGCGCCGGCCTCCTCCTCGGGCTCCAGACCCACGAGCACCACGGTGGCCGCGGTCTCCAGGTCGCCGTAGGTGACCCCGCCGTAGCCCGGCCCGGTGCCCACCACGTGGGCGGCCAGGAAGGCGGCCTCCTCTGCGGAGTGCGGGCGGGCGCGGAAGTCGACGTCGTGGGTGCCGAGCGCCACGCGGGCGAACTTGCTGTACGCGAAGGCGTCCTCGCCGGTGAGGCGACCGCCGGTGAGCACGCCGACACCGCCGGCCGCGCGGGCGGCCTCGAGGCCGCGGGCGGCCACGGCGAACGCCTCGGGCCACGAGGCCGGGCGCAGCGAGCCGTCGTCGTCACGCACCTGGGGGTAGGTGAGGCGGTCGGCCTGGGTGGCGTAGGTGAACCCGAAGCGGTCCTTGTCGGTGATCCACTCCTCGTTGACCTCGGGGTCGTTGCCGGCCAAGCGGCGCATGACCTTGCCGCGGCGGTGGTCGACGCGGATGGCCGAGCCGCACGCGTCGTGCTCGGCGACCGAGGGGCTGGAGACGAGGTCGAAGGGCCGCGAGCGGAAGCGGTAGCTCTCCGAGGTGAGCGCGCCCACCGGGCAGATCTGGATCACGTTGCCCGAGAAGTAGGAGAGGAACGGCGCGTTCTCGGCGATGCCGATCTGCTGCTGCGCGCCGCGCTCGACGAGCTCGATGAAGGGGTCGCCGGGGATCTCGGCGGCGAAGCGGGTGCAGCGCTGGCACACGATGCAGCGCTCGCGGTCGAGCAGCACCTGCGGGCTGAGGTTGATCGGCTTGGGGAAGGTGCGCTTGACGCCGCCTGCGCCGGAGCCGACGAACCGGGACTCGCCGCGGCCGTTGCTCATCGCCTGGTTCTGCAGGGGGCACTCGCCACCCTTGTCGCACACGGGGCAGTCGAGCGGGTGGTTGATCAGCAGGAACTCCATGACGCCCTGCTGGGCCTTGTCGGCCGACTCGCTGGTGAGCTGGGTGCTGACGACCATGCCCTCGGCCACCGGCAGCGTGCAGGAGGCCTGCGGCTTGGGGAATCCGCGGCCGTTGCCGGCGTCGGGCACCTCCACCAGGCACTGGCGGCAGGCGCCCACGGGCGCGAGCAGCGGGTGGTCGCAGAAGCGCGGGATCTGGACGCCGACCTGCTCGGCGGCGCGGATCACCAGGGTGTCCTTGGGGACGCTGACCTGGATGCCGTCGATGGTGACCGAGACGGTCTCGACCTCGGGCTGCACGGCGGCGTCGGCGCGCTTCTCGGGCGTGGTGGTCATGCCAGCGCGCCTTCCCGGGCGAAGACGGTGGAGGCGGCGGGGTCGAAGGGGCAGCCGCCGTGGGTGAGGTGGGCCAGGTACTCCTCGCGGAAGTACTGGATGGAGCTGGAGATCGGGCTGGTGGCGCCGTCGCCCAGGGCGCAGAACGAGCGACCCAGGATGTTGTCGCACTGGTCGAGCAGCAGGTCGAGGTCGGCCTCGCTGCCCTCGCCGCGCTCGAGCGCCGCCAGCGTCTGCACGAGCCACCAGGTGCCCTCGCGGCACGGGGTGCACTTGCCGCACGACTCGTGCTTGTAGAACTCGGTCCAGCGCAGCACCGCGCGCACCACGCAGGTGGTCTCGTCGAAGAGCTGCAGCGCCCGGGTGCCGAGCATCGAGCCGACGCCCGCGACGCCCTCGAAGTCCAGCGGCACGTCGAGGTGCTCGTCGGTGAGCAGCGGGGTGCTGGAGCCGCCCGGGGTCCAGAACTTCAGCTGGTGGCCCTCGCGGATCCCGCCGGCGAGGTCGATGAGCTCGCGCAGGGTGATGCCCAGCGGCGCCTCGTACTGGCCGGGGCGGGTGACGTGGCCCGAGAGGCTGAAGATGCCGTAGCCCTTGGACTTCTCGGTGCCCATGGAGGCGAACCAGTCGGCGCCGTGCTCGATGATGCTCGGCACCGAGGCGATGGACTCCACGTTGTTGATGACCGTGGGGCTGGCGTAGAGACCGGCGACGGCGGGGAACGGCGGGCGCAGCCGCGGTTGGCCGCGGCGGCCCTCCAGGCCCTCGAGCAGGGCGGTCTCCTCGCCGCAGATGTAGGCGCCGGCACCGGCGTGCACCACGACCTCGAGCTCGTAGCCCGAGCCGAAGATGTCCTTGCCGAGGTAGCCCTTCTCGTAGGCCTCGGCCACGGCGGCCTGCATGCGGCGGATCACGTGCAGGATCTCGCCGCGCACGTAGATGAAGGCGCGGTTGGCGCGGATGGCGTAGGAGCTGATGATGACGCCCTCGAGCAGCAGGTGCGGCGAGGCCATCATGAGCGGGGTGTCCTTGCAGGTGCCCGGCTCGGACTCGTCGGCGTTGACCACGAGGTACTTGGGCTTGGGGTTGTCCTGCGGGATGAAGCCCCACTTCATGCCGGTGGGGAAGCCCGCACCGCCGCGGCCGCGCAGACCGGAGTCCTTGACGGCGGCGATGATCGCGTCCTGGTCCATGCCCAGGGCGGTGCGCGCGGCGCGGTAGCCGCCGTGCGCCTCGTAGGTCTCCAACTGCCAGGAGCGCTCGGCGTCCCAGGTGTCGGTGAGGACCGGCGTCAGGGTGTCGATGGTGCTCACTCGGCCTCCTCCTTCTCGGCTGCGGTCTGGGTGGTGGGGCTCTCCGCCTCGACGGCGGCCTGCTCGGCCTGGGTGTCGTCGGAGGCCTTCGCGCCGGCGACCGGCGCGCTGCTGCTCTCGGGGACGGAGTCGGCGGCCCCGCTGGACTGGGAGGTGGGCGCGGTCCAGCCGCGCTCGCGGGCGATGCCCAGGCCCACCAGGCTGGGGGCCCCGGCGGAGGGCCCCTCGTCGACGCGGCCGTCGGGGAAGCCCGCCAGCACGCGCTCGGCCTCGCGCCAGGTGCACAGCCGCGGGCCACGGGTGGAGCTGCGCTCGGTGCCGGCGCGCAGGTCGTCGACCAGCTCGACGGCGCTGGCCGGCGTCTGGTTGTCGACGAACTCCCAGTTGACCATCACCACCGGCGCGTAGTCGCAGGCCGCGTTGCACTCGATGTGCTCGAGGGTGATCTTGCCGTCCTCGGTGGTCTCGTCGTTGCCGACGTCGAGGTGGCTCTTGAGCCGGTCGAAGATCTCGTCGCCACCCATGACGGCGCACAGCGTGTTGGTGCAGACACCGACCAGGTAGTCGCCCACCGGCTTGCGCTTGTACATCGTGTAGAAGGTCGCGACGCCGGAGACCTCGGCCGCGGAGAGCCCGAGGATCTCGGCGCACACCTCGATGCCGCGGGCCGTCACGCGGCCCTCGACCGACTGCACCAGGTGCAGCATCGGCAGCAGGCCCGAGCGGGCCTCCGGGTAGCGCGCGGCGATCTCGCGCAGCTCGGCCATCGTCTTCTCGTCGTACACGGGGCCGTCGAGGGCTCCGGTGCCGAGGTGCGCGTCGGCGGGGCCGGTCGGGCCGGCGGGGCTCGTCGGGGTCGACGTCACCGGTCGACACCTCCCATCACGGGGTCGATCGAGGCGATGGCGACGATGACGTCGGAGACCATGCCGCCCTCGCTCATCACGCTGGTGGCCTGCAGGTTGGTGAACGAGGGGTCGCGGAAGTGCGCGCGGAAGGGCCGCGTGCCGCCGTCGGAGACCAGGTGCGCGCCGAGCTCGCCGCGCGGGCCCTCGACCGGCACGTAGGCCTGGCCCGCGGGAACCCGGAAGCCCTCGGTGACCAGCTTGAAGTGGTGGATCAGCGCCTCCATGGACTCGCCCATGATGTGGCGGATGTGGTCGAGGCTGTTGCCCATGCCGTCGGAGCCGATGGCCAGCTGCGAGGGCCAGGCGATCTTCTTGTCGGCCACCATCACGGGCGCACCCTCGAGGCCGGCGAGCCGGTCGGCGGTCTGCTCGACGATCTTCAGGCTCTCCCACATCTCGGCCAGCCGCACGCGGAAGCGGCCGTAGGAGTCGCAGGTGTCCCAGGTCTGGACGTCGAAGTCGTAGGTCTCGTAGCCGCAGTAGGGCTCGGACTTGCGCAGGTCCCAGGGGTAGCCGGTGGCGCGCAGCGGCGGGCCGGTGAGCCCGAGCGCCAGGCAGCCCTCGAGCTCGAGGTGGCCCACGTCCTCCAGGCGCGCCTTGAAGATGGGGTTGGCGTTGCACAGCGCCGCGTACTCGGGCAGCCGCTTCTTCATCAGCGCGATGAAGCCGCGGATCTCGTCGAGGGCGCCGGGCGGCAGGTCCTGCGCGACGCCGCCGGGGCGGATGAACGCGTGGTTCATGCGCAGGCCGGTGATCAGCTCGAACAGGTCGAGCACCAGCTCGCGCTCGCGGAACCCGATCGTCATCACGGTGAGAGCACCGATCTCCATGCCGCCGGTGGCGATGGCCACCAGGTGCGAGGAGATGCGGTTGAGCTCCATCAGGAGCACCCGCATGACGTCGGCCTTCTCGGGGATGTCGTCCTCGATGCCGAGCAGGCGCTCGACGCCCAGGCTGTAGGTGGCCTCGTTGAAGAACGGGGAGAGGTAGTCCATCCGGGTGCAGAAGGTGGTGCCCTGCACCCAGGAGCGGAACTCCATGTTCTTCTCGATGCCGGTGTGCAGGTAGCCGATGCCGCAGCGGGCCTCGGTGACCGTCTCGCCCTCGAGCTCGAGGATCAGCCGCAGCACGCCGTGCGTGGAGGGGTGCTGGGGACCCATGTTGACGACGACGCGCTCCTCGACGCCGTCGTCGAGCCCCTCGGCGATCTGGTCCCAGTCCTGACCGGTCACCGTGAAGACGCGACCCTCGGTGGTCTCGCTGGTGCCGGCGTAGATGTCATCGGTGGTGCTCATCAGTTGTAGCTCCGTCGCTGGTCGGGCGGCGGGATGGTGCCGCCCTTGTACTCCACGGGGATGCCGCCCAGCGGGTAGTCCTTGCGCTGGGGGTGGCCCGGCCAGTCGTCGGGCATGAGGATGCGCGTCAGTGCGGGGTGACCGTCGAAGAGGATCCCGAACATGTCGTAGGTCTCGCGCTCGTGCCAGTCGAGCGTCGGGTAGATGCTCACCAGCGAGGGCACGTGGGGGTCGGCGTCGGGAAGCGACACCTCGACGCGGATGCGCCGGTTGTAGGTCATCGAGAGCAGGTGGTAGACCGCGTGCAGCTCGGCGCCGGTGTCGTCGGGGTAGTGCACGCCCGAGACGCCGCTGGCCAGCTCGAAGCGCAGGGAGGCGTCGTCGCGCAGGTGCTGCATGAGGGCCACGAGGTCCTCGCGCCGCACGTGGAAGGTGATCTCGCCGCGGTCGACGACGACCCGCTCGGGGCTGGCGACCTGCTCGATCCCGTCGGCCACCTGGTCGAACCAGCCGCCGTAGGGGCGTGGCGTGGCGCCGGGGTAGACGATGGGCTGCACCAGACCGCCGTAGCCGCTGGTGTCACCGCTGCCCTTGGCGCCGAACATGCCCTGGCGCGCGCCGACCTGGCGCACCTCCTGCTCAGTGGTGGCCGGGGTCTGCGGGCCGCCCTCCGGGCTGTTCTCGGGGGTCTGGGTGCCGAGGTCCTTGCCGGTCTTCTCGCTCACCGCAGCAGGCCCCGCATCTGCTGGGTCGAGGGCGCCGCGAGAGCAGCGGTCTCGTTGGTGGCGATCTCGAGCTGGCGGTGGGCGCCCATCTTCTGCGCCTGCACCTGGTCGTGGAGCTTGAGGATCGCGTCGATCAGCATCTCGGGCCGCGGCGGGCAGCCGGGCAGGTACATGTCGACCGGCACCACGTGGTCGACGCCCTGGACGATCGCGTAGTTGTTGAACATGCCGCCGCTGCTGGCGCACACGCCCATGGCGAGCACGTACTTGGGCTCGACCATCTGGTCGTAGATCTGACGGAGCACCGGGGCCATCTTCTGGCTCACCCGGCCCGCGACGATCATCAGGTCGGCCTGGCGGGGGCTCGCGCGGAACACCTCCATGCCGAAGCGGGCCAGGTCGTACTTGGGGCCGCCGCTGGTCATCATCTCGATGGCGCAGCAGGCCAGGCCGAACGTGGCGGGCCAGAAGCTGGCCTTGCGCATGTAGCCGGCCAGGCCCTCCACGGTGCTGAGCAGCACGCCGCTCGGCAGCTTGTCTTCGATTCCCACGGTGTCAGTCCCTCGGTGCGCTCGGTGCGATCACGGGTGGTTGCTGTGGATGCTGTGGTGTCAGCGGGGGTGGCGGTGCGAGGCCTGCGGGTCAGTCCCAGTCCAGGCCGCCACGCCGCCACTCGTAGGCGTAGGCGATGGTGATGTTGAAGAGGAAGAGCACGACGGCGATCAGGCCGAACCAGGCCATCTCGTCGAAGTAGACGGCCCACGGCACCAGGAACATGATCTCGACGTCGAAGATGATGAACGTCATGGCGACCGTGTAGTACTTCACCGGGAACCGGCCACCGCCGTAGGGCTGCGGGGTGGGCTCGATGCCGCACTCGTAGGAGTCGAGCTTGGCCCGGTTGTAGCGCCGGGTGCCCACCAGGAGGCTGGTGGCCAACGACCCCAGCACGAACAGCAGGGCGAGCCCGGCCAGGTAGAGGACCGGTGTGTAGAGCTCCATGCCTGACCCCTCCTGTCGCGCCGCGGCTTGTGGTCTTGTGAACAGAATCACGAATGGCGCAGGCCCTCAGTGTGCCACCCGACGAGCGCTGCGTCACATGCGGGTCGGCGCCGACCCGGAGAGCCCCACAGGCCGTCTCACCTGCGGATTTACCGCACGGGAGCGTTGCTTAATTCAGTCGTGACTCAGGCTGGGCTCAGGCGGGGCTCAGGCTGGGTTCAGGTGCCGACCGGCGGCCGGTCGTCGACCGGTCACGGCGCGACGGCGTGGTGCAGGGCGACGATGCCGCCCGAGAGGTTGCGCCAGCGCGGCGCCGTCCAGCCGGCGGTGGCCACCAGGTCGGCCAGGCCCTGCTGGTCGGGCCAGGCGCGGATCGACTCGGCCAGGTACACGTAGGCGTCGGGCGCCGAGGAGACGGTGCGGGCGATCGCTGGGAGCGCCTTCATCAGGTACTCCAGGTACACGGTGCGGAACGGCGCGAGCGTGGGGTGGCTGAACTCGCAGACCACCAGGCGGCCGCCCGGCCGGGTCACCCGCAGCATCTCGCGCAGGCCGGCGAGCGGGTCGACGATGTTGCGCAGCCCGAAGCTGATCGTGACGGCGTCGAAGGTGTCGTCGGCGAACGGGAGCCGGGTGCCGTCGCCGGCGGTGAACGGCAGCGCCGGCAGGTTGGCCTTGCCCACGCGCAGCATCCCGAGCGAGAAGTCGCACGGCACGACGACGGCGCCACGGTCGGCGAAGGGCTGGCTGGAGGTGCCGGTGCCGGCGGCGAGGTCGAGCACCCGCTCGCCGTACTGCGGGTCGACCGCCTCGATCACCTGGTGGCGCCAGCGCCGGTCCTGGCCGAGCGAGAGCACGTCGTTGGTGAGGTCGTAACGACGCGCCACCGTGTCGAACATCCGCTGGACGTCGGCGGGCTGCTTGTCGAGGTCTGCGCGGGCCACTCCTGAAGGCTAGCGGCCGGGCCCTGCAACCTTCGCGGTGGCAGCGGCGTCTCCTGGGGACCACCGCACCGACCATCCACCAGGAAGTCACCATGTCCGCGCTGCCCCTGCTCCGCCGCCCCCTCCTCACCGGCGTCCTCGCCCTCCTGCTCTGCGCGCTCGCCTTCGGCGCCGGGCACCTGGTGCGCACCCAAGCCGACGCCGCCGAGCCCGCGACGCGGCCCGCTCCCGCGGCCGCGCCCACCGAGGAGCCTGCCGCGCCGACGGCGCCGCGCCGCACGCGCGAGCCCGAGGTGACGCCCGTCGTCGAGCCCGAGGCCCCGGTGCTGCGGCCCGGCCCCCGGCTGCTCGGGCCAGGCGAGGAGAGCGACGAGGTGCGCGAGCTGCAGGCGCGCCTGGCGCAGATCGACTGGTTCGACGCCGGCGTCACCGGCTACTACGGCGAGGTGACCGAGGAGGCCGTGCGCGGGTTCCAGGCCAAGCGCGGCATCCCGGTGACCGGCGAGGTCGACCAGCGCACCCAGGACCGCCTGCTCGCCATGACCACCGAGCCCTCCGAGGCCGAGCTCAGCGGCCTGCCCGCCACCGGCGGCGGCAACACCCCCGGCCCGCTCGACCCGCGCTGCGAGACCGGCCGGGTGCTGTGCGTGGACAAGACCAGCGACACGCTGCGCTGGGTCGTCGACGGCGAGGTGCTCACCACCGTCGACGTGCGCTTCGGCGGCGAGGCCACCCCCACCCGCGAGGGGGAGTTCAGCGTCTACCGCAAGAGCCGCGACCACGTCTCCTCGCTCTACGACACCTCCATGCCGTTCGCGATGTTCTTCGACGGCGGCCAGGCCGTGCACTACTCCCCCGACTTCGCCGCCGTCGGCTACGCCGGCGCCTCCCACGGCTGCGTCAACGTCCGCGACTACGACGCCGTCGCCGCCCTCTACGACCAGGTCGAGGTCGGTGACCGGGTGATCGTCTACTGGAGCTGACCGACCCCCGGTGATCGAGCGCCTCCCAGCTGGTTGAGCCGCGAGGAGCGCCAGCGACGAGGCCACCCCGCCGCTGGTTGAGCCGTGAGGAGCGCCAGCGACGAGCGTGTCGAAACCCGGCGAGCCGACCGCCTCCCCCGCCACCCCCACCCCGCTGGTTGAGCCGTGAGGAGCGCCAGCGACGAGCGTGTCGAAACCCGGCGAGCCGACCGCCCTCCCGCCACCACCCACCCCGCTGGTTGAGCCGTGAGGAGCGCCAGCGACGAGCGTGTCGAAACCCGGCGAGCCGACCGCCTTCCCGCCACCACCCACCCACTCAGCACCGACAACCCCCACCCGGCGTGGCCATGACCACACGGCAGCAGGCCGCGGGGTCGGTACTCTCGAAGGGTGACGACGGACCTCCCCCTGGCGGTGCGGACGGTCCCCCTCGACCCCGAGGACGCCGCCGCGCTCGTGGACCTGCTGCCCGCCGAGCACCCCCTGGCGTGGGTGCGGCGCGGCGAGGGCCTGGTCGGCTGGGGGGTCTCGGCCACCCTGCGCACGCGCGGCGTCACCCGGTTCTCCGACGCCGACAAGTGGTGGGCCGAGCTGGCCGCGCGCGCCGTCGTCGAGGACGCCGTGGGCGAGCCGGGCAGTGGCCTGGTGTGCTTCGGCAGCTTCGGCTTCGACGCCGACCCGGGCGAGTCGCTGCTCGTCGTCCCACGGGTGATCGTCGGTCGGCGCGGCGAACGCGCCTGGGTCACCACGATCACCGAGGGTCCCTTCCCCGTCGACCCGCCCGTGCTCGCCCCGGCCGCGGCGCCCGACGCCCCGCGCGACGTCGTCTTCGCCGACGGCTCGCGCAACGGCGAGGACTGGATGACGGTGGTGGCCGACGCCGTCGCGCGGATCGGTCGCGGCGACCTGGAGAAGGTGGTGCTGGCCCGTGACCTGGTGGCCACCGCCGCCGAGCCGGTCGACGTCCGCTGGCCGCTGCGCCGCCTGGCGTCGGCCTACCCCATGTGCTGGACCTTCCACGTGGACGGCCTGTTCGGCGCGACGCCCGAGATGCTGGTGCGCCGCGAGCGCGGTCTGGTCACCTCGCGGGTGCTGGCCGGCACGATCCGCCGCACCGGCGACGACACCCGCGACCTCGCGCTGGCCGCCGCGCTGGCGCGCTCCTCGAAGGACCTCGAGGAGCACGAGTACGCCGTCCGCTCGGTGGCCGACGCGCTCGAGCCGCACTGCTCCTCGATGAACGTGCCCGAGACGCCGTTCGTGCTGCACCTGCCCAACGTGATGCACCTGGCCACCGACGTCGCCGGCGTGGTGCACGACGCCGCCACGGTCTCCTCGCTTCAGCTGGCCGCCGCCCTGCACCCCTCGGCCGCCGTCGGCGGCACCCCCACCCCCGACGCGCAGGCGCTGATCGCCGAGATCGAGGGCCTGGACCGCGGCCGCTACGCCGCGCCCGTGGGCTGGATGGACGCCGACGGCGACGGCGAGTGGGGCCTCGCGCTGCGCTCCGGCCTCGTCGAGGGCAGCACGGTGCGCCTGTTCGCCGGGTGCGGCATCGTCGCCGACTCCGACCCCGAGGCCGAGCTGGCCGAGTCCCAGGCCAAGCTCGTCCCCGTGCGCGACGCGCTCACCTGAGGGCCGAGTCGGCGCTCCTGCGCGCTCCCAGCGCCGACGACGTCAGGCAGGCAGGTCGGTGCCGTCGGGGATCCGGGTGAACTCCTGGCCGGTGGCCTCGAGGAACTTCGCCATGTGCCCGTCGAGCATGCCGAGGGCGGCGTCGGAGTAGACGCGGTCGTGGATGCCGAGGGAGCGCGGGGCGCCGACCTCGCGCACGAAGTCGAGGGCCTCGCTGACCTTGAGCCACGGCGCCGAGACGGGCGCGAGCAGCAGGTCGACCGGCGCCGGCGGCGGGGTGAGGGCGTCGCCGGGGTGGTAGACACGCTGGTCGCCGAGGGTGAGCACGAAGCCGGAGTTGTCGAAGCGCGGGAACTCGGGGTGGATGACGGCGTGCCGCTCGCCCACGACCTCCACGGGCACCCCGGCCACGGTCAGCTGCTCGCCCGGCGTGACGACGGTCAGCCGCTCGGCCAGCTCGGGTGAGTCGGCCCGCACCTGCTCCGCCACGGCGGAGATCGTGAACACCGGCGCGTCGGCCCGCAGCAGCCGCTCGACCTCGTAGTGGTCGGCGTGCTCGTGGGTCACCAGCACCGCGTCGGCGCCGTCGACGGCAGCCGCGTCGGTGAACACCCCGGGATCCAGCACCAGGGTCGATCCCTCGTGCTCGATGCGGACGCACGCGTGGCCGAACTTGGTGAGGCGCATGCCGCCACCATAATCAGGCGGGTGAGCACCCCCGCCCGCCTCGCGCTGGACGACCCGGCCTTCGACGTGACCTCCGCGCAGGTGCACGCCGCCCGCGAGGCCGGCTGGTACGCCGAGACACCCTGGGGGTGGGCGGTGCTGCGGCACGCCGAGTCGGCCGCGGTGCTGCGCGACCGGCGCTTCCGGCAGGGCAACGCCCGCTGGCCCGAGCAGAACGGCGTGCCCGAGGGGCCCTTCCCGCAGTGGTGGCGCGAGACGCTGCTCTCGCTGGAGGGCGAGGACCACGACCGCATCCGCCGGCTGCTGGTGCCGGCGTTCCGCAACCGCACCATCGCCGCGATGCGCCCGCAGTTCCAGGCGCTCGCCCACGAGCTGGTCGACGCCTTCGCCCCGCGCGGCCGCGTCGAGCTCGTCCACGAGTTCGCCGAGCCGTACGCGGCGCGCATCATCTGCGCGCTCCTCGGCCTGCCCGCCGGTGACGACGGCGACTGGCGCCAGGTGGCGCGCTGGGCCGACGACCTCGGTGCTGCGTTCTCGATCGACGTCGCCGCCCACGTGCCGCGCATCGAGGAGGCGCTCACCGGCCTGACCGGCTACGTCGACGACGTGGTGGCCGACCGGCGTCGTCACCCGCGCGAGGACCTCGTCACCACGCTCGTGCAGGCCAGCGACGACGGCGACCGCCTCACCGACCGCGAGCTCAGCGTCGCGCTGGTCTTCCTCGCCTTCGCCGGCATGGAGACGACGCGCAACCAGCTCACGCTCGCCGTGCAGACCCTGCTGGCGCACCCCGGCCAGTGGCGGCTGCTCGCCGAGCGGCCCGAGCTCGGTGGCGCCGCCGTCGAGGAGGTGATGCGCGTGAACCCCACGGTCACCTGGGTCACCCGCGAGGCCACCGAGGCCGTCGACCTGTTCGGGCTGCACGTGCCTGCGGGCGGCGTGGTGCAGGTGCTCAGCCACAGCGCCGGCACCGACCCCCGCGCGGTGCCCGAGCCCGCCTTCGACATCACCGCGCAGCGCCCGCCCCACCACGGCTTCGGCGCCGGCACGCACCACTGCCTCGGGCACTTCGTGGCGCGCACCGACATGGCGGTGGCGCTCCCGCTGCTCGCCGCCCGCATGCCCGACGCCGAGCCGGACGGGCCCGGCGACTGGATGCCGGTCTCCGGCAACACCGGCGCCCGCTCGTTCCCCATCCGTTTCACCCCGGAGGTTCCTTCATGACCAGCTCGACGACACTCGCCCTCACCGGAGTCACCGGCGCCCTCGGCGGCGTCGTCGCCGGCCACCTGGCCGACCTGGCCCCGCGCCTGCTGGTGCGCGACCCCGGCCGCGCGCCTTCCATCGACGGCTCCGAGGTGCGCACCTGCACCTACGGCGACGCCGAGGCGTGCCTGGCCGCGCTCGAGGGGGTCGACGTGCTGTTCCTGGTCTCGGCCGCCGAGTCGCCGACGCGGCGCGAGGAGCACGCGACCGTAATCGACGCCGCCGCCCGCGCCGGCGTGCGCCACGTGGTCTACACCTCGTTCGAGGGTGCGGGCCCGGACGCCACGTTCACACTGGGCCGCGACCACCACGCCGCCGAGCAGGCCCTCGCCGACGCCGAGCGCACCCACGGCATGCGCCACACCTGCCTGCGCGACAACTTCTACCTCGACGTCCTCCCGCTCTTCGCCGACGACGAGGGCGTGCTGCGCGGCCCGGCCGGCGACGGCCGGGTGGCGGCCGTGGCCCGCGCCGACGTCGCCGAGGTGGCCGCGCGGATCCTCCGCGACCTGGTCGAGGGCGGCGCGGCCGCCGAGCAGCACGCCGGCGCCGTCTACCGGCTCTCCGGCCCCGAGGCGCTGACCCTCGACGAGGTGGCCTCCCGCGCCGGCGCCCACCTGGGCCGACCGTTGCGCTACGAGCAGGAGACGGTCGAGGAGGCCTACGCCTCCCGGCGTGCCGGCTGGCCCGACGCGCAGCAGTTCGAGCTCGACGCCTGGGTGAGCACCTACACCGCGATCGCCGACGGCTCGGTCGCCGAGGTCACCGACGACGTCCCCCGCCTCCTCGGCCACCCCGCCCGCACCCTCGAGGACGTGCTGGGTCCTTCGTTGGTCGAGTAGCCCGGTGGCGAGCGTGCGAGCCACCGGGCGTACCGAGACCCCCGCAAGCCGACCGCCCTCCCGCACCGCCACCCCGCCGCTGGTCGAGTAGCCCGGCGGCGAGCCTGCGAGACGCCGGGCGTACCGAGACCCCGGTAGACGACCACCTCCGACGAGCCGCGCGGGTCGCGGTCGTCACGTGGCCGCAGGGATCTCGGTACGCGTCGTCCCTCGTCCCTCGGGACGGCGCTACTCGATCACCGGATCGGTCAGTGGATGCGCCGGTAGCCACGGTCGGCGTCGGAGACAGCCGAAGCCTCCAGCGCCGCCACCAGCGACCGGGCGTCGAACGCACCGGTGTGCCGCTCGTCGCCGATGAAGAACGTGGGCGTCCCGCGAGCACCGCTCTCGTCAGCGCTCTCGAGGTCGCGGCGCACCCGCGCCACCACGTCGTCGTCGTCCAGGTCGCGCAGGAAGTCCTCGACGTCGAGCCCCAGCTCGGCGGCGTAGCCGGCGAGGTCCTCGACCTCCAGCTCGTCCTGGTTGCGGAAGAGCAGGTCGTGCATCTCCCAGAACTTGCCCTGCCGTCCGGCCGCCTCGACGGCGAGCGCGGCCGGCCAGGCGTGCGGGTGCACGTCGAGGGGCAGGTGGCGCACCACGTAGCGCAGCCGGTCGCCCAGCTGCTGCTTGACCTCGAGGGCCGCACCGGTGGCCTTGGCGCAGAAGGGGCACTCGTAGTCGAGGTACTCCACCAGCGTCATGGGGGCGTCGCGCGGGCCGCGCACGTGGTCGACGTCGGGGTCCACCGGGAGGCTGAGGGTGGTGGGCAGCGCGGCGTCGGTCTGGCCGAGGTACTTGGCGGCGAAGCGGAACACCAGCCACCCGACGAGGCTGGCCACCGCCACCGACAGCAGCACGCCCACGGTGGCCTGGTCGCGCACGGGCCCGTCGTCGAAGGCGAGGCCGATGATCAGCAGCGAGACGGTGAAGCCGATGCCGGAGAGCGCACCGCCGGCGGCCACGTGCCCGAGCCC
The DNA here is from genome assembly GCF_039542785.1 of Nocardioides nanhaiensis. NCBI lineage: Bacteria > Bacillati > Actinomycetota > Actinomycetes > Propionibacteriales > Nocardioidaceae > Nocardioides > Nocardioides nanhaiensis. The sequence goes on from NZ_BAABIM010000002.1 coordinate 569,424, forward strand.
GACGCCCTGCGGCAGCGCACCCCAGCCCAGGCGGACGGCGGCGAGCGAGCCCAGCCAGATGCCGAGCAGCTTGCCGGCCACCAGTCCGACGACGATGCCCCACGTGACCGGCGAGCGCAGCGCCTCGCCCAGCAGCCCGCCGCGCAGGTCGACGCCGGCGTTGGCGAGCGCGAAGACCGGGACGACGACGTAGCCGGCCCACCCGTGCAACGACTCCTGCAGCCGCTCGTTGATGCTGACGGCGCGGGTCAGCTCGGCGCGCGCGTCGCGCTGGACGCCGGGCAGCGGGGACTGCCGGAAGTCGCGCACCCGTCGCGCGGCCTGCTCCACCTGGGAGCGGGCCGGCTCGGCAGCGGGCACCAGCAGCCCGGCCACCATGCCGGCGATCGAGGCGTGCAGGCCGGCGTTGAGCGTGGCCAGCCACGCCAGCAGCACCAGCCCGACGTAGGGCGAGGCCCGCCACTGACCGAGTTTGTCGAGCAGCGCGATGCCGGCCAGCGCCGCGACGGCGACCACCAGCGGCACCACCCGCACCTCGTCGGTGTAGACGATGCCGATGACGCTCACCGCCACCACGTCGTCGATCACGGTGAGGGTGAGCAGGAAGATGCGTAGCTGCGAGGAGACCCGCGGCCCCACGAGTGCCAGCACGCCCAGCAGGAAGGCGGTGTCGGTGCCGATCACGGCGCCCCACCCGGCGGCGGCCTCGCCCGAGGGGTTGAGCGCGAGGTAGAGGCCGGCGGGCACCAGCATCCCGCCGATGCCGGCCACCAGCGGCACCACGATCCGGCGTCGCTCGGTGAGCTCGCCGATCGCGAACTCGCGGCGCACCTCGAGCCCGATGACGAAGAAGAACAGCACCATCAGCGCGTCGTTGACCCAGTGGTGCAGGTCCATCGAGATCTGCGTGCTGCCGACGGTGATCTCGGCGGTGGTGTGCCACAGGTCGACGTACGCCTCCGACCACGGCGAGTTGGCCCACAGCAGCGCGACCATGCTCGCGGCCACGAGCAGCCCCGCGCTCGCGGACTCGGTGCGCATGAAGTCGCGCAGCCGCAGCATCGTGCGGTCCCGCGCCGGCCCGGCCTCCACGGTCTGCTGGCTCACCGCCCCAGCCTAGTGTCGCGTCCGCTGCCGACGAGGGGCCGTCCGACGCCACCTCCTGCTGCAACTTCCGCCCCACGAGTCACTCGAGTGCTGACCCGGAGGGGTGATCGCGGAACCGGGGGGCCAGTATTCCGGCCCTCCTGTTCCGTGATCCCACGTGGACGTGGGATCACCCCCGGAGCCGCCGCCAGCCCCGGAAGTCAGGCCGAGACGTGGTGCACGTAGCACCACCGCCAGTCCTCACCGGGCTCGGCGGACTGAATCACCGGGTGGGCCGTGGCGTGGAAGTGCTCGGTGGCGTGGCGGCCGGGCGAGGAGTCGCAGCACCCCAGGTGCCCGCAGGTGAGGCAGCGGCGCAGCGCCACCCAGCGGGTGCCGTCCTCGAGGCAGCGCGGGCACTCCCCCGCCCAGTCCTCGCCGTTCGGCTCCTCGGCGGGGCGCTCGACCAGGTCGTGGCACTGCTTGCGCGGGCCGGTGCGGGCGGCGAACCGTTGCACCTCCTCGCGCTGGTCGGTGGCGACGTCGAGCATGGACTCCTCGACGTCGAGCTGCGCCAGCACCTCGGCCACGACCTCCGAGGGCACCTGCCCGGTGGAGCGGATCTCCAGCACCCGACGGCGCTCGGCGTCGATCATCTCCTGGCGGATGCGGGTGTACAGCTCGCTGGGCGGCTCCTCGTCGACCGTGGTGCCCAACCGCTCCCATGCCGCGAAGGTGCGTTGCTCGACGCGCTGCCGCACGAGCGGGACGACGCCGTGCGGGTCCTCGTACTCCAGCTCCTCGAGCCGCTCGACGCCGGCCTTGGCTGCCTGCTGCAGCAGGGTGGCGCGGGCGAGCGCGTCCTCCATGGGGTCGGGGCCGGGCACCTGCAGCGTGCGCGCGATCCACGGCAGCGAGAGTCCCTGCAGCAGGAGCGTGCCGAGCACCACGGTGAAGGCGATCAGCAGGAGCACCTCGCGGTGCTCGGTGTCCTCGGGGATCACGAACGCCGCCGCCAGCGTGACGACGCCGCGCATGCCGGCCCAGCCGAGCAGGAAGGTGTTGGCGGGCGGCACGACCCGCTGCCCGCTCGCCGGGTCGGGTCGCATGAGCAGCGCCCGCGAGGTGAACACCCACACCAGCCGCAGCACCACGACCGCCACCAGCGTGGCCGTACAGACGAGCACCACCCTCCCGACTGAGATCCCGCTGCCGCCGACGTCCTCGAGCAGCCAGCGGGTCTGCAGGCCGATCAGCAGGAACACCGCGTTCTCGAGCACGAAGGCGATGGCGCGCCAGTTCATCCGCTCGGCGATCCGCGAGGCGGCGTCCTGCAGCACCGGCGCCTTGTGGCCCAGCAGCAACCCCGCCACCACCACCGAGATGACGCCCGAGGCGTGCAGCTCCTCGGCCGCCAGGTAGGCGGCGAAGGGGACGACGAACGAGAGGGCGGTGTCCATCAGCGGGTCGGTGACGCGACGGCGCACCCGCGCCACGATCACGAACGTGAGCACGCCGACGGCGAGCCCGCCGCCTGCCGCGACCGCGAAGTCGAGCCCCACCTCGACCGCGGTCACCCCCACCCCGCCCGCGGCGATGGCGGTGCGCAGCGCCACCAGCGCGGTGGCGTCGTTGAGCAGCGACTCGCCCTCCAGGATCGTGACAACGCGGCGCGGCAGGCCGATCCGGCGGGCCACCGCGGTGGCGGCGACGGCGTCGGGCGGAGCGACGACGGCGCCGATCGCCAGCGCGGCCGGCCAGCCCACACCCGGCAGCAGGGCGTGCACGACGACGCCGACGCCGAGCGTCGTGAACACCACGAGCCCCACCGAGAGCAGCAGGATGACGCGGCGGTTGGCGTTGAAGTCCACCAGCGAGGTGCGGATCGCGGTGGCGTAGAGCAGTGGCGGCAGCAGCCCGATGAGCACCACCTCGGGCTCGAGGTGGATCTCAGGCACGCCGGGCACGAACGAGGCCGCCGCCCCGGCGACGACGAGCACCAGGGGCGCCGGGATGTCGAGCCGCTCGGCCAGCCCGGTGACCACCAGGACGCTGACCGCCAGCACGACCAGCAGCAGCGCGATCTCCACGCTCGCATTGTGCGCCTGCGCCCCGGCGCTGCCTGGCGCGGTCCACGCGCTGGTTGAGCCGGGCGAGCGCCAGCCCCACAATCGCTGGTTGAGCCGGGCGAGCGCCAGCGAGCCCGTGTCGAAACCCGGCGCGACGAACGCCCTCCCTCACCCCCGACAGTCACCGGAGGGCGCTCGGCCGACAGGGGTTTCGACACGCTCGTCGCTAGCGCTCCTCACGGCTCAACCACCGGAAAGTCGGGCCGCCGCCAGCGCTGCTCACGGCTCAACCAACGGAGAGCCGGGACGGCGCTACTCGATCACCGGGATGACCCCAGCGCACGGATCCGCTCGTCCAGCCCACGCCGGTCGGCGCGGGAGACCACGGCCTCGACCACCTCGATGCCGCCGTTGGGCGAGGCGAGGGCCTGCTCCAGCTCGGGCAGGCTGGTCACGCGCAGGTGGGGGGTGCGGGTGGCGGCGCAGAGGCTGGCGAGGTCGACGCCGTGCGGGGTGCCGAAGAGCGCCTCGAAGCGGTCGGCGTGGGCGGGGGCGCCCTGCTCGAGGGTGGCGAAGATCGAGCCGCCGTCGTCGTTGACCACCACGATCGTCAGGTCGGGGCGCGGCTGCCCGGGGCCGAGCACCAGCCCGTTGGCGTCGTGCAGGAACGTGACGTCGCCCAGCAGCGCCAGGGTGCGCGCCGACCAGGGGCGGGCCAGGGCGGCGCCGATCGCGGTCGAGACGGTGCCGTCGATGCCGGCCAGGCCGCGGTTGGCCACCACCTTGCGCCGCTCGCCCACGGTGGTGGGGCGCGCCATCAGGTCGAGGTCGCGCACCGGGTTGGAGGCGCCGACGACGAGCAGACCCTCGGCGGGCAGCGCGCGGTGCACGGCACCGGCCACCTCCAGCGGGGTCAGGCCGGGCTCGCCGGCGAGCAGCCGGTCCAGCTCGCGGCCCACGACACGGTCGGCCGAGCGCCAGGCCTCGAACCACGCGGGGTCGTCGGGAGACTCCAAGCCGCCACCCGGCCCGACGACGGCGTACGGCCGCTCCTGCCACACCCCACCTCGCCCGGGCAGCCACGGCAGCTCGTAGACCTCGACGTCGGCGCGGGCCAGGAGCCGCTGCACGGGTCGGGAGAGCGTCGGGCGACCGGCCACCACCACCCGCTCCACCTTCGCGGCCAGCGGGCCCTCCAGCAGCAGCCGGTAGCAGCGCAGCGCGTTCTCGCCGGTGCGGGCGCCGCTGCTCGGCTCGGCCAGCAGCGGCCACCCCGAGCGCTGGGCCACCTGGCGGGCGGGCGGGCCGGCGTCGTCACCCGCGACGACGACGGTGCGCGCACCGGGCGGCAGCGTGGGCAGCGGCTCGTCGAGCCGCAGACCGCTCCCCCGCTCGGCGCGGGGCGGGGCGGCGGGCGGCACGTAGCGGTCGCCGTCGGGCGGGAGCAGCGGGTCGTCGAGCTGCACGTTGAGGTGGGTGGGTCCGTGCGGCGCGAGCGCGAGGTCGTCGTCGGGCAGGTCGAGCGTGACGACGAGCCGGCCGAAGACGCCCACCTGGTCGGTCGTCTGGTTGGCGTCGGTGCCCCGCAGCCGAGCCGGCCGGTCGGCCGTGACGACGACCAGGCCCGCGCCCGTGTGCGCCGCCTCCAGCACGGCCGGGTGCAGGTTGGCGACGGCGGTGCCCGAGGTGCACACCACCGCGGCGCGTGCGCCCTGCCGGGTGAGGCCGAGCGCCAGGAAGCCGGCCGAGCGCTCGTCGATGCGGGTGTGCAGCCGGACGGCGCCGGCCTCGGCGGCGTCGAAGGCGGCGAAGGAGAGCGGCGCGTTGCGCGAGCCGGGCGCGACGACGACCTCGCGCACCCCCGCGGCCACCAGCGCGTCGAGCACGCGGCGGGCCAGCTCGGTGGCGCTCACCTGGCCTCCACCTCCCGCACCTGGGCCAGCCGTGCCTCCCAGTGCGCCACCCGCTCGGGAGCCGCGGCGAGCCGCGACAGCGCGGCCAGGTCGACGACGGGCGCGCCCACCGGCAGCACGCCGTCGACCGGCAGCAGCGGCGAGACCGCGACGTCGTCGGTGAGCAGCTGCACGGTGGCCAGGCCGCAGGCGTGGGGCAGCTCGGGCAGGGCCGCGGCCAGCGCGACGCCGGCGGCGATGCCCACCGAGGTCTCGAGCGCGGAGGAGACCACCACCGGCAGGCCGATCTGCTCGGCGATGCGCAGGCAGGCGCGCACGCCGCCGAGGGGCTGCACCTTCAGCACGGCGATATCGGCGGCCTCGAGGTCGCGCACGCGGTAGGGGTCCTCGGCGCGACGGATGGACTCGTCGGCGGCCACGGGCACCGCGATCCGTCGTCGCACCGCGGCGAGCTCCTCGACGCTCGCGCAGGGCTGCTCCACGTACTCCAGCCCGCCGGCCGCCTGGTCCAGCACAGCGACGGCGCGCACGGCGTCGTCCACCGACCAGCCGCCGTTGGCGTCCACCCGCACCAGGCCGGCTGGGCCGAGGGCGTCGCGCACGGCCTCGAGCCGCGCCTCGTCGTCGGCGAGCACCTGGCCGGGCTCGGCCACCTTGACCTTGGCCGTGGTGCAGCCGCCGGCGCGCACGATGGCGTGCGCACGCTCGGGGTCGCAGGCCGGCACGGTCACGTTGACCGGCACGTGGGTGCGCACGGGGTCGGGCCAGTCGCCGGCGGCGGCCTCGCGGGCGCAGGCCAGCCAGGGGGCGGCCACCTCGGCGTCGTACTCCAGGAAGGGGCTCCACTCGCCCCATCCGGCGGGCCCCTCGAGCAGGGCGACCTCGCGGTGCTCGAGGCCGCGGAAGCGAGTGCGCATGGGGATGCTGAGCACCCGCAGCGGCCCGGCGCTCACTCGCGCTCCCGGGCGGCGGCGCCGGCGAGGCGGGTCAGCGCCAGCCGGTCGGGCTTGCCGTTGGTGAGCAGTGGGACGGCGCCTACGCGCACCACCTGGCGCGGGGCCCAGGCGCGCGGGTGCTCGGCGGCCACCCAGTCGCGCAGCTCGCCCTCGGCCACCTCGCCCACCACGAAGGCGACGAGCCGGTTGCCCCACTCCTCGTCGGGGACGCCCACCACCTCGACCTCCTCGACGGCGGGGTGCGCCCGCAGGCGGGCGGCCACCGCGGGGCCGGGCACGTTGACGCCGCCGCTCACCACGACGTCGTCGAGCCGGCCCAGCACCTGCAGCCGGCCCTCGTCGTCGAGCCGGCCGGCGTCGCTGGTGCGGAACCAGCCGTCCACGAGCGTCTCGGCGGTCAGCTGCGGGTCGCTCTCGTAGCCCTCGAAGAGCGTGGGGCCGCCCAGCAGCACGCGGCCGTCGTCGATGCGCACGCGGACGCCCTCGAGCGGCAGGCCGTCGTAGACGCAGCCGCCGGCGGTCTCGGCGGCGCCGTAGGTGGCCACGACGGTGACGCCGGCCCCGGCGGCGCGGCGGCGCAGGTCGGGGTCGACGGGGCCGCCGCCGAGCAGCACGGTGTGCGCGCGGCGCAGAGCCGCGACCTCAGCGGGGTCGGCGAGCATCCGGTGCAGCTGGGTGGGCACCAGGCTGGTGAACCAGCCCTCGTCGTCGGGCCACGGCTCGGCCTCGCCGACGGGCTCGTGACCGGCCAGCAGCGAGCGGACGACGACCTGCAGCCCGGCCACGTAGGTGCGCGGCAGGCGCAGCACCCAGCGGCCCGCGCCGCCCAGGCGCTGCTCGGTGGCGCGCGCCGAGGCGAGCACGGCGCGGCGGCTCAGCACGACCCGCTTGGGGCGACCCGTGGAGCCCGAGGTCTCCACCACTAGGGGCGCCGGCTCCTGCTCCGCGGCGAGCCAGGCGCGCAGGTCGGCGCTCGGGTCCCCGGACGTGGTCACCCTCGCGAGGCTAGCCCTCCGCGGGTGGTGCTTGAATCAGCGGTCGTGGCAACTCCTGCGCAGTGGCTGGCCGGCGCCCGGCCCCGCACCCTTCCCGCCGCCCTGGCCCCCGTGCTGGCCGGCACGGCCGTGGCCGAGTACGAGAGCGGGGCGGTGTGGTCGAAGGCGCTGCTGGCGCTCGTCGTCAGCCTGGCGCTGCAGGTGGCGGTCAACTACGCCAACGACTACTCCGACGGCATCCGCGGCACCGACGCCGACCGCGTGGGCCCCATGCGGCTGGTGGGCTCGGGGGCCGCGACGCCGAAGGCGGTCAAGGCCGCGGCCTTCGCGGCGTTCGGCGTGGCCGGCGTCGCGGGGCTGGTGCTGGCGGCGACCACCGCCTGGTGGCTGGTGCTGGTGGGCCTGGTGAGCGTGGTGGCCGCGTGGTTCTACACCGGCGGCGAGAAGCCCTACGGCTACCTGGGCCTGGGTGAGGTGATGGTGTTCGTCTTCTTCGGGCTCGTGGCCGTGCTGGGCACCTACTACGTGCAGGTCGAGCAGTTCTCCTGGGCGGCGCTCTACGCGGCCGTCGGCATCGGTGCGCTGGCCTGCGCGATCCTGGTAGCCAACAACCTGCGCGACATCCCGACCGACAAGGTCGCGGGCAAGCACACCCTCGCCGTGCGGCTGGGCCCCGACCGCACCCGCGGCCTCTACGCGCTGCTGGTGGGCGCGGCGGCCGCGGCCGTCGTCGCCGTCGCGGTGGCGACGACGTGGTGGGCGCTCCTGGGCCTGGGCTTCCTGGCGGTGGCGGGCCCGGCGGTGCGCACGGTGCTGGGCGGGGCCGTGGGCCCGGCGCTGATCCCGGTGCTGCAGCGCACCGGCCTGGCCGAGCTGGTGTGGTCGGTGCTGGTCGCGGTGCCGCTCATCGCGCTCGGCTGAGGCCCGCGTTCGCGGCCGCTGGGTAGATTCGAGGGCATGGGAACCCTCTTCTTCATCCTCGTGATCCTGGCCGTCGGCGCGGTGGCGTGGAAGATGCGCGTTCCGCTGATGGCGAAGGTGCTCGGCCAGTCCGAGAGCCGCGTGCGCCGTCAGATCGAGCGCAAGCGCCGCTGACCTCCGGCGGGCTGCCCCGCCGCCGTGCGGGTCAGTCCGCGTCTTCCTTGGTGCGCAGCTCCTCGAACTTGGCCTGCACCCGCTGGGCCGGCCCCTTCTCGACCTTGCGCGCCAAGCGCTCGCGGGTGTTGGCGAGCAGGAAGTAGGAGCCGACGCCGCTGATCAGGAAGCTGACGATGATGACGCCGCCCAGCGGCACCTCACCGAAGCGCGTCCAGACGGCGAACACGATGGCGGCGGTGGCCAGGAACAGCGCGCCGCGCAGTGCCGTGTAGATCCAGAACTCCTTCACATACCTCAGGTTACCGGCCCCCTGGGATGCCCCGCAGGGTCACCACCTCCCGTCTACTCTGGAGGTGTGCTGAGGTTCCTGCTGGTGGTGATCGTGTTCGCGGTGGCGATCTACCTCGTGGTGCGCCTGATGCAGGAACGCGGTGTCGCCCCCCGCTCCCAGCGCCCCGTCAAGCGGCGTCCTCAGCCCAAGCCGAAGCCCAAGATCGTCGCGCCTGACGACGACGAGGACTTCCTGCGGGACCTGGACCGGCGGCGGTTGAATCCTGAGGACGGCGAGTCCGCCTGACGTAGGGCGGACCTCAACACTGCCGCGCGCTGGTGAGCGAGTGGCCCGCACTCGCCCCGCCGGTTGTCGAGCGTGTTCCGACTGCTTGGGCCATCTGCCTCATTCCGTCCACAATGACGCATCTGATCTGACGGGATGGCGGCCTGCCCTCATCAGCATCATCGAGGCCGCAGCGCTCCTCGGCTTCTCACCGGGAACGTCCGCGTACAGCGCCCGATGCAGACATGTCACCCCCACGGCCAGCGCCACTGACGATCGGTCCACTCGGAAGCAACAAGAGCACATTCAACCTCGGAGCGCGTCATTCGAGCGTCGCTGCGTGTCAGAGCAGCGAAACCACATTGCGGGCCGCTGCTGCGGGAAGCCCGTCCCCAACATTGCCCTGAGAGCTCGCTCTACGGCTGCGACTGGGCGGATTCGTCGCTGGGCTTGGTGTGCGAGCGGTGATTGTCTCGAACAGCGATGTCGGGACTCGACACTGGTTGCGGATCTCCTCGACGGCCACGCCGGCGTCGGCAAGGACGTCGAGTGTGGCGGGAAATAGCGATGGCTGCTCGATGCTGGTGACGAGGCCGGGTTCAGCTCGCCGCCAACCGCGCTGAGTCATCGTTATCATCGCGTTTCGGTATGAGGTCGCAGGTAGCGTCTCGAGAACCTTGGCGCGGTACAGCAGGGACGCCATCGAGACTTTCCACTCCTCCTTGAGCTGCCCAAGACGCGCCCAAGTGGACTTGTTCAGTGCGGTCGGCAGGAGGGGCGTGATCTCGTCGTTCGGGAGGAGGAACTCGGCAGCGAATCGGTGCGCCTGGTCCTCGACGACCTTCGATCCGGGATCGGAGTCGGCGTGCATGACGAGGTGGCCGAGCTCGTGGGCAACGTCGAATCGCTGACGGTAAAAGTCGCGTTTGATCGGGTTCAGGATTACGACTGGACGGACAGTCGAGTCAAACGAGAACGCGTCCAGGCTCGCCGAGGACGGCGGGCTGAAAACGACAAGAATGCCGTGGTTCTCAGCCAGCCGCACAAGGTGCGGTGCGGGGCCGGTGTCCATTTTCCACGCATGGCGCAGTGCGCGGGCGGCTTCGTCGGCCGCTTCGAGGGGGTCGTCGAGCCCGACTGGGTGGCGCGGGATGTCCACCTCAGGTAATTCGACGTGCACTTCGAGTGCTGCGGCGACCTCAACAGCAATTTGGCCGTAGGAGTGCGCTTGGTCGCGCATGATCTGGCTGGTCGAGCGCAGGGACCGGAAGTGCGGCGTGGTTGTTCCGGATGTTTGGCCGGCCGGGCGCGCGACGAAGAAGCCGGGGTCAATTCCGAGTCCGAGCGACAGGTTCGCGACGTTGCCTGGGCTGGGGTTGGACTTGCCAGACTCCCATGCTGCGACGGCGGTCGCGCTGACTTCAACAACGCCAGCGAGATCGCTCTTTCGGAGGCCTGCGAGTTGTCGAGCCAGAGTGAGTCGGGCGCCATCGAACAGTGCAGCTGCGTCTCTGGCGGAGTACTGCCCGCTCACAGCCGGTTGGCCCCACCTGACGTAACGGCCCCTCCCGAGGGTGTGCCATCGGCGGCTCGGGGATCCTTTGTGTCTGCAGGTCGGCGAAGACGGACTGGCGCGTCCGGCGCCTGGGTCGGGTCGGGGGTGGTGGCTGGTGGGGTGAGGCCACCGGCAGTGGGCGGGTGTGTGGTGAGTAGGTTCTCGGTCCACGCCCACGGCTCGCGCGCCTGGAGCTGCGGGCGACCAAGGACCAGGCGTCTCCGTCCCCCGCCGATGAGGTCGTGGCCATGCCCGATCAGGTACGTGGGGATATCAAGGGGTTTGGCAGCCTCGATCGCGTCGAGCAGTGCCTTCGCTCCCGTGTCTCCCGCGGCGGCTAGGCGGTGTAGGAGCGTGTTGGTGCCGTCACCGTCGCGGTCGGGGTCTGGCTGTGACGCGACGAGCTGCTTCGTGGCTGAGCGCCGCTGCCAGGTGATGTCGTCAATGTCGTCGTGCGGGATCGAGGCGATCAGCAAACGCATCCTCTTGTACTTCCAACCAGGGCTGCCGTTCAGGTCGGCTTCCTCAACCAGGCCGGGCGCGATGAGGGGGAACGTGGCGCGCTCGCTCTCCGGAATGGCCTCAAAGAGGATGTCCAGGTTCTCTCTCGGGTCGGTGCCGACCGGGGTGATATAGGGGCCGAGCGAGAAGACTCGGTTGAGGCGGTCGCGTAGGAGGGTGTGACGACTGAACCCGCACCAGCCCTCGTCGTACCCCTTGCCGGGGCGGAAATCATCTGCGACGCCGGCGGCGGCGGACTGATAGGCCCATCGTATGGCGTCGAGGATCCGTCCTCGTCGCAGCGCCTTAACAACCGCCTCCTGCTCGCTCATCACAACGGCGACAGTACACGTAGATTCAGTATCAGTTGCATCAGAATGAACCTGACGGCGTGTCGTGAGGTGGCCAGATCAAGTTTGAACTTGGGTTCGCGTCTCTACTTGGACTCGGCCGTGGGCGAGATAGTTGCCGTCGACTAGCAGACACCGCTAGATAACACCTATTGCGACTTGGGACTCTCCGCTGCGATCCGGCAGCACAGACCTGGCGTGGCGCATGTGTCGGGTCGGTCCACCACTCTGGAAGCGAGCCCGCGCCGTGCGAACTTTTGCGAAGCAGTGTCGCCGATCAGAGCGGTGTAGCCACGTGCCAATGGGCTCCGCTCATCTTGAACGTCATCCAGTCGTTGACCTCGATCGGGGTAAGTGGGGCTGTGTCCCATCCGAGTGAAGTGCGATCCAGTACCTGCGTCGCGGTGCTCGGCAGACGTCGGCGATCAGGGTTCCGCGCTGCGATGCAGGCGTGGGTGTAGGCGTCCCACAACGCGGTGCCCTGGACGAGCGCGTGATGGAGTGCAGTGCTAAAGATGACAGCGATGCGGTCGCTGACCGGCCGAGTGGTGGCGATGCAAACGGTGGCGCCGACGGTGATGAAGCAGGAGTCGAGCGGAGTCTGCTCGAGAAGTTGCGTCGGCTCGTATCTGCTGTGCCCGGTGCCGCACGCTGCGAGAACGACGAGTTTGGTGCCGGCGATGTTCAGGCCGGCTAGCACGTCGGCACCCGTCAGCGTCCCACCCTGGAGTTGGATGCCGGTGCTGGCTTCGCTCGAACCAGTCGTGGCGTGCCCAGCGAGGTGAATGAGCGGATATCGCCCCGAGGCCGGCAAGGCGTTGTCGGCGGCGGAGCTGTACAGGTCAGCGACGATCGCGATCTCGGCGGCAACTCCAGGCAGGTGGTCTTTGCCAGTGCCTGCCCAGCCGTTGATGTGCGGCGGTCGCGGCCCAGGCGCGGTCGTCGGATTCGTGGGTTGGAGCAACGCTAGGGATGGCGCATAGGAGACTTCGTCGAATCCCAATGTGAGGAGTGCTACGTGAACGGGCGTGCGCGTGAACCGCTCCGATGGGCAGACAACAAGACGGGTAATCCCGAGGTCGAGTAGGTGTTTCAGTGGACGGAGCGCTGCAGCAAGAGATGCGACCTCGTCGCGTTCGCTCTCAGCGTTCTCGGCCGCGTCGGCGGACGGGGGCTTCGAGGCGGGCGAGCCCCAGATGCCGCACGGGAATCCTTTGAATTGAGGTGTCTGGTTCTCGTCGAGCCAGCTCACGACGGGGTACAGCACCGCGTCGGTATCGCACTCGAGATGAACGAACGCCCGTCGATCTCCCAGAACGGCGAGCGTGACTTGGTCGATCACTGGCAGGTGCAGACCAGTGCCGGCGACCGCCTCACGAAGCGCAAGCCTCGTCTCTTCCAGTTCGGCACTGCTCGACCAGTCGAGGCCGAGGTACTTGCCCTCGAGCGCGGCGTAGCGCTCTAACGCCTCAAGGTAGCGCCGGATAACCCCACGAACCCTGCGGGGGACTCGCCCTTCCGATGCGGCACGGACGAAGCGGGCGACGTCATGTCGTCGCATCTCCGCAGCGCCGGCGCGGAGCGCGGCCTCCTCGTCTGCCTCGAGCGCCTCGGCGAAAAAGTCGATGACGCCATCCGGTCGGGCGTGCCGTTTGGCGAAGGCTGCCGCGGCTTCGGCGACTCCTTCGGGAACCTTGATGCTGAACGAAGCGACGTGCTGTAGGTGAAATCGGTGGTCGAGAAAGAGCACGTCCACAAGAATTGACCTCATCGTGGCGATGATGGCGAGGCGGAGCAGACTGGTCGCTTCGATTCCGTGTCCGAACCCGATCCTGAGATTCGATGGTCTGCCATCGGGGCCAGGTGGGTGCAGGTTCAGGTCGAACCGATCGGGTTGTTCCTCGAAGCTGAACGCGCCCGCGTACTTCAGACGCTTAAGGGCGTTGACATCGTCAAGCGATTCGGCCGTGATGAACCATCCGGGGACGGCACCAGAGGTCTGGTGCATGTTGCGGGCACCTCGGTTCAGAATCCATTCGCGTTGAAACTCGGTGATGCCGTCGGGGCAAGACCCGGACCATCCGCCGCGGCCGGCGAGCGGGACGTCGATCCGTGCGCCGCACTTGCTAAGGACCTCGTCGGCCGCGAGGTCACCGGGGACATCATCTTCGCTGTGTAAGAGTTCTAGTGGCGTGAACGCCGTCAACGCAGCAGTGATATCGGCGTCAACGTGCTGGCGCACGATCGCGAGATGGTTGTCTCCGAAGCTGAGGACGCCGGCCGGGGTGGACTCGTACAAGTCGTCGTCGTGCGCGCATGCGGGGGGCGGCGTGAGCGGGTCCCGGTGCAGGTGCGGCATGCGGGCGGCCGGACCGTGGGCGATCTCATCGAGTACGGCTGCGTTGACGCGTTGTGAGGTCTGGCCGTACTGGCGGAGGCTTATCCAGGTAATGTCGCTGAGCCAGGCAGTGCGCGGTTCGACGCGGCCGGTTCGCCAGCGCGTGACCTCCTTGCGGACCTCATCGACCGATTGGCCATTGATCGCGAGCTCTTCGTCGCGTAGGCCGTGGCGGTGCCCGACGCCGGTGGTCATCCGCAGTAGCGCTTGAAGGAGTGGGTCATCGACAATCCGACCGACGATCGCGTTCGAAACGGCGGTGAACCAGTTGTCTCTGCGTCGGGTGCATTCGTCGCAGAGCCCGGCAGTCATCTTTTTTGCCACGCTCACAGGGTGCACGGTCGGGCGGTGCTCTCGTTGTATTACCTCCTGACGTGTGGTGCGCGGGCGGGTGCGCTCGTTCAGGACCAGCTGTGCTGAAACTGCCTAAACTTTCGCTCGTGGCGGATCTGACCACGCGCAGTGCCTGCACGGAGCGTGCTACCTCTACCACCACCACAGGGGACTCCCCCCAAGGCCCAGCCCATCACTGCGACTACGTGCGTCGCTCTGCCCTCGGATCTCGGGCACGCCCGCGCACGGACGCAGTTGGACGGCCATGTATATCAATCGCTGCGGCACCCGAAGAGAACTCGAGAGGTTCGCGACTGCGCAAATTGGAGGCGAAGTGTGGGAGTACCCAGCGTACTTGGGCTAAGGGGAATGACGTTGGGCAAAGTAGACCTGCACACGGTTACCTCGAGGGCATGAGCCGGTGATGCGTCGTTCCGCTGCGTTCCGTGCCGGTCGACGCGGCCAGCCGATTCCGCCGCCTGCCGGACGCATGAAACCGATGACCGGTGCTTGCAGATGCTTGTCGGCAGGACTAGGACTAGGACTAGGACTAGGACTAGGACGCCCGCGTCCAGATTCGCGACTTTCCTTGCGAGGCTGGATACGCTACATGCCACGCAACCTAGGCTGTCAGCACCTCGGGCGCGAAGGAGTCGACATCATGATCGAGCGGATCATCATTGAGAACTACCGCAAGTTTCGCCGTCTGGAGATAGAGCCAAACTCTGGGATGAATATCTTGGTCGGCGATAACGAGACGGGGAAGTCAACCGTGCTCGAGGCGATCAACCTGGCTCTGACCGGCAGGATTAATGGTAGGTGGGCGGGGGATGAGAAGAACCCCTTCTGGTTCCACCAACCCGCTGTCGCGGAATTCTTTGAGAAGTTCGGGACGAAGCACCAGGTGGGTCCGCCAGCCATCCAGATCGAGCTGTACTTCACCGCCGATACAGACGACCCGGACATGCATCGGCTTCGGGGAGTCATCAACTCCCGCAGCGAAGCCGGCACAAAGACAGACTGCCCAGGTGTTCGCCTCCGTATCCAACCCTCTGACGACTTCAAGTCCGAGTTCGCCGAGTACATGAAGGATGGTCCGGCGGGCATCCTGCCGACCGAGTACTACGAGTGCTTGTGGACGAACTTTGATGGGCATTCACTGTCACGACGACCCAAGGCCCTGGGGTCTGCCTTCATCGACTCCAAAACCCTGCGATCGTCCACCGGCATCGACTACCACACCCGCCAGATCCTCGACGCGTTCCTTGACGATAAGGAACGCGTGAAGGTAGCCATAGAGCATCGAAAGAGTCGTCACTCGCTGACGCTCGGTGTTCTTGCTGACGTCAGCAAGAAGATGGGCGATGACGGCGTCGATCTGCACGACGACGCGCTGAGTCTGGCCATGGATCAGTCGTCTCGAGCGGCGTGGGAATCCGACGTCGTGCCCCAGGTCTCCGATATCCCCTTTGGCATGAGCGGACAAGGACAGCAGGCGGCAGTCAAGGTCGCGCTGGCGATGCACCGCAGCTCCGAGCGGGCGCGTTACGTCCTGATCGAAGAACCCGAAACACATCAGTCGCACACTTCCCTCAAAAGGTTGCTGGTGCGTATCGATGCCCTCGCAGGGAGCGAGCAGCAGGTATTCGTCTCGACGCACAGCTCGTACGTGCTGAACCGGCTCGGATTAGACAGCCTGCTCTTGCTCGGTTCGAGCGGTGCAGTTCAGTTGACCGACCTCACACCAGACACCGTCAAGTACTTTCAGCACCTGTCGGGCTACGACACGCTGCGTCTCGTGCTCGGCCGTCGGCTGGTTCTCGTCGAGGGTCCATCCGACGAGATGGTCTTCAAGCGGTGCTTCAAAGACGAGACTGGCGCAGACACTGACGACGCGGGGATCGACGTCGTCTCGATGAGCGGCATCACCTTCAAGCGCGCGCTTGAGCTTTGCGCGCTGCTCGACCGAGAGGTCGTGGCGCTCCAGGACAACGACGGCTCTGACGTAGCGGACATCGTCGGGGACCCGGAACTCGCGAAGCACCTATCGGAAACCCGACACATGTATGTCGGCGACAAGAGCCATGGACACACTCTGGAGCCGCAACTCATCGACGCCAACGGTGTTGATCGCATGCGGGAAGTCCTAAAGCTTCGTACTCAAGACGACCCGACGACGTGGATGCCGAACCACAAGACGGAGGCCGCCCTCCGAATTTTGGCGTCAGACGAGACGATCCACTTTCCGGACTACATCGTCCAGGCGGTTCACATCCTCAATGAATGAGCTGACGATCGCCGTCGCCGGCGCACGCAAGACCCAAGGCATTGTGGAAGCATGTCGCGACGCAGACGATCAGCGTCGCATCCTCGTGATCGCCTACACCCAGGCCAGCCAAGCTGAGCTCGAGAGCCGCATCGCTGATGTCCTTCCCCTTAGCCCGCAGGTCGAGGTCCTCGGCTGGTACGCCTTCCTACTGCGCCACTTCGTCAGCCCGTACCTTCCGCTGCTCTTTCCGGGTCACAGCCTCCGCGGCTTCAACTACGAGGGCGAACCGCATCGCGCTGCGAGAGATGTGGACGCGGCACGTTTCCTGGATCCGGAGGAACGGGCCTATCAGTGCAATCTCGCCAGCCTGGCTCACAAGGTTCACGAGGCGAGCGATGGGTCGGTGCTGGATCGGCTGGAGCACATTTACACCGATATCTACATCGACGAGGCGCAGGATATCGGCGGCTGGGCGCTCGAGATCCTCAAGGTTCTGTTCGCTTCCAAGCTCGACGTGCACCTCGTCGGAGACATGCGGCAAGCGCTGCTTTCTACCAACCCGCGCGACAACAAGAACAGCCCCTACCGCTTCGAGAAGGTTCTGACTTGGTACCGGGAGCGTGAGGCGCAGGGCCAACTGAAGATCACCCAGAAGGCGACGACCCATCGTTCGAGCCAGGTGATAGCTGACCTGTCAGATCGCCTGTTTGACCCGTCGCTCAAGTACGCCGCGACCATCTCGGCAAGTACTGAAACCCACTTCCATCACGGGCTCTATCGTGTCAGCCCCCAGAATGTCGCGGCGTACGTCGAGGCACACGCGCCTCTGTCGATCCACTATCGGGCGGGCCTTGGAGACGAGTTCGGCATTACGTTCACAACGTTTGGCGTGGCAAAGGGGCGCACAGTAGATCACGTTCTTCTGCTGCCAACCGAGAAGTTTCGCCAGTTCTTGAAGGACGGCACACCGTTGGTTGGTAAGACGGCGTGCGCCTTCTACATCGGAGTAACGCGAGCAAAACACAGCGTCGCCGTAATTCTCGATCCGAGCCTTGTGGCGGACGAGTTCACGCCATGGAAAGCGCCGACCGATCCTGCCTGATGGAGGGGGCCGGGTTCAAGGTGGTCCGCTGGGGCAGGGGGTTGTTGAGAAGTGAGTCTTTCCGCCGCGAACGACGATGCGTGACCGCCAACGCTGAGCGCGTCATCTGCACCTCGGGCACCCCCACCGAAAAGTTGAGCGGCCTGCGCCAGAAGTCTGAGGTCAGTTTGCCTGCGCCCCATCGAAGGTGAAGTACCGGCAGCACTTGCTCGACGACCAGCAGGCCAGCCCAGCCGCCAGGAGCGCCGACAGCCCACCGACGCACCCGATGGGCGCACCGGTGGGCAGGGTGAGCAGACGCTAGGAGACCGCGCTGGGCACGGGCTGCGCCACGAGCGCCGCTCGGTCATCGTCCTGGGCACCGGCGCAGCGCACGAGCGTCTTGAGCCCCTGACGGCGCCCCTGGGCCAGGTCCCGCAGCATCTGCGGAGCCTGGGCCAGCTCCACCTGGTCGCCGGTGAACGCCGAGAGGTTCAGGGCGCCCGAGGCGACGAGGTCGATGAGCTCGCGGTGGCAGGCGTTGTAGCCCACGCTCGCACGGATGGTGACCTCGGCGTTGACGGTCGCGAACCCGTCGATGCGCAGCTCGTCGGCGAGCCCGAGGAGCAGGAGAGTGCCTCCGGCCCTGACAGAACCCAGCGCGGTGTCGAACGTCGCCTGGTGGCCCACGACCTCGAAGGCCACGTCCGCACCACCCGCGGAAAGCGCACGGATGTTCTCCGTGGTGTCCGCGGGCGACACCCCTCCAGGGTCGATCACGCGGGCCGCGCCCAGCCTGCTCGCCAGGTGGCGACGCTGAGCGGCCGGCTCCACGCCGATCACCTCGGTGACGCCTCGCAGGCGCAGCAGGGCGCACACGAGCAGTCCGACGGGTCCGAGCCCGACCACCACCGCGCTCTCCCCCGGCCCGATGCCGGACCGGCGCACGGCGTGCAGCGCCACGGCCGCAGGCTCGAGCAGCGCAGCCTCGGCCAGGTCGACCTCGTCCGGGAGCAGGTGCAGCATGTAGGCGGGCAGGGTGGCCAGGTCCGCCATCCCGCCGTCGCCCATCAGTCCGGCGAACCCGAACTGGTCGCACACGTGGTAGCGACCGCTGCGGCACGCGCGACAGATCCCGCACCGGTAGTTGGGCTCCACCGCCACCCGGTCGCCGGCCGCGAGGCCGGTCACCCCCGGGCCGGTCGACTCGACAACCGCCGAGAACTCGTGACCCAGGACGAGCGGCGCCTCCGCTCCCGAGAGGCCGTGGGGCCGACCCACAGGGATGGCGTGAGGCCCGTCCAGCACCTCGTGCAGGTCGCTCCCGCAGACCCCGACGAAGGCCGGACGCACCCGCACCTCGCCGAGACCCGGCGGCGGCGCCTCCACCTCGTCGAGCCGCACGTCGCCCGGGCCGTGCCAGCGCACCGCCCGCGTCGTCGCGGCCCTCACGCGACCCCCACGCGGCTGGGGGCGGTCTCACGCAGCCCGAAGGAGAGCACCACCACCACGACGGCCGCGCCCGAGGAGATGAACATGCTCACCTGCAGCCCGAACGAGTCCGACAGCACTCCTGCCAGCCACGGCGCGATGAACCCGCCCATGATCTCTCCGACGCCCATGATGAGGCCGAGGCAGGTCGCCACCAGGTGCCGCGGGACCGTCTCGGCGGGGATCGTGGCCATCATCAGGGTGAAGCACCCGAGGCCCGTGTAGGTGACCGCCAGCGTGAGGAACAGCAACCCGGGCGAGTCGATGGAGACCACGGCGAGCGGGGCGACGACGGCCAGGACGCTGAAGCCGATCATCGCCGGCCGACGACCGATGCGGTCCGAGATGCCCGGCACCAGCGCACCCCAGACCACCCACGCGACGCCGATCCCGGCCAGGGCGGAGGACAGCTGCCCACCGGTGAAGCCCTTGACCTCGCTCAGGTAGAGGGGCGCGAAGGTCTGCGTGGTCGTGAACCAGGTGAGGTAGAAGACCGAGATGGCCAGGCACAGCGCCACGTTGCGGGTCCGGACGGCGTCGCGCAGCGTCATGGCAGCGCGCTCCGGGCTCTCGACGGGCACCTGGTCGGCCCGGTCCTGCGCGATCGTGGCGGGGTGCTGCAGGCGCAGGTCCTTGACCAGCAGCAGGACCAGCCCGGCCAGCAACAGCCCCGGCACCACCGTCGCCAGGAAGGCGACCCGCCATCCGTAGGCCTCGGCGAGGGCCACCGTGACGATCGGTCCGAGGACTCCCCCGAGCAGACCGGCGGAGGAACCCTGGACGAGGCCCATGTTCAGGCCTCGGCGCTTCGGGCTCGAGGAGTAGATCATCATCGGCTGCGCGAGCGGCAGCACCGCACCCTCCGCGCCGCCCATGACGGCACGCAGCAGCAGCAGGCTCCCAAGGCCGCCTACGAGGCCGGACAGCGCCGAGAACGCGGTGAACAGCACGATCGCGGCCACGAGGAACGGCTTGCGCCGGTCCACCCGGTCCGACAGGTAGCCCATGGTCAGCCCCGACAGGGCCCAGGCGAGGGCCGGGATGCCGCCGAGCAGGCCGATGTCGGAGTTGCTCAAGCCCAGCTCGTCCTTGAAGAACGGACTCAGGAAGTTGAGGGCGAGCCGGTCGAAGAAGACGAAGCCGAAGGTCGCGAAGAGGACCGCGAGGACGATGTTCTCGTAGGCACCCCCGCGCGGCGGAGGCCGGTACCCGTCGTCCGACGACGACGTGGCGACGTACGCCCGGGGTCCACCCAGGTCTGGGGAGTCGATGGTCATGGTCGCCCCACCTAGCGGATCAGGGTGTCGACGTACGCGGCGCCGATACCCGACTCCTCGTAGTGGTTGCGGCACAGCTCGAGGTAGTCGTGGACGTCGAAGTAGCCCTGACCGTTGCCGTCCTCGTCGAGCCAGACGAGCGGGCCGGTGACGACGAAGAACGCCCGCATGTCGTCCTCGTGCTCGTAGGAGACGAGTGTGTGGCCCTCACCGGGGGTCTCGTAGACGAAGGAGCCCGCCGTCGCGGTCCAGGGCTGCTCGAGGTAGCCCCACTTCCCGGAGATGGTGTACGCGAACACCTCGTGCGGGTGGTAGTGGCGGTTGACCAGGCCGGGGGCCTTCGCCCACAGGATGTCCGCCCAGCGGTTGTCGCGCGGCGAGATCCACAGCGGGCGGGAGAACACGGTCTCCGACAGCGGTGCGTAGTAGCGCTCGTCGTCGACGGGCGCGAACTGGTGGAACACCTCGGGCTGCGCGTCGGGCTTGAGGGCGTTGACGATCGGCTTGAGGTGCGACCAGAACTCGCTGGTGGGCTCTTCAGGCATTGGGGATCTCCCGGTGGTGTGGGTGGCGCGACGTGCGCCGTGCAGCAACGAGTGAACGGCGTCACACGACCGCTCGTCTTTCCACCGACGGACACGACCCCGACCACTTTCGGACCTCGCAGATCCGCTGATTGACACCTCCACGACCCCGCGAAGACACTGACCCTCGGGGTGACGCCGGTCACCCGAGGGAGCCCGGAGGGGAGGGGAACCCCGGTGACGGGACTGACCAGCTCTGCGTCGACCCGGGACGTCCCCACGACGGACCGGACGGCCTTCTGGGAGGAGTACAACGAGCACCGTCTGGTGTCGCTGCGCTGCATGACGGTGCACGACGACGGCCTCGACGCCCGCGAGGTGAACGTGGACCTCGGCGAGGTCTGCCTGGCCGACATCGCGGGCAACCCGCACGTCATCGAGCGCGGCCGGGAGCACGTGGATCGCACCCCCAAGCCCTCGGTCTTCCTCACGCACCTGGTGAGCGGCTCGGCCTTCTTCATCCACGCCGAGGGCTGCCTGCGACTCCAGGCCGGCGACACGGTCGTCTACGACGCCTCGCGGCCCTACCTGTTCGGCTTCGAGACCGAGATGCACCAGGTGCTGCTCGACCTGCCGCACGCCGTCCTGCCCCGCCTGGGCGTGGCGACCGAGTCGCTGCGGCGGGGTGCCGCCATCTCGATCGGGGGCAGGAGGAGCCAGGTGCTGCTCGGTCTGATGCAGGCCGGGATCAGCCCGGCTTCCGGCAACACCTCGACCTCGGCACCGGCAGTCGACGTCCAGGCACTCGTGGACGCCGCTGTCGCGGCGGTCGCGCCCGAGGACGCCTCAGCGGCGGCGCTCGTCGACGCGGCAGCGCGCGAGATCAGGGCCGGGCTCGGCGACCCCGCCCTCACACCGGAGGCCGTCGCACGGGCCGTCGGGGTCTCCTCCCGTCACCTCAACCGCTTGCTCGGTCGGCTCGACGGACGCACCCTCGGCGAGCTCATCGCCGCCGAGCGCCTCGACGCGGCCCGTCGCGACCTCCAGGACCCGGCGCTGCTGCAGCTTCGGGTCGCCGACGTCGCCGCCCGCTGGGGGTTCTCGTCGCAGGCGCACTTCACCCGGGCGTTCCGCCGCAGCTTCGGCGTCACCCCGAGCCAGGTCCGCGACGCCCCCTGAGGGTCGGGTTCAGGTCGCGGCGGGCGTCACCAGCGGTGCCACCGGCTCCACCTGCACCACCTCGACCCCACCCGCGTACGAGTGCTGGCTGGAGGTCGAGAAGTAGTTGATCCCGATGAAGTTGAACCACAGTGTCAGCAGACCCACGATCGCCAGCAGCGCGGCGTTGCGTCCCTTCCACCCGGCGGTCGCGCGGGCGTGCAGGTAGGCGGCGTAGACGACCCAGGTGATGAACGCCCACACCTCCTTGGGGTCCCAGTTCCAGTAGGAGCTCCAGGCCTCCTTGGCCCAGATGGGGCCGGTGATGAGCACCGCGAAGGTCCACACCGGGAACGCGAAGGCGTGGATGCGGTAGGAGACCCGGTCGAGGGTGGCGAGCGAGGGGACGCGCGCCATCGCGCCCGTGGTGCGCTCGCCGGTGCGCGCCTTGACCAGGTACATGATCGAGAGCAGGCCGGCCAGGCTGAAGGCGCCCGTGGCGATGATGGCCGAGACCACGTGGATCACCAGCCAGTAGGAGTCCAGCGCCTCGGGCAGCGGGGCCACCTCGTCGTGCAGGATCAGCATCGCTGCCATCAGCACCGGCAGCACGAACCCGACGACAAGCGGGCCCACCCAATCCAGCTTGTAGCGGCGAAGCAGCACGAGGTACATCAGCGTGAGCACGAGCGTGCCGCTGATCGTGAACTCGTACATGTTGCCCCACGGCACCCGGTTGGGGTCCGCGGCCAGGCCGCGGGCGGTGACGCCCACGAAGTGCACCAGCGCGGCGAAGATGGTGAAGATCAGGCCGAGGCGGCCCAGGAACTCCACGCGGGCGCCGGGGCCCTCGACGTCAGCGCCGGACGAGCCGGACGGCGTGCCGCCGCCGGTCGCCACCGCGACGCCGCCGCGCGCCTCCGAGGCGTCCGCAGAAGCGGCACCAGCAGAGGTGTCGGCGACGACGGCCTCATCGACGTCGACCTTGCGCAGCGAGGCCCACTCGATCAGGTAGGTGATCAGCGCCAGGAAGTACACGACCCCGGCAGCCACCATGGCTCGGTCGCTCAACAGGCCCCAGTCGGCGTCGGTCACCGGTCCTCCTCGGCAGATCTCACGGCTTTCACGGTGGCGGGCGGAGCGCCCAGGTCGGTGAGCAGCTTGCGCAGCACCTCGGCGACGTCGCCGGCGCTGGAACGGTCCAGCGCAGCCACCTCCACCATGGTGCCACCAGACCCCGCAGGGCCCTCCCCGGCGGCCTCCCCGGGGGCCGCGGAGCGTGCCCGCACCCACACCCGGCGCGGGCGGATGAAGAGCGAGCCGAGCAGCCCGATCAGCGCCAGCACCACGCCGCCCAGGGCGATGAACTGCCCCGGCGTCTTGCTGATCTGGATGCGCACCCAGGGCTGCAGGCTCTCGAAGGTCACCGTGCCCAGCCCGTCGGGCAGCGCCACGCTCTCGCCGAGCGAGAGGTCCAGGCGCAGCGGCTGGCCGTCGGGCTTGAGCACCTGCTGCGCGTTGGACTTGTCGAGCACGTAGATCGACTGGCCGCCGCCCGCGTCCATGCCCAGGTCGCCGGCGTAGACGAGCAGCGAGAGGAGCGGGTTGTTGTCCTGCCCCATCAGGTTCTGCGGATCGCCGTTCTCGTCGAGGATGAACGTCGGGTAGAAGAAGCCCTCCAGCCCCACGCCCGCGGGCTGCGCGTCGGGCGCCTTGACGACGCCGAAGGAGAAGAAGTCCGGGCCCTCGGGCAGGAAGATCGCGGGGCCGGTGGCGGCCACCTCGCCCTCGCCGTCGCGGATCGTGACGACGGGCGCGTAGCCGTGGCCCACCAGGAACAGCTCGGTCTCGTCGACCTTGAGCGGGTGGTTCACGCGCAGGTCGTAGGTCTGCTCCTCGCCGTCGATGCCCTCGTTGTAGGTCAGGCCGGCGCGGAAGCCGCGCGCCTGCCCGGCGCGGTTGCCCGAGGTGAGCCAGGTGACGTCGAAGTCGTCGACCTGGAAGGAGAAGTCGTCGAGGTCCTCGAGCGTGAAGGCCTTGCCGGGCACGAAGTCGTCGTACTGGCTGGGGTTGTTGGCGAAGCCGCCACCCACCGGGATGATCACCGCGCCCTTGTAGCCGAACAGGCCACCCAGGCCGAAGCCCACCATCACGATCAGCACCGAGAGGTGGAAGACCAGGTTGCCCACCTCGCGCAGGTAGCCGCGCTCGCCGCCGACGAAGTCGTCCCCGCCGTCGGCGCTGGCCGCCCGCACCCGGTAGCCGCGCTTGCGCAGCAGCTTGCGGGCCTCAGCGAGCACCTCGTCGGGCGACTGCTCGGTGCGGTAGGCGGCGTGGTCGGGCAGCCGGGTCAGGTTGCGCGGCGCCGCCGGCGGCTGGGCGCGGATGCCGCGCAGGTAGTGCAGCGTGCGCGGCAGGATGCAGCCCACCAGCGAGATCACCAGCAGCAGGTAGATCGCCGAGAACCACACCGAGTCGTAGACGGCGAACAGGTCGAGCCGCTCGTAGATCGGGGTCAGTCGCGGGTGCTGCTCCTTCCACTGCGAGGCACCCAGCGAGTCGACGCGCTCCTGCGGGATGATCGACCCCGGGATCGCGGCCAGCGCCAGCAGGAGCAGCAGCACCAGCGCGGTGCGCATGGAGGTCAGCTGCCGCCAGGCGAAGCGCAGCAGCTCGCGAGCGTTGAGCTCGCCGGAGCGGCGCTCGGGGCGCGGCTCGGGAGCCGGGGCGCCGGCGGGGCGGTCGGTGTCGGTCGTCGTCATCGCGGGCTCGTCATCTCACAGGCTCGTCTCGAAGCTGCCGACGAAGCGGTACTGCACCCAGCCCACGGCCTGGTCCCAGTAGCCGGTCACGAGCAGCAGACCCACCAGCACGAGCATGCCGCCGCCCAGGCGCATCACCAGCTGCTGGTGGCGCCGCACGAACGCCAGCGCGCCCAGCGCGCGGTGGTAGAAGAGTCCGGCCAGCACGAACGGCAGCCCCAGCCCGAAGGCGTAGAACGCCGAGAGCACCGCGCTGCGCCCCACGTTGGCCTCGGTGATCGAGAGCGTGCTGATGGCGGCGAGCGTGGGGCCGATGCACGGCGTCCACCCGAGCCCGAACAGGAACCCCAGCAGCGGCGCCGCGCCCAGCCCGACGGCGGGCACCTTGTGCACGCGCCACTCGCGGTTGAAGAACGGCAGGACGCCGGCGAAGGCGAGGCCCAGCACGATCGTGAGCAGCCCCAGCACCACCGTGATGGTGCGGCGCCACTCGATCAGCCACGCCCCGAACGCCCCCGAGAGCGCGCCCAGCGCCACGAAGACCACCGAGAAGCCGAGCACGAACAGCAGCGAGCCCAGCAGCATCCGGCCGCGGTGCGAGGCGGCCTGGCCCTCGGCCAGGTCGGCGCCCGAGAGGCCGGTGGCGTAGGAGAGGTAGCCGGGCAGCAGCGGGATGACGCACGGGGAGAAGAACGAGACGAGCCCCGCGATCAGCGCCACCGGCACCGCCAGCGCCAGGGAGCCGGAGAAGACCTGCTCCTGGAACCACTCAGCCACCGTCGGCCACCTCCTCGACAAGGTCGACGAGGGTGAGGGTGGAGGGCAGCGAGCCGATGATCGAGGCGGCCACGCGGCCCTCGCCGTCGAGCACCACGAACGCGGGGATCGTGTATGGCGTCAGGGTGCCCTGGAAGGCCAGCAGCGCGCGTCCGTCGTTGGCGTCGATCGAGGGGTAGGGCACCTGCTTGTCGCGCACGTAGGCCTGGGCGTTGGCCACCGAGGGCTCGCGCAGGTTGATGCCGACGAACGCCGCGCTGTCGCCCAGCTGCTCCGCGGCCTCGTTGACCTCGGGCTGCTCGGCGCGGCACGGCACGCACCACGAGCCCCACACCACCAGGACGACGGGCTTGCCGCGGTAGTCGGCCAGGTCGAGGGTCTCGCCGTCGATGGTCTCGAAACTGCGGTCGACCGCGGCGTCGCGCTCCCCCGGCTCCTGCACGGTGACGACGCCCTGGCCGGTCACGTAGCCGGCGTCGTCGGAGCCCTCGAGGTCGCTGCAGCCGCTCAGGGCGAGCGCGACCACCAGGCCCGTCGCGAGCGCGGCGAGCCGTCGGGGCAGGGGGCTGGTCAGGAGTGCTGCTCCCCCGTCGAGCCCGGTTCGCCGGTGGTGCCGGGCGCCCCGGACGCACCACCGGAGGAGAAGGTGGCCGTGCGGTCGGCCACGGGGATCAGGTCGCCCGCGGGCTCGCTGTAGGCCACCCGGCGGATCCGGTCGCCCTCGAAGAACAGCGAGGTGAGCGAGGTCAGCGTGCACTGCCGCTTGCGGGGGTCGTGCAGGAAGGAGCGGCCCTCCACGTGCAGCCGGGTGATCCAGATGGGCAGCTGGTGGCTCACGATCACGGCCTCGTGGCCGGCGGCTGCCTCGCGCGCGTCGTGCACCGCGGCCATCATCCGGCCCACGACCTCCTTGTACGGCTCGCCCCACGAGGGCTTGAAGGGGTTCCACAGGTGACGCCAGTGCTTGGGGTTCTTCAGCGCCGAGCGACCCGCGCCGAACTCCTCGCCCTCGAAGACGTTGCTGCTCTCGATGACGCGGCGGTCAGTGACGACCTCGAGCGCGCGCGCCTGCGCCAGCGGCGCGGCGGTCTGCTGCGCACGCTCCAGCGGCGAGACCCGCAGGTGGACGACGTCGCGCCCGGCCAGCGTGCCGGCGGTCTTCTCGGCCATCTGCCGGCCCAGCGCCGAGAGGTGGAAGCCGGGCAGGCGGCCGTAGAGGACGCCGTCGGGGTTGTGCACCTCGCCGTGGCGCATCAGGTGGACGACGGTCTGGCTGCGCTCCGCGCCGGTCGAGCTCATCGGGCACCCCCCTGCGCCGCAGCGGCGGCCTGGGAGGCGGCCGGCAGCGCGTCGAGCACGGTCTGCACCGCGCGGTCGTCGTGCGCGGCCGAGACGAACCACGCCTCGTAGGCCGAGGGCGGCAGGTAGACGCCGGCGTCGAGCATGGCGTGGAAGTAGGCGGCGTAGGCGGTGGAGTCGGTGCGCGAGGCGTCCTCGAAGTTGCGCACGGGGCCGTGGGCGGGGTCGGTGAAGAACACCGAGAACATGGTTCCGGCCGACTGCACCACGTGCGGCACCCCCGCACGGGTGAGTGCCTCGGCAGCGGCGGTCTTGAGCGTCTCGGCGACGCCGCCGATGTGGTCGTAGACCTCGTCGGTGGCCAGTCGCAGCGTGGTGAGCCCCGCGGTGGTGGCGATCGGGTTACCCGAGAGGGTGCCGGCCTGGTAGACGGGCCCCTGCGGCGAGAGGTGGCCCATCACCTCGGCGCGGCCGCCGAAGGCCGCGGCCGGGAAGCCGCCGCCCATCACCTTGCCGAAGGTCATCAGGTCGGGCACCCAGCCCTCCTGGGCGCCGTCGATGCCCCAGTAGCCGCGGCTGCTGGCGCGGAAGCCCGTCATCACCTCGTCGGTGACGAACAGCGCGCCGTGGGTGCGGCAGGTCTCGGCCAGGAAGCCGTTGAAGCCGGGGTCGGGCGGGACGACGCCCATGTTGCCGGCGGCGGCCTCGGTGATCAGGCAGGCGATGCGGTCGCCGTGCTCGGCGAAGACCTGCTCGACGGCGGCGCGGTCGTTGTAGGGCAGCACCAGCGTCAGCGCCGTCGAGGAGGCCGGCACGCCGGGGGTGCCCGGCACCGCGAAGGTGGCCAGGCCCGAGCCGGCCGAGGCCAGCAGCGAGTCGACGTGACCGTGGTAGCAGCCGGCGAACTTGACCACGACGTCGCGCCCGGTGAACCCGCGCGCCAGCCGGATAGCCGACATCGTGGCCTCGGTGCCGGAGGAGACGAAGCGGACCTGCTCGACCGGGGTGCGGCCCACGATCTCCTCGGCCAGCAGCACCTCGGGTTCGGTGGGGGTGCCGTAGGAGGTGCCACGGCCGACGGCGGCCTGCACCGCGGCGGTCACCTCGGGGTGCGCGTGGCCCAGCAGCATCGGGCCCCAGGAGCAGATCAGGTCGACGTAGTCGTGGCCGTCGGCGTCGGTCAGCCAGGCCCCCTGCGCCGAGCGGATGAACCGCGGCGTGCCGCCCACGGCGTTGAACGCGCGGACCGGCGAGTTGACGCCGCCGGGGGTTACCACCGAGGCCCTCTCGAACAGGGCGCGCGAGGTGCTGACGGCGGAGTCGCTCACCCCTCCATTGTGCCCGCCGAGGGGCTACCGGCCGACTCGCGGTGCGCCACGCCGCAGCCACCCGTGTGGTTCACTTCACAGTTCGGGTGCCCGCACCACACCCGTCGCGTAACCTCGTCGTCATCGTTCGCGTTGGTCCGTCGTCGACATCCCCCAGGCGCTGGGCGTGTCCCCGGGGTACCGGACGGCCGCGGAGCGATTCGACGAACCGTCCACACCACCCGTGACACCACCGCTCCCCGGAGCGGCGAGGAGAACCCGATGACGACGACGCCGAGGGCCCCGCGCAGCGGACGCCTGCAGAAGGCCGCCGCCCTGGTCCCCCTGGCCGTGCTCTCGACGGCCTGGACCGTCAGCGTCGCCGGCGTCGGGGTCACCGCCGTCGTCAGCGCCGACGCGCCCACGCCCAGCCAGGAGCAGCTGCCCGAGGGCGCCACCGTGCCCGAGCAGGCCATCGAGGCGCCCGCCTCGGTCTCCTCCGGCGACGACGTCGCCCCCGGCGCGCCCGGCAACGCCCAGCAGATCGTCGACACCGCCTCCACCAACGAGATCCCCGCCGCCGCGCTCGCCGCCTACCAGCGCGCCGAGACCGTCATCAACGCCGCCGACACCTCCTGCAACCTCACCTGGCAGCTCGCGGCCGCCATCGGCCGCGTGGAGTCCAACCACGGCCGCTTCGGCGGCAACGTGCTCGACGAGGACGGCGTCGCCCGCCCCGGCATCTACGGCATCCCGCTCGACGGCAGCAACAACACCGCCGTCATCCGCGACACCGACGCCGGCCAGTACGACGACGACCAGGTCTACGACCGCGCGGTCGGCCCCATGCAGTTCATCCCCGGCACCTGGTCGGCCATCGGCGTCGACGCCGACGGCGACGGCGAGCGCAACCCCCAGGACATCGACGACGCCGCCCTCGGCACCGCCGTCTACCTCTGCTCGGGCGACGACGACCTCTCCACCACCGCCGGCCAGCGCTCCGCGGTGTACCGCTACAACCGCTCGCAGAGCTACGTGGACCTCGTGCTCTCGGTGATGAACGCCTACCTCGACGGCGACTTCATGTCCGTGCCCACCAACACCAGCGCCGCCGGCAGCGTGATCACCCCGCTGCCCAGCGGCTCCGGCGGTGGCGGCACCGGCACCGGCCCCCGCGGCGGTGGCGGCGGTGGAGGCGGCGGCCAGGAGCCCGTGGCCCAGCCCGGCGGCGAGGCCCCCCAGGCCGAGCCCACCGAGGACCCCGTGCCCCAGCAGCCCGACGGGGGCGGCGACAGCGGCGGCGACGAGGGCGGCGGGAACAACGGCGGTGGCGGCGGTGGCGGCAACAACGGCCCCGTGCCCCCGATCAAGGTGCCCGACCTCCCCGACACCAACATCCCGCCCGTCGACAACGTGCTCACCCTCACCCAGGCGACGCTGCAGTGCACCCTCGACGGCCTCAACCAGCTGCTCAACCCGCAGGCCTTCCAGCAGTGCGTGAACGACTACATGAACCCGTGACGGGCTGACGTCCCTTCCGCTGCTTGAGCCGGGCGAGCGCCAGCGAGCCCGTGTCGAAACCCAGCTCGACAAGCGCCCTCCACGACCCCCGTGGTCACCGGAGGGCAACGGGTGCGCGGGTTTTCGACACGCTCGTCGCTAGCGCTCCTCACGGCTCAACCAGCAACGCGCGCCACCGCTGATTGAGCCAGGCGAGCGCCAGCCAGCCTCCACCGCTGGTTGAGCCGGGCGAGCGCCAGCGAGCCCGTGTCGAAACCCAGCTCGACAAGCGCCCTCCCACGACCCCCGTGGTCACCAGAGGGCACTCGGGTGCGCGGGTTTCGACACGCTCGTCGCTAGCGCTCCTCACGGCTCAACCAGCAAAGCGCGCCACCGCTGATTGAGCCAGGCGAGCGCCAGCCAGCCTCCACCGCTGGTTGAGCCGGGCGAGCGCCAGCGAGCCCGTGTCGAAACCCGGCGAGACAAGCGCCCTCCCACGACCCCCGTGGTCACCAGAGGGCACTCGGGTGCGCGGGTTTCGACACGCTCGTCGCTAGCGCTCCTCACGGCTCAACCAGCAAAGCGCGCCACCGCTGGTTGAGCCGGGCGAGCGCCAGCCAGCCTCCACCGCTGGTTGAGCCGGGCGAGCGCCAGCGAGCCCGTGTCGAAACCCGGCGAGACAAGCGCCCTCCCACGACCCCCGTGGTCACCAGAGGGCAGTCGGGTGCGCGGGTTTCGACACGCTCGTCGCTAGCGCTCCTCACGGCTCAACCAGCAAAGCGCGCCACCGCTGGTTGAGCCGGGCGAGCGCCAGCCAGCCTCCACCGCTGGTTGAGCCGGGCGAGCGCCAGCGAGCCCGTGTCGAAACCCGGCGAGACAGGCGCCCTCCCACGACCCCCGTGGTCACCGGAGGGCACTCGGGTGCGCGGGTTTCGACACGCTCGTCGCTAGCGCTCCTCACGGCTCAACCAGCAACGCGCGCCACCGCTGGTTGAGCCGGGCGAGCGCCAGCGAGCCCGTGTCGAAACCCGGCGAGACAAGCGCCCTCCCACGACCCCCGTGGTCACCAGAGGGCAGTCGGGTGCGCGGGTTTCGACACGCTCGTCGCTGGCGCTCCTCACGGCTCAACCAGCGACGGACCGATCAGCGGGCGAGGAGCCTCGCGGCCTCGGCGGCCCAGTAGGTGAGGACGACGTCGGCGCCGGCGCGGCGGATCGAGAGGAGGGTCTCGAGGATCGCCGCCTCGCGGTCGATCCAGCCGTGGGCGGCGGCGGCCTCGACCATCGCGTACTCGCCGGAGATGTTGTAGGCGGCCACGGGGACGTCGACGGCGTCACGCACCTGGCGCAGCACGTCGAGGTAGGCCAGGGCGGGCTTGACCATCACCAGGTCGGCGCCCTGCTCGACGTCGAGCAGCGCCTCGCGCACGCCCTCGCGGGCGTTGGCGGGGTCCTGCTGGTAGGTGCGGCGGTCGCCCTGCAGGGAGGAGTCGACGGCCTCGCGGAAGGGGCCGTAGAAGGCGGAGGCGTACTTGGCGGAGTAGGCCAGGATCGCGACGTCGGTGCGGCCCGCGGCGTCGAGTGCGGCGCGGATCACGCCGACCTGGCCGTCCATCATGCCGCTGGGGCCGAGCACGTGGGCGCCGGCCTGCGCCTGCGCCAGCGCCATCTCGGCGTAGACGGCGAGCGTGGCGTCGTTGTCGACCCGGCCCTCGGCGTCGAGCACGCCGCAGTGGCCGTGGTCGGTGAACTCGTCGAGGCACAGGTCGGCCATCACGGTGAGCTCGTCGCCCACCTCGGCGCGCACGTCGGCGAGCGCGAGGTTGAGGATGCCGCCCGGCGCGACGGCGCCGGAGCCCACCGCGTCCTTGTGCTCGGGCACGCCGAACAGCATGATCCCGCCGAGCCCGAGCGAGGCGGCCTCGGCGGCCGCGGCCCGCAGCGACTCGCGCGTGTGCTGGACGACGCCCGGCATCGAGCTGATCGGCACCGGCTCGCTGGCGCCCTCGCGCACGAACACGGGCAGCACCAGCTGCCGCGCCTCGAGCGAGGTCTCGGCCATTGTGCGCCGCAGGGCGGCGGTGCTCCGCAGGCGTCGCGGACGCACCACCGGCCCCTCAGTCACAGCACGCCACCCAGCACGAGCTCAGCCGTTGGCGCGACGACGGCCGGCGGGCTTGCGCTCCGACGGCTTGGTGACCGGCTCGCCCGCCTCCAGCATCGAGGCGCGACGCGAGGCGCCGAAGTCGGCCAGCGCGTCCACGAGCACGTCGACGTCGGGCTTGGGCGAGAGCACGTCGACCCGCAGGCCGTGCTCCTCGGCGGTCTTCGCGGTGGCCGGACCGATCACCGCGATGACGGTGGAGGGGTGCGGCTTGCCGGCGATGCCCACGAGGTTGCGCACGGTGCTGGAGGAGGTGAACACCACGGCGTCGAAGCGACCGGTCTTGATCGCGTCGCGCACCGGCGCCGGCGGCGGCGCGGCCCGCACGGTGCGGTAGGCCGTCACGTCGTCGCACTCCCAGCCCAGGTCGATCAGGCCGGCCACCAGGTTCTCGGTGGCGATGTCGGCGCGGGGCAGGAAGACCCGGTTGATGGGGTCGAGCACCTCGTCGTACTCGGGCCAGTCCTCCAGCAGCCCGGCGGCCGACTGCTCGCCCGAGGGCACCAGGTCGGCGCGCAGGCCCCAGGCGGAGATGGCGGCGGCGGTCTTGTCGCCCACGGCGGCGATCTTCAGGCCCGAGAACGCACGCGCGTCGAGGCCGTACTCCTCGAACTTCTCGCGCACGGCGCGCACCGCGTTGACCGAGGTGAAGGCGATCCACTCGTAGCGGCCCTCCACCAGGCCGCGCACGGCCTTGTCCATCTGCAGCGGGTTGCGGGGCGGCTCCACCGAGATGGTGGGCACCTCCTCGGGCACCGCGCCGAAGCCGCGCAGGCGCGTGGAGAGCGAGGCGGCCTGGTCCTTGGTGCGGGGCACCAGCACGCGCCAGCCGAACAGCGGCTTGGTCTCGAACCACGAGAGCGTCTCGCGCAGGTCGACGACCTTGCCGATGACGACGACGGCCGGCGGCGACATGCGGGCGGCGCGGGCGTCGGCGGCCACGTGCTCGAGCGTGGAGGTGACCGTGGCCTGCTCGGTGGTGGTGCCCACGCGGGTCATCGCCACCGGGGTGCGGGGGTCGCGACCGGCCTCGATCAGCGCGGCGCTGATCTCGCCGATCTGGCCCACGGCCGAGAGCAGCACCAGGGTGCGGTCGTCGGCGTAGCGGCTCCAGTCGACCCGCTCGCCGCAGGTGATCACGGAGAGCTCGCGCTGGTCCTTGGTGGTGAGCGGCACGCCGGCGTAGGCGGGCACCGAGGCCACCGAGCTGACGCCGGGCACGACCTCGAAGCCGATGCCGGCCTTGGCCACGGCCTGCGCCTCCTCGGGCCCGGAGGCGTAGAGGAAGGGGTCGCCGGCCATCAGGCGCACCACGCGCAGGCCGCGCTTGGCGTGCTTGACGACGACCTTGGCGCGGGCGGCGTGGGTGAGCGGCTGGCCGTCGGTGCCGAAGCCGCCGTCGACGATCTCGGGGCGCTCCTCGGTGGCCTCGTCGGCCGCCTCGCCCTCGACGGGCGCCTCGAGGGGCTCGGGCATGCCGAGCAGGGTGCGCACGAGCGCCGCGTGCTCGGGCACCTCGGTGATGACGACGTCGGCCTGCTCGAGCAGGGCGACGGCGCGCACGGTGAGCAGCTCGGGGTCACCCGGGCCGCTGCCCACGAAGGAGACCCAGGCCCTGGCTACCCTCTCGGCGGCGCGCTCGGCCGCGGTGGGCTTGGTGGACGTGGCTGGCGTCGTCATGGGTTCGGCACCTCTGCTGCTCGTCGTGCTCGTGCTGGGATCGGTCGTGCTGGTGGTTCTCTGCCGGCTCTCGACCCGGCCGGTGCTGCCCGGGTCGGAGCGTGCGGTCGTGTCGTCGTTGCCGCCGCGGTCCCTCATCGCGGGCCTCCCGCGGTCGCGGCCGACTCGAGGTCGGCGGCGCCGTCCTCGAGCATCAGGCGGGCCAGGCGGTCGCCCAGGCCGGCGGCGTCGGTGGTGGGGCCGGCGGCGGACTGGCGGATCGAGAGGCTGCCGTCGGTGGAGAGCACCACGGCGCGCAGCCACAGCTCCTCGCCGTCCTCGCCCTCGACGACCTCGGCGAGGGCGCCGATCGGGGCCGAGCAGCCGCCCTCGAGCGTGGCGAGCACGGCGCGCTCGGCCTCGACGCAGGCGCGGGTGGCGGCGTCGTCGAGCGCGGCGAGCTGGGTGACCAGCTCGGTGGCGGCGCTGGAGCACTCGACGGCGAGCGCGCCCTGCCCGGGGGCGGGCAGCATCTGCAGGGGGTCGAGCACCTCGGTGGCCTCCTCCGTGCGTCCGAGCCGGGCCAGGCCCGCCCGGGCGAGCACGACGGCGTCGTGCGTGCCGGCACGGACCGTGGCGATGCGGGTGTCGACGTTGCCACGGACCGGCACGACCTCCAAACCGAGGCCGAGGGCGTGCAGCTGCGCCTGGCGCCGCGGCGACCCGGTGGCCACCCGGCTGCCCACGGGCAGCTCGCCCAGGGTCAGGCCGTCGCGGGCCACGACGACGTCGCGGGAGTCCTCGCGCACCGGCACGGCGGCGAGCGCGATGCCGGGCTCGGGCGCGGTGGGCAGGTCCTTGAGGGAGTGGACGGCGAGGTCGACGCGGCCGTCGAGGATCGCGTGGCGCAGCGCGCTGACGAAGACCCCCGTGGTGCCCGCGGCGGCCGCCTCGGAGATGGGGGTGCCGGAGGCCTGCGAGCGGTCGCCCTCGGTGCTGATGGTGACCAGCTCGACCTCGCGGCCGAGCTTCTCGCGCACCATCGCGGCCACGTGCTCGGACTGGGTGGTGGCCAGCGCGGAGGCCCGGGTGCCCAGGCGCAGCGGGGCGCTCACGGCGCTCACGGGAGGTCCTCGGTCATCCGGTCGACGCGGGTGACGGCGTCGACGGCCTCGGGGTCGAGCGCGAACAGCTCGGCCAGCGCGGCGGCGTAGGAGACGGCGCCCTCGTCGTCGGCCAGCTCCTTGACGCGCACGGTGGGCTCGTGGAGGAGCTTGTCGGCCACGCGCCGCACGGTGTGCAGCACCTCGGCGCGGGCCGAGGAGTCCAGCTGCGGCAGGCGGGTGTCGAGGCGCGCCATCTCGGCGTCGACGACGGAGGTGGCCATCGAGCGCAGGGCCACCACGGTCGGCGTCACCTTGGCCTGGCGGCGGGCGGCCAGGAACGCCGTCACCTCCTGGGCGACGATGCGCCGCACCTCGGTGACCTCCTGGCCCACCTCGGAGTCGGCCAGCACCTCGGCCAGCTCGGCGAGCCCGACCAGCGTGACGCCGGGCAGCTCGGCCACCTCGGGCTCGATGTCGCGGGGCAGGGCGACGTCGATGAGGGCGAGCGGCCGGTCACCGCTGGTGGTGCGGGCGCGCTCGACCATCTCGCGGGTGACCAGCGAGCCGCTGGCACCGGCGCAGGTGATCACCAGGTCGGCCTCGCCGATCTCGGCCTCGAGCATGGCCATGGAGCCCACCCGGGTGCCGTACTCGGCGGCCAGGCGGGCTGCCCGCTCGGGGCTGCGGTTGAGGACGACGACGTCGGTGGCGCCCAGGCGCGTGACGCTGGCGGTGGCCAGGCCGGCCATGGCACCCGCGCCGACGACGACCACGCGCTTGCCGGCCACGGCGCCGACGGCCTCGTCGGAGCGCTCGAGAGCAGCGCTCACCAACGAGGGGGCGACCCGGTCGATGCCGGTCTCGGCGCGCGAGCGCTTGCCCACGCGCAACGCCTGCTGGAACAGCACGTTCAAGGCGGGGCCCACGGTTCCGGACTCCTGGCCCAGGCGCAGCGCCTCGCGGGTCTGCCCCAGGATCTGGCCCTCGCCGACCGCCATGGAGTCGAGCCCGGCTGCCACCTGGAACAGGTGGCTGACGGCGCTCTCGTCGTAGTGCACGTACAGGTGGGGCAGCAGCTCCTCGGTGGCCAGACCCGCCTGCTCGACCAGCAGGCCGGAGAGGTCCTCGACGCTGCCGTGGAAGCGGTCGACCTCGGTGTAGATCTCCAGCCGGTTGCAGGTGGCGATCACGGTGGCCTCGGTGACGTGGTCGCACGCGGCGGCGCCGGTGACCAGCTTGCCGACGCCGGCGGCGTCGAGCGCGACGCGCTCCAGCAGCGACACGGGGGCGGAGTTGTGGGAGATGCCTACGACGAGAACGCTCATGCTGTGCCCCTGACGTCGGTGGGGAGTGCGGGCTCGGCCTGCGACTTGCGCTGCTCGTGGTAGGCCAGGATCTGCAGCTCGATGGAGAGGTCGACCTTGCGCACGTCGACGCCCTCGGGCACCGCGAGCACGGTCGGTGCGAAGTTGAGGATGCTGGTGATGCCGCAGGCGACCATCCGGTCGGCCACGTCCTGGGCGGCCACCGCCGGCGTCGCGACGACGCCGATGGCCACCGCCTGCTCGCGCACGATCTGCTCGAGGTCGTCGAAGGCCCGCACGGGCACCCCCGCCACGACCTCGTCGGTGCGGCGCGGGTCGGCGTCGAGCAGGGCGACGACGCGGAACCCGCGGCTGCGGAAGCCGGAGTAGTTGGCCAGCGCGTGGCCCAGGTTGCCGATGCCGACGATGACGACCGGCCAGTCCTGGGTGACGCCGATCTCGCGGGCGATCTGGTAGCGCAGGTAGTCGACGTCGTAGCCGACCCCGCGGGTGCCGTAGCTGCCGAGGTAGGAGAGGTCCTTGCGGAGCTTGGCGCTGTTGACCCCGGCCACCGCGGCCAGGTGCTCGCTGGAGCACGTGCGCGTGCCGTCGTCGGCCAGCGCCGTCAGAGCCCGGAGGTAGACGGGCAGGCGGGCGACGGTGGCCTCGGGGATGTCCCGGGCACTCTCGCTCGAGCTGCGTGGGGTCACGGATCTTCTCTCCAGCCGGCCCACGGTGGGAGCCCGGCGCCGTTCACTGTAGGAGTTTGTGAACGCGGGAACAAACCGACGGGATGCCCGGCTACCACATGTGAGAAGTCACACCGTCAGGGACCCCCTCGGCGGCCGCTCCGAGCCGGTGGCGGCCCGCTGCCCGGGCGGGTCGTCGGCGGCGTCAGCCCTGCAGGGCCGCGCGGAACCGCTGCTCGTCGACGCGCCAGTAGTCGTGCTGGCGCCCGTCCACGAGGGTCACCGGGACCTCCTCGCCGTAGCGCTCGCGCAGCTCCGGATCGGTGTCGACGTCGACCTCGACGAACCGCTCCCCCAGCTCGGCGCACACCCGCGCCACGACCGCCTGCGCCTCCTCGCACAGGTGGCAGCCCGCACGCGTGTAGAAGGTGACCCGGGGCTCCCCCACGGCACCGTCCGCACCGCCCGGCGACCCGCTCACTCCAGCAGCCCCAGCGCTCGACGCCGCTCCAGCCCGCGCAACCGGCCCTTCTGCACCTTGCCGGTGACCGTCAGCGGCAGGGTCTCGACGACCTCGACCCGGGTGGGCTGCTTGAAGCGCGCCAGGCGGCCGGCGCAGTGCTCGCGCACCGCCTGCTCGACCTCGGCGGCGTCGCGACCCGGCGCCACCACGTAGGCGACGACGGCCTCGCCGGTCTCCTCGTCGGGCGCACCGACCACGGCCACCTCGGTGACGCCGGGCACCTCGCCCACGACGTCCTCGACCTCGACCGGGTAGACGTTGAAGCCCGAGACGATCACCAGCTCCTTGACCCGGTCGACCAGCACCAGGTCGCCGGCGTCGTCGAGGATGCCGACGTCGCCCGTGGCCCACCAGCCGTCGTCACCCGGCCCGTCGGCGGCGTCGGGCCAGTAGCCGCTGAACAGGTTGGCGCCGCGCATCCAGATCTGGCCCGGGTCCTCGCCCTCGACCGGCCGGCCGGCGTCGTCGCGAAGCTCGAGCTCGATGCCCTCCAGCGCCGCGCCGACCGACCCCGGGGCGGGCGCGGCCGAGCAGAGCGTGCTGGTGACGACGGGGGACGCCTCGGTGAGGCCGTAGCCCTGGTGCACCGGCACCCCGGTGCGCTCCTGGAAGGTCTCGAGGGCCTCGGCGGTGAGCGGGGCGGAGCCGGAGAGCACCAGCCGCACCGGGCCGAGCCGCTCCCCCAGGCCCTCGACCGAGCGCCAGGCGGCGAACACCGGTGGGGCCACCGGCACCACGCTGCAGGCCTCGTCGTCGATCAGGTCGAGCGTGCCCTGGGGGTCGAACCGCTCGGCCAGCACC
This sequence comes from Nocardioides nanhaiensis, assembly GCF_039542785.1. Taxonomy (NCBI): domain Bacteria; kingdom Bacillati; phylum Actinomycetota; class Actinomycetes; order Propionibacteriales; family Nocardioidaceae; genus Nocardioides; species Nocardioides nanhaiensis. The sequence continues at coordinate 606,924 of NZ_BAABIM010000002.1, forward strand.
AGCTTGGCGCGGTGGCGCAGCACCCCGCCGAGCACGGCGTTGAGGCCGTAGACGTGGAAGAGGGGCAGCACGCCGAGCACGACGTCGTCGCCGTGCATCATCGGCGGTCGCACCGCCGCCACCTGCTCCACGTTGGCCAGCAGCGCGCGGTGGCTGAGCATCGCGGCACGCGGCCGGCCGGAGGTGCCGCTGGTGTAGAGCAGCACCGCGAGCTTCTCGGGGTCCGGCAGCGGCGGCACCGGGCGCGCGCGGTCGGCGCGCAGCTGGTCGTAGGAGCGCTCGCCGGGGCGCAGCGTGGTGCCCACCGCGACGACGCGGGCCTGCCCGGCGCGGGCCAGCAGCTCGGGGTCGACGACGTCGGCGTCCGGCCCCGGGGAGTCGCCGGCCAGCGCGGCCGCGATCAGGTCGACGGCCTCGCGGACGGCGGCCACGGAGTGCTCGTCGGTCACGACCATCCGCGAGCCGGAGTCGGCCAGCATCCGAGCCAGCTCGCCGGGGGCGGAGCCGGGGTTCACGGGCACCGCCACGGCCTGCGCGCGCAGCACGCCCAGGTAGGTGGTGACGAACTCCAGCCGGTTGCCCAGCACGATCATCACCCGGTGGCCGGCCACGATGCCGGCGGCACCGAGCCCGGTGGCCACCCGGCCGACCTCCTCGTCGAGCGTGCCCCAGGTGAGGCTGCGACCCGCGGCCTCGACCACGGCCAGCTTGCCGGGCTGCTCCTGCGCCGCGGCGCCCACGAGCGCGGCGACGTCTCGGACGGCGTGCTCCTGCGCAGGCATGCGCGGCATCCTACGACGCGACGGCCGGCCCCCTCCCGGAAGCGACGGGGCGGGCACCTCTCACCGACTGGTGTGCCGCACTAGGGTGACGGCATGGCACCGCCGGAGCGACGCACGCCGCTGGACCTGCGGCAGCGCTCGACGCTCGCAGGCGAGGCCGCGGCCGCCGCGGCCGAGGTCGAGACCGCGCTCGAGGCCCCCGCCGACCCCGGCGCCGCCGCCTTCTTCGACGTCGACAACACCGTCATGCAGGGCGCCAGCATCTTCCACCTGGCCAAGGGCCTGCACCGGCGCGACTTCTTCACCACGCGCGACATCCTCGGAGCGGTCTGGATGCAGGCCTACTTCCGTGTCGTCGGCGTCGAGGACCCCGCCCACATCGCCGAGACCCGCGCCTCGGCGCTCTCCTTCATCGCCGGGCACACCGTCACCGAGCTGCAGGCGCTCAGTGCGGAGATCTTCGACGAGGCGATGGCGCACCGGATCTGGCCCGGCACCCGCGCGCTGGCCCAGCTGCACCTCGACCAGGGGCAGCGGGTCTGGCTGGTGACCGCCGCGCCCGTCGAGATCGCCCAGATCATCGCGCGCCGCTTGGGGCTGACCGGCGCCATGGGCACCGTGGCCGAGCACGTGGACGGCGTCTACACCGGCCGGCTCGTGGGCGACATGCTGCACGGCCCGGCCAAGGCGGAGGCGATCAAGGCGCTCGCGGTGCGCGAGGGGCTCGACCTGGGCCGGTGCAGCGCCTACTCCGACTCCGTCAACGACCTGCCGATGCTGAGCCTGGTGGGGCACCCCTGCGCCATCAACCCCGACGCCAAGCTGCGCGCGCACGCCCGCTCGGCGGGCTGGCAGGTGCGCGACTACCGCACCGGGCGCAAGGCCGCCCGCGCCGGGCTGGTGATGGCCGCGATGGCCGGCGGGCTCAGCGGCGCCGCCGCGGCCGCCGTCGCCGTCCGCGGTCGTCGCACCACCGTCTGACGCCGCCCCCGGCTCGCGGGTGGGTTCTTCCCGTGCGCGATCGATTTGGGTGAACACGTGACCCGGGGCACGTCCGGGCCGTACCATCGAGCGTGCTGGGGGGCACTGATCGGGGAGGGATACGTCGGCATGCCGTCACAGCGGAGGAGCAGCGCGCACGGGCTGGAGGCCCTGCGCGCACTGGTGCTCGCTGCCCTGACGCCGCCCACCCCGCTCCCGGCCGGCGCCACGACGCAGGTCCACCGCACCGCTGCCCGCCGCGACGAGCGGCTGCTCAGCGAGTCGGCGGTCGACGGCGTCGCACGCGCCGACGCCACCGGTGCCTCCGGCCCAACGGGCTACGGCGACGCCGCCCTGGCCGCCTCCTCCGAGGAGGACGAGGCCGACCGCACCCGGCTGATCGCGCTGGTCGAGCTGGCCCGCGGCGGCGACGCGGAGGCCTTCGGGCAGCTCTACGACCACTACCACGGCTCGGTCTACCGCTTCCTCTACTACCGCACCCGCTCGCAGACGCTGGCCGAGGACCTCACCTCGGAGACCTTCTTCCGCGCGCTGCGGAGCATGACCAACTTCCGCTGGCAGGGCAAGGACTTCGGCGCCTGGCTGATGACCATCGCCCGCAACCTGGCCACCGACCACTTCAAGGCCGGCCGCACGCGCCTGGAGATGACCACCGAGGACATGGCGCAGCACGACGACGCCACGGAGGGCACCGAGTCCACGGTGATGGCCACGCTCACCCACGAGATGCTCATCGAGGCGCTCGCCGAGCTGCCCACCGAGCAGCGCGACTGCCTCGTGATGCGCTTCCTGCAGGGCATGAGCATCGCCGAGACCGCCGCCGTCCTGGGGCGCAGCGACGGCGCCGTCAAGCAGCTGCAGCTGCGCGGGGTGCGCAACCTGGCCAAGCTGATGCCCGAGGGGATCCGCGAATGACCGGACTGCGTCCTGCCAGGACCACTACGACCACAACGCCGAGCTGCGTAACCTCGCCGCCGCGGGCGTCGTTGCACCCACTGACGGGCCGCAGCAGCGGCCGCACCAGCCACACCAGCGCAGGACGGGAACGATGACAGCCGGTTTCGGGAGGCGCCGCAGCGCCGAGGAGTTCCACCGGTCGGTGGAGCGCGCCCGTGCGGGCGACCTCGCCTCCTCCGCACCCGGGGTCGACGCCGAGCTGCTCGAGCTGGTCGCCCAGCTGCGCGCCGTCGAGCCCGCGGCACCGCGGCCCGACTTCTCCGCCGACCTGCGCTCGCGACTGATGACCGAGGCCGCCACCGTGCTCACGCCCACGGCCGCCCGCCTCTCCCTCGCGCCCAAGACCGCGCCCACCGGCCCCGCGCGGCCGGCCCGCCGCGAGCGGCGCCTGGCCGTGCTGGTGGGCGGGTTCGCCGTCGCCAGTGCTGCCACCTCCATGGCGGTGGCCTCCCAGGGCGCCCTGCCCGGCGACACGCTCTACCCGCTCAAGCGGGTGCTGGAGGAGACCTCCACCACGATCCGCGTCGACGACTCCTCGCGCGCCAGCAACCTGCTCGACCACGCCGACGTGCGCCTGGCCGAGGTGGAGGAGCTGGCCGGTGCGGGCCGGGCCGAGGACACCGAGGTGGTCGCCGAGACCCTCGCGCTCTTCGCCGAGCAGGCCACCACCGCCTCCGACCTGGCCATCGACAGCTACGAGAGCGACGGCGACGAGGCCTCCGTGGCCCGGCTGCGCGACTTCACCGCCAGCAGCATGGAGCGCCTGCGCGGTCTCGAGGACGTCGTCCCCGAGTCCGCCCGCGGCGCCCTGCTCACCGCGGCCAGCGTGCTGACCGGCATCGACGAGCGCGCGGCCGTGCTGTGCCCCGGCTGCGGTCCGGGCCTCACCGAGGTGCCCGCCGTCGCCGCGGCACCCATCGACGACGTCCTCGGCCAGCTCGGCGAGGCCATCGACCCCGTGCCGTCCGCCGCTCCCCGTCCCGAGCCCGCCCCCGAGCGGGACCGGCCCCGCCGTCCGCAGCAGCCCGAGGCCGCTCCTCCCGTCCCCGCACCCACCCAGACCGCGCAGGTGCCGGTCGAGGTCGACCCGCCCAAGGCGCCGTCCGAGCCCGAGGTGCGCAACCCGATCAAGGACCTCACCGACGGCCTGCGCGGCGGGCGGGGCGACTCCTCGCCCACCGGCGGCATCGGCAGGGTGCTCGAGGAGACCACCGACGGCGTCGGCAACCTGCTCGGCGGGCTGCTCGGCCCCGGCCAGTAGCACCGCCCGCCCTACCTGCTCCTCCGCAACCGGCGTCGCACCGGCACCCTCCCCCGATCGCGCGCGACGCCCGGGGCGGTTGTCAGCGGAAGACGGACTGGCGCTGCATCAGCAGCGTGTAGAGCGTCTGCTGGATCGTCTCGCGCACCTGGTCGGTGACGTCGAAGACGAGCATCGGGTCGTCGGCCGCGCCCTCCTCGTACTCGTCGGTGCGGATCGGCTCGCCGAACTCGAGCATCCACTTCGACGGCAGCGGCACCAGCCCGAGCGGGCCGAGCAGCGGGAAGAACGGCGTGATCGGGATGTAGGGCAGGCCGAGCAGCCGCGCCAGGGAGGGGATGTTGCCGACGAGGGGGTAGATCTCCTCGGCACCGACGACGGCGAGCGGCACGATCGGCACGCCGGTGCGCAGGGCGGCGGCCACGAAGCCGCCGCGGCCGAAGCGTTGCAGCTTGTAGCGCTCGGAGTAGGACTTGCCGATGCCCTTGAAACCCTCGGGCCACACGCCGACCAGCTCGCCACCGCGCAGCATCCGCTCGGCGTCCTCGTTGCAGGCCAGGGTGGCGCCGCCCTTGCGGGCCAGGCTGCTGACCACCGGCATCGAGAACACCAGGTCGGCGCCGAGCGGGCGCAGGAACCGGCCGGTGTGGTCGTGCACCGAGACCATCGTCATCAGGCCGTCGACCGGGATCGTGCCGGAGTGGTTGGAGACCACGAGCGCGCCGCCGTCGGCGGGGATGTTCTCCAGCCCGCGCACCTCGATGCGGAACCACTTCTGCGCGATCGGGCGCAGGGCCGCCATCAGGAAGCGCTGGGTGAGCTCGGCGTCGAAGCCGTACTCGTCGATCACGTACTCGCCGGTGAGCCGGCGCCGCAGGAAGGCCAGGAAGGCCGCCAGGCGCGGCTCCCACTGGTCGCCGAAGAGCTCCTTGGACGCCGACTGGAACGAGGCGAGCCAGTCGGAGACCGGGATGCCGGCCAGCGGGTGGCGCTCGCGGGTGCTGGCGGGCTCGCGCTCGGCGGCGGCAGCGTCGGTCGACGCGGACTGGGTGGCGGACTGGGTGGCCTCGGCGGCGGGCACGGCAGGCTCGACGACCTGATCGGGGGCTGCCTCGGTGGCTGGCTCGGTGGCGGCCGCGGGGGCCTGCTCGTCGTCGACCGACTGCGTGGCTGCCTCGTGGGAGGGTGCCGGGCGGTTGCCCTTCGGGGCGAGGTTGCGCGCGGCCGAGGACGGCTTGTTGCCGGCGCCACGGCCGGGGCGGCCCCGGGTGCCGATGGGGATGATCTCGGCGTCAGCCACGGCCGGCCTCCTGGTCGGGGACGGCGACGAGCCCGGGGGGCCGTGCGCCGGCGTCGGGGTCGTGCGCACCGTCGGCGGGGGTGTCGACCTGACCGCCACGGGCGCTGGGGAGCTGCTCGGCGAGCGCGCCCACGGCGCGCTCGAGCCGGCCGCCGGTGGGCGTGAGACGCGAGGCGAAGTCGGCGAAGGCCTGCTCGGTGGTGAACGCCGGCTCGAAGCCCAGCTCGGTCCGCATCCGCGTGGTGTCGACGCCGCGGCCGTAGGTGAGGAAGGCCAGCTGCTCGGGCGAGAAGTCGGCGACGCGGGCCGAGCGCAGCAGCGAGCCGAGGTTGCCGACGGCGAAGCCGGGCAGCGGCACCGTGGGCCGGCGCATGCGGCGCACCGCCTGGCTCAGCATCAGCAGGCCGTCACCGGCCACGTTGAAGGTGCCCTGGCGCGGGTGGGCGACGGCGTGGTCGAGCACGGAGAACAGGTCGGTCTCGTGCAGCAGCTGCAGACGCGCGTCGAAGCCGGCGACGACCGGCAGCACCGGCAGCCGGAAGTAGGAGGTGAGCGGGCTGACCACGTGCGGGCCGATCACGTTGGCGCAGCGCAGCATCGTGACCGTCACGTCGGGGCGACGCCGCGCGAAGCCGCGGACGTAGCCCTCGATCTCGGCGACGTCCTTGGCGTAGCCGCTGCGCGGCGCGCGCCGAGGCTCCATGTCCTCGGTGAACATCGCCGGGTCGCGGCTGGAGGCGCCGTAGACCGTGGTGGTCGACTTGACCACCAGGTGCTGCACGCTGGGTGCCTTCTGGCACGCCGCGAGCAGCTGCATCGTCCCGATGACGTTGAGCTCCTTCATCGTGCCCCGCCCGCCGGCACTGCCGGGGGTGGCGATGACGCTCATGTGGACGACGACCTCGACGTCCTCCTTGGCGATGATCTTGGCGATCACCGGGTTGCGGATGTCGGCCCGCACGAAGGAGGCGTCCCCGAGGTCGCCGCCGCGCGGCGGCACGACGTCGACGCCGATCACCCGGCGGATGCCGGGCTCGGCAGCGAGCTGGCGCGCGAAACGCCGACCGAGGTCGCGCGAGACCCCGGTGACCAGGACGACCTTGCCGGTCCCGGTGCGGCTCATCGGCTGCTCATCGGCGCGTCTGCTCGTGCCTCGACCCGAGAGCCGTGACTTACTTGCCGAGCTTGCGACGCTGCACGCGCGTCTTCTTCAGCAGCTTGCGGTGCTTCTTCTTGGCCATGCGCTTGCGCCGCTTCTTGATGACAGAACCCACGGGGTTACCTCGCCGAACTTCATAGACAGGTCGAATGGGTGCCACGGAGGCTCCGGGCACCACGACAGCCTATCCGTCGCCCCAGTCGCCCACGAATCCGAGGCCGTGACGCTCGCCACGCTCCTCGGGTCCGCGCGCCCGGGCCGGCTCAGCCGGCGTCGAAGTAGCTGCGCTGGAGGTAGACGTCGACGTCCTTCTCGCGCACGCGGAAGGAGCGGCCCACGCGCAGGGCCGGCAGGTCGCCGTTGTGCACCAGCCGGTACACGGTCATCTTGGAGACGCGCATCATCGCGGCCACCTCGGCGATGGTGAGGAACGTGGCCTCGGAGAGGTCAGGGCGCTCGGAATCGGGGGAGGGCATGGGTCACACCATCTCTTTCTGCACACGCGACCGGTCAGACGCCGGTGCCACACACGAGCGCGTCTGGTGAGGATAGAGCCTCGTGTGACTCGTGGGGAAGAGATCGACCTAAGAAACTTATGAGACTCGGCGTGTCGGCTTGACTGGTCTGGCCTGGTCGCTGCTGGAGCCGTCAGAGAATCGGGTCGAGACCCAGCAGCGGGAAGCTCGCGTGCCGCGTGGCCTGCACCGCCCGGTCGAGCCAGACGTCGGGGTCGTAGCCCTCCTCGAAGGGCCGGTAGGCGGCGTCGCGACCGTCGGTCATCGACGTCGGCGCCTCGTGGTCGAGCAGCTCGCGCACGTGGGCGCGCCACCGCTCGGGCGTCGTCGTCGCGGGGTCCAGGGGCCGGCCGGCCACCGCCGCCATCAGGTGGCTCCACGCGCGCGGCACCACCGAGACCAGCGAGTAGCCGCCGCCACCGAGCGCCACCCAGCGGCCGCCGGCCGCCTCGTGGGCCAGCTCGTGCAGCGCGAGGTAGGCCGCGCGCTGGCCGTCGACGCTGAGCATCAGGTGGGCCAGCGGGTCGTCGGCGTGGGAGTCGCAGCCGTGCTGGGTCACCAGCACCTGCGGCTCGAAGGCGCGCACCAGGTCGGGCACGACGGCGTGGAAGGCGCGCAGCCACCCGGCGTCGGCCGTGCCCGGCGGCAGCGCCACGTTGACGGCGCTCCCCTCGGCCGCGGGGCCGCCGGTGTCCTCGGGGAAGCCGGTGCCGGGGAAGAGGAACTGCCCGGTCTCGTGCAGCGAGATCGTGAGCACCCGCGGGTCGTCGTAGAAGATCTTCTCCACGCCGTCGCCGTGGTGCACGTCGACGTCGACGTAGGCCACCTTGGTGGCGCCCTGGTCGAGCAGCCACTGGATGCCGACCGCCACGTCGTTGTAGATGCAGAAGCCGCTCGAGCGGTCGGCCATCGCGTGGTGCAGCCCGCCGGAGACGTTGACGGCGTGCTGCGACTCCCCGCTCCACACCAGGCGCATCGCCTCCTGGGTGGCGCCGACGACGTGCCGCGCGGCCTCGTGCATGCCCAGGAAGACGGGGTTGTCCTCGGTGCCCAGCCCGAAGGCCTCCTCGCCCTCGCCGGGCCGGTGACCCATCCGGGTCACCGCCTCGATCAGCGCGGCGTCGTGCACCGTGGCCACCAGCTCCTCGCTGGCCATCGGCGCCTCGACGACGCGCAGGCCGCCGTCGCGCTCGCCGACGAGGCCGAGCTCGGTGGCCAGCCGGATGGTCAGGTCGACCCGCAGCGGCGACATCGGGTGGCCGGGGCCGAAGTCGTAGGCGGTGAGGGTGGGGTCGAACACCAGGGTGCCCGGACCGCACGGGGCGGACGGCATGTCGCTCAACCTACCCGCCCCGCCGCACCGGGCCGGGCGTCGCGCGCGTCGCGCTCGGCCAGGTCGCGCAGCGTCAGCAGCTGCTTGCGCATCATCACCAGGTCGCCCCACGCGACGGCGAGCGCCCGCGCGCGCTGCAGCCGGGTGCGGCTCGGCACCGCGATCCGCGCCACCAGGCGGCACCGCTCCGGCCCGCCGGGGCCGATGGCCGGCAGCGGCTCGACGGCGTAGGTGACGCCCCACGGCCCGGCCACGCGCTCGGCGCTCGGCGAGGTGCGCGCCGTCCAGGCCCGCCCCTCGTCGACCTCGGTGAGCCGGAAGACGGTCGCCATCACCTGGCCCACCTCGAGCCGCTCGGTGCCCGGCACCAGGGCGCGCGGGCTGCGGCGGCCGCGGTTGTCGATCCAATCGTAGGAGTAGGGGGCGAGCGCCAGCTGGCACAGCCACCGCCACGCGAGGTCGGGCGGGGCCGCCGCGGTGACCGCGCGCGTCATCCGGGCCACGGGCGCCGTCAGCAGCGCGTCGGCCGGGTAGGCGCGGGCGTGCTCCTCGTCGGTGGCGCCCCAGCGCCACGGCAGACCCGCCTCCGGCATGCTCGCGCCCTCAGGAGCCGGAGGCCAGCTCGCGCGAGCGGTCGCGCGCGGCCTCCATGGCGGCCAGGAACGCCGCCCGCACCTTGTGGATCTCCAGCTCGCGCAGGGCGCTCGCCGTCGTCCCGCCGGGCGAGGTGACCTGCTCGCGCAGCACGGTCGGGTGGGTGCCGGTCTCCTGCAGCATCCGGCCCGAGCCCACCAGCGTCTGGATCACCAGGTCGGTGGCGGTGGTGCGCGGCAGCCCCAGGTGCACGCCGGCCTCGATCATCGACTCCACCACGAAGAAGATGTAGGCGGGCCCGGAGCCGGAGATGGCGGTGACGGCGTCCTGCTGGCGCTCGGGGATGCGCACGACCCGGCCCACCGACGCCATCAGCGCCTCGACCTCGGCCAGGTGCTGCTCGCTGCAGTGCGAGCCGGGCGAGATGGCCGACATGCCCTCGTCGACCAGCGCCGGGGTGTTGGGCATGACCCGGACGACGGCGACGCCGGCCGGCACCCGCGCCTCGATGAACCCGGTGGTGATGCCGGCGGCCAGCGAGACCAGCAGCTGCCCCTCGTGCAGGGAGGGCGCGATCTCGGCGAGCACGTCCTCCATGTCCTGCGGCTTGACCACGAGCGCCACCGTGCTCGCGCTCGCCGCCTCGAGGTTGCCGACGACGGCGACGCCGTAGCGCTCCTCGAGCTCGCGGGCGCGATCGGGCCGCTTCTCGCCGACCAGCAGCCGGTCGACGCGGCGACCGGCGCGCACGAGCCCCGAGAGCAGGGCCTCGCCCATGACGCCGGCGCCGATCACGGCGGTACGGGACTCGGACATGTGCACCTACTTCTTGGAGACGAGCGACCGCAGGAAGAATGTCAGGTTCTGGGGGCGTTCGGCGAGGCGCCGCATCAGGTAGCCGTACCACTCCTGGCCGTAGGGCACGTAGACCCGCACGGTCTCGCCGGCCGCGGCCAGGCGCTTCTGCTCCTCGGGCCGGATGCCGTAGAGCATCTGGAACTCGTAGGAGCCCGGCGGACGGCCGTACCGGCTGGCCAGCGAGGCGGCGATCTCGACCATCCGCGGGTCGTGCGTGGCCACCATCGGGTAGCCCTGGCCGGCCAGCAGCACCTTCAGGCACCGCACGAAGGACTTGTCCACCTCGATCCGCTCGGTGAACGCGACGCTCTCGGGCTCGTGGTAGGCGCCCTTGCACAGGCGCACCCGGGAGCCCTCGTAGGCCAGCGCGCGGCAGTCGGCCTCGGTGCGGCGCAGGTAGGCCTGCAGCACCGCGCCGGTCTCGGGGAAGTCCTTGCGCAGGTCGCGCAGGATCGCGAGCGTCTTGTCGGTGGTGGTGTGGTCCTCCATGTCGAGGGTCACCGTGGTGCCGGCGTTGCGGGCGGCGCGGCAGATGACGCGCGCGTTCTCGAGCGCGACGGCCGGGCCGTGGTCGGGCAGCGCCAGGCCGATCGCCGTCAGCTTCACCGAGACCTCGGCGTGCCGGGCCAGCCCGCGCGCCGCCAGCGCGTGCAGCAGGCCGGTGTACGCCTCGACCGTCGCGGTGGCCTGGGCGGCGTCGAGGGTGTCCTCGCCGAGGAAGTCGAGGGTGACCTTGAGGCCGTCGTCGACCAGGCCCGCCGTCGCGCCGACCGCGGCGTCGTCGTCCTCGCCGGGCACGTAGCCGGCCACGACCCCCGCGCTCACGGGCAGCGTGGTCACGAGCCTCTTGACGGCGCCGCTGCGAGCCAGCAGCAGCAGCGGTTGGCGCAGCAGTCCCATGGGCCCGAGGCTACGTCGTGGTCCCGTCGGCGCCGGCGGCTGGCTGGTCGGCGGGGGCGTCGTCGAGCCCCAGGTGGGTGCGGGCGAAGGCCAGCGACTCGCGCAGGTCCTCGGCGCGCTCCTCGACCGTGGAGCAGCGGCGGGTGTTGATCTCGAGCACCACCTCGCCGGCGAAGCCCACCTGCGCCAGGTGCCGCAGGAACCCGGCGGCGTCCATGGCGCCCCGACCCGGCACCAGGTGCTCGTCCTTGGCCGACCCGCTGCCGTCGGTGAGGTGCACGTGGCGCAGCCGCGGGCCCAGCCGCTTGGCCATCTCGACGACGTCGTCGCCGGCGATGGCGGCGTGCGAGAGGTCGACGGTGGTGTTGGCGTAGGGCTCCTCCGAGGGGTCCCAGCCCGGCAGGTACATCGGCAGGCCGCGCTTGGCGGAGGCCTTCCAGGGATACATGTTCTCGACCGCGAAGGCGATGCCGGTGGAGTTCTCGAGAGCAGCGATCCCGTTGACGAAGTCGCGGGCGTAGTCGCGCTGCCAGCGGAACGGCGGGTGCACGACGACGACCTCGGCGCCGACCTCCTGCGCCATCTGGGCCGAGCGCTCCAGCTTGCCCCACGGCTCGGTGCCCCAGACCCGTTGCGTGAACAGCAGGCACGGCGCGTGGACCGCGCTGATCGGCACGCCGTGGTGCTCGGAGAGCTGCTGCACGGCGCTGGTCTGCTGGGAGAGCGCGTCGATGCCCACCATCACCTCGACGGCGTCGTAGCCCAGCGCCGCCGCCCACGAGAAGGCGTGAGCGGTGCTCTCGGGGAACACCGAGGAGGTGGACAGGCCGATCCGCGGCCGCGCTGGGGTCGTCATGGCGTCGTGCCCCTCAGACCCCGTCGAACATGCCGAGCCGGTCGATGCGCTCGAGGATGACGCCCTCGCGCAGCGCCCACGGGCAGATCTCGAGCTCCTCGATGCCGAAGATGTCCATGCAGCCCTCGGCCACCAGGGCACCGGGCAGGATCTGGTGGGTGCGACTGGGGCTGACGCCCGGCAGCTCGGCCAGCTCCTCGGCGCTCATCGCCGCCAGCTTCGGGATCCACCCGCGCAGCTCGGCCAGCGAGAGCGCGCGCGGCACCAGCGGGCCGTCGCCGGAGGGGGCGGCACCGCAGATGCGGGCCAGCGAGCGGAAGGTCTTCGAGGTGGCGGCGGCGCGGTGCGGCGCGCCGGCGCGCAGCAGGTTGCCGGCGTCGCGGGCGATCTCGGTGCGGATCTGCTTGCGCACCTGGCGCAGCAGCTCGTCGTCGGGTCCCTCGGCACTGCCCTCGGCGAAGTGCGCCCGCGCCAGCCGGGCGGCACCCAGCGGCAGCGACCAGGCGACGTCGGGGCGCTCGTCGCCGCCGCCGGCGATCTCGAGCGAGCCGCCACCGATGTCGAAGACCGCCAGGCGGCCCGCCGACCAGCCGAACCAGCGGCGCACGGCCAGGAAGGTCAGCCGCGCCTCGTCCTCGCCGGAGAGCACCGCGATCTCGGCGCCGGTGTGCTCGCGCACGTGGGCCAGCACCTCCTCGGAGTTGCCGGCGTCGCGCACCGCCGAGGTGGCGAAGCCGAGCATCTCCTCGCACCCCTTGTCCTCGGCCACCACCAGGGCCTCGGCCACGAACGCCGTCAGCGCCTCGACGCCGCTGGCGCTCACGCGACCCCCGGCGTCGAGGTGCTCGGCCAGCCGCAGCGGCTGCTTGTGCGAGAAGGCGGGCAGCGGCGCGGCACCGTCGTGCGCGTCGACGACGAGCAGGTGCCCGGTGTTGGAGCCGATGTCGAGCACGCCCAGCCGCATGCACCCAACGTACTCCGCGCCGCCTGCCCGCTCGTGCGCGACCGGCCGTCCGTGGACCGTAGGGTGGACGCGTGCCCGAGGTCGACCTGGTGTTCCCCCGCGCGTTCGTCGAGTTCGCGAACCCCGCCGACGACACCGAGGTGATGCGCTGCGACCTCACCTGGCTGACGTCGTCCTACATGTGCATCTTCGGCCAGGGCTGCTGCGGCATCGACGCCGACTCCCCCGACACCGGCTGCTGCACCCTCGGGGCGCACTTCGCCGACAAGGACGACGAGCAGCGCGTCGCCGGCTTCGTGGCCGAGCTGACGCCCGAGCAGTGGCAGTTCCACCCCGCCAACGGCGAGATCGAGGGCGTCACCCGCAAGGCCTGGGCCGACCGGCGCGACCCGCGGGTGCGCAAGCGGGACTGGGTCGACACCGACGCCGACGGCGAGCGCAAGACGCTGGCCATCGAGGTCGACGGCCAGAGCGGGTGCGTGTTCCACAACCGCGCCGACCACCCCGGCGGCGCCGGCTGCGCGCTGCACGGGCTGGCGCTGCGGCAGGGCCGCAACCCGTTGGAGACCAAGCCCGACGTGTGCTGGCAGCTGCCGATGCGGCGCACCTTCCGCACCGTCGAGCGCGCCGACGGCACCGGCTACACCGAGGTGACGATCGGCGAGTACGACCGGCGCGGCTGGGGCCCCGGCGGGCACGACCTGGACTGGTACTGCTCGGGCAACACCGAGGCGCACGTGGCCCCCGAGCCGGTCTACGTGACCCACGAGCCCGAGCTGGTGGCGCTGATGGGCCGCGCGGCCTACGACGAGCTGGTCCGCCACTGCGAGGCGCACCTGCGCTCCCGCTCCGCGCTCGCGCTGCACCCCGCCGACCCGCGCTGACCCTGCGCCGCCGTTATTTCGTTACGGTCCCGACTCAGGAAAAGTCGCGTGGCGCGCGACCGAGGTGACCTAGCCTGCAGCGGTGCTCCGCGCGATCGCGGTGGTGCTCGCCGTGGGGGCCAGCGCCACCACTCTCTACCTGCTGCTCGGTGACGAGAGCTGGGCCGGCGACACCGTGTGGACGGTCTCCTCCACCCAGGGCTTCCACCGCGGCGACGTCGCCGTCCTGGTCGCCTGGCTCGCGTGTCTGCTGCTGGCCAGCCTGCTGTGGGACCTCGGGCGTCGTCAGGACGGGCGCCACCGGCGCTGAGCCCGTGCTGGACGGGGCTGCGCGGCGGCCCCGACTGTCTCGACGTCGAGAGAAACGACCCCGCCGTCGGCGTCCGCTGAGCGCATGCTGAGAATGTCGACATGCGCCTGGACCACCTCTCCTTCGCCGCCGGCCCCGACGGCCTCGCCAGCACCGCGGAGCGCATCGGGGGTCTCCTGGGCGCCTCGTTCCTCGACGGCGGCGTGCACCCGCGCTTCGGCACCCGCAACATGATCCTGCCGCTCGGCGGCACCACCTACCTCGAGGTCGTGGAGGCGCTCGACCACCCCGCCTCCGACAAGGCGCCCTTCGGCCAGGCCGTCAAGGCGCGCTCGCTCGCCGGTGGCGGCTGGCTCGGCTGGGTCGTCGCCGTGGGCGACATCGCGCCGGTGGAGGCCCGCCTGGGGCGCGCCGCCGTCGCGGGCAACCGGCACCGCCCCGACGGCACCGAGCTGCGCTGGAAGCAGATCGGCGTCAACGGCCTGATCTCCGACCCGCAGCTGCCCTTCTTCGTGGAGTGGGAGAGCCCGCTGGAGCTGCACCCCTCCGCCGGCGCCGACGACTCCTTCACCCTGGCCTGCCTCGAGATCGCCGGCGACCCGCAGCGGGTCAGCGAGTGGCTGGGCGCGCCCGTGGAGGCGCCGCTCGAGGACGTCAAGGTCGAGTGGGTCGCCCCGCACGGCACCCCCGGCGTGCTCGCCATCCAGGTGCAGACCCCCGCGGGCCTCGTGCGGCTCTGACCCTCCCGGGGTGTCCGGGGTGTCCCGTGGTGCCGGCGTGACCCCCGTGCGCGGGGCCGTCGCCAGCCCCAACATCTGGCGCACGCCCGAGGTCTACGAGCGCGAGAACCGCGCCGCCGACCCCGACGGTCGGCTGTGGCAGGCATTGCGCGACGTCGTCCCCGGTGCGGCTGCGTGGGACGACGCCCGCGTGCTCGACCTCGGCTGCGGCACCGGCTACCACCTGCCGCTGTTCGCGGCGACGGCGCGCGAGGTCGTCGGCGTCGAGCCGCACCCCGACCTGGTGGCGCTGGCCCGCCGTCGCACCCGCGGGCTCGACCACGTGCGGGTGCTGCCCGGCACCGCGCAGGAGGTGCCCCTGGCCGACGGCAGCGTCGACGTCGTCCACGCCCGCTGGGCCTACTTCTTCGGCCCCGGATGCGAGCCCGGGCTGCCCGAGCTCGCCCGGGTGCTGCGGCGCGGTGGCACCGCGCTCGTCGTCGACAACGACCCCGCGCGCTCCACCTTCGGCGCCTGGTTCCGCCGCGGCTTCCCGCACCTGCCCCCGCCGTCGGAGGTCGAGCGGTTCTGGGCCTCGCGCGGCTGGACCCGCACCGCCGTCGACATGGGCTGGCGGTTCACCTCCCGCGCGGACCTGGAGGCGGTCGTGCGCATCGAGCTCCCACCCGCGGCCGCCGAGGAGGCCCTGCGCCACCACACCGGTCTCGAGGTCGACTACGCCGTCAACGTGTGGAGCCGGACCTTCGGCTGAGCTCGCGACCCTCAGCTGGAGCCGCGGACCGCCAGGGTCGGGGTGAGCATCACGCCCTCGTTCGTGACCGGCGGGGCGCCGAGCAGACCCTCGAGCGCCTTGACCACCTCGACGGCGACCAGCTCGAGCGGCTGGCGCACCGAGGTGAGCCCCGGCTGCACCACCTGGGCCACCTGGGAGTCGTCGAAGCCCACCACCGCGATGTCGCGCCCCGGGTGCAGCCCGCGCTCGGCCAGGGTGTGCAGCACTCCCATGGCCAGCGTGTCGGAGGCGCACACGAAGGCGGAGGGGCGGGCCTCGTCGAGCAGCACGGCGCTGGCCTCGCGGCCGCTGTGCACGGTGTCCTCGACCCGCGAGGCCATGCCGGTGGTGGAGAGGCCGTGCGCCTTGAGCGTGCGGCTCCAGCCGGCGCGGCGGTCCTCGCCGATCCAGGAGTCCTTGCGCCACCCGATCCAGGCGATCCGGTCGTGCCCGCGCTCGATCAGGTGCCGGGTGGCGATCTCGGTGCCCGCGGCGCCGTCGACGTCGACCCAGGGGTGGGTGGCGCCCGGGTCGTCCCAGGGTCGTCCGAACGCCACGAACGTGGCCCGCCGCTCCCGCAACCAGGCGGCCTGCGGGTTGCCCAGGTAGGTGTCGGTGACGACGAACGCATCGACCGCGGTGGAGCGCAGCAGGTCGTCGTAGCCCGCGACCGGGTCCTGCGGCTCCCCCGAGAACAGCAGCACGTGGTAGCCGGCCTCGCGCGAGGTCTCGACCAGGGAGTGGGTGAAGCGGTCCATCGCGGCGTTGGCGGTGAACTCCTGGGCGGGGTTCATCCGCAGGCCCACCAGGTGCGAGGCCCGGGTGCGCAGGTTGCGCGCGGCCCGGTTGGGCACGTAGCCGAGGTCCTCGATGGCGTCCTGCACGCGCGCGAGCGTGTCGGGGCGCAGCAGGTCGGGGTTGTTCACGGCGTTGGAGACGGTCTGACGCGAGACCCCGGCGCGCTCGGCGACGTCGGCGAGCGTCGGCGCCCCCGTCGGCAGCTTCGCCACGCTCCTCGCCTCCTCCGCACTCGCCCTGGATCGTTCCAAGAGGCGCAGGATAACCGACACGCATCCGGTGCACGCCCTGGTCGGGAGGGCTGTCGGTGGCGCCGTCTAGGTTGCGACCCATGGCCACCACCAGCAAGACCGCCCGCGCCCCGCGGCCCGCCTACCGCTGCTCGGAGTGCGGCTGGCAGACCGGCAAGTGGGTCGGCCGCTGTGGGGAGTGCCAGGCGTGGGGGTCCATCGCCGAGACCGCCGCCCCCCAGGGCCGCACCAGCGCGGCGCCCGTCACCACGCCGGCCGTGCCGATCGGCCAGGTCTCGGTCGAGGCCTCGGCCTTCCGCAGCTGTGGCGTCGCCGAGCTCGACCGGGTGCTCGGGGGCGGTCTGGTGCCCGGCGCCGCCATCCTGCTGGCCGGCGACCCCGGCGTCGGCAAGAGCACCCTGCTGCTCGAGGTCGCGGCCCGCACCGCCGGCACCGGCGGCGCGCGGGCCCGCACGCTCTACGTCACCGGCGAGGAGTCCGCCAGCCAGGTCCGGCTGCGCGCCGACCGCACCAACGGTGTGCACGAGGAGCTCTTCCTCGCCGCCGAGACCGACCTCGGCGCGGTGCTCACCCACATCGAGGAGGTGCGCCCCTCCCTGCTGGTGGTCGACTCGGTGCAGACCATCGCGGCCGCCGGCGTCGACGGCGTCCCGGGCGGCGTCACGCAGGTCAAGGAGGTCGCCGCCGCACTGGTGCGGGTGGCCAAGACCCGCAACATCACCACCGTGCTGGTCGGCCACGTCACCAAGGACGGCTCGATCGCCGGCCCCCGGGTGCTCGAGCACCTCGTCGACGTCGTGCTCCACTTCGAGGGCGACCGCAACTCCCGGTTCCGGATGGTGCGCGCGGTCAAGAACCGCTTCGGCCCGGTCGACGAGGTGGGCTGCTTCGACCTCTCCGCCGAGGGCATCACCGCCGTGGCCGACCCCACCGGCCTGTTCGTCGAGCACCACCACGGCCGCGTCGCCGGCACCTGCGTCGCCGTCACCATGGAGGGCCGGCGGCCGCTGCTCGCCGAGGTGCAGGCGCTGGTCACCCCCTCCGCGCTCGAGCGGCCCCGCCGCACCACCTCGGGCCTGGACTCCTCGCGCATCGCGATGGTGCTGGCGGTGCTGCAGCAGCACGTCGGCATCCGGCTGGCCTCCCACGACGTCTTCGCCTCCACCGTGGGCGGCGCCCGCCTCTCCGACCCCGCCAGCGACCTCCCGGTCGCCATCGCCCTGGCCTCGGCGACCTTCGTCAGCCCGCCGCCGGCCGGCGTCGTCGCGATGGGCGAGATCGGCCTGGCCGGCGAGCTGCGCCGGGTGCGCGACCTGCCCCAGCGGTTGGCCGAGGCAGCCCGGCTCGGCTTCCAGATGGCCGTCGTCCCCGCACCACCGGGCTCGGCGCAGGGTGCGCGGCCCGCCCGTGCGGACCGCACCGTCGAGGGCATGCGCGTGGTCGAGGTGCCCGACGTCGTGGGTGCGTTGCGGGTGCTGCACCTGGTGGCCCGCACCAAGCACGCGCTCGAGGTCGTCGACGTCCCGCGTTCCGAGGAGCGCTGAGAGCCGCGCGGTGGCGGCGCCGTCACCTAGACTGCGCGTGGCGCGCCGATTCGATCCGGTGCGCCAGCATCCAACTCAGACCAGGACCGCCGGCGTCGCCGGCAGAGGGAGACACAGGTGGCCGCCGCCGAGCGCACCGACGAGGCCCTGCGCCTGCGCGAGACCCTCGCCCTGATCGCGCCCGGCACCCACGTGCGTGACGGGCTCGAGCGCATCCTGCGGGGTCGCACCGGCGCCCTGATCGTCTTCGGCCACGACAAGACCGTGGAGTCCATCTCCACCGGCGGCTTCACCCTCGACGTGCCGTTCACCGCCACCGGGCTGCGCGAGCTGGCCAAGATGGACGGCGCGATCATCGTCGACTCCAGCCTCAGCCGGATCCTGCGCGCCGCGGTGCACCTGATGCCCGACCACACCATCCCCTCCGAGGAGACCGGCACCCGGCACCGCACCGCCGACCGCGTCGCCAAGCAGACCGGCTTCCCGGTCATCTCGGTCTCGCAGTCCATGCAGATCATCGCGGCCTACGTGGGCGACACCCGCCACGTGCTCGAGGACTCCGCGCAGATCCTCTCCCGCGCCAACCAGGCGCTGGCCACGCTCGAGCGCTACAAGCAGCGCCTCGACGAGGTCTCGGCCACCCTCTCGGCCCTCGAGATCGAGGACCTGGTCACCGTGCGCGACGTCGCCGTCGTCGCCCAGCGACTGGAGATGGTCACCCGGATCGCCAGCGAGATCGAGGACTACGTCCTCCAGCTCGGCAGCGACGGGCGGCTGCTCTCCCTGCAGCTCGAGGAGCTGATCACCGGCGTCGACGCCGAGCGCGAGCTCGTGATCCGCGACTACGTGCCCGCCGGGCGGCGCAACAAGTCGCCCGAGCAGCTGCTCGCCCGCCTCGAGGCCCTGTCCCCCACCGAGCTCGTCGACCCCGCCGCGGCCGCCCGCGCGCTCGGCATCGGCACCGGCGAGCACCTCGACGGCGCCGTCACCCCCCGCGGCTTCCGCCTGCTCGCGAAGGTCCAGCGCCTGCCCGCGCCCGTCGTCGAGCGCCTCGTGGAGCACTTCGGCACCATGCAGAAGCTGCTCTCGGCGGGCGTCGACGACCTGCAGGCCGTCGACGGCGTCGGCGAGCTGCGTGCCCGCAGCGTCCGCGAGGGCCTCACCCGCCTGGCCGAGTCGACGATCCTCGAGCGCTACGTCTGACGCCTCGCCGACCCGGCTCGCAGTGCGCCGGCTCGGTGCTCGACCCGTGCGCACTCAGGCCGGGTCGGCGTCCCACCCGTGCGCACTCGGGCCGGGTCGGCGTCTCACCCGTGCGCAGTCGCGCCGGGTCGGCGTCCCAGCCGTGCGCAGTCACGCCGGGTCGGCGTCCCACCCGTGCGCACTCAGGCCGGGTCGGCGTCCCACCCGTGCGCACTCGCGCCGGGTCGGCGTCCCACCCGTGCGCACTCAGGCCGGGTCGGCGTCCCACCCGTGCGTGGTCGCGCCGGGTCGGGTCAGGCGGGGTCGCCGGGCTCGACGGCGCCGGTGGGCCTGCCCGAGGGCTTGCCGCTCGGCTTGCCGGCGGGCTTGCCCGAGGGCCGGTCGGAGGGCTCGTTGCTCGGCTCGCCGCTCGCACCGCCGGTGGGCTTGCCACTCGGCTTGCCCGAGGGCTGGGGCTTCTGGGTGGGCGTCGGGGTGGGGGTGACGACGTCGGGGCGGGGCAGCTCCAGCTCGAACTGCACGTCCTGGGGCTCACCGCCCAGCGCGGCGGCCTGCACGTGGTAGAAGCCGTCGAGAGCGTAGGACGAGCGGCCCGGGCAGCCGAGGTTGGAGCGGCGGGCGTTCCAGACCACACCGACGCGGACCGGCTCCTCGGGGCGCAGCACCGCGGACTGGGTGGGCAGCACGCGCGGGCAGTCGCGGCTGGACCAGATCGGGTCGGCGCCGGAGGTGATGGTCACCGCCACGTGGGCCGGTGAGATCTCGTAGGTGCAGGCCGCGCTCTCGATGCTGCGAAGCTCCAGGACGACGGTCACGTCGCGGCCGGCCACGGCCTCCTCCACCACGGGGGTGACGGCGACGTCGACGGGCTCGCAGGCGCCCTCGGGCTGGGCCAGCGGGGTCGGCGTGGGCGTCGGCACGGAGGTGGCGCCGAGGCCTGCGGACTGGTCCGGGTCGGCCAGGTCGTCGGTGGGGCCCTCGCTGGGGAGGTCGCTGGGCTCGGCCGCGGACTGCACGGCCTCGACGCCGCGGTCCTCCGAGGCGCCGTCGCTGCCGCCGCGCAGCAGCCCCCCGATCAGCACCACCAGCGAGCACGCCAGGCCGAGCACGAACAGCCGGCGGCGCCAGTACACGCCCGGCGGCAGCGGTCCGCGGGTCGTGGGGGGCGTCGCGGGCATGCCTCGCACGCTAACGATTCGCGCGGCCCGGGTGGGGGTGCCACACCGGGGAGGTCCCACCTCCCGCAGAATCGGGGCCGTGGAGCCCCCGTCGACCTCGCCCACGCCGCCGCCCGACGTGCTGCACGCGCGGGTGCTCGACTGGTACGCCGACCACGCGCGCGAGCTGCCGTGGCGCGACCCGAGCGCGAGCCCCTGGTCGGTCATGGTCTCGGAGTTCATGCTGCAGCAGACGCCGGTGGCCCGCGTGCTGCCCGTGCACGCCGCGTGGCTCGAACGCTGGCCGACGCCGGGCCACCTGGCCGCCGAACCCAGCGGCGAGGCGGTGCGCGCGTGGGGACGGCTGGGCTACCCCCGGCGCGCCCTGCGGCTGCACGCGGCAGCGGCTGCCGTCGTCGAGCGTCACGAGGGCCAGGTGCCGGCCGACTACGACGACCTGATCGCCCTGCCCGGGGTCGGCGACTACACCGCGGCGGCCATCGCCAGCTTCGCGTTCGGACGCCGTCACGTGGTGCTGGACACCAACGTGCGCCGGGTGTTCGCCCGTGCCGTGGGCGGCACCGAGCTGCCGCCGCCGTCGGTCACCCGGGCCGAGCGCGACCTGGCCACGGCGCTGCTGCCGGACGACGAGCCGACCGCCGCGACCTGGGCGGTGGCCGTCATGGAGCTGGGCGCCCTGGTGTGCACCGCCGCCCGGCCCGACTGCGAGCGCTGCCCCGTGGCCGACCTGTGCGCCTGGCAGGCCGCGGGGCGCCCCGCCTACACCGGGCCGCCACGCCGCGGGCAGGCGTGGGCGGGCACCGACCGGCAGTGCCGGGGCCGCCTGATGGCGGTCGCGCGCGACGCGCACGGCCCGGTGCACGTGAGCGCCTTCGAGCAGGTGTGGCCCGAGCCGGTGCAGCGCGAGCGGTGCCTGGCGGCGCTCGTGGACGACGGGCTGCTCGTGGTGGCCGGACCGAGCGGCTACGCGCTGCCCTGACCCGCCTGACCGGCCTGACCGGCCGGCTGCTGGCGGGCCGTGACGTCGTCGAGCACGGCCTGCGGCAGCGTCCAGACCTCGCGTGCCCGCGCGACCAGGGCCGCCTCCCCCGCCTGCTCGACGCGCGACGCCGTCGCCTGCAGCGACTCCAGCATCTCGACGGCGCTGCGCCCGGTGTGGAAGTGCCACTTGTTCTCGGGAGCGACACCGGCGAGCAGCGCCGTCAGCTGGCGTGAGCGCTCCGCTCCGAGCGGCTCGGGACGGTGGGTGCCCGCGAGCGGGTCGACCTGCTCGAGGAGGCCGAGTTCCAGCAGGGTCTCGAAGTCGTCGGCGGTGGTGCGCTCGAAGATGCGCATCAGGTAGGCGCGCAGCTTCTTCTCGGGCAGGTCGCGCGCCAGCAGGGCGCGCAGCGCGACGGCGGTGGGCTCGCGCACCGGGCGGAAGCTCACCTTCGAGCCCGAGGCGAGGATGTTCATCCACTTGCGCACGAACTCCTCCCCCGACCACGACTCGTAGTGCAGCAGCCGCGCCCAGTCGCCCTTGCCGTCGTCGCCGGCGGGCACGAGCTCCTGCTCGTGGTCGTGCACGTCGTGCAGCGCGTGCCAGCGCCGCAGCGTGGGCCGCATCCCGCACTTGCCCTCGCAGTGACCGTGGAAGTAGTGCCCGTTGAGCGGCTCCTCGATCAGACCCAGCACCTGCAGCAGGGTGAGCTCCTCGTGCTCGAGCATCCGCTTGAAGTGGGTGACCTTGCGACCGGGCCACTTCACCCGGCTCACGGCCTCCAGCGGCGCGGCGCGCACGACCTCGATCTCGGGGGGCAGCGCGTCGACGACGCCCCGGTCGAGCACGAGGGCCTCGTCGCCGTCGATGTGGAAGATCCAGTCGGCGCCGGCCAGGGGCGCCGCCAGGGCGCGCGCCACGTTGGCGTTGATGCGCTGGCGCACGTTGAGCTGCTTGGGGCGCTTGCCGTGCCACCACGCCGGCCCCGTGGGCACCGCCGTCACGTGCGGGTGGCTGGCGAAGGTCTCGAGGACCGCCGGGTCGGCGTCGTCGACGAAGAGCAGGCAGTGGTCGACGCCGCCGGCCAGGTTGCGGGTCACGAACTCCGTCAGCCCCGCCGGTGAGTCCTTGACCGTGCTCGCCGTGAACAGCATGCGCAGGACCCTAGGGGATGGGTCGGCGCGCCGGCGGGGCGGGCGAGGCGGGCATCACCCGCCGGTCGCGCGTGGATCCCACGCGCCCCACCGGCCTCAGGAGTGACCGACCGGAGGGCCTTTCGCGGAACCGGCGGGCCAGGATTCCGGCCCCCCTGTTCCGCGATCCCACGTGGACGTGGGATCGCCCCCCAGGCCACCCCGCACCTCCCCAGACGCACCCGACCCCCGCCACCACGAGGGCGACGGGGGTCGGGAGGTGGAGCGGTGGGGCGAGCCTCAGCCGGCGACGGTGCCGGTGCCACCGGCCTCGGCGCCACCGGCGTCGGTGCCGCCGGTCTTGGGAACGTCCCGCGGGCCGTCGGTCTCCTCGGAGGCGTCGCCGCCGCCGAGGTCGGCGGTCTCGAAGGGCGGCAGGTCGGGCAGGGCGCCGACCTTCTGGCCCTTGAAGGTGAACGTGGCCGTGGGGCCCTCACCCTCGACGTCGACCAGCACCAGCTGACCGGGACCGATCTCGCCGAAGAGCATCTTCTCGGCCATCACGTCCTCGATCTCGCGCTGCACCGTGCGGCGCAGGGGCCGCGCACCGAGCACGGGGTCGAAGCCCCGCTCGGCCAACAGGTTCTTGGCCGGCTGGGTCAGCTCGAGCGCCATGTCGCGGTCGCGCAGCCGCAGCTCGACGGCCGCGATCATGTTGTCGACCATGGAGACGATCTGCTCCTGGGTCAGCGGCGGGAAGACGATGATCTCGTCGACACGGTTGAGGAACTCGGGCCGGAAGTGCTGCTTGAGCTCCTCGGAGACCTTGCTCTTCATCCGGTCGTAGGAGCTGGCGTCGCCGGTCTGCTGGAAGCCCAGGTTCAGGCCCTTGGCGATGTCACGCGTGCCGAGGTTGGTGGTCATGATGATGACGGTGTTCTTGAAGTCGACCACCCGGCCCTGGCTGTCGGTGAGGCGACCCTCCTCGAGGATCTGCAGCAGGCTGTTGAAGATGTCCGGGTGCGCCTTCTCGACCTCGTCGAAAAGCACCACCGAGAACGGCTTGCGCCGCACCTTCTCGGTGAGCTGACCGCCCTCCTCGTAGCCCACGTAGCCCGGGGGCGAGCCGAAGAGCCGCGAGACGGTGTGCTTCTCGCCGAACTCCGACATGTCGAGCTGGATCAGCGCGTCCTCGTCCCCGAAGAGGAACTCGGCGAGCGTCTTGGAGAGCCAGGTCTTACCCACACCCGAGGGGCCGGCGAAGATGAACGAACCACCGGGGCGCTTGGGGTCCTTCATGCCGGCGCGGGTGCGTCGGATGGCGCGGGAGATGGCCTTGACGGCCTCGTCCTGGCCGATGACGCGCTTGTGCAGCTCGTCCTCCATGTTGAGCAGCCGCGTGGACTCCTCCTCGGAGAGCTTGACGATCGGGATGCCGGTCGCGACCGCCAGCACCTCGGCGATCAGCTCCTCGTCGACCTCGGCGACGTCGTCCATGTCGCCGGCGCGCCACTGCTTCTCGCGCTCTGCCTTCTTGAGGATCAGCTGCTTCTCCTCGTCGCGCAGGCGGGCCGCGGCCTCGAAGTCCTGCCCGTCGATCGCGGCCTCCTTGCGGGCCCGCACCTCGCCGATCTTGTCGTCGTACTCGCGCAGGTCGGCGGGCTGGGTCATTCGGCGGATGCGCAGCCGCGAGCCGGCCTCGTCGATGAGGTCGATGGCCTTGTCGGGCAGGAATCGGTCGGAGATGTAGCGGTCGGCCAGCGTCGCCGCCGAGACCAGCGCCTCGTCGGTGATGGTGACGCGGTGGTGCGCCTCGTACCGGTCGCGCAGCCCCTTGAGCATCTCGATCGTGTGCGCGATCGAGGGCTCGGCGACCTGGATCGGCTGGAAGCGGCGCTCCAGCGCGGCGTCCTTCTCCAGGTACTTGCGGTACTCGTCGAGGGTGGTGGCACCGATGGTCTGCAGCTCGCCGCGGGCCAGCATCGGCTTGAGGATGCTGGCGGCGTCGATGGCGCCCTCGGCGGCACCCGCACCCACGAGGGTGTGGATCTCGTCGATGAACAGCACGATGTCGCCGCGGGTGCGGATCTCCTTGAGCACTTTCTTCAGGCGCTCCTCGAAGTCACCGCGGTAGCGGCTGCCGGCCACCAGCGCGCCGAGGTCGAGGGTGTAGATCTGCTTGTCCTTGAGCGTCTCGGGCACGTTGCCCTTGACGATGTCCTGGGCCAGGCCCTCGACGATCGTGGTCTTGCCGACGCCGGGCTCGCCGATCAGCACCGGGTTGTTCTTCGTGCGCCGCGAGAGGATCTGCATCACGCGCTCGATCTCGTTCTCGCGTCCGATCACGGGGTCGAGCTTGCTCTCGCGAGCGTCCTGGGTGAGGTTGCGACCGAACTGGTCGAGCACCAGCGAGGACGACGGCGTCTCGCCACCGCCGGCGCTGGCCGCCGCCGAGGCGGTCGACTCCTTGCCCTGGAAGCCCGAGAGCAGCTGGATGACCTGCTGGCGGACCCGGTTGAGGTCGGCGCCCAGCTTCTGCAGCACCTGGGCGGCGACGCCCTCGCCCTCGCGGATCAGGCCGAGCAGGATGTGCTCGGTGCCGATGTAGGAGTGGCCGAGCTGCAGCGCCTCGCGCAACGAGAGCTCGAGCACCTTCTTGGCGCGGGGCGTGAAGGGGATGTGGCCCGACGGCGCCTGCTGACCCTGGCCGATGATCTCCTCGACCTGGGCGCGCACGGCCTCCAGGGAGATGTCGAGGCTCTCCAGCGCCTTGGCCGCGACGCCCTCACCCTCGTGGATGAGCCCGAGCAGGATGTGCTCGGTGCCGATGTAGTTGTGGGAGAGCATGCGGGCCTCCTCCTGGGCCAGCACGACCACCCGACGGGCTCGGTCTGTGAACCGCTCGAACACTGCTCATCACTCCTACTGCTTGGGGAGCCCCGCGTGCCGCTGCCGGGGACGGGGGTGCGGGGCAAGACGCCTGGTCCAACCCCTCGGCCAGCCTACGCGTTCCCCCTCAGCCGATCCCGGGAGTCCGCTGAGAGCGAACGCCGGCCCCCTGCCGCCCGGGGGGAGCAGCAGGGGGCCGGCCTCCGGATCGGGGTCCGCCCGACGTCCGCTGGGCGTCTCAGTGAGCGGCGTCGAAGGCCTCGCGCACCTCGGCGGGGATGCGACCCCGCTCGGGCACGTCGTGACCGTTGCTGCGGGCCCACTCGCGGATCTCCTTGGCCGAGGGGCCGTTGTCGGCGGCCGAGCTCGCGGAGCCGCCGGCCTTGCGCGGGCGGCGTCCGCCGGAGGCGACCTTGCGGGCGTTGCCCACGTAGAGCGCCATCGCGTCGCGCAGCTCGGCGGCGTGCTCGTCGTTGAGGTCGATCTCGTAGGAGGTGCCGTCCAGCGCGAAGCTGACGGTCTCGGTGGCCTCGCTCTCGTCGAGGTCGTCGACGAGGACGATGTTCACCTTCTGTGCCATGGGGGAATTCCTGCCTGTGGGAGTAACACGGGAACAATGCACCCTGACTATGACACCCAGGTGTTTATCGCGCCAATATCGGCGGCCTTTGCGGCGATTCGTCGGAATGCGGACGGGGCGAAATTCGAGACTTTCCTGGCTGCATTCGACCCGGGGTCATCGCCCGACGCTCGGATCGCTTCCCGGGCATGGCCGCAGGAAAAGCGTCGAAATGCGCCCGAAATACACGCGCGGCGCGATCAGCTATTACGGAGGAAGACCATCTCGAGGCCGCGCAGCGTCAACCAGGGGTCCTGGTCGGTGAAGCAGCCGCACTCCCCGGCCACCAGGTCGGCGAGGTAGCCGGTCGCGACGACGCTCAGCCCCTCGCCCGGCTCCCCCAGCTCGGCGCGCATCCGCGCCACCATGCCCTCCACCTGCGCGGCGACGCCGAAGACGAGCCCGGACTGCAGGGCCTCGACGGTGTTCTTGGCGATCACGCTGCGCGGGCGCACCAGCTCGACCTTGCGCAGCTGCGCGCCGCGGCGACCGAGCGCCTCGAGGCTGATCTCGATGCCCGGCGCGATCGCCCCGCCCACGTAGCGACCCTGGCTGTCGACGACGTCGAACGTCGTCGCGGTGCCGCCGAAGTCGACGACGATCGCGGGCCCGCCGTACCGGGTCGCCGCGGCGAGCGCGTTCACGATCCGGTCGCTGCCGACCTCGCGCGGGTTGTCCATCAGCACCGGCACGCCGGTGCGCACCCCGGCCTCGACCACCACGGTGGGCAGCTCGGGGAAGTGGCGCGGCACCATGTCACGCCACTCGTGCAGCACCCCCGGCACCGTGGCGCACACGACGACGCCCTCGGGCGTGCCGAGCTCGCGCACGCCCGCGAGCAGGCCGCGGATCAGCACCGCCCACTCGTCGGAGGTGCGGCGCTCGTCGGTCGAGATGCGCCAGTCGGCCAGCACCTCGCCATCACGCACCAGCCCCAGCACCGTGTGGGCGTTGCCGATGTCGGCGGCCAGCAGCAGGAGTCCGGGCGCGTCGGGCACGGTCACTCCCGCACGTCGAGGCCGAGGTCGAAGACCTTGACCGAGTGCGTGAGCGCGCCCACCGAGACGAAGTCGACACCGGTCTCGCCCACCGCGCGGGCCCGCTCGAGGGTGAGCCCGCCGGAGGCCTCCAGGGAGGCGCGCCCCGCGGTGATGGCGACCGCCTCGCGCATCGTCTCGGGCGGCATGTTGTCGAGCAGCACCTCGGTGCAGCCGGCGTCGAGCACCGCGCGCAGCTGGTCGAGGTCAGTCACCTCCACCTCGACGCGCAGGTCGGGGTAGGCCGCGCGCACCGCCTCGAAGGCGGGCACGACACCGCCGGCGGCGACCACGTGGTTGTCCTTGACCATCGCGCGGTCGCTGAGGCTGAACCGGTGGTTGAGCCCGCCGCCGCAGCGCACCGCGTACTTCTGCAGCGCGCGCCAGCCCGGCAGGGTCTTGCGGGTGTCGAGCACCCGCGCGCCGGTGCCCTCGAGGGCGTCGACCCAGCGCGCGGTGGCGGTCGCGACGCCGGAGAGGTGGCTGGCGAAGTTGAGCGCGGTGCGCTCGGCGGTCAGCAGCGCGGCCCACGGCCCGGTGACGGTCAGGACGACGTCGCCGGGCCGCACCCGGGTGCCGTCCGGCGTCCGGTGGGCCACCTCGAGCGCCTCGCCGAGCGCGTAGCGGAACGCCAGCTCGGCCACGGCCAGCCCAGCCACGACGCCGGTCTCGCGCGAGACGAAGTCGCCGGTGCCCGAGCCCTGCGGCGGCACCGCGGCACTGGTGACGTCGACGCCGGTGGGCAGGTCCTCGGCGAAGGCCTGCGCCACGTGGGCGTGGACGGCGGCCGGGTCGAGGCCGGCCTCGGTCAGCTCCGCGACCAGCGCGGGCGGCAGGTCGACGAGCGGGGTGCGGGCCAGCGTCATCGGGACTCCTCCACGGCGGGCACGTCGGTGGGCACGTCGGTGGGCACGTCGGTGGCCGGCGCGGGCAGGAACTCGGTGGCGAGCCCGCCGTCGACGAGTCGGGTGTCGAGGTGGCCGGCCCAGGCGGCGTCGTCGCGCTCGGGGTGGTCGTCGCGCCAGTGCGAGCCGCGGGTCTCCTCGCGCAGCGCGGCGGCGCGCGTCATCGCCGTGCTGACGGTGAGCAGGTTGGTGGCCTCCCACGAGGCGAGGTCCACCAGGGCGGTGCCGGTGACGGCGAGCTCGGCCAGCTTGCCCAGCCGCTCCCCGGCCTCGGCGAGCCCGGCGGCGTTGCGCAGCACGCCGACCCGCGCCGTCATGGTGTCCTGCAGCTCCTCCCGGGCGGTGCCGCTGAGCAGCCCGGTGGCGCGGGGGTCCTCCTCACCGGTGCGGGCGGTGGCCCACGGGCGCAGCTCGCCGGGGAGCACGGTGGCGATGCGGCGCGAGAACACCAGCCCCTCGAGCAGGCTGTTGGAGGCCAGCCGGTTGGCGCCGTGCACGCCCGAGCAGGCCGCCTCGCCGGTGGCGTAGAGGCCGGGCACGCTCGAGCGGCCCCACAGGTCAGTGCGCACGCCGCCCGAGGCGTAGTGGCAGGCGGGCGCCACCGGCAGCAGCGCGGTGACGGGGTCGACGCCGTGCGAGCGCGCGGTGGCCAGGATCGTCGGGAAGCGGCGCTCCCAGAACGCCGCGCCCAGGTGGCGGGCGTCGAGCCACATGTGCGGGCGGCCGGTGTCGAGCATCCGGCGCATGATCGCCTTGGCGACCACGTCGCGCGGCGCCAGGTCGGCCAGCTCGTGCACGCCCTGCATGAACCGCTCGCCCTCGAAGTCGACCAGGAAGGCGCCCTCGCCGCGGACCGCCTCGCTGATCAGCGGCTGCTGACCGGTGGAGTCCGCGCCCAGGTACATGACCGTGGGGTGGAACTGCACGAACTCCAGGTCGCGCAGCGTCGCCCCGGCGCGCAGGGCGAGCGCCATGCCGTCGCCGGTGCTGACCGGTGGGTTGGTGGTCTGGCTGAACACCTGGCCCAGCCCGCCCGAGGCGAGCACGACCGCGCGGCAGCGCACCGCGCCCACGCCGTCGCGCTGCCCCTCGCCCATCACGTGCAGCGTCACGCCGGCCACGGCGCCGTCGTCGTCGAGCAGCAGGTCGAGCGCCAGGGCGCGCTTGATGACCTCGATCTCGGGGGCGGCGCCGACGGCGGCCACGAGGGCGCGTTGGATCTCGGCGCCCGTGGCGTCGCCGCCGGCGTGCGCGATGCGGTCGCGGTGGTGGCCCCCCTCGCGGGTCAGCGAGAGCTCGCCGTCGGGGTCGTGGTCGAAGCGGGTGCCGAGCGCGATCAGCTCGCGCACGGCCTCGGGCCCCTCGGTCACCAGAGCCCGCACCGCCTCGGCGTCGCACACGCCCGCACCGGCCACCAGGGTGTCGAGCTCGTGCTCGGCGGGGGTGTCGCCGGGGCCGAGCGCCGCCGCGATGCCGCCCTGCGCCCACTGGGTGGAGCCCGCCGAGAGCCGGTCCTTGGTGACGACCAGGACCTTCTCCACGTGCCCGCGCAGCCGCAGGGCCGCCGTCAGGCCCGCGATGCCGGAACCGATGACGACGACGTCGGCGTCGGTGGTCCAGCCGGGCTCGGGAGCGGTCAGACGGCCGGGCAGGCTCACGTCGGGCATCCGGTGAGCCTAGACCCGACGTCGGCGGGGTGGCCGGTGCCGGCGTCGGGGCGTCTCTCAGCGCGCGGTGAGGTCACCGCGCACCAGGTCCGGTCCGCCGAAGGTCTCGGCCGGGTCGAAGCCGGTGGCCAGGATCTTGTTCTGCGCGTCGACGAACACCACGTGCGGTTGGTGCTCGCGAGCCTCCTCGGTGGTCATCTGCCCGTAGGCGATCAGGATCACCAGGTCACCGGGGTGCACCAGGCGGGCGGCTGCGCCGTTGATGCCGATCACGCCGCTGCCCCGCTCGCCGGCGATCGTGTAGGTCTCCAGGCGGGCGCCGTTGGTGATGTCGACGATGTGCACCAGCTCGCCGGGCAGCAGGTCGGCGGCGTCGAGCAGGTCGGCGTCCACGGTCACCGAGCCCACGTAGTGCAGGTCGGCCTGGGTGACGGTGGCGCGGTGGATCTTGGAGGTCATCATCGTGCGGAGCATCAGCGGTCTCCTTCGTCGGTCTGGGCGGGGCCGGCTCCGAGGTGGAGCGGCAGGTTGTCGATCAGGCGGGTGGTGCCCACGCGGGCGGCCACGAGGATCCGGGCCTCGGTGCCGGGCGGCGGGTCGGCGTCGAGCGGGGCGAGGTCGGGGGTGGTGAGGGCCAGGTAGTCGAGCTCGACGCCCGGGGCGTCGTCGAGCACGGCCCGGGCGGCCGCGAGCGCGGCGGCGGCGCCCCCGCCGGCGGCGTCGACCCCGGCGCGCAGGGCCCGGGAGAGCGCGAGCGCCTGCTGGCGCTGCTCGGCGTCCAGGTAGGTGTTGCGGCTCGAGAGCGCCAGTCCGTCGGGCTCGCGGACGGTCTCGGCGCCGACGACCTCGACGCCCAGGCACAGGTCGGCGGCCATCCGGCGCACCAGCACCAGCTGCTGGTAGTCCTTCTGGCCGAAGACGGCGACGTCGGGCCGCACCAGGCCGAAGAGCTTGGCCACCACCAGCAGCACGCCGCCGAAGTGGGTGGGCCGCGAGCCGCCTTCCAGCACGGAGCCGAGCGGGCCGGGGTCGGGCCGCACCACGGTGCCCTCGGGGCCGTCGGGATAGACGTCGTGCACGGTGGGGGCGTAGACGACGTCGACGCCCTCGCGCGCGCAGACCTCCAGGTCCGCGTCCAGCGTGCGTGGGTAGGCGTCGAGGTCCTCGCCGGCGGCGAACTGGGTCGGGTTGACGAACACCGAGACCACCACCGGCGCCTGCGCGCCCACCTCGGCGCGGGCGCGCGCCATCAGGCTGGCGTGGCCCACGTGCAGCGCGCCCATCGTGGGCACGAAGCCGACACGGAGCCCGTCCCGACGGGCGGGCGCCAGCAGCTCGGCGAGCTCGGCCCGGGTGCGGGCGACGGCGGGTCGGGTCCGGGTGTCGGTGCGGGAGTCGGCGGGCGCCGTCGTCACCGGGTGCTCCGGCTGCTCCAGGCCGGCGGCGTGCTCGCGGCCTCGGCCAGCGCCTCGTCGAGCAGCTGGTTGATCTTGAGGGCGCGGATCGGCAGCACCCGACCGTCGGTGACGGCGCGTCCCAGCGTGGCACGGGCCATGGCCACGTAGGAGGGCAGCGTGGTGGGCGCCTGGGCGGCGATGTCGGCCAGGTGCGCCTGCACGGTGCCGGCGTCGCCGCGCACGATCGGGCCGGTGAGGGCGGCGTCGCCGTGGGCCAGTGCGTTGTCGAGCGCGGCGGTGAGCAGCGGGCGCAGCGTGCCGGCGGGGTCGGTGGCGCCGGCCGCCGTCAGCAGCTGCATGGCCTCGCTGACCAGCGTGACCAGGTGGTTGGCGCCGTGCGCCAGACCCGCGTGGTAGAGCGTGCGCATCTGCTCCGGCACCCACATCGGCCTGCCACCCAGGTCGGCCACGAGCCGCTCGGCGACGGCGCGCTCGGCGTCGGGCGCCGTCAGGCCGAAGACGCAGCCGCCCAGGCGCTCGAGGTCGACGGCGGTGCCGGTGAAGGTCATCGCGGGGTGCAGGGCCAGCGTGCGCGCGCCGGCCTCGGCGGCGGGCGACAGCACGGCCAGGCCGTGGCGGCCGCTGGTGTGGACGACCAGCTGACCCTCGTGCAGCGCGCCGCTGGCGGCCAGCATGCTGACGACGTTGCCCAGCATGTCGTCGGGCACGGTGAGCAGCAGCAGGTCGCACGCGCGGGCGACCGCGGTGGGCTTGCTCGGCGTCCGGCCGGGCAGCAGCTCGGCGATCCGGCTGCGCGAGGCGTCGGACTCCCCCGCGACGGCGGCGACCTCGTGGCCGGCCTGCTCGAGCCGGGCGGCCAGCACGGCGCCCACCCGACCGGCGCCGACGACACCGATGCGGAAGCGCGTGCCGGGAGTGGCGGGGGTGCCTGCGGGCAGGCTCGGGGACTGCGACTGAGACATGGTGCGAACCTTTCGTTCCAGTCCCTCCGACCACCCGCCCCCGCGGTTCTCGGGGCCGGGCCGGTGTGGGTACCGGACGGTGTGCTCGTCGGCCTCGCCTTCGCGGAGCCTGGTGTCAGGTGCAACAAGGAGCCTAGACCGGCTTCTTCCACCGCGGATACCGATCCGCTCCGTGACCCGCACCACTCGCCGACCCGGCGTGAACATGTGTCAACAACGCACCGACCCGTCGCGAGAACGCACAGCTCGACCGCCGACCCGGCCCGACAACGCACGGCTCGACCGCCGACCCGGCCCGACAACGCACGGCTCGACGACCCAGCCATGCGCATTCACGCCAGGTCAGCGCCTTGTTGACGCGCATTCACGCCAGGTCAGCGCCTTGTTGACGCGCATTCACGCCGGGTCGGCGTGGAGGTCAGCCCACCTGGAGGGGGCGGGGGGCGCGGGGCAGCCAGTCGTGGGTGACGTGGTCGACGATGTGGACGCCGGGCGGGGCGTGGATCTCGTGGACGCCGGGCAGCACCCGGCCCTCCTTCAGCGCGTTGAAGACCTCCCACTCACGCCGCTTGCGCTTGTTGCGCCACGACGTGGCGAACGAGGCGGGATCGGTCCAGTGGGCGAACTCGTCGCCGTCGAGGTACTTCAGCTCCACGCAGAGGCCGTGCGGCAGGCCGATGGAGCGGCAGCGCTCCGGTGTCGTGCGGATCTCCCACTCGAAGGCCTTGGTGTAGACGAAGTCCGGGCCGATCGGGAAGCCCCACTCCTCGGCGTTGCGCAGGCCGAGGTCGAGGTAGCCGTGCGCGTCACCGTCGAGGTAGAGGCCGTGGCGCGGCACGCGGATGATCGACGGCACGTCGCCGACCTGCCAGCCGAGGTCGGCGATGGAGGCCTCCCCCTCGGTGGTCAGCACCATGTCGCCGTCCCACTTCCACGAGTAGCGCGTGCCCACCTGCGCGAAGCACCAGTTGTAGAAGTAGGAGAGCGAGTGCACCGAGAGCTCGTGGACGGCGCGGTGCTCCGCACCCGCGCGCGCCACGGCGAACGGGTAGTCGCGCACCTGCAGCTTCTCGCTGCGGGCGTGCTGCTCCGCGACCTGCGCCGCGACCTCGGCGGTGCCGTCGGTCGAGCCGTTGTCGACCAGCAGCACGTGGTCGCAGGCGCGCAGCAGCGGCGGCAGCACGAACGGCAGCGAGGGCGCCTCGTCCTTGACCCGCAGCACCGCGGTGGTGCCGGGGCGCAGCGGTCCGCGCACCCAGGGCCAGGTGATGTCGAACTCGGTGTGGCCCTCGAGGTTGGCGATGCCCTCGCGGCCGGCGTGCGCCGTCACGGGCGCTCGCGGCCCGCGGCGCGGCGCAGGGCCTGGCGGGCCTTCGGCGGCACCAGGGCGCGCACGGAGTGCGGGATCCTGTCGGCCACGCGGCCGGCGTCCGACGACGGCGCCGCCGGCGCGGGTCCGGGACGACCGCCGCCACCCCCGCCGCCCTTGAGCTGACGGCGCGTGGTCTGCTCGGCGGCCACCACCGAGGAGCGCGAGATCGCCTCGGACTCGGCGTAGAGGTCCACGTACTCCTCGCGCAGCTGGTCGAGGGTGGCGTGCACCTGCGGGGTGTCGCCGCCCTCGTCGGCGAGCTTGTTGAGCTCCTCCCACGTCTGCGCGGTGAGGTCGTGCAGACGCCGCGGCAGGGCGAGGTCCTCCAGGCTCTGGCTCATCCGGCGCAGCGAGGGGTCGACGAAGCGGTGGCCGTCGCGGATCTGCTCGCTGCGCGCGTGCATGACGTGCTGCAGCTGCAGCCGCTCCCCCACCGACATCGTCACGCGGGTCCAGTCGTCGAGCAGGTCGCCGTAGCGCACGAACACGCGGCCGCCGTCGGCCACGGACTCGCGGGTGGCGCGCTCGGTGTGCAGCAGCATGTTGAGCCACGAGGCGGCCAGGTGCGCCGAGCCGAGCTTGTTGGCGTAGTAGGTCTGCTTGCTGCCCACGACCTCCGCGGGCGGGCGCAGCATGGTGGCGAAGACGGGCGTGGCGCCGCAGCGGATGGCCGCCACCCGCCACAGCGAGAGGAACCAGCTCAGCCGCGGGTCCTTGACGACGAGCTCGCGGTTGACGTCGAAGTGCCCGTCGAGCCACTCCGCGGTGGCGATCCGCTCGGGCTCGCGGGTGGCCACCCGGCCGGTCTCGAACCAGGCGTCGGGGCGCGAGTCGCTCACCTGCACCAGCGCCTCCTTGAGCAGCCGGTCGTGGTGGTCGACCACCCAGCGCGGCTCCCCGAACCCCTTGGGGTTGGTGGCGTCGGCCTCGACCTCGGGCTGCGGCACGTGCAGGCCGAGGATCGACATCAGCCCGGCCATGGTGCTGGTGCCGCTGCGGCCGGCACCGGCCACGAAGAGGACCTTGCGGGGGTACTCCTCCGGGGCGACGTCGGCGGGGTCGGTACCGGTGCTGCTCGCGGGGCTGGGGCTGCTCACGGTCGGTGAGCCTAACGGCCACTACGGTGCGGGCATGACGTCGTGGCTGCCGGGCAGGTCGCGCCGCGCGCCGCTGGTGAGCGTCGTGGTGCCCGTCTACCGGGTTGAGCGCTACCTGGCGAGCTGCCTGGATACCGTGCTGGCCTCCACGCACGCGAACCTCGACGTGGTCGTGGTCGACGACGGCTCCCCCGACGCCTCGGGCGAGATCGCCGAGGAGTTCGCGCGCCGCGACCCCCGGGTGCGGGTGGTGCACACCGAGAACCGCGGCCTGGGCGCGGCCCGCAACGAGGGCGTGCGCCACGCCCGCGGGGAGTACCTGGCCTTCGCCGACTCCGACGACCTGGTGCCGCCGGCCGCCTACGAGGTGATGCTGCGCCAGGCGCGGCGCGCGGGCTGCGACTTCGTCACCGGCTCGATCACCCGGTGGGAGGGCGAGGAGCGGGTGACGCCGCCGTGGATGCGCCGGTTGCACCGACAGCGGGCCGCTCTCCTGATCGAGCAGGAGCCAGAGCTGCTGGGCGACGTCTTCGCCTGGAACAAGCTGTTCCGCCGCGACTTCTACGACGGTGTGGGCCTCGCCTGGCCCGAGGGCGTGCGCTACGAGGACCAGCCCACCACCACCCGCGCCTACCTGGCCGCCCGCCGCTTCGGGGTGCTGCCCGACGTCGTCTACGTGTGGCGCATCCGCGCCGACGGCTCCTCGATCACCCAGCAGCGCGCCTCGCTGGCCGACCTCGAGGACCGCTGGACCACGAAGCGGATGGCGCTGGCGAGCGTGCGCGAGCACGGGTCGGACCGGGTCTCGAAGGTCTTCCACGACCGGGTGCTGGCCGGCGACCTGCACCGCTACTTCACCGCCATCCCCGGCTGCGACGACGACTGGTGGAGGCTCCTGCAGGCCGGCGTCGCCGAGATGTGGGCCGAGCGCTCGCTGACCCACAGCGGGCTGCCGCCGGTGCACCGACTCACCGGCTGGCTGGTCGAGCAGGACCGCCGCGACGACGCCGCCGCGGTGATGAGCTGGGTGGCCGACCTCGGTGGCCCGGCCCCGCGGGTCACCGACCGCGAGGGCCGGGTGGTGCTGGCGGTGCCGCCCGAGGTGCTCGCGCCCGGCAGCGTGCCGCACGCCGCGCTCGCCGTCCGCGACACCGAGCACTGACCCGGCACTGACCCGGCACTGACCGGCCACTGACCGGCCACTGACCGGCCACTGACGACGAACGGCGCCCGGGACCCACGGGTCCCGGGCGCCGTCGCACCGGATCAGGCTCGATCAGGCGTGATCGAGACGGGGCTGGTCAGACCAGGCCCTCCTCGGTGAGGAAGTCGTTGGCGACGTCCTCGACGGTCTCGCGGTCGACGGTGACGCGCACCAGCAGCTCGGCGAGCACCTCGTTGTCGAGCGCCGCCATCAGGTCGTCGAGCAGCGGCTCCACGGCCTCGTTCTCGGCCAGGAAGTCCGAGGAGACGGCGGGCACGAGGTTCTGGGCGGGCTGGATGCCGCGGTCGTCCTCGAGCAGCACCAGGCCCTGCTCCTCGAGCGTGCCGTCGAGGGTGCCGGTCTGGCCCAGCTGGGCCTCGCCGTCGATGACGGCGCCGTAGGTCTCGGGCGAGGCGTAGCCCAGGGGCAGCAGCTCGGTGATGTCGATGCCGTAGACGTCGCTCAGCCCGGCCTCGCAGTCCTCGCGGCCCTCGCAGTCGGGGGCGGCCGCGAGCACCACGGACTGGCCCTCGAGGTCGGAGAGCGCGCTGAGGCCCTCGGAGTCCGCGAAGTCCTGGCTCACGAAGTAGGCGTTCTGCGAGGTGGCCGGGGAAGGCTCGAGGAGGGTGATGCCCTCGGCCTCGGCGAGCGGGGCGATGGCCTCGAGCGAGGCGTCGGTGTCGGAGTCGGTGATGGGCTCGGCGCCCTCGCCGTTGGCCTGCACGTTGAGGAAGTCGCCGATGCCGGAGACGTACTCGGGGACGATGTCGACGTTGCCGGGGAACTCGGCCATGTAGATATCGCGGGTGTCGACGAGCTGGGTCTCCACGGTGTAGCCGGCGTCCTCGAGCACGCCGGCGTACATGGCGGTGACCAGGGCCGCCTCGTCGAAGCTCTGGCTGGCGAGGGTGACGTCGCCGCCGCCGGCGGGCGCGGAGGCGTCCTCGGAGGCGGCGTCGGAGGACTCGTCGGAGGTGGTGGTCTCGTCCTCCTCGGCCAGGTCGTCGCCGGCGCAGGCGCCGAGGGAGGTGACCAGGGTGGCCGCGAAGGTGGCCGCGATGGCGCGGCGCAGCGTGCGGGTCTGCTTCATGGGGTTCGTTCCTTCTGTGTCCCGTGACCGGCGGCCACGCGTGTCCGGTGACGACCCCGTCTTCTCCAGGGGCGTCGCACCCGCCGTCGGTGCGACGGAGGGCGGATCAGGGAAGCCTAGATGCCGCCGCCGACGTCGTCGCGGGATCCTGCGACTCGGTCTCCTCGCCGGCCCCACCCGCGGTGCCCGGTCGACCCTGTCCGGCGCCCCGCATCGGGTCCACCGCCCGCTGCACCGCCGCGGCAGCCAGCTCCAGCACCAGCGCCACGAGGGCGACGACGATCGCGGCGCCGATGCCCTGGCTGTAGCGGTCGTTGGCGAAGCCCTCGGTGATGATGCGACCGAGCCCCGGGCCGGCCACGAGCGCGGCGATGGTGGCGGTGGCCCACACCTGCACGAGCGCCAGCCGGATGCCCGACATCACCAGCGGCAGCGCCAGGGGCAGCTCGACGCGCCAGAACTTCTGCGAGCCCGACATGCCCATGCCGTCGGCGGCCTCGCGGGCGTCCGGGGGCACCTCGCGCATCGCCACGTAGGACTGGGTGACCAGCGGCGGCAGCGCGAAGAGCGCCAGCGCGATCAGGGTGGCCAGGCCGGCGCGACCGTAGGGGCCGAAGGTCTGGGAGCCCGGCCAGTCCAGGGTCACCAGCAGCGCCAGCAGCGCGAAGGTCGGGACGGCGCGGCCCACGTTGGAGATGTTGATGGCGAGGAAGCCGCCGCGACCCAGGTGGCCCAGCCACAGCGCCAGCGGCAGCGCGATCGCCATCGCCAGGCCGAGCGCGGTGACGGTGAGCAGCAGCTGCTCGACCAGCCGGGCCAGGATGCCGCCGGAGCCGGTCCAGCTGGCGGCGTCGGTGAGGTAGCGCCAGGTGTCGGCGAAGAGCCTCATGCGCCCGCCCCCTGCCGGGTCCACGGCGTCAGCACGCGCTGGGTGAGCACGATGACGACGTCGAGCAGCACAGCGAGCACCACGCAGAGCACGGCGGCAGTGAGCAGCTCGGCGCGGAAGTCGTACTGGCGGCCGTGGTTGATCAGGTCACCGAGCCCGCCGTAGGAGACGAGCGTGCCGACGGTGGTGAGCGCCACCGTGGAGACGGTGGCCACGCGCAGGCCGCCCATGACGACGGGCAGGGCCAGCGGCAGCTCCACGCGCAGCAGCAGCCGCGTCGGCCCGTAGCCCATCCCCGTGGCCGACTCGCGCACGTCGTCCGGCACCGCGCGCAGTCCGTCGAGCAGCGCGCGCACCAGGATGGTCAGGCAGTAGAGCGCCAGGCCGATCACGACGGTGAGCGCCGAGAGCCCGGTGAACGGCACCAGGATCGGGAACAGCGCGAGCGAGGGGATCGTGTACAGGCCGGTGGAGAAGCCGACGACGCCGGACTCCAGGCGGGTCACGCGCCGCGCGAGCAGCGCCAGCGGGAAGGCGATGAGCAGGCCGAGCAGCACCGCGCTGACCGTGATGAGCAGGTGCTCCACGGTGGCGTCGACGATCTCGTCCTGGCGGTCGCGCACGTAGTCGAGGCAGAACCACTCGTTGACGAACCGGCTGTAGCAGCTCGGCCCGTCGTCGGCGGCCTGCGCCACGGGCGCAGCGGCCGGCAGTAGGGTCACCGCATGGACGGTACCGGCTCACCGAGCGGATCCGCGGCAGCCCCGGCGAGCACGATGATCCGGCTGACCGGCGTCGGCAAGACCTACCCCGACGGCACGGTCGCCGTGCACGAGCTCGACCTCGACGTCGCGCGCGGCGAGATGGTGGTGCTCGTCGGGCCCTCGGGCTGCGGCAAGTCGACGACGCTGAAGATGATCAACCGGCTGATCGAGCCGACGACGGGCCGCATCGAGATCGACGGCCAGGACGTCACCGACGCCGACCCGGTCAAGCTGCGCCGCGACATCGGCTACGTGATCCAGCAGATCGGGTTGTTCCCGCACCAGCGCATCACCGCCAACGTGATGACCGTGCCGCTGCTGCACGGCGAGTCCAAGAGCACTGCTCGCCAGCGCGCCGAGGAGCTGCTCGACGTCGTCGGCCTCGACCCCGCCACCTACGGCGACCGCTACCCCCACCAGCTCTCGGGCGGCCAGCGCCAGCGCGTCGGCGTCGCCCGGGCGCTCGCCGCCAACCCGCCGGTGCTGCTGATGGACGAGCCGTTCGGCGCCGTCGACCCGGTGGTGCGGGTCAAGCTGCAGGACGAGTTCCTGCGACTGCAGCGCGACCTCGGCAAGACCGTGGTGATGGTGACCCACGACATCGACGAGGCCGTCCGGATGGGCGACCGCGTCGCCGTCTTCGCCGCGGGCGGGCGCCTCGCGCAGTTCGGGACCCCGGCCGAGCTGCTCGCCCGCCCCGCCGACGACTTCGTGGAGGACTTCGTGGGCGCCACCCGTGGCCTGCGGCGACTCACCGTCACCGCCATCGACCCCGCCCACCTCGAGCCCATGGACGGCGTCACCGCCGGCGAGCTGGGCGCGACGGTCTCGGTCGACGCCTCGCTGGAGGAGGCGCTCGCCGCGATGCTGCGCGAGGACAAGGCGATGGTGGGCGTGCGCCGCGGCGCCGAGTTCGTCGGCGTCCTGACGCCGGCCGGGGTGCACCGCGCGCTGCGGGCCTCGCTGCGCGACGCCTGAGCCTCAGCCGCTGCTCGAGTAGCGGCGTCCCGAGGGACGAGGGACGGCGCGTACCGGGATCCCGTGCCCGACCGACCACCCTCTCGCGTGCGTGGTCACCGCAGATCGGTCAGTCGGCCTCGACGACCGGCACGTCGCGGTGCCAGGACTGGGTGACGTACCGCGTCTCCCAGCCCAGGCCGAGGTAGAGCTCGGAGGCACCGGTGGGCGAGTCGGCGTCGACCTCGAGGCCGACGCTGTCGCGACCGCGCGCGGCGGCGTCGGCGATGATCGTGTGCAGCAGGCCCTTGGCGACGCCGCGGCCGCGCGCGGACTCGAGCACGCCGATGTAGCTCACGTAGGAGCTGTCGGGGCCGTTGCTGCTGGGCGAGACCTCGCCGATCAGCGCGCCGACGGGCTGGGGCTCCGGGCCGTCGGTCAGCTCGGCGAGCCACCAGTGGTGCCAGCGGTGGCCGGGCTCGAG
Organism: Nocardioides nanhaiensis; assembly: GCF_039542785.1. Classification (NCBI taxonomy): domain Bacteria; kingdom Bacillati; phylum Actinomycetota; class Actinomycetes; order Propionibacteriales; family Nocardioidaceae; genus Nocardioides; species Nocardioides nanhaiensis. Next base: position 646,551 of record NZ_BAABIM010000002.1, read on the forward strand.
GCGCAGCCGGTGCAGGAACTCCTCGAAGGTCTCCTCGTGGGAGTTGAAGTGGTCGGTGAAGGCGCTCTCGAGCACCTCGTGCACCTCGCGCAGGTCCTGCTCCTCGGGCATCCCGTCGCCGGTGCGGCGCACGAGCCGGAAGGTGACGTCGCGCCCGTCCCACTCGGCGGGGTCGGGCACCAGCTCGGACTCCTCGGGGGCCACCGGGCGGCTCATCTGCCACCAGGTGCGCACCATCGTGAAGCCCTGCGCGGCCAACCAGCGGTGCTGGCGCTCGTCGTCGGCGAAGGCCCCGGTGTCGATCTGCTGGGTCTCCAGCCCGCGGGCGGCGCCGACGGCGCGGGCCTGGCCGACGGCCCACTCGACCAGGACGTCGGAGCACGCGCGGCCCAGGCGCTCGTCGAGGTCGCGGGCCACCACGTGCACGAACAGCATCCGGCCGCCGGCGCGGTCGTGCACGCTGCCCCAGGCCTGGATCTCGCCCTCGGGGTCGCGCACGACCACGTTCTCGCGGGTGCGCAGGGAGGCCTCGGAGACCTCGAGCAGCACGTCGTCGACGCCGGCGCCGGCCCAGCCGCGGCCGGCGGACTCGTGCGCCCGCAGCAGGTGGGTCAGCCGCGCGACGGTGAAGCGGTCACCGGCGTCGGGCGTCGCGATCTCCCAGCCGTCGGGAAGCGTCGGCGGGAGCTCGACGAGCTCCTCGGGGTCACTCTCGAAACGGGACTCCTCGGGGATCACGAGGGGTCATTGTGCCGGACGCCGCCGGGGCGCCCCCCGGCGGTGCTGGTGCTGACGGGCGACTCAGGCGTGCTTGCGGTGGGTCTCGCCCGCCTGCCACTGGGCGAGCGTGATGTCGAGCTCCTGCTCCAGCTCGACGACGCGCACGATCGCCTCGGCGGCGCGCTCGTCGGCGTCGGCCAGGCGACGCTGCACCTCGGCGCGCTCGCGCTCGGCCTGCTCGGCGCGGGCGGTGGTGGAGGCCAGGCGGGCGCGAGCCCGGTCCAGGTCGCTGCGGGCGGAGCTGAGCGAGGTGCGCAGCTCGCCGATGCGGGCCTTCTGCTGCCCCACGGTGGCGTCCTGCTCGAGGATCCGGGCGTGCTGCTCGGTGAGCACGGCCTCGGCGTCGTCGAGGCGGGCGCTGATGGCGGTGACGAACTCCCGGTGCTCCACCGCGCGGCACGCGGCGAGGTCCTGGTAGTCGCGGGCCAGCGTGGCGCGCTCGCGGGCGGTGGCGCGGTGCACGTCGGTGAGGTCGGAGTAGACCAGGCGGCAGGCGACGGCGCCGAGCGCGACGGCGAGCACGGCGGCGATCAGCAGCAGCACCCACAGACCGCTGAGAGCCGCGCCGGTGACCAACGCGGCGGCGAGGAGCAGCAGCCCCACCGAGGCCACCACCCGCGAGGAACGGGGGCGGCGGCGCGAGGGACCCGACGGGGAAGTCATGCCCGGATGCTAGGCGCGCCCGCCGTCGTCGGCCGGGAGCCACGCCGTCCCACGCGTCCCACCCGTCACAGCGAACTGGTGGCGGCGCGGCGCATGTTACTGACCGTTGCGAGTAGTAGGACCGGTCATGGCGAGGGGTCCTACTACTCGCGCGGGTCAGTAACATGCCGTCGCTCGCCCCACCAAGCCCACCAACCCCACCCGTCACAGCGAGCCGCGCCGCGCGTCAGGCGGGGGCAGCGCCAGGGGTGTCGTCACCGGGCCGCTTCGGGACCCGGCAGGCCCGCTCGAGCAGGTGGCCCGCGACGACGACGAGGACACCGCAGCCGGCCGCCACGAACGATCGGACCAGCCGCTGCTCGGCCAGCTGGGCGTCGACGCCCAGCCAGCTCACCGCGTAGCCCAGGTAGCCACCGGCGGCCAGGGCCCCGACGTAGAGGCAGGCGCGGGCCAGGGCCAGCCGGTTGAGGGCCTGGTGCGAGGGCAGTCGCTCGCGGCGCACGTGCACCGCGCGCCAGGTGGCCCACGCGGCACCGCCCAGCACGAGCGCCACCAGGAACAGCGCCAGCGGCTGGAGCCACGAGACGATCGGCGGCGTCATGCCGAACCGGTCGCTGCCGCGGTGCAGCAGCCACCCGCCCACCAGGCCGACGAGGGCCCAGGCGGCGATGCTGCCCGGCGGCGTGGGCCGCAGGTTGCCGGTGGGCTCCGGCTCGGAGGAGCGCTCTGCGCTCACCCGATCTCGAGCGCGAGGTCCTCGCGGTGGGTGAGGCCCTCGAGGCCGGTCTTGCCGAGCAGGTCGGCGATCGGGCCGTGCTCGGGGAAGACGGCGTCGGGCTCGAGGTCGTACCAGGGCTTGAGCACGAAGGCGCGCTCGTGGGCGCGCGGATGCGGCAGGCGCAGCGAGTCGGTGTCGCTGCGTCGGTCGCCGACCACGATCAGGTCGACGTCGAGCGTGCGCGGGCTGTTGACCTCGTCGGTGCGCTCGCGGCCGTAGGCGTCCTCGATGGCCAGCGCCCGGTCGAGCAGGCGGTTGGCGGCCAACGTGGTGTCGGCCAGCACGACGGCGTTCAGGTAGGCCCCGGAGCCCTCCGGGGCGTCGACCGGCTCGGTCTCGTAGACCGGGGAGACGCCGGTGACCCAGACGTCGGGGGTGTCGGCGAGCGCGTCGACGGCGCCCTGCAGGCTCGCCATCCGCTCCCCCAGGTTGGAGCCCAGGGCGATCACCACCCGGCGGATCGGACGCATCTCGCCGGTCAGCGTGTCGGCGTCGACGATGTGCGGGTTGGGGGTCTCAGTCACGGTCGGCCCTCGCGTCTCGGGTGATCGTCAGCGCGACGTCCCGGAACGTCGCGTCGATGGGTGCATCCGGCTTGTGAACCGTGACCCGGGCCCATTCAACACGGGAGTCCAAGAGGCAGACGTCCGCGATCCGTTGCGCCAGGGTCTCGATCAGGTCGACCGGGTCGTGCTCGACGGCAGCCTTCACCGACATCGCGAGACTTCCGTAGTCGACCGTGTCGTGCAAGTCGTCGGAGGCCGCCGCGGACGAGGTGTCGACGCCCAGCGTGAGGTCGACGACGAAGGTCTGGCCCTCGCGCTTCTCGTGCTCGAAGACGCCGTGGTACCCGTAGCACTCGAGGCCGAGCACGCTCAGCTCGTCGGTCACGCGGGGTCCTCCTCCTGCAGCCGGTTGATCACGGCAAGCACATCACGGGTGCCCCGCACGTCGTGCACCCGGACCCCCCACAGCCCGGGGTGGCGGGCAGCCAGCCAGGCAGTGACGGCGTGCCCACCCACCTCGCGCTCGCGCGGGGGGCGCGGGGCGCCGTCCGGGCCCTCCGCCAGGAGCGCGCCGAGGAAGCTCTTGCGGCTGGCGCCGACCAACAGCGGGAAACCCAGGTCCGCCACCCGGCCGAGCCCGCGCAGCAGCTGCCAGTTGTGATCGCCGTTCTTGGCGAAACCCAGGCCCGGGTCGAGCACCAGGCGCTCGTCGTCGATGCCGGCGGCCTGCGCCGCGGCCACGCGCTCGGCCAGCTCGGCCCGCACCGCCTCGACGACGCCGCCCGGCTCGTCGTAGACGGCGAAGTCGCGCATCCGCTCGCTGTGCGCGCGCCAGTGCATCGCCACGTAGGTCACGTGCGGGTGCGCCGCCACCACCTCGAGCACCTCGGGGTCGGCCAGGCCGCCGGAGACGTCGTTGACGACGCTCGCGCCCGCCGCCACCGCGGCCCGCGCGACCTCGGCGCGCATGGTGTCGACCGAGACCCGCGCCCCCTCCGCGGCCAGCGCCTCGATCACGGGCACCACCCGGTCGAGCTCCTGCGCCACCAGCGGCCGCGTCGCCCCCGGGCGCGTGGACTCCCCGCCGATGTCGAGCAGGTCCGCGCCCTGGGCCAGCAGCCGGCGCCCGTGCTCGACGGCGCTGGCGGCGTCGGCGTGCTCGCCGCCGTCGGAGAACGAGTCGGGCGTGACGTTGACGACGCCCATGACCAGCATGGGACGACGGTATCGGGAGATGCCGACGTCGATCCGGGCGAGTGTCGCGGGCGGCACCGTCGGATCGTCGTAGCATCCGCGCATGAGCGCGACGCGCGTCGTCCTGGCGCCCTCGGCCCCGGTGGCGAGCCGCCGGTTCGGCGAGGAGGTCGACCTCGTCCTCACCGACGGGGGCGCCGGGGACCTGCACGAGCGGCTCGCGCGGGTCCCCGAGCTCCGCCTGGTCGTCGACGCGCGCTGGCGCGACCCCGACCGTCAGCTCGCCAGGTGGCGCGACCTCTTCCTGCACCTGGCCGACGGCGGCACGTGGATGGTGCTGTGCGGGCCAGGAAACGACGGCGCCGTGCTCGAGCGGCTGCGGGAGCTCGCGGCGCAGGGAGATGGGCGCGGTCTCGGCCGCCGCTGGGCCGAACCGGCGCGCGCCATCGCCGACATCCGCGCCGGCGACCGCAGGGTCACCGTCACCAAGCGGGGGCACCACCTGGTCAAGACCCGCGACGCCGACGTGGATCGCGTGCTGGCCGCCCGCGCCCCCGACGTCGCGGTCACGGAGCTGGCCTCGTTCGGACCAGCCGTCCTCACGCCCCACCCGGCGAGCACCAGCCACGGCGACGACGGCTCCGTCGACCTGCACGGCGACCTTGCCGCCCCGGCCGCGCACCTGCGGCGCTACGAGGGTCGGTTGCACCTGGTCGAGGGCTCGGTGGTCCTGCACCCGGCCAGTCACACCCTGCTGCCCGACACCTACCGCTGGCACCTGCAGGACGTCCCCGTCAACAAGCGGCTGGTCGACGTCGACGCCCACGTCGCGCGCACGCGTCGGCCGGAGCCCGTGCACGAGCACCTGCCGGGCAGCTACTACTACCTCGACTACAAGAACCCGGGCCACTACGGACACCTGATGACCGAGGCGGTCTCCCGCCTGTGGGGGTGGCGGGCCGCGAAGCAGGCCGACCCCGACCTCAAGCTGCTGCTGCGCCGCACCGAGAAGCACGACCACGGGCGGCGTCGGCCCGACCTGCCGCTGCTGGCCGCCCTCGGCATCGCGCAGGAGGACGTCGCGTGGATGGACCACTCGGTCAGCGTCGACAGCCTGGTGGGGGTCACGCCCCTGTGGCACAACAAGGAGCCCTACTCCGCCCACCCGGCGATCCGCGATCTGTGGTCCGACCTGCGTACGGGGCTGCCGACCACGACCGTGGAGCCGGCCCCGCGGATCTTCGTCACCCGGGCCGCCACCGGTCACCGCGCCTGCCACGACCTCGCCGAGGTCGAGCAGCTCTTCCGCGGCCTCGGGTTCACCGTCGTCCAGCCGGGCGCCATGTCGGTCCCCGAGCAGGCCGCGCTCTTCGCCCAGGCGCGCGTGGTGGCCGGGTTCGGCGGCACCGGCATGTTCAACCTCGCCTTCGCCCGCGACGTCGAGCAGGTCGTCGTGCTCGCGCACACCGCCTACGACGCCCGCAACGAGCACCTCATGGCCGCGGTGCACGGGGTCCCTGTGCACTACCTGTGGAGCGAGCCCGATGTGCCCCACCCCGAGGGCGCGTGGAGCTACGAGGCCTTCCAGTCGCCGTGGACCTTCGGCGTGGACCGCCACCGCGCCACCCTCGCCCGCCTGCTCGGCGGTGCTTGAATGCCCGTCGTGACCGACCGCCCCGACCCGAGCCGCCCGGATCCCCTCCGCGTCGACCCGCTGCTCAGCCACGCACGACGCACCCGTGAGGGTGTCGAGGTGGTGCTGGTGCTGCCGGAGGCCAGCTTCGAGCGCGCGCAGGCGCGCCTACGGCTGCGCGCCGCGGCGCCCGACGACGAGACGGCCCACGGGTTCCCCGCGCGGGTCGAGACCTTGCCGCAGGGTCGGCGGGTCGTGACCGTCCTCCCCGACGACGGGGGACTCGCGGGCACCTGGCGGCTCCAGTTGCGACTCGGCCCCCGGCGCGCTCCCCAGGGGCTGCGCACACGGCTCGTGCTCGTGCCCGGCCGGCCGGTCGCCCTGCTGCCCTCCTTCGCCGAGTCGGCGCTCGGCAACTGAGGGCTGCGCCCACCCTCGCGGGCGGCAGTCAGCCGCCCAGGTGGCGCCGCAAGGCATCGCGCACCGCGCCGGGCTCCAGGCCAGGGCCCGCCTCGCGGAGCGCCGCCAGCTCGCCCCACAGCCCACTCTCCAGCAGCCCGGCCGGGTCGCGGGCGTCGGAGCGCTCGAGCACGCGCGCCGGGACCTGCTGCGGGTCCGGCCCGAGCAGCGCGGGCAGCACGTCGTCGTAGGCCGCCAGCAGCGCCTCGTGGGCCGCGGCGAGCCCCAGCACGACGGCCACGCCCGTCGGCGCCGTGTCGACCTCGATCACCGTGAGGTCCGGTGCCGTCGACCGCAGCACGTCGAGGACCTTGAACACGTCACCGGCCCACGCGCCGTGCCCGCGGCGGCGGTCGCGCGAGGCCTCGTCGTGGTTGCGCGGCAGCATGTCGTCGAGGACGACCACGGTCGCGGGGTGGGCGTGCCGCGCCACGTTGACCACGTCGCGCAGCGCGTACTCCGCCAGGTGCATCCCGTCGACGAAGGCCAGGTCCACCGGCACGCCCTCGAAGTGCGCGAGCGGATCGGGGCGTGCGAAGAACTCGTCGCTGGTGCTGCGCACCAGCTGCAGGTCGCAGCGCACCTCTCGCTTGACCGTGAAGGCCGGGTCGACGCCGATCGACCGGGCCCGCGAGAGGGACATGCTGCTCCCGGTGCTGACCCCGAGCTCGAGGTAGGTCCGGGGGCGCAGCCGCTGGTGCAGCCCGGCGAGAAGGTCGTGGCGTCGCATGCGCCGCACTCTAGGGACGACGGGTCGCGTAGGCGCGACCCGTCGGCGCGTTGTAGCGGGCCGTGCACTCGTCGAAGTGGGCCACGAGCCCGGCGCTGTAGTGCCGCGACAGCGCCGACCGGACGGCGTCGAGGCGCTCGGGCGCGATGACGTTGGTGAGGGTCCACGGGATGGCCAGGCAGTCGGCGGCGATGCGCTCCAGCTCTGCTGCGGGCAGGCCGTCCACGCGCAACCGGAACACGTTCCCGCCGCTGACCGGGGCCTGCTCGCGTCGTGCCTCCGGGAACTGGTCGAAGAGGTGCTTGGGTCCGATGCCCCGGCCCTTGGCCTGCCGGAAGTACAGCCGCAGGTCGTCCATCAGCAGGACGCGCGGGCCCACCAGGGCGGGGATGACGCACAGCGCGTCGATCGTCGGCCACGGGTGCTGGTGGTTGGCGTCGATGAACGCCATCTCGTAGGTCTCCTCGACGCTGCGCATGGCGACGCTCGGCGACGTCGTGAAGGTGCGTCGCTCCACCACCACGGGGCCGCCCGGGTAAACCTGGTCCACCAGGAACCCGTTGGGCTTGCTCGGGTCCCCGAAGAACGTGTCGTCGTGGTCGACCGTGACGACCCGGCTCCCGCCCTGCTCGGCCACGAAGCGGGCCAGGAAGCCGGTGGTGAGACCGGAGGCGGTCCCCAGCTCCAGCACCCGTCGGGGCTGGTGCTCGACCACCAGCTCCTGTAGCCACGCCACCTCCTCGACCGTCAGGGACCCGTAGTTGCGACCGAGCAGCCTCTCGTGGAGATTGCGGATCTCGTCCAGGTGCACGGGCGCTCGGCCTTCCTCGTCGTCGTCCGCGCGCAGCTGGGCGCGGCGGTCACCTGTCCGACGCACCACCGGGCGAAAAGGTTCGGCACCGCGTCCAGAGAGCGTGGCCGGCCCTCCCGGGCGCGGGCGCCCGGGGTGGAGCCGACCGGCCCGGCACCACCACTACGCTGAGCGCGTGTCCGTGCCTGCCGCCAGCGGCCCCGATGCCGACAGCAGACCGATCCACCTCCTCGGTGTCGGCGCCCAGAAGGCCGGCACCACGTGGGTGCAGCGGTACCTGGCGCAGGCGCCGGAGTGTGAGCCGGGCTTCGACGCCGAGTACACGATCTTCGACTGCCTCGACACCCCTGAACACACCGTGACCCGGTCCCTGATCTTCGAGCGGGCGCGCGCCGAGCTCGATGCGGTCGAGTCCGCGACCCCGACCCACCCCAACAACCTCCTGCGGCTCGCGATGATGGCCGACCAGCGCGTCTACTACGACTACTTCGCCGATCTCTCCCGACGACCCGGCATCCGGATGACCCTCGACGTCACCCCCAACTACGCACTCCTGCCGCTGCGTCGCTACCGGCAGATCCGTCACGAGTTCGCGGTGCGCGGCGTGCGCGCGGTGGCCCTGTTCGTGATGCGCGACCCTGTGGAGCGCATCTGGTCGCAGGTGCGGATGAACCAGCAGCGCGGCAAGCGCCGCAACCCGCGCTCCGAGATCGAGCTGGTGCGCGAGCGGTACCGCCGCCCGACCGTCGAGGCGCGCACCCGCTACGAGCACACGATCGAACGGCTCGACGAGGTGTTCGCTGCCGACGTGCACTACGAGTTCTCGGAGCGACTCTTCACCGAGAAGGCGCTGCGCCGTCTGTGCGACGCCGCGGGGGTGACCTACCGACCCACTGACACCGCTGACCGCGCCAACCCCTCCCCCAAGCACGAGTCCCTGCCCGACGACGTCGTGGCCGAGATCGTCGCGCACTACCGCGCGACCTATCTCGCGGTGCAGGAGCGATTCGGGATCGAGGACCTGTCAGCGCTGTGGCCCAGCGCCCGCCTTCTGGACTGAACATGCATGGTCGGTCAGGCCTGGTCATCGGAGGTTCTCAGTCACCTGATGGCTGAGAACCTCCGACGTCGACCACCCCGCCCGCCGTCATCCACAGGCGCGAAGCGGGCCTCCCCGCGACGGCTCACGAGCAGGCAGGCTGCCGCCGTGGACCTCGCCCAGCTGCTCGCCGACCAGGACGGCGTCGTGTGCCGCCGTCAGGTGCTGGCGTCCGGCGGGGTCGACCACGACGTCCGACGTCGGCTGCGGCGTCGCGAATGGGCGCAGGTGCACACCGGCGTCTACGTGCACCACACCGGGCCGCTGACCTGGCGGCAGCTGCACGTGCTGCTCCCCGCCCAGCGGCGGGTGGACCCGGTGCTGGGCGTGCGAGCCGTGCGCCGCATCGCCTACGAGCAGGTCGTGCACCCCAGCCGCCGCCCCCGCACGGTGACGGTGGAGCACGCTGCCCTGACCGTAGCCGTCGCCGCTCGCACCGTCGACGCAGCCGTCGCCGCCCTGGCCGACGTGTGCCAGAGCCGCCTCACCACCCCCGAGCGACTGCGCCGCCACCTGGAGTCGCAGTCTCGGGTGGCCCGGCGAGGGCTGCTGACGGCGGTGCTCGACGACGTCTCCGTCGGAGCGTGGTCAGCACTCGAGAGGCGCTACCTCGCCCAGGTGGAACGTGCCCACGGTCTCCCCGGCGCGGACCGGCAGCGGCGGGTCCGGCCGTGTGGGTCCGCCGCCTACCGCGACGTCGACTACCGGGCCCGGCAGGTCGTCGTCGAGCTCGACGGACGGCTCGCCCACGGCGCACCGGGCCAGCGGTGGGCCGACCTCGACCGGGACCTGGCGGCCCTGGTCGGCGGCGACATCACCCTGCGGGTCGGGTGGGCGCAGGTGCTGCAGCCCTGCCGGCTCGCAGGCACCGTGGGGCGGGTCCTGGCTGCTCGGGGGTGGACCGGGCGTGCGCACGCGTGCTCGCGGCGTTGCCCCGCCGGAGGTTCTCCGTCACCAGGTGACCGAGACCCTCCGCGCTGACCGGCTCAGCGCCGCCCGTGGATCAGCGCCATCGCCTCGGCGCGGGTGGCGGGCTTGTGCAGCATCCCGCGCACGGCCGAGGTGATCGTGCGGGCGCCCGCCTTCTTCACCCCGCGCATGGTCATGCACAGGTGCTCGGCCTCGATGACGACGATCACGCCGCGCGCCTCGAGGATCTCCATCAGCGAGTCGGCGATCTGGGTGGTGAGCCGCTCCTGCACCTGGGGCCGCTTGGCGTAGAGGTCCACGAGCCGCGCCAGCTTCGAGAGACCGGTGATCTTGCCGGTGGAGGCCGGGATGTAGCCCACGTGCGCGACGCCGGTGAAGGGCACCAGGTGGTGCTCGCACATCGACCACAGCTCGATGTCGCGCACCAGCACCATCTCGTCGTGGCCGAGGTCGAAGGTGGTGGTGAGCACCTCCTCGGCGGTCATCCGCATGCCGGCGGTGAGCTCGGCGTAGGCGCGGGCCACGCGGGCGGGCGTCTCGAGCAGGCCCTCGCGCTCGGGGTCCTCACCGATGGCGATGAGCAGCTCGCGGACCGCCGCCTCGGCGCGCTCGTGGTCGAAGGGCGGGACGTCCTCGGGGGCGCGCGCAGGGTCGCGGATGGGGTCGGTCATGTCGTGCTCATCTCGCTCGTGGCGCGCAGGGGAAGGGCGCCGGGGCCTGCTGGAGGGATCAGTAGGAGGGGCCGCCGGGGCCGCCGGAACCGGGAGCCGGGGGCTGCGGCGGGGTCCACCCACCGGGCTGGGTGCCGGGGTCGCCGTGCACGTCGCCGCCGGGGCCCGGCGGGGTGACGACGGCGCCGCCCTCCTCGGAGCCTCCGGGGGCACCCGGGGTGTGGCCGCGGCCGTTGCTGGCCGCGGCAGCGGCGGCCGCCTGCGCACGGTCGCGGATCTCCTGCGGGATCTCCACCGGGGGGATCTGCGAGGGGGCACGGGTGGGCGAGCCCGTCCAGGCGGGGCGGTCGTCGGTGCGGCGCAGCGCCTCGAAGACGGCCGCGATCTGGGCCTTGTCGAGCGTCTCCTTGTCGAGCAGCTCGAGCACGAGTGCGTCGAGCACGTCGCGGTTGCGCTCCAGGGCGTCGTAGGCCTCCTGGTGGGCGTTGGCCAGCAGGTTCTTGACCTCCTCGTCGACCGCGGCGGCGGTCTGCTCGGAGTAGTCGCGGCTGTGGCCCATGTCGCGGCCCAGGAACGGCTCGGAGTTGTCGCTGCCGAGCTTGACGGCGCCCAGGCGCTCAGTCATGCCGTACTGGGTGACCATCGCGCGGGCCAGGCTGGTGGCCTTGTCGATGTCGTTGCCGGCGCCGCTGGTGACGTCGTGGAAGATCAGCGCCTCCGCGGCCATGCCGCCGAGCATGTAGGCCAGCTTGTCGAGCATCTCCGAGCGGGTCTGGGAGTACTTGTCCTCGTCGGGCAGCACCATCGTGTAGCCCAGCGCCCGGCCGCGCGGCAGGATCGTCACCTTGTGCACGGGGTCGGTGGTGGGCATCGCCGCCGCCACCAGCGCGTGGCCGCCCTCGTGGTAGGCCGTGATGAGCTTCTCCTTCTCGCTCATCAGGCGGGTGCGGCGCTGCGGGCCGGCGATCACGCGGTCGATGGCCTCGTCGAGCGAGGGGTTGGTGATCAGCTTCTCGTTGCTGCGCGCGGTGAGCAGCGCGGCCTCGTTGAGCACGTTGGCCAGGTCCGCGCCGGTGAAGCCGGGCGTGCGGCGGGCCACCGAGAGCAGGTCGATGTCGGGCGCCATCGGCTTGCCGCGCGAGTGCACCTGCAGGATCTGGTGGCGACCCGAGAGGTCGGGGGCGTCGACCTGGATCTGCCGGTCGAAGCGGCCCGGGCGCAGCAGCGCGGGGTCGAGCACGTCGGGGCGGTTGGTGGCGGCGATGAGGATGACGCCGCCGCGCACGTCGAAGCCGTCCATCTCGACCAGCAGCTGGTTCAGCGTCTGCTCGCGCTCGTCGTGGCCACCGCCCATACCGGCGCCACGGTGACGACCGACGGCGTCGATCTCGTCGATGAAGACGATCGCCGGGGCGTTCTCCTTAGCCTGCTCGAACAGGTCGCGCACGCGGGAGGCACCGACGCCGACGAACATCTCGACGAAGTCGGAGCCGGAGATGGAGTAGAAGGGGACGCCGGCCTCGCCCGCGACGGCGCGCGCCAGCAGCGTCTTGCCGGTGCCCGGAGGCCCGTAGAGCAGCACGCCCTTGGGGATCTTGGCACCCACGGCCTGGAACTTGGCGGGCTCCTGGAGGAACTCCTTGATCTCGCCGAGCTCCTCGATGGCCTCCTCGCAGCCCGCGACGTCGGTGAACGTCGACTTGGGCATGTCCTTGGAGATCAGCTTGGCCTTGGACTTGGCGAACTGCATGACGCCGCGGCCGCCGCCCTGCATGTTGTTCATCAGGAACAGGAAGAGGAAGACGATCAGCAGGATCGGGAGCAGCGTGACCAGCAGCGAGCCGAGGATGGAGGGCTGGGGGTTCTCGGAGTTGGACTCCTCGATGGTGCCCTCGGCGACCTGCTCGTCGACGAGGTCGAGGATCCGCGGGGCCTGGCCGATGATGTAGGCCGAGCGGACCTGGTCGCCGGCCGAGCGGGTGCCGTCGTCGAGGGTGGCCTGGATCTCCTGGTCACCGTCGATGAAGGTGATCTCCTTGACCTCCCCCTTCTCGATGTAGGACTCCATCTGGGAGGTGGGCACCTCGTCGTACCCGCCACCCGGGGCGAGGAACTGCAGGGCCAGGAGCACGCCGATGACGGCGACGGCGATCCAGACCCAGGGACCCTTGAAAACGCGCTTCACGGACTTCTCTCGACTCGGCGGGTGTGCCACGGGCCGCGGGGCGGCCTTGACACGAGTGCTGCTCGGATGCTGCTCGGTTGGGGATCGACGCTACACGCGCCCTCCCCCACGGCCCATTCTCGCAGGCACGTGGTGGCAACGGACGGGCGACGCCGGGTGTTCCCCGATCAGCGCCCGCGGTGGCCGCTGCGGCGCGCACGCGGACGATCGACGGTCCCCTTGTCGAGCACCACGATGCTGTCGTAGACGTGCATGCCGCGGATCGTGCGCGTGTAGTCGTCGACCTCCGGCTCGGGCTGGCGCGAGTGCCAGGCGTGCAGCTGGTCGACGAGCCCCTTGACGTACTCCACGAACGTGCCCTCGCGCCGCAGACCGCCGCCGTAGCCGTTCCAGTAGCTGGTGTGCAGGTCCTCGACCACCAGCACGCCGCCGTCCACGACGGCGGGCCAGACCTCCTCGAAGGTGGCGATCTGCTGCCGCATCGTGTGGCCGCCGTCGTCGACGACGATGTCGAGCGGTCCGATCCGCGCGACGAGGTCGCGCAGGAACTGCCGGTCCTCCTGGTCGCCGATCACCACCTCGATGCCCTCGGCCGCGAAGGCGGCGCACTCGGGGTCGACGTCGACCCCGATGATCCGCGCCTGCGGACCCAGGTAGTCGCGCCACATCTGCAGGGACCCGCCGCGGTTCACCCCGAACTCCAGCAACGTCACGGGACGACCGCGGAAGGGGGCGAAGTGGCGGTGGTAGACGTCCAGGTAGTGCACCCACTTGTTGACGACGCGTCCCTCGTGCTGCTTGAACCAGACCCGCAGGGGGTTCGAGCGGCGTCGTCCGGGAGCAGTCGGCGCCCGCCGCACGGCAGCCGGCCGCGGGGTGGGGGCGTCACCGCGGGCCGCCGCGAGGACCGCCGAGGCCCTGCGCCGGAGCTCGGTGCGCGCGGCCCGACCGGGGAGCCGACCCACGCCTGCTCAGCCGCCGTAGACGTGCGGGGCGAGCGTGCCGATGTCGCGCAGGTTGCGGTAGTTCTCGCGGTAGTCCAGGCCGTAGCCGACGACGAACTCGTTGGGGATGTCCCAGCCCACGTACTTCACGTCCACCGGCATCTTCTGGGCCTCGGGCTTGCGCAGCAGGGTGCAGATCTCGACGCTCGCGGGGCTGCGGGAGGTGAGGTTGGCGGTCAGCCAGGTGAGCGTCAGGCCCGAGTCGATGATCTCGTCGACGACGAGCACGTGGCGCCCGGAGATGTCGGAGTCGAGGTCCTTGAGGATCCGCACGACGCCGGAGGACTTGGTGCCCGACCCGTAGGAGGAGACCGCCATCCAGTCCATCTCCACGTGGCGCGACAGGGCGCGGGCCATGTCGGCCATCACCATGACGGCGCCGCGCAGCACGCCGACGATCAGCAGGTCCTTGCCCTCGTAGTCGCGCTCGATCTCGGCGGCCAGCTCGCCGATCCGCTCCTGGATCTGTGCCTCGGTGTACAGCACGTTGACGAGGTCGCTCTCGACGTGGGCGGCGTCCATGCGCGTCAGCGTGCCACAGGCGCGCGCTCGAACCGCAGGTGGTCCCCCGCCCGCACCGCTCGCACGTGCCCGGGCAGCTGCACCTCGCGCGGCAGGAGGGTGGTGTTGTGCACCTGCGCCTCGAGCGCGGCCACGTGGACGGCGCCCAGCTCCGACGGCGGGCAGCCTGCGGCGAGCGCCGCGGCGTGCAGCACGCGGGTGCGCACCGCCCGGTGCAGCGCGGCCAGCGCGACGACGTCGAGCCCTCCCCCGGGGTGGGCGACCCGCTCGGCCGCCTCGCGGGCCAGCGCCTCGAGCGCCTCGGCGTCGTCCTGCAGCTGCCAGCCGGTGCGCGCCAGCGTCTCGGCGACGCCGGGGCCCAGCTCGCGCTCGAGCGTGGGGAGCACGGTGTGGCGCACGCGCGGGCGCAGGAAGCGCGGGTCGGCGTTGTGGGGGTCCTGCCACGGCTCGACGCCCGCCTGCGCGCAGGCGGCCTCCGTGTCGGCGCGGCGCAGCTGGAGCAGGGGCCGGCGGAAGCGCCCGAAGCCGCGGCGCATCCCGCCCAGGCTGCGGCCGCCCGAGCCGCGGGCCAGGCCGAGCAGCACGGTCTCGGCCTGGTCGTCGAGGGTGTGGCCGAGCAGCACGAGGTCGGCGCCCACGTGCTCGGCCACCTGCTCCAGCACGGCGTAGCGCGCCTCGCGGGCCGCGGCCTCCACGCCCTGCCCGGCGCCCTCGACCCGCACGCGCGTGGCCACGGTCTCGTCGACGCCGAGGGTCGCCATCTGGGCCACCACACGTTGCGCCTGCGCCGCGGAGCCCTCCTGCAGGTCGTGGTCGACCGTCACGCCGACGACGCGCAGCTCCGGGGCCTCGCCGCGGCCACCGTCTCGCTCGGCGATCACGCCCAGCAGCAACGCCAGGGAGTCGGCGCCGCCCGAGCAGGCGACGAGCAGGGTGGCCGGAGGCGACTGCTCGGCGTCGAGGGTCGCGCGGACGGCCTGCCGGAGGCGGAAGACCGGGTCGTGGGGCACGTGCTCGACGTCCGACTCAGGCGAGCACGCGGGCGACCCAGGCGTCGGGGTCGGCGATCTCGGCCTTGCTGGGCAGGTGCGCGGGCGACTCCCAGACGGCGTTGAACTCCGCCATGCCGACCTTGTCGACGACGCCCCGCACGAAGGCGGCGCCGTCGCGGTACTGCGCCATCTTGGCGTCGAGGCCGAGCAGGCGGCGCAGCAGCCGGTCGAGGGTGCCGACGCCCTGGCGGCGCTGGTTGAACCGGCCCCGGATGTGCTCCACCGAGGGGATCACCGAGGGCCCGACGCCGTCCATCACCACGTCGGCGTGGCCCTCGAGCAGCGACATCATGCCGGTGACGCCGTCCATGATCTCGCGCTGCTCGGGGGTGCTGAGCATCTCCACCAGGCCGCCACCGCGGGCGCCGCCCTTGACGGCCTCGACGAGCCGGCCCAGGCCGTCCTCGAGCATCGAGGTGGGCTCGACGGTGTCGGCGATCGCCTGCACCTGGGCGAACATGTGCTCGCGCATCCAGGGCACGGCGGTGAACTGCACCCGGTGGGTCTCCTCGTGCAGGCACACCCAGAGTCGGAAGTCGTGCGGGTCGACGTCGAGCTCGCGCTCCACGTGCACGATGTTGGGCGCCACCAGCAGCAGCCGGCCGTCGGGGGCGTGGAAAGGGTCGAACTGACCCAGCACCTTGCCGCCGAGGAAGCCCAGCAGCCCCCCGACCTCCGCGCCGGTGATGCGCGAGCCGACAGCCTTGGCCAGCCCGGTGGGCGGCTTGGTGGCGGCCAGCTTCTCGACCAGCGGGCCGATGGCGTGCCGGAACCCGTCGGCGTTGGCCTGGACCCACCCGGCCCGGTCGACGACGAGCACGGGCGCGGTGCCCTGCCCGGCCTCGAGGCCGGTGAAGTCGCGCACCAGCCCGGTGGAGCGGTCGGCACCCATCCGCAGCTCCGCGACGACGGCGTCGGCCTCGGCGCGGGTGACCTCGGGGCCCTCGCCCGCCAGCTTGGAGCCCAGGCGCACCGCGAGCTCCCAGTCGATCATCTCGCCGGCCGGGTCGCGGTCGGGGTCGCGGTCGGTGTCGCGGGCCAGCTCAGAGCTCATGGGTCGACGGTAGACGACGCCCGGCGAGGTGACCCCGACGCCGCGTCGGCGCTCAGGCGCCGCAGCGGCAGGCGCCGAGAGCGGCGGCGGCGTTGTCGAGCGCGGGCTGGGCCAGCCCCTCGACCTGGGGGTCGATCCGGTCGGCCATCAGCGCGAAGGCCATCGGGACGCCGTCGGGGCCCACGGCGTAGCCCGCGAGCGCGAAGACGTTCGTGAGCGTGCCGGTCTTGGCGCGCACGCGCCCGCGGGCGTCGGGCAGCGGGCCGTCGAAGCGGTCGTCGAGCGAGCCGGTGAAGCCGGCCACGGGCATGCCGGTGGCCACGTGGCGCAGCTCGGGGTGCTCGGGCGCGGCGGCGAGGCGCAGCACCTGGACCAGCGAGAACGGAGCGAGCCGGTTGGCCCGGGAGAGTCCGCTGCCGTCGTGCAGCACCCCCTGCAGCTGCACGCCCTCGCGCTGCAGCAGCGCGCGGACGGCGCGCTGGCCGGCAGCCGAGGAGCCCTCGCCGGCCTCGGCCAGGCCGACGTGGCGCAGCAGCACCTCGGCGGCCTCGTTGTCGCTGACGTCCATCACCCGTTCCACGATCTCACCGAGCGGCGCACTGCTCACGCTGGCCAGCGTGGCGCCGCCGGTGCCGGCGACTCCGCGCTCGGGGGCGCCCACCACGCGGACGCCGACCGCCTGCAGGGCGCGGGCGAAGGTCTGCGCGGCGTCGAGCGCGGGGTCGGCCACCCGGCCGAAGCCGTCGGGGTCGCGGCCCTGGTCGGCCCACAGCGCCGTGATCGGCGAGACGACGCCGTCCGGCACGTAGTCGGCCTCCCAGGTGGGGTTGACCGCAGGGCCGGTGAAGAGGCTGTCGTCGTAGCCGAGGCTCACCCGGCGCACGCCGTCGCGACGCAGGGCGCGGGCGGTGCGCTGGGCCAGGGTCTCCAGGTCGGCGCGGGCCGGGTAGGGCGTCGTCTCGTCGGAGCGCTGGCGCGCCAGCAGCGGGTCGCCGCCGCCCACGAGCACCACCCGGTCGCCGCCGCCGGCCACCACGCGGGTGGTGAAGGTGTGGTCGGGCCCGAGGGCCAGCAGGGCCGCGGTGGTGGTGACGACCTTGGTGGTCGAGGCGGGCACGGCGGTCGGTGCACCCTCGCGCTGCTCGAACACCGCGGGGCCCTCCTCGAGGCTGCCGACGGCGCCGATCACGTGGCGGCCCAGGCTGCGCTCGGCCAGCCAGGGCTGCACGGCGGCGCGCACCCGGCTCGACGCCAGGGCGGCCGGCTCGACGGCGGGCGCCGCGACGGCGGGGCGGGTCAGCGGGGGCAGCGCCAGCTCGGGCGGTGCGGCGACCGAGCCGGGGTCGTCGGACGGCGGCGGGGCGTCGTCGTCACCCAGGCCGACCCACTCGCCCACCTGGTCGACGGCCGCCTCGAGCGCCGGTGCCGCGTGCTCCTCGAGCCAGCCCAGGCGCCAGGAGACCAGACCGGCGGCCACCAGCACGAGCGCGAGGACGAGCACCGCCCAGCGCCCCCGACGACGGGGCCGGCCACCCGTGGGAGGGTGGCGTGCGTCACGCCCGGCCATCCATCCCCCTTCGCAAGTGCACGTTGGCGGCCATTGTGCGCGAGGATGACACCCGCCCGGGCGACCGGGTGTGCAGGCAGCCGGTCCGTGAGTCCGGCCCGACGACGCTGGAGGAACACGTGCTGGAGTTCGACGTCCTGGTGGAGATCCCCAAGGGGGAGCGCAACAAGTACGAGGTCGACCACGAGTCCGGCCGCATCCGCCTGGACCGGGTGCTCTTCACCTCCACCGCGTACCCGGCCGACTACGGCTACATCGAGAACACCCTCGGCCAGGACGGCGACCCGCTCGACGCGCTGGTGATCCTGCAGTCGCGCACCTTCCCCGGCTGCCTGATCAAGTGCCGGGCGATCGGCATGTTCCGGATGACCGACGAGGCCGGCGGCGACGACAAGGTGCTCTGCGTGCCGGCCACCGACCCGCGCATGGAGCACATGCGCGACATCAGCCACCTGCCCAAGTTCGACCGCCTCGAGATCCAGCACTTCTTCGAGGTCTACAAGGACCTCGAGCCCGGCAAGTCCGTCGAGGGCGCCGATTGGGTCGGCCGCCACGAGGCCGAGGCCGAGGTGCACGCCAGCTTCAAGCGGTTCGAGGACAACGACGGCCACTACTGAGCCGCGTCGTCGACCGTTTCGGGTACCCCGGGGGGGTAGGAGGCGATCCCACGTCCACGTGTGATCGCGGAACCTGCGGGCCAGAATTCTGGCCCCCCTGTTCCGTGTTCCCACGTCCACGTGGGATCACGGCGTACCCCCGGGGGCATGGCCGCCCCGAGCATCCGGGCAGCCGGGCTCCTCAGCCCTTGACGGCGCGCAGGTAGCCGACGGCGCCCGAGCGCTCGAGGGTCACGTCGTGGCACCCCTGCGCCTGCAGCCAGTGCACGACTTCGGGGCCGGTGCAGCCGGGGCCGAGCAGGCCGGCCAGGCGACCCACCCGGCGCATCGGCTCGTGCTGCAGCCCGGAGTCGTTGAGCAGCGCGCTGCCGGTGAGCACTCCGCCGGGGCGCAGCACCCGCACCATCTCGACGACGGCGCGCGCCGGCTCGGGGAAGCAGTGCAGGCCGGTGAAGGTGACGACGAGGTCGAACTCGTCGTCACCGAAGGGCAGGTCGCCGACGTCGGCGACCCGCGTCTGCACGAGGTGGTCGAGCCCGCGCCGGCGGGCCGCGGCGCGCGTGCGGTCGAGCATGGCGGGCGCGATGTCGGCGGCCACGTAGCGCACGTCCTGCCCGGGTCGCAGACCCCGCAGCGCCACGCCGCCCCCACAGGGGACGTCGAGCACGCAGGCGCCGTCGGGCTGCTCGCCGATCTCGGCGGCGGCCGCGTAGAGGCGCCGCAAGTCGCTCTGCAGTCCGGCGGCCCACGCGAGCCCGCCCAGCCTCGGGTGCTCGACCGTCCAGTCGTAGATCGGCGCCCAGAGCGGGTTCTCGCTCCAGCCGCCGAACCCGGGGATCCTCATCGAGGGCGCCCGGCCTAGCCGGCCGTCGGCAGCAGCCGCGTGCCCTCGAGACCGGCCACCTGCAGCATCTCCTCGGGCACCCCCAGCCCGTCGACGAGGTCCTCGGCGATCGGGCGGATCTTGCGGCACAGCGAGTTGATCTCGCGGCTGATGGCCTTCGAGCGCATCGCGGAGAGCCGGCCGTGCTCCATGAACCAGGCCCGGTCGGCCTCGATGCGGGTGAGGGCGTGCAGGTCGCAGAGCAGCCCCATCGCCTGCTTCAGATCCCCCTCGGGCAGGGCGCGGTAGCGCTCCACGAAGGTCTCCAGCACCACACGCTCCACGTGGGCGCGGGCCGCGGCGATCACGTGGTCCTGCACCCGGGAGAAGACGGCGCCGGGGTTCATGCCGGCGTCCATGCCGCGCTTGAGGCGGCGGGCGACGCCACCGATCACGTGGTCCTCGCGGAAGCGCAGCATCGCCAGCTGGTACTCGGGGTCGAGCAGGCCGGCCTCGGGGTCCCAGCCGTCGTCACCACCGGGCAGCACGTCGCGGATCCGCTCGATCCACTTGTGCACGCCGGTCTTCTCCAGCACGGTCTCGACGCCGAGGTTGGCCACGAACCTGACCATCCCGAACTGGTCGAGGTCCTCGAAGCCGCTGGCGTAGTCGGTCAGCAGGCCCTTCGCCACGAGCTGCATGAGCACGTGATTGTCGCCCTCGAAGGTGGTGAAGACGTCGGTGTCGGCCTTGAGCGCGGCGAAGCGGTTGACGGCGAGGTACCCGGCGCCGCCGCACGCCTCGCGGCACTCCTGGATGGTGCGGGTGGCGTGCCAGGTGCCCACGGCCTTGCTGCCGGCGGCCAGGCTCTCCAGCTCGCGACGGCGCTTCTCGCCCGCCTCGGACTCGTCGTGGGTGGTGAACACCTCGTGCAGCTCGGCGGCCACGCGCTCCTGCAGGAAGTGCAGCGCGTAGGTGTCGGCGAGCAGCGGGAACAGGCGGCGCTGGTGCAGGCCATAGTCGAGGAGCAACTCCTCCTCGGTCTCGCTGGTGGCCTCGAACTGACGGCGCTGCAGCGCGTACTTGGTGGCGATCGTGATCGCCACCTTGCTCGCGTTGATGCCGGCCCCGCCCACGCACACGCGCCCCTGCACCAACGTGCCGAGAGTGGTGAAGAAGCGCCGGCCGGGGTTGTCGATCGGGCTCTCGTACACCCCGGACGCGGAGACGTCGGCGAAACGGTTGAGCAACGCCTGCCGCGGCACGCGGACGCCGTCGAACCAGATGCGTCCGTTGTCGACGCCGGGCAGCCCCATCTTGGGTCCGTCGTCCTCGATCCGCACGCCGGGCAGCACCTCGCCGTCGCGCCGGATCGGCACCACGAAGGCGTGGACGCCGTGCGACTCGCCACCGACCTCGAGCTGCGCGAAGACCACGGCCACCTCGCCGTGGGCGGCAGCGTTGCCGATGTAGTCCTTGTTGGCCTGCTCGCCGCGGGTCTCGATCACGAACTCCTGGCTGGCCAGGTCGTAGGTGGCCACGGTGCCCAGCGCCTGCACGTTGCTGCCGTGCCCGCTCTCGGTCAT
The DNA here is from genome assembly GCF_039542785.1 of Nocardioides nanhaiensis. Classification (NCBI taxonomy): domain Bacteria; kingdom Bacillati; phylum Actinomycetota; class Actinomycetes; order Propionibacteriales; family Nocardioidaceae; genus Nocardioides; species Nocardioides nanhaiensis. The sequence goes on from NZ_BAABIM010000002.1 coordinate 667,215, forward strand.
CGCGAAGCAGCCCATCAGGCGGCCGGTCACCAGGTCGTCGAGGTAGGTGTCGTGATGGGGCTTGGTGCCCAGCTGCAGGATCGCCCCGCCGAAGAGCCCGAACTGGACGCCGACCTTGACCAGCACCGAGAGGTCGCCGAGCGCGAGGGTCTCGAAGGCCGCGACCGAGGCGCCGATGTCGCCACCGCCGCCGTACTCCTCGGGGAAGCCCATGCCGGTCTGGCCGGTGGCGGCCAGGTCGAGGACGATCTCCTTGACCCGCTCCCGGAACGCGGTGGCGTCCATCGTCTCGCGGTCGTGCAGCACCGACTGGTACTCCGCCAGGTTGCTGCGCACCAGCTGGCGCACCTCGCGGTAGCGGCCGTCGAGGTAGCCGGTCAGCGCCTCGACGTCGACGGACGGCGGCGTGTAGCCCGAGCCGGCGGAGCCGCCGGAGCTCGTGGACGGCGCGGTGCCGGCCGGGGACGGAGTGGTGACGGGCCCTGCGGTGTCGGTGGCCATGCCTCCACGGTACCCACCAGTAGCCACGCCCGGGAGGGCTTCACGGGTGGTCCAGAGCACGTGGTCGGGCCCGTGACCCCGGCCGGATCAGGGGCGGGCGTAGTGCGTGGGCGCGATCCAGTAGTACATCGAGACCTCCTCGACGTCGCGGCCGGTGCGCGGGGCGTGGATGATCATGCCGTCGCCGGAGTAGATGGCCACGTGGTAGATCGACGAGGCGCTGCTCGAGGAGCCCCAGAACACCAGGTCGCCGGGTCGCAGGTCGCCGGCCGAGATCGGCGTCGACTGCTCGTACTGCGCCACGGAGTAGTGCGGCAGGCTGGTGCCGCCGCGCTCCCAGGCCCCCATCGTCAGACCCGAGCAGTCCCAGGCGTCCGGGCCTGCCGCCGCCCAGCGGTAGGGCTCGCCGATCTGGGCGCGGGCGAACTCGATCGCCGACGACGCGCCGCCGCTCGGGGCGGGCGCGGGGTCGGGTGCGGGCTCCGGCGCCGGCGCGGGGTCGGGCTCCGGCTCCGGGTCGGGCTCCGGGTCGGGCTCGGGTGCCGGGTCGGACGGCGCGGGGGCCGGCGGCTCCGCGGGAGGTGCCGGCTGCTGTGCCGCTGCCTCCTCGGCTGCCTCCTGCTCGGCTGCCTCCTGCTCGGCGCGGGCCTCGGCGGCGGCCGCCTCCTGCGCCCGCAGCTCGAGTCCTGCCTGGCGCTGCTCGGCCAGGCGCACCGAGACGCCCTGCAGGCGGGCCAGCTCAGAGAGCAGCCGCTGCTTCTCGGCTGCGACGGACTGTGCCTCGCTGGCGGCGGCGGCCTGGGCGGCCTGGGCGTCGTCGCGGGCCCCGCGGGCGTCCGCGGCGGCGGCGTCGGCGTCGTCACGTGCCGCGTCGGCCTGCTCGCTGGCCGTCCCGGCAGCCTCGCTGGCCGCGAGGTAGGTGTCGTGGCGCGAGTCCATCGCCTCGCCGGCGTTGCGCAGCACGTCGCTGCGCTCCAGCACGGTGCCGACGTCCTCGCTGCCCAGCAGCGCGGTCAGGCCCGAGAGCTCGGGCACGGACTCGTAGGAGTCGACCACCTGGTCGCCGTAGGCGTCGGTGGCCGCCTGTTCCCGGGCGAGCGCCTCCTGCTCCAGCGCCTCCGCGGAGCGGGCCGCGCGCCGGGCCTCCTGCAGCCGCCAGCGAGCGCCGTTGTAGGCCTCCGCCGCCTGCTGGGCGGCGACGGCCGCCGCCTCGGCGCGGCCGGTGGCCGCGGCGAGCGCCTGCTCGACGGCGGCGGCGTCGAGCGCGGCCCCCTCGGCCGCCTCGTCGGCGGCGCGCACCTGCTCGCGCGAGGGCACGGTCTCGTCGGCGAGCGCGAGGTGGGCACCGCTGGTCGAGAGCCCGGCCACCAGCGCGAGCGAGGCCAGGGCCGCGGTGGCCAGCCGGGGTCGCAGGTGGGGCCGCAGGTGGGGGCGGGCGTGCGGGACGGGGCGGAGCGGCAAGCGCACGGGATCTCCTGCAAGCGGGGGCGGGGGTCGTCACCCGGACCGCGGCTACCACATCAACCCCGTCAGTCACACGAGCAACACGCTGCACGCTAGTGCGCTTTCGCCCCGCTGGAAACAGTGCGAGGCAGAAATCTCAGATCCATCGGCGTGTCGGCTTGCAAACTACAACCATGTAGTTTTCGCCGCCAGCGCTCACCGCCCCTGTGGCCGTCGCACGGGCCAGGGTCATGCCCGCAGCGATCCCACCGACCCCACCGGCCCAAACCAGACCTCCGGGGGCGGCGAGCTCAGCGGTCGACGGGGACCTTGGAGGTGGTCGTCGTCGGGTGCGAGGCGAGGCCGTGCTTGTCGAACTTCTGACCCGTGGCGATGCCGCCGAGGTAGAAGGAGGCCAGGGCGATCAGGATGCCGGCGATGTCGTCGGCGATGTAGTGCCAGCCGAAGTACAGCGTGGCCACGATGGTGAGCCCGAAGTTGACCCACACCGCCCAGCGGGCGGCGCGCGAGCGGATCGTGAAGTGCACCGTGAGCGCCAGCAGCAGCGTGATGGCGGTGTGCAGGCTCGCGAACCCGGCCACGGTCTGCATGGCCCCCGGCACGTCGAAGGCGACCACCTCGTTGCGGTCGCTGGCCAGGGCCTCCATCAGGTCGGTGGTCGGCGTGTGCGAGAGGTCGGCGTACTTCGCGGGGTACTCGAACCCGGGCCCGAGGGTGGGGAGCATGTAGTACGAGGCGGTGCCGAGGGTCCAGGCGATGCACTGGGAGGTGACGAACCAGTAGCCGTAGGAGAGGTTGCGCGACCACACCAGCCAGGCCGTGACGCCCAGCGGCACCATCGGGATGAACCACAGGTAGATGTAGCTGAGGATGTGCGCGGTGAAGGTGGTGCCCAGCAGGAAGTGCAGGATGTCGGAGGGGTCGTTGCCGAACATCAGCACCCGGTCCACCAGGTGCAGCTCGCGGTCGTACTTGGTCTCGATCAGGTCGGGCAGGAACGACTTCAGGTTCCGGTAGCTGACGTAGACGATGTAGAAGCAGATGACGCCGAGGGAGACCAGGGTCAGCCGCTCACGGGTCCAGTGGGTGCGCAGCCGCTCGCGCACGATCGTGGGCACCGAGCCGGGCCTCCCGCGCGAGAGCCACACCACCCGCGGGAGCAGGTCGAGCAGCAGAGCGCCCAGCAGCAGCAGCGGGAGCCGCAGGTAGGAGGGTCCGAGGAAGCTGCCCTCGGGGTCGGCCAGCGTCCGGTCCAGGGCGATCGCCGCCGCCACGGCCAGCCCGCCCATCAGGACGGCCAGGGCCACCAGGAGGACGTAGGCGCGGCGATACACCTCCTCAGTGTAATAAGCGTGACCAGTCGATGCCCATTCAGCGACGCGTGAGCCTCGTCCCGGTGGCGCGCGGCGCCACCCCCCAGCGCTCCCGCGTCAGCCGAGCAGCGCCAGCCGCGAGGCGTCCAGGGTCAGCCGTACCCGCTCCCCCGGTGCCGGCAGCCGACCCGGCGGGCACACGGCGTCCGTCTCCCCCACCCCCGCCAGCTCGACGACGAGCCGCCCCAGCTCGGGTGTGGCGCGGGCGGTGCGGACGACGGCCTCGAGCCCGGGTCCGTCGGTCACCCGCAGCGCCGAGCGGCGCAGGGCGACCGCCGGCGCCGGAGGCAGGTCGCCGGCGGCGAGCACCCGGTAGGCGGCCTCGCCCTCCAGCACCCGCGCGTAGCCCAGGAACAGGGCGGTGTCGGCGTCGGCGGGGTGCGCCCAGACGTCGGCGATGGGGCCCTGCTGCACCACGCGGCCCGCGCGCATGACCACCAGCGAGTCGGCCACCGCGAAGGCCTCCTCGTGGTCGTGGGTCACCAGCAGCGTCGTGGTGCCCGCGGCACGCAGGATGGCGGCGAGGTCGCCGGCGAGCCGCTCGCGCAGACCGGCGTCGAGCGCCGAGAGAGGCTCGTCGAGCAGCAGCAGCCGCGGTTCGGCGGCCAGCGAGCGCGCCAGCGAGACCCGCTGCCGCTCGCCGCCGGAGAGGGTGCCCGGCATCCGCCCTGCGAAGCCCTCCAACCCCACGAGCGCCAGCAGCTCGGCCACCCGCGCCTCGCGGCGGGCGGCCGGCACCCGCCGTAGCCGTAGCGCGTAGGCCACGTTGCGGGCCACGGTGAGGTGCTCGAAGAGCTGCCCGTCCTGGAACATCAGCGCGAACCCGCGGCGGTGCGTCGGCACCCGCGCCAGGTCGCGGCCGTCCCACCGGATGCTGCCGGCGCTCGGAGCCTCCAGGCCGGCGACGGCGCGCAGCAGCGTGGACTTGCCGCAGCCCGAGGGGCCGAGCACCGCCAGCACGCCGCCGTCGGGCACCGTCACGCTGGCGCCCTCCACGGCGGGCACGCCGTCGTAGGCGACGGCGAGGTCGCGCACCTCGAGCATCAGAACGCACCCATCGCGGGCACGCGCAGCCGCTCGACGGCCAGCACGACGACGGCCGTGGCCGCGGCGAGCAGCACCGAGGCGGCCAGCGCCATGCCGTAGTTGAGCAGGCCGGGGTGGCCGATCAGCCGGAAGATGGCCACGGGCATGGTGGGGGCGTCGTCGCGGGCGAGGAAGGCGGTGGCGCCGAACTCGCCGAGGGAGACGGCGAAGGCGAACCCCGCGGCCGCCAGCAGCGGCCGCCACACCACCGGCAGATCGACGGTGAGCACTGCTCTCAGCGGACCCGCACCCAGGGAGGCCGCTGCCTGGCGCTGGCGGTCGTCGATGCCGGCGAGCACCGGCACCAGCGTGCGCACCACCAGCGGCAGCGCCACCAGGGCCTGGGCGATCGGCACCAGCAGCGGCGAGTCGCGCAGGTCCAGCACGCCGCTGTCGAGGGTGATCAGCAGCCCGAACCCGACGGTGACGGCGGAGACACCCAGCGGCAGCATGAACAGCCCGTCGAGCGTGGCCCGCACCCGCCGCTCACCGCGACCGCGCGAGCGCCGCGTCACGGTGAGCGCGACCAGCCCGCCGAGCAGCAGCGCCATCCAGGTGGCGTCGACGGCCGTGCGGAGCGAGTTGAGCATCGCCGTCGCCACCGGCACGGCCAGCAGACCGTCCTGCGACGGCGAGCCCAGCGCGCGGTAGTAGGCCAGGCTCCAGGCCCCGTCGACCCGCAGCGAGCCCACCACCAGCGCGCCGATGGGCGCAGCGAGGGCCGCCAGCAGCAGCACGGTGAGCAGCACCTGCGGGGCGTCGCGCCAGCGCGGACGCACCGGCCGGGCCGCGCGACCGGCGCGGCGTCGCACCACGGCCTCGCTGCCGCGCCTCGTGCGCGCGGCCACCAGCAGCAGTCCGACGACGACCACCAGCTGCAGCAGCGAGAGCGCCGCCGCGGCGGGCAGGTCGAGCAGGTTGGTGGTCAGCAGGTAGATCTCGGTCTCCACCGAGGAGTACCGCGTGCCGCCCAGGGTCAGCACGACGCCGAAGCCGGTGGCGCAGAACAGGAAGACCACGCTGGCCGCACCCGCCAGTGCGGGTCGCAGCGCCGGCAGGGTGACGGTGCGGAAGACCTGCGCCGGCGAGGCACCCAGCGCCGCGGCCGCCTCGCCCGGCCGCGGGTCGAGCGACTCCCACGCCGCGCCCACGGTGCGCACCACCACCGCCACGTTGAAGAAGACCAGCCCGAGCACGATGGCGACCGGCGTGCCCTCCCACCCCAGACCGGCCAGCGGGCCGCCCTCGCCGAGCAGCTGGCGGAACGCCACACCCACCACCACCGTGGGCAGCACGAAGGGCACCAGCAGCAGACCGCGCACCAGCCCGCGCAGGGGCAGTGCCAGCCGGTGCAGCGCGTAGGCCGCGGGCAGCCCGAGCAGCAGCGCCGCCGCCGTCGCCACGCTCGCCGTCCAGACGGTGAACCACAGCACCCGGTGCACGCGCGGGCGGGCCAGCACCTCCGCGACCGCGCCGGGGTCGAAGGCGCCGTCGGGCCAGAACCCGCGCCCCACCATGCCCGCCACCGGCAGCGCGAAGAACACGCCGAGCACGGCCAGCGGCAGCGCCGCCAGGCCGAGCAGGGCGAGCGCCCGCCTCATGCCGCTCCGGTCACGGGCGTCACCGGGTCGTGACGTCGGTCCACTCGCGCAGCCAGTCGTCCCGGTTGGCGGCCACCTCGGCCGGGTCGACCTCGTAGGGGTCGGTGGGCCGCTCGGCGAAGCGCGCCCAGTCCGCGGGCAGCTCCACGCCGTCGACCACCGGGAAGACGTACATGCTCTCCGGCAGCGCGGCCTGCACCTCGGGGCTCTGCAGCCACGCGACGACGGCCGCGGCGCCGTCGGGGTTCTCGGCGCCCTCGAGCACGCCGGCGTACTCGACCTGCTGGAAGCAGGTGTCCAGCAGCGCGCGCGTGCTGCTCTCGTCGGACCCCTCGGCGACGGTGAACGCCGGCGAGGAGTCGTAGCTGAGCACGATCGGCCGCTGGCCCTTGCCCCCGCCCTGGGTGAAGGAGCCCTGGTAGGCGTCGGTCCACCCGCTGGTGATCTGCGCGCCGTTGGCCACGAGGTCCTCCCAGTAGGTGGGCCAGTCCTCGCCGTACTCGGCGACCGTGGAGAGCAGGAACGCCAGGCCGGGTGAGCTGGTGGCGGCGCCGGGAGTGACGAAGAGGCCCTCGTAGGCGGGGTCGGTGAGGTCGTCGAGGCTCTCGGGCTCCTCGATGCCGTTCTCGGCGAACCAGCTCGTGTCCACGTTGACGCACACGTTGCCGTTGTCGACCGGCGCGAGTCGCTGCTCGTCGTCGCCCGGCAGCGCGTACTGCTCGACGCCGTCCGGCCAGGCGACGGCGTCGTCGTCGGTGTCGGCCAGCACGCCCTCCTCGAGCGCCCGGCTGGCGAAGGTGTTGTCGATGCCGAACACGGCGTCGCCCTGCGGGTTGTCCTTGCTGAGCACCAGGCGGTTGGTGAGCGCGCCGGCGTCACCGCCGGGGCGGATCGTGAGCTCGATGCCGGTCTCGGCCTCGAAGTCGGCCACCACCTGGTCGGGCAGCGCGAAGCTGTCGTGGGTCAGCAGCACCACCTCGCCGCCCGGCTCGGAGGTGGCGCCGCCGCCGTCGGTGCTCTCGACGGCGGCGGGGTCGTCCTCGCCGGTGCCGACCAGGCTGCACGAGGTGGCCAGCGCCAGGACGGCGGCGGCGGCCAGCCCGGTCCGGCCGCGACGGCGGGTGGGCGCGGTGCGCAGAGTTCTCATGTGGACTCCCTTCGCCGGTGCTAACCGGAGCAGGTTCGGAGGGTCTGCGGCCGGCCTGGTTGGCTCCGCACTCTCAGCACGCGCCCGGTGCGCCCGGGTGTGCTCCCCTGTCGTTCACCGGCCAGCCTACTGGGACCGACCGAGCAGGACGGCGTGGGCCGGCGCTGTGGCAGGCTCCCGCCATGCCGAGTCGACGTCACGAGCTGCTGGCCCGTGCAGTGCCACGCATCCGGGGCTCGCGCGAGCTCGACTCGCTCGAGGAGGAGCGGGCTCGCCTGACCCGCTGGCACACCACCCTCGGCCACGAGCTCCCGACCCGCCTGGTGCCGCGGTTCGGTCGCCGCTTTCACCTGGTGCGCGAGACGCTGCGCGGCGAGGGGCCCGAGTTCACCTCCTGGGTGTTCGCACCGCGCCGGTCGGCGCCGTCGCGCACGATCTACTACCTGCACGGTGGCGGCTTCGTGGCGCCGATCGACCCGTTCCACGTGCGTTACGCCGCTCGTCTGGCGGAGACGCTGGGAGCGCGGGTGGTGATGCCCGACTACCCGTTGGCGCCCGAGCACACCTGGGAGGCGTCGCACCAGGCGCTCGCGCAGGACCTGCGCCGCTGGGCCGAGACCGGCCCGGTCACGCTGGCCGGCGACTCCGCCGGCGGCGGGCTCGCCCTCGCGCTGGCGGTGACGCTGGCCCGCGACAGCGGCGACGCGGCCGCCCTACCGGACTCGCTGCTGCTCCTCTCCCCCTGGGTCGACCTCGCCGAGTCCACACCCGAGACCGCGGCGCTCGACGCCGTCGACCCGTGGTTGTCCCTCTCCAAGCTGCGCGCCTACGCCGCGTGGTGGGCCGGCACCCCGGATGACCTCGGCCGCACCGAGGTGAGTCCGGCGCTCGCGCCGCGCGAGGTGCTCGGACGACTGCCGCGCACGCTCGTGTTCTGCGGCACCCGCGACGTGCTGCAGCCGGGCTGCCGGATGCTCGCCACCCGCGGCGCGGGCACGGGCTGGCCGCTGACCTACGTGGAGGAGCCCGACCTGATCCACGTCTACCCGCTGCTGCCAGGCATCCCCGAGGCCGCACGCGCCCACCGCACCGTGCTCGACTTCCTGCGGCGGCCGGCGTGAGCACCGTGCAGCCTGCCGGCGTCAGGGTGCTGGCCTTCGACGAGCTCGACACCCGCACCGCCTACGCGGTCTGGAGGCTGCGGCAGGAGGTGTTCGTCGTCGAGCAGGACTGCCCCTACCCCGACCTGGACGGTCGCGACCTCGAGCCCGGCACTCGGCACGTGCTGCTGGAGTCGACGGGCGCGCTGCACGGCTACCTGCGCCTGCTCGACGACGGCGAGGTGGCCCGGATCGGGCGGGTCGTGCTCGCGCGGGAGGCGCGGGGTCGTGGGCTCGCCGCGCCGCTGATGGAGGCGGCGCTGGCCGAGGTGGACGCCGAGCACGGGTCGGACGGGCCGCGGGGCCGGGCGTGCGTGCTCGACGCGCAGTCGCCGCTGGCCGGGTTCTACGCAGGGTTCGGCTTCGCCGTCAGCGGGCCGGAGTTCGTGGAGGACGGCATCCCCCACCTGCCCATGCGCCGGGAGCCACGCGGCGGCTGACGTCGGGCGGACTTGTCGGCCCGCTGTGCAGCTTGTCGGCCAACGCGTTGCCCGACATGTTGCGATCTCCCCGGCCGACCGGGGAGATCTCATCCCCCCGCGGGGTCAGCCCACCACCGGCGCGAACACGATCCCGCCGTCGCCGTCGCGCGCGGTGGCCTGCCCCCGGACCACCAGCAGCTCCAGGTGCGCCTTGGTCTCCATGGCGGCCATCCCCTGGCTGAAGACGTCGAGCTCGGCGTAGTCGCGCTCGTGGCGGGTCCAGCCGATCCGGCGGGCCACCTCGTCGGCGGTGGACCCGCCCTCGGCCACGGCGGCGAGGCTGGCGGACAGACGGGCCTCGTGGAAGGCGAGCAGCTCGTGGGCGCGGGCGTGCGAGGAGGGCGCGACGGGGCCGTGCGCGGGCAGCAGGGTGAGGTCGGGCAGCTCGGTGACGCGGCGCAGCGAGGCCAGGAAGCGACCCAGCGGCAGGTCGTCGGGCGGCACCGTGAAGCCGATCGAGGGGGTGATCGTGGGCAGCACGTGGTCGCCGGCGAAGAGCAGTCCGGCGTCCTGCTCGGCGAAGACGTAGTGGCCCGGGGTGTGCCCGGGCGTGTGGACGGCGTCCAGGGTGCGGGTGCCCACGGCGATGCTCTGGTCGCCCTGCAGCCAGACGTCGGGAGGGGCCCAGATGGCGGCGTCGGGCAGCTCGTGCTCGCCGTCCATGCGCACCCACTGGTCGGCCACCTCGAGGGCGCCGGCGGTGCGCAGCACCGCCACGAAGGGACTCTCCGTCAGGTGCGCGGCGTCGTGGAGCAGGTCGATCGCGGGCTTCTCCTCGATGCCCAGGCTCACCTCGGCGCCGAACTCGTGGCCGAGCACGGTGGCGAGGGTGAAGTGGTCGCGGTGCACGTGGGTCACCAGGAAGCGCCGCAGGTCGGTGAACCCGAACCCGATGTCGCGCAGGCAGCGCTCGAGCAGCTCGCGGGCCACAGGGATGGCCCAGCCGCCGTCGACGAGGGTGATCCCCTCCTCGGTCTCGATCACGTAGACGTTGACGGCCTTGAGGCCGTCCATCGGGAGCGGCAGCGGGATGCGCCAGACGCCGTCGGCCACGCGCCAGGCGCCCTCGGCGGCCCAGTGCTCACCACTGTCGGGCGAGATCGCGGCCGCGGTACTGACGCCGGAGGAGGTCACCCGGCGGACCCTACGCGTCCGTGGCGGGCCAGGTGGGGGTGAGGTCGGGCAGCGCCAGGTCGAGGTTGGGCTGCTGGATCCCGCCGTCCACCTCGAGCAGCTTGCCGGTCACGTACTGGCCGGCCCGCGAGGCCAGGTAGAGCGCCGCGGCGGCGATGTCCTCGGCCTCCCCCACGCGACCCAGCGGGGTGCCGGACTCCATCTGCTCCATCATCTCGGGCACGCCGGCCACGAACTCGAGCGCGCTGGTCATCACCGACCCCACGAAGATGCCGTTGACGCGCACGTGCGGAGCCAGGTCGGCGGCGGCCAGCCGGCTCCAGTGCGCCAGCCCGGCCTTGGCAGTGCCGTAGGCAAGGTAGCCGCGCCCGGAGGCCCGGCCCATCATCGAGCTGATGCTCACGATCGACTTCTGCCCCTCGGGCGCCGCCGAGAGCATCAGCGGCACCGCCGCTCGGGAGAGCGCGTGAGCAGTGCTCACGTTGAAGTGGAAGGCCTCCTCCAGGTAGGCGACGTCGGTGTCGAGGAAGGCGTTCGGGATCGTGCCGCCCACGTTGTTGACCACCGTGTCGAGCCGCCCGAACTCGTCGACGGCGCGCTGCGCCAGCGCCGCGACGGCGTCGGTGTCGCTGAGGTCGGCGGGCACCACCAGCGCACGGCGACCGGCCGCGCGCACGTGCTCGGCCACCTGCTCCAGCTGGCTCTCGGTGCGGCTGGAGAGCACGACGTCGGCGCCGGCCTGCGCCAGGGCGACGGCGGTCGCGGCACCGATGCCGCGCCCCGCACCCGTGACGACGGCGACGTGGTCGGTGACGCGGAACCGGTCGAGGATGCTCACGCCGTGGCCACCAGCCCGCGGCCGGTGACGAGCGGGAGGTCGAGGGCGGTGACGATGCCGGGGCGTGCCGCCACCACGTGCGGCGCGGCGTTGACGATGCGCATGGCGGTGGTGATCATCCCGGAGACGTTGTGGTCGCCGTGCTCGCCGTGGTGGGTCAGGTCCAGGCGCAGGTAGGGCTCGCCGGTGATCTCGACGCGGTAGCCGCCGCCCCCACCGCCGGGCCACTGGTCCCACTCGGGCACCTGGTCGTCGGCCGTGCGCGTGATGTGCTCGAGCGTGACCCGCGGGACGCCGTCCACGGTGCCGGTGAGCTTGAAGTTGACCGCCCCCATCGTGCCCTCGGCCACCTCGACCGAGTGGGTGGTGACGCTGCGCTCGGCCGGTCGCCGGTCGACCTCCTCGACCAGCTCGTCGTCGAGGGTGAGCCCGAGACCGGCCGCGACCAGCCGCACGCACGAGCCCCACGCCATGGTCAGGATCCCCGGCTGCCACAGGAAGGCCGGGAAGTCGAGCGGCTTGCCGAACCCGAACAAGTCGTTCATGACGACGTCCTGCGTGTAGGTGTCGTAGTTGCAGATCTCCATCATCCGCACGTGGTCGACGCGCTGGCTCAGGCTCGAGAGCACCAGCGGCAGCACGTCGTTGGCGAAGCCGGGGTCGATGCCGTTGACGTAGAGGCTGGCCCCGGTGCGGGCGCACACCTCGTCGATGCGCGCGAGCATCTCGGGCGGCAGGATCTTCTCGGGCCACTGCAGCAGCACGGGCCCGCTGCTCACGACGTCGATGCCGGCCTCGAGGAACGACACGAGGTCCTCGATGCACTCGAAGACGCGGTCGTCGGCCATCGCGGTGTGCACGATGACGTCGGGCTCGAGCCCGAGCACGGCCTCGCGGTCGGTGCTGGCGAGCACGCCGAGGTCGCGGTCCAGGTCGGCCAGCCGGCCGGCGTCCTGGCCGTCCTTGGCCGGGTTGCTGACCCAGACGCCGACCAGCTCGAGCGCCGGGTGCCGGTCGATGCCGGCGATGGCGTGGCGGCCGATCGTGCCGGTGGACCACACCACCGTGCGGAGCGGGCGGTCGGCGGGCTCGGGCGCGGCGGGCGTCGTCATGCGCGCAATCTAGAACACGTTCTACCTGGCGGCAATGGTCAGCGGCTCCGGGGTCACCAGCGGGCAGCGGGTGCCGGTGTAGATGGTGGGCATGCAGCGGTTGCAGTGGATGCAGACACCGGCGGTGGCGCGGCCGGCCGCCAGGCGGTTGACCAGGTCGGGCTCGCGCAGCACCGCACGACCCATCGCCACGAAGTCGAAGCCGTCGGCCATCGCCTGCTCCATGGTGGCCAGGGTGTTGATGCCGCCGAGCAGCATCAGCGGCATCCGCAGCCGCTCGCGGAACCGCACCGCCTTGGGCAGGAAGTAGCCCTCCTCGAACGGGTACTCCTTGAGGAACGAGCGCCCCACCGGCGTGCGCATGCCCAGCCGCACCGGCAGCGGCATGGAGGCGGCGAACTCCGCCACCGGGGCGCCGCCGCGGAAGAGGTACATGGGGTTCATCAGCGAGGAGCCGCCGCTGAGCTGCAGCGCGTCGAGGTGCCCGTCGGCCTCCAGCAGCGCCGCGACCTCGAGACCCTCCTCGGTCGTGACGCCGCCCGCGAAGCCGTCGGAGAGGCTCAGCTTCGCCGTCAGCGCCACCTCGCCGCCGACCTCCTCGTGCACCGCCCGCGCCACCTGCCGCGCCAGCCGCGCCCGGTTCTCCAGCGACCCGCCCCACCGGTCGCGGCGGCGGTTGAGGCCGGGCGCGAGGAAGGAGGAGATCAGGTAGCTGTGCGCCATGTGCAGCTCGAGCACGTCGAAGCCGGCGCGCACCAGCAGTCGCGCGGCGGCCACGTAGTCGCGGGTGACGCGGGTCAGGTCGCGCTCGGAGGCCGAGCGGATCATCTGCATCGAGAGCGGGCTGGGCATCCGTGACGCCGCCAGCGCCCGCGCGCCGTTGGAGCGCCCGTTGGCCACCGGTCCGGCGTGCCCCACCTGCCCCGCGATCGCCGCACCGGTGGCGTGAACCTCCTCGGTCAGCCGGCTGAGCCCGGCCAGCGCGTGCTCACCGACGACGATCTGCTCGCGGTGCGTGCGCCCCTCGGGAGCGACGGAGAGGTACGCGACCGTGGTCAGGCCGATGCCGCCGCGGGCGACGGCGAGGTGGTACTCGACGAGCTCGTCGGTCACCTGCCCATGCGGGGTGCGCCCCTCGAAGGTCGCCGCCTTCACCGTGCGGTTGCGCAGCCGCACCGGACCCAGGGTGGCGGGCGCGAAGACGTCGGGGATCTCGGTCATCGCAGAACTGTAACGCGTTCTAGTTCTGGTGCCGAGCCGCCTGGGAGCATCAGGGCGTGGGCGAGGTGGGAGGGCCGGGACGCGAGCAGGAGCGCACCGTGGCGGTGCTGCGGGCCGCGGGGTGCGTGTTCGCCGAGGAGGAGGCCGCGGCGCTGCACGCCCACGAGGCCGACGGCGCCGCGCGCGCCGCGCTGGTGCGCCGACGCGCCGCGGGCGAGCCGCTGGAGCACCTGCTGGGCTGGGCCGAGCTCGACGGCGAGCGGGTGCTGGTCGACGCCGGGGTCTTCGTGCCGCGGCAGCGCAGCCGGCTGCTGGTGCGCGCCGCCGTCGCGGAGCTGCGGCACGCGGGGCACCCCCGCAACGCGCCGGTCGTCGTCGACCTGTGCTGCGGCAGTGGCGCGCTGGGCGCGCTGGTGCAGCGCCGCGTGCCGCACGCCGAGGTGCACGCCGCCGACCTCGACCCGGCCGCGGTCGCCTGCGCCCGCCGCAACCTGACGCCGACGCGGGTGCACGAGGGCGACCTCCTCGCCGCGCTCCCGGGCGGCCTGCGCGGGCGCGTGCGGGTGCTCGTCGTCAACGCGCCCTACGTGCCCACGACCGCGATCGCCACCATGCCGCCGGAGGCACGTGACCACGAGCCACGGCTCGCCCTCGACGGCGGCGCCGACGGGATCGCGGTGCAGCGACGCCTGGCGGGCGACGTCGCGGCCTGGCTCGCGCCGGACGGCGTCCTGCTGCTCGAGACCGGGCGTCACCAGCGCGCAGCGACCACCGCGCTGCTCCAGGCCGCCGGGCTCGCCGTCGACCAGCTGGAGGATCCCGAGGTCGACGGGTTCGCCGTCCGGGCCCACGCGGCGCCCGGTCGCCCGTAGACTCACCGCACCCGCCACACCCTGCTCCCGAGCGCGGGCCCCCGGAGGACCTCCCATGAGTTGCGACGACGCGCCATGACGCGCCCCGACGCGCGCCACCGTGGCCGCCGTGGCCGGGCCCCCCGCCTGAGGTTCGCGGCCGTGCTGGCCGGCACCGCGCTGCTCACCGGCTACGCGCCGGTGGTCTCCACAGGCTCGGCGGTCGAGCAGCAGCAGGCGGCGGCCGCACCCACCACCGCCCGGTGGAGCGACGGCGGCGCCACCGCCACCCACCTGGCACCGGTGGTGGCGCAGCTCGAGGTGCCGCCCGGGCCCAGGCAGGTGCTGCGCGTCGACCTCGACGGCGCCCGCTTCCTCGACGTCCCCGACGGCTGCATGCCCAGCTCCACGCTCAACGTCCGCTCGCGGCTCTCGGCGAGCGTCGAGACCCTGCACTGCTGGGTGCGCGAGGCCAGCCGCACCCGCCGGATCACCCTGACCGGGCTCGTCGTGGCACCGGCGGGGCGGACCGTCGACGGCACCGTCACCTCCCGCGCGGGCACCAGCTCGCTGGGCCGGCGGCTGGTGCTGCCGGGCCGCGACCTGCCCGCCTCGCGGCTGCGGCTGGTCTCCAGCCCCGACTTCCTCAACGCCGACGTGGGCGACCTGCGCGACACCCCCGCCCGCTGGACTCCGCGGCGTCACCCCAACTCGATCAACGGTGACTACCGCCGCGCCCTCGACACCGTGCTCGACGACTGGCAGTCGCTGCGGCCCGACGCCGTGCTGGTGGCCGGCGACATGGTCGACGGCTGGTGGGGCACCGACCCCGCCGAGTCGGGCACCTTCGGCCCCGTGAAGACCGCTGCGCAGCGCCGTGCCGCGCTCAAGCGCGCCGCCGCCACCTACTACCCCCAGTGGCTGGAGCGGTTCCGCGAGCGCAACCTCGACGTGCTCACCGCCATGGGCGACCACGAGTACGGCGACGACCCCTGGCCGGCGCGCAAGGGCGGCCTCGCCCGCTCGTTCGAGGGCGCCTACGCCCGCCACCTCGGCAAGCTGCCCGAGCGCACGGCCCGCACCCGCTTCGACGGCGTCCGGGTGAGCCGACCCCGCGGCGTGCACCGCACCTCTGCCTACGCGATGCGGCCCCGCCCCGACGTCCAGCTGGTCACCCTCAACGTCTTCGACATCACCCCGCAGCGCTCGCGCGTGAGGCTCGACGACCAGCAGATGCGCTGGCTCAAGCAGGTGCTGCGTCGCGCCGAGCGCGACCGGGTGCGCTGGATCGTCGTCCAGGGCCACACCCCGATCCTGTGGCCGGTGCGCACCAAGGGCTCCAGCGGCCTGCACTACGAGGGCGGTCGCCGCTCGGAGCTGTGGCGCACGTTCAAGCGCTACGGCGTCGACCTCTACCTGGCCGGCGAGGTGCACGCCACGACCGCGAGCGAGGCCGACGGCGTCACCCAGATCGCCCACGGCGGCGCCTTCCAGTACGGCCTGACGACGGCGCTCGTGCTCGACTTCACCGACGACTTCGCGTGGGTCTCGCTGCGCGACTACGACGCCGTCCGCGGCGAGGCGCGCAACGGCGTCCGGTTGTGGGAGACCCGGCCGGCGGG
The DNA here is from genome assembly GCF_039542785.1 of Nocardioides nanhaiensis. Lineage (NCBI taxonomy): Bacteria > Bacillati > Actinomycetota > Actinomycetes > Propionibacteriales > Nocardioidaceae > Nocardioides > Nocardioides nanhaiensis. The sequence continues at coordinate 682,807 of NZ_BAABIM010000002.1, forward strand.
CATGCCCGCACGGTTGCGCGTGGACCCAGATCCGTTCACCATCGGGACCGGGATCCTGCTCCCCGACGGCGACCTGACCAGGCAGAGCGGGATCCTGCAGCCGGTGGACTGACCCCCGGCAGCAGAGCAGCAGAGCAGCAGCACAGAGCAGCACAGCGAAGGAGCACCGATGAACCGTCGTTACTGGGCCCGCCGCAACGCCCTGCTCGACCCCGTGGCCAACGCTCGCGAGATCTACCGCACCCTGGTGCTGCACGAGTTCCCGTGGGACATGAACCAGGCGCTCAGCTTCGCGCTGTTCCGCACCTACGCGGTGCCCTCGATCGGCGACCTGCTCGACCGCACCGGTGAGTTCACCGGCCGTGTGCAGAAGCGCTACGACGACACCGGTCTGCTGCTCGAGGCACCGCTGGTGCACGGGTTCGACAGCGACGCCGGGCGCGTCGCCGTCCGGCGGATCAACCAGATGCACCGCCTCTACGACATCAGCCAGGACGACTTCCGCTACGTGCTCTCCACCTTCGTGGTGGTGCCCAAGCGCTGGAACGACGACTTCGGCTGGCGCCGCTTCACCGACGGCGAGGTGCGCGCCAGCGTGGAGTACTACCGCACGCTGGGCCGGCACATGGCCATCACCGACATCCCGGCCACCTACCAGGAGTTCTCCGACCTGATGGACTCCTACGAGGCCGAGCATTTCGCCTTCCACCCGGGCTCGCGGCGCGTCGCCGATGCCACCCTGGGCCTGATGCAGACCTTCTACCCCTCCGTCGCCGCCGCGCCCGCCGAGGTCTTCGCCCGCGCCCTGATGGACCGCCCGCTGCTCGACGCCCTGGGCTACGAGGAGCCCTCACCCGCCGTCCAGGCGGCCGCGCGTGCCGCGCTCAAGGCGCGGGCGGTGGCGCTGCGCGCCGCGCCGGCCCGCCGCCGTCCGAAGTACACCGCCGACCTGCCGGGCGTGCGCAGCTATCCGCAGGGCTACGACCTCGGTGCAATGGGCTCCTTCGCTGCCGCACCCGGGTGCCCGGTGCCGCACGCCGCGGCTCCCCGGCGGGAGTCCGTCGGGGTGTGAGCCCTCGGCCTCAGCCGGCGCGCTGGCAGGCCGGGCAGAGCCCGAACAGCTCGAGCGTGTGGCTGACCTCGGCGTAGCCGTGCTGCTGGGCGGTGGCGGTGGTCCACCGCTCGACGGCCGGGCCCTCGATCTCGACGGTGGCACCGCACTGGCGGCACACCAGGTGGTGGTGGTGGGTCTCGCTGCAGCGGCGGTAGACGGCCTCGCCGGCATGGTTGAGCACGTCCACCTCGCCGGCGTCGGCCAGCGCCTGCAGCGCGCGGTAGACCGTGGCCAGGCCGACGGCCTCCCCCTCGCGGCGCAGCGCCTCGTGGATGTCCTGGGCGCTGCGGAAGTCGTCGGAGGCGGCGAGCTGCGCCGAGACGGCCCGGCGCTGGCGCGTGGAGCGCTGGGCGGGTGCGACGTCGGGAGAGCTGCTCACGGCGGCCAGGGTACCCGGGCGCGCCGGTTGCCCAGCGGCGCCGCAGCATGTTGATAATGACTGTCACCTCCAGCTGCACCCTGCCGACAGGACCCCGATGACCGACTCGACCACCCGGCCACCGCGGCAGGCGCGCCGCCGCGCCATCGGTCAGCCCGAGATCGTCGCGCTCGGCGTGCTGGCGGTGCTCCTGGGCGGTCGCTGGATCGCGCCGCTGCTCGACGTGCCGACCCTGCAGACCTGGAGCACGATCTTCGTCGCGATCGTCATCCAGTCCACGCCGTTCCTGGTGGCCGGCGTGGTGCTCTCGGCGTTCATCTCGATCCTGCTCAGCGAGCGCGTGCTGCAGCGGGTGGTGCCCAAGCGCCCCTCGCTGGGCGTGCCGGTGGCCGGCATGGCCGGCATCGGGCTGCCCGGCTGCGAGTGCGCGGCGGTGCCGATCGCCGGCAGCCTGATGCGGCGCGGCGTCGCCCCCGCCGTCGCGCTCACGTTCCTGCTGGCCGCCCCCGCCGTCAACCCGGTGGTGCTGGTGGCCACCGCCGTCGCGTTCCCCGACACCCCGCTGATGTGGGTGGCCCGCTTCGTGGCCTCGTTCAGCACCGCGGTGCTCGTGGGGTGGTGGGTGCTCTCGCGCACCGGTCGCCTGCCGATCATGAACCGCGCCCCCGCGCTCGACGCCACCGCCAGCAAGCGCGAGCGGTTCGTGGCCACCGTGCGCCACGACTTCCTGCACGCCTCGGGCTTCCTGGTGCTCGGCGGCATGATCGCGGCCGCGGTCAACTCCTTCGTGCCGCCCGCGGTGCTCGACACGCTCGCCGGCCAGGCGCTCGTCGGCATCGTGACCATGGCGTTCTTCGCCTTCATCGTCGCGCTGTGCTCGGAGACCGACGCCTTCGTCGCCGCCAGCTTCACCGCGTTCTCCGACACGGCCAAGCTCGTCTTCCTCGTCGTCGGGCCCGCGATGGACATCAAGCTCGCCGCCATGGAGGCCGGCACCTTCGGGGTGCCCTTCGCCCGCCAGTTCGTGCCGGTGGTGATCGGCACCGCCATGGTCGTGGCCAGCCTCGTGGGATGGTGGCTCCTGTGACCCGCCAGACCCAGGGCCTGCTGCTGGCTTTCCTCGGCACGGTGCTGCTGCGCCTCTCGCTCAGCGACGCCTACCTGCGCTACGTCACCGAGTGGATGAAGTGGCCGGTGCTGGTCAGCGGCGTCGTGATGATCCTGCTCGCCATCGGACCGATCTTCCTCGACCCCGACGACGACGGCCACGCGCACGCCGACGGTGACGGCGAGGGGCACGGCCACCGGGTCCCCCGCGTCACCTGGCTGCTGGTGCTGCCCGGCCTGATCACCTTCGTCATCAGCCCGCCCGCCCTGGGCTCCTACCTCGCCGAGCGCCGGCTCAACCAGGCGGCCGCCGCCGAGCCCGCCGTCGTCGCCGACCTCGAGCAGGGCGCCACCACCACCATGCCGCTGCAGGAGTACGTGTGGCGCGCGCAGAGCGGCGGGCAGTCGATGGCCGAGCGCACCATCGAGCTCACCGGCTTCGTGACCACCGACGACGCCGGTTGGTACGTCACCCGCCTCACCCTCGGCTGCTGCGCCGCCGACGCCCGCGCCTTCCGCGTCGCCGTCGAGGAGGGATCGGTAGACGAGGTGCCCGCCGAGGACCAGTGGGTCACCGTGACCGGCAGCTACGTGCCCGGCACCGGCACCCAGTTCGGCCAGGACCCCGAGATCGCCGTCGAGACGCTCGAGCAGATCGAGAAGCCCCGCCAGACCTACGAGTGATCAAGCGAGCCGTGACTGACCGAGGAACGAGGTCAGGCACGAGCGAGACGAGGTTGAGCGAGCCCCGCGGCTGAGCTCGCGAGGCCGCGACGGGCGAGTCGAAACCCGCCAGCTCACGGAGCGCGCCCGAGGTCGAGCACCTCGCCGAACCTATGAACGAACGACCCTCTCCGGCACGATCTCAGGCGGCAGCGGCCAGGGCGGAGAGCCCTTTGTTCATCAGTTCGGCGTGCGCCACCGCAGCCAGGAGCGTCCGGCGCACTGCCTCGGGGCGGTGCATCACGTCGGCGTGGACCAGGCGCAGGGTGAGCCAGCCCCCGACGACCATGTCGTTGTAGCGGCGGGCGTCGCGCTCCAGGGCAGACCGCTTGCCGTGCCACTCGAAGGAGTCACACTCGATGACCAGGCGGAGGTGCTCGTCCACGAGGTCGGGCCGGTAGCCCAGACCCTCGAGCACCACCTGCGGACGGACCCGCAGGCCGGGGACGTCGAGCGCGATCGCCCGGGCGACGGACTCGAACGGGTTGGCGGCCAGCGGGGTGCACAGGGCGGCGACCTGCTTGAGCTGCCGCGAGCCAGGACCTCGGGCGTCTGCCGCCAGCCGGTCGAGCACGCGCTGCCCCACGCCCTCACGGCGCGCCGAGTCGGCCACGCTGAGCGCCTCGTCGAACGGCAGCCGGCGCAGGCAGTCCTGGAGCGTCCGCTCCTGCGAGGTCCAGTGCCCGTCGACCTCCGCCGGCGTCAGCTCCGCCCGGTGCACGATCGCTCGGCGGGCACCTCGGACGGTGCGGCCGCGGCTCACGATCACCTGCGGTACGGCGGGCACGGCCTTGACGGCCCACCCGTGGTGCAGGGCCGCGTTCGTCAGGCACAGGACCCCGCCCAGGGAGGCTGCCGTGCGCACTGCCTGCTCGGCACCGGGCAGCGCGTAGCGTCCCCTCGCGTCGCGGACGACGTCGCCCACCCGCACGCCGCGCTCGAGGTCGGCGCGCTCCACGAGACCGAGCAGCGAGGCGCGTCGCGCCACACCACCCAGGCCCTCGAGGTGCTCCAGGACCGACATGCCCGACAGCCTCACGCCGAGGAGACCTCGCGGCAACCGGTCCTCCACAGGGGCCCAGAGGACGGGAGGGCGCTCGGTTTCACCGGGTCTCGTGGCTCGTCGGCTGTGCTTCTCACACCTCGACCAGCGTGCCCCTCACCACAGCCGACGCAGCGGGTCGACCCGGACGGCCTGCAGCGCGGTGGCGGAGCCGACCGACATCGCCGGCACGGCACGACGTCCGACCACCCACGCGGGGGCCTCGAAGAGCCACCCGGCGCCCAGGCGCACGAGGGTCGCGTGGAGCACCAGGCACGCCAGCACGATGGCGCCGGTGACGGCGAAGGGCAGCACCACCAGGGCCGGTGCCGGGAAGGCCGGCACGGGCAGGTGCACCACGACGGCGAGCACGGCCATGTGCAGCACGTAGACGCGGAGCGTGCGACGCCCCAGCCAGCCGAGCAGCGAGGCCACCGGGCCCGAGCCCAGGCGCACGGCGACCCGCACGCCGAGCGGGATGCCGACCAGACTGAGGACGACCAGCTCCACGCTGCGCGGGACACCGAGGACCTGCAGCACCCCGGAGAGCAGCACGAAGGCAGGCAGCAGCACCCGCACGGGCACGGGTGAGGCGGCCAGCCGGTCCACGAGACGCGGCAGGTAGGCGCCCAGGGCGAAGTAGGTGAAGTGGAAGAGCACCGAGACGCGGTTGGTCTCCTCGAACGGCAGCCAGGAGGCGCACAGCGAGAGCGAGGCGGCCGCGGCCAGCACCACCGCCGGTGGCAGCTGCCGCAGGGCGCGGGCGAGCACGAAGTAGAGCACCAGCGCGTAGAGGAACCACATGCTGGTGGCGGCCCACACCAGCTCGCCGAGCAGGTCGAGCGGGCCGTCGGTGCGGTTGGCGTCGATGGTGCGCTCGACGGCGTAGACGGGCCAGTAGAGCAGCAGCCACACGGCGTAGAGGTAGAAGCCGCCGACCAGGCGACGGCGGTGCTCGCCCCACGGGCGGTGGATCGCGCGCGCGGCGAACCAACCGCTGATCAGGAAGAACAGCGGCATCCGCACCGGCTTGAGGCCGGCCGAGACCGCGGCCCAGACGGTGCCGGCGGCCACGAGGTCGGGCGGCAGGTGGGCGGCGTAGTACTTGGTGACGTGGTGCAGCACCACGAGCAGGATGCACAGGCCCTTGGCGACGTCGGGCCAGGGCAGCCGGGCACCGGCGCCACGGGTCGGGGCGGTCGTCTCCATGCCCGGTGCGACGCCGGGCGGCTGCACCCGGTTCGCGCACCGACCCGGTCGTGACCGGATCGAGACCAGGACGCAGAACCGGGCGGCCGGTGTCCTGGGGGACACCGACCGCCCGGGGTTCAGGGGCGGCTGCGGGAGCCGGCGTGCTCGCTCAGAGGTCGAGGGGGCGCAGCACGCGGTTGATGCCGTGACCCACCTGGCGGTTGCCGCGGTTGATGTCGAGCACGCTCACCGTGGGGTTGACGGCGTTGCGGTCCAGGTCGCCCAGGATCACCCGGCCCTTCTTCACGGTGACGCGGATCGTGCCGCCCTGCGCGGTCTTCACGCGCGTGCCCCGGGCCGCGAGCACCTGCGGGGAGTTGAGGGTCTTGTTCGGGATCACGTGGTAGAGCAGCACGGTCTCGACGGTGTCGATGCCCAGTCCTGCGACCGCGTTGAAGGTGGCCCGCTCGGTGGCGGGACGGCTGCCGGTCAGGCTGGCGACCAGGCGCTGGAAGGCGACGTCGCTCGGGATGAAGGCGGTGGCCTTCTTGCTGCCCTGGGTGAGGATCTTGACGGGGCTGTTCGGCTTCGCGTCCAGCACGGCCAGCACGGCGGCCTCGGTGATGTCGTAGTCGCGCGGGTTCTTGTCGAACCTGGTGCCCTCGGCGGCGAGCACGGACGCCAGGCTCTTGGTGCCGTGCGCGGCCTGCGCGGGCGCGGTGGCACCGAGCGTGGTGACCGCCAGGGCCGAGGCGACGAGTCCGGCAGCGAGCTTCTTCTTCATCAACTTCCTCCTTGTGGTGCTCCGAGGTTCTCCCGGAGGTCTGGTGGGGGCCGGTGGTCAGTGGGGTTCAGGCGAGCACGCCGCGCAGCAGCGAGTCGGCGGAGTGCCCCGGGTCGCCGTCGTCGCGCTCGAGGCTGACGTCGACCAGCGCGTACTGCGCGAGCACGGCGGGGTCGACCTCGAAGGTGGTGGTGCCGCCCGAGGCCACCTGCCCCAGCGGCAGGAGCCGGTTGCCGGCGGCGTCGATCAGCCAGGCGTAGTAGTACTCGCGCGCCCCCGCGGCCGGCATGCCCGCGGTGCGCAGCGTCAGCTCGGCCACACCGTCGTGCGGCGTCAGCCACAGCGACCCGGTGCCGTTGCCCCGGACCGGGTCCAGGGTCGTGGTGGCCGGCGCGGTCGTCGGCACCACCGGGGTGGTGGGCTGGTCGGACGGCTGGTCGGACGGGGCCGGGGCGACGACGCTGCCGCCGTCGGCCCGGTCGTCGCCGAGCAGGCGGGAGGCGGCCAGGCCCCCGGCCGCGCCGAGCACCACCAGGGTCGCGGCGGCGACCGCGAGCGTGGTGCGACGACGCCGTCCGCGCACCGGCGGGGGGACCGGTGGGCGGCGGGACGTCGGCGGCGTCGCGGGCTCGGGCCGCGCCGGGGGCGGCTCCGTCGCGACCGGGGGGATCGGGGTGGCCGTCTCACCGGGGGCGTCGGCCGTGCCGGGGCCCTCAGGGCGCTCGCCCAGCAGGAAGCGCCCGGTGGTGGCGACGGCACGGGTCATCAGCCCGTGGGTGACGGCGGCGTCCACGAGGGCCTCGCGGCACGCGGCACACGTCTCCAGGTGGGTACCCGCCGCGAGCGCGTCGGGCTGGGTGAGCTGCCCGCGCAGCAGCGCGACCAGGTCGGGGTGCCGGGTGGGCTCGGTCATCGTGGGTCCCACCTCTCGGAATCGGTCGGGGTGTCGGTCGGGGTGTCGGAGCGGGGGGTCATCAGCGCACGCAGGGCCTTGGTGCCGCGGGCGGCGCGGGCCTTCACGGTGCCGAGGGGGACACCGAGCCGCTCGGCGATCTCGCGCTGGGTCAGGTCCTCCACGTAGGCCAGCAGCAGCACCTCGCGCTGCTCGAGGGGCAGCTCGTCGAGCGCGGCGTGCAGGTCGGCGGCCTCGGCGTGGCGCTCGGCGGTCTCGCGGCCGTCCTCGCCCACCAGGTCGCGCAGGGTGTCGACGTCGACGACGGTGTGGCGGCGCGCGCGCAGGGCGTCGACGGCGCGGTGGTGGGCCAGGGTGAACAGCCAGCTGCTGAACCGCTGCTCGGGCCGGTAGCGGTCGGCGTGGCGCCAGACGTCGAGGAAGGTGCGCTGCGCGACGTCCTCGGCCTCGTCGGGGCCCACGTAGCGGCGCAGGTAGGCGAGCACCGCGGGGGCGTAGACCGCGTAGGCGTCGGCGAGTGCCGACTCGTCCTGGGCGACGAGCCGGTGGCCGAGCGACTCACCGAGGTCCATGCCCCTACTTCGGCGTGGACCCCGCCGGCGGTTGCACAGAGCGCCGAGATTCTTGGAGTTTTTCCTCGACAGCTCGTCGAGGTGAGCGGGCGGCCGGGTGGGTACCGGGCCCTTATTTCAGGCGGGTCCCGGCGTCAGCGCCCCAGCGAGGGCAGCTCGCTGGCCGCTCCCGTCGGACGACGCCGCCGCGCGCCCGGCAGCCGGGAGACGACGTCGGAGACCGGCCCCAGCAGGGTCACCAGCTCGCCCGCCGAGCGGTCCAGCCCGCGCGCGGAGGCGTCGATGCCGCCCGCCGCCTCGCGGACGCCGTCGATGATCGGGTGCAGCTGCTCGAGCACCGGCCCGAGCCGGTCGATGTTGACCATCAGCTCCCCCAGCCGGTCGATGACGCCGTCCTCGGCCACGAGCTGCTCGATCAGCCCTTCCTTGTCGAGCAGCCGGTCGATCACGCCGCCCTCGGCGAGCATCCGGTCGATGGCACCCTCCTGCTCGAGCAGGCGGTCCAGCGCTCCGCCCGGCTCGAGGATCCGGTCGAGCGGCCCGCCGGGCGCGACCAGCCGGTCCACGGTGCCGCCGTTGGCGAGCACCCGGTCCACCAGCCCGCCCGGGGCGATCAGCCGGTCGAGCACGCCGCCGGGCTGGCTCAGGCGCGCCAGCACGCCGGCGTCGTCGAGCAGCCGGTCGACGACGCCCCCCGGCGAGAGCGCCTTGCCCAGCGGTCGCTCGGGTGCGGTCACGGCGCTGAGCATCGTGAGCAGCCGCGCGGGGCCCTCGGGGCTGACCAGCTGGGCGACCCCGATGCTGGCCTGTCCGAACGCGATGCCGGCACGCACCGGGAAGGTGAGGACCTCCACGAGGCGGGAGGGGACGAACCCCGGCAGGACGACGGGGAAGGTCAGCGACATGCGCCCAGGGTAGGCGCGCTCGCCCGGATCGGGGGTGCTCAGCCCAGGGCCCGGTCCAGGTTCAGCGCGGCCGAGATCAGGCTCAGGTGCGTGAAGGCCTGGGGGAAGTTGCCCACCTGGTCGCCGGTGAGGTCGACCTGCTCGGCGTAGAGCCCGAGGTGGTTGGCGTAGGTGAACATCTTCTCCAGGGCCAGGCGCGCTTCCTCGACGCGACCGACCCGGGTCAGCGCCTCCACGTACCAGAACGAGCACAGCGAGAAGGTGCCCTCGCCGCCGTCGACGCCGTCGGAGGAGGCCTCGACGTCGTAGCGGAACACCAGGCTGTCGGTGACCAGGCGCTGCTCGATCGCGTCCAGCGTCGCCAGGAACCGCGGGTCGTCGGGTGCCACGAACTTCACCATCGGCATCAGCAGCACGCCCGCGTCGAGGGACTCCGCGCCCTCGTGCTGCATGAAGGCCTGGTGCTCCTCGCTCCAGCTGCGCTCCATCAACCGGTGGTAGACGGCGTCGCGGGTGGCCCCCCACGCCACCAGGTCCCCGGGGAGGCCGCGCTGGCGGGCCATGCGCATCATCCGCTCGAACGCCACCCAGCACATCAGTCGCGAGGTGGTGTGGGCCCGCGGGTCGTCGCGGATCTCCCACATGCCGGCGTCGTCGCGCTCCCAGTGCTCCATCAGCCAGTCGAGCATCCGGGTCAGGTCGCTCCACGCGCGGTGACTGATGCCCGTGCCGTACTTATTGAACAGGTAGACCGAGTCGATCAGCTCGCCGTAGATGTCCAGCTGCAGCTGGTCGACGGCGGCGTTGCCCACGCGCACGGGCTGCGAGGCGCGGTAGCCGGCCAGGTGCTCCAGCTCGTGCTCGGTGACCGGCACCTGCCCGTCGATGTCGTAGAGCACCCGCAGCGGCCCCAGCTCCCCGTCCTCGCCGTCCGTGGCCTCCAGCCGCTCGGAGAGCCAGTGCATGAAGGCCTTCGCCTCGTCGAGGAACCCCAGCCGCAGCAGGGCGTAGAGGCTGAAGGCGGCGTCGCGGATCCACACGTAGCGGTAGTCCCAGTTGCGGCCGCCGCCGATCTCCTCGGGCAGGCTCGTGGTGGGGGCGGCCACGATGGCGCCGCTCGGCTCGTGGGTGAGCATCTTGAGCGTGATCGCCGAGCGCTGCACCATCTCGCGCCAGCGCCCCTTGTAGGTGGAGTGCGACAGCCAGCCCCGCCAGAACGCGGCGGTCTGCTCGAACAGCCGGGTGGTGTCCTGGCAGTCCTCGGTCTCGGGGTCCTCCCCCTCGCCCAGCACGTGCAGCACGAACAGCACCTCCTCGCCCGGCTCCAGCTCGACGCGCGCGTGCACGCGCCCGCCCTCCTCGTCGACCTCGAGGTCGCGGCTGGAGGTGACGCCGAGCCTTACGCCGTCGCCGGCCACGACGACCCCCTCGCCGGTGCGGTGGATGCTCGGCACCTCCCGCCCGTAGTCGGGGCGGGCGGTGAGCGTCATCGCGATCGTGGTGGCGCCGCGCACCGCGGTGACCCGGCGCACGATGCGTTGCCGGTGCTCGTCGTCGTGCGCGCGCAGCACCGGCATGAAGTCGTGCACCTCGGCGACGCTCTCCTGGGTGTGGAAGCGGGTCACGAGGATGCCGGAGTCGGGGAAGTAGAACTGGTGGCTGCGGGTCGCCCCGTCGACCGGCCCCAGCCGCCACGCGCCGGCCGCGTGGTCGGGGTCCGCGCCGTCGCCGTCACCGGTCTCGTCACCGGAGGGCTCGGGGTCGTGGAGCAGCGCACCGAACACCGAGGGCTGGTCGAAGCGCTCCGCGCAGAACCAGTCGATGGTGCCGTCGGTCGCCACCAGGGCACACGTGCGCAGGTCGCCGATCAGCCCGTGGTCGGCGATGGCGACCGCCGGCCGGGCGGCGGTCTCGTCGGGCGAGCCCGCCGCGTGCTCAGCCATGCAGGCGCCAGCCGTCCGGCACCATGTCGACCGCCACCTGCGGACCCCACGAGCCCTGCTCGTAGGAGTGCAGCTCGGGCCGGTCGTCGAGCACCGGCTGGCACACCTGCCACAGCCGGTCGACCTCGTCGGAGCGGGTGAACAGCGTCTGGTCACCGCGCATCACGTCGAGCAGGAGGCGCTCGTAGGCCTCCAGCGGCTCGGCGGCGGGCATCTGCTCCTCCAGGTCGAAGGTCATCGTGGCCAGGCCGAGCGAGAGGTCGGGACCGGGGCGCTTGACGCGCAGGTCCAGGGTCACGTGAGGCTCGTCGGTGAGGTCGAGCACCAGATCGTTGTGGCAGGGCAGCGCGTCGTCGCCACCGAAGAGGTCGGAGTCGGGCGAGTTGAAGCGGATGGTGATGGAGCGCGCCGTCGCCGCCATCGCCTTGCCCGTCCGCAGGAAGAACGGGACGCCGCGCCAGCGGTCGTTGTCCACGAAGGCACGCAGCGCCACGAAGGTCTCCACCTGGGAGTCGTCGTCGACGTCCTCCTCGTCGCGGTAGCCCTCGAACTGGCCGAAGACGACGTCGTCCTTGGTCAGCGGGCGCACCGCCTGCAGCGCGGTGGCCTTGGCGTCGCGCAGCCTCTCGGCGTCGATGGCGCCGGGGTCGTCGAGGGCGACGAAGCCGAGCAGCTGCCCGAGGTGGGTGCTCACCATGTCGCGCAGGCACCCGGTGGCCTCGTAGAAGCTGCCGCGGCCCTCCAGGCCCAGCTCCTCGGGCACGTCGATCTGCACCGAGTCGATGTTGCCCGCGTTCCACGCCGGCTCCAGCAGCCCGTTGGCGAAGCGCAGGGCCAGGATGTTCTGCACCGCCTCCTTGCCGAGGAAGTGGTCGATGCGGAAGACCTGGTCCTCGTCCACGACCTCGTCCAGCTGGGTCTGCAGGCTGCGCGAGCCCTCCAGCGAGGTGCCGAACGGCTTCTCGACGACGAGCCGGGCGCGGTCGGTGAGGCCCTCACGGCCCAGCATGGCGATCATGTCCTCCATCGCGGCGGGCGGCACCGAGAGGTAGACCAGCCGGCGCACCTCGCCGTCCTCGGCGTCCAGGTTGCCCTCGATGCGCTGCACCATCGCCGCCAGCTCGCTGCCGTCGTCGGCGTTGGAGGTCTGGAAGTGGATCCGCTCGAGCATCGTCTCCAGCAGGTCCTGGTCGAGCTCGTCGCCCACGGAGTCGGTGACGGCCTCACGCACCTGGTCGCGGTAGTCGCCCTCGGGGTCGTGGCGTCCGCTGCCCACCACCGCCCACTCGCGCGGAAGCCGGCCGGCCGCCAGGAGCCGGTAGAGCCCGGGCAGCAGCTTGCGCTTCGCGAGGTCGCCGGTCGCGCCGAAGAGCACCAGCACGACGGGGGGCAGCGGCTCGACGTCGGACTCCCCGTCGGGGCTCGTGGAGGCGGTGGTCGTGTTCTCGTGGGAGGTCACTCCAGGCCGGTAACCATCCGGGGCTACCCCACGAGCGCTCGGCAGGGTGAGGTGCGGCTCGTCGCGCCGACGAGGGGTGCCGGGAGTCCCGGGGCGTCGGTCAGGAGAGGCGCAGCCGGGCCAGCAGCGCCCGGTGGTCCGAGTTCAGCCCCGTGACCGCCCAGTGGGCCGCGAACGCCACCCGCCCGCGGGAGAGCGACTTCTTGCTCACGTGCACGTAGTCGATGTGGCGCCCGCTCACCGGGTGGGTGTCGGCGACGTCGGTGCCCAGCACCGCGTAGGAGGAGACCGCGCGCCCGGCGAAGACGTCGGAGAGTCCGCCCTCGGGGCGCACGCGGCGCTCGGCGCCGGCGTCCACGTTGTAGTCGCCGGTGCCCACGACCCAGCGCCCCGGCGCCTGGCCCCACATCCGCGCGAGGCGGGTCAGCTGGGTGCGGGCGCGGGCGGAGTTGTAGGTGAGCGCCCAGCGGCCCGGGTTCTCGAGGTCCTCGATCGCCTGCGGGAGGTGGGTGTTGAGCACCGAGATCAGCTCGCCGCTCGCCTTGTCGCGCAGCGTCACCCGGATCGCCCACCGGTCGCCGAAGGGGTAGCGGCCGGTGCCGTCGTCGACGCCGCGGGCCACCTGCCGCTGCTCGGCGCCCACGAAGGTGAAGTCCTTCGTGCGCCACGAGACCGAGAGCTCCTTGGCCCCGCGCGGGAAGCTGCGGGTGCTCCACCCGAGCTCGCCGAGGTCGCGCAGGATGCCGCGGGTGTCCCACGCCTCCTGCCAGCCGATGATGTCGGCGCGCGGGTTGCGGGCCAGAGCCCGGGCATCGGAGGTCAGCTGCTCGGGCGTGAGCTTGCGGAACTGGTTGAAGGTGGCGACGCCGATCGTGCGCGGCACGACCACGGGCTCGGCAGGCTCCGCCGCCTCGGCCTCGACCGGGGCAGGCTCGGCCTGGCGCGGCGGAAGGGGGGCGGTCGGGCTCGTCGGGTCGGTGGGGCTCGTCGTCGTGCCGGAGCTCAGCGACGCCTGCTCCGCGGCGCTCGACCCGCTCGGGGGTTCCGCGTCCTGGCCGGCCGAGCTGACGATGGGCGCCAGCACGAACGCCGCCACGGTGGCCACGATCAGCGATCGGGGCGGACCGGTCCACGCGGGCACGGCGGGCTCCTCGGTCGTCGCAGGCGGGCGGGGGCTGGTGGGGCAGGTGATACGGGTGTGACCGTCACGGTAGTGGGGGGCGAGGGCGTCGCCCGGGAGCCCGATCGCGTGTCGGCGGTGAACAGGAGCGGCGCGTGGTGACCGGGCCCACACCGGGTACCGTCCGCCCATGGCCACCTACGACGCCGACCTGCAGGCCGCGGTGGACTCCACCTCGGTCGCCCACGACGCCGGCGAGACCGACCTCGCCGACTACCTGCGCATGATGCTCGCCGAGCGCGACATCGAGACCACCGACGACGCCTGGGTCCAGCGGATGGTCGCGGGCATCGAGAAGGACCGCAACTACCTCATCGACAGCGAGCCCGAGGACTTCACCTCGCGTCACCACCACCCCTGAGGCCTCCCGGGACGACGCGGGCATTCTCACCGAGGCCGAGCGACGCCGGGCGCGTGACCTGACGCTGCTGCGCCGGGTGCGCGACCGCATCGACCGCAGCCACGCCGAGCCTCTCGACGTCCCCGGGCTGGCGGCGGAGGTCGGGCTGTCGGCCGGTCACCTGAGTCGGGAGTTCAAGCGCGCCTACGGCGAGTCGCCCTACTCCTACCTGATGACACGACGCATCGAGCGGGCGATGACGCTGCTGCGCCGTGGCGACCTCGGCGTCACCGAGGTCTGCTTCGCCGTCGGGTACGGGTCGCTCGGCACCTTCAGCACCCGCTTCTCCGAGCTGGTGGGCTGCTCGCCGAGCGAGTACCGCGCCCGCGCCGCCGTCGACGGCCTGACCGGCCACCTGCCCGGCGCGCCACCCTGCCTCATCCGGCAGGCCACCCGGCCGGTCCGCACCCCCCGTTCCGAACCGGTCAGGAACGGAGAAGCGCCGGGGACGAGCGCGCACTAGCGTCGCTGGCATGAGCCTCCAGATCGCCTACGCCTTCCTGCCCCACACCGACGCCGAGGCGTCGCTGACCTTCTACCGCGACGTGCTCGGCTTCGAGGTGCGCAACGACGTCGGGGGTGGTGAGTGGCGATGGATCACCGTCGGCCCGGCCGAGCAGCCGCAGACCTCGATCGTCCTCCAGCCCGCGGTCGCCGACCCGACGATCACCGAGGAGGAGCGGCGCGTGGTTCTCGACCTGGTGGCCAAGGGCAGCTACGGGGCCGTCACCCTGGCCACCGACGACCTCGACGCCACGTTCGCGCGTCTCGAGGCCGCCGGCGCCGAGGTGCTGCAGGAGCCGACCGACCAGGACTACGGCGTGCGCGACTGCGCGATCCGCGACCCCGCCGGCAACCTGCTGCGGATCAACCAGCTCGCGTGAGGGCGGGGATCCTCGCGGGTGGTGCGGCGTCGCTACATTCGAGCCAGCACGTCCGCCCACCCCAGGAGGCCCCATGTCCCAGCCCGATGCCACCGAGGCTGCCCGCCTCGCCGAGACCCGCGAGTCCCTGCGCCAGCAGTACTGCCAGCCGGCCGGCGAGCGCCCGGCCAGCGCGGGCCGCGGCCTGCACCACACCGCGCTGATCAGCGGCGACGTCGAGCGCACCATCGGCTTCTACCAGGGCGTGCTGGAGTTCCCGCTCACCGAGCTGATCGAGAACCGCGACTACCCGGGCAGCTCGCACTTCTTCTTCAACATCGGCAACTCCAACCTGCTGGCGTTCTTCGACTTCCCCGGCCTCGACGTCGGGCCCTACGCCGAGGTGCTCGGCGGCCTGCACCACGTGGCCATCTCGGTGGAGCCCGAGCGTTGGCGCCACCTGGTGGGCAAGCTCGACGAGGCCGGCGTCGAGTACGTGATCCACAGCGAGGTCTCGGCGTACTTCCGCGACCCCGACGGCGCGCGCATCGAGATCATCGCCGACCCGCTCGGCGAGATGTACGGCGACCAGGTCCTCTGAGCACCCGGTGAGCGACCTCGACCCCACCGACCCCGACGTCAACGCCTACGCCTACCTGACGTCGATCGTCGTCCCGCGCCCCATCGCGTGGGTCTCGACGCTCTCCGCGGAGGGCGCCGGCAACCTCGCGCCCCACTCGTTCTTCACCGTCGTGTGCGCGGACCCCCCGATCGTGGCCTTCGCCTCCATCGGCCGCAAGGACACCCTGCGCAACGTGCTCGAGACCCGCGAGTTCACCGTCAGCATGGCCACCGAGCCGTTGATGGAGCACGTCAACGACACCAGCGCGCCGTTCGATCACGGCGTCGACGAGGCGGAGCAGGTGGGGCTCTCGATGGCGCCTTCCGCGCGGGTCGCACCGCCGCGGGTCGCCGAGAGCCCGGCCGCGCTGGAGTGTCGGCTGCACTCCACCGTCGACCTCGGCTCCTCGGTGCTGGTGCTCGGCGAGGTGGTGAGCATCCACGTCGACGACGCCGTCGTCGCCGACCGCTACCCCGACTTCGCCCGGATGGCGCCGGTCGCCCGCCTCGGCGGACCGCTGTGGTCGCTGCCCGGCGAGGTGGTCAGCCGCCAGCGCCCCCAGTCCCCCGACGACGTCGCTGCTCGGTGATCGAGTAGCACCGGTCCCAGGAACCAGGGACGGCACCACCCGGTGATCGAGTAGCGCCGGCCCGAGGAACGAGGGACGGCGCTACCGAGATCCCGCGACCCGACCGACCCACCGCACCACTCAGGGTCACCGGAGGGCACCTGCCCCGCCCGGTCTCGGTACGCCCGGCGTCTCGCAGGCTCGCCGCCGGCCTACTCGACCACCGGGGAGAGAGCACCGCTCACCAGCGGCTGTGCACGGCCTCCCGGATGCGGGCGTCGTAGAGGTCGCGCACCCCGTCGAGGAACGACTCGGGCAACGGCTCCAGCCCACCTGCGGCGGCGTTGGCGCGCGCCTGCTCGGCCGAGCGGGCGCCGGGGATGACGGTGGTGCAGCCGGGCTGCTGCCAGCACCAGGCGATGGCGGCCTGCGCCGGCGTCGTGCCCTCGGGCAGCTCGGCCCGCACCAGGTTGGTGAACTCCTCCGCAGCTGCCAGCCCGCGCTCCCAACCCACCCCGGAGAAGGTCTCGCCGACGTCGAAGGCGCCGCCGTCGCGGTTGAAGGTGCGGTGGTCGTTCTCGGGGAAGGTCGTGGAGGTGTCGTAGCGGCCGGCCAGGAGCCCGGAGGCCAGCGGGACCCGGGCGATGATGCCGACGCCGGCCTCGGCGGCGGCGGGCAGGACCTGCTCGAGCGGCTTGAGCCGGAAGGCGTTGAGGATGATCTGCACCGAGGCCACACCCGGGCGGCGGATCGCGGCGAGGGCCTGGTCGCAGGTCTCGACGCTGACGCCGTAGGCGGCGACGGCGCCGGACGCGACCAGCTCGTCGAGGGCGTCGTAGGTGGCGTCGGACTCGATCACCTCCGAGGGCGGGCAGTGCAGCTGCACCAGCTGGAGGGTGTCGACGCCCAGGTTGCGGCGCGAGCGGTCGGTCCAGGCACGGAAGTTCTCGGCCACGTAGTTCTCGGGCACCTGCTCCATCCGCCGGCCCATCTTGGTGACGACGGTGAAGTCGGCGTCGGCGTGGTCGGCGGCGAAGCGACCCACGATCTGCTCGCTGCGCCCGTCGCCGTACACGTCGGCGGTGTCGTAGAAGGTCACGCCGGCCTCGGCCGAGGCCTCGAGCACCTCGCGGGCGTCGGCCTCGCTGACGTCGCCCCAGTCGGCACCCAGCTGCCAGGTGCCGAGGCCGATGACGGACACGGGTCGGCCGGTGCGGCCGAGGGTGTTGTGCTCCATGGGGCGATCCTCGCAGGCAGGTGGTGGGCGGGTCGTGCCGGTCCGACGGTCTGTCAGAGCCCGCGAGCGAGCCGGTGGTAGGCGGCGTTCCAGCGCAGCTCGCGCTGGAAGGAGCGGGGGGTGGTGGCGTCGTCGATGACCAGCAGCTCGGTGCCGGTCATCTCGGCGAAGTCCTCGACCACCTCGGTGCCGATCGCCGTCGAGAGCACGGTGTGGTGGGGCGCACCGGCCATCAGCCACGACTCCGCCGAGGTGGCCAGCGAGGGGCGAGGCTCCCACACGGCGCACGCCACGGGGAGCCGCGGCAGCGCCTCGTCCGGCTCGACGACGTCGATCTCGTTGAGCGTGAGCCGGAACCGGTCGCCCAGGTCGGAGAGACCCGCGACGACGCCGGCGGCCGGGGAGGCCGTGAACCGCAGGCGCACCGGGTCCTCGCGGCCACCGATGCTCAGGGGGTGCACCTCCAGCGAGGGCTGCTGGTCGGTGATGCTGGGGCACACCTCGAGCATGTGGGCGCCGAGGATCTTCTCCTCGCCCGGCACCAGGTGGTAGGTGTAGTCCTCCATGAAGGAGGTGCCGCCGGGCATCCCGGCCGCCATCGTCTTCATGCCGCGCAGCAGCACCGAGGTCTTCCAGTCGCCCTCGCCGCCGAAGCCGTACCCCTCGGCCATCAGGCGCTGCACGGCCAGGCCGGGCAGCTGCCGCAGACCACCGAGGTCCTCGAAGTTGGTGGTGAAGGCGCCGAAGCCGCCCTCGGTGAGGAAGCGCCGCAGGCCCAGCTCGACGCGCGCCCCGTAGCGCAGCGAATCGTGCCGGTCGGCGCCCGGGAGCAGCGCGGGCGCCACGCGGTAGAGGTCGGTGTACTCGACGACCAGCTTGTCGATCTCGTCGGGCGCCACCTCGTCGACGACGTGCACGAGGTCGTTGACGCCGAAGGTGTTGACCGAGACGCCGAAGCGCAGCTGGGCCTCGACCTTGTCGCCGTCGGTGACGGCGACGTCGCGCATGTTGTCGCCGAACCGCACCAGTCGCAGCCGGCGCAGCTCGTGGCGTCCGAGCGCGGCCCGCACCCACGTCGCGGCGCGGCGCGTCACCTCGGGCGAGTCGACGTGGCCGGCCACGGTCTTGCGCGCGACGCCGAGCCGGCTCTGGATGTAGCCGTACTCGCGGTCGCCGTGCGCGGCCTGGTTGAGGTTCATGAAGTCCATGTCGATCGTCGACCACGGCAGCTCCATGCCGGCCTGCGTGTGCAGGTGCAGCAGCGGCTTGTCGAGCGCGTCGAGCCCGGCGATCCACATCTTGGCGGGCGAGAACGTGTGCATCCAGGTGACCACGCCGACGCACTCGGGCGCGCTGTTGGCCTCGAGCATGCGGCGCTGGATGGCGACGGCGTCGAGCAGGACCGGCTGCCAGACGACCCGGACGGCCAGGTGGTGCTCCTCGGCGAGCCGCGCGGCGAGCCGGTCGGCGATCGCGCGGGACTGCGCGGCCACCTGGTCGAGGGTCTCGGGGCCGTACAGGGCCTGGCTGCCGGTGAGGAACCAGATCTCGGGGAGGGCCGGCTGGTCGGAGGTGGTCACGGGGTGGTGCCTTCCTGCTGGGTCTGATGGGTCTGCTGGGGGGCCTGGCCGTAGACGTTCTGGTAGCGGTCGAAGAGCGCATCGACCACGGGGGGCTCGATCGGCAGCGGCTCGCCCAGCTGCCGGGCGACGTGCACGGTGCGCGCGACGTCCTCGGCCATCACGGCCGCCTTGACGGCGGCCCGGGCGGAGGGCCCCACGGAGAAGACGCCGTGGTTGCGCATGAGCACCGCGGGCGAGCGGCTGCCGCGCAGCGTCTCGACGATGCCGCGCCCGATCGAGTCGTCGCCGATGACGGCGAACGGACCCACGGGGATCTCGCCGCCGAACTCGTCGGCGCACATGGTGAGCACGCACGGCACGGGCTCGCCGCGCGCGGCCCACGCGGTGGCGTAGGTGGAGTGGGTGTGGACGACGCCGCCCACGTGGGGCATCTCGCGGTAGACGTAGGCCTGTGCCTGGGTGTCGGAGGAGGGCGCGAGGTCGCCGTCGACGACCCGCCCCTCCAGGTCGCAGACCACCATGTTCTCCGGGGTCAGGTCGTCGTAGGAGACCCCGCTGGGCTTGATCACCATCAGCGCGTGGCCGGGCACCCGCGCGCTGACGTTGCCCGCCGTCCACACCACCAGCTGGTAGCGGGTCAGCTGCTCGTGCAGCACGCACACCTCGCGGCGCAGGTCGTGGATCGTCGTGGCGACGTCGGTCAGGACGCTCATGCCGTGCTCCCCTCCCGGTCGTGACGACGAGCGACCGCGGCCCGCCGGACGGCGCGCAGGCGGCGCATGGCCGGCACCTCGCGGCCGAAGTGGTCGTGCAGGTGGCGGTACTCGGCGAACAGCGCGTCGTAGGCCTGCGCGCGCTCCTCGTCGGGCAGGTGGACGCCGCGGCGCACCCGGCCCATGGACTTGGCGGCGCTGGGGACGTCGTCGTAGCAGCCGGCGGCCACCGCGGCGTGGATGGCGGACCCGAGGGCGGGGCCCTGCTCGGAGTCGATCACCGAGAGCGGCAACCGGGTCACGTCGGCGTAGATCTGCATCAGGAGCTCGTTCTTGGCCAGACCACCGGCGATCACCAACTCCTCCACCGGCACGCCGCTCTCGCGGAACGTCTCCACGATCACCCGGGTCCCGAAGGCGGTCGCCTCGAGCAGTGCCCGGTAGATCTCCTCGGGCCGGGTGGCGAGGGTCAGGCCCACGAGCACCCCCGAGAGCTCGTGGTCCACGAGCACCGAGCGGTTACCGCTGTGCCAGTCCAGGGCCACCAGGCCGTGCTCCCCCACCTCCTGGCCGGCGGCGAGCCGGGTGAGGTGCTCGTGCAGGCCCTCGCCGGCCGTCTCCGCGGCCCGCGCGTAGTCCGCGGGGACGCCGGTGCGGGTGAACCACCCGAAGATGTCGCCGACGCCGCTCTGGCCGGCCTCGTAGCCCCAAGACCCGGCGACGATGCCGCCGTCGACGACACCGCACATGCCGGGCACCTCGCGCAGGACGTCGGCACTCATCACGTGGCAGGTCGAGGTGCCCATGATGGCGACCATCTGGCCCGGTGCGGTGGCCTGCGCCGCGGGCGCGGTCACGTGGGCGTCGACGTTGCCGACCGCCACCGCGATGCCCGCGGGCAGGCCGGTCCACGCCGCGGCCTCGGCGCCGAGCGTGCCGGCACGCTGGCCGAGCTGACCGATCTCGTGCTCCAGCTTCTCGGGGACGAAGCCCGAGAAGCCGGGGGCGAGCTCCTCGAGGAAGTCCGGGCCCGGGTAGGCGCCGTCCTGGTAGATGCCCTTGTAGCCGGCGGTGCAGGCGTTGCGCACGTAGCGACCGCACAGCTGCCACACGATCCAGTCGGCGGCCTCCACCCAGTGCTCGGTGAGGTCGTACAGCTCGCGGTCCTCCTCGAAGAGCTGGAGACCCTTGGCGAACTCCCACTCGGAGGAGATGAGCCCGCCGTAGCGGCCGAGCCACGGCTCGTGCCGCTGCTCGGCGAGGCGGTTGATCCGGTCGGCCTGAGCCTGCGCAGCGTGGTGCTTCCACAGCTTCACGTAGGCGTGCGGTCGGTCCCGGTAGTCGGGGACCTCGCACAGCGGGGTGCCGTCGGCCAGCACGGGCACCATGGTGCAGGCGGTGAAGTCGGTGGCGATGCCCACGACCTCGCTGGCGTCGACACCGGCGGCACGCACGGCCTCGGGCACCGCGTGGCGCAGCACCTCGCGGTAGTCCTCGGGCACCTGCAGCGCCCAGTCGGGCGGCAGCAGCCGACCGTTGCCGGGCAGGGCCTCTTCCAGGACCCCGTGGGCGTACTCGTGCACGGCGGAGCCCAGCTCGGCGCCGTCCGCGACCCGCACCACGACGGCGCGGCCCGAGAGGGTGCCGAAGTCGACTCCTACGACGTAGCGGTGCATCTCAGCGGTTCCTCCTGGTCGGACGGGGCGGAGCGGTGCTGGCGCGCACCACGAGCTCGGGATCGATGAGTCGGCCGGGCGCGGGGACCCGGGCGATCGCGGCCTGCAGGGTCTCGATGGCGCGCCGACCGACCGCCGTGAAGTCCTGGCGCACCGTGGTCAGCGGGGGGATCAGGTAGGCGGCCTCGGGGATGTCGTCGAAGCCCACGACGCTGATGTCCTCGGGCACGCGCAGCACGTGCTCGGCCAGCGCGCACAGCAGGCCGAGGGCCATCTGGTCGTTGGCGCAGAACACGGCCGTGACGTCGTCGCGCCCGAGGAGCCCGGTGCCGGCCTCGAAGCCGCTCCGCGCCGACCAGTCGCCGGCCAGGTGCTCCAGGGGTCGCAGGCCGGCGTCGTACAGCGCGGTCCGGTACCCCAGCAGCCGGGCGCGGGCCTCGGTCCAGCTCTGCGGACCCGCCACGTGCAGCACCTGGGTGTGGCCGAGCCCCACCAGGTGGCGCACGGCCAGCTCGGCGCCGGCGACCTGGTCGACCCCGACGCTCAGCGGTGCGGCCGACTCGTCCCCCTCGACCACCACGACCGGCAGGCCGAGGGCGTGCTGGGCCCGGGCCACTGCGAGCGCCTCGTCGGTGGCCGCGATCAGCACGACACCCTCGACACCCTGGTCGCGCAGGTGCTCGACCGCGTCGACGACGGCTGCGTGCTCGAGCGTCGGGAGGTTGACCGAGCTGACGAAGTACCCGGCCTCGCGACCCGCCGCCTGGATGGTGCGGTGCACCGTGCTGGGACCCCAGTAGCCGCTGCGCGTCCCGATGACGCCGATGGTGGCGGTACGCCGCGTGACGAGCGCCCGCGCCGCCGGGTTCGGCCGGTAGCCGAGCAGGCGGATGGCCTCCTCGACGCGGGTGCGGGTCTCGGGCCGCAGGTTGGGCTGCCCGTTGACCACGCGCGACACGGTCTGGTGAGAGACGCCGGCCAGCTTGGCGACATCGGCCATGACGGGGGTGCGGGCAGGGGCCGCGGTCACGTGCGCCGCCGGGTCAGCAGGCGCTGGATGACGACGAACACCAGCACGAGCACGCCCACGACGATGCGGGTCCACCACGAGTTGAGGTTCTCGAAGACGATGAAGGACTTGATGGTGCCCAGCACCAGCACGCCGAGCACGGAGCCGATCACCAGTCCCCGGCCGCCGGTGAGCAGCGTGCCGCCGATGACGACGGCCGCGATCGCGTCCAGCTCCATGCCGACGGCGTGCAGGCTGTTGCCCGAGGGTGTGTAGAGCGTGAACAGGATCCCGCCGACGCCCGCGCAGAAGCCGCTGATGGCGTACACGGCCACCTTGGTGCGCGCGACCGCGAGGCCCATCAGCACCGCGGAGCCCTCGTTGCTGCCGACGGCGTAGACGGTGCGTCCGAAGCGGGTGCGGGCCAGCACCCAGACCGCCACGGACACGACCACCAGCGCGATGACCACCGACCAGCGGATGAAGTAGCCGCCCGGCAGCGCGATCGGGGTGAACGAGAGCTCCAGGAACTCGGGGTTGCTGATCGGCACCGACTCGGCGCTGATCATGAAGCAGATCCCGCGGGCGAGGAACAGGCCTGCGAGCGTCGCGATGAACGGCTGGATCTGCAGGTGCTGCACCAGCACGCCCATCAGCAGCCCGAGGGAGGTGGCCACCACGAGCACCGCGACCATCGCGGCGGGCACCGACCACCCCGCCTCCAGGGTCGTGGCGGCGATCATCGTCGAGAGCGCCACGACCGAGCCCACCGAGAGGTCGATGCCCCCGGTCAGGATCACGAAGGTCATCCCCACGGCCAGCACGATCAGGAAGGCGTTGTCGAGGAAGAGGCTCAGGAAGTTCTGGGGGTCGACGAACCCCTCGTAGCGCAGGCCGCCGGCGCCGAACATGGTGAGGAACAGGACCCCGGTGGCGATGACCGGCAGGTACCGGCCCGACGGGCTCCACCGGAGCACGCGGCTCCAGGGACCCGGGGCGGCGGGCTCACCGGCGACCGGCGGTCGCGTCGTCGTGGGGGCGCTCATCGGGCTGCCTTCCGTGCGGGGCTGGGTCGGCGCACCCGCAGGACCGCTCGCGCCCGGGGCGACTGGAGCAGGCACACCGCGATCACCACCAGCGCCTTGAAGAGGTAGTTGGCCTCGGCCGGGATGCCGATGCTGGTGATGGTGCGGCTCAGGGTGGCGATGAACAGGGCGCCGATGACGGTGCCGGTGAGGGAGAACCGACCGCCGGCCAGCGAGGTGCCGCCGATCACGACGGCGAGGATCGCGTCGAGCTCGATCCACTGCCCGAGGCTGTTGGCGTTGACCGAGTTGGTGTTGGCCGCGATGACCAGCCCGGCCAGGCCGGCGCAGACACCGCAGAAGACGTAGGCGATCCAGGTGAGCGTGCGGGCCCGGACGCCGGCGAGGCGGCTGGCCTCGGGGTTGATGCCGACCGCCTCGATCAGCATCCCGAGCGCGGTGCGCCGGGTGACGAGCGCCGCGAGGGCGTACACGGCCAGCGCCAGCACGAAGGCGATCGGCAGAGTGAGCACGAAGCCGGACGCGAGACCCTCGAAGGTGGCGTTGGTGACGGTGGTGATCTGGCCGTCGCTGATCAGCATCGCCAGTCCTCGTCCGGAGACCAGGAGCACGAGCGTGGCGATGATCGGCTGGATGCCGATCACGCTGACCAGGAAGCCGTTCCACAGCCCGAGCAGCACGGCGACGGCGAGCGCCATCGCGATGCCGAGCACCGCCGTGGCGGCCGCGCCCTCCTGCGGGCTGCCGGCCATGTGCACGCAGGCCACCGACGCCGCGATGGCGGCGACGGCACCCACCGACAGGTCGATGCCGCGGGTGGCGATCACCAGGGTCATGCCGATCGCGACCAGCATGACCGGGGCACTGTTGCGGATGATGTCGATGACGCTGCCGAACAGGTGCCCGTCCTGCAGGCGCACGTCGAGGAAGTCGGGGTTGCCGGCCACGTTGACGGCCAGCAGCACGGCCAGGGCCAGCAGCGGCCACACCAGCGGGCTGGCCAGCAGGCGCGCGCGCTGCGGCGGCACCGGGGGCGGGGCGACCGGGGGCGGGGTGGCCGCCGGCACGGGCTCGGTCGTGGGCGCGCTCATGCGCTGGCCTCCTGGTCGCTCGTGGGGCGCTGCTCGGGGCGCACCTCGCCGGCGATGATCTCCAGCACGTCCGCGACCGTCGTGCCCTCGTTCAGGCGCTCCTCGATCTTGCGGCGGTCGCGCATGACGACCAGCCGGTCGGCCAGGCGCAGCACCTCCTCCAGCTCGGCGGAGATGAAGACGACCCCCATCCCCTGCTGGGCCAGCTCCGCCACCAGGGCCTGGATCTGGGCCTTGGCGCCGATGTCGATGCCGCGGGTGGGCTCGTCGAGGATGAGCAGCTCGGGCTCGGTGATCAGCCAGCGGGCCAGCAGCACCTTCTGCTGGTTGCCGCCGGAGAGGTTGCGCATCAGCGCCTGCGGGTCGGCCGGGCGGATGTCGAGCGCCTCGATGTAGCGCGTCACCAACTCGGTGCGCTGGGCGGCGGGCACCGGGCGCAACCACCCGCGCGAGGCCTGCAGGGCCAGCAGCATGTTGTCGGCCACCGTCAGGTCGCCGATGATGCCCTCGCTCTTGCGGTCCTCGCTCGAGAACGCGATGCCGCGGTCGATGGCGTGGCGCGGGCTGCGCAGGCGACGCCGGGTGGAGCGCACCTGCACCTCACCGGTGTCGGCGGTGTCGGCGCCGAACAGCAGCCGTGCCAGCTCGGTGCGTCCCGAGCCGAGCAGACCGGCGACACCGATCACCTCGCCCTCGTGGACGGTGAGGTCGGTGGCCTCGAGCACGCCGCGGCGGCCGAGTCCGACTGCCTGCAGCACCGGCGGGCCGGCCTCGCTGCGCTCGGTGGCAGGGGCCCGGTCGAGCCGCTCGAGGACCTCGAGCTCGCGGCCGATCATCAGCTGCACCAGCTCCAGCTGGGTGGTCTCGGCGACCATCCGCTCCGCGACCAGGCGGCCGTTGCGCAGGACCGTCATCCGGTCGGAGATCTCGTAGATCTGGTCGAGGAAGTGCGAGACGAACACGATGGCCGTGCCCTCCGCGCGCAGCCGCCGCATCAACGAGAAGAGCGTCGCGACCTCGTCGGCGTCCAGGCTGGAGGTGGGCTCGTCGAGCACCAGGACGCGGGCGTCGACGTCGACGGCACGCGCGATGGCGACCAGCTGCTGCACCGCGATCGGGTGCTCGCCCAGCAGGGAGCGCGGGTCGAGGTCCAGGCCCAGCCGCTCGAGCGTGGCCTGTGCGCGTCGGTTCATCTCGCGCACCCGGATCGTTCCCAGGCGGCGCGGCTCACGACCGAGCATCATGTTCTCGGCCACGGTCAGGTCGGGCACCAGGTTGACCTCCTGGTACACGGTGCTGATGCCGGCGTCCTGGGCCTGGGCGGGCGAGGCGAAGCTGCGCTCGCGGCCCTCGACCAGCACCGTGCCGGCGTCGACGGCGTACACGCCGGTGAGCGCCTTGATGATCGTCGACTTGCCGGCGCCGTTCTCGCCCATCAGCGCGTGCACCTCGCCGGGGAACAGGCGCAGGCTCACGTCGTCGAGGGCGCGGACGCTGCCGAAGGTGATGGAGATGTCGCGCATCTCCACGACCGGCACCGCCTCGGCGGCGCGGGTCGCCACGGGCGTCGTCGGGACGCCCGTCTCGGGCGTGGTCTGCGTCATGGATGCTCCCGGATGTGGTGCGTGGGTGACGCCGGACCGCGCGGGTCGCGCACGGTCCGGCGTCGCGGGGGGCCGGCTCAGTACTGCCGGTCGGGCAGCGCCTCGGCGGCCTGCTCCTGGGTGAAGGTCGTCTCCTCCGTGACGACGCGGGACTCGACCTCCTCGCCGGCGACGACCTTCTCGGCCAGCTCCATCAGCTGGGGACCGAGCAGCGGGTTGCACTCGACGATGAAGTTGATCTTGCCGTCGGCCAGGGCCTGCATGCCGTCCTTGACCGCGTCGACGGTGATGATCTTGATGTCCTCGCCGGGCGTGAGGCCGGCGGCCTCGATCGCCTCGATCGCGCCGAGGCCCATGTCGTCGTTGTGGGCGTAGACGACGTCGATGCCCTCGGGCTCGTTCTGCAGGAAGGCCTCCATGACCTGCTTGCCGCCGTCGCGGGTGAAGTCGCCGGTCTGGGACTGGGAGATCGAGATGGTGTCGTCGTCGGCGATCACCTCCTCGAAGCCCTCCTTGCGGTCGATCGCGGGGGCGGCACCGGTGGTGCCCTGCAGCTCGACGACGTTGACGTCGCCGTCGCCGTCGGCGTCGGCCTCCGCCGCGTTGTCGACCAGCCACTGCCCGGCCTTCTGGCCCTCCTCGACGAAGTCGGAGCCGAGGAAGGTGACGTAGAGGCTGTCGTCCTGCACGTCGACGGCACGGTCGGTGAGGATCACCGGGATGCCGGCGGCCTTGGCCTCCTGGAGCACCGCGTCCCACCCGGTCTCCACGACCGGGCTGAAGGCGATGACGTCGACCTTCTGCTGGATGTAGGTCCGGATCGCCGAGATCTGGTTCTCCTGCTTCTGCTGCGCGTCGGAGAACTGCAGCTCGACGCCGGCGTCCTCCGCGCTCTGCTTGATCGAGTCGGTGTTGGCCGTGCGCCACCCGCTCTCGGCACCCACCTGGGCGAAGCCCATGGTGATCGTGCCGTCACTCCCGCCGTTGCCGCCCGAGCCCGCGGCGGAGTCACCGCCACCGCAGGCGCTGAGCGTCAAGGCGCACAGCGAGAGCGTGCTCGCGGCGATCAGGGTCTTCTTCACCACTGGTCTTCCTCCAGATCTCCTGGGGCCTCTCAGCCCCTGTGACCGGTGTCACTGGAGCGAGTGTGAGCGCTAACATTCCTCGGCGTCAAGACCGTCCGTCGAAATCTCCCGAGCAAAATGTGAGCGCTCACTCTCCGCCCACGAGCGGGTCCAGCCCGCCACGCACTAGTCGACGACGACCCGCCAGGCCAGCGCGGCGCGGTAGGTCCGGCCGGGGAGCAGCACCGCGCTCGGCCAGTCGGGGCCGGGAGCGCGGTGGGGGGTGTCGGGGTGCAGCTGGGGCTCCAGCGCGACGCCGTCGCCCTGCCGGTGCGTGCCGCCCCCGCGGGCCGGGCTGGCGCCGTCGAGGAAGTTGCCGGTGTAGACCTGCAGACCCGGCTGGTCGCTGCTGAGCACGACGGCCGTGCGCGTGCGCGGCGAGGCCAGCCGCGCGACCTCGCGCCACCCTGCGCCCTCGGGCACCAGGTTGTGGTCGAGCCCTCGCGCGGCCACCACCTGCGGCGCACCGGACCGCACCACGTCACCGATCCGCGCACCCCCGCGCAGGTCGAAGGGGGTGCCCTCGACGGGCTCGTGCTCACCGAGCGGGATGCCGGTCGAGTCGACGGGGGTGTAGCGCGCGGCGGGAACGGTGAGCACGTGGTCGTCCACGGTGCCACTGCCCGCCCCCTCCAGGTTGAGGTAGAGGTGGCTGGTCAGGTTGGCCAGCGTGGGGGCGTCGGCGACCGCCGCGAACCAGACGGCCAGGCCGTCGGGGGCGGCCTCGAAGGTCACCTCCGCCCACATCCGGCCCGGGTAGCCCTGGTCGCCGTCCGGGCTCTCCAGGCCGAGGGTCACCCGCTCGGCGCCCGGGGCCGGGTCCGCGTCCGGGTGCCCCAGCGTGGGCCCGTCCAGCACCTGCCACACGCGGGTGTCGAAGCCGTGCGGGCCTCCGTGCAGGTGGTGGCCGCGGTCGTGGGTCCCCAGCCGCACCGTCCGGCCCTCCAGCTCCACCAGGCCCAACGCGATGCGGTTGGCGTACCGGCCGATCGTGCCGCCGAGGTAGTCCCCCGACTCCTCGTAGGCCGCCACGTCCGGGTGGGCCAGCGCGACGTCGCGACGGATCCCGTCGCCGCCGGTGAGCTCCAGCCCGTGCACCGTGGCGCCGAGCGTGAGCAGCCGCAGCACCACCCCGGGTGCCCGTCCCACCTCCAGGAGGTGGACCGGTTCACCCTGCGCCGTCTGACCGAACTCCCGCGTCTGCACCCGCGGACGCTACCGGGAGGGCGGCGCGGTGGAGTCGCGGACCACCAGCACGGGAGCCACGAGCGGAGCGGTGGCCGCGCCCTCGCCGCCCAGGGCCCGCAACGCCAGGTCGACCGCGGTGCGCCCCAACGCGGAGAACTCTTGGGCCACCGTGGTCAGGGCCGGCCACAGGAAGGCGGCCGAGGGCTCGTCGTCGAAGCCCACCAGGCTCACCTCCTCGGGCACGCGCCTGCCCGCCTCGTGCAGTGCCTTCAGCACGCCGAGGGCCATCGCGTCGTTGGCGGCGAAGACCGCCGTCACCTCGCGGTCCACGGCCAGGCGCCGCCCCGCGGCGTACCCGCTGGCCGCCGACCAGTCCCCCGGCAGCGCGGGCCCGGGGAGCAGGCCCCGTTCCTCGTGGACGCGCTGCCAGCCGTCGCGGCGCTGCTCGGCCTCGATCCAGTCCAGCGGGCCCGAGACCAGGGCCACGCGCCGGTGCCCGAGGTCGAGGAGGTGCTCGGTGGCGCGCCGGGCACCGAGGTGCTGGTCGATGCCGGCGGCGAGGCGGTCGCCCTCGGTGACGCCCTGGGCCAGCACCACCGGCACCGGCAGACGCAGCGCGCGGGCCCGCTCCAGGGCGGCGCGGTGGGCGACCGCCACCACCACGGCCTCCACGGACTGACCGAGCAGCCGGTCCACCGCGCGCTCGAGGGCGTCGGGAGTCAGCTCGGTCAGCCCCTCCAGCGAGACCTCGTAGTCGGCGGCGTGCGCGGCGTCGACGACACCCACGGCCACCATGCTCGGACCGTGGTAAGCCAGGTGTGCCGCCACCATGCCCAGGCGCCCGGAGCGGTTGGTGGCCAGCTGGCGGGCGGCGTTGTTGCGGCGGTACCCCAGCGTCGCGATCGCGGCCTGGACCCGGGCGCGGGTGTCGTCGCGCACCAGCGGGGAGTCGTTCAGCACGCGCGAGACGGTCTGGTGGGAGACGCCGGCGGCCTGGGCCACGTCCGCCATGCTCGGTGGTCGTCGACCCTCACGTGCACGGCGCTCCACCACCGTCGGATGGTAGTGGCCGGACGGCCCCGTGCGCACGCTCACACGGCGCGGGCGGCGCTGGTCCCGGTCGCTCCGGGCACGGGAACGATGTGAGCGATCACAGGCAGGACGCGCCAGGCCCCGCTTGACCGACAGCCGCGTACCCAACGTCACATACCCACGGTCTGTCACCGACCGCTCTATTGACGTACGTTCAACGGCGTGACCCCCCACCGTGCGATCACCTCCCTGCTGGCCGCTGCCCTCACCACCCTGCTCGGCACCGGCCTGCTCGCTCCCGCCGCCTCCGCCGCCGCGCCGTCCGCGCCCGCCGCGCCCGCTGCCGAGCGGCGCAAGCCCGTCATCGCGCGCGTCGTCGAGTTCTCGCTGGTCAACACCGACAACACCCTGCTGACCTGCGCGCCCGAGCAGCGCCCTCACACCGTGCGGGCCCGGCTGGTCGGCCCGCGCTCGCGGGTGCTGGGGACCGGTCGCGAGGGACGGATCAACGTGCTGGTGCACGACGCCGGCACCGGCTCGTGGTTCTGGAACCAGCGACGCACCCCGCGCTACGACTACGCCGGCCAGCTCGGCCGGCGCGGCGAGCTCTCGCTCGTCGTCGACCGCCTCGGCTACGACCGCAGTCCGCTCGCCGACGGCAACGACACCTGCCTGGCCGCGCAGGCCACGATGCTCCACCAGCTCGTCCAGAAGCTCTACTCGGGCGACTACCGCTTCACCGGCGACCGCCGGACGGACCCGCCGCACGCCACGCGGATCGTGGTCCACGGTCACGGCACCGGCGCCACGATCGCCCAGCTCGAAGCCGCCCGCTACGACGACACCGAGGGTCTCGTGCTGATGTCGTGGCCCGGTGTCAGCAGCTCGGGTGCCGCCGTCGCCCAGGCGCGGGAGCAGGCCGCCGCCTGCCTGCGCGGCGCCTCCTACGCGGCCTACGGCCGCTCCGCGACCGCCTTCCGGCGGCTGCTCTTCGTCACCGCTCCCGCCGCGGTGCAGCGCGCTGCCGCCCGCCTGCGCAACGCCACGCCCTGCGGTGACGTCACGAGCCTGCCCTCCGCCCTGCTCGGCTCCGGCACCTCCGCCGCGCAGGTCGAGGTGCCGGTGCTCGTCATGTACGGCAGCCGCGACGCCCGGGTCCGCCCCGGGGCCGCGGCCGCAGCCGCCCGGATGTTCCGCGGCAGCAGGCGCGTCACACCCGTGACGCTGCCCGGCGCCGGCAGCGCGCTCCCGCTCGAGCGCTCGGCGCCCCGCACCCGTGCCGCCGTGCTGTCTTGGCTGGGACGCCGCTGACCGCGCCCGGTCAGGACCTCCCCGGACGCCCGCTCTCGGACGCCGGGGACGTCGCACGGACGACGCCGCCCGCCGCTGCCGTCCGCCGTGTGACGTCCCGGGCGCGCAGCGGGCAGTCGCCCGGCCGGGGACTCAGGGGCGGCGCGGGAACTGCGTGAAGTCCGGGGCGCGCTTCTCCTTGTAGGCGTCGCGACCCTCCTGGGCCTCGGCCTGGCCGTAGAAGAGCAGGTTGGCGTCGTGCGCCAGCTGCTGGATGCCGGCGTAGCCGTCCTCGTGCGCGTGGAAGCTGAGCTTGGAGAGACGCAGCGCCCAGGGCGACTTCTCCAGCATCTCGCGGCACCACCGCAGCGTCTCGGCCTCGAGGTCGGCCAGCGGGACCACGGTGTTGATCAGCCCCATCTCCATGGCCTGCTCGGCGTCGTACTGCCGGCACAGCATCCAGATCTCCTTGGCCTTCTTGGGGCCCACCAGGTCGGAGAGGATGCTGGCGCCGTAGCCGCCGTCGAAGGACCCGACCTTGGGCCCGACCTGCCCGAAGCGGGCGTTGTCGGCGGCGATGGTCAGGTCGCACACCAGGTGCAGCACGTGACCGCCACCGATCGCCCACCCCGCCACCATCGCGATGATCGGCTTGGGGCAGCGGCGCATCGCCACGTGCAGGTCGGTCACGTGGAAGCGGCCGGTGCTGGCGTCGTCGAGCTTGTAGCCGGAGTCACCGCGCACGCGCTGGTCGCCACCGGAGCAGAACGCGCGGTCACCGGCGCCGGTCAGGATGATGACGCCGACCGACTCGTCCTCGCGAGCGAGGGTGAGTGCCCGGTCGACCTCGACCAGGGTCTGCGGCCGGAAGGCGTTGTGCACCTCGGGCCGGTCGATGGTGATCTTGGCGATGCCGTCGTCGGTGGTCTCGTACCGGATGTCGGTCCACTCGCCGGAGGCGTGCCACACCGTGTGCTCGGGCTGGTCGGGGGTGCTGGATTCTGCGTCGCTCACCTCCTCATCGTCTCATCGCGCTCCAGCCCGACCGCCCGCACCTCGGACCAGACCAGTGGCGCCTGGAGGTAACGGAGCCGACTGCTCGTGACAGGTCGCCGTCGTCCGCACCACCACGTGACGAAGGAGTGCCCCCCATGCAGCTGACCACCCGCACCGCCGGCGCCGGCGCCGTCGCGGCCCTGGCCCTGGCCCTGGGCGGCGTCGCCGCCCCTGCCACCGCCTCCGCCGCCGGCGAGCCCGGCCCTCCCGCCGCCTGCAGCCAGCAGGAGAAGCAGCTCGATCGCGCCGAGGCCACGCTCGAGCGGCTCACCGCGGTGTTCGAGCGCCAGAAGGAGCGCGTGGCCAAGGCCACGAAGCGCGCCGCCGCGGCCGACACCGCGCGGGAGCGCGCCGAGGCCCGCCGCGCGCTGGCCCGCGCGAGGAACGCCAAGCAGGGGGCTGCCCAGCAGCGCAAGGCCCAGGCGCAGCGTGTCGCCAAGGCCGGGGAGCGCCTCGAGAAGTGCCAGGAGTCGAGCGCACCGGCGACCTGACCCCTCCTCCCCCCAGGCGTCGTGCCGCGGTGGCCCTCCCCCCGGCCACCGCGGTACGGTGCGCTGCCGAGAACACGTTCTAGTTCATCCGGAGGGCCCGTGACCGCCACCGACGAGACCATCCGCGCCACCATCGAGACCTATGTCGACCGCGTGGCCCACGGCAGTGCCGAGGAGATCATCGCTCTCTTCGCGCCCGGCGCGACCGTCGAGGACCCCGTGGGCAGCGAGGTGCGCACCACCCCCGAGCAGATCCGCGAGTTCTACGCGACGCTCGAGGGCCTCGAGCAGGAGGGCCGTCTGCTCACCACCCGCATCGCCGCCGGCGAGGCCGCCTTCTGCTTCGAGCTCGTCACCCGCGCTGGCGACCAGACCTACACCCTGGCCCCCATCGACGTGATGACCTTCGACGACGACGGCCGCATCACCAGCATGCGTGCCTTCTGGGGCGCCACCGACATGCAGGTCTCCTGACGCAGGCGATCCACGCGCTGGTCGAGGTGCGAGGCCGGCCACGGCCGAGCCATGACACCCTGCACCCGCGCCGCTGTCGGCGACCCTGGGGTGACGGCGGAGGGGAGGTCAGCTCGCCGGGTCTCGTGGCTCGTCGCTGGCGCTCGTCACACCTCGACCAGCGTGTGGCCTGGGTGGTGATCAGGAGTGGAGGGGTCAGCCGAGGACGGGGTCGTCGGGTGGTTCGATGTCGAACTCGTCAGGCGGAGGGGGCTTGGGCCACTGCGGTTCGTGGGTGCCGAGGTGGTCGCGGACGATGGTCATCCCGGTCTGGAACTCCCCCTCGTACGCGCTTGGTCCGATCCGGCGGTAGGTGACGGCGCCGTGGGTCTTGAACCGGTGGTGGCGCCGGCACAGGGGCGCGAGGTTGCAGGTGCAGGTCGCGCCACCCTGCTCGTAGGGCTTCAGGTGGTCGCAGTCGCAACGATCCGCGGGACGGTTGCAGTGCGGGTACACACACCTCGGGTCGGTCCACCGGGAACGCTGCTTCATCCGCTTCGGCACCTCGTACTGCTCCACGTGCACCGCACCGTTGAGGTCGATCACGGGGCGGACGGTGATCTTGCCGGCGGTGCCGCACCACTCGCGGATCACCTCGGCGCTCACCGGGGTCTGGGTGCTCTCCAGGCGGCCGACCATGAACCCGGCGGCGGTGAACGCCTCGTCGGAGAGGTGCACGACCAGCTCGACCGCGCGGCGGTGGGAGGCCGAGCGCTGGTGGGGCTGGGGGTCGGTGATCTCGCCGGTCTCGAGGTCGAGGGCGAGCTGGTTGCGGGCCAGCTCGCCGACAGCGGCGGCGCGGCGGACGTCCAGCGAGTCCTCGCAGCCGGCCTTGCCCAGCGCGCGGGCGGTGTGGCGGATCGCTGCCTCGAGGTCCGCGGCGTCCGCGGCGTCCAGGCAACCGGTGACCTCACGGGTGCCGGCCAACGACTCCAGGCTCCCGGACTCAGTCTCGGTGCGGCGCGTGTCCCCGATGTCGAAGAACCGCCGCTCGCGCTTCTCCCTCTCAGCCTCTGCTGCGGCGTCGGGGTCGAACCTCGCCTGGGTCTCCGCGACCAGCCGCTCCATCTGACGCTTGCCGATCTTGCCTGCCACGGCCTCGACCTGCCGATCCACGTGGTCAGCGGCCTCGGCCGAGAGCGGCGTCGTGAGGTCGGCCAGCTCGAACGCCTTCCACACCGGCACGCCCAGCTCCTCGACCCGGCGGTACAGGCACGGCAGGCGGTACTTCAACTCCAGCACCCGCCCCACCAGCGTGATGCCGGCATCGGTGCCCATCCCGAGCGTGGAGGCGAGCTCCATCACCGCGAACTCACTGACCACCGGTGCGCCCGGCCCGGCGACCGAGAACCAGCGGTCGCAGAACCCCTGGTCGCCCAGCGCTGCCTCGAGGTCGGCGACCTCCTCGTCGCTCGTCACGGCGTCGGGGTCGGGCTCGCCCTCGAGGTGGTCGGCGTCGAGGCGGTTGACCTTGGCCCACTCCACGATCATCCGCAGCTTCGCAACCTCGGCACTCATCAGCTGCGACTGCGCGGAGCGCACCATCCGCAACGCTTCCTCACGCTCACCACGCTCGCGCTCCTCGCGCGCGAGGACCTCGGCGAGGCCGGGAGCGGTGGTGGTCATGGGTCCACTCAAGCACTCGCCACCGACACAGAAGGCCCGGGATGAGGGTTATCCGCCGGTCCGTGAGGAACAAACTGGTAACAGTTCTTCTGTTGTCGGACACAGTGGTGAGGCCGCGGTCGGGTGCGGGGATCTCGGTACGCCGGGTGGCTCGCAAGCTCGCCACCTGGCTTCTCGACCACCGGTGGTCGGCCGTCCTCCGTGCCCCACCGCGGAGCTTCGCCGTCGCTGCTGTCGGTCCGGCCCACCGACCGCCCGTCACCAGCGATGCCGGTCCTGAGGCCGCTTCTCGGCTCACTGGGTTTCTAGGCTCAACCAGCAGGCGCGCGGCTACTCGGCGTCCGTGCCGTCCGGGAGGGAGTCGGGTGGGGTGTCGCCGGCGAGGGTGACGTGCTGGTGGCCGAAGCCGGCCTGGATGTTCGCGTCGTCGACCCCGGTCGCGGCGACGGCCCAGGTGCGGCGGCCCAGGTCGAAGGCGGTGGCGGCGCGAGCCAGCGCGCTGGCGCGGTCGGCGCCGGCGAGGGCGAGGGCGTCGTCGTAGGAGTCCACACCCAGCGCGACGGCATCGACGGCCGCCACGAGCGCCCCGCGGGCGAGGTTCACCTGGGTGCTCGCCGACTCCGGCTCCCCGAGCTGATCGACCAGGGACGAGGTGCGCTGCTGCCACTGCGTCACCTGGTCAGGCGTGGCAAGGCTGCCTCCGCCACCGCCCACGAGGTCGGCGGGCAGGGAGCCCTGCGCCTCGACGAGCAGGGCACCCAGGTCCTCGGCCACCCTGCGCGCGGTCGCGGTCACCGCCTGCACCTGCGCGCGGTCACGCTCGGCGAACTCCTCCTCCATCCGCTGCGTCTCGGCGGCCAGCTCGTCGTCGGTGCCCGCTCCGGCGCCGGACCCCTCGTCGCCGGCACCCGGCAGCAGCAGGACCGCCAGGACGATGCCGAGCACCAGCAGGGCCAGGGGCACGGTGACCGCCCAGAGCGAGCGCCGCGCAGCCGGTGCCGCGGGCTCCTCGCGCGTGACGCCGGCGCGGGTGGAGGGACGCCCGGGGGCGCGGCCGTCCACGCGGCTCACGACGCCGCCTCGCCGCCCACGAGCCGGACCATCAGGTCGCGCACCTCGGTGGCTGCGATCCGGTCGCCCAGCACGCCGGCGCTGCTGCACAGCACCAGCGGCGCGTCCTCGTCGTTCTCGGGCAGCCGGCCGTGGGTGCCGCGCACCGGCGAGGGGTCGAGCGGGATGACCCTCATGGCGTAGCGCAGACCCGCTGCCTTGCGCGCCAGGGTGAGTCCGGCCTTCACCTTGACCAGCGGGTCCGCCGGGTCGAGGAACAGCTCGGCCGGGTCGTAGCCGGGCTTGCGATGGATCTCGACGCCACGGGCGAAGTCGGGCGCGCGGGCGTCGTCCTCCCAGTAGTAGTAGGTGAACCAGGCGGTGCGGTCGGCCACCAGCACCAGCTCGCCCGCGCGCTCGTGGTCGAGCCCGTAGGTGGCCTGGCCGGCGCGATCGAGCACCTCCGCGACGCCGGGCAGCGCCTCGCACACCTTGCGCACCCGCTCGAGGTCGTCGGGGTCCGACACGTACACGTGCGCCACCTGGTGGTCGGCCACGGCGAAGGCCCGCGAGACCCAGGGGTCGAGGTACTCCATGCCGTCCTGCGTGTAGACCTCCAGCAGGCCCTCGGCTCGCAGCGCACGGTTGACGTCGACCGGGGTGTCGGCGGCGGTGATGCCGTACTCCGAGAGCACCACCACCTCGACACCGAGCAGCTCGGCGTCGTCGAGCAGCGGGGCCAGCGCGTCGTCCACCTCGACCGCCGCCGCGCGGGCCTGCGGGGAGTCGGGTCCGAAGCGCTGCAGGTCGTAGTCGAGGTGCGGGAGGTAGGCCAGCGTGAGGTCGACGCGCGGCATCAGGCGACGAACCGCGCCCACGATCCACTCGCTCGAGCGGATCGAGGCGGTCGGCCCCCAGTACTGGAAGAGCGGGAACTCACCCAGCTCGGCGACCAGCTCGTCGTGCAGCTGGGGCGGGCGGGTATAGGCGTCGGGCGCCTTCTTGCCGTCGGCGTAGTAGATGGGGCGCGGGGTGACGGTGTAGTCGGTGGTGGCACCCATGGCGTACCACCAGCACACGTTCGCCACCCGGTAGCCCTCGTAGGTGCGGCGCAGCGTCTCCCACACCTTCTCGCCCTGCACCAGCCGGTTGTGCTGGCGCCACAGGTACACCTCGCCGAGGTCGCGGAAGTACCAGCCGTTGCCCACGATGCCGTGCTCGGCCGGCGTCAGCCCGGTGAGGAACGTGGACTGCACCGAGCAGGTGACGGCGGGCAGCACCGTGTCGAGCGGCGCGCTCGAGCCGGCGTCCGCCAGGCGACGCAGGCGGGGCATGTGGCGCAGCAGGTCCGGGGTGAGGCCGACGACGTCGACGACGAGCAGCGGGCGGGGGTGGGTCACGGCAGCTCCTGCAGGATGTGCGGGTCGAGTCGGGCGGTGAGGCGCGTGGAGAGGTGCGGGTCGTCGGTGTCCAGCGGCGTCAGCCCGAGGGCGACGAGCTCGTCGTGCACCCAGGCCAGCTCACCGGCCAGGCCGGCGGCCAGCGCGTCGTCGTCGGCCGGGGCGCCCTGCGGCAGGACCGCCCAGGTGTAGGTCTCCACTTCGAGGTGGTCGACGCGGGCCTGCGGGCCGCCCAGCAGTGCGGCGAGCCAGGCGCGCAGCTCGGGGCGGCTGTGCCGCAGCGGCGGCGCCGGTGCGGCATGCACCGGCACGTGGAAGTGCACGCGCCAGGGTGATCCCGTGCGGAGCGGGCGACGTCCGCCCAGCGCCTCGGGCAGGTCGTCGCGCGCCTGGAGCCGCGTGTGCGCGCGGCCACTCTGCTGGCGCACCTGGTGCAGGAAGCGGTCCTCGGCGTAGCCCTCCAGCACGGCGCGCGCAGCCGGGTCGGCGGGGTCCTCGACCACCAGCGCGGCGGCGGGCTGTGCCTTCAGCACCGCCAGTCCAGCGGCGTCTAGCCGTTGCAGTGCCGTCTCCGGGTCCTCGAACCCGACGGCGAGGTGGCATAGGTCGAGGCAGACGCCGACCCGCGAGCGGTCGACCTCGGCGAGCCTCTCGACGGCCTCCTCCACGGTCTCGACGACGCAGCCCGGCTCGGGCTCGACGGCCACCACGACCGACCGACCGGTCTGCGCCTCGATGGCGTCGAGCCCGGCGGCCAGCTCGCCCAGGTGCGCCTCGGCGGCGCGCTGGCGGTCGGCCAGCCACGGGGTGCGCCAGCCCAGCGGCAGCGTGGAGATGCTGCCGCGAACGGCGTCGGCGGGCAGCAGTTCGGCCAGCACGGCGGCGGCGTCGAGGGTGTGCTGCAGCCGCGGGCGCTCGGCCCAGGTGGGGCGGTACACCTCGTGCTTGACCTGCTGGCCCTGGAAGTCGCTGTAGGGGAAGGCGTTGAGCGTCACCACCTCGACGCCGTGCGCGGCCAGCTGCTCCCGCACCCGCCTCACGGCAGCCAGGTCGGCGGCCAGGGAGTGCGCCGCGGCCCCGGGCAGCCACAGACCCAGGCCCACGCGCGGCACGTCGAGCAGCCGGCGCAACCGGTCGCCGAGCGCGGTGGCCTGGGCCACCAGGCCCACGGGCTCGTGGGCCGGCAGGGCGTTGGTGCCGTAGCCCAGGTGGACGACGGTGCCGTCGGGGTGCCGCAGTCGCATGCCCGGCTCCTCAGGCCCGCGGTCCGCGGAGGATCGAGTTGCCCTCGAAGGTCGCGCCGGCGTCGCCGTCGGAGTCCACGGACTCGAGCAGCAGCCGCCCGCTCTGCCCGAAGAACTCCACCGGGTTGCGCCACAGCACGCGGTCGACGTCGTCGTCGGTGAAGCCCGCCTCGAGCATCGCCGCACCCGTCTTGGCGGTCTTGAGCGGGTCGCTGCGCCCCCAGTCGGCGGCGGAGTTGACCAGCACCCGCTCCAGGCCGCGCTCCTGGAGGATCGCGACCATCCGGTGCTCGTCCATCTTGGTGTCGGGGTAGATCGAGAAGCCCATCCAGCAGCCGGAGTCGGCGACCTGCTCCACGGTCACCTCGTTGAGGTGGTCGACCACCACCATGCCGGGCGCCAAGCCGGAGGCCTCCACCAGCTCGAGGGTGCGCCGGGTGCCGGCCTCCTTGTCGCGGTGCGGCGTGTGCACCATCGCGGGCAGCTCGAACTCCACCGCCAGCTCGAGCTGGCGCGCGAACGCCTTCTCCTCGGCGTCGGTCATGGAGTCGAACCCCACCTCACCGACGGCCACCACGCCGTCCTTGGCCAGGTAGCGCGGCAGCCAGTCCAGCACCTCGGTGCAGCGCGGGTCGTTGGCCTCCTTCGGGTTCAGCGCGATGGTGCAGTGGTGCGCGATCCCGAACTGGGCGGCCCGGAAGCGCTCCCAGCCCACCAGCGAGTCGAAGTAGTCGAGGAACGAGCCGACGTTGGTGCGCGGCTGACCCAGCCAGAAGGCCGGCTCCACCAGCGCCCGGACCCCGGCCGCGTGCATCTGCTCGTAGTCGGTGGTGGTGCGCGAGGTCATGTGGATGTGCGGGTCGAAGATGCGCATCAGGACTCCCGAGAGCTGTGGGTCGCGGCGGACAGGACGGTGTGCAGGTCGTCGGGCACGGGGCGGCCGGCTGCACGGCGCTCGGCCGCGAAGCGCTCGGCCATGGCGGCCAGCTCGTCGTCCGCGCGCTCGCGCAGGTGCGTGACGGCGCTGACGGGGACCCCGGTGAAGAGGCACTTGAGCACCCCGTGGCGCCACGCCGAGTCGTCGAGGTGGCGGGCGTGCGGGCCCATCGCAGCGGCCACCAGCCGTGTGTCGTTGGTGCGCAGGGCGTCCTCGAGCAGGTCGACGGCGACGAGCCCGTCGGGTGCCCCGGGCAGCGCCAGGAGGACGGCGCGCTTCTCGTCGCTGTCGCCCACGCGGTAGAGCGACCGCAGCTCGGTCAGCAGGTCGTCGTCGTCCAGGGCGGGGGCCGCGGCGACCAGCAGCGCCACCCGGACGGCGTCCTGCGCCAGGACCTGCGGGTGCTGCTCGAGCGGGCCGCGCGCGGTGCGCCGGGCCGCCGCGGGGAAGACCCGGTCCAGGCGGCGCGGGTCGGCGCCCACCTGCGCCACCAGGTCGTCCAGCCCCGCCGCGGCAGGACCCAGGGCGGAGCGCAGCTCCTCGAGCGGCAGCAGGGGGGTCAACGTGGTCACGGGTGCACCTCGAGACGTCGCAGGGAGTCGGTGAGCGCGGAGAGACTCTGCGCGGCGACGGCCGGCGCAGCATGGCTGTGGCGGGGCAGCTCGACGCACGCCAAGCCGGCGTAGCCGGTCGAGAGCAGCGCTCCGAGCACGGCGTCGATGTCCAGCTCGCCGTCGCCGAGCGGGAGGTGCTCGTGCACGTCGCGCACCATGTCGTCGACCTGCACGTTGCCCAGCAGCGGCCCGGCCAGCGCGACGGTCTCGGCGGGCGAGCGCGGCTCGTTGCACACCAGGTGGCCCAGGTCGAGCGTGAGCCGCAGGTGCTCGGGCTCCCCCAGCCGACGCCGCAGCTCCAGGGCGTCGTCGAGCGTGGCCACGTGCATGCCCGGCTCGGGCTCGAAGGCCACCATGACGCCGAGCCGACCGGCCTCGTCGAGCACCGGGCCGAGCGCGTCCACCAGACGCCGCCAGCCCTCCTCGGCGGGCACACCCTCGGGCAGCGTGCCCGACCAGCACGACATGGCCTCGGCCCCCAGCTCGTGGGCGATCCGGACGGCGCGGGTCAGCAGCTCCACCCGGAGCTCGCGCCGCGTCGAGCTGACCAGCGTGGGCTCGTGCTTGTGCCAGGGGTCGAGCACGTAGCGCGAGCCGGTCTCGACGACGCACGCGAGGTCCTGCTTCTCCAGGCAGGCCGCGGCGTGCGAGACCTGCGCTGCGAGGTCGTCGGCGAAGGGGTCCAGGTGGGGCTGGTCGAGGGTGAGCCCGACGCCGCGGAACCCCAGCCCCGCGACCACGGCACACGCGTCGGCCAGACGGTGGCCCGCGAAGCCGTTGAGGCCGTACCCCAGGCGCAGGCTGCTCGCCCCGCCGCTCCGGCCGTTCACGTGGTGCTCATCCGTCGCGAGGCGGCCCGCA
The DNA here is from genome assembly GCF_039542785.1 of Nocardioides nanhaiensis. Taxonomy (NCBI): domain Bacteria; kingdom Bacillati; phylum Actinomycetota; class Actinomycetes; order Propionibacteriales; family Nocardioidaceae; genus Nocardioides; species Nocardioides nanhaiensis. The sequence goes on from NZ_BAABIM010000002.1 coordinate 722,957, forward strand.
GTGCGGGACGGGCGCCGAGCACCGCTGCGACAGCGCCCCAGCGACCCCGACGGGCGAGCCACGAGGACTGCAGCAGCGGGAAGCCCGCGATGCCGGCACCCGTGGCGCGCCGCACGGTGGCGGCGTCGGGCGAGGTGGCCACGGCCAGCTGGGCGCGGCCCACGACAGCTGCGTAACCGATCGAGAGCAGTGCTCCGGCAGCCCGGTGGTGGGGTGGCGCGGCGGTGTCGCGCAGGGCACCGACCACGCCGAAGGCGGCAACGGCACCGGTCGTGGCGGCCGCCAGGCAGGCAGCGAGAGCAGTGCTCCCGTGCACCTCGCCGCGGCTCAGCGCCGTCAGGGCCACCGTGTGCGCCGTGCCCGCGACCGCGGGAGCCCAGGCGGCCGCGACGTCGTCACCGGTGCTCGCGCCGAGGAGAACGTCGAGGCCGCGCGTGCCGGCCATGACCACCGGTCCGAGGGCGCTCTCCTTGGCGACGACGTCGTAGAGGCCGACCAGCCCGGCCAGCGGAGCGCTCACGCGCAGCGCGCGCGGCCCACCCACGAGCGCCGACATCGCGAGCCCCCCGGCACCCAGGCCGAGGGCGACGGCGAGCGCCTGCTGCGCCGGCACGCGACCCGAGGGAATCGGCCGCTCGGGTCGCTCGCGGGCGTCGAGGTCGCGGTCGGCCCAGTCGTTGAGGGCCATCCCGGACCAGTAGAGGAGCACGGACGAGGCGGGCATCGCCCAGGCGCGCCCACTGCCGCCCGCGTGCGCTGCGCCGGACCACGCGTCGCCGGGCACGGTCAGCGCGGCGGGCAGCCGGACGAGCTCGGCCAGGTCGCCGGCGCGCATCAGGAGTCGGGCTCGCCGGTGAGCCGCTCGACGCGCGCGGCGCAGTCGGCCGACCAGCGGGTGAGCGCCTCCCACTGCTGGGCCAGCCGGTGCTCGTCGCTGTCGTAGGGGGACTTGAAGAAGAAGCCGAGCTCGGGCACGGGGCCGAGCACGCCGGCGGCCCGGGCACGACCGAGCAGACGGGCGAGGTCGAGCACCAGCGGGGCGGCGAGCGTGGAGTCGCAGCCCTCCCAGGTGAACTGCATCGTCATCCGGGTGCCGAGGAAGCCGTCGAAGCGCACGTGGTCCCAGGCGGTCTTCCAGTCACCGAGGTCGGCCACGTAGTCGATGTGCATGGGCCCGTCGACCGGCCGCCCCAGCATCGAGTCCAGGCCGCTGCGCTTGGCCCGGGTCTTGCTCGAGGCGGCGGCGGGGTCGGCGAGCGTGGCGCCGTCACCGCCGCCGAGCAGGTTGACCGAGGTCCACGAGCGCACCTCGAGCGCGCGCGTGGCGAACATGGGCGCGAGCGCGGACTTCACCAGCGTCTCGCCGGTCTTGCCGTCGCACCCGGCGAAGGGGATCGCGCGCTGGTGCGCCAGCTGGCGCAGCGCGGGCAGGTCGATGCCGGTGCTGGGGGTGAAGCCCGCGTGCGCGGCGTCGGCGAGCAGGGCAGCGCAGGCGTAGACCGAGCTGGCCGGCAGCGGGGCGCGCCCGGCCTCCCAGGCCGCGCGCAGTGCCGACCAGCTGCTCGTGTCGTCGTCGGGGCTGTAGGGCTGCTCGGTGCTGGACACGTCGACGACCACCACGTGGTCGACCTCCTCGCCGAACGCGCGGATGTCGCGGGCCAGCCGCTCCACCTCGGCGCGCTGGCCACGGCCGGAGGTGCCAGCGTTCTCGACGCCGTGGCGCAACCGGTGCTCGGTGGCAGCCAGCCGGTCACCGACCAGCCGCAGCAGGTGCTGCGGCACCACGCCGCCCGCCACCAGCTCCTCGGCCCGCTTGACCAGGGGCGTGTCGACGACGTCGTGGCCGCCCACCAGCACCTCGTCGTAGCCCGCGAGGCCGCGGCGGTCGAGCTCCGGGTGCTCGGTGACGCACCCGATCGCCTCGGTGAGGCCGGCGGCCAGGGCGTGCAGCCCGAGCGTCGCGGTGGTGGCGAGCGACCCGCGCGCGCCGACGAACCAGATCCCGAGAGTGCTCACGTGCTCGTCCTCCTACTGCCTGTGCTGCGGGTGGGTGTGCGGGGGCGCGGGTGTGTGTCGCGTCAGTCGCTGCTGAAGGCGGCGTCGAAGGACGCCGTCGGCGGCGGGAAGTCGAAGCGGCGCAGGAACTGCAGCGCCTCGGGGGCGCCGTGCAGCCGGTCCATGCCCGCGTCCTCCCACTCCACCGAGATCGGGCCGTCGTAGCCGATCGTGGCCAGCGCGCGGAAGCAGTCCTCCCAGGGCACGTCGCCGCGCCCGGTGGAGACGAAGTCCCACGACCGGCGCGGGTCGCCCCAGGGCAGGTGCGAGGAGAGGATCCCGTTGCGGCCGTCGCGGGAGCGGACCCGCACGTCCTTGCAGTCGACGTGGTAGATCCGGTCGGCGAAGTCGGTGATGAAGGCGACCGGGTCCAGTCCCTGCCACATCATGTGGCTGGGGTCCCAGTTGAGACCGAACTCCGGCCGGTGGTCGATCGCCTCGAGGGCGCGCTGGGTGGTCCAGTAGTCGTAGGCGATCTCGCTGGGGTGCACCTCGTGGGCGAAGCGCACGCCGCACTCGGCGAACACGTCGAGGATCGGGTGCCAGCGGTCGGCGAAGTCGGTGTAGCCGGCGTCCATCTGCTCGGTGGGCACCGGCGGGAACATGGTGACGTAGGGCCAGATCGAGGACCCCGTGAAGCCGATGACCACGTCGACGCCGAGCTTCTGCGCGAGCCGCGCCGTCAGCTTCATCTCCTCGGCGGCGCGCTGGCGCACGCCCTCGGGGTCGCCGTCGCCCCACACCCGCTCGCGCAGCAGCGCACGGTGACGCCCGTCGATGGGGTCGTCGCAGACGGCTTGGCCGGTGAGGTGGTTGCTGATCGCCCACACCTTCAACCCGTGCCGCTCCAGCAGCGCCAGGCGCTCCTCGACGTAGCCCGGCTCGTCGACGCGCCAGGCGTCCAGGTGCTCGCCGGAGACGGCGATCTCGAGGCCGTCGTAGCCCCAGCCGGCGGCGTGGGTGGCCACCTCCTCCAGCGTCAGGTCAGCCCACTGGCCGGTGAACAGCGTGTAGCGCTTGCCTGCCGGGTCGCTCATGCCCGCCCACCCTCCAGCGGGTCCTCGGCGGGCACGTCGACGCACGTCCCGAGGTGTCGGGCGCTCTGCTCGACGGCCGCCAGCACCCGCTGCACGGCGAGTCCCTCGGCGAAGGAGGGGCTGGGTGCCCGGTCGGCCGCGATGGCGCCGAGGAAGTCGGCGGCCTGCATGGTGAAGGTGGCGTCCCAGCCCAGCACGTGGCCCGGCGGCCACCAGGCCTGCAGGTAGGGGTGGGACTCCTCGGTCACCAGGACCCGGCGAAGCCCGGCGTGCTCGCCGTGCTCCTCGTGGACGCCGAGCTCGTTGAGCCGCTCGAGGTCGAAGCTGAGCGAGCCCTCGGAGCCGAAGACCTCCAGGCTCAGGCCGTTCTTGCGGCCGGCGGCCACCCGGGAGACCTCGATGCTGGCGATCGCGCCGGAGGAGAGCACGCAGGTGGCCCACGCGGCGTCGTCGACCGTGACGGCCTCGCGGCCGGCGTCGCCGTCGCGCTCGGCGACGAAGGTGTGGAGCCGGCCGTTGACGCCGGTGACGGTGCTGGCGGTGATGTGCTGCACCTGGTCGATCACGTGCGAGGCGAGGTCGCCCAGGGCGCCCGAGCCCGCGGACTCACGGCGCAGCCGCCAGGTCATCGGGGCCGTGGGGTCGGTGAGCCAGTCCTGCAGGTAGCTGGCGCGCACCTGGCGCACCTCGCCGATGCGACCCTGCTCCACCAGCTGGCGGGCCAGCGCCAGCGCGGGGACCCGGCGGTAGTTGAAGCCCACCATGGAGTGGACGCCGCGCGTGGCCGCCTCGGCGGCGGCCCGCGTCATCGACTCCGACTCGGCGACCGTGTTGGAGAGCGGCTTCTCGACCAGCACGTGCTTGCCGGCCGCCAGGGCGGCGACGGCGATGTCGTGGTGGCTCTCACCGGGGGTGCAGATGTCGACGACGTGCACGTCGTCGCGCTCGAGCACCGACTCCCACGAGGTGGCCGCCTCGGCCCAGCCGTACCGCGCGGCCGCCTCCTTGGTGCGCAGCGGGTCGCGGCCCACCAGGACCGCCTGCCGGGCGGGCGGCGCCTCGGGGTAGAAGGCGCCCACGTTGCGCCAGGCGTTGGAGTGGGCCTTGCCCATGAAGGAGTGGCCGATGACGGCGACGCCGAGCGGCTGCGAGGTGGGGGTGCTCATGCTCATGAGGCTGCTCCCGGGGCTAGTAGTGCGCGCAGGAAGGCGAGGCCGTCACGGGCGAGGTCGTCGGGCGAGGCGGCCAGTGGTCGCCAGATGGAGGCCGCCACGGCGATGGCGGCGTTGTCGGGGGTGAAGCTCTCGATGGTCAGACCGCCCTCGTAGCCGATCTCGTCGAGCGCCTTGGCGATCCCGGGCCAGTCGGCCTGGTCACCCCCCGGTGCCCCGCGGTCGCTGCCGCAGACCTGCAGGTGCACCAGGTGGCGCCCGGCCTCGCGCAGCGCGTCCGCGCTGCTGCGCTGCTCGATGCCGAGGTGGTAGGTGTCCAGCGCTAGGCCCACGGCGCCGGGGTGCGTCTCCAGCAGCGGACCGAGGCCGGTGAGGCCCTGCTCGACGGTGTTCACCAACGAGGTCTCGTAGCGGTTCAGCGGCTCGATGCCGACGGCGACGCCGCGCTCGGCGGCGTGCTCGACCACCGGCGTCAGGGCTGTGCGCCAGTCCAGCCACAGCTGCTCGCGCTCCGCGGGCGTGGCGCGCCAGGTGCGTCCGGTGGAGGAGTAGAACGGCCCGCACACGGCGGGGGCACCGACGGCCGCGGCGAGGTCGATGCAGGAGCGCAGGTAGTCCTGGGTGCTGGCGACCGCAGCGGGGGTGGTGGCCACCAGGTCGCGGCCGGGAGCCATCGCCCCCACGACCCAGGCGCGCAGACCGGTCGCGGCGAGCGCGTCGGCGGTCCGGGCGGGGTCCAGGTCACCGGTGTTCTCCAGCGGCAGCTCGACGCCGTCGAAGCCCAGGTCGGCGATGGTGGCCAGCAGGGGGGGCAGCGTGGCGTCGGTGAGCGGGGAGGTCCACACCCACGTGTTGATGCCGATGGGTCTCACGGTCGTCGGTTCCTTCGGTGGTCGGTGCCCGTGGTGCGCGGCCGGCTGGCCGCGACCGGCGCGCCGGGGGGCGCGCCGAGGGCTGGGCGACCGCGGCCCCGGGGCGCGTGAGGGCGCGACCCCGGGGCACTGCGGTCAGGTGGGGCGGGAGATCAGGGGATGATCCGCTCCTGCCACACGTCGGGGTAGCCGGGGAGGTCCTCGCCGCCGAACTTGGCGTAGTGGCCGTCAGGCATCCCGTCGTTGGCCTCGAGGTAGTCGCCGCGCTCCTCCTCGGTGATCGGGGTCTGCGGGAGCACCCACTCGGTGGGGATCTCCTCGCCGGCGGCGATCTTCTGCACGGCCAGGAGCGGGGTGCGCCACTGGAAGTTGGAGTACACGGGGGCCAGTCCGGTCAGGCCGGTCTCCTCCCACTTGCGCAGGAAGCTCATCTCGTCCTCGCCCGTCATGACGGGGTAGTCCATGCCCTGGTCCTCGAAGGCCTCGATCGCGGCCACGGCGCCGTCGCCGGCGTCCATCCACACGCCCTGGACCTCACCCTGGGTGAGCTCGTCGGTCAGGATCTTCTTGATCTCGGCCGGGTCGGCACCGGTGAAGTAGTCGACCGCCTCGATGCCGTTCTCCTCGAAGATCTGCTCCGCGGCGCCCCAGCGGGTCTCGAGCACGTCGACGCCGGGCAGGATGCGCAGCGCGACGACCTTGTCGCCCTCCTCGAGGTTGTCGACGAGGAACTCCGCGGTGTCGATGCCCCAGGCGTAGCCGCCGATGGGGTGGATGAAGGTGGTCGCGCAGTCGGTCTGCACGCCGCGGTCGAAGACGATGACGGGCTTGCCGGTCTCGCAGGCGCGCTCGACGGCGGGCGTGATCGCCGCGGTCGAGTTCGGCGAGATGATGAAGACGTCGCAGTTGCCCTCGGAGATGAAGTAGTCGATGTCGGCGATCTGGGTGTCGTCGTTGTCCTCGGCGTCGCGGGTCTCCATCTCGGAGATGACGCCCTCCTCCTGGAGCTGCTCGAGCTGCTGGTTCATGGTGATCCAGCCGGTCTGGCGCCAGGGGTTGGAGATCGAGGCGTTCGCGAAGCACGTCTTCATCGGCTGGTCGGTGGCGAACTCGGAGGTGTCGGTCATCGGACCGTCGATGTACTGCAGCCACGGGGTCGCCTCGTCGCCCTCGAACGTCGCGGAGCGCTGCTCGTCCTGCTCGTCCATGTCGGCCTGGCTGAAGAACTCCGAGCCGTCGGACTCCGCCTCCTCGGCGCCACCCTCGGCAGCGGCGGACTCCCCGCCCTCCGCGCCGGTGTCGTCGATGGAGTCGTCGGTGCTGCAGGCGGCGAGTGCCGCCACCAGAGCCACGGTCCCCAGCACGCCGGTGAGCCTGTTCCTACGCATATCAGCTGTCTCCTGTCGTCGTGCCCGGGGTGGGCAACGGCTGTTCGTCCCGAGAGGTCGAGGGGGTGGTGCCGGCACGCCGGGGTCGGCGTCCCGCGGTCCACGCGCGGCCGGCGATGGCCACGGCGGCGATGATGATCAAGCCCTGCACGGTGTCGCGCCACGTGGACTCGACACCGACGGCGGTGAGGAAGAGGAACAGCAGCTCCAGCGCGAAGGCGCCCGCCGCGGCCGAGAGCACCCAGCCACGGCCGCCGCCCAGCAGCACACCGCCCAGCACCACCGCGGTGATGGCGCTGAACTCGTAGCCCTGCCCGACCGAGGGGTGCACGCCCGCGTAGCCCACCAGCAGCACCCCGGCCACCGTGGCCGAGAGCGAGGAGAGGATGAACGCGCGGGTCTTGAGCCACACCAGCGATCCCCCGGCGAAGCGCGCCGCGGCGGGGTTGTCGCCGGCGGCGATGAGGCTGCGCCCGAAGGGGCGACGCATCAGCCACGAGGCGGCCACCGCGATGGCCAGGAAGATGAGCAGGGAGTAGGGGATGACGTCGACGACGGGCACGTCCTGGATGCCGCCGCGGCCGATCTCGCGGAACTCGTCGACCGGGTTGCCGTCGGCGGCGCCGCCGGTCAGGTAGGCCACCAGCCCCGAGAGCGCCAGCATCATGCCGAGCGTGACGATGAAGCTGGGCACCTGCAGCAGCGTCGTGACCAGTCCGTTGACCAGGCCGATGAACGCCCCGAGCACCAGCATCAGCGCCATCACGGGCAGCACCCGGCCCACGTCGTCGCCGATGAGGTTGCCGGCCAGGACCACCTGCATGGAGATGACGGCGGCCATGGAGAGGTCGAACTCGCCGGCCACGATCACGTAGTACTGACCGATGGCCGCGATGGCGATCGGGGCCGTGCGGCCCAGGAACCGGATGATGACGCCCGGGTCCCCGAAGTTGGGGTTGGCCACGATCGTGGCCACCAGCAGCAGGCCGGCCAGCACGAAGATCGCGCCACCCGGGGTGGAGACCGCGGCGGCCACGCGGCCGGCGGCGCCACGCTGGTGGGCGGCCAGGGGTGCGCGCGCCACGGGGCGCTGCTCGAGCGTGGTCATCGGGTCTCCTGCAGGGCGGGGTCGGGTCCGGGGAGCGCTTCTCGCGCCGAGAGCTGGTCGAAGGGCGCGGGCCGGCGCTCGATCTCGCGCCGGGCGTAGACGGCGACCGCCAGCACGATCACCAGGCCGCGGATGACGTCCTGCAGGAACGAGGTGACCTCGAGCGCGCTCATCACCTGGCTGAGCACCGCGAAGATCGCGACCCCGCCGAGCGTGCCGATCACGTTGCCCTTGCCGCCGGCCAGCAGGGTGCCGCCGAGCACCACCGCGGCGATGGACATCAGGTCGTAGTCGCCCTGGGAGCCGATGGTGGGCTGACCCACGCCGAGCCGCGCCAGCAGCAGCAGACCGGCGACACCGGCCAGCATCGAGCAGAGCACGTGGGCGGTGACCACGGGCACGGCGGTGCGGATGCCGGAGAGGCGCGCGACCTCGCGGTTGCCGCCGACGGCGTAGAGGTGCAGGCCCGTGCGGGTGCGCAGCAGCATCACGGTCGCCAGCACGGCGATCCCGAGCATCACCAGCGTCGAGAGCGGCACCGGGCCGATGTAGGTGGCGCCGAGCAGGCGGAACGCGCGCGGGGCGGAGCCCGTGGATCCCGCGTAGTTGGTGGCCAGGTAGCCGCTGATCACCAGGCCCATGCCCAGCGAGGCCACGAAGCCGTGCACGTGCAGCAGGGCCACCACCAGGCCGGTGACCAGGCCCATCGCCGCGGCGACCACGAGGGCGATCAGCACGCCGGGGACGATGTTGCCGGTCTCGCCGGCCATCGTGCTGGCGGCCAGCACGCTGGAGAGGCTGACCACGAAGGGCACCGAGAGGTCCAGGCTGCCGGCCAGGATGACCAGTGTCTGCCCGATGGCGATCAGGCCGAGCACGCTGGCCGTGGTGAGGATGGCCTGGATGCTGCCGGCCGAGAACAGGTTGCGGCCCTCGAGGGCGGTGAGCACGCCGCCCACCACGATCACCAGCGCGAGGACGCTGTAGACGATCGCGGTGGAGCTCAGGCCGGTCAGCCGGGCGCTGGTGCTGGGGCTGGTCACGACGCGACCTCCTGGGTGTGGCGGCCGGGGGCGTGGCCCGCGTCCGGGGCGGGAGTGACGCCGGTGACGCCGGTGGCCAGGCCGAGCACGCGCTCCTCGGTGGCACCGGCCGGCAGCTCGCCGGCCACGCGGCCGTCGCGCATGACCACGATCCGGTCCGACATGCCGATCACCTCGGGCAGCTCGCTGGAGACCATGAGCACCGCGACGCCCTGCGAGGCCAGCTCGCGCATCAGCTCGTAGATGGAGTGCTTGGCGCCGACGTCGATGCCACGCGTGGGCTCGTCCATCAGCACCACGCCGGGATCGGTGGCCAGCCACCGGGCCAGGACGACCTTCTGCTGGTTGCCGCCGGAGAGGAACTGGACCTCCTGGTCCAGGGCCCGCGCCGAGATCTCCAGGGAGGAGAGCAGGCCGGGGACGCGACGCCGCGCCTCGCCGGTGCGACCGGGGAAGACGCTGCGGACCACGCCGAGCGCGTTGTCCAGGATGGTCTGGTTCAGGGAGAGGCCGGTGGCCTTGCGGTCCTCGGTGACCATGGCGACGCCGCCGCGGATGGCCTGGCGGGGGCTGCGCGTGCGACGCGTCTCGCCGTCGACGCGCATCTCCCCGCGGGAGAAGGGACGCACGCCGAAGACCGCCTCGAGCAGCTCGGTGCGGCCCGAGCCCTGCAGACCCGCGATGCCGACGATCTCGCCACCGCGCACGGTGAGGTCGACGCGGTCGACGTACCCGTTGCCGGCCCCGGTGAGCTCGAGCCGGGCCGCACCCAGCTCGGTGCCGGGCAGCTTGTCGGGGAAGAAGGAGGAGATGGAGCGGCCGACCATCAGCCGCACCAGCTCGGCCTGGTCGAGCTCGGCCGCGGGCATGGTGGTGACCTGGGCGCCGTCCTTGAGCACGGTGATGGTGTCGCAGAGGTCGAAGATCTCCTTGAGCCGGTGGCTCACGTAGACGATCGCGACCCCGCGGGAGGTCAGCCGCTCGATGATCCCGTAGAGCAGCTCGACCTCGTGGTCGGCCAGCGCCGCGGTGGGCTCGTCCATCTGGATCACCCGCGCGTCGAAGCTGACCGCCTTGGCGATCTCGACGATCTGCTGCTCGGCGACCGAGAGGGAGCGCACCCGCTGGCGGGCCGAGACGTTGGTGACGCCGAGGTCGGCCAGCAGCGCGTCGGTGTCGCGCGCCATCCGCGCGGTGTCGACCAGACCGCGCCGACGGGGCTCGCGACCCAGCCAGATGTTCTCGGCGATGGTGCGCTCGGGCAGGAGGTTGAACTCCTGGAAGACCGTGGAGAGCCCGGCGTGCTGGGCCTGCACCGGGTGGCTGAAGCTCACCGGCGACCCGTCGATCTCGACGCTGCCCTCGTCGGGGGCGTGCACGCCGGCCAGGATCTTCATCAGGGTGGACTTGCCGGCACCGTTCTCGCCGACGAGCCCCAGCACCTGGCCCGCGCGCAGGTCGATGTCGACCCCGTGCAGCACCCGGTGACCGTGGAATGACTTCGCGACCCCGCGGACCCGCAGCAGCGGGCTCCCGGGGGTGTCGCGGGCGGTCGTCGGGGCGACCGGCTCGTGTTCAGGCACGGGAGCACTGTGGCACCCATCACGCACTTTTGTCGAGAGTTCGGCAGAAGTTCTTTGTTGCTCGTGCACAAGCGCCGTGATTCACTTCGCCCCGTGAGGACGAGCGACGTGTTCGAGTTGCTCCGCGACGGCACGCCGCGCACGCGTGCCCAGCTGGCGGAGTCCTCGGGTCTCGCCCGCTCCACCATCGCCGCCCGCATCGACGTGCTGCTGCGGCTCGGCTTCGTGGCACCCTACGGCGACGGCGTGAGCACCGGCGGACGCCCTCCCTCGCTGCTCGCCCTCAACCCCCGTGCCCGGGTCGTGGCCGGCGTCGACGTCGGCGCGAGCCACGTGCGCCTGTGCCTGGCCGACCTCTCCGGCACCGTGCTGGCCGACCGCCGCGCCGACATCGAGGTGGCCGCCGGGCCCGACGCCGTCCTGGGGTGGGTCACCGACCAGGTCGGCCACCTGCTCGCGGAGGTCGAGCGGCCCGTCGCGGACCTCTCCGCGATCGGCATGGGCCTTCCCGGCCCCGTCGAGCACTCCACCGGCCGGGCCATCAACCCGCCGATCATGCCCGGCTGGGACCGCTACGACGTGCCCCACCACGTGCGCCGCACCTACGACGTGCCCGTGCTCATCGACAACGACGTCAACATCATGGCGCTGGGTGAGCAGCACGCCCACCTGCCCGACGTCTCGGACCTGGTGTTCATCAAGGTGAGCACCGGCATCGGTGCCGGCCTCATCTCCGGCGGGATGCTGCAGCGCGGCGCCCGCGGAGCCGCCGGCGACCTCGGCCACGTGCGCGTCGCCCGGGCCTCCGGCATCGCCTGCCGCTGCGGCAACGAGGGGTGCCTGGAGGCCATCGCCGCCGCCCCCGCCCTCGTGGGCCTGCTCGCCGAGGCCGGCGTCGCCGCGACCTCGGGTCGCGACATCGTCACGCTCGTGCGCGGCGGCGACCTGCAGGCCGCCCGCGTCGTGCGGCAGGCCGGGCGGGACCTCGGCGAGGTCGTCGCCACCCTGGTCAACGTCTTCAACCCCTCGGCCGTCGTGGTCGGCGGCACCCTGGCCGACGCCGGCGAGAGCCTGGTCGCGGGCATCCGCGAGGTCGTCTACAGCCGCTCGCTGCCGCTGGCCACCGAGCACCTCACGATCACCACCTCCCGCGCCGGCGAGCGCGCGGGCGAGCTCGGCGCCGCGGCGCTGGCCATCGGCCACGTGCTCTCCCCCGACGCCATCGACGCCGCCAGCCTGGCCCTCGACGGCAGCTGAGCTTCGCGGGCCGCCGGGCAGCGGTGCTCCCGGCACCGAACCGCGCGGTCGAACGGTCACCCACGCACCGCCACCCCCGGGCAGCGGTGCCTCGGCAACCGGACCACGCCGCCGAACGGTCACCCACGCACCGCCACCCCCGGGTGACGACACCCGCCGCGCACCCCGCACACGACGAACCGGCCGCCACCGGGTTGCGGTGACGGCCGGTCGGCCTGGGGGTGGCGCCGGGCCCAGGGGCCCGGCGCCGAGGCTCATCGGTTCAGCTGACGGACCAGCATCGCGATGTCCTTGCGCACCACCTGTCGGGTGCGCTTGTCCTCGATGCGCAGGGCGAGCCTGCGCACCTCGAGCAGCTGCGCACGGGCCAGGGCCGTGCGGCCCTTCTCCGTGAACACGTTCGCCCGGTTGAGGCCGGCGATCAGGTCGCGGCGCACGACCTTGGTCATCGCGCCGTCCTTCTCGGCCCGGTTGACGATGCGCTTGACGTCCACCACGGAGGTGCCGACGCGGAACGCGACCGACTCGACCGTGCGGTTGCCCCGTGCGTCGATGGCGGTGACCTTGACGACGTGGCGACCGAGCTTCAGCTGCGTGAGGTCGAGCTTGCCGGACTCCACCAGCTTGCCGTCCAGCGTGGCGACCACCCGGGTGACGTCGTCACCGGTCGGGCGCACGTTCCAGCGCAGGTTGGGCTGCTGGGCGTGTCCGTAGACGAAGCCCGGGCGGATGCCCTGGATCGTCACGGTCGGGCCCTCGGTGTCGACCGGGGGCTCGGGCTCCCCGTCCTCGACGGTCACGGTGACGCTCTGCGCCTCCTCGACCAGTCCGGCGGTGTCGGTCGAGCGCACCAGCATGGTGTGCTCGCCGGCCCCGGTGACCCGCACCGGCTCGGTGTAGGCCACCCACTCGCCGCCGTCGAGCTGGTACTCGATGCCGGCCACGCCGGAGCCCTCGCCGTCGTCACCCGTCAGGGTCACGACCACGGCGCCCTCCTCCGGAGCCTGCGAGACCGAGGTCTCCGGCGCCGTCGTGTCGACCTTGACCGTCGCCGAGCCGGCCGCCTCGCGGTTGCCTGCCCGGTCGACCGAGCGGAACTGCACCTCGCGGGTGCCGTCCTCCTCGATCTGCACGGTCGCGGTGTAGGCCGTCCACGCGCCGTCACCGATCTTGTACTCGGTGCTCGCCACGCCCGATCCGCCACCGTCGGTGGCGCTCAGGGTGAACGAAGGGGCCGAGGTGTACCAACCGGCCTCGCCGTCCGGCTGCGCCGGCGACCAGGTGAGGGTGGTGGTCGGAGCCGTCGTGTCGCCCGGCTCCGGGTCGCCGCCGTCCTCGACGGTCACGGTGACGCTCTGCGCCTCCTCGACCAGTCCGGCGGTGTCGGTCGAGCGCACCAGCATGGTGTGCTCGCCGGCCCCGGTGACCCGCACCGGCTCGGTGTAGGCGACCCACTCGCCGTCGTCGAGCTGGTACTCGATGCCGGCCACGCCGGAGCCCTCGCCGTCGTCACCCGTGAGGGTCACGACCGTGGCACCGTCCTGCGGAGCCTGCGAGACCGTCGTCACCGGCGCGGTCGTGTCGACCTTGACGGTGGCCGAACCGGCCTCCTCCACGTTCTCGGCCTCGTCGGTGGACCGGAACTGCACCTCGTAGGTGCCGTCCTCGGTGATCTCCACCGCGCCCGACGACTCGGTGTAGGCCGTCCACGCGCCGTCACCGATCTTGTACTCGGTGCTCGCCACGCCCGAGCCGTCACCGTCGGTGGCGCTCAGGGTGAACGAGGGAGCGGTGGTGTACCAACCGGCCTCGCCGTCGGCCTGCGCCGGCGACCAGGTGATGGTGGTGGTCGGAGCCGTCGTGTCCTCGGGCTCCTCGGGCTCCTCGCCGTCGACGACGATCCGGAAGAAGTCGAACGAGACCGTCACCGGCTCGTCCTGCTCCGGGCCGATCGCCATCAGACCGAGGGACTTCAGCGGCTGCTCGAAGACGATCGGCGCGTCACCGATGGGCGTCCACGTCTGACCGTCGGTGAGGCTGATCTCGGCCGTGTAGCTGGTGCCGACCTTGGTGACCCGCAGGTGGTAGTACCCGCTCTCGGTCGAGGTCGCGACGGGGATGTTGCGCCCGCCGAACCCACCACCGTTGCGCTCGCCGGCGAACTCCGCGCGGAAGTCCTTGGCGGCACCGCCGGTGTTGAAGGCGACGACGTCGGCCTTCACGTAGTTGTCGTCGTCGTTGTACATCAGCAGGCCGGCGAGCTGGTAACGGATCTCGAACGGCGCCTTGAACCGCGTCGTCGCCACCCAGTCACCCTCGGGGGCGTCCTGGAGCACGAAGTTGCGCGGGTTGAGCGGGTTGTTGCCGTTGATGTCGCCCGGCTGGGTCTCGATGTTCAGAGCCCCGCCGGAGACCTCGACCGCACTGGCGTCGTAGCGGATCGTCTGGTTCCACCGGTTGCCGTCGAGGGCGGTGCCCTCGAACTGGTCGTTGCGGTCACCCGCCGGCTTCGTCCGGTCCGGGGTGACCCGGAACCAGTCGACGCTGGCGACCTTGTCGCCGGCACCGGTGTCACCGGCGGCGACGAGCCCGATCTGGGCGTCGGTCTTGATGGGGGCGGGGTTGCCCGTCATCTGCGTCCACGTCTGACCGTCGGCCGAGTAGTGGGCGCGCAGACCGGTCCCGTTGTTGACCAGCTTGAGGTACGCGGTGGTCGGGAAGTCCGTCGGGAGGGTGAACGACGCGTGCGTGGTGCGCCGCGCCGCCGTCTCGGTCTGGAACTCCAGGAACCTGTTGCCGTTCTGGTTCTTGGTGAAGGCGAGCTTGGTGTACTCGTCGTCGGTCTTGTGGAGCATCAGACCGGCGTACTGCCAGTGCGTGCCGTGCTCGAGGGTCAGCTTGGTGCTGACCTCCCAGGGGCCGGTCGGCGCCGGCTGGCCCACGAAGCTGATGGGACCGGGAGTGGCCTCGTTGATGTCGCTCGTGGTGACGGGCATCAGCAGCGAGCCGCCCTGGGTGCGCACCGGCTTGCCGGTCTGCTCACGCACGCTCCACTTGCCGTTCAGGCCGGTGGAGAACTCGTCGGAGAGCGGTCCGGTGGTGTTGCGCAGCGCGGCGTAGCGCTTCTCGGGGTCCGGTGCCACCGGGTCGGTGTCCACGGAGAAGTCCGAGAAGTCCGCGGAGCCCGGGGTGCCGGAGTGCGCGGTGGTGACCATGCCGATGTCCTGCGGGGTCGCCGCACCGGTCAGCGTGGCCGCCGGACCGACCTGGGTCCAGGTCGTGCCGTTGCGCGAGTAGTACGCCGTGTACGACGTCCCGGCGCGCTTGATCTTCAGCCACGTCGGGTAGGCGGTGGACCCGCCGGCGTCGGAGGCGTTGAGCTGACCGTTGCCGTCGGGGTCGCGCAGCCACTCCACACCGCCGCTCGGGCGGATGCCCAGGTAGGCGTAGCCGCCCGACTGGCCGGGAGCAGTGACGTCGTTGCGGACGATCAGCCCGCTCTTGGCGCCACCGTTGCCGTGGGTCTGGCCGTTGACCTTGACCACGGCCTCCCAGGTGTCGTCGTCGACGCCACCGGGCAGGAACAGCGAGCTGTACTGGTCGACGGTCTGCCAGGCGTTGGCGCCCGCGCCGGTGATCCGGAAGGCTCCGGCACCGAGCTTCTCGAACTCCCCGCCGGCGTTGCTGAACTGCTGCAGGTCGCCGAAGAGCTCACCGACCTGGGCCCCGATCACGCGGCTCGTGGTCTCGGCACCGTCGGAGTTGGTGGCGACGGCGGTCAGCTCGTAGACGTCCTCCTCGGCGGGGGTGGTCCACGTGGCCGAGTAGGGCGCCTCGGTGTCGACGCCGATCGACTCGCCCTCGGCGAAGAACTCCACCTCGGTGATGTCGTTGCTCTTGTCGGTGGCGTCGGCAGTCACCTCGACCTCGCTGCCAGCGGCGAGCGCCGTGCCCTCCGCGGGAGCGGTGATGCGGACGACGGGCTTGGTGTCGGGCGAGGAGCCCTGGCCGATGGCCTCGATGAAGTTGAGCTTGCGCTCACCCGCACCGGGCATCACCACGACCAGGTCGAAGCTGTCGGTGACCGCCGGGGTGGGTGCGTCGACGACCAGGTCGACGTAGCGCCCGCCGGTGGCGGCGACGGGCACCTCGGCCAGCAGCTGGCCGTCGACCGTGTTCTTGCGCAGCTCGATGACCCCGGCCGAGGAGGCCGAGACGCGCAGCGCCAGCTGGTCGATCCGGTACAGGTTGACCGGACCGTAGGAGGCCCAGGCACCACCCTGACCGCTGAGGACACGGTCGCCACCCGCGATGTCGCGGCTGTCCGCGATGCTCATCGACTCGGACTTGGCGGTGAAGAACTCCGCCTGCTTGAGCTTGGGCAGCACCAGCGTGGTGTCGGAGCCCATGAGCTTGTTCTGACCGTCGTCGTCACCCTCGTCGGTGTAGCGGGCGTCGATGACGTAGAAGATGTTCTCGTCGGGAGCGTGCCCGCCCAGGCTGGTCGGCGTCGAGCCGGTCAGGCCGCTGAACGGTGCGGTCGGGTGGGCGTGGTAGTCGTGGCCCAGCGCCGGCTGGATGACGACCTTGCTCGGGTCGATCTGACCGTCCTCCGGATCGCTGACGTCCACGTCCCAGCTGAGCGTGTCACCGAAGTCGAAGAAGGAGCCGTGCGGCGGCAGGTCGAACTGCACGGTGGGCGCGGTGTTGCCGACGGTGACCGGCACCGTGGTGGTGCCCTCCTTGCCGTCGGGGTCGGTCACCGTGAGGCGGGCCGAGAAGACCCCGGTCTCCTCGTAGGTGTGGCTGACCTCGACGCCCTCGGCGGGGGCGGTGCCGTCGCCGAAGTCCCAGGTGTAGGTGAGCTCGGCGCCCTCGGGGTCGCTCGACCCGGAGCCGTCGAAGGTGACGGTCAGCGGCGCGGGGCCCGAGGTCGCGGAGGCCTCGATGCGGGCGGACGGGGAGCGGGAGCCGTCGATGTAGTCGATGCGGTGCAGCCCCGAGTTGGGGTTGTCACGGCCGTAGCCGCCGCCCCAGTCGAGCACGTACAGGGATCCGTCGGGACCGAACTTGGAGTCGATCGGCGCCAGGAACTGCTCCTGCGGCAGGAACGGGTTGACCTTCTCCACGGCCGCGCCGGCGGCGGGCTCACCGTCGGTGATGTCCAGGGTGAACATCCGGTTGCGCGCCCACTCGTAGAAGAACGTCTTGCCGTCGAAGTACTCGGGGAACTTGGTGTCGGAGTCGCTCTCGGCGTCGAAGACGTAGGTGGGGCCGCCCATGGGTGCCAGGCCGCCGCCCGCCGGGATGGCCGGGTCGGAGGTGCGGCGGTAGCCGTACCACATGTCCGCGGCCCGGGCGGGCGGCAGCTGGGTCAGGCCGGTGTTGCGCACCGAGTCGTTGACCGGGTTGGCGCAGTCGAAGTAGGCGCCCACCTCGACGGGGCTCTTCGTGTAGTCGACGTCGCGGAACGGCTCGTTGTTGCCCATGCACAGCGGCCAGCCGTAGTTGCCGGCGCTCGTGACCCGGTTCCACTCGGCGATGCCCGCGGGCCCCCGGGTGGTGGGCGCGTCGGTGTTGTTGTCGGGCGAGTAGTCGGCCACGCCGAGCGCGCCGGTCGTGGGGTCGATCGCGAACCGGAAGGGGTTGCGGAAGCCCATCGCGTAGATCTCGGGCAGCGTCTTGTTCCCGGTGTCCTCGGACTCCGGGAAGAGGTTGCCCTCGGGGATCGTGTAGGTGCCGTCGGCCTGGGGCGTGATCCGCAGGACCTTGCCGCGCAGGTCGTTGGTGTTGGCCGAGGTCTCGCGGGCGTCGTGGAAGGTGCCGTTGCGCTCCGAGATGGGCGCGTAGCCGCCGGAGGGCTCGGAGTGCGGGTTCACGTCGTCACCGACGCCGAGGTAGAGGTTGCCCTCGGGGTCGATCGCCAGACCGCCACCGGTGTGGCCGGGCTCGTCGGGCAGGCGCCGTGCCGGCACCTTCATCAGGATCTTCTCCGAGGCGCGGTCGATGGTCCCGGTCTGGTGGTCGTAGGTCAGCCGCGAGAGGTTCGAGAAGAAGTTGGCCGGGTTCGTGTCGTCCGAGCTGGCCGGGGCGTAGTACACGTAGAGGTGCCCGGAGGTCGCGAAGTCGTTGGCCAGCGCGATGCCCAGCAGGCCGTCCTCACCGCCGGAGTACACCGGGATGGTGACGGCGGTGCTGGTGCTCTGGGTGGCCGGGTCGAAGACGCGGATCTGACCACGCACGAGCTCGGTGTAGAAGACCTTGCCGTCGGGGGCCACGTCCATGGCGAACGGCGCGGAGGTGTTCTCGTCGAGCGAGACCTTCTCGTAGCTCTCCCAGCGGGTGCCGCCGCAGTCGGCGTCGACGTCGCCGGTGGCGTACTGCGTGCCGCCGACGATGTGCTGCACGAGGTCGGGCTCACCGGTGAAGTGGGCGCCGAAGTGACCCATGCCGGTGGCCCAGGTGCGGCCGCCGTCGTAGGGCTTGCACCAGCTGATGGGGTGGTCGTAGCCCATCGCGTTGCCGCCGGGGGCGTAGGTGCTCTCGTCCATCGTGGCCAGCACGTGCGCGTCGCCGCGGACGTTGGTGGCGTAGTTGTACCACTCGTCGGCGCGGTTCCAGCGCTGCTCGAGGTGCGCCGTCGAGGGGTGCACGCGGTCCTCGACCCGGACGGTGCCGGGGAGGCCGGGCGAGTTCCCGGTGGCCGCGTGGCCGGGCATGGTGGTGCCGATCAGGTTGTCCCACCAGTCCCAGCTGCCGCGCATGTCGGTGGCGTTGTGCACCGCGACGATGCCGCCGCCTGCGCGCACGTAGCGCTGCAGGGCGGCCTTCTGGTCCGCGTTCCAGGGGTCGCCCGAGGTCTGGAACATCATGATCGCGTCGTAGGTCGCGAGGTTCTCGTCGGTGAAGAGGCTCGAGTCCTCCGACGCCTCGACGGTCATGCCCGCGTCCTCGAGCGCGTCCACCAGCACCGGCGTGCCCTGGGTGATGGCCTCGCTGTGGCGGAACTGCGTCGTCTTGCTGAAGATCAGGACGTTGCTCGGGTCCTCCGGGGCTGCCGGGGCCGCCGGCGCTGCCGGGGCCGCTTGGGCCGAGCTGGTCGGTGCACCCAGCACCATCGTGCCCATCGTGAGCGCTGCGGCCACCAGGGGTGGCAAGAAGCGACGCGACAGTCCGCGGGAGAGATTCATGCGCTGTCTTCCTGAGAGAGGACGGAGGCCACGTGACGGGCCTCACAACCCTCGCAAGGTAAAGACTCTTTTGCCGGGACGTCAAGCAAAAGTCTCACGCTACAGATGCAGAACGGGCATGCACATCATTCGGAACTGGTCAACCCGTCCGAATCTCCCGCCACGGCTCGGTAACGCTTCTTTCCCTCCCATTAACTCGTGGAGCCGACACGACGACGCGGCCCGACCGGCGGGGGATGCCGGTCGGGCCGCGACGTCAGGACCGGGCGCCGGGCGCCCGATCAGTCCGGGGGGTGGTCAGCGGACGCCGAGCAGGTGCTCCATCGCCAGCTGGTCGAGCGCCTCCATGGCGACGCTGCGCTCGCCCAGGGCCACGACGTCGTAGCTGGCGCTGCGCAGGTCCTCCAGCGACTCGCCGGCGGTCAGCGTGGGCTCGACGATGTCGCCGACCTGGGCGGCCTCCAGCGCCTGCGCGACCTCGGGGTCGGCCCGGAAGGCCTGCACCTTGTCGCGCAGGATCAGGTAGTTGCGCATGCAGGCGCGTGCGGACTCCCAGACGCCGTCGACGGCCTCCGCGCGCGGGGGCTTGTAGTCGAAGTGCAGGTAGCCGTCGTAGGCCTTGTCCGACCCTGCGCCGAGCAGGGTGTCGACGGTCCAGAAGGCGCCGCGCAGGTTGCCCGCCCCGAAGCGCAGGTCCTGGTCGAAGCGGGGGCCGTGCTGACCGTTCAGGTCCACGTGGAAGAGCTTGTCGTGCCACAGCGCCTGCGCGATGCCCTGCGCGAAGTTGAGACCGGCCATCTCCTCGTGGCCCACCTCCGGGTTCACGCCCACCAGGTGCGGGTGCTCGAGCTCGCTGATCAGCGCGATCGCGTGACCGATCGTGGGCAGCAGGATGTCGCCGCGGGGCTCGTTGGGCTTGGGCTCGAGGGCGAAGCGCATGGTGTAGCCCTGGTCGACCACGTACTGGCAGAAGAGGTCGAGCGACTCCTTCATCCGGTCCAGGGCCGCGGGCACGTTCTTCGAGGCACCGTGCTCGGCGCCCTCGCGCCCGCCCCACAGCACGAACGTCTCGGCGCCGAGCGAGGCAGCGAGGTCGATGTTGCGCAGCACCTTGGCGACGGCGTAGCGCCGCACCTGGCGGTCGTTGGCGGTCAGACCGCCCTCCTTGAAGACCGGGTGGCTGAAGAGGTTGGTCGTCACCATCTCGACCTTGATGCCGGTCTCGTCGAGCGCCTGGGTGAAGCGGGCCAGCGTCTTCTCGCGGGTCGCCTCCTCGGGCAGCAGGTCGTCGTCGTGGAAGGTGACGGCGGCCGCACCCAGCTCGGCGAGCTTGTAGGTGGACTCGACGGGGTCCAGGGCCGGGCGGCTGGCGGGGCCGAACACGTCGACCCCCTCCCAGCCGACGGTCCACAGACCGAAGGAGAACTTGTCGGAGGGCTGCGGGGTGTAGTCGGTCATGCGGGGTCTCCTGACTGGGACGGGTGTGACGTATCGGGTGTGGGGTGGGGCACGGAGGTGGGCAGGTCAGCGGAGGGGGGCGAGCGTGGGGTCCTCCAGCACCGCCGCGGCGGCGCGCAGCGCGGCACCACGCACGGCGCCCGAGACGCCGAGGGTCGAGACCTCGATGCGCGCGCCCCCGGCGTCCGGGGCGCAGACGTGGCCGGCGAGCTCACGTTCCAGGGTGGGCGCGAGCCAGCGACCCAGGACGGCGAACCAGCCGCCGAGCACCACCACCTCGGGGTTGAGGACGTTGACCAGCGAGGCACACCCGCGCAGCAGGTGGCCGCCGACCTCCTCCAGGGCGTGCAGCGTGCGCGCGTCGCCCTGCTCCGCGCGCCGCCGCAGCTCCTCGAGCCGCTGCAGCACGTCGACGTCGGGGTCGCGCACGGGGTCCCCCGCGGCGGCGGCGAGGGTCAGGAGCGCCGGCAGGCTCACGACGGTCTCCAGGCAGCCGCGCCGTCCGCACGAGCAGGGCAGGCCCTCCGGGTCGACCTGCAGGTGCCCCAGCTCCCCGGCGAACCCGCGTGCGCCGCGCAACAGGCGCCCACCGGTGACGACACCGCCGCCGACGCCGGCGCCCCCGGTGAGGAGCAGCAGCTCCTGGGGGTCGGCGTCCGCGCGCGCGTCCAGCTCGGCGAGGGCGGCCAGGTTGGCCTCGTTGTCCACGTCGACCGGCCACGGGTCGGCGTCCCCGCCGAGGAGTGCGCCCACCAGGCGGGAGAGCGGTGTCGCCACGGGCTGGTCGTGCCAGCCGAGGTTCGGGGCGTCACGCACCGAACCCGACTCGTGGTCGGTGAGACCGGGCACCGCGACGGTGAGACCCACGGGGGTGCTGCCGGCGGCGACCAGTGGCGCGGCCAGCGCCCCGACCTCGGCGGCCACGCGCTCGAGCACCGCCTGCGTCGTCATGCCGGCGGCGTCGAGCGCCACCCGCTGCTCGACGAGGGGGGTGCCGCGCAGGTCGGTGGCGAGCACGGCGAGGTGGTCGACGCCGATCTCGGCGCCGAGGGCCACCAGGGCTCGGGGATGCAGGTCGACGGCGAGGCCCGGTCGACCCACGGCGCCACGCTCGGCGGCACCCTCGGCGAGCAGCCCCCGCTCCATCAGCTCGGTGACCAGGCTCGAGACCGTGGCCTTGTTGAGGCCGGTCTCGGCGGCCAGGCGGGCGCGGCTACGGGCGCCGTGCCGGCGCAGGTGCCCCACCAGCAGCGCGAGGTTGTGCCGCCGTACCGCCAGGTGGTCGGCCGATCCCCCGGCGAGCCCGAGGAGCGGTGCGGTGGGGCCCGGCATGCGCTCTCCCTCGTGCTGCGGTCGGTGTGGTGCTCGGTGTTGTGGTGGGCGTCACCCACTAGTACGTTGGGTCAACAAACTAATTACTCGACGGGGTCGTGTCAACGTGGGTCACGTGGGTCGACACGGCTCGTCCTTGCCTGAAGGGAGCCAGCCATGACGCTGGTGCTGGGCGTCGACTCCTCGACGCAGTCGACCAAGGCGGTGCTCGTGGACGCCGCGGACGGCACGGTGCTCGAGCAGCGCCAGGTGCCGCACCCCGAGGGCACCGAGGTGGACCCGCGGGCCTGGCTCGACGCCGTCGACGCGGCCACCGCCGACCTGCTCCCCCGCTGCGCGGCGCTCTCCGTGGCCGGTCAGCAGCACGGCATGGTCGCGCGCGACGACGCGGGCGCCGTGGTGCGCCGCGCCCTGCTCTGGAACGACGTGCGCTCCAGCAGCGCCGCCCGGGAGCTGGTGCAGGAGTGGGGCGGCCCCGCTGCGTGCGCCGAGGCGGTGGGCAGCGTCCTGGTCGCCTCCCTCACCGTCAGCAAGCTGCGCTGGCTGCGCGACCACGAGCCCGAGAACGCGGCGCGGGTCGCCGAGGTGCTGCTCCCCCACGACCTCGTCTCCGAGCACCTGTGCGCCCCCGGCACCGAGGTCTTCACCGACCGCGGTGACGCCTCCGGCACCGGCTACTTCAGCCCGGCCGAGAACCGGTGGCGCCCCGACCTGCTGGCCTCGGCGCTGGGGCACGAGGCCCGGGTCCCACGCCTGGTGGCGCCCGGGCAGCCGGCCGGCCACACCGCCGCGGGCGCGGGCGCGGTCGTGGCCTCGGGGACCGGCGACAACATGGCGGCCGCGCTCGGCATGCAGCTCGACACCGACGACGTGCTGCTCTCCATCGGCACCTCCGGGGTCGCCTCGATGGTGAGCCCGGAGCCCGTCAGCGACGGCACCGGCGCCGTCACCGGCTTCTGCGACGCCGCCGGCGGCTTCCTGCCGATGTCGGTGACCCTCAACGCGGCCCGGATCCTCGACCTGCAGGCGCGCTGGCTCGGCGTCGACCACGACGAGCTCTCGGCGCTGGCCCTCTCCGCCCCCGCCGGCGCCAACGGGGTCGCACTGCTGCCCTACTACGGCGGCGAGCGGACGCCCGACCGGCCCGGTGCCGTCGGGACCTGGACCGGACTGCGGACCGAGACGACCCGCGCCGACCTCGCCCGTGCCGCCGTCGAGGCCCTGGCCTGCTCGCTGGCCGATGCGCTCGGCGAGATCCTTGCTCGGCTGGGGCGCGAGCCGGCACGCGTCCTGGTGGTCGGCGGCGCCGCCCGCAGCGCTGCCCTGCGGGAGGTGCTCCCCGCCGTGCTCGGCCGACCCGTGCTGCTGGCACCGCCGGCGGAGTACGTGGCGCTGGGAGCGGCCCGTCAGGCCGCGTGGGCCCTCGGCGGGGAGGACCAGCCGCCGGCATGGGTCGCGGCTCCCGCCGCCGAGGTCGACGCCGCGCCCACCCCGGCCGTGCACGAGCGCTACGCCGAGCTGCGCCGCGCCACCGAGGCCTGGGACGGGTAACCGAGCGGGGTGCTCAGCCCCGGCGGCAGGCCTCGACGGCGAGCCGGTCGACCAGGTCGTTCATCCGGTTGCCGGAGTGTCCCTTGACCCAGCGGAACGCCACGGCGTCCGGGGTGCCCTCGCGCTCGACGTAACGGGTCACCAACGGCTCCCACAGGTCGCGGTTGGCCACCGGCTGCTTGGCGGAGTTCGTCCACCCGCGTGACAGCCACCCGGCCCACCAGCGGTCGCGGAAGCAGTTGACCACGTAGGTGGAGTCGCTGACGACGACGAGCGGCCCCTCCAGCGAGGTGACCGCCTCGAGCGCCGCCCGCACCTCCATCCGCTGGTTGGTGGAGGCGGGCTCGGCACCGCTGGCGTGGTGCTGCTCGTCGAGAGCCCACGCCCAGCCGCCGGGCCCGGGGTTGCCGGCGCAGGCGCCGTCGGTGAACACCTCGCGCGCGCCGGGCGGGGCCGGCATGGCGGGCTTCGCGGGACGGGGGGCGCGGGTGCTGCGGGTCCGGGGTGGCACGGGCAGCATCCTCTCAACCACTCCTCACCCCCGCGGCACCCGCCACACCACCCGCAGGCCTCCCGCCGTGGGCCGGTGCAGCTCGAGCGTGCCGCCGTGCCGCAGCGCCCGCGCGCGGGCGTTGGCGAGGCCGCTCTCGACAGGCTCGGCGGGCAGGCCACGACCGTCGTCGGCGACCTCGAGCCTCACCTCCGCCGGCGTGGCCGCGAGCAGCACCTCCACGGCGGAGGCGTCCGCATGACGCGAGGCGTTGGAGAGCGTCTCCCCCAGCACCGCCAGGAGGTCGGGCACGACGGCGTCGGGCACCAGCGTGCGCACCGGACCCTCGACGCGCAGCCGCGGTCGCAGCTTCCAGGTGGACGCGGCCCGGTCGACCATGCGCGTGACCTCGCTCTGCACGTCGGTGGAGGCCGGTTCGGTGCCCAGGGCGAAGATCGAGCGGCGCAGGTCGGCGATCGTGGCGTCCAGGTCGGCCACTGCCTGCTCCAGGCGGGCCGCGACGACCTCCGCCCCCGGCACCCGGGAGGCGCCCTGGAGCCCGAGACCGACGCCGAAGAGTCGCTGGATGACGAGGTCGTGCAGGTCGCGAGCGATCCGGTCCCTGTCCTCCAGCACCGCGATCCGTTGCCGGTCCTCCTGCCCCCGTGCGACCTGCAGGGCCAGTGCCACCTGGGAGGCGTAACGCACGGGCAACGTCTCGTCGATCCTGAGTCCGGGTTTCTCACGCTCACCCCGCCACGAGAGACCCAGCACACCCTCGACCGGCGAACCGGCGAGACCCGCGGTCAGCGGGACCACGAGCACCGCTCCGTCCACACCCTCGGGGCGGTCGTCGACGAGCCTGGAGGGCTCTCTGGGCCCCGGGTCCGACCCCGACGCCTCCACCACCCGCAGCACCCGCTCCGCGGCGCTCCTCCCGGTGGCCACCCACGCGAGGTCGGCTCCGGAGGCCCGCAGGGCGCCTCGCGCGACGGCCCGCAGCGCCGCGTCGTCGACCCGGGCGCCCGCGACCAGCCCCACCACCTCGGCGCCCGCGGCCAACCACGCCTCCCGGTGCGCCGCCTCGTCGTAGAGCCGGGCGTTCTCGATCGCGACACCCGCGGCCGCCGCCAGGGCGACGACGACCCGCTCGTCGTCGACGGTGAAGTCACCGCCCTCGCGCTCGGTGAGGTAGAGGTTGCCGAACACCCGGTCGCGCAGCCGCACCGGCACCCCCAGGAAGGAGCCCATCGGCGGGTGGTGCGCCGGGAAACCGTAGGACTCCGGGTGGGCTGCGATGTCGTGCAGCCGCACCGGCTCGCGGCGCGAGGTGATGACGCCCAGCAGCCCGTGCCCGCGTGGCAGCGGTCCGATCGCCCGGGCCTGCTCGTCGTCGATGCCCTGGTGCACGAAGGTGCTGAGCAGCTGCGGTCCACCCGGCTGCTCCTCGGCCAGCACCCCGAGCGCCGCGTACCGCGCACCGGTCAGCTCGCGGGCAGCGGTGAGGATGCGGCCCAGCACACCGTCCAGGCTCAGGTCAGCCGCCATCGTGACGACGGCGTCGAGCAGCAGCCGCTGGCGGTCCAGCTCCGGGCGCTCCACCTCCGCAGGGTAGTGGCGATCGGGCCCACGCGGTGCGCCCGAGGGACCAAGGTCCCGGGGGCCCGGTGCCCGGGACCCTGGGCTGCGGCGCGCGCCGCAGCCACGCTCGGTGCCACCACCACCAGGAGGACACCATGACCCTGATCCACCACGCACCCGGCGGGCGTCTCGTGCCCCTCGCCCCCGATGAGTGCTGGGCGCTGCTCCGCGAGCACGGGGTGGGCCGGTTGGCCTGGGTGGGCGGCGAGGGCCTCAGCGTCACACCGGTCAACTACTCCGTCGACGACAGCGCGCAGGTGCACGGCGGCGCCCTGGCCGTCGTCGTGCGGACGACGGCGCACTCCACCATCGCCCGCGAGTGCGGCGGGCGACCGGTCGCCCTCGAGGTGGACGACCTCGACGAGGAGACCCGCAACGGGTGGAGCGTGCTCGCGCGCGGGCAGGCCGAGCTGCGGCTCTCGGCTCCCCTGCCCGGGATGGACCACCCCCCGGTGCTGCCCGACTCCTGGCCGGCGGGCACCCGCCCGGTGCTGCTGCGCCTGGAGGTCGACCTGCTGACCGGCCGCCGGCTCGAGGCCTGATCCCGCGGTCGGTCTCAGCCCTCGCTGCGCGGGTGCTTGACGGCGAAGATCGCCGCCTGCGTTCGGCTCGTGAGCCCGAGCTTGGCCAGCAGGGCGGAGACGTAGTTCTTGACCGTCTTCTCGGCCAGGAACAGCTCGGCCGCGATCTCGCGGTTGGTGAGACCCCGGCCGATGAGCTCCAGGATGCGCTGCTCCCGCGCCGTCAGTGCCGCCAGCTCGTCGTCGACCGGCGGGCCGAGGCGCACCCGCTCCAGCACCTGCGCGGTGACCGCCGGGTCGAGCATCGACTGCCCCGCGGCGACCCGCCGCACCGTCTCGACCAGGTCGCGCCCCCCGACCTGCTTCAGCACGTACCCCGCTGCGCCGGCCATGATCGCGGCGAAGAGCGAGTCGTCGTCGTCGTAGGAGGTCAGCACCAATGCGCGGGTGTGCGGCTCGCGCGAGCGGACCTCGCGACACACCTCGATCCCGGAGCCGTCCGGCAGCCGCGCGTCGAGGATGGCGACGTCGGGCCGCAGGGCGGGGATCCGCGCGACCGCCTCGGCGGCGGTGCCGGCCTCGCCCACGACCTCGAACCCGCCCGCGTCCTCCAGCAGCTCGCGCAACCCGCGACGCACGATCTCGTGGTCGTCGAGCAGGAAGACCGTGACGGGCCCCGGGCCGGGATCGCTCATGCCCCCACGGTAGGGCTCCGGCCACTCCCCCGGGACGGTTCGGGACCTGCGCCCCTGTCGGACCGGGTCGCCGACGCGCACCGTTGCAGGGTGACACCGACCTCACGCCCGGCCCCCGCCCGCAGCTCCGCGCCCTCCTGCTCGCAGGCCGCGCCCGCCACCTCCCTGCGCGACGACGCCGCTCTCCCGGTCGTGGCCCTGGCGTGCACGGCGCCCAGCGTGGAGAACTCCCAGCCGTGGCGGTGGCGCACCGACCGCGAGAGGTCGGCGCCCACACTCGAGCTGACGGCGGACAGGGACCGCTGGCGCACCGGGACCGATCCCGCTGGCCGCCAGATGCTGCTCAGCTGCGGCGTCGCCCTGCAACACGCCGCCTGGGGAGCTCGCGCGCTCGGTTGGGAACCCCAGGTGCGGCTGGGAGCGCCGCTGCGGGCGGTGCGACCGCCCGGCGTCGACGGACCTCCGGCTCGCCTGGCACGGCTGGTGCTGCGCCCGGGCGCCGCCGCGCCACCCCCCGACGCCGTCGCGCTCCTGGCCGCCCGGTGCACCGACCGCCGCCGCTTCACGGCGTGGCCGGTCCCTGCGCAGCAGCTGGAGGCGCTGGCCGGGGCGGCCCGCGCGCACGGCGCGACCGCGCTCGCCGTGACCGACCCCGCTGCCCGCTTCCGCTGCGGTCTGCTCGCCGACCGCGCGCTCGCCCTCGGCGAGCTCGCCCCCGCCGACGGGCTGGTGCTGCTCGGGTCGGGCACCGACACCCCTGCGGGCTGGCTGCGCGCCGGCGCCGCACTCGGCTCGCTGTGGCTGGAGGCGACGCGCGCGGGGCTGACCGTCGTGCCCCTGAGCGCCCCGGTGGAGGACCCCTCGGTGCGGGCGGCCCTGAGCAGCGAGGTGCTCGGCGGGCGCTGGGCACCGCACCTGCTGCTGAGGGTCGGGTGGCAGGCACTGGGCCGCCACCAGCTGGACCGCACCCCACGGCGCCCGCTCGCCGAGGTCGTCGACCGCTGAGGTCCCGGGAGGTCGGGGCACTCCGACCCGGGGTCGAGAGGTCTCAGGACCGTACCGCCGGCGCGTGGGGGCGAGGAGGCTCGGGCCATGACCACCTCACCCCACCCCTCCACCGTCGACGCCGTGCCGGCCGGTGCCGTCGTCGTCGCCCTCGACGGCTCCGAGCACGCCGAGCGCGCCCTCACGTGTGGAGCGCAGCAGGCGGCACTGGAGCACCGCACCCTGGTGCTCGCCCACGCGAGCGGCGCCGAGATCGCGCACGCCACCACCGTCCTCGGTCCGGCGCTGCCCGTGCCGGGTCTCGCGCAGGAGCTGCACACCGCGGCGGCCCGACTGCTCGACGAGTCGGCCGGGCGCGTCGTCGCCGAGCACCCGGACCTGCGCGTCCTGACCGTCGCCAGCGACGACGACGCCCGCCGGATGCTGCTGGAGCTGGCCCGCGAGGCGCACCTGGTGGTCCTCGGGTCCCGGGGTCGAGGGGTCGTCCGCAGCCTGGTGCTGGGGTCGGTGAGCGCGGCGGTCGCCCGCCACGCCACCTGCCCCGTCGTCGTCAGCCGTCCCGGCGGCCCACCGGCGCCCACGGCCGGCGTCCTGGTGGGCGTCGACGGCGGCAAGGGATCGGCGCAGGTGGCCGAGGTCGCCTTCCGGATGGCCTCCTTCCGCGGCCTGCCGCTGACCGTCGTGCACTGCTACTGGGACGCGGTCGCGGCCTACGCCGCGGCCTACCCCGGCACCGCGGCCGACGTCGACAACGCCGACCGGCTGGCCGACCTCTCCGCGTTGGTGTCCAGCACGCTGGCGGGCCTGGGCGAGAAGTTCCCCGACGTCGTCGTCACCCGCCGACTCGCCCACGGCCTGGTCGACCAGGTGCTCACCGAGGGGAGCCAGACCTGGGACCTGGTCGTGGTCGGGCGCCACCCCCGGTCGGGGTGGGCCCACCTGATGGGTCACTCCCTCTCCAGCGCCGTGCTCGAGCGTGCCCGCTGCACGGTGGTCGTGGTGCCCCACGACGCCAGCACGACCGACCACCCCTGACCCGTCTCGACCCGTCCTGATCGCCCAGCCCCCACCTGTCATCGGAGCCCGCTATGAGCACCTTGCACCCCACCCACCGGACCGACCCGTCCGCCCTCCACGCCGCCGACGCGTCGGGTGTCGAGGTCGGTCTCGCACCACTCACCTCACGGCTGCTGGCCGCGCTCCGCCTGGGGTTCGGCCTCACCTTCCTGTGGGCCTTCCTCGACAAGCTGTTGGCGCTGGGCTTCTCGACCGGCGCCGTGCCGGACGGGCCCACGGACCGCTTCGGTGACGCCGCGTACCTCAACGGCGGCAGTCCCACCGAGGGCTTCCTCGCCTTCGGCTCGAAGGGCCCCTTCGCCGACCTCTACCAGGGGATCGCCGGTGCCGCCTGGGCCGACGCGCTGTTCATGCTCGGCCTGCTCGGGATCGGGACCGCGCTCACCCTCGGGATCGGCATGCGCGTCGCCTGCGGCGCCGGGGCCCTGCTCTACGTGCTGATGTGGACCGTGGCCCTGCCTCCCGAGAACCACCCCTTCCTCGACGAGCACCTGCTCGGCGGGCTGACCCTCGTGGTCCTGGCCGCCCTCCGGGCCGGCGACACGTGGGGCGTCGGCCGTGCGTGGGCCCGGCTGCCCCTCGTGCAGAGGTTCCCAGCACTGCGGTGACCTAGAACGCGTTCTCGTCGCCCAGTAGGGTGCGGAGCCCCGATCGTGGAGGTACGCCGTGAAGACCCGACTCAACTGCCCGTGCGGTGAGCAGCTCAAGGGAGCCGACGAGGACGAGCTGGTGCAGCGCACGCAGGCCCACCTGGCGGCCGAGCACCCGGGCATGGACTACAGCCGCGACGAGATCCTGTTCATCGCCTACTGAGCGACGAGCAGACCCGTGACCGCACCCCTGCCCGAGCTCGGCTGCTACGGCCTGGCAGGACACTCCGCCAGCCCCGGCGACCTGGTCGCCGAGGCCCGGCTCGCCGAGCAGCTCGGGCTGGGCTCGCTGTTCCTGTCCGAGCGGTTCAACGCCAAGGACGCCGCGGTCATGGCGGGGGCCGCCGTGGCGGCGTCGACCACGCTCGGCGTCGGCACCGCCGCCACCAACCACGTGACCCGGCACCCGATGGTCACCGCCACGATGGCGGTCACCGCCCACCGGATGAGCGGGGGGCGCTACGCGCTGGGCCTGGGCCGCGGCTTCGACGTGCTCTTCGACCTGATGGGGCTGCCGCGCGTCACCGGGGCGCAGCTCGAGGACGCCGTCGGCGTCTACCGGCGGTTGTGGCGCGGCGAGGCCTTCGGGCACGAGGGCCCCCTCGGCACCTACCCCTACCTGTGCCTCGACACCGGGTTCGACGAGCGCATCCCGGTGCTGATGACGGCGATCGGCGACCGCACGCTGCGGCTCGCGGGTCGGGTGGCCGACGGCGTCGTGCTGCACACCTTCCTGACCGACGAGGCCCTGGCCCGCTCGGTGGCCGCGGTGCGGCGCGGCGCCGAGGAGGCCGGTCGCGACCCGGCCTCGGTGCGCGTGTGGGCGGTGCTCGCGACGGTGACCGACGACCTGCCCGAGCAGCTGCAGCTGCGCAAGCTGGTGGGCCGGATGGCCACCTACCTCCAGGGCTACGGCGAGGTGCTGGTGCGGGCCAACGGCTGGTCGCTCGAGGACCTCGAGAGCTTCCGCTCCGACGCGCTGGTGCAGGGCTACCCGGGCGCCTTCGACGCCGTCGGCACCACCGAGGAGCTGCGCCACCTGCGCGACGACGTGCTGCCGGCGCACTGGCTCGAGGCCTCGGCGACGGGCACCCCCGAGCAGTGCGCCGCCCGGATCGCCGACCAGCTGGCAGCCGGTGCCGACAGCGTGGTCCTGCACGGCGCCACGCCCACCGAGCTGGCGCCGGTGGTGGAGGCCTGGCGCGCGGTGCGCCCCACGGACACGGGCCTCGACGACCTGCCGCGCAACCCGGGTTGGATGCGATGAGCGGCGTGGTCACCCAGGCCTCGGAGCTGACGGCGGCGTGGGTGAGCAGTGCTCTCGGAGTCCCGGTGCGCGAGGTCCGCGCCGAGCCCGTGGGCACCGGTCAGATCGGCACCGTGCTGAGGCTGCACCTGGACGCCGATCCCACCACCGCGCCCGCCACCGTGCTGGCCAAGCTGCCGGCCACCGACCCCGCCGCCCGCGCCATGATGGCCGGCGTCTACCGCACCGAGGGCCGCTTCTACGCCGACCTCGCCCCCACGCTCACCGTGCGGGCACCGCGGTGCCTGTACGTGGCTGTGGCGGACGACGCCGCCAGCACCGGTGACGTCGTCCTGCTGCTCGAGGACCTCGCCCCGCGCCAGCAGGGCGACCAGCTGGCCGGCTGCACGCCGGAGCAGGCGCGCGTGGCGGCGCTGAACCTGGCCGGGCTGCACGGCCCGCGCTGGTGCGACCCCACCCTGCTCGACGTCGAGGGACTCACCCTCAACGGCCCGGACGACGCGGCCCTGCTGGCCGACCTTTTCGCGCCCGCCGTCGACCTCTTCCTGGAGAGCCTGGGTGGTGAGCTGGCTCTGGTCACCGACGAGGACGCCGCCACCCTGCGGGCGTGCGTCCCGGTGATCGAGGAGTGGGCGCTGCGGCACCGCGAACGCTTCGCCCCCGTGCACGGCGACTACCGCCTCGACAACCTGATGCTGCCGCCCGAGGCTGGCCCGGGCAGCGAGCTGGACGTCGTCGCCGTCGACTGGCAGACCCTCTCCCTGGCGCTGCCCGCGCGCGACCTGGCCTACCTGCTGGGCACCGGCCTGGAGCCCGGGCTGCGGCGCACCCACGAGCGGGTGCTGGTGGAGGCCTACCACCGCGCGCTGCTCGCCCACCCCCGGCCGGCCGCGGACGGCTACGACCTGGAGACCTGCTGGGCCGACTACCGGCTCGCCATGCTGCAGGGTCCGCTGGTGACGGTGTTCGGGTGCGCGTACGGCACCCGCACCGAGCGCGGCGACGCCATGTTCGCCGTCATGCTCGCGCGGTCGTGCGCGGCGATCCGCGAGCTCGGCTCGCTGGACCTGCTCGCGGCGGACTGACGCGTGTCGGGAATTCGTTGACACGTGTCTAGAACGCGTTCTACGTTCGCGGCGTGACCACCGCTGCTCGACCCACCACCCCGCCCACCGTCGCCGTCATCGGCGCGGGGATCAGCGGGCTGACCGCCACCAAGATGCTCGCCGACTACGGCGTCCCGGTCGCCTGCTTCGAGGCCTCGGACCGGGTGGGCGGCAACTGGGCGTTCGAGAACCCCAACGGGCACAGCAGCGCCTACCGCTCGCTGCACATCGACACCTCCAAGCACCAGCTGTCCTTCAAGGACTTCCCGATGCCCGCTGCGTTCCCCGACTTCCCGCACCACACCCAGATCAAGGCCTACCTCGACGACTACTGCGACGCCTTCGGCCTGCGCGAGCACATCGAGTTCGAGAACCGCGTGCTGCACGCCGAGCGGCTGCCCGAGGGCGGGTGGCGGCTCACCACCGAGCGCACCGGCACCCGGTACGCCGACCTGCTGGTGGTGGCCAACGGACACCACTGGGACCCGCGCTACCCAGACTTCCCGGGGGAGTTCACCGGGCAGTCCATCCACTCCCACCACTACGTCGACCCGTGGACCCCGCTGCACCTGATGGACCAGCGGATCCTCGTCGTCGGTCTGGGCAACAGCGCCGCCGACATCACCGTCGAGCTCTCCCAGCGGGTGTTCCGCAACCAGGTCACCCTCTCGACGCGCAGCAGCGCCTGGATCGTGCCCAAGCTGATCAACGGCAAGGCCGCCGACGCCAACTACCGCACCATCCCGCAGCTGCCGCTCTCCTGGCAGCGCAAGGCCGCCCAGTGGGGGCAGCGCTTCACCGGCTCCGACCCGCGCCTCTACGGCCTGCCCGCGCCCAACCACAAGTTCTTCGAGGCCCACCCCACCCAGTCCGGCGAGCTGCCGCTGCGGCTGATGTCGGGCGACGTGACGCCGCGCGGCAACGTCGCGCGACTCGACGGCAGCACCGTGCACTTCGAGGACGGCGCCAGCGCCGAGTTCGACGTCATCGTCTACGCCACCGGGTACAACCTCACCTTCCCGTTCTTCGACCCCGACTTCCTCAGCGCGCCCGGCAACCGGATCGACCTGTACAAGCGGATCTTCAAGCCCGGGCTCGACGACCTGCTGTTCGCCGGCTTCGCGCAGGCCACCCCCACGCTGTTCCCCTTCGTGGAGTGCCAGGCCCGACTGATCGCCGCCTACGCCGTGGGCCGCTACGTGCCGCCGCCCGTGGCCGAGATGGAGCGCGTCATCGCCGCCGACGACCAGCTCTACCGCGGTCACGTGCTCGACCGCCCGCGGCACACTCACCAGCTCGACTACTTCGTCTACGAGCACCAGCTGCGCACGCGCGAGCTGCCGCAGGGCCGTGCCCGGGCCGAGCGCGACGGCGCCCCCGGCCTGGTCCGCACCGCCCACCTGCACCCCGTCCCGTGAGGTCGACCCTCGACCGGCGACCGCCCGGGCGCGGCGACCAGCGGCGCGAGGCCCTGCTGCGGGCGCTCGACGACCACCTGCAGGACTCCAGCCTGGACTCGATCACCATCGCCGACATCGCGCGGCGCGCCGGCGTCACCCGCTCGGCGTTCTACTTCTACTTCGAGAGCAAGGCCACCGCGGTGGCCGCGCTGGTGGAGCAGATGTACGACGACGCCGTCGCGGCCGCCGCACACCTCTCGGCCGCCGGCCCGCCCGCGGCCAACATCGAGGCCACGATCCGCGGGCTGTTCGCTGCCTGGGAGCGGCACCAGCACGTGTTCGTGGCGATGCTCGACGCGCGCGCCGGAAGTGCCGCGGTCCGCGAGCTCTGGGAGAGCGACCGGCAGTCGTTCGTGCCGGTCGTGGCCGCCATGATCGACGCCGAGCGTGCCGCCGGTCGTGCGCCGGACGGCCCGCCCGCGCCGGTGCTGGCGGCCACCCTGCTCGAGCTCAACGACCGGATGCTCGAGCGCCTGGCCCGCGGGTCGGACCTGTCGCGCGAGGAGCACGTCGCGGTCGTCGTGCACGTCTGGCTCAGCTCGATCTACGGGAGGACCCCATGACCACCGACCAGCGCAGCTCTCGCGAGATCACCTTCGCCAGCGGCGACGCCGCCTGCGTCGCCCAGCACGTGCCGGCCGGCTCCGACGCGCTCGCCGGGCCAGGCGGCCGGCCGGTGGTGGTGATGGCGCACGGCTTCGGCGGCACCGTCGACTCCGGCCTGCTGCCCTTCGCCGAGCGGCTCGCCGTCGCGGGCCTGCACGTGCTGGCCTTCGACTACCGCGGCTTCGGCGCCTCGCCGGGCGAGCCCCGGCAGACCGTCTCGGTGCAGCGCCAGCTCGAGGACTACCGGGCCGCGATGGCGGCCGCCTCGAGGCTCGACGACGTCGACACCTCGCGGCTGGTGCTGTGGGGCGTCTCGCTCGCGGGCGGGCACGTGCTGCAGGTGGCCGCCGGGCGCCGCGACGTGGCCGCCGTCGTCGCGCTCACGCCGCTGGTGTCCGGCGCGGCAGCGGGCCGGCTCGCGCTGCAGCACCACCCGGTCTCCTCGGTGCTGCGCTCGACCGTCGAGGGTGTCGCCAGCACGGTGGGCGGCCGGGTGGGTCGTGCCCGGATGATGCCGATCGTCGGCCGTCCGGGCGAGCGCGCCGCGCTGACCCTGGCGGGCCAGTACGAGGCGTACCTCGCGATCGCCGGGCCCACCTGGCGCAACGAGGTCGACGCCGCCGTCGGGCTCGAGCTGGGCCGGGTGGCCGTCGGCAAGGTCGCCGCCGAGGTGACCGCACCGGTGCTGGTGCAGGTGGCCGACTCCGACCGCAGCGCACCGCTGCAGGCCGCGATGAAGGTGGCCGAGGCCGCCCGCGCGCAGGTGCGGCACTACGACGGCGACCACTTCGACGTCTACGCCGGGATGCCGTGGTTCGAGGCCGTGGTGGCCCACCAGGTGGCGTTCCTGACCCGGACCCTCCGGCCCGCCCCGACGCCGGCCCACCACTAGGGTCGGGGCATGTCGCGCTTCGCTCCCGAGCACCTCACCCCGGAGCAGATCGAGGAGCAGAGCGCCGTCTACGGCCCCTTCACCCAGGCGGTGCGCGACCTGGTCGACGCCGCGATCCGCACCGAGCTCGGGGGCGACGACATCCGGGCCGCGCAGGCGGCGGTCGAGGCGGTCACCGCGCGGCTGCGCGAGCGCGAGATCGAGGGGGCGCTCGGCGTCACGTTCAGCGAGGACGGCGTGGGCCGGCCCTGGGGCAACGCCGTCATCGGCCTGCGCAACGCCGTGGCGCCGCCGCTGGTGGTCGAGAAGGCCGAGGACGGCTCGCGCGTGTGGTCGCAGTTCCACCTCGGCGCCGCCTACGAGGGACCCCCCGGCTGCGTGCACGGCGGGGTCGCCTCGCTGGTGCTCGACCAGATGCTCGGCCAGGCTGCCGGCGCCGGCGGCCGACCCGGCATGACCGCCACGCTGCAGGTGCACTACCGCAAGCCGACCCCGCTCGGACCGCTGCGCGCCGAGGCGTGGATCGAGCGCACCGAGGGCCACAAGACCTGGGCCCGCGGCGAGCTCACCGGCCCCGAGGGCCTCTGCGTCGAGGCCGAGGGCCTGTTCATCCTGCCCCGGTGGGCCCGCGAGCCGGCCGACGCCGAGACCCGACCGGGCTTCTTCGAGTAGCGGGCCTCAGCCGACCTTGACGCCGCGGACGCCGTCGTCGGTGAGCCGGGCCTCCTCGGCGGCCTGCTCCTCGAGCTCGCGACGTCGGGCCTCCTGGGCCTCGGCGTCACGGGCGTCGTACTGACCCGGGGGCGAGACCAGGTCGGTGGCGCCGCGGCGCAGACGACCCAGCGCGTTGCGGGCGAAGATCTGCTGCTCGGTGGAGGTGCGCTCGGAGCGGCCACGGCCCAGGAAGCTGACGAACCAGTGCAGCACCGCCGTCACCCGGTTCTTGAAGCCGGTGATGTAGACCAGGTGCACGCCCAGCCACATCAGCCAGGCGAGCACGCCGGTGATGCGCAGCTTGCCCACCAGCGCGACGGCGCGGAACCGGCTGATGATCGCCATCGAGCCCTTGTCGAAGTACTTGAACGGCGGCTGCGCGGCCTTGCCCTTGAGCCGGCCGTCGATCTCCTTGGCCGCGTACTTGGCACCCTGGATCGCCACCTGCGCGACCCCCGGGAGGTTGTCGAGGGCGATCATGTCGCCGACCACGAACACCTCGGGGTAGCCGGGCAGCGTGAGGTCGGGGTTGACGCCGATGCGGCCGGCGCGGTCCAGCGGGGCGCCGGTCTTCTCGGCGAGCACCGCACCCAGCGGGCTGGCCTGCACACCCGCCGCCCACACCTTGGTGACGGCGGCGATGCGCTCGGTGCGCCCGTCCTTGTACTTGACCTCGAGCCCGCGCTCGTCGACGTCGGTGACCATCGCACCGAGCATCACCTCGACGCCGAGCTTCTCCAGCTCGCGCTTGGTCCACGTGCCCAGCCGGTGGCCGAAGGGCGGCAGCACCTGCGGGGCGGCGTCGACCAGGATCACCCGCGCCTGGCGGCTGTTGATGGCGCGGAAGTCGCGCTTGAGCGTGCGGTGCGCCAGCTCGGCGATCTGACCGGCCATCTCGACGCCGGTGGGGCCGGCGCCGACCACCACGAAGGTGAGCAGGTGGTCGATGTCGTCGCCGCGGGCCGCGCCGATCTCGGCGAGCTCGAAGGCGCCGAAGATCCGCCCGCGCAGCTCGAGGGCGTCGTCGACGGACTTCATGCCCGGTGCGAACTCGGCGAAGTGGTCGTTGCCGAAGTAGGACTGGCCGGCGCCCGCCGCGACGATCAGCGAGTCGTAGCCGACCACGGTGCGCCGGCCCAGCACCTGCGAGGTCACGGTGCGGGCGTCGAGGTCGATGTCGGTGACCTCGCCCAGCAGCACCCGCGCGTTCTTCTGCCGGGCGATGATCTCGCGCGTCGGCGGGGCGATCTCGCCCTCGGAGAGGATGCCGGTGGCGACCTGGTAGAGCAGCGGCTGGAAGAGGTGGTGGGTCGTCTTGGCCACCATCGTCACGTCGACGTCGGCCCGGCGCAGCGCCTTGGTGCCGAAGAGCCCGCCGAAGCCGGAGCCGATGACGACCACCTGGTGGCGGTCGGTCTCGGGGCCGGCCGCCCGGGCCTGCGGCGACATCGCGGGCTCGGTCGAGCGGTCGTGGCTCTCGGGGCTGTCGTGGCGGTCCGTGCGGTCGGTTGCCATGGGGTCCTCCGTGGCGCTGCGTGCGGGAGGCGGGATCTCCGCGCTCCCCGGGTGCTTCTCGTACTCCCAGTGTCCTCCTGCGCGGAACTCACGTGTGAATCTCGGCTCAGGTCGCCTTGGTCACATCCGCGGCGCCATGCGTCCGCGAGGGCCGACATCCTCCGCGGACGGGCGAGAAAGGCGCACGATCCGTGGTTTGCGGCTGGCGGGACGGGGGTAAGCCGGTCACGATGGAGCACCCACGCGGCCGCCGCGCGGCGTGCTCCCGCCCCGGATCGACCCTCGTCCCACCCCGACCACCCCGACCACCCCATCGCCCATCCCTCGTGGAGCCCACCGTGACGCTCAACCGGCCCGCCCTGGCCCTGGGCAACGGTCCGCGCGGCGTGCACGACGCACGCCGGTGGATCGCCGGTGGCCTGCGCGAGATGGGGCGCGAGGACCTCGTCGAGGCCGCCGAGATCGGCACCTCGGAGCTGGTCACCAACGCGCTGCTGCACGGGGAGGCCCCGATCTCGGTGACGCTGGGCGGCACCCCGGAGCACCCGCGGGTCGAGGTGCGCGACGCCTCGCGCGAGCGCCCGGTGCTGCCCACCGAGCCCGACCCCGCGGCGGGGCACGACAGCGCCGGGCTCGACGGGCTGGAGGGGCTCGACGGGCTCGACGACGTGCTGCTCACCTTCGGCCGCGGTCTGGGCATCGTGGCCCGTGCCGCCCAGGCGTGGGGCGCCGACATCGACGAGGACGGCAAGGTCGTCTGGTTCACCCCGGCCGCGGAGATCGGCGAGGAGGAGGCGGTCGGCACGATCACCGGCGAGTCGGGCCCCTCCCCCGCCAGCGGCGACGAGCAGCCCACCGAGCTCGTCGTCGAACAGGTGCCCGTCGCGGCCTACCTGTCCTTCCAGCGCCACTACCGCGAGCTGCGCCGCGAGGTGCGGCTGCTCGCCCTCGCCCACGAGCAGGAGTACCCGCTGGCCAAGACGCTCTCGGACCTGTTCGGGTCCCTCGAGCGCGTCCTGCGCGACGACCTGGGGGCCGACCAGGCCGAGCGGGCCCGGGCGCAGGGTCGCCCCACGACCGACCTGCGGGTCCGGCTGCGCAAGGACGACGAGCGCCGGCTGGAGCGGCTCTCGGAGCTCCTCGACCTGGCGGACGCGTTCTGCCGCGAGGAGCGGCTGCTCTCCGTGGCCCGCACCCCCGAGCAGGAGTCCTTCCAGCGCTGGTTCCTCGCCGAGGTGCTGCGCCAGGCAGCGGGCGAGGGCGCCGTCGCCTGGGAGACGATCGCCTCCCGGCCGGCCGCCGGGCCGCAGGGCCTGCCCAGCGCCCGCTCCAGCGTCTCCTGAGCCCGGTCCCGCCCTCAGCCGTAGCCGAGCTCGTGCAGCCGGTCGTCGTCGAGGCCGAAGTGATGGGCTACCTCGTGCACCACGGTGATGTGCACCTCGCGGACCAGCTCCTCCTCGGTGCTGCAGTGCGCCATCAGCGGCTCCCGGAAGATGAAGATCCGGTCCGGCAGGTGCCCCAGGCCGCCCATGACCTCGTCGCGCTCGGTGAGGGCGACACCGTCGTAGAGACCCAGCAGGTCGCGAGGCTCCTCCGGCGGGGGCTGGTCCTCCACGAGCACGACGACGTTGCGCACCAGCGTGGCGAGCTCGTCGGGGATGGTGTCGAGCGCCTCGTCCACGAGCGCGTCGAAGCGCTCCCCACTGACCTCCACCGGCATGACCCCATCCTGCCGGGCGGCACCAGCCCTGGATCCACCCTGAGCCTGGATCCACCCCGGGAAGCACGAAGGCCCCCACCGTGAGGTGGGGGCCTGCTCGTGCTGGTGGCGACCCCGACGGGACTCGAACCCGCGGCCTCCGCCGTGACAGGGCGGCGCGCTAACCAACTGCGCTACGGGGCCAGGTTGTGCTCCACGAGCGGAGCGGTGGGAACTCTAGCCCATGCATCCGGGGCCTCCCAATCGAGGGCGGGCCCGAGCGGGCCCTATGCTGGGCGCCAGCACAGGCCCCCATCGTCTAGTGGCCTAGGACGTCGCCCTTTCACGGCGGTAGCACGGGTTCGAATCCCGTTGGGGGTGCCAGGTCCCAGGCGTTCGGGGCTACGCTGAGGTCTCCAGCCCCGCTGCGCCGTCGGCGCGGCGCAGCGCCCCCGGTCACCCCGCGTGCCGGGGGCGTTCGTCGTCGCGGACCTCGACCGTGGCGCAGCCGCCGTCGTCGTGGCCCGCCCCGCCCGGGATCGCCCGCAGGCGCGCGACCTCGTGTGGCCAGGTCGCACGGGCACAGCGCCGCGCGGCGACCGGCGGTGCGTCGTCGGGTACTCGTCCGAAGATCATGCGTGCTTCCCCCTCGGGCCCGCTGAGGTCCGTCGAGCGCGTCCGCCAGCGGAGCCCCCTGCACGTGCACCGGACGCGTCGTTGCCCCGTTACCCACGTAGGTGACGCGCCAGCGGCCGGGCGCCCCCGAGAGTCGGGAACGTGCTTGGCTGCTGCCTGTGCCCGCCTCGACGTCGTCCCCGGTCCGCCCTCGATCCGCGGGACGGGCGCTCCCCCGCTCCTGCGCCGTGCTGGCCGTCGTCCTGCTCGCCCTGGCTGCCCCGGGCGCCGCGGCGGCGGCCGATCCGGCGCCCAGCGGTGTCGAGCCGTCCACGCCGTGGCTCTTCGCCGCCATCGGCGCCGGGATCGGGTTCGCGTTCCTGGTCGGAGTCTTCCTGCTGGCCCGCCGACAGCGCGGTCGCGACGACGACCAGGCCTGATTGCGCGCGTGCGCACTGCCTCGGGTATCGTGCCGTCTCGCTCGGGCAGGTAGCTCAGTTGGTACGAGCGTCCGCCTGAAAAGTGGAAGGTCGGCGGTTCGACCCCGCCCCTGCCCACGAGCACACGCAGGGCTTCCACCTGCAGCGACGGCCCCCGTCGGACCCCGGTCCGGCGGGGGCCGTCGTGCTGCGCGGTGCGGCAGGATCGGCACTCCACCCCTGCGGCACCGCGAGGAGCACCCATGGACGACGACACCCCCGGGGAGCGGACGCCGCCGATCGGCCCGCGCGACGACCCGGCGATGCCTCGCTACGGCGGCATCGCCACCTTCGCGCTGCTGCCGCAGCTGCACGAGGTGCCGCACGCCGACGTCGCGGTGCTGGGAGTGCCGTTCGACGCCGGCACCAGCTTCCGGCCCGGGGCGCGCTTCGGACCGGCGCACGTGCGGGAGCACTCGCGGCAGCTGCACCCCTACCACCAGGTGCTCGAGGTGCATCCCTTCGCCACCCAGCAGGTCGTCGACGCCGGCGACGTGGCGGTGGGCCCCTACGACGTCGCCGCGGCCGTGCTCGCCATCGAGGAGCGCGCCACCGCGCTCACCACCGCCGGCACGCGGGTGGTCGCCATCGGCGGCGACCACACGATCGCGCTCCCGCTGCTGCGGGCCGCGCACGCCGTCCACGGGCCGCTGGCGGTGCTGCACTTCGACGCCCACCTCGACACCTGGGACGTCCTGCACGGCGCCACCCTGTGGCACGGCAGCCCCTTCCGCCGGGCGGCCGAGGAGGGGCTGCTGGACCTGGCCGCCTGCCAGCACGTGGGCATCCGCGGGGGCGTGTACGGCCCCGCGGAGCTCGCCGACGACGCGCGGCTGGGGTTCGCCCTGGTGCACGCCGACGAGTACCAGCACCGGGGCGTCCCGCAGATCGTGGAGCAGGTGCGCGCCCGGCTGGGTGACCGCCCGGTGTACGTCTCGATCGACATCGACGTGCTCGACCCCGCCCACGCCCCGGGCACGGGCACCCCCGAGGTGGCCGGCCTGACGACGCGCGAGCTGGTCACCACCCTGCGAGGCCTGCGCGGGCTCTCCGTCGTCGGCGCCGACGTGGTGGAGGTGGCGCCCGCCTACGACCACGCGGGCCTCACCGGGCTGGCCGCCGCGCACGTGGCCTGGGAGGTCATCACGCTGATGGCACCGCCCGGCAGCGCCGGCGTGTCGTGAGGCGGCGCGCCGACGTCGGTTGCCGCGGCGGCGCGACGGGTACCAGCAGACCCCGCCCCGGTCGTGTGCCGCGGCGGCGAGCAGGCGGACCGGGAGGCGCATGAGCGAGGTGGCCCGCAGCCGCGACGACGCGCCGCCCGCTCTTGCTGCGGTCGCCGCGGGGCTGGCGCGCTCCTGCCACCCCGGACCCACCGTGGCCGTCACCGCGCTCGCCTCGCTCCTCGCGGCCTCGCGCGACCTCGACGCCGGACGCGTGGCGCTCGTGGCGGCTGCCGTGCTCACCGGCCAGCTCTCGATCGGCTGGGGCAACGACCTCCTCGACCGGCACCGCGACCACGCGGTCGGCCGCACCGACAAGCCGCTGGCCACCGGCGAGCTGCCGGTGCCCGTGGCGCGCACCGCGGTGGCGCTCGCCGTCGCCGCCACCGTGGCCCTCTCGCTGGCCTGCGGGATCGTCGCGGGCCTCGTGCACCTCGGGTGCGTGGCGGCCGGCTGGGCCTACGACCTCGGCGTCAAGGCCACCTCGTGGTCATGGCTGCCCTACGCGACGGCGTTCGGCGGCCTGCCGGTCTTCGTGGTGCTGGCCGCCCCCGGGGTGGCGGCGCCCCCCTGGTGGCTGCCGCTCGGCGGCGCCCTGCTCGGTGTCGGCGCCCACCTGCTCAACGCCCTCCCCGATCTCGACGACGACCTCGCCACCGGCGTCCGAGGTCTCCCCCACCGCCTCGGCGGTCGGCGCTCGGCGGTGGCCGCCGTGGTCGCGCTGCTGGTGGCGACCCTGGTGATCGCGCTCGGTGCGGCCGGAGCCGCCCCGTGGCTGCGCGTGGCCGTGCTGACCGCCGCGGCGGCGCTCGCCGTCGTCACCCTGACGACGCACGGGCGTACCCCCTTCCGGGCCGCCATCGGCATCGCCGCGCTCGCCGTCGTGCTCCTGGTGATGGCGCCGTGAACAGTGACGCCGTGTGGGACCTCGTCGTGGTCGGCGCCGGCCCGGCCGGAGCCAGCACCGCGCTGGCGGCGCTCCGCGTGCGGCCGGAGCTGCGGGTGCTGCTGCTCGACCGCGCGGACTTCCCGCGCGACAAGTGCTGCGGCGACGGCGTCGCCCCGCACGCCGTCGAGGTGCTCGCGAGCCTCGGGGCCGGCGACGTCGTGGCGGGGTGGGCACCGGTGCGGCGGCTCGACCTCTCGCTGGGGCAGCACCGGGTGGCCGGCACCATGGCGCGGCCCGCGTGGGTGATCCCGCGCCAGGTGTTCGACGCCCGCATCGTCGAGCACGCCGTCGCCGCCGGCGCGGTGCTGCGCCGCCACCGCGTGCGGTCGCTGCAGCAGGACGGCGCCGAGCTCCTGCTCGACGGCGCGATCCGGGCCCGCCTCGTGGTGGGCGCCGACGGCGCGCACTCCGCCGTGCGCCGCGCCCTCCACGTCCCGGGGACGGCGCGCACGGCCCTGGCCCTGCGCGGCTACGCACCGACGCCGCCGGGGCGCCGCGGCCAGCAGGTGATCCGGTTCGGCGATCGCAGCCAGCCCTCCTACGCCTGGACCTTCGACCGTGGGGACGGGCTCTCCAACGTGGGCTACGGCGAGCTGGTCGGCGACGGCGAGCCGCCGACCCGCGCGCTGATGCTCACCGAGCTCGAGCGGCTCCTA
Source organism: Nocardioides nanhaiensis (assembly GCF_039542785.1). Taxonomy (NCBI): domain Bacteria; kingdom Bacillati; phylum Actinomycetota; class Actinomycetes; order Propionibacteriales; family Nocardioidaceae; genus Nocardioides; species Nocardioides nanhaiensis. The sequence continues at coordinate 765,263 of NZ_BAABIM010000002.1, forward strand.
CCCGGCTCCACGGCGTCGGGCGGGGACTGGCGCGGCCACCACCTGCCGCTCTCGGGGCTCGACCGGCGCGTGCACCCCACGTCGGGCCGGGTGCTGCTGGTCGGCGACGCCGCCGACCTGGTCAACCCGATGACCGGCGAGGGCATCTACTACGCCGTCGCGACCGGGGCCCTGGCCGGACGTGCGGCCGCCGAGCACGTGGTCGCCGGCACCCCCGACCGTGCGGCGCTGCAGCACCGGCGCGCGGTGCAGCGGCTGCTGGGCAGCCACCTGCGCCACACCTGGGCGGCCGGGCACCTGAGCCGTCACCCACGCGTCGTCGGCGCCGGCATCCGCGCCGCCGCCCGCGACCCGCACGTCTTCCACACCCTCGTCGAGCTGGGGCTCGGCGACGGTCGCATCACCCCTCGGCTGGCGGCCCGCCTGGCCGTCGGCCTGCTCCGCACCTGACCCGACCTGACCCGAAAGGCACAGACATGGAGATCCTCGCCGTCCGCGGCGCCCTGCCGCCGCACCAGCACACCCAGGCCCGCATCACCGAGGCCTTCCAGCAGGTCATCGCGCGCGGCCAGCTCGACGAGCGGGTGATGCAGCGCTTCCACGCCAACGCCGGCGTCGACCAGCGCTTCCTCGTGCTCCCCATCGAGCGCTACGGCGAGCTGGAGGACTTCGGCCAGGCCAACGACCTGTTCATCGAGCACGCCACGGCGCTCGGAGCCCAGGCGCTCGAGGACGCGCTCAAGGCGGCCGACCTGACGCCCACCGACGTGGACCAGATCATCTGCGCCACCGTCACCGGCCTGGCGATCCCCTCGCTCGAGGCGCGCATCGCCTCCGTGGTGGGCCTGCGGCCCGACGTGCGCCGCGTGCCGCTGGTGGGCCTGGGGTGCGTCGCCGGCGCGGCCGGGGTGGCCCGCCTGCACGACTACCTGCTCGGCCACCCCGACCACGTGGCGGTGCTGGTCACCGTCGAGCTCTGCTCGCTGACCGTCCAGCGCGACGACGTCTCGGTGCCCAACCTGGTGGCGAGCGGGCTGTTCGGCGACGGCGCCGCCGCCGTCGTCGCCACGGGCTCCGGTCGCGGTGGCCCGGCTTCGCCGCGCGGCCAGGTGGAGGTGCTCGACTCGCGCAGCCGGCTCTACCCCGACAGCGAGCGCACCATGGGCTTCGACGTCAGCCACCGCGGCCTGCGCATCGTGCTGGACGCCGAGGTGCCCACCATCGTGGGCCGCTATATCCGCGACGACGTCGAGCGCTTCCTCGCCGACCACGGGCTCACGCTCGACGACGTCGGCTTCTGGGTCTGCCACCCGGGCGGGCCCAAGGTGATCGACGCCGTGCGCGACGCGCTCGGTCTCGACGACCACGCGGTCGCGCTCACCCGGGAGTCGCTGGCCCGGATCGGCAACCTCTCCTCGGCCTCGGTGCTGCACGTGCTGGCCGACACCCTGCGCGAGCGACCGCCGGAGCCGGGCAGCCACGGGCTGCTGATGGCGATGGGGCCGGGCTTCTGCTCCGAGCTGGTGCTGCTGCGGGCGACGGAGCACGCGGACCAGACGGAGCCCAGCGCGTGACCGGCCTCGTGGCGTTCACCGTCCTGGTCGGCCTGGTCGCGCTGGAGCGCCTGGCCGAGCTGGTGGTGAGCAAGCGCAACGCGGCGTGGAGCCTGAGCCGCGGCGGCGTCGAGACGGGGCAGGGGCACTACCCGGCGATGGTGGTGCTGCACACGGGCTTCCTGGCCGCGATGCTGGTGGAGGCGTGGGTGCGGCGCCCCGACCCGCCGCCGCTGCTGGCGTGGACGATGCTCGTGGTGGTGCTCGCGGCGCAGGGCCTGCGCTGGTGGTGCATCCTCACCCTCGGCCGGCGCTGGAACACCCGCGTCATCGTGGTGCCGGGGCTGGCTCCCGTGCGCTCGGGCCCGTACCGGCTGACGAGCCACCCCAACTACGTGGCGGTCGTGGCCGAGGGCGTCGCGCTGCCGCTGGTGCACGGCTGCTGGATCACCGCGGTTGGATTCACCGTGCTCAACGCCTGGCTGCTCACCGTGCGACTGCGCACCGAGAACACTGCTCTCGCAACCCTTCCCCAGTCCAGGCTCGCCGATGCGTGACCTCGTGGTGGTGGGCGGCGGCCCGGTGGGCCTGGCCACCGCCCTCTACGCGGCGCGCGCCGGTCTCGACGTCGAGGTGCGCGAGAAGCGGGCCGGCGTCATCGACAAGGCCTGCGGCGAGGGCCTCATGCCGGGCGCCGTCGCCGCGCTCACCGAGCTGGGCGTGGCGCTGGAGGGCCACCCGATCCGCGGCATCCGCTACGTGGCGCCGGGGCACGCCGTCGAGGCACCCTTCCGGCACGGCGAGGGCCGCGGGGTGCGGCGCACGGTCCTGCACGCAGCGCTGCGCGACGCCGTCGAGCAGGCCGGCGTGCCCGTGGTGGAGCACGTCGTGCGCGAGGTGAGCGACCACGGCGACCACGTGCTGGTGGACGGCGAGCCGACCCGTCACCTGGTGGCGGCGGACGGCCTGCACTCGCCGGTGCGCCGCCTGCTCGGGCTCGAGGCTCCCGCCTCGCGGCTCAAGCGGTTCGGGCTGCGCGCCCACGTACCAGTCGCGCCGTGGAGCGACCTCGTGGAGGTGCACTGGTCGCCGCGCGCCGAGGCGTACGTGACGCCGGTCAGCGCGCACGAGGTGGGCGTGGCCGTGCTGAGCGCGACCCCCGGACCGCTGGAGGACCTGCTCGGCGACTTCCCGATGATCACCGAGCGGCTCCCCGCCGGCCGGCTCGACGGCGTCCGCGGGGCCGGACCGCTGCGCCAGCGCCCCACCGCCCGGGTGGCCGGCCGCGTGCTGCTGGTGGGCGACGCCTCCGGCTACGTGGACGCCCTGACCGGCGAGGGCATCGCCGTCGGGCTGGCCCAGGCCCGCGCCGCCGTGGACGCCGTGGTGGCCGGCGACCCCGCCGGCTACGAGGCCGCCTGGCGTCGCGTCTCGTGGCGGCACCACCTGCTCACGGCGGCCCTGCTGCAGGCTGGCAGGCTGTCGGTCGTGCGACGTCACCTGGTGCCCACCGCCGCCCGCCTGCCGCGGGTCTTCGGTGCCGCCGTCAACCAGCTGGCGAGGCCGGCGTGAGCGCCGGGCCCGCACGGGCGGTCGAGTCAGGGGCGGTCGAGGAGGTCGTGCTCCTCGACGAGCGGGGCCACGCCATCGGCACGCAGGCCAAGGCCGAGGTGCACCACACCCAGACGCCGCTGCACCTGGCGTTCAGCTGCTACCTGCTCGACGACGCCGGCCGGCTGCTGCTGACCCGCCGCGCCGACGGCAAGGTCACCTGGCCCGGCGTGTGGACCAACAGCTGCTGCGGGCACCCCGCACCCGGTGAGACGCTCACCGACGCCGTCCGTCGGCGCGTGCAGCAGGAGCTCGGCCTCGAGCTCACCGACCTGCGCCCGGTGCTGCCGACGTTCCGCTATCGCGTGGAGATGGCCGACGGCACCGTGGAGAACGAGATGTGCCCCGTCCTCGTGGCCACCTGCCCCGACCCGGGTGCGCTCGCCCCCGACCCCGACGAGGTCGGCGCCGCCGAGTGGGTGCCGTGGCCCCAGTTCCGCGACGACGTGCTCGCCGGACGTCGCGACGTCAGCCCCTGGTGCGCGCTGCAGGTGGCCGACCTGCCCGCCGACCTGCTCGGCGCCGAGTCCGTGGGCGGGGCGCTGCCGCCGGCAGTCCGCCTCTGACGGGCTCGCTGGCTGTTGCGCTGATTGACGCGCGTGGCGTTCTGGTTTTCCGGCGGCACCGTGGCGGTGCACTTCAGGGGTCCGCCAAGTTCTGAGCTTCAGCTTGTGACGTTCGGCCGGCCGCTGATCTCAATTCGAGTTGTGAAGAGTGCGACTCGAACAAATAGAGAATGGTCAGTGAGCGGCGCTTCGGGGTCGCCTATCGGGTCACGTCGCTGCCGGCGGTCGCGCCCTGCAGCCCCTGCCGATACTCCAACGCCTCGGGCTCGTCTACGAAAGTCATCAGCTCACCAGACAGCTCGGTGAGCGCGCCCCGTGCCTCAGCAGCGCTGACCTTGAAGAACTCCTTGCGGTTGTTGACCCGGTTCACGCGGCGGTCTGCGAATTTCTGATGCATTTCGCGTTCGATCTTGACGGCGTTCTCGGAGAAATAAAGAGCATGGACGTCGAAGATGAACGGAACGGACGCGTCGCCCAGCTCCTTCACGCGGTCCATCGGCTCGAGCCGGCGGGTCATGCCGATCTTCAGCACTCCCTCTCCGAAGGAGCCGATGTTGGAGATCACGTAGACGTGCCCGGCCGTCAGCGTCCGGGCGCGGAAGTCGACGGCTTCGATCTCGCCGACGACGCCGGCCAACTGGGCCTGCAAGCGCTCGACACCCTCCACGTCGCCCTTGGCCTGCAGCTGGGCGATGGCCTGCCGAAAGTGTTGTTCCTCCTTGCGCAGACGCTGCCGCTCGCGCTCGATCTCCTGCTCGACCTTTCGCTCCTCGCGCAGCCGTTCGCGCTCCTCCCGGTCGCGAGCCTTCTCCTCAGCGACTTTTTCCAGGTAGTCAGCAGTCAGCTCCAGCTCCCTCAAGCGCAGCTGGTGGTACGGCACCGAGACAGCAATGCTCATCGAGGTGCCGAGCTTGGCGATGGTGGTGGCCACCTTGTCGAGGCGCTGTTTGGCGGAGTCGAGCTTGTACGGCTTCATGCCGCGTACGAGATTGTCGGCCTCGGCGTTGTAGGCCCGCAACATCAGTTTGCTTGTGTCGCTGACCATCTTCCTGCCTTGCGCCGCCGAACCGTTGACCTGCCAGTTCGATGTCGCGTTGATAGCCCCGCCGTCCTTCTTGACCATCGCTTTGATCTGGTCCTGGATCCTGGACAGTTCGGCACGGAAGGCGACGGAGTCGTCGAGCGGGTGCTGGTAGCGGTAGATCCCGACTTCCTGGAGAATCGATGTCTCCTCGGTCTCGACGATCAGCCGTCGCAATGTGTCCAGCCGAGACTCAGATTCGACGCGCTGCCGCGCCGCGTCCGCTTCAGCCTCCGCGGCCTGCTGCGCGATCGCGGCCACGTGTGCCTGCAGCCGCTCACGCTCGGCCTCCAGCGCCATCACATCCATCACCCCGAGCCGCGCGAGCTCAGCCTGAAGCCTCGCAATCTCGGCGTGCGCCTCCTCGAGCGCCTGGCCCTTGCCGAACAACTTCGGCTTCGCCGCTTTGAACGGTCCGCTCGAGGGTGAGGCAGGAGCGTGCGGCTGAACTGGCCGATCGTGTGCCGTGTGAGGCTTCGCCCTCGCATGCTGTGTCCACTGCTGCCCGTCCCACCAGCGGATGATGGTCGGGTCTCGGGAATCGTCGTACCAGCCTGGCGGCGTCGCCATCTTCGGTTTCTCCTCCCGTTCGGTCGAGGCACCACCTCAACACGTCGCACCAGCGCAGGGCCCCGGTTCGCCAGAACTCGTCACCGAGGAGATCGGGTTCACGTGCTGTCTCAGCCGAATCTGCGCGTGCCTACCGCCTCACGTCTGCCACCATGAGCCTTGTCGAGCGGAGGGTGTCTCCCGTCCAACTCGAGCGGACGGCGAACCAGTCGGGGAGGCACGCCCAGTCGCATCGGTGCATTGCCACCGACCTCCGGCTCAGGTGACGAGCTCGTACTCGATCCGAGGAAGGTTGCGGTAGATCTCGACCACGAGAGGCCTGCACCCACAAGCCCGCGGAGCAACAGCCGGAGCGGGTGGAGCCGGCGCCCGACTGCGGTGGCGGTGCCCGGTGGGAGTGGTGGTCTGCACGGTGTGCCGACCGAGGGGGTCGTCGGGGACCGGCTCCTGGTACCAGCCGGGCGCCTGCTTGGACAGGTTGCAGGCCACGCACAGCTGCTGCGTGTTGAGATCGTCGGTCCGGCCGCCGTCGGCGTCGGGGAGCACGTGGTCGACGTGGCGGGCGGGTGCGTCGCACCAGGGAGTGCGGCAGATGCCCTGGTCGCGCGCCTCGAGGTAGGCGGCGAGCCCATCGGTGGCGAGCCGTTGCCGGGTGCTCAGTGCGACGAGGTCGCCCCCGGGGTCGGCGTAGAGACGGCGGATCCACGCCTGGGTGGTCGTGCACGCGCGGGCGACGGCCTCGCGTGCGACCTGCGCGGGCACGGACCCGTGACCCGGCATCACCGCGGGCTCGTGGGCGGCGCCGAGCAGGGAACGGTCGGACATCACCAGCGTCACCGAGATCGGCACGTCCTGCGCGACCTTCTGGCCGGTCAGCCGCTCGACGGTCAGGTCGGCCATGATCTGCCCACGACCGCGCGGGTCGCCGGCCGCGATCAGCCGGTCGGCCTCCTTGCGCAGCGCGGCGTAGGCGGCCACGGCCTGCGTCAGCGGCAGCAACCCGGTCAGGTAGGCCATCCCGTCGGGCGCGGGACGCACGGTGACGTTGCGGTCACGCACCGCTCGCTCGTGGCGCCGCACGACCGCGGCGGGGTCGATCTCGGCGACGCGCTTGCGCAGCTCGCCGGCGAGTTGCCGCGTGCCGAGCCCGTCGAGCACCCCGGGAGCACAGATCGCCTCGTCGAGCGCCAGGCGCTGCTCGGCGTCCAGGCAGCCGGACTCCCGGGCGATGACCATCGCTCGGAACTCGTTGAGTCGTCCGGTCAGCAACGCCTCCCGCGTGCGGGGCAGGTCGGTGGCGAGGTCCTTCGCGAACCCGACCAGAGCCCGCGCCCGGTGCGGTGACTCCTGGCGAGCCAGGCCGACCTGCGCCGCGACCCCCCGGCCCTGCCGCGCAGCACGCACGCCCTGGGCGGCCTCCCGAGCACGGACGCTGGCGTCGAGCGCCACCGCACAGTCGGCCTGCACGCCGGCGATCGCGCACGACAGCTGCTCCATCGCCGTCAGCGTCTCGACCAGTGCCCGCTCGTCACGCCCCCACCCGGCCCCGGCGGCAGCCTCGACGAGCGTGGCGGTGAGGCCACGGACGTCGTCGAGAAGGCTTTCCATAGAGAGATATTACCAATAATACGTTCGATTATCTAGCAGTGTCTTCAGACTCCACAGATAATTCCCGCACTGCCTGCTCCCTGCCGACGAGTCTCAAAGAGCAGTGCTCTCAGAACCGCCCAGCCTCGGCGGGATGACTCTCGTTCGCCGCACGCGCGTGGCAGCCTGACGACGTCGAGCCGTGGCGCCGTCGTCGCGTCGAGGATCGCGAGCGCGTCGTCGATTCCGGGGTGGACGTCGAGCAGGACGCTCAACGTCTCGGACACCCGGTCAGCGCGATGGTCCGGTCACGGTGGCCGCCTGCGCACCGCTGACCGACCTCGCCCGCGTCGTGTCGCGCACGGCGGCCGACGGCGTCGTGGACCGGATCGTGATGGTGGGCGGTGAGCTGGTCATCGAGGACGACCCCGAGTTCAACGTGGGCCAGGATCCCGACGCCGCGTTCGTCGACGCCGTCAGCACCACCGAGTGAGGCAACCCTAACCTTGTGACTACAGTGGCGGGGACCGCAGCGAACCCGGAGGAGCCCCGCATGTACGGAACCGTCGTCAGCACCGAGCAGCTGACGCCCGAGATGGTGCGCGTGGTGCTGGGCGGCGAGGGCCTGGCCGACCTCACCCCGGTCGCGCACACCGACGCCTACGTCAACTGCTTCTTCCTGCCGCCCACCGCCGGCTACGCGCCGCCGTTCACCGACGACGAGACGCGCGCGCTGCCGGCGGAGGAGCGACCGCGTCCGCGGCGGTTCTCGGTGCGGCACTGGGACGCCGAGCAGCGCCGGCTGACCATCGACTTCGTCGTGCACGGCGACGTCGGCCACGCCGGCCGGTGGGCCACCCACGCGCAGCCCGGCGACCGGCTGCAGCTGCGCGGCCCGGCAGGCGGCTACACCCCGCACGACGACGCAGAGGCCTACCTGCTCGTGGGCGACGAGAGCGCGCTGCCCGCCATCGCGGCCAGCGCCGAGGCCGTGCCGCCGGGCCGCCCAGTGGTCGTGGTCGCCGAGGTCGCCGGCCCCGAGGGCGAGGTTGCGCTGGGCTCGCCCGGCGAGCTGCAGGTGCACTGGGTGCACCGCGCCGACCACCCGGGCGACCCCACGCACCTGCTGGCCGACGCCGTCCGCGCGCTCCCCCGGCCCGCGGGCGTGCTCAGCGCGTTCGTGCACGGCGAGGCCGAGTCGGTGCGCGCCGTGCGCCGCCACCTGCTGGAGGAGCGCTGGGTCGACACCGCGCACCTCTCGGCCTCGCCCTACTGGCGCCGCGGCCACACCGACGAGGAGTGGCGCAGCGTCAAGGCCACCTGGACCCGCGAGATGGCAGCCGACGTCCCGACCGACCGAGCCAGCTAGTCGCTCGGCAGCGCCCGGCCGGCGCACGTGCCCTGCGCCTGCGTCAGCGCGGCCACCGCGGGGCCGGCCATCTCGCCGGCGAGGGCCTGCACCTGCGCCTCACGCAGCTGCGCCGGGGTCAGCTCCGCGCGCAGGCACGCGGCGTACGCCTCGCCGTCCAGCCGGCCCTTGCTCTGCGTGGTGAGCGCCCGGGTCGAGACCTCCACGAAGTCGGCGCACGCCGCCTGGGCGTCGACCCACACCCCGGCCGTCGCCTCGTCGAGCACCGGGAGCGGGTCGGGCACCGCGCCCTCCTCGTCGACGACGCCAGCCCGCTGCAGCGCAGCGACGTCCGCCCGCTCCAGCAGTGCGTCGGCGAAGCACGCCGCCTCCTCGCGCCCCTCCGGCGCGCTGTGGTCGCCGGCGTAGGCGGCGGCCAACGCCGAGGCGACGGTGTCGCGCGGCGGTCCCTGCGCCGAGTCGTCCACCTCGAGCTCCTCACCGGGCTCCTCGCCGCCGGTGCACCCGGCAGCCAGCACCAGCGTCACCACGACGACGACCGCGCGCGCCCGCCCGCGCCCTCTGCTCACGGCACGGATCGTGCCACGTGTCCCCCACGGAGGTCCGTCGTTGGGCATCATGGCCCGACCACCCGCCCACCCGAGGGAACCGACATGCGCTCCACCACCCACCGAGCCCGGCTCGTGCTGGCCGCCGCCACCGCTGCGGCCACCCTGGGCACGCTCGGCGTCGTCGGCCCCACCCGGGTGGACGCCGCCCCGACCCCCGCCGCCGCTCCCGCGGTCGCACCGGAACAGGCGGCGCCGTCCGCCGCCAGCGCGACGCCGGGCACGCGTGGGCCGCTGCCGAAGTCGCTGCGCCGAGTCGTGTTCGTCGGCAACAACTGGGAGGGCACGGCCACGCTGCTGGCACCGGGCACGTTCCGGCGGATCGGCCAGATCGACGTGGTGCCCGACTACGACGCGCGCATGCAGGAGATCGTCACCAACCCCTACCGGCTGGCCTACTTCCTCGCCATCCGCGCCCTCATCGGCGAGGGCAACGACCAGTTCGTCGACGACATGTACTCCTCCAACGACGGCCGCCTGGTGATCATCTCGCGGCCCTCCTTCGCCGACGTCGTCGCGATCAGCCTCCGCACGCAGCGCATCGTGTGGCGCTTCCCGGTCGCCGGCGTGCGCTCGGACCACATGGCGCTCTCGCCCGACGGCAAGCGCGTGGTCGTCAGCGCCTCCACCGGCAACGTGGTGCACGTGCTGCGGGTGGCTGACGGCAAGCAGGTCGGCCGCTTCGCCTCGGGTGGCTCGCCGCACGAGAGCACCTATCTCGACGGCGGGCGCCGCATCCTGCACGCCAGCATCGGCACCGTGTACAGCCCGCTCGACGACGACCGGCTGCCCGACCCGCTCGAGGGCGAGCGGGTGCTGCAGATCGTGGATGCCCGCACCAACAAGATCATCCGCCGCTACAACGTGCGCCAGGCCCTGGACCGCGCCGGGCTGCGCGGCACCAGCATCTCGGTGCGGCCCATCACCGTCTCGCCCGACGAGCAGAAGTTCTACTTCCAGCTCTCCTTCTTCCACGGCTTCGTGGAGATGGACCGCCGCACCGGCCGGATCACTCGGGTCAAGCGGCTGCCCAACCTGGTGCCGAACCTGCCGCGACCGGCCTACCTGCTCGACTCCGCCCACCACGGCATCGCCATGGACCCCGGCGGCCGCAAGATCTGCGTCGCGGGCACGATGAGCGACTACGCCACGGTGGTGGACGCCCGCACGATGCGCCAGGGCAGGCTGATCAAGGGCGGCCTCAAGCCCTACTGGGTCACCCCGAGCCATGACGGCGAGTACTGCTACATCTCCTGGAGCGGCTCCGACACCGTCTCGCGGATCAGCTACCGCACCGGCCGGATCGTCACCACCACCAAGGTGGGCGACCACCCGCAACGCGTGCGCAACGGGTTCATCCGCAAGGCGTTCGTGCGCGGCCTGGGCAGGAACACGCCGAGCTCGGCGCCGCTGCGCACCAGCGCCGTCACGGCGTGGGAGCGCTCGACCCGCTGACCCGGCTCGTGCGCGCCCCACGCGCCCGCCGCGCACGCCACAGCGCCCAGACCGTCAGCGCCGCCAGCACGCCGGCGGCCACCAGGAACGGCCACGAGCCCGGGTCGGCGCCGTACGCCCCGACGACGACGAGCGCCGCGGTGCTGGGCAGCACGCCGACCGCGGTGCCCAGCACGTAGTTGCGCCAGCGGACCGCGCTCAACCCGAAGGCGTAGCTGGCCGCGGCGTAGGGCATGAACGGCACCAGGCGCACCAGCAGCACCGCCGTCAGGCCGTGCCGCTCGACCAGCTCGTCCAACCCCCGGGCGCGGTCGCCGACCAGCCGCAGCACCGCGTCGCGCCCGAGCAGGCGGGCCAGCGCGAAGGCGCCGGAAGCGCCTACCACGGCGGCGGCGAGCGTCACCGGCACGCCCAGCCACGGGCCGAGGGCGGCACCGCCCACCAGGGTCAGCACGGCCACCGGCCCCGCCGGCAGCAGGCACACGCCCACGTAGACGGCGACGTAGGCGGGCACGACCCAGCCACCCAGCCCCTGCAGCCAGTCCTGCACCTCGCCCGGGGTCGGCAGCCCGACCACGAGCTGCACCACCAGCGCCGCGGCCAGCACGGCCACCAGCAGCACCGCGAGCGCCACCGGGCGGCTGCGCGCGGCAGCGGACGTCGTCACTCCCCCAGCATCCCGGGTCGCCGGTGAGCGGTGAGCTGGGTCTCACGGCGTAACGCCGACGCCGAGCCGTGACAGGTACCGCCCGTGACCGACCTCGAGGCCCTTCCCCGACCCGCGTCGCCGCGCCGCGCGCCGGCCGACGACCTCACCGTCATCATCCCCGCCTACGACGAGGCCGCCTCGGTGGCCGACACGGTGCGCAGCGTGCTGGGTCAGACGACGCCGCCGGCGCGGGTGATCGTCGTCGACGACTGCTCCACCGACGGCACCGGCGAGCTGGCCCGCGCCGCCGGCGCGGAGGTGCTGCGCCCTGAGCAGAACACCGGCTCGAAGGCCGGCGCCCAGAACCTGGCGCTGCGGCAGGTGCGCACCACCTTCGCGATGGCGATCGACGCCGACACCACCCTCGCGCCCGACGCGCTCGAGCTGCTGCTCGCGCCGCTGGCCGCGGACCCCGAGGTGGCGGCCGCGTGCGGGTTCGTGGTGCCGCGGCACGTGAGCTCGGTGTGGGAGCGCGGCCGCTACGTGGAGTACCTGCTGTCGTTCACCTTCTACAAGCCGGCCCAGGACTACTACGGCACGCCGCTGATCTCCTCGGGCTGCTTCTCGGCCTACCGCACCGAGATGCTGGTGGCGGCGGGCGGCTGGTCCGAGCGCACCCGCGCCGAGGACATGGACCTCACCTGGACCTTCTACCAGCGCGGCCACCGCGTGCGGTTCGTGCCGGAGGCGGTCTGCTACCCGATCGAGCCCCACGACTACGACTTCCTCGGCAAGCAGCTCAAGCGCTGGTCGCACGGCTTCGTGCAGAACGTGCGGCTGCACTGGCGCGGCATCCTGCGCATGCCGATGCTCGCGGGCGTCGTCGGGGTGGCGGTGGCCGACGCCGTGCTCGCCTCGCTGGTGTACCTGATGGTGCTGCCCGTGCTCGCCGTCGCGCTGAGCCCGTGGGTGCTGCTGGCCTACCTGGTCGACGTGCCCGCCCTGCTGGTCCCCGTGCTGGTGGCGGGCCGACGGCGCGGCGAGGTGGGCCGGGTGCTGCTCTCTTTCCCGTGCTTCTGGGTGCTGCGGCTGGTCAACGGCGTGCACATGCTGGCGGCGCTGTGGCGCGAGGTCGTGCTGCGCAAGCCGCTGCTGGTCTACGAGAAGGGGCACTGAGATGACCGCCGGACTCCCGGGCACCGGCCTGGGCGGGTTGTTCTACCTGATCCTGAGCCTGCTGATGCCACTGCGCGAGCTGTACCTGACCGCCTGCGGTCGCAGCAGCCGCGCCCGCTGGCGCTTCGTGCTGACCCAGCTGGCCATCGCGCTCGGCATCATCGCCGCCATGGTCGCCTCGGCCACGCTCGCGGTGCGGGTGGCCTCCGCCGACCGCGCGGCCGGGACGCTGGGGCCGGACGTGCTCGCCCTGCCGGCACTGGGCAGCCTGGCCGGCCTGGTCTGCCTGCTGCTCGTGGTGCGGGTGTGGGCGCTCGTGCCCGGGGCCGCCCGCGACACACCGGCGGAGTCGCTCACGGCGGGCTAGCCTGGTCCACACCCCCCGCCACCCGACCAAAGGACGGCTGTGACCGCGACCGTCGACGACACCCGTCGTGTGCTCGAGATCGAGCGCTACCAGATCCTGCTTCAGCCGCCGCGCTCGGACCTGATCGCGCTGGTGGAGGTGGCCGCCCAGGTCGCCGACGTGCCGATGGCGACCATCAACCTGATCACCGAGGACGAGCAGCACCAGGTCGCCACCGTGGGCTTCGACGCCTCCGTCTGCGCGCGCGAGGACTCCATGTGCAACGTGGCGCTCCCGCTGCGCGAGCCGATCGTGGTGCCCGACGCCTCGCAGGACCCTCGCTTCGCCGACAACCCCTTCGTGACCGGCCGGATCGGCGACGTGCGCTTCTACGCGAGCCACCAGCTGCGTACGCCCCAGGGCGTCACCATCGGCACGCTCTGCGTCTTCGACACCGTCCCGCGCACCCTCAGCCCGGCGCAGGAGGCCTCGCTGGGCCGCCTGGCCGACCGGGTCGTCGACATCCTCGAGCTGGAGCTGCGCACGCGTGAGCTGGAGCAGACCCGCGACGAGCTCGAGCGCTCCAACGGGGCCCTGACGGCGTTCGCGGGCCAGGTCAGCCACGACCTGCGCAGCCCGCTCACCTCCGTGCGGATGGCCATCGACCTGATCGAGGAGCAGCTCGAGGACGCAGCTGCTGCTCGCGAGGACGTGACCGAGGCGCGCGTGCGGTCGTTGCTCGGGCGGGCCTCGGGCGGCGCCGACCGGATGCAGGCGCTGATCGACGACCTGCTGGCCTACGCGCGCCTGGGCGGCCAGCTGACCCGCGAGCCGGTCGACCTGGCGCGCCTGATGGCCGAGGTGGTCGAGGACCTCACGGCGTCGCTCGCCGGCGCCGAGGTGGCCGTCGGCGAGCTGCCGACCGTGCCGGGCGACCCGGCCCAGCTGCGCGCGGTGCTGCAGAACCTGGTGGCCAACAGCGCCAAGTTCCACCTCCCCGGCGAGCCGGCCCGCATCGAGGTGTCGGCCCGCAGCATGGACGACTGCTGGCTGGTCACCGTCGTCGACCACGGCATCGGCATCGCCCCCGAGGACCGCGAGCGCGTCTTCCTGCCCCTGGCGCGTGCCTCGGACACCGTGGAGGGCAGCGGCATCGGTCTGGCGACGGTCAAGCGGATCGTCGAGGCCCACCACGGCCGGATCTCGCTCGAGGAGACGCCGGGCGGAGGCACCACCGCCCTCGTGCTGCTGCCCGGCTGATCCCGGGCGCACGGATTCGCCCGAACCCCTCGACTAGAACACGTTCCACCAGGCAGAGTGGCCCTGTGACGCAGACCACAGACGCCACCCCGCCAGCCGCCGACATCCAGCCTGACGTGCGACCGCTGCACCTCGCGACCGTCATCGAGGTGCTGGCCGACGCCGTCCCGGAGCGGGCGGCCATCATCGAGCTGGACCGCACCTGGACCTTCGCCGAGGTCGACGAGCGCTCGAACCGGTTGGCGCACCACCTGCTCTCGCTCGGGTTGCCGACCGGCAGCCACGTGGCCGTGCACAGCGCCAACCGCATCGAGTGGGTCGACGCGTTCTACGGCTGCCTCAAGGCGCGGCTGGTGCCGATCAACGTCAACTACAAGTACCTGCACGAGGAGCTCGCCTACCTCTACGACAACGCCGACTGCGTCGCCGCGATCGTCGCGCCCGAGCACGTGGAGGCCGTGCGCTCCCTCGACCTGCCCACACTGCAGCACGTGCTGGTCATGGGCGAGGAGTACGACGCCGCGCTGGCCGCCGCGCCCGCCGAGCGGGTCGGCGACCTGGCCGGCACGCGCAGCGCCGACGACCGCTACGTCCTGTACACCGGCGGCACCACCGGCAAGCCCAAGGGCGTCGTCTGGCGCCAGGAGGACCTCATCCTCGCCGCGCTCAACGCGGGGCGCTTCGGCGCACCGCTGGACTCCGTGGAGCAGCTGGGCACCGAGGCGGCCGCGCAGGAGACACCGATGGTGCTGCTGGCCTGCGGCCCGATGATGCACGGCGGCAGCCAGTGGATCCTGGGCAACGGGCACGTCTCCGGCGCCGGCGTCGCCTTCTACACGCGCCCCTCCTTCGACGCCGAGTCGGTGCTCGACCTCGTGCAGCACGCGAAGGTCAACTCCCTCACCTTCCTGGGCGACGCGATGGGGCGCCCGGTCGCCCAGGCGATCCTCGCCGAGCCCGACCGCTGGGACCTCTCCTCACTGGTGGCGGTCTCCAACGGTGCCGCCCCGCTCTCCGAGGGCGTGCGCGAGGAGGTCCGCCGCGCCCTGCCGGGCCGCTTCATCCTCGACTCCTACGGCGCCTCGGAGTCCGGGGCCACCGGGTCCCGCGTCGACGACGGCACCGAGGGCGCGCTCGGCGCCCCCAAGTTCGGCGTCGGGCCCGACGTCGAGGTCTTCGACGCCCAGATGCGCCCGTGCCCGCCCGGCGGCGAGGGGATGCTGGCGCGCTCGGGGCCCATCCCGCTCGGCTACTACCGCGACGAGGCCAAGACCGCCGCCACCTTCCGCGTCGTCGACGGCGTGCGCTGGTCGATCCCCGGCGACCACGCCCGCCGCGAGGAGGACGGCACCGTGACGGTGCTCGGCCGCGGCTCGGTGTGCATCAACACCGGCGGCGAGAAGGTGCACCCCGAGGAGGTCGAGGCGGTGCTGCTGCGCCACGACGCGGTGTTCGACGCGGTCGTCGTCGGGACGCCGCACGACCGATGGGGCCAGCAGGTCACCGCGCTCGTGCAGCCCACCGAGGAGGCGGCCGGCCTGCCCGAGGCCGAGCTGCGCGACCAGCTCGCCGCGCACGTGCGCGGCCTGCTGGCCAACTACAAGGCTCCCAAGGAGATCCTGCTGGTCCCCGAGGTGCCCCGCACCCCGGTCAGCAAGGTCGACTACCCCGCCAGCACCCGGCTCGCGCTCGACCTGCTCGGCGTCGGCTGACCGCTGCCCACTGGTCTGGGCAGCCCTTGGAGAGGTCCTCGATACTGGGGGCACCTGGTCGAAGGAGCCCCATGCGGACCCCAGCTCGTCGGTACGTGCGTCACCTGACCGCCCTGGCGGCCGCGACGGCCCTGCTGGCACTCGGTGCCTGCGCCTCCGGGGACCCCGACAGCACCGACAGCACCAGGGCCGCCGGGCAGGAGGCCGCACCCACCGCCACCCCGACGGACGTCGAGCCCTCCGCGCCCGCCGGCTCCACCACCCCGCCCGCCGACGACCCCGGGGCCGCGGCACCCTCGGCGCCCGCGGTGCCCGAGGTGCTGGACTTCGAGGCGGTCGGCGTCGACGGCTCGCCGTTCTCCGGCGCCGAGGTGGCCGGCCGGCCCGTCGTGGTGTGGTTCTGGGCGCCGTGGTGCGCCGTCTGCCGCAGCCAGGTCCCCGAGGTCGAGGCGCTCGTGGAGGAGCACGGCGACGACGTGGCGTTCCTCGGCGTCGGCTCGCTCGACGGCGAGGAGGCGATCGCCGGCTTCGCCGAGGAGGTCCCCGGCGTGCGCCACCTCAGCGACCCCGACGGCGAGCTGTACCAGCGCTTCGGCATCGCCGAGCAGAGCTCGTTCGTCGTCCTCGACGCCGAGGGCGGCGAGGTCCTGCGCACCGGCTACGGCGACGACGACGAGCTGGCCGGCGTGGTCGACGAGCTCGCCTCCTAGCGCCGGCGAGTCGTGGACACAGCAGCCCTCACGCTGGCGCTCACCGCGGGGGCCCTGGCCGCGCTGAACCCCTGTGGCTTCGCCCTGCTGCCCGCCTACCTCTCCCTCTCCGTCCTGCCCGCGGCGGACGGCGGCCCGCCTGCCGTGCGCTCCTGGCGCGGCACCGCCGGCAACGTCGGCCGCGCCCTGGGCGCGACCGCGGCCATGACCGCCGGCTTCGTCCTGGTCTTCGGCGTGTTCGGGCTGCTGATCTCGCCGGCTGCCTCCGCGGCGCAGGAGTACCTGCCCTACGTCACCGCGGCCACCGGCGTGCTGCTCGCCCTGGTCGGGCTGGCACTGCTCACCGGGCGTCACCTGTGGCTGCCGCTCCCGCGCATCTCGCGGGGCGGCGGCTCCGGCCTGGCCGCCACGGTCGGGTACGGCGTGGTCTACGCGGTGGCCTCCCTCACCTGCACCGTCGGCCCCTTCCTGGCGATCGTGGTCACCAGCCTGCGCAGCGACGCACCCGCCGAAGGGGTGGCGCTGTTCGCCGTCTACGCGCTGGGCATGGGTGCGGTCGTCGGTGTCGCGGCGATCGCCGTCGCGCTCGCCTCGGGCACCCTCCTGCGGGGCATGCGGGGCGCGGGCCGGTGGCTGCCGCGCGCGGCCGGCGCCCTGGTGCTCGTCGTGGGGCTCTACGTCGCCTGGTACGGCGTGTGGGAGGTGCGGGTGCTCGGCGGCGCCGACCCGGCCGACCCCGTCGTCGACACGGCGCTGCAGCTGCAGCAGTGGCTGAACGACCAGCTGCGGCGGGTGCTCCCCGGCGCCTGACGAGCGTCTCGGGCAGGGTCGAGGCCGTCGCGCGGCGAGGTGACGGCGGGGTAACGTGCGGCAGCTGTCCCCACCTCGGAGCGGAGGCCCCATGAGCACGTCCACCACCACCCGTCCACCCGACGGTCCCGGTACCGGCAGCGACGACGGCGGGGGCGGCCGCGGCCGCCCGTCACCGCGCTCGATCGTGCTGTGGGTCGGTGTCGCGCTCGTCGGCGCCGTCTGCTGGGGCGTGCTGGCGCTCAGCCGCGGCGAGGAGGTCTCGGCGCTGTGGATCCTGTTCGCCGCGCTCTCCTCCTACCTGATCGCCTACCGCTTCTACTCCCGCTTCATCGCCCGCCGGGTGCTCAAGCTCGACGACACCCGCGCGACGCCGGCCGAGCGCCTCGAGGACGGCGCCGACTTCGAGGTGACCGACCGGCGGGTGCTCTTCGGCCACCACTTCGCCGCCATCGCCGGCGCCGGCCCGCTCGTGGGTCCGGTGCTCGCCGCGCAGATGGGCTACCTGCCGGGCACGATCTGGATCATCGTCGGCGTCATCCTGGCCGGTGCCGTCCAGGACATGGTGGTCATGTTCCTGTCGATGCGCCGCGACGGGAAGTCGCTGGGGCAGATGATCCGCGAGGAGATCGGCGTCGTCGGTGGCACCGCGGCCCTGATCGCCGTCTTCGCGATCATGATCATCATCCTGGCGGTGCTCAGCCTGGTCGTGGTCAACGCGCTGGCCGAGTCACCGTGGGGCGTCTTCTCGATCGGGCTCACCATCCCGATCGCGCTGTTCATGGGCGTATACCTGCGCTTCCTGCGCCCCGGGCGCGTGCTGGAGGTGACGGCGATCGGCGTCGTCCTGCTGCTGCTCGCGATCATCGGCGGCGGCTACGTGGAGGCCTCCGCGCTGGGTGACACGCTCACGCTCTCCAAGGAGACGCTGACGATCTGCCTGGTGGTCTACGGCTTCGTCGCCTCGATCCTGCCGGTGTGGATGCTGCTCACCCCGCGTGACTACCTCTCCACCTTCATGAAGATCGGCGTGATCGCGCTGCTGGCGGTGAGCCTGGTGCTCGCCACGCCCACCCTCTCCAACGAGGCGGTCACCTCCTTCGCCACCGAGGGCAACGGTCCGGTCTTCGCCGGCAAGCTGTTCCCGTTCCTGTTCATCACCATCGCCTGCGGCGCTCTCTCCGGCTTCCACGCCCTGATCTCCTCCGGCACCACGCCGAAGATGATCGCCAAGGAGAGCCACGTCCGGATGATCGGCTACGGCGGCATGCTGATGGAGTCCTTCGTGGCCATCAGCGCGCTCATCGCCGCGTGCGTCATCGACCAGGGCCTCTACTACGCGATCAACGCACCCATCGGCATGACCGGCGGCACCGTCGAGGGAGCCGCGGAGTTCGTCGGCACGCTCGGGTTCACCATCACGCCCGACCAGCTGGCCGCGGCCGCTGCCTCGGTCGAGGAGGAGCTGGTCTCGCGCACCGGCGGCGCGCCCACGCTGGCCTTCGGCATCTCGCTGATCTTCACCGACGCCTTCGGCGGCGGCCTGGCCGCGTTCTGGTACCACTTCGCGATCATGTTCGAGGCGCTGTTCATCCTCACCGCCGTCGACGCCGGCACCCGCGTGGGCCGGTTCATGCTGCAGGACACCATCGGCAACGTGTGGCCGCGCTACCGCGACACCACCTGGAAGCCGGCCGCGTGGAGCGCCTCGGCGATCGTGGTGGCCGCCTGGGGCTACATGCTCTACGTCGGCGTCACCGACCCCCTCGGCGGCATCAACCAGCTGTTCCCGCTCTTCGGCATCGCCAACCAGCTGCTCGCCGCGATCGCGCTCACGCTGTGCGTGACGCTGTTCCTCAAGCACGGCTGGACGAGGTACGTGTGGGTGCCGGCGCTGCCGCTGGCCTGGGACCTGGTGGTCACCATGACCGCCAGCTACCAGAAGGTGTTCTCCTCCAACCCCGCCATCGGCTACTTCGCCCAGGCCGACCGCTACCGGGAGGCGCGCGACGCCGGCGAGGTGCTCGCGCCCGCCGCCGACATGGACCAGATGGGCACCGTCATCCAGAACTCGACGGTCAACGGCGTGCTGCAGGCCAGCTTCGCCCTGCTGGTGATCGTGATCGTGGGCAACGCGGTGGTGATCTGGGTCCGCGCGCTGCGCCAGGGTCCGCTCCCCACCACCGAGGTGCCCGCGACGCCGTCGGAGATCGTGGCGCCGGCCGACTTCTTCGCGACCCGCGAGGAGAAGGCCGCCGTCGCGGCGTGGGAGGCCGAGCGGGCCTCCTCCGGGAGCGGCCGGTGAGCGTGCGCGACGCGCTGGCGGGCGTGCGCTGGTACGCCCGCCAGCTCAGCGGCGAGTCCAAGTGGGACGAGTACCTCGAGCGGTGCCGCCGCGCGGGCCTCGAGCCGATGAGCCGTCGGGCCTTCGAGCGGCACCGCGACGAGCACCGCGAGCACAGCACCCAGGGGCGCTGCTGCTGAGGTTGTCGCGCGTTGCTTGACTGACCCGCGTGACGACCTCGCTCGGCGACCCGCTCCCCCTCCCCCACGGCCCGGACTGGCGCAACCGGTTCGCACTCGCACCGCTGACCAACACCCAGAGCAACGCCGACGGCACGCTGGCCGACGACGAGCTGCGCTGGCTGGAGGCGCGCGGGCGTGGCGGCTTCGGGCTCACCATGACGTGCGCCGCCTACGTCTCGCCCGCCGGTCGGGCGTGGGGCGGTCAGCTCGGGATAGCGGACGACGCCCACCTCCCCGGGCTCACTCGGTTGGCGGATGCGCTGCGTGCCACCGGCACCCGCTCCTCGGTGCAGCTGCACCACGGCGGACGGCGGGCCGACCCACAGCTCAACGGGCGGCCCAACCAGTGCCCGTGGGAGGACCCCGAGAAGGGGGCGGTCGCCCTCACCACCGACGAGATCGCCGGGGTCGTCGAGGACTTCGCGTCCGCGGCGGTCCGCGCCGAGCGGGCGGGCTTCGACGGCGTCGAGCTGCACGGCGCGCACGGCTACCTGCTGGGGCAGTTCCTCGATGGCCGGCAGAACCACCGCACCGACGGCTACGGCGGCAGCTTCGAGGGCCGCACCCGGCTGCTGCTCGAGGTCGTCGCCGCCGTGCGCGCCGCCACCGGCCCGGACTTCCAGCTGGGGCTCCGGCTGACGCCCGAGGGGTTCGGCATCCCGCTGCCCGAGGGCCGCGAGACCGCCGCTCTCGTGCTGGCCACGGGTCAGCTGGACTACCTGGACATGTCGCTGTGGGACGTGCGCATGACGCCTCGCGGCGAGGGCCACGAGGGGCTGCTGATCGAGCACTTCACCGACCTGCCGCGCCACGGCGCCCGGCTGGGCGTCGCCGGCACCGTGCTCTCGACCACCGACGCCGCCTGGTGCCTCGAGCGGGGTGCCGACTTCGTGTCGGTGGGGATCGGCGCGATCCTGCACCACGACTTCGCGGCCCGCGCCGTCGCCGACCCGGCGTTCCGGGCGCGCGAGCGGCCGGTGACCCGCGACGACCTGCGCGCCGAGGCGATCGGCGAGCGCTTCGTCGACTACCTGGCGGCCGGCTGGCCGGACCTGGTCAGCAGCTGAGCCGAGCGGTCAGTCGCGGGCGGTGCTCGGCGGAGCGCCGTAGACCAGGTCGGCGTAGTCGGGGTGCTTCGCGATCCAGGCCTTGATGAAGGGGCACAGCGGCAGCACGGCCCGCTCGCCCTGGGCGCGGACGTCGTCGAGGGCGAAGCGCGCCAGTGCCCCACCGACGCCCTTGCCCTCGTGGGCGGTGTCGACCTCGGTGTGGGTGAAGACGATCAGCTTCTCCGCCAGCTGGTACTCGGCGAAGCCGGCCAGCGCGCCGTCGAGGTGCGCCTCGTAGCGTGACTTCCCCGGTTCATGGCTGATGACGACGTCGCTCACGCACCGCAGCCTACGACCCGATGATCTCTCGGCCCCGGACCTGTCGCACCCGGCGGGTGCCGTGCGTGGAACGGGTGAGGCCTCGGCACGGGGCGTCGCGTGAGCAGGAGGAGGCCAGCGCCCTGCAGCTCGGCAGCGCGACGCTCGGTGCGGGCTAGCGGCTGTTCAGCGCTGCCGACCTGCCGTCAGCTGCCGGAGTTGGCTCGCTTCTCGTTCCGCTCGTCGATGATGACCTCGACCGCCTCGATGACGGCGCGGACACCGTCGACGTCCCCATCGGTCCGGGCGAGCTGGTGCGCTCGCTCGGAGGCCTCCTCCCGGCGGGGGCGCGGTGCCCACCGGGCGAGGTGAGCGGCGCCGTTGAGCGAGCTCGCGAACAGGTTCGCCACCCCGAGCAGGCCGAGCAGGGGGCCGGTCCGCTGATCCGGCTCGCGCTCGCCGAGCAGCACCTCACGCAGGTCGACGACCAGGTCCTCGCGCCGCTCCGGCGGGTGCACGCGGTAGCGCCGCAGGAGTCTCATCCCCAGGACACGTCGGTCGCGGGCGACGAGGGTGCCCGTGGACAGGAGGTGCGCGCGGACCCGGTCCCGGGCCTTGAAGCCCTGGAAGGCGCCGCTGAGAGTGGCCCCGGACCCCTGACGATCCGCGATCCAGCCCACCACCCGGCGGGTCACCCAGCCAGCAGCCTCAAGCTCGGCGAGATCCTGAGCGCCCGGCGGGCCCGTGGTGGCGTGCAGCCAGGCCAAGGCCTCGCGCAGGACCGGGTGAGCGACCGGCTGTGCATCCACGACGTGGACCCGGGTGTCCACCCCCGCACCGGTCACCGTGACCCGTCCGGCGCGGGCGAGATCGACGACCAGCGCCGCCTCCAGGAGCAGGTCCTGGTTGTCTCCGAGGATCAGCTTCCCACTCGAGGGAACGACGCCGGTCACGACGAGGTCGTCAACCAGCGAGGTCGTCTCCGGCGGCATCCCCCGATGATCGCTCACGCAGATCCAGCAGCCGGCTCGCCACGCGACACGGCACACCCCCGTGTGATGACACACGACCGCGCCCGGCCGACCAGGAGGTCGACCGGGCGCGGTGCGGATGATGCAGGTGGAACAGGTGGTGCGGGTGGATCAGCCCTCGAAGCAGGGACCCGTGAACTCGTAGGCCTCGGCCGACGGTCCGGTGAAGAAGTCCTGGATCGTGGTCAGGCCGGCGTCGGCGGCCGGGTCGACCTCGCTGAGCAGGCTCTGGCGGAAGATGTCGTTCTCCGCACTGCGGTTGCCGGCCTCCTCGGGCAGCATGCCCTCGAAGTCCACCGACTCCAGGCTCTGCACGGCCTCGAGCAGACCCGCCCGGTCCTTGGAGTAGTCGCCGTCGAGCCACTCCTCCAGCGCCGCCTTCATCGGGTAGCTCCACGCCCAGCCGGAGGTGTAGCCGTCGTTGGCCTCCACGTCGCCGAGGGCCTCACGCATCGCCTCGTGACCGGGGGTGTCGGTGCCGTAGGAGCCCCAGGGGCCGCTGTGGATGAACAGCTGCTCCAGCGCGCCCGCGGCGGGGCTCTCGAGCAGGGCCGGGTTCCACGTGGGCGAGAGGCCGACGAACTGACCCTGGTAGCCCTGGGCGGCGGCCTGGCCGACGATCACCGCGGTCTCGGTGGGGCCGGTGCCGATGATCACCAGGTCGGGGTCCTGCTGGACGATCGAGCTGACCGCGCCCGCCTGCGCCTCCTGGCCGGGGGCGGTCTCGACGCTGGTGAACTCGATGCCGTTGGCCTCGGCGGCCGCCTCGGCGCCCGCGGCGCCGTCGCCGCCGTAGTCACCGGGGAAGCCCACGGCGAGCACGGACTCGATCTGCTCGTTCTCGACCATGTAGTCGACGGCGTTCATGGCCTCGACGCAGTAGGAGGAGCCGGACTCGAGGATGTTGTCCTCGAAGCCCCACAGGGAGGTCCACGAGGCCGGGGCCGCGATCACGTCGGAGCCCTTCATCTGCTCCAGGATGGCGAGCGTGGTGGGCGAGCCGAGGCTCTGGGCGAGTGCCAGCACCTCGGGCTCGATCTCGGCGTACACCTGGGCGTGCGTCTCAGGGTTGTAGAGGTTGTCGCGCACGTACTCGGTGACGTTGATGTCGTAGCCACCGATGCCGCCGTCCTCGTTGACGCGCTGCCAGAACGCCTCCTGCGCCTCGGTGATCGGCACGCCCAGCGGGGCGAACGGACCAGCCGTGAGGTCGGAGATGGTGCCCAGGAAGATGCACCCGTTGTCCTCGTTGACGGCGTCGGGGCAGGCCTCCGAGGTCACACCCGGGGCGTCGATGGAACCCTCGCCGCCACCGCCGCCCTCGTCGCCACCGCGACAGCCGGCTGCAGTGAGGGCGAGTGCGGTGAGCAGCACTCCTACTTTGCGGATCTTCACAGCACCTTCTCCTTTGCAATGGACCGGTCGTCGCACCGACGGGCGTCAGTAGCTGAACGGCCAGCTCTTCCAGTAGGTGCGCAAGCGCACCCAGATCCCGAAGAGCCCCCGGGGCTCGAACAGGAGGAACACCACGATCAGCAGTCCGTAGAGGATCTGCTCGACCTGGAAGACGTTGGGGGTCTGCGTCACCTGGCTGCTGATCATCGGCACGTAGGCCGGCAGCTCGCGGGTCAGGGTCGGCAGCAGCGAGATGAACAGCGCCCCGGCGATGACACCGCCCACGGTGCCCGCACCACCGATGAGCACCATGGCGATGAACTGCACCGAGAGCAGCAGGTTGAACGAGGCGGGGTCGAAGAAGCCGGAGATCGTGTAGAGCAGCGCCCCCGCGCACCCGGCGTAGAACGAGGAGATGGCGAAGGCCAGCGTCTTGGTGCGCGGCAGGTCGATCGACATCATCTCCGCGGCCATGTCGCGGTCACGGATGGCGGAGAACGCCCGGCCCACCCGGCTGCGCGCGATGTTGCGGGCCGCCAGGGCGAAGACCAGCATCAGCACGAACATCAGCAGGTACAGCTGCTGGTCCCGCGAGAAGGAAGCACTGCTCTCGCTGAAGTTGAAGCCGAACAGCACGGGCTCGGCGGCGGTGCGCCCGACGCCGGCACCACCGGTGAGGTCGCTCCACTCCCGGAACACGTGCTCACCGATGAAGACCAGGCCCAGGGTCACGATCGCCAGGTAGAGACCACGCAGCCGGGTGGCCAGCGGTGCCACGATGACGCCGCAGATCGCCGCGACGATGCCGGCGGCCGGCAGCCACACCCACATCTCCTGGATGCCGAACCCGATGGTGCGACCCTCCGGGTCCCCCGAGATCGCGGCCGCGGTGTACGCGCCCACCCCCAGGAAGAACGCGTGGCCCAGCGAGACCTGACCGGCGAGACCGGTGACGATGTTGAGCCCCAGCGCGCCGATGGCGAACACGAACGCGATGGCCAGGGTGCGCAGCAGCGCGTCCTGGAGCACGAACGGCATCAGCACCGCGATGACGACCAGCACCCCCACGCCCACCTGCTTGGGGCGGGTGTTGAAGAGCGCGAGCTCCTGGGAGTAGCTCTCGTAGAACGCAGGACGTCCCCTCATACCCGCCTCACCTCTGGAGTGCCGAAGATCCCGTAGGGCTTGGCGAGCAGCACCAGCAGCATGAGCACGTAGGGCGAGACCAGCGCGACGTTGTCGCCCAGCCACGGTGCGTACTCCCGCTGGTAGGTGCCCACCAGCGCCTCCACCACGCCGACCGCCAGACCGCCCACCACCGCGCCCTCGAGGGAGTCCAGGCCCCCGAGGATGATCGCGGGCAGGGCGGCGAGCGCGACCAGCCACAGCTGTCGGTCGACGCCGGCGCCGGTGGCCAGCAGCGAGCCGGCGATGGCGGCGAGCGCCCCCGCCATCGCCCACGACATGGCGAACACGCCGCCCACGCTGACGCCCTGCGTCATCGCGGCCTCCTGGTCGAAGGCGGCGGCGCGCATGGCCAGGCCGTAGCGGGTCTTCTGGAAGAACAGGAACAGCAGCGCCACCACGACGGCGACGGTGCCCATCATCACCAGGTGCCGGATCTGCACCTGGAGGCCGAGCAGCTCGACCCGGTCCAGGCCCCAGGGGAACCCGATGGGACGGGCGCCGAGGCCGATGAAGCCGTTGGCCACCACGCGGATGGCGATGTCGATGCCGATCGTGATGATCGCGACGACGAAGACCTCCTTGCCGACCATGGGCCGGATGGCCAGCCGCTCGACCACCAGCGCCAGCGCGGCGGTGGCGAGCGCGGCCAGGGCCACGGAGATGAAGAAGGAGAGCCCCGTGAAGAGCACGAACCCGATCGCGGGGGCGATGTAGGAGGTGGCGACGGCACCGGTGAGCATCATGGCCGGCTGCGCGAAGCTGATCACGCGCGTGGCCTTGTAGATGATCACGAAGGCCAGTGCCAGCAGGGCGTACACCGAACCGGTGCCGAGCCCGCGCAGCAGCGCCTCGAGCAGGTCGGTCATCCGCGTGCCCCCGTCCCGTACATGTCCTCCACCAGCTCCGCGAACGCGCCGACCACCGCGGAGCGCTTGACCTTCTGGGTGGCCGTCAGCTCGCCGTCCTCGTGGTCGAGCTCCTTGGGCAGCAGCCGGAAGGTCTTGATCTGCTCGACCGTGGCGAAGCGGGTGTTGACGTCGTCGACGACCTTCTGCACCAGCTCGACCACCTCGGGCTTCTGGGTGAGGTCGCGGTAGGTGCTGTAGCCGAGCTTCTTGCGCTGCGCCCACTCGCCGACCGTGTCGAGCTCGATGCCGATCAGCGCCGTCAGGTGGGTGCGTCCGTCGCCCACCACCAGCGCCTCCTTGACGAACGGCGAGGCCTTCAGCTCGTTCTCGATCTGCGAGGGCGAGATGTTCTTGCCGCCGGCGGTGATGATGATGTCCTTCATCCGATCGGTGATCTTCAGGTGCGTGCCGTCCCACTCGCCGACGTCGCCCGTGTGCAGCCAGCCGTCGGCCCGCAGCACCGCCGCGGTGGCCTCCTCCTTGCGCCAGTAGCCGGCGAAGACGCCGTCGTGGCGGGTGAGGATCTCGCCGGTGGTCTCGTCGACGCGCACCTCGACGCCGGGGTGCGCCTCGCCGACGCTGCCGAGCTTGACCCGACCGGGCCGGTTGGCGGTGGCGACGGCGGTGTTCTCGGTCATCCCGTAGACCTCGTGCATGGGGATGCCGATGCCCATGAAGAACTTCAGCACCTCCGGGGCGACCGGGGCGGCGCCCGAGGCGGCGTAGCGCACGCGGCGCATGCCGAGCCGCTCCTGCAGCGCCCGGTAGCAGAACACCCAGCCGATCGCGTAGCGCAGCCGGGTGGAGGTGGTGTGCTGACCACCGTTGGCCACCAGGTCGTCGCCGATGCCCTCGGCCACCTTGAGCCAGAACCTGGCGGAGGCGCGCTTGAGGCGACTCGCGCCGGAGAGCCGGGTCTCGACGCCGGCCAGCAGCTTCTCCCAGATGCGCGGCACGCCGAAGAGCACCGAGGGCTGCACCTCGTGCAGGTTCTGCGGCACGGTCTCGATCGACTCGGCGAAGTTGACCTGGGTGGCCGAGGCGGCGTTGAACCACGTGGTGAAGATGCGCTCGGCCACGTGCGAGAGCGGCAGGTAGGAGAGCAGCAGGTCGTCCGGGCCCGGGGGCGGGTCGGTGAAGGCGCCCTCCTCGGCGAGGATCCTCACCGCGAACTCCACGTTGCGCACCGTCAGCATCGCGCCCTTGGGCGGGCCGGTGGTGCCGGAGGTGTAGATCAGCGTGGCCAGGTCGTCGGGCTCGGCGGCGTCGGCCAGGGCCTCGACGGCACCCGGGTGCGCCGCACGGTGCTCGGCGCCGCGAGCCAGGAAGTCCTCCCACGAGATCAGCGCCGGGTGGTCGTACCGGCCGCGGATGCCCCGGGGCTCCAGGTACACCACGTGGCGCAGGTCGGGGCACTGGTCGATCACCTCGAGCGCCTTGTCGACCTGCTCCTGGTCCTCGGCCACCAGCACGACGGCGCCGGAGTCGGCCAGCAGGTAGGCCACCTCGGCCGCGGGGTTGGTCGGGTAGACCCCCACCGAGGCGGCACGCACCGCGAGCGCACCGAGGTCGGCGACCAGCCACTCGGGGCGGTTCTCGGAGTGGATGGCCACGCGGTCGCCGGGCGAGACGCCGAGGGCGAGCAGCGCGTGCCCGGTCAGCTGCACCTGGTCCCAGTAGTGCTCCCAGGTCCAGGGCCGCCAGACACCCAGGTGCTTGTCACGCAGCGCCACGGCCTTCGGGCGGGTGCGGGCGTGCTCGCGCACGCGGGTCACGAGCGTCGTCGACGACGTCGCGGGCGAGCCGGTGCGCTCGACGGCGGGTGCGGTCACGAGAGGGCCTCCCCCAGGTAGGCGCGGACGACCTCGGGGTGGCGCTGCACCTCGTCGGGCGTCCCGGTGGTGATGGGCGTGCCGAAGTCGACGACGAGCACGCGGTCGGCGAGGTCCATGACCAGGCCCATGTCGTGCTCGACCATGATGATCGCGAGGTCGAGCTCGTCACGGATGTCCAGGACGAACCGGGCCATGTCCTCGGTCTCCTCGAGGTTCATGCCGGCCACCGGCTCGTCGAGCAGCAGCAGCTTGGGCTCCATCGCGAGAGCGCGCCCCAGCTCGACGCGCTTCTGCACGCCGTAGGGCAGCAGACCCACGGGCAGCGAGCGCCACTGCGCCAGCTCGAGGAAGTCCACGATCTCCTCGCAGCGGCGGCGGTGCTCGATCTCCTGGCTGCGCGCACGGCCGCGCCATAGCACCGCCGAGAGCGCGCCGTAGCCGATGTGCTGGTGGCGGCCCAGCATCAGGTTGTCGACCACCGTGAGGTGCTCGAAGAGGGCGATGTTCTGGAACGTGCGAGCCACGCCCCGGCGCGCGATCGCGTTGGGCTTGGCGCCCAGGACGTCCTCGCCGAGCACGCTGATCCGGCCCTTCTGAGGCCGGTAGACGCCGGAGATCACGTTGAACAGCGAGGTCTTGCCGGCGCCGTTGGGGCCGATGACGGCGAACAGCTCGCCCGGCTGCACCTGCAGGCTGACGCCGTTGATCGCCTTGACCCCCGCGAAGGAGAGGTGGACGTCGTCCAGCTCGACCACCGGGGAGGCGTGCGCGCCGCCGGCCCGGTGGGAGCCCGTCTGGGTGCCGCTCATGCCGACCACCTCTTCCTGCGTCGGTAGTGCTTGGCGTCGCGGAAGGACTTGCGCCCCTCGCCGTCCTCGCCGGGGTGCAGGCCGAGGTAGAACTCGCGCACGTCGTCGTCGGCGTTGAGCTCGGCGGCGGGCTTGTCGAGCACCACCCGGCCGGTCTCCATCACGTAGCCGTGGTGGGCGATCGAGAGCGCCATCGCCGCGTTCTGCTCCACGAGCAGGATGCCGGTGCCCTCCTGGTTGATCTCGACGATGACGTCGCGGATCGCGGCCACCATGAGCGGCGCGAGGCCCAGGCTCGGCTCGTCGAGCAGCAGGTAGCGCGGGGACGACATCATCGCGCGCCCCATCGCCAGCATCTGCTGCTCACCGCCCGAGAGGTAGCCGGCGGTCTTGCCGCGACGGTCGGCCAGCACCGGGAAGAGCCCGTAGACCCGCTCGAGGTTCTGCGCCATCAGGGACCTGGCCGTGTGGGCGCCGACCTTGAGGTTCTCCTCGACGCTGAGCTCTACGAAGACCCGGCGGCCCTCGAGCACCTGGCGCACGCCGCGCTTGACGATCTTCTCCGGCGGGGTGCGGCGCAGGTCGTCGCCGTCGAGGCTCACGGTGCCCTTGGTCACCTCCCCGTGGTGCACGTCGAGCAGACCGGTCAGCGAGCGCAGCAGGCTCGTCTTGCCGGCGCCGTTGCTACCGAGCAGGGCGACGATGCGGCCGTCGGGCACGTCGAGGCTGACCCCACGGAGGGCGCGCACGACGTCGTCGTAGACGACCTCGAGGTTGCGGGCACTGAGCACGTCCCCATCCTGTGGTGACCGTCACACGGTTGTCTTTGTGTCTGCGGCACAAGATCCGGGTGGGGGCACCCGTCACCCGGTCACAAGAGGCCGCTGACCAGGGCTTTCCCCGCGCACACCGCGCCTCGCGACAACTCGCGGCGCCCCGAGGCGGGTCACGAACCGGTATCGGCTGTCCACGACCGGCCCGGGACGGTGGTGTGACGGCCACCACCCGGGCATGCTTGGGCGGCACCACGTCCGGGTGGGCACGGACGGCGACGATGGGGTGCGTGATGGGTGCGGAGCACGGGACACCGACTGCCTCGACAGAACCTGGGCCGAGGCTCCGAGCAGGTGCCTCGGTTCACGGCATCGACTTCCTCTCCCGCTCCGTGCGCACGCGGATCGAGGAGATCGCCGCCGACGCGACCGTGAGCATCTGGGAGCAGATCGACTCCTACGGTGCCTCCGCCGACGGCAACCTCCAGGCCGAGGTGCAGACCCACTGCCACCAGGTCGTCTCGGCCTTCCTCGGCAGCCTCGACTCGCGCCGCGACCCGACCCGGGCCGACTTCCCGTGGACCGGTCGCCACGCGATGCGCCGCGTCGACCTCGGCATCCCCCTCCCCGACTTCACCAAGGCCTTCCGGGTCGGGCAGATCACCATGTGGGACCGCGTGCTCGACGTCGTCGAGGACCACCCCCAGACCAAGGACTCCGCCCTCTCGATCGCCGGCCAGCTGATGCGCACCATCGAGGTCGGCAGCTCCGCGGCCGCCGAGGCCTACCTGGAGGCCCAGCAGTTCACGCTCGCCGACCAGACCCGCCTCGCCCGCGACCTGCTCGACGACCTGCTCGAGGGCCGCCCGCCCACGGTCGCCCGGCGGCTCGAGATGCTCGCCGACGTCGGCATCGCCGAGGGCCAGCAGCTCGTCGTCGCCGTCGGCTCCTACGCGGTGCCCGACGACGAGACCGGCACCCGTGCGGGTCACGCGATGCTGCGCACCGCCCTCAACAACCCCGGCCGCGGCCTCACCGTGGCACGCCACGACGAGGTGGTGGCGGTGCTGCCCGTCGACGTCGGGGGCGAGGAGAAGGTGCTGGCGCGGATGCGGGCGTCGGTGGCCTCGCTGGCCGGGCACGGCGTCTTCCCGTGCGTGGGCGTCAGCTCGGTGCGCACCGGCCTGACCGACGTGCCCGACGCCTACGAGGAGGCCTGCCTGGCCCGGCGCTCGCTGCGCGGGCGCACCGGCGTGCAGTCGCTCTCCACCATGTCGACCCTCGACTACCTGGTGCAGACCCACGACCGCACGGCGCGGCGCCTCGTGCGGCCCGAGGTGCGCGCCTTCGTGCAGGAGGACCTCGCCGCCGGCGGCACGTTCGTGGCCACCCTGCGCCAGTACGTGGCCTGCGACCTCAACGCCAAGCTGGCCGCGCTGCAGCTGCACGTGCACGCCAACACCGTCTACTACCGCCTCGAGCGGATCTCCGAGCGCACCGGCTGCGACGTGCGGCGGGTGGAGTCGATCATCGACCTGCTGATCGCCGTGAGCATCATCTCGGGGTCGCGGGACTGACCCGCAGCACGCCGGGCCGCACGCTGGGCCCACCCGACAGACCGCTCACAGGTTCCTCTCACCGAACCCTCATCCACCGCCCCTACGGTCGTGTGCCATGGAGGTCTCGCAGCTGCTCACCCGACCCGAGGCGCCCCGCGTGGCCCTCGTCGTCAACGCCGGCTCGCGCCGTGGGCGCGACGCGCTGACCCAGGCCCGCGAGCTGCTGGCCGACGCCGGGGTGCCCGTGCAGGCGCACGCGGTGGGAAGCGGCCTGGACCTGGAGCCGACGCTCGACGCCGTCGTCGCCACCCGCCCCGACCTGCTCGTCGTCGGCGGTGGCGACGGGACGGTGGGGGCCGCCGCCGGTCGCGTGGCCGGCTCCTCCACGGTGCTCGGCGTGCTGCCGCTCGGCACCGCCAACGACTTCGCCCGCACCCTCGGCATCCCCAGCCACCTCCCGGCGGCGGTCACCGAGCTGCTGCACGGCCGGGTCGTCGACGTCGACCTGGGCGCAGCGAACGACCGCACGTTCCTCAACGTGGCCTCGCTCGGGCTCTCGGTGGGCGTCACCGAGCGGCTGACCCCGCGCCTCAAGCGCCGCCTGGGCCCGCTCGCCTACCCCGCTGCCACCCTGCGCGCCTACCGCCACCACCAGCCGTTCGCGGCGGTGCTGGAGTTCCCCGACGGCGACCACACCGCGCTCGCCCTCGAGGACCTCATGCAGGTGGCGGTCGGCAACGGGCGCCACTACGGCGGCGGCAACAGCATCTCCCCCACCGCCGGCCTCGACGACGACCTGCTCGACGTCTACGCCATCACCCGCGGCCGCCTGCGCGACCACGTCTCGATCGCCCGCTTCCTCAAGGACGGCACCTTCATCGAGCACGAGCGGGTGCTGCACCTGACCACGCGCCGCGTGCGCGTCGTCACCGACCCGGCGCGCCCGGTCAACCTCGACGGCGAGATCGCCTCCGCCACCCCGGTGGAGTTCTCCGTGCGCCGCAACGCGCTGCACGTCGCCGTGCCGGCGCGCTCCGAGGCGGCTCGGCTCGACGGGCCCGACTGGCAGGCACTCGCCACCTCGTAGCCTGGGCCGCGTGCTGGGACGCTTCGAGGAGGTGCGACGGCTGCGCCCGGTCGACCTCGTGCGGCCCGTGGCCGGTCCCCTGCCCGCCGTACCCTGCCTCGCCGTAGCACAGCCCGTCGCCGGGGCCGCCACCCGCACCGGATGGCGCGCCGAGGACGGCACCGAGATCGCCGCACACCTGGACCGAGACGGCGTCCGACTCGAGGTGCGGCTCGCCGGGGTGGCTGAGACCCACCGGCACCGCAGCCGTCGCCACGGACGACCGGAGGCGGCGCCGGACTCGCTCGCCCTCACCCTCACCGGACCGCACCTGGTGGCCTGGACGCTGGAGGCCGGCCGGTGGCGGGTGCGCGCCCGGGTCGATCTCGCCGTCGACCACGGCGTCGAGGTCCACCGGGAGGACTGGCTGGCCTCGCTGCGACCCGACGCCGCGCAGCACGGCCTGTTCGGGCAGGTGGGGCTGCGCGACCTGCGCCTGGTCACCGAGGCGGACGGCACTGCCTACCGCGCTCCCGACCTGCCGGCGGACCACGTGCTGCTCACCGCCACCAGCGCCGGCCCCGGTGCGTTCAGCAGCGGGCACTGCTCGGTGTGGGCGCTCGACACCGCCCGCCTCGAGCTCACGCACCGCGCCGACCTGTTCTTCCGGCGCCGCGGTGCGGCGGGGACGGGTGTCTTCGGGGACCACGCCGTGCACCTGCTGCACCACGAGGGTCAGTGGCTGGTGGCCGCGAGCACGTGGGGCGACTTCGACAAGCGACGCCCTGGCGCCTCGGTCGGCGTCACGCTCGCGGAGTCCTCCGCCGACCTGACCCAGGGCGTGCACCTGCTGGACTCCTCGCCCCTCCCGCTCCCCACCGACGGGCTGACGTCGGTCGGGGTCTGGGACCCGCACCTCGTGCTCGACGACGACCGGTGGCTCGTGGGCTACGTGAGCGCTTCGCGGTTCTTCCGCTTCCACCCCGTGCTCGCCGAGGGCCCTGCTCTGGACCGGCTCGCCCTGCGTGCGGCGGCCGCACGGCGCACCGCCACCGAGGGCACCACCCTGCACCGCGACCCGCGTGTCGGTGACGGGTGGCTCGTGCTCGCCAGCGACGGCCGCGACGGACGGCGTGGTCAGCGCGAGCGCTACCCGGTCTTCGACCTCGACCTGACCGAGATCGGTGCTCTCGACGCCCCCTACCCCACCAACATCCCCTGGCCGACCCTCGTCCCCTCCTCCGCCGGCCTGCTGATGGTCGGCTTCGACACCACCCCCTCGGGCGGTCCGCTCGTCGGCTACGGCAGCCACGGCGACGTCGTCCTCGCTCGGCAGGTAGCGACTGCTCGGACTGCTGGTTGAGGTGCGAGGAGCGCCAGCTGCCCCTGCTGGTTGAGGTGCGAGGAGCGCCAGCGACGAGCCTCGAAACCCAGCGAGCCGAGAAGCAGCCTGAGAACCGGCACCGTTCGTGACGGGCGGTCGGTGGTCCGGACCGACAGCGACGACGGCGAGCGCCGCGGTGGGTCACGGAGGGCGGCCGCCTTCCGCTGGTCCAGTAGCCGGGTGGCGACGCCACCCACCGGTGGTCGAGTAGCCGGGTGGCGAGCTTGCGAGACACCTGGCGTGCTCGATGCGAGACCCCCGCACACGACCGCCCGCCTCAGCCACTCGCTCACGTATGCCACAAACTGTTACCGGTTTGTTCCTCAGCGTCCGGTGGATAAACCACCGATTCCGAGCCATGAGTGTCGGTGGTCAGTGCTTGAGTAGACCCATGACCACCACCGCTCCCGACCTCGCCGAGGTCCTCGCACGCGAGGAGCGCGAGCGCGGTGAGCGTGAGGAAGCGTTGCGGATGGTGCGCTCGGCGAGGAGCAACCGGATGCGTTCGGAGGTGGACGAGCTGCGGATGATCGTGGAGTGGGCCAAGGTCAACCGTCTCGATGCCGACCACCTCGAGGGCGAGGCCGACCCCGACGCCGTGATGAGCGACGAGCAGGTCGCCGAGCTCGAGGCCGCGCTGGGTGACCAGGGGTTCTGCGACCGCTGGCTCTCGGTCGCCGGTCCGGGTGCGCCCGTCGTCAGTGAGTTCGCGGTCATGGAGCTCGCCTCCACCCTGAGCATGGGCACCGACGCCGGACTGACCCTGGTCGGACGGGTCCTGGAGCTCAAGTACCGCCTCCCGCGGCTCTACCGGCGGGTGGAGGAGCTGGGCGTGCCGGTGTGGAAGGCCTTCGAGCTGGCCGACCTCACGACGCCGCTCTCGGCCGAGGCGGCCGAGCACGTGGACCGGCAGGTCGAGGCCGTCGCAGGCAAGATCGGCAAGCGCCAGATGGAGTGCCTGGTCGCCGAGACCCAGGCCCGGTTCGACCCCGACGCCGCAGCCCAGGCCGAGAAGAAGAAGCGCGAGCGCCGGTTCTTCGACATCGGCGAGTCCCGCAGGACCCCCGACATCGCCGGGACCCTGGAGTCGCTGGCCGGCACCGTCGAGGTCACCGGTTGCCTGGACGCCGCGGACGCCGCGGACCTGGAAGCCGCTATCCACCACACCGCCCGCGCGCTGGGCAAGGCCGGCTGTGAGGACTCGCTGGACGTCCGCCGCGCCGCCGCCGTCGGGGAGCTCGCCCGCAACCAGCTCTCCCTCGACCTCGAGACCGGCGAGATCCACGAGCCATCGGCCCACACCGGCCGCGCGATCGAGCTGGTGGTGCACCTCTCCGACGAGGCGTTCACCGCCGCCGGGTTCATGGTCGGCCGCCTCGAGAGCACCCAGACCCCGGTGAGCGCCGAGGTGATCCGCGAGTGGTGCGGCACCGCCGGCCGCATCACCGTGCGGCCCGTGATCGACCTCAACGGTGCGGTCCACGTCGAGCAGTACGAGGTCCCCGACCGGATCAAGCAACGCACCCGGTGGACCGACCTCCGCTGCGTCTACCCGCACTGCAACCGCCCCGCCGACCGCTGCGACTGCGACCACACCCAGCCCTACGACGAGGGCGGCGCGACCTGCACCTGCAACCTCGCACCCCTCTGCCGACGGCACCACCGGTTCAAGACCCACGGCGCCGTCACCTACCGCCGACTCGGACCCGGCGCCTACGAGTGGGAGTTCCAGACCGGGATGACCATCGTCCGCGACCACCTCGGCACCCATGAGCCCCAGTGGCCCAAGCCCCCACCACCGGACGATTTCGACATCGAACCATCGGACGACCCAGTCCTCGACCGCCCCTCCCCGCTGATCGAGTAGCGCCGTCCCGAGGAACGAGGGACGGCGCGTACCGAGATCCCGCACCCGAGCGTCCTCCCGCAACCCGCGAGGGCCACACGGCAGGGTCCATCTAGTCTTCGCAATGTGTCCAGCGAATCGATCGCCGAGGCCTTCGATCGGGCGCGATGCACCGGGCACCTGCATGCCATCCGGCTCGACGGACGTGACGAGGTGGGGTCCGGGGCAGATGATCCCGTGAATCCTGCATCGGTCATCAAGGTGCTGCTCGCCCTTGCCTGCGGTGAGCTGGACGGCAGTCAGCGCCTGCGTCTCGGAGATGCCGAACGCACTCCTGGGCCGGTGGGACTGTCGTTGTTCCGGGACGAGGCCGAGCTCTCGGTCCGAGACGCCGTGACCCTCATGCTGACCATCAGCGACAACGTGGTGACTGATGCCCTCTACCGGTTGGTCGGACCTCAGCGGCTCCGTGGGCTCGCGGACGCCCTCGGTCTCCGCGCCACACGCATGGAGTGTTCGCTGGGCGACCTGATCGCGAGGCACGACGTCTCGGCGGACGGCCCCCTCAGCACGACCGGACGCGACCAGACCACGTTGTTGCGGGCTGTCTGGGCGGAGCCGGCCGCGGCTCCCGTTCGTTGGGCGATGCAGCGTCAGCTGACTCGTGACCGGCTGGCGGCCGGCTTCGGTGGCCGCGCCGAGGTCGCGGCCAAGAGCGGCGGTCTCTTCGGCGTGTGGCGCAACGAGGTCGGGGTGGTCACGCTGGCGGACGGCTCGGCGTACGCGGTGGCCGTCTTCGCCCGAGCGCTCGAACCGCCGCTCGATCCGTGGGCGGCGAACGCAGCGATCAGCCAGGCCGCTGTGACAGCGGTCGACTCGCTGCGATGACCCTTTCCCCGGTGTCACCCGCCATGCCTCTCCGCGGGCTCGCCTGCGACCCATGCAGAGATGCGAGCCTCCGGTTCCCACGGGGTGCCACCTTCGTGACACTCTGTCGATGTGGCATCTCGTTCCGCCGACGTGGCTGCCGAGCGGCCGTTCTACGCCCGACACGCCGACGCCTACGACGCGTTGGTCTCGGACCCGGTCGAGCCGTGGGTAGAGGCTGCTGATGCGTCACTGCGGGCCGCAGGATTCAGCACCGCACAGGTGCTTGACGCTGGTTGTGGCACCGGGCGCCACGCTGCTGCACTGATAGAGCGCGGGCACCACGTCACCTTGCTCGACGCCTCGGAGGCGTTGATCACGATCGCCCGCAGGCGCTGTCCCGACGCACCTGCTGTCGTGACAGATCTCTGCGACCCCGCCATCGGCGGAGCGTTCGATGCCGTCATCGCCCGAGGCGTCCTCAACGACCTGCTGACCGATGACGAGAGGGCGGGTGCGCTCGACGCCTTCGCACGACTCACCCGCCGCGGCGGTGTCCTGGTGCTCGACGTGCGGGAGGCCGCGATGTCCCAGCACCGAGCGGATGGAACCTGGCGCACGGCGGGCGTCGATCTGCAGGACGGCTCGACGCTGCGGTTCGTCAGCCGACCGACATGGCACGACGGACGCATCGTGGTGCAGGAACGCCACGAGCTCACTGGCGACCGTGGCGAGGCACCGGAGGTGAGCGAGTTCCTCTTCGAGATGCGTCCGTGGACGCGTGGCGAGATGCAGCGGCGGTTGGACAGCGCGGGCTTCAGGAGTATCGAGATGCGCGAGGGAGTCGGGCGACGCTCGCCGGACCGGCTTCTTGTCAGCGCACGACGCTAGCGCGACCCGGCCTGCCGCGCAGCGCACTCCGTCCGACCACCTACCGGGAGCTCAGTCGGCGACCGGAGCCGGTGAATGCGGTTGCGGCACCGAAGCGGTCTCCGCTGTGCTGGTCCGCATGACGATCTCCGTCCGGCCTGCCACCGACGCCGACTGGCCCTGCATCTGGCCGATCATCCTGGAGATCGCGGCCTCTCAGGACACCTTCGCGATGGAGGCGACGCCCAGCGAGTGTGCGATGCGTGCGTCGTGGATGACGCAGCCCCCTGGCCGGGTCGTCGTCGCAATCGACATCGTGGGACAGGTCCTGGGCACTGCCAACATGTACGCCAACCGTCCGAACCAAGGCTCGCACGTCGCCTCCGGCTCGCTCATGGTGGCGGCCCCGGCGAGAGCCCGCGGCGTCGGTCGGGCGCTCGTGCGAGACATGGTCGCGTGGGCGACCGGGTACGGCTTCCGCGGCATCCAGTTCAACGCTGTGGTGGCCTCGAACCAGCGCGCCGTCCGGCTCTACGAGTCCGAAAGCTTCCGGGTCGTCGGAGCCGCACCTGGTGGCTTCTTGCACCCCACGCTGGGGTTCGTGGACCTCCTCGTCCTCTGGCGGGACCTGCCGTGAGGCTCGGCAGACGCCGACGGGCGCGGCCCGCCGAAGCGGACCGCGCCTGTCAGGGTCGTGCGGTGGGTCAGCCGGCCGTCACCCGTTGAAGGACGGCTGCGACTGCGGGTTGAAGGAGCCCTTGTACTTCTGGGCCTTCTTGATCGCCTTGTCGTTCAGCTTCAGCACGTCCAGGCCCTTCTGGATGTCGTTGCTGTAGATGTAGCCGTTGTACCAGTACGCCGACCACGAGCCGCCGAGCACGAGACGGTCCGCGGAGAGGGCGCCGCGGTCGAACCAGGCGATCTCCTTGGGCTTGCGGGAGTTGGTGAAGTCGTAGACGGAGATGCCGCCCTGGTACCAGGCCTGGACCATCAGGTCCTTGCCCTTGACGGGGATCAGCGAGCCGTTGTGGGCCACGCAGTTCTCGGTGTTGGACTGGGTGCGCTTGATCTTGTAGTAGCTGCGGAACTCCAGCTGGCCGGCGACGATGTCGTAGATGCCGTTGGCGCCGCGCTTGGGACCGACCGTCGGGTTGCAGGTGGGGGCGCCGCCGCCGCCGAGCTCGTCGGTGAAGACGACCTTGCGGCCGTTGTTGCTGAACGTCGCGGAGTGCCAGAAGGCGAAGTTCTCGGTGTCGCGCACGACCTCGGTGACGACGGGCTTCTCACGGTCGGAGATGTCCATCAGGATGCCGTCGCCCATGCAGGCACCGGCCGCGATGTCGCGCTCGGGGTAGGCGGTGATGTCGTGGCACCCGCTGGTCGCGGAGTAGGCGGGGGTGGCGCCCTGGGCGCTGCCCGGGTTGCCGCCGTCGGGGAACAGGACCGGCGTCGACTTGAGGATCGCGGCGTCCGGCGCGCTGCGCGGGATCTTCACGATGCTGATCGCGTCGTGCGGGGGCTGGCAGTCGGGGAAGGCCGCGTTGGGGCTGTAGCTGGAGACGTAGACGTACACGTTGCGGCCGTTGTCGTCGGGCGCGAGCGTGTGGGTGTGCGAGCCGCAGGGCGTCTCGACGGCGGCGACGTACTCGGGCTCGGTCGGGTCGGAGATGTCGAAGACCCGGATGCCCTCCCACGACTCCTTGATGGTGGCCGACTGGGCGGTGTTGGTGCAGGTGTCGTTGCTGCGGCTGCTGTCGACGCTGAGCACCAGCAGGTTCTTGTAGACCGAGATGTCGTTCTGCGCACCGGGGCAGACGACCTGCGTGACCGCACGCGGCCGCGTCGGCTTGCTGATGTCGTAGACCGTGAAGCCCTCGTAGTTGCCGGCGTAGGCGTACTTGCCTTGGAAGGCGAGGTCGGAGTTGTAGGCGGTCTCGGCGGCGAACGCTCCGGTCTTGGGCAGGTTCGCGACGAGGCCGAGGTTCTTGCTGCTGGCCTGCGAGCCCGGCGGCAGCACGGTGTCGCTGTCGTCGAGCTTGGCGAACTTGCCGCCCGCCACCGAGCAGCCGGTACCGAACCGGTCACCGGCGGCCTGGAGCTTCTTGACCAGCCCGGGCGGGCAGTCGGCCTGCGCCGCGGCGGCCGCGGTGGCCTCCTCGGCCTGGGAGGAGACGGGGGCGAGGGTGAGGCCCAGGCCCACGGCGCCGAGGACGGCCGCGACGAGCGGGCGGCCGCGACGGCGGGAGGGGTGGCGAGGGGTCGCCGAGGTGATCCGAGACAAGGCACGGTCCTTCCGAGAACAGGCGGTGCACTACTTCGAGGGTCTGTCGTACCGTGAACGCACCATGCTGCACAAGACTCGGGCCTTGATTCTCATCCTGTTCGTGACCTTCGGGCTGGCGCTCGCGGGCTGCTCCGACGCCGGCGGGGGAGGTGATGCCGCGGACCGGCCGTCTCCCGAGGCGACGTCGCAGGCGCCGTCAGCAGGCACGGAGGACGACGTCACCGTGCTGGTGCCCGGTGCCCCCGGCGACGACGCCAGCACCGCGGCGCCCGGCGAGGTCGAGGTAGCCGAGCCGCCGGCGCCCAACGACGCCGACCTGGAGTTCCTGGCGATGATGGTGCCCCACCACGCGCAGGCGGTGGAGATGGCCGAGCTCGCCGACCGCTACGCCACCAGTCGCCCGGTGCGTGCGCTCGCCGACCGCATCCGCGCCGCGCAGGGGCCCGAGATCGTGCTGATGTCCTCGCTGCTCGAGGAGGCCGGGGCGCAGGCGCACGGCGACCACGAGGGTCACGACATGGACGAGATGGAGGGCATGGAGGGGATGGAGGGGATGGAGGGCATGGACGGCATGGACGGGATGGACATGTCCGGCATGCCGGGCATGCTCACCACGCCGCAGCTCGACGCGCTGGCGAAGGCCCGCGGCCGTGCCTTCGACCGGATGTTCCTGCAGCGGATGATCCAGCACCACGAGGGAGCGCTGACGATGGCGGGCGCCGTGGCCGTCGACGGCGTCGACGTGCGGGTCGCCGAGCTGGCGGCCGACATCACGCTGGGGCAGACCGCGGAGATCGACCGCATGCGCGAGCTGCTGGGCTAGACCGACCCGACCGGCTCCCCACGGCGCCCGCGCGTCGGTCCGTGGTGAGGCAGGATGACCGCGGGGGCTCAGCAGCACGCGTGAGTGGGAGCGGGAGGCGGGCATGGCCGAGCAACGCCTCGGTGGTTACGGCACCTCGCCGCCGGATCCCTCCGCCCTCACGCAGCTGCACCGCTACAGCGTCGAGCGCGGGCTGGAGGCGGCCTGGCTCGTCGACATCGACGGCCGCATCACCTACGCCAACACCGAGGCCGCCCGGATCGTCGGGCGCACGCCCGAGGAGCTGGTGGGGCTGAGCATCACCGCGCTGCTCGACGAGGAGGGAGCGCGGCAGTTCGACTTCTACCTCGAGCTCATGCGCACCGGCCATCCCGGGGAGGACTCCGTGGAGGTGCTGCTGCACCGTCCGGACGGCACACCCGTGTGGACGCTGACCTCGTGGCGCCCGCTGCGTGACGACGACGACGAGCTGCTGGGGTGGGGTCACTCGTTCACCGAGTTCTCCGACCACCGACGCCTGATCGACAAGCTGCGACGCCGCGAGCAGCAGCTGGCCTCCGCGCAGGCGGTGGCACACGTGGGCACCTGGGAGATGCGCACCGACACCGGCGAGTTCTGGTGGTCCGACGAGCTCTACCGGATCCTGGGCCGCAACCCCTCCCTCGGGCCCGGTGCCGCCGACCAGGTGCTGGGCTCGATCCATCCCGAGGACCAGCCCTCCCTGCGCCGGCTGCTGGCCCGCTCCTACGTCGGGCACTCCGGGGAGCCGTGGACCGGACGCGTGGTGCGTCCTGACGGCACCGTCCGGTGGGTGCGGATGCGCTGGCTGACCCACCAGTCGTCGCGGGACGACGTCGTGCGCCTCACCGGCACCGTCGAGGACGTCACCG
Source organism: Nocardioides nanhaiensis (assembly GCF_039542785.1). Classification (NCBI taxonomy): domain Bacteria; kingdom Bacillati; phylum Actinomycetota; class Actinomycetes; order Propionibacteriales; family Nocardioidaceae; genus Nocardioides; species Nocardioides nanhaiensis. The sequence goes on from NZ_BAABIM010000002.1 coordinate 805,747, forward strand.
AGCTGACCGAGAGCCACCAGCGCGCCGAGCGGGCGCGCGAGGACCTCCTGATGCTGCAGGAGGTCGCCGAGGCCGCCAACCGGGCGCAGCGCCTCGACCCGCTCCTGGTGCGCGCGCTGGAGTCCGTGACCGCGCACTCGGGATGGCGCGCCCTGGGCTACCACCGTCGAGACCCCGAGAGCACCGCTCCCGCCACCTGGCACCCCCTGACCCCGACGTCCGCGGAGCCGCTGGCGCCCGACCTCGCGTCCGAGGCGTTCACCGGTGCACGCCCCGTCTTCCGACCGCGCGAGGACCTGCCCGGGTTCAGCATCGTCGCCGTCCCGGTGCTGCGCGAGGAGGAGGTGGTGCGCGTGGTCGAGATGTCGGCCACCACCCCGGATCCCTGCGACTACCTGGACCTGGCCAGCCATGCCGCCTCGATCCTCGGGCACGTGGCGGCGCGCGAGCACGTCGCGGCACAGCTGGAGGAGGCCCGTGACGAGGCCCTGGCCGCCTCCGACCACAAGTCGGCCTTCCTGGCCGCGGTGAGCCACGAGCTGCGCACCCCGATGAACGGCGTCATCGGCCTGGCCGACCTGCTGCTGGACACCCACCTCGACGACCACCAGCGCCGGCTCCTCACCCGGTTGCGCAGCACCGGCGACACCCTGGTCGCGCTGATCTCCGACCTCCTGGACTTCTCGGCCATCGAGTCGGGACACCTCGACCTGGCCGACGACGAGCTCGACCCGCGTGCGCTGCTGGACAGGGTCGCCGGGATGCTGGCCGGCCCCGCGGCCGAGCGCGGGCTCGACCTCGCGGCGTGGTGCGACGGCTCCGTGCCGACGACGGTGCGGGGCGACCCGCTGCGCCTCGAGCAGGTGCTGCTCAACCTGGGATCCAACGCGGTCAAGTTCACCGACGACGGACACGTCACGCTCCGGGTCCTCCCGACCATCGACGGGGAGCTGCGCCTGGCGGTCAGCGACACCGGCATCGGCCTCGACCCCGCGGACCGCGAGCGGTTGCTGCAGCCCTTCACCCAGGGCGACGGCTCGACCACCCGGCGCCACAGCGGCTCGGGACTCGGCCTGACGATCGTCGACCGGATCGTGCGGGCGATGGGCGGGCGGCTGGAGATCGACAGCACCCCGGGCACGGGGAGCACCTTCGCGTGCGTCCTGCCCCTGCGCACCGGCTCCGCGCGACCGTCCGCCACCCCTTCGCACCGGGAGCTCGCCGGCACCGAGGTGCTCGTGCTCGGCGAGCGGGCGGCCACCCGCGACGCCCTGACGGAGCGGCTCCGCGGATGGGGGGCCCACGTCGTCGAGCACCGGGTGGACGACGGTCCCGACCCCGACCTGGTGGTGCTCGACCTCGGCGTGCCCGGCGGTTCCGGAGCGTCGCTCTCGGACGACGCCCGGGGCGGACTGCCCTCGCGCTCGCCGCTGCTGCTCCTCGCCGGGCTGCCGGGCGTCCCCGAGGGCGTCGCCGAGTCGCTCGGGGCGCGTGCCGGCCTGGCGACCCCCGTGGGGGACCGCGAGCTGCTCGAGGCGGTGCGGACCGTGGTGCGGGGCGGCTCCACGTCGGAGCAGGCCCCGGAGCCAGCGGTCACCACGACTCCCGAGGCACCGCTGGCGCGCGTCCTCGTCGTCGAGGACGACGCCGTCAACCAGCTGGTCGCACGGGGTTTCCTGGAGCGCCTCGGACTCGAGGTGGAGGTCGCCGCCGACGGCGTCGAGGCGGTCGACCGCGTCACCCGCCCGGGCGCCCCGCCGCTGCACGCGGTGCTGATGGACTGCCGGATGCCGCGCCTGGACGGCTACGGGGCGACCCGCGCCATCCGGGCCGCCCAGGAGTCGCAGCGGGTGCCGATCATCGCGCTCACGGCCTCGGCGGTGGCGAGCGAGCGCCAGCGGTGCCTCGAGGCCGGCATGGACGACTTCCTCACCAAGCCCGTCGACCCCGACGCCCTGGCCCGGGCCCTGGCGCGCTGGATCCCCGGGCTGCAGGAGCGCCCCACCGCGACCGGGCCTCGTGAGGAGCCGCTCCCGGATCCCGACCTGCCCCCGGTGCTCGACCTGACCCGGGTCGAGGCGCTGAGCGAGCTGGTCAAGGACGGCGTGAGCTTCTTCGTGCGCACCCGCGCCTCCTTCCTGGCGCGCGCCGACGACGTGCGGCGCGAGCTGCTGGAGGCGCTCGAGCGGGGTGAGACCGACACCGTCGTCCGCCTCGCCCACAGCCTCAAGGGCGCGGCGGGCAACCTGGGGCTGGAACGGCTGGCCGAGGTGGCCGCCGAGGTCGAGGACCACGCCCGGCACGGCCGCACGGAGTCGGCGCGCGCGGCCCGCTCACGCCTGGGCGAGCAGATGCGTGCCGCCGTCGAGGCGCTGCGGCAGCACCCGGGCTGACCGGCTGGCCCAGCTGGATCGGCCGGGCACCAGCTCAGTCGGCGACGCGCAGCAACGGCCGGACGGCGTTGCGGGCGGCGTGGATGCGCGACTTGACCGTCCCGAGCGGCACCTCGAGCAGCGTGGCGATCTCGTTGTAGTCCAGCTGCTGCACGTCGCGCAGGACCAGCGGCTCCACCAGCTCGGGGTGGTCGGCACCCACCACCTCGAGGGCCTCGAGCAGGTCCAGCCGGCTGCCCGCGATCACGCTGGTGGTGCGCGGGTCGGCCCGCACCGGCAGCTCGTCGGTGGGGTGCTCGGCGCTGCGTCGCTTGAGCGACCGGTAGGTGGTGCGGGCGCTGTTGGAGGCCACGGCGTGCAGCCAGGTGGTGAACCGGCTGCGTCCGGCGAAGGAGCCGATCCGGGTCGCCACCAGCAGCAGCGCCTCCTGCGCGGCCTCCTCGGCGTCCTCGGGGTGCAGCAGCATCCGCCCACAGATCCGGCGCACCCGCGGCTGCACGTGTGCGAGCACGGCCTCGAGGGCATCGCGGTCGCCCGCGGCGGCGCGCAGCGCCAGCGCGTCGAGGTCGTCGGGGGTGATCTCGCCCGGGGCGTCGGTCATCGTCTGGCACGATACCCAGCGTGTCGCTGCCCGAACGTCTCGGTCGGCTCCGGCGGGTCGAGCGGCTCGGGGTCGGCGGGTTCGCCTCCGTCTGGCTCTACCACGACGCCGAGCTGCGCTCCGACGTCGCCGTCAAGGCGCTGGCCGACAACTGGGCGCAGCGGCTCGACGTGCGGGAGCGCTTCGTCGAGGAGGCGCGCATCCTGCGGCGCGCCGACTCCGACCACATCGTGCGGGTCTACGACGTCGGCGAGGCCGACGGCACCCCCTACTTCGTGATGTCCTACGCCGACCGCGGCTCCCTGGGCCCGCTGGTGGAGGCCGGCCGACCGGTCGACCCCGGCCGCGTGCTGGACCTGGTGGAGCAGGCCGCCGACGGCCTGCGGGTGCTGCACGGGCTGGGCGTCGTGCACCGCGACATCACCCCTCACAACCTGCTGCTGCGCACCAGCGGCACCGACGGCGGCGAGCGGTTGCTGGTGGCCGACCTCGGCGTCGCCAAGGCGCTGCTGCACGCCTCGGGGCTCACCCAGGTGGTCGGCACGCCCGCGTACATGGCTCCCGAGCAGGCCACCGGCGAGCCGATCGACGTGCGCGCCGACGTGCACGCCCTCGGCGCCGTGGCCTACCACCTGCTCACCGGGCACCCGGCGCGCCGGGGCTCGGTGGCCGAGGTGGCGCGAGCGCTGCCACCGCGCCCGGCCGACGAGCTGGCCGAGCTGCCGCCCGGCGTCGGTGCCGTGCTCGCGCGCGCACTGGCGCCCGAGCCCGGCCACCGGTGGCCCGACGTCGACGCGTTCGTGCTCGCGCTGCGCGCCGCCGTCCCTGCGGTCGAGGCCGCCCCGCACCGCGTGACGACGGTGTGGCAGGGCGCCGCGGCGCCCCCGCTGGAGGGCACCACCCTGGGCGGGGACGCCGGCCACGCCGGCCGGTCCGTCCGATGGCCGCTGGTGCTGATCAGCCTGCTCGTCGCGGTGGCGTGCTTCGGCGCCGCTTACGCCGCCACCTCGCTGCTCACCTGACCGGCACGTCTGGGCCTACCCTGGTCGCACGGTCGCGCCACCCCTGCGGCCCACCCCGGCCACCCACCCCGTGGCCCCGAGCAGAACGGACGAGACCCGTGCCCGAGACCAGCAGCCCCCGCCACCACCCCGAGGACCTCTTCGAGCTCGCCTCCGAGCACGAGCAGGTGGTCCTCGCCCACGACGCGGCCACCGGGCTGCGCGCCGTGGTGGCCATCCACTCCACCGCGCTGGGCCCCGCCCTGGGCGGCACCCGGTTCTACCCCTACGCGAGCACCGACGACGCCGTGCGCGACGTGCTCGACCTCTCCCGCGGGATGTCCTACAAGGCGGCCCTGGCCGGGTTGGACCTCGGTGGTGGCAAGGCGGTGATCATCGGCGACCCGACCCGGCTGAAGTCCGAGGCCCTGCTGCGCGCCTACGGCCGCTTCGTCCAGTCGCTCGGTGGCCGCTACCGCACCGCCTGCGACGTGGGCACCTACTCCGAGGACATGGACCACGTGGCCCGGGAGTGCGACTACGTGACCGGCCGCACCACCGCGCACGGCGGGGCGGGAGACAGCTCGGTGCTCACCGCCTACGGCGTCTACCAGGGCATGCGCGCCGCCGCCGAGGTCGCCTGGGGCGACCCCGCGCTGGTCGGGCGCACCGTGGGTGTCGCCGGCGTCGGCAAGGTGGGTCGCCACCTGGTGGGCCACCTGCTCGCGGAGGGCGCGACCGTCATCGTCACCGACCCCCACGGTCCCGCGGTCGCCGCGCTGCGCGAGGAGCACCCGCAGGTGCAGGTGGCCGAGAGCACCGAGGCGCTGCTGGCGCTGCCGCTCGACGTCTACGCCCCCTGCGCGCTCGGCGGTGCCCTCACCGACACGGTGGCGGCCACCCTCGGCGCGCGCATCGTGTGCGGAGCGGCCAACAACCAGCTCGCCCACCCCGGCGTCGAGAAGACCCTCGCCGACCGCGGCGTGCTGTACGCGCCCGACTACTGCGTGAACGCCGGCGGCCTGATCCAGGTGGCCGACGAGCTCGACCCCTCCGGCTTCAGCTTCGAGCGCGCCCAGCAGCGCGCCACCGGCATCGGCGCGACGACGAGTGCCATCTTCGCCCGGGCCGCCGAGGACGGCGTCCCGCCGGGCGTGGCCGCCGACCGCCTGGCCGAGCAGCGCATGCGCGAGGTCGGCCGCCTGCGCGGCATCTGGTTGCCCACCACGCACTGACCGTGCCGAGCGGGCGGTCCCGGCGCACGCCGGGACCGCCCGCTCAGGCGGCGTCGTGCTGGTGACTCAGGGCGTCGACGACGTCAGTCGCGACGCGGGTCGTAGTCCGACCACTTCTCGAGCTCCTCCTCGGGGAGTCGCTCGGTGTCGTTCTTGCTGTCGTCACCATGCAGCTCACTGGCAAGCGCGGCGAAGTCCGTCTCGTGAGTCCGGTACTTCAGGTCGCGCGCGACCTTCGTCTGCTTGGCCTTTGCTCGGCCGCGGCCCATAGGGTCCAGCCCCCTCGCACGCTCTGCCGGGGCACCAAGGCCTCCGGGACACCTGAGTTTCGTCGTGATGCTCACGGTACCCGCTCGCCCCAGGTTCCCGCACACCCGCCGCCGTAAATGGGCTACGCCGTCGGCGAAATCACGTGCCGCAGGCCCGCGGGACGGGCCTCACGCCCGCCAGCCCGGGTGCTGGCCCACCATCCGCACGGTGCCCGCCTGCTCGGGGTCGACGGCCACCTCGCCCATCACCCAGGCCTCCAGGCCGTGGCCGGCCAGCACCTCCAGCGCCGGGCCGGCGGCGTCCAGCGCCACGACGGCCACCATGCCGACGCCGCAGTTGAGCGTCGCCTCGAGGTCCTCCTGGCCGACGGCGCCCACCTGGCGCACCAGGTCGAAGACCGGGCCGGGGGTCCAGGTGCCGCGCTCCAGGGCCACCCCCAGCTCCACGGGCATCACCCGGGCCAGGTTCGCGGCCAGGCCGCCGCCCGTCACGTGCGACATCGCGTGCACCTCCACCTGCTCGGCGAGGTCGAGGCAGGTGCGGGCGTAGATGCGGGTCGGGGTCAGCAGCTCCTCGCCGAGGGTGCGGCCCAGCTCGGGCACCTCGCGGTCCAGCTCCCAGCCGGCCTGCGTGAAGAACACGTGCCGCACCAGCGAGTAGCCGTTGGAGTGCAGGCCGCTGGAGCCGATGGCCACGACGGCGTCGCCGGGGCGCACCCGCCCCGGGCCCAGCAGCCGGTCGGCCTCGACGACGCCGGTGGCCGCGCCGGCGACGTCGTACTCCTCGGGGTCGAGGAGGCCGGGGTGCTCGGCGGTCTCGCCACCCACCAGCGCGCAACCGGCCAGCACGCACGCCTCGGCGATGCCCTTGACGATCGCGGCGATCCGCTCGGGCACCACCCGGCCGGTGGCGATGTAGTCGGTCATGAACAGCGGCTCGGCGCCGCAGACCACGAGGTCGTCGACGACCATGCCGACGAGGTCGTGGCCGATGGTGTCGTGGACGTCCATCATCTGCGCGATCGCCACCTTGGTGCCCACGCCGTCGGTGGAGGTGGCCAGCAGCGGCCGCGTGTAGCGGGTCAGCGCCGAGGCGTCGAAGAGGCCGGCGAACCCGCCCAGACCACCGATCACCTCGGGGCGGCTGGCCTTCGCGACCCAGCCCTTCATCAGCTCGACGGCGGTGTCGGCGGCCTCGATGTCGACGCCGGCCTCGGCGTAGGCGGAGGGGGTGACGGGGTCGCTCACGGTGTGGCTCCTGCGGGGCTCGGGTCAGGCCCGGGTCGGTGTCGGGTCAGGGGTTGTTGAGCACCGGCAGCGCCTTGCCCAGGGTGGGCGAGGCGAGGCTGGTCTCCAGCAGGTGCTTGCCCAGCTGGCTCTCGTCGGGCAGCGCCACGGGGTACTCGCCGGTGAAGCAGGCCTGGCACAGCGTCTCGGATGCCTGGCCGGTGGACTGCACCATCCCCTCCAGGGAGATGTAGCCGAGGCTGTCGGCGCCCACGGAGGCGGCGATCTCGTCGACGTCGAGGCCGTTGGCGATCAGCTCGGCGCGGGTGGCGAAGTCGATGCCGTAGAAGCAGGGCCACTTGACCGGCGGCGAGGAGATCCGCACGTGCACCTCGAGCGCACCGGCCTCGCGCAGCATCCGCACCTGCGCCCGCTGGGTGTTGCCGCGCACGATCGAGTCGTCGACGACCACGATGCGCCGCCCGCGGATCATGTGCTCGAGCGCGTTGAGCTTGAGCCGGATGCCGAGCTGGCGCAGGGTCTGGCTGGGCTGGATGAAGGTGCGGCCCACGTAGGCGTTCTTCACGAAGCCCTGGCCGAAGGGGATGCCGCTCTGCTCGGCGTACCCCGCCGCCGCGGGCGTGCCCGACTCGGGCACCGGCATCACCAGGTCGGCCTCGACCGGGAACTGGCGGGCCAGCTCGCGGCCCATCTCGACCCGCGCCTCGTGCACGCTGCGGCCGCTGATGCGCGCGTCGGGCCGGGCCAGGTAGACGTACTCGAAGACGCAGCCCTTGCGGTCGGGCTCGGCGAAGCGGTGGGTGCGCAGGCCCTCGTGGTCGATGACGATCATCTCGCCGGGCTCGACCTCGCGCACCACGCTGGCGCCGATGGTGGCCAGGGCGGCGTCCTCGGAGGCCACCACCCAGCCGCGGTCCAGGCGCCCGAGCACCAGCGGCCGGATGCCCTGGGGGTCGCGGGCGGCGTAGAGGGCGTCCTCGTCCATCCACACGAAGCAGAACGCCCCGCGCAGCTGCGGCAGCACCTCGAGCGCGCGCTGCTCGAGCGTGGTGTCGGGGTGGTGGGCCAGGAGCGCCGTCACGAGGCCGGTGTCGTTGGTGGAGCCCTCCAGCTGGTGGCTGTGGATGTCGAGCTCGCCCTCGTCGGAGGGCAGGTCGGCGACCATCTGCGCCAGCTCGTGGGTGTTGATCAGGTTGCCGTTGTGGCCGAGCGCGATCGAGCCGACAGCGGTCGGGCGGAACGTGGGCTGCGCGTTCTGCCAGGTGCTGGCACCGGTGGTGGAGTAGCGGGAGTGGCCGATGGCCACGTGCCCGCGCAGCGAGGCCAGCGTGGTCTCGTCGAAGACCTGCGAGACCAGGCCCATGTCCTTGTAGACCAGGATCTGGCGGCCGTTGCTGACCGCGATGCCGGCGGACTCCTGGCCGCGGTGCTGCAGCGCGTAGAGCCCGAAGTAGGTCAGGTTGGCGACGTCCTCGCCCGGCGCCCAGACGCCGAAGACGCCGCAGGCGTCCTGCGGGCCGGCGTCGTGGGGGTCGAGCGCGGCCGTGAGGCGACCGTCGCCCCCGGTCCGCCGGGCACGACTGCTCTCGTAGGGCACGGACCGAGTGTAGGAGAACCGGGCGCCGGACCCCGCTTCCGGCCATACAGTGGTGCCTACCCCCCACGGCACCGTCACCCGGCGACGCGCGCCGGGGTCGGCATGGGGAGAGATGAGCAGCACCGAGGCGAGCGCGCGCTACGTCGACATGACGTCGTGGTCCGACGCCGCCTCCCGCGAGACCCTCGACCTGATCGCCGCCTCCGCGCTGGAGCTGGTCGACTTCCGGGTCGCCTGCATCTCCATCGTGCTCGACGACCTGCTGGTGGCGGTCTCGGTGGCGGGCGACCCGGCCGCCCGCGAGCAGCTGCTGGGGTCGGCCTACCCGGTCGAGCGGCTGCGTCGCGAGCTCGACAGGGCCCAGGTCTGGGGGCGCTTCCGCTTCCTGCCCGAGGAGCGCTACGACGCCCGCGCCACCGACGCGATGTGGGTGCCGGACCTCGTGCCCCTGGGCGGCGAGGACGCCTGGCGCCCGCTCGACCTGCTCGCCGCGCCGCTCCTGGACGCGGACGGCGGGTGGATCGGCGTCATGTCGATCGACCTGCCGATCAGCGGGCGGCGCCCCGGCGCCGACCAGCGCCGCCTGCTGGAGCGCTACGCCGCGCAGGCCGAGCGGGCCGTGCAGCTGGCCCTGGACCGGGCGGAGATCGCCGAGCAGATCCGCCTGGCCGAGACCGCACGCGCCCTGGTGCGCGTCTCGGCGGGCGACGCGAGCGCGGCGCAGGTGCTGCGCGAGGTCCGCGGGGCGCTGCTCGAGGGCTACCGCGCCCACGCCCTGTGGATGCTCGTCGACGACGGGACCGGCTCGACGTTCAACGTCCGGGCCGGACTGCCGGGACACCTGCTCGCCACCGACCATCCCGCCGTCCGCGCCGTCGACCAGCTCTCGCGCCGGCTGTGGGAGGAGCAGTCCGTCGCCGTCATCGGCGCCGAGGCCCCCACCTCGACCCCGCTCCTGGGGCCGGAGGACCTCGCGACCGTCGTCGAGCAGATGAGCGAGCGCGGGCAGGCGACGATGCTCGTGGCGCCGCTCGGTGCCGGCGAGGCGTACTTCGGCATGCTCGCGCTCACCCGCAAGCCCGGCGGTCGACCGTGGTCGGCGGTGGAGTCCGCGGGCGCCCTCGACATCGGCCGGGACCTCGGCTCGGCGATCCTCGACGCCCGCGCCTTCGAGCGGGAGCGGCGGCTGGCCCAGGAGCTGCGCGAGCTCGACACCTACAAGAGCCGGCTCATCGCCACCGTCTCGCACGAGATCAAGACACCGCTGATGGCGATCGCCAGCCACCTGGAGATGCTCGACCAGACCGACGACCCGCTGCCCGACCCCACCCGCTCCTCCCTCGAGGCCATGGACCGGGGCACCCGTCGGCTCGGCCGGGTGGTGGACGACCTGCTCACCCTGGCGCGACTGGCCGACCCCGTGGGCCGGGGCGAGCAGGCCGGGCCGGTCGACCTCGTCGGCGTGGTGGCCGAGGTGCTCGACGAGGTGGCGACCCGCGCCGAGAACCACGGCGTCGCGCTGCACGTGGATGCCCGCTCGGGGTCCACGGACGTGCCCGGCACGACGCGCGACCTGCGCCAGGTGGTGGCGCAGCTGCTGGACAACGCCATCGGCTACAGCCGCCCCGGCGGCAAGGTGAGCGTCACCGTGGAGCACCCCGGCAGCCACGTCGAGCTCACCGTGGCCGACCGCGGGATCGGCATCGAGCAGCACGAGCTGCCCGAGGTCTTCACCGAGTTCTGGCGCAGCCCGCACCCCCGGGTGCGCGCCGCCGTGGGCACCGGGCTCGGCCTCACGATCGTCCAGCGCGTGGCCGAGCGGTGGGGTGGCGCCGTCGAGATCTCCTCGCGCCCCGGGTGGGGGACCACCGTCGTCGTCCGGCTCCCGGCGGCCTGACAGCGCCGTAGCATGACCCGGTCGAGCCCGGCGAGAGGAGGCGGTGACGTGGAGGGCGTGCTCCCTGCCGCCGCGCCCGAGGACGTGCTCCTCGAGCTCGAGGAGCGCTCGCGCCACCTGCTGCTGGAGGGGCTGGCCCTGATCGTCGACGGCCTCGTGGTCGCACTGCCCCGCGCCCGGGCCGGCGTCGTCAGCACCGGGCTCGAGCCCGCGCTGCTGGCCCACGCCACCTCGGAGTGCGACGAGCTGGACGGGCCCGCGTCGCCGCGCCCGCCGTCGCTGGAGGAGGTGCTGGCCCGCCTCGCCCCGACCACCGCCGAGGGCGGCGGGTCGGCCGCCCGCTTGACCCCGGACCTGTGCGTGCTCCCGCTGCGCGACCGCAGCGGCGGCGTCCGCGCGCGCCTGTTCGTGGCCAGCGGCGACCCGGGGACGCCGCTGACGGCGGTCGCCGTCCACGCGCTGGTGACCGCCTACGCCGCGCACGCCGAGCGCGAGCTGCGCGGCTCCCTGGAGCAGCAGCAGCTCGACGAGCAGGTGCGCCTGGCCGAGGCTGCGCGCGAGGTGGTGCGTCGGGTGACCGCCCGGATGGACCTCACCGCCTCGGTGCCCGCCGTCGTCACCGCCCTGCGGGAGGGCTTCCGGGTCGCCACCGTGCTGGTGCGCGAGTACGCCGACGGACCGGGGGTCCGCGGGCAGGGCACCGACCCCATCCCCGCCTCGGCGCGGGAGGTGCGGATCGTGCGCGAGCTGTGCGCCCGGCTCTGGGCGACACAACGGGTGCTGGCGGTCCGGCCCGACGACGTCCAGGGGGCCGCGGTGAGCGCCGAGGAGGTCGCGGCGCTGCGGCACTTCACCGACGCCGCCGGGATCGGCAGCGCCCTGCTGGTGCCGGTGGGCTTCCGCGACCGGTGCACGGGTCAGCTCACGCTGGGCGACGTCTCGCCGGACCGCACCTGGAGCCCCAACGAGAGCGAGATGGCGCTCGAGATCGGGCGCGACCTCGGGCGCGCCATGCGCAACGCCAGCTCGTTCGCGCGCGAGCAGCGGCTGACGGCGGAGATGCGCGCCGTCGAGGCCGAGAAGAGCAGCCTGATCGCCACGGTCTCCCACGAGCTGCGCGGCCCCCTGGCCGCGATCGTCGGCCACCTCGAGCTGCTGAGCACCACCGGTGCCGGCAGCGACGACCTGCGCCGCGCCCTGGCCCCGATGGGTCGGGGCACCGCACGCCTGCAGCGCGTCATCAACGACCTCACGCTGCTCTCCCGGGTCGGCGACCCCGCCGCACCACCGCCGGTCGCCGCCGTCGACCTGGGGCGGCTGGGGCAGGAGGCGGTCGAGCTGCAGCGCGCCACCGCCCAGCTGGCCGGTGTCGAGATCCGCACGGCGCTGGCCGACGACGTGTGGGTGCGCGGCGACGCCGCCGAGCTGGACCGGGCGCTGAGCAACCTGCTGGCCAACGCGGTCAAGTACGGGCGCGAGGGCGGGCGGGTCGAGCTGGGTTCGACGGTCCACGGCGAGGAGGTCGTCGTCTGGTGCCGCGACGACGGCATCGGCATCGCGCCGGAGTACCTGCCGCACCTGTTCACCGAGTTCTACCGGGCCGCGGACCCCCACGCGCTCGAGCGCAAGGGCACCGGCCTGGGGTTGGCGATCGTCCAGCGGATCGCCCGGCGCCACGGCGGCCGGGTGGAGGTCTCCTCCCGGCCCGGGAAGGGCAGCGAGTTCCGGCTCTACCTGCGCGCCGCGCCGGCGCCCGTGGCGCCCGGCGCGTAGGGGCGGCACCTGCCGACCCCGACCGTCCGGCCGGCGCGGGCGACCAGGGCGTGGGCGACCTCGGCTGCCTGGGCACGGATCTCGGGGATGGCGGTGGACTCCCACAGGACCCCCTTGCGCCCCGGACCGACCACGAGCAGCTCGGGGCGGGCCCGACCCTCGGGGTCGGTCAGCCGACCGTCGGTGGTGCACGCCAGACCCAGGAAGAGGGGGTCCGGGGCCGCCAGGCCGCGCTCGCGCAGCGCCAGCAGCAGCGGGTCGTCGGAGCGGGTCACGTCGGTCAGCGGGCCGGTGCAGTTCAGCACGGCGTCGGCCAGCACCGGCTCGCCCTCGGCCGTCGTCGGTCCCGTGCCGTGGTCGGTACGGACGCGGACCGTGCACCGCTCGCCCCGGTCGGCGACGGCACTGAGCCGACCGGTCACGCGCAGCAGCCGACCCTCGGCCTCGAAGCCGGCGAGCGCCTGCGCCACCTCGGGCGCCATCCGGTGCCGGTGCACGTCCCACTCGCGGGCGTAGGTGGCCAGGAAGCGGGTGCGCTCGGCGAGGTCGAGCCGGCTCCACAGGTCCTGGGTGGGCGCGCGCAGCCCGTCGACGACGGCGCGCCAGTCGACGCCCTGCGCGGCCGCCGCGGCCACCTGCTCGCGCACGAGCGCGGCGAGGCCGTCGGCGGTCAGCCGACCGGTCGGGACGGGGCTCACCCACGCGGTGGAGAGCTGCGCCACGTGGGTGCGGGGCAGCAGGCCGGTGCGGCTGACCATCACGACCCGCCGGCGCGGGTGGTCGGTCAGCAGCGTGATGACGGCGTCGACGGCCGTGAGCCCGGAGCCCACCACGACGACGGTGGCGTCGGGGCGCAGGTGGTGCAGGCGGGAGAGGTCCCAGGGGTCGGCGACGTGCCAGGGGGCGGCCGGGAGCTCGTCCCCGTCGACGGTGAGCGGGCGGGGTCGCTGGTTGCCGTGCGCCAGCACGACGGCGTCGGCCTCGCAGGACTCCTGCGGCCCACCGGGAGCGTGCACCGCGTAGCCGCCGCCGGCCACCTCCTGGAGGTCCTCGACCCGTCCGGCGCGCACGGTGAGCCGGTGGTCGGCCACGGTGGCGAGGGTGTCCTGCAGGTAGGCGGCGTAATCGCGGCGCGGCAGGAACCCCTGCGGGTGCACGTCGCGGCCGGTCCGGGAGGCCCAGTCGAGCAGGTCGGAGGGCACGTCGGGGAAGGCGCTCATGTGTCGCGCCCGGACGTTGAGCAGGTGCCGGGGGTCGGAGGTGCCGTAGGCGATCCCGCGGCCGAGGATGCCGGTGGCCTCGTGGACCGTCACGCGCAGCCGGTGCTCGCGGTCGGCTGCCAGGAGGTTGATGGCGGTGAGCACGCCGCTCGCGCCGCCGCCCACCACGCTGACGCGGTAGGTCGCGGGACTGGTCACGGGGCCGGGTGCGCTGTCACTCACCGGAGTGACTCTACAAGATCACTTGTCTTTAGCCGAATAGACGCTCCGTGGACGACGAACGCCCCGGAGCCGTGGGCTCCGGGGCGGTCGGTGGTCGGGGCGGGGGCACTCACATGGCGCGGGCGCCCTGCTCGATCGCCTCGCGGATGCGGGTGTAGGTGCCGCAGCGGCAGATGTTGCGCAGGCCCTCGATGTCGCCGAGGGTGACCTGGCGGCCCTCCTCCTTGGCCTTGCGGACCAGCGCCACGGCCGCCATGATCTGGCCGGGCTGGCAGTAGCCGCACTGCGCGACGTCGCGGTCGAGCCAGGCCTCCTGCATCGGGTGCAGGCCGTCACCCTCGACGGTGTCGGCCAGTCCCTCGATGGTGGTGATCTCGTCGTCCTCGGCGAGGTCGCCCACCGGGACGGCGCAGGGGTTGAACGCCTTGCCGTTGACGTGCGAGGTGCAGGCCTTGCACACGTTGATGCCGCACCCGTACTTGGGGCCCTTGACCCCGAGGATGTCGCGCAGCACCCACAGCACGCGGACGTCGTCCTCGACGTCGACCTCGACACGCTCGCCGTTCACGATGAAGCTCTGCATGGGCATGGGAGTCTCCGTTGCTCAGTTGCTCTGTGGTCGTGGTGGGCGGGCGGTCAGAAGGTCAGCTTGAGCCCGTTGGTGGGCGATGCGGGCAGCGGCGGCTCGTAGGACTTGACCTCGAAGGGCCGCTCGGCCTTGTGGTTGATCGGGAAGTAGGTCGGCACCTCGCCGGTAGCCCGGGCGTAGGCGCACGCCACCGCGGCCATCGAGGCGGCGACGCCGGCCTCGCCGGCGCCACCGGGGACGCCGGTGGTCTCCGGCATGATGATCACGTCGACGACCGGCGGCGTGTTCCACTGCCGCGTGTAGAAGTAGTTGTCCCAGCTGGCCTCGACGAAGTGACCGTTCTCCAGGTGCATGCTGGAGGTCAGCGCCTGGGCGATGCCGTCGTTGATGCCGCCCTGCATCTGGGCCTCCAGGCCGAGCGGGTTGATCGGCAGGCCGACGTCGATGGCGAAGACCACGCGGGTGACGCGCGGGCCGGTGACACCCTCGCGGATCGGACGGTTGACCGTCTCGGGGCGGCAGTCGATCTCGACCAGGCAGGCGCTGGAGCCCTTGTACTCCTTGTGGATCGCGATGCCCTGGGCGGTGCCGGCGGGCAGCCGGCGGCCCCAGTCGCCGACCTCGGCGACCTTCTCGAGGACCGCGAGCGTGCGCTCGTCGCGCAGGGTGCGGCGCCGGAACTCGAAGGGGTCCTCCCCCATGGCCTTGGCCAGCTGGTCGACGACCAGCTCGTTGGCGGTGCGTACGTCGGGCGAGTAGATGTTGCGCATCGAGGCCGTGTTGAACCGGTCGTCGGTCTCGGTGAGCGTCTGCACGACGGCGCCGAAGTTGTAGGGCACCTCCTGGGTCAGCGCGAAGATCGTCTCCGCGAACCCCAGGTTGCCCAGGCCGGTGGGCAGGCTCGCCACGTTGGCGCTGATCAGGTCACCCAGGCCGTGGCGGTAGTCGGTCTCGACGCTGGTGTGACCCTGCGTGAGCGCGAGGACCTCCTTGCCGGCGTAGACGGCCTTGATCTTGCTGGTGGCCATCGGGTGGCCGCGACCCACGCGGGCGTCGTCGGCACGGTGCCACATGAGCTTGACCGGCTTGCCCATGGCCTTGCTGATCTTGGCGGCCTCGAGCGCGGCGTCGAAGAACAGGCGGCGACCGAAGGAGCCACCGCCCTGGGTGACGTGCACCGTCACCTTGTCCTGCGGCAGGCCGACAGCCTCGGCGATGCGCGCCTGGGCGGTGACCGGGGACTTCAGGCCGGCCCAGATCTCGGCGGAGTCGGCACGCACGTCGGCGATGGCGGAGTTGGTGTCCATCGCGGAGTTGCTGCGGAAGTAGAAGGTGAAGTCGGCGTCGATCGTCTTGACCAGGCCGAGCTTGTCCAGACCCAGCTTGTCCAGGCCCAGCTGCTTGTTGCTGGGCAGGGCCACCTCGGCCTTCTTGAGGTTGTCGAGGATGTCCTGGTCCGAGAGGCCGGCGACCGGTCCGTCGTTCCACTCCACCTGCATCGCGCGGACGGCGTCGATGCACTGACCGAAGGTGCGCGCACGCACCGCCACGCCGGTGTCGACGATGGCGACGTCGGTGACACCGGGCATCTCCAGGATGGCGCGGCCGTTCACCAGGTTGCGGACGGTGCCGTTGAGCGTGGGGGCGCGGCAGACCATGGTCGGGAGCGCGTCGGCGACGTCGAGGTCGGTGGCGTACTCCTTCGCGCCGGTGACGGCCGCGAGGGCGTCGGTGCGGCGCTGCCCGGTGCCGATCACGCGGAAGCCGGACTCCTTGAGCTCGACCTCGCGGCGCTGGGTGGTGGCACTCGCGGCCTCGCGGGCCAGCTCGCCGTAGGTGAGCGACTTGGTGAGCCCCTGGATCACGCCACCCTTGGCGACGAGCTTGTCGACCTCGTCGCCGAGCAGGTTGGAGGCGGCCTCGAGCAGCGCGCCCTTGGCGATGGCCGCGGCGACGCGGATCGGGGTGTAGGTCGAGATGGTCGTGTTGGAGCCGCCCGTGAGCTGGTTGAACAGCAGCTCGGGGCGGGCGTCGGCGAGGGTGACGTTGACCTTCTCGACCGGCAGCTCGAGCTCCTCGGCGATGATCATCGCGGTGGAGGTGACGATGCCCTGGCCGTTCTCGGAGCGCGGCAGCGCGAAGGAGGCGGTGCCGTCCTCCTCGATCACGATCTTGATCAGGTTCGCGGTGGGCCGGGCGGCGTCGGTGAGGAAGTCGTTGAGGTCGTAGAGCTCGGGGATGCTCGGCGCGCTGGGGATCGCGCTGGCCGGCGAGGCGCCCAGCGCCATGTCGGCGGCGGCGATCAGCGTGCTGCCGCCGATCACGTACCCCAGGAAGCTGCGACGCGGCAGACCACTCGGTCGTGCGCGCGAGCCGTCGTCGTCGGCGGCGTGGTGGTTCTGGTCCAGGACTGTCATGGCGGCACCCCTTCGCGCCACGATGCCGAGCGGGAGCCCGAGGGACGGCGTTCACCGTGACGTACCTCCGAGCGTGACAGCCGCCACGTGCGCACCGAAGGGGTGTGACGCCCACAACGTGACCACGGTTACTGTGCAGAATGCACAGTAACCTCCGGGGCACCTCGGCCGTTGTCGCGCTCTACGCGACACTCGGTTGTGCGAATCCGGCGGTCGTCGAGGGTTGGTTCAGGGTTGGCTCATGGTTGGGGCCCGAGCCTGACGGCGCGCAGTGCCAGCGCCAGCTCGACCGGCGGCGCCCGGTCCAGCAAGGGGAGCGCCAGCAGCCCCTCCACGCGCCGCAGCCGGTTCATCACCGTGTTGCGGTGGCAGGGCACCGCGGTCGCCGTCGCGGTGACCGACCCCCCGCTCGCCACCCACGCCGCCAGGGTGTCGATCAGGACGCCGCTCTCGCTGCCGCCCAGCTCGAGCACGGGCGAG
Source organism: Nocardioides nanhaiensis (assembly GCF_039542785.1). NCBI lineage: Bacteria > Bacillati > Actinomycetota > Actinomycetes > Propionibacteriales > Nocardioidaceae > Nocardioides > Nocardioides nanhaiensis. Next base: position 822,689 of record NZ_BAABIM010000002.1, read on the forward strand.
AGCCAGACCGCGACCAGCCGCCGGGTGACCACGGGCGAGCTCAGCAGCAGGGCCTCGGGCAGCTGCTCGTCGAACGTGGCCAGCCCGGGACGGCCGTCCCGGGCGCGCAGGGCCAGCTGCGCCTGCCCGACGCCGTCGTCGACCCGCGAGAGCCCGGCCACCACCGTCGAGACGCCGAGCACGCACCCGGAGGCCTCGGCCTCGTGGGCCAGCGCTCGCAGCACCGGGGCGGGGTCGCTCTCGCGCAGCGCGACCAGCCCGACGACGCCGTCGGTGCGCCGCACCCAGCGCGAGGCCGCCGCGCCGGTGGAGCGCTCGGCCCGCAGCAGCTCGAGCTCGGTGCCGCTCACCACCAGGTAGTCACCGCTCACCGGCAGGTCGAGCACCCGGGCCGCGAGGTGGGCGAAGGCCGGCTCGCGCGCCCGACCGGTCAGCAGCCCCTCCCACAGCTCGGCGCGCTGCTGGGCGTCGGCGTCGACCGCCGCCCGCTCGTGGCGGTGGTAGGAGGTGGCCACCTCCGCCGAGGTGCGGTCGACGACCTCCCACAGGGCGGTGCCGATGTCGAGCACGTCGGCGGAGTCGAGCACCGCGGGAGCCTGGGCCACGAGGTCGGCCCAGATCAGCCGGCCGCCCATCCGGAAGGAGCGCAGCACGTCGTCGAGGGGGAAGCCCTGCTCGGCGCGGCGCTGCCCGGTCTCGCGGGCCGCGTCGTAGGCGGGGTCGCCGCCGTCGCGCAGCCGCCCGGTGTCCGCGGCCTCGGCGAGCAGCTCCAGCAACCGGGCCACGTTGGCCAGGCAGGAGCGCAGCAGGTCCGCCCGGGTGACCACCGGGAGGTCGCGGTAGCCGCGGTTCTCCTCGACGATCACGTCGACCAGGTGGTGGGCGATCGGCACCACGCGGGCGCGACGGTGCTCGGCGAGGAACTCCCGTGTCTGCGCCCGCACCCGCCGACCCTCCCGGCTCAGCCCAGGGCCGCGGCCACGTTGCGCAGCAGCAGGGCCTCGGCCACCACCACGCGCTCGAACTCGGCCAGGTGCAGACCCTCGTTCGCACCGTGGGCGCGGGTGTCGGGGTCCTCGACGCCGGTCACCAGGACGCTGGCCTCGGGGAAGGCCTCGAGGAACTCGGCGATGAACGGGATCGAGCCCCCCACCCCCATGTCGACCGGAGCCGTGCCGTCCCAGGCCTCGGTGAAGGCCTGGCGGGCGGCGTCGTAGGCGGGGCCGGTGGCGTCGATCTGGGTGGCCTCGCCGGTGTCGACGACGGTGACGGTGAGCTCGGCTCCCCAGGGCACGTGCTGCTCGAGGTGCTCCTGCAGGCGCGCCAGCGCGTTGGCGGTGGTGTCGCCGGGCGCGATGCGCATGCTGATCCGGGCCCGGGCCGCCGGCACCAGGGTGTTGCTCGCCCCCGCGACCTGCGGGGCGTCGAGCCCGGTGATGCTCAGCGCGGGCTGGGTCCACAGCCGCTCGACGGCCGACCCCTCGCCGATCCACTGCACGCCGGCGGTCGCCCCGGACTCGGCGCGCAGCCGCTCCTCGGGGTACTCGACGTCGGCCGCGGGGCCGCGGTGCAGCCCGGCCACGGCGACCGCACCGTCGTCGTCGTGCAGGCTGGCGATCAACCGGCTCAGCGCGATCAGCGCGTCGGGCACCAGCCCGCCCCACATGCCGGAGTGCACCGCGTGGGTGAGCGTGCGCACCTCGACGTCGACGCGCACCAACCCGCGCAGGCTGGTGGTGAGGGCCGGGACGCCGATGTCCCAGTTGCCGGAGTCGGCGATCACGATCACGTCGGCGCGCAGGCGCTCGCGGTGGGCGGCCAGCAGGTCGGGCAACGTCTCGGACCCCACTTCCTCCTCACCCTCGACGAACAGCGTCACGCCGACCGGCAGGTCGTCGCCGAAGACCCGCAACGCCCCGAGGTGGGCGGCGATGCCGGCCTTGTCGTCGGCGGCGCCGCGGGCGTAGAGGCGCTCCCCGCGCTCGGTGGGCTCGAACGGCGGGCTGTCCCAGTCGGCGTGGTCGTTCTCGGGCTGCACGTCGTGGTGGGCGTAGAGCAGCACGGTGGGCGAGCCCGCCGGCCCCGGCTTGTGGGCGATGACGGCGGGGGCGCCGCCGTCGGCGCGGGCGCTGACGATCTCGACGTCGTCGAAGCCTTCGGCGCGCACGAGCGCGGCGACGGCCTCGGCGCTGCGCTGCACCTCGGCGGCGCGCTCCGGGTCGGCGCTCACCGACTCGATGCGCACCAGGTCCTCGAGGTCGGCGCGGATGCCGGGCATCAGCTCCTGGACGCGCTGGCGGATGGCGGCGGCCTCGAGGTGGTCATGGTGGGTCGGCTGGCTCATGCCCGCCAACCTACCCAGCGGTGAGCGGCAGGTAGGGGCTCAGGTCGGCCCGCTCCCCCGAGGCCCGCACGCGCCCGTCGGCCTCCGCCTGCGCCCAGGTCAGGGCGCCGCTGGCGAGCGCGATCCACGTGGCGGCGTCGGTCTCGACGACCGCCGGCGGGGTGCCGCGCGTGTGCCGCACGCCGGGCACCACCTGCACCGCGGCGAACGGGGGCACCCGCACCTCCACGGAGTGGCCGGGCGCCCGCTCCTCCAGCACCGCGAGGTAGTGCTTGGTGAGCAGCTTGAGGTCGGCGCGCTCCGCGGCGTCCCCCGCGTGGACGGCGGCCTCGGCGCGGGCCAGGGCTGCGGCGACCTCGGCCGCCGGTGCGGGTCGCAGACGGGCAGGCACGGCGGGAGCCTACGCTGGCCGACGTGCCCGAAGGCGACACCGTGTTCCTGCTGGCGCGCAAGCTCGACCGGGCGCTGCGCGGCCGCGAGGTGGTGCGCTCGGACTTCCGCGTGCCGCAGCTGGCCACCCGCGACCTGTCGGGGCGCACGGTGCTCGGCCACGCCACCCACGGCAAGCACCTGCTGACCCGGTTCAGCGAGGGCATCACGCTGCACAGCCACCTGCTCATGGACGGCGAGTGGACCGCCACCGGCCCCGGCCGACGGCTGCCCGCGCGGATGATGAAGGACGTGCGGCTGGTGCTCGAGACCGCCGCCGGCACCGCCTGGGGACTGCGCCTGCACCAGCTGGACCTCGTGGCCACCACCCAGGAGGACAGGCTGGTGGGCCACCTCGGCCCCGACCCGCTGCGCCAGGACTGGGACGCCGCCGAGGCCGTGCGCCGTCTCGGCACCGACCCCGACCGCCCCTTCGTCTCGGCGCTGCTGGACCAGACGCTGGTGGCGGGCCTGGGCAACCTGTGGGTCAACGAGCTCGCCTTCGTGCTGGGCATCAACCCGTGGCGCCCCGTCGGCGAGACCGACCTGCCCAAGGTCGTCGACCGCGCCGCCCGCTTCCTGCGGCACTCCGCCCACACCCCCGGCGCCTACCAGGTGACCACCGGCAACGCCCGTCCTGGCCAGGACCACTGGGTCTACGGCCGCCGCCACCGCCCCTGCCGCCGGTGCGGCACCGGCATCGAGCGCCGCGACGAGGTGCCCAACGACCGCGACCGCCGGGTCACCTACTGGTGCCCCCACTGCCAGCCGGGGCCGGCTCCGGACTGAGTGCTCTCAGCGGGTTGTTGTCCTCGGGCTGGCGTTGGGCCCGCACCGAGCCCCCATCGGGTGGTGTGTCTCGGGATGCGGGATCAGCCGGGGACTTGTCGGCCTGTTGTGGAACTTGTCGGCCAACGCGTTGGCCGACAAGCATTGGCCTTGGCCGACAAGTCCCCGGTCCGTCCCACCCGCTGGGACAGGGGCGGGCCCGGAGGGCCCGCGCCTGGAGGGCGGCGGCTTGCCGCCGCCCCAGTGCCGGCCATCAGCACGGCCGACGAGGCTCGCCGTCAACGGATCGGCGGAGCCGACCGCGAAGCGGCCGAACGAAGTGAGGTCCTTGACGGTGAGACCGGCCGTGCTACCGGCGCGGGCACACCCACCACATGCACCGAGCCGAAGACACCATCACCCACCCACGATCCCCGCGAACTGCCGGGACACCCGGGCCAGCTCGTCACGCAGCTCGACGGGCTCGACCTCGGTGCAGTGGGCGCCGACGTGCGCGAGCACCATCACCGGCCAGTGCAGGGAGTCGACGTTGAGGTGCATGCGGGAGCGCTGCTCTCCCTCGGGCTCGACCTCGCCCCAGTGGCCGAGCGCGGCGCGCACCTGCTCCGCGGGCGCGTGCACCAGCGCCGAGACGGCGTACCGCTGGGGGCGCTGGGTGAAGCCGGAGCGCACGAAGGTGAGGGCGTCGGGGGCCGGCAGCTCGCGGGGGCGGAACCGCTCGCCGGTGAGGGTGAGCTCGCCGATCCGGTCGAGCCGGAAGGAGCGCCAGTCGCCGCGGTCACGGTCGTAGGCCACCAGGTACCAGCGCCGGCCCAGCGAGACCAGGCGGTGGGGCTCGACGCGACGCTGGGTGGGCTCGGCGTCACGGCCGGAGTAGCCGAAGCGGGCGAGCTCGTCGTCGCGGCAGGCCTGGGCGAGCGAGGTGAGCAGGTCGGCTCCGATCCGGGGTCCGTCCGCCCACGGCGCAGGCGTCTCGGTCTGGGAGGCGACGGCGTCCATCCGGCGTCGCAGCCGCGGCGGCAGCATGCCCATCACCTTCGTGAGCGCCTGCACCGAGCTCTCCTCGAGGCCACCCACCGAGCCGGCCGCCGCGGAGTGCAGGCCGGCGGCGATCGCCACGGCCTCGTCGTCCTCCAGCAGCAGCGGGGGAAGCTGGCCCCCGGCGCGCAGCTGGTAGCCGCCGGCGACGCCGCGGGAGGAGTCCACGTGGTAGCCGAGGTCGCGCAGTCGCTCGATGTCGCGCCGCAGCGTGCGAGGGCTCACCTCGAGCCGCGAGGACAGCTCCTCGCCGGGCCAGTAGCGGTGGGTCTGCAGGAGCGAGAGCAGCGAGAGCATCCGGGCGCTGGTGGACATGGTCCGAGACTAGGTCCGATTGTGGCCAGGACCTGACCGCTGGGGCCGGAAGAGTCCTCGTCATGACCCGACACGCACCCCAGCCCGGTCCGGCGATCCGGACCTCCGCCCTCACCAAGACCTACTCGCAGCACGGCACCCCGGTGGAGGCCGTGCGCGGCCTCGACCTCGAGGTGGCGGACGGCGAGCTGGTGGCCTTCCTCGGCCCCAACGGCGCCGGCAAGTCCACCACCCTGCGCATGCTCACCACCCTCCTGCCGCCCACGTCGGGCTCGGCGCAGGTCGCCGGCTTCGACGTCGTCGGCCAGCACCGGCAGGTGCGTCACGCCATCGGCTTCGTCGGCCAGGGCAACGCCGCCGGCCCCCAGCAGCGCGGGCGCGACGAGGTGGTCGCGCAGGGTCGCGCCCACGGCCTGACCCGCAGCGAGGCGTCGCGGCGTGCCGGCGAGCTGCTGGAGGCCTTCGACCTCGCCGAGCACGCCGACCGCCCGGTCGCCACGCTCTCGGGCGGCCAGCGCCGTCGCCTCGACGTCGCCATCGGCCTCGTGCACCGGCCCCGGCTGCTGTTCCTCGACGAGCCGAGCACCGGGCTCGACCCGCAGAACCGGGCCAACCTGCAGGAGCAGGTGGTGCGGCTCAACCGCGACCTCGGCACCACGATCGTGCTCACCACCCACTACCTGGAGGAGGCCGACGCCATCGCCGACCGGGTGGTGGTGATCGACCACGGGCGGGTGATCGCCGACGACAGCGCGCACCGGCTCAAGTCCGGGCTCGGCGACCTCGTGACCCTGGGCTTCGACTCCCCGGGGCAGGCCACGACGGCGGCCGAGCGCGCGGGGCGACTGCCCGGCGCCACGGTCGCGCTGGACGGCGCCCGCCTGGTGCTGCGGGTGCCGCACGGCCGCGACCTGGCCCCCGGCCTGGTCGCCGACCTCGCCGCGGCCGGCGCCGCCGTCGCTCGCCTGGAGGTGGCCGGCCCCACCCTCGACGACGTCTTCCTGCAGCTGACCGGCCGCAGCCTGCGCGAGAGCGAGCAGACCACCGACCCCGCCACGACCACCGCCACCGCCACCGCCACCGCCACCGAGGGAGCAGCCGCATGAGCACCACCACCGAGAGCATCCGCACCGACAGCACCCCCGGGGTGCTCACCGACACCTGGCTGGTGATGACGCGCGAGCTGCGCCCGGTGCTCCGCGAGCCGGTCTCGCTGCTGTTCGCGATGGTGCAGCCGCTGGTCTTCCTCGCGCTGTTCGCCCCGCTCCTGCCCGAGGTCGAGGGCGGCTCGGCGCTGCAGTGGTTCGTGCCCGGAATCATCGCGATGACCGCGCTCATGGGCGCCTCGATGACCGGCTCCAACCTGACCCTCGAGATCACCTCGGGCTCGCACGAGCGGCTGCTCGTCTCGCCGCTCAGCCGCACCTCGCTGCTGGTGGGTCGCGCCCTGAAGGAGGTCGTGCCGGTGCTGGCGCAGGCCGCGCTGATCGTGGCGGTGGTGACCCCGTTCGGCTTCGACCTGCACCTGGCCGGCGTGCTGGTGGGGGCGCTGATGCTGGCGGTGTTCGCCGTCGGCGTGGGCGCCCTCTCGTTCGCCCTGGCGCTGGTCTCGGAGGGCCAGGACTGGCTCTTCTGGACGGTGCAGCAGACGCTCATCTTCCCGCTGCTGCTCCTGGCCGGCGTGCTGCTGCCGGTCGACGACGGCCCGCGGTGGATCCAGGTGGCCTCCGACCTCAACCCGCTCACCTACATCGTCGGGGCCGAGCGGGCCCTGTTCGCCGGCACCTTCCCCGCGGGTGAGCTGGCGGCGGGCGCGGGTGCTGCCCTGCTGGTGGCGGCGCTCGGGCTCGTCGTCGGTCTGCGCACCATCAACCGCCGCAGCTGAGCCGCCGCGCGGCTCGGCGCCACTACGCTCGCCCCCGTGACCACCGGCGCGGGGGCGAGCAGCGGCTTCGACCGGCTGCGCGCCGACCCGGTGCTGGCCACGGTCACCCGGCTCGAGGAGCGCATCGCGGCGCGCTTCCCGCAGCGCGGGCTGCTGCGCGTCGCCGCCCAGCTGCGGGTGCTGGTCTCCGACGTCGAGCAGGCCGCGGGCGAGGCACGCGTCGGCCGACGCGTCGCGCGCTGGGCCTCGCGCGTCCTGATGGCGGCGGTGGTGGCGGCCACCGTCGTCCTCCTGGTGCTCGCCACCGGCGAGGCGCTCTCGCGGCGCGGACCGGAAGAGACGCTGGACTGGCTACCCCTGCTCGAGTCGGTCATCAACGACCTGGTCTTCGCCGGGCTGGCCGCCTGGTTCCTGTGGTCGGTGCCCGAGCGGCTGCAGCGCGAGCGGCTGCTGCGCCAGCTGCACCGGCTGCGCTCGCTGGCCCACGTGATCGACATGCACCAGCTCACCAAGGACCCCGAGCGGCTGCGCAGCGACTTCCGCCCCAGCCCCGCGAGCGTGGAGGTCGACCTGGACCGCGCGCAGATGGAGGCCTACCTGGACTACTGCTCGGAGCTGTTCAGCCTGGTGGGCAAGACCGCGGCGCTGTGCGCCGAGCAGAGCCAGGACCAGGTGGTGCTGCAGACCGTCAGCACCATCGAGACCGTGACCAGCTCGATGTCGCGCAACGTGTGGCAGAAGATCCAGCTGCTGCGATGAATCCAGGATGATCCGCCGCATCACTCCCCGGTGCGGAAGGATGGGGCGCGTGCTGCGCTCCCCCCACCCCCGACGACGCGGTGCGCTCGTCCTCGCGCTCGTCCCGGCCGTGGCCACGGCACTCCTGACGGCGTGCAGCCCCCAGGAGGAGACCGGCCCGCGCACCGTCGAGGCCGGCGAGGTGGTGGTCGCGCGCCAGCTGGAGGTGGAGTCCACCGGTCGCACCCCCTTCCTGGTGGTGCCCACCGGCCGGCTCGAGGTCCGGGCCGGCGAGCCGACCGCACAGGTCGAGGGCGACGCCACCCGCGCCCGGGAGGCCGTCGTCGCCCCGGAGGGCTCGGTGCTGGTGCCGCTCACCTGGCGCTACCTCACCGACGTGCTCGACGCCGCTGCCTCGGTGTTCGGGGCGCCGCAGGAGCTCGGCGTCACGCTGGTGGCCGAGGGCGAGCGCTACCCCCTGGTGCCGCCCGCCGAGGACCGCAGCGCCTCCGACGAGGACGAGTTCTACGTGGCGGTGGCCGGCGACGGGCAGGACCTCGAGCTGGAGCTGGCCTACGCGGGCGTCACGCAGACCCTCGACCTGCGCACCGGCGAGCGCGAGTCCGGCGTCGCCCAGGGCCTCTACCCCCTGCAGGGCTTCGAGGTGCGCACCCGGGAGTGCCCCGATCGCGACTGGGCCCCCGACGACGCCCCGCTGGGGCAGCTGTACTTCTACTGCACCGTCACCAACCCGCTCGTCACGCCGTTCCGCCAGGGCGCCTGGGCCGAGGAGGGCACCTCGTTCGCCGTCGTCGGCGTCACCTCCACCCTCGAGGGCTACCTGCTCCCCGGCGCCGACGGGCTCTCCTCGGCCACCTACGCCGTCGCCTCCAGCCGCAGCACCACCCGCCTCGGCGGCGAGCGCCCGCTCGAGGTCGACACCGCCGAGCGAGGGCCTGCGACCGTCACCGACTTCCTCACCTTCGAGGTGCGTGGGCGCGTGCCCGGGCAGATCAGCGTGGGTCGCCGCATCGAGCTCACCCGCGAGCTCGCGCGTGGCGTGATCGACGCCCCCGACACGCTGAGCGTCGAGGCCCGCGGCGACGTCGCCCTGCCGTGAGCACCGGCGAGGAGCTGGTCGTCACCTCGCGGCTGCGAATCCCACCGGGCGAGCTGACCGAGCGGTTCTCCCGCTCCTCGGGGCCGGGCGGGCAGGGGGTCAACACCGCCGACAGCCGCGTCGAGCTCTCCTTCGACGTCGCCCGCTCGCCCGCGGTGCCCGACGACCTGCGGGCACGGCTGCTGGACCGCCTCGAGCGCCGGCTGGTCGACGGCGTCCTGACCCTGGCCGCCAGCGAGCACCGCACCCAGCTGGCCAACCGGCGGGCCGCCCGCGAGCGGCTGGCCTCGGTGCTGCGCGACGCCGCCGCGCCGCCCCCGCCGCGTCGCCGACCGACCCGCCCCACGCGCGGGTCGCAGGAGCGGCGGCTCGCGGCCAAGAAGCGCCGCGGCGAGACCAAGCGCGGTCGGGGCAGCGCCCGCGACGACTGAGCCGGGATGTGGGGACCGGCTCTCCCATCCGCGCGGCGCTCGGTGGCGAACCCTCCTGGTGAAGCGACGCACCCTGCTCGGCCTGCCCGCTCTCGGGGTCCTCGCGGCCGCGGCCGCGGCGTGCGCACCGGCCGTCCCGGGGCAGGATGGGTCCGTGCGCGAACCCGACGCCCCCGGGGAGGGCCGCATCGCCTACGGCGAGGACCCCAGCCAGTACGGAGAGCTCTACCTGCCCGACGCCTCGGTCGGGGCGCCGCGCGGCGTCGTCGTCGTGATCCACGGGGGCTTCTGGCGCGCCGAGTACGACGCGAGCCTGGGCCGGCCCCTCGCCGTCAGCCTGGCCGCGGAGGGCTGGGCGGCGTGGAACCTGGAGTACCGCCGGATCGGCAACGGCGGCGGCACGCCGGCCACCTTCGACGACGTCGCGGCCGGCATCGACGCCCTGCGCGACCTGCGGCTCGGCGGCCTGGACCTCGCGACCGCGCCCGTCGTCACGCTCGGGCACTCCGCGGGCGGCCACCTCGCCGCCTGGGCCGCGGGCCGCCTGCGCGACCAGCGGTGGGCCGGCGGCCTGCCCGTGACCGCGGTGGTCTCGCAGGCCGGCGTGCTCGACCTGCGCGCCTCCGAGGAGGCCGGGCTCGGCGGCGGTGCGGCCGCCGCGCTGCTCGGCCACGCCCCCACCGAGGCCGACGCCGCCTACGACCCCGCCCAGCAGATCCCCCTCGACGTGCCCGTCTGGTGCGTGCACGGCACCGCCGACACCAACGTGCCGCTCTCCCAGTCGGGCTCCTACGTGGCCCGCGCCCAGGAGGCCGGTGCCGAGGCCACGTTGGTGGAGGTGGCCGGCGACCACTTCGTGGTCATCGACCCCGACTCGGAGGCGTGGGCGCAGACGCTCGCTGTGCTCGACGAGCTCGGCTGACGATCGGGTCCGCGTGAGCTCGGACCCGATCAGCCCAGGACACTCGGCAGCGTCGCCGTCCAGGCGTCGCGCAGCAGGGTGAGGTCGATCTGCAGGACGCCGTCGACCTCGAGGTCGGTGCCGCCGGTGCTGCCCAGCACGGTGACCGGGACGCCGTGGCGCTCGGCGAGCGCGCGCGCCTGCTCGACGTCGGCCTCGGGCACGGTGACCAGGGCCCGCGCGGTGGACTCGGAGAACAGCGCGACGAAGGGGTCCTGCGCGACGCCCTCGAGCGCCACCCGGGTGCCGATGCCGCGGCGCAGGCACGACTCGGCCAGCGCCTGGGCCAGGCCGCCGTCGGAGAGGTCGTGGGCGCTGGTGAGCAGGCCGACCCCCTCGTGCAGCAGGGCGGCCAGCGAGCGCTCGGCCTCGAGGTCGACCATCGGCGGGGTGCCACCCAGGTGGTCGTGCACGACGTGCGCCCACTCCGAGCCGGAGAGCTCCTCGCGCGTGGCGCCGAGCAGCAGCACCGCCTCGCCGTCGGCGACGAAGCCGGTGGGGGTGCGACGGGTGACGTCCTCGACCACGCCGAGCACCGCCACCACGGGGGTGGGCAGGATCGCCGTCTCGCCGGTCTGGTTGTAGAGGCTGACGTTGCCGCCGGTGACCGGGACGCCCAGGGTGGCGCAGGCGTCCTTGAGACCGCGGCAGGCCTCGGCGAACTGCCACATGACGGCGGGGTCCTCGGGCGAGCCGAAGTTGAGGCAGTCGCTGATGGCGACGGGCACCGCGCCGCCGGTGGCGACGTTGCGGTAGCTCTCGGCGAGCGCCAGCTGGGCGCCGGCGTAGGGGTCGAGCTTGGCGAAGCGGCCGTTGCAGTCGGTGCTGACGGCGACGCCCAGGCCGCTCTCGGCGTCGACGCGCACCATGCCGGAGTCGCTGGGCTGGGAGAGCACCGTGTCGCCGCGCACGTAGCGGTCGTACTGGTCGGTGATCCACGACTTGTCGCACAGGTTGGGTGAGCCGACCATGCGCAGCAGCAGCCCGCGCAGGTCCTCGACGGCGGGCCGGGGCAGCGCCTCGGCACGGTCGGCCTGCAGCGCGTCCTGCCACTCGGGGCGGGCGTAGGGGCGCTCGTAGGTGGGGCCGTCGTGGGCCACCGAGCGCGGGGGCACGTCGACGACGCGCTCGCCGTGCCAGTCGATCTGCAGGCGGCCGGAGTCGGTGACCTCGCCGACCACGGTGGCGTCGACCTCCCACTTGGCGCAGATGGCCAGGAACGCGGCGACGTCGTCGGGCTCGACGACGGCCATCATCCGCTCCTGGCTCTCGCTCATCAGGATCTCCTCGGGCGCGAGCGTGGAGTCGCGCAGCGGCACCCGGTCGAGCTCGACGTGCATCCCGCCGTCGCCGGCGCTGGCGAGCTCGGAGGTGGCGCAGGAGAGGCCGGCGCCGCCGAGGTCCTGGATGCCGGCGACGACGCCGGCGGCGAAGAGCTCGAGGGTGCACTCGATGAGCAGCTTCTCCATGAAGGGGTCGCCCACCTGCACGCTGGGGCGCTTGGCGGGACCGGTCTCGTCGAAGGTCTCCGAGGCCAGCACCGAGACGCCGCCGATGCCGTCGCCGCCGGTGCGGGCGCCGTAGAGGATCACCTGGTTGCCGGTGCCGGAGGCCTTGGCGAGGTGGAGGTCCTCGTGGCGCAGCACGCCCACGCAGAGCGCGTTGACCAGCGGGTTGCCCAGGTAGGTGCTGTCGAAGACGGCCTCACCGCCGATGTTGGGCAGGCCCAGGCAGTTGCCGTAGCCGCCCACGCCGGCCACGATCCCGGGCAGCACGCGCTGGGTGTCGTCGGCCTCGAGGGGGCCGAAGCGCAGCGGGTCCATGACGGCGACGGGCCGCGCACCCATGGCCAGGATGTCGCGCACGATGCCGCCGACGCCGGTGGCGGCGCCCTGGTAGGGCTCCACGTAGCTGGGGTGGTTGTGGCTCTCCACCTTGAAGGTGACGGCATAGCCCTGGCCGATGTCGATGACGCCGGCGTTCTCGCCGATGCCGGCCAGCATCTTGCCCGCCGGGGTCTCCTGGCTGAGCTCGCCGAACTGCTTGAGGTGCACCTTGGAGCTCTTGTAGGAGCAGTGCTCGCTCCACATGACGCTGTACATCGCCAGCTCGCTGCTGGTGGGTCGGCGGCCGAGGATCTCGCGGATCTGCTCGTACTCGTCGGCCTTGAGCCCGAGGTCGGCCCAGGGCTGCTCGCGACCCGGGTCCTGGGCGGCGACGGCGACGGTGTCGAGGCGCGGCGCCTCGGTGGTCTCGCGGGTCTCGGGCACGGGCCGCAATCTACCGACCGCCACCGACGGCGGCCCGCGCGCGTCCGCCCCGGTCGGGCGCTCGTGAAGTACAGGCCTGTAGTTCACGTCGATCGCTGTGACGGGTGTGACTGGTGAGGTTAGGGTGACGGTTCGACGGCACGCCCCCCTTCCCCTGGAGCCCCGCCATGCCCCGCCTTCCCCTGGCCACCCCCCTGGCCGCACTCGCCCTGGCCGCCGGCCTGATGGCCGCGCCGAGCACCGCGGCCGCCCCCGCATCGGCCCCCGCAGCCGCAGCGGTGGCAGCGCCCACCGCCGCCCGCGCCGCCAACCCGGTCACGCCCGGCAACTTCACCGGGTTCGGTTTCGACCAGTGCCTGGCGCCCACCCAGAAGTCGATGAACCGCTGGTGGCTGCACTCGCCCTACCAGGCCGTGGGCATCTACATCTCCGGCGACTCGCGCGCCTGCCGCAGCCAGCCCAACCTGACGCCGGCGTGGATCAGCCGGCAGCTGGCGATCGGCTGGCGGCTGCTGCCGATCATCCTGGGCCCCCAGGCCTCCTGCCAGCCGCGCTTCCCGCGGTACGCCGACGACTTCCGGATCAACCCCACCCCCGGACGCAACGGCCAGTACTCGGTCGCTCGCAAGCAGGGCCGCACCGAGGCGGTCAAGAACGCCGCCGACGCCAAGCGGCTCGGCATCGCCCCGGGCAGCACGCTCTGGTACGACCTCGAGGGCTTCAACCTCGGCGACACCCGCTGCCGCGAGTCCGCGCTGGCCTTCGTCAGCGGCTGGTCGGTGCAGACCAAGAAGCTCGGCTTCCGCACCGGCATGTACTCCAGCGCCTCCTCGGGCATCAAGATGCTCGACGACGCCCGCCGGGCCGGCCGCACCGACGTCACGCTGCCGGAGTTCATCTGGCTCGCGCGCTGGGACGGCATCGCGAACACCTCCAGCACCTACATCACCAACGACGGCTGGCGCCCCGGCGGCCGGATGAAGCAGTACCTCGGCGGTCACGACGAGGTGCACGGTGGCGTCCGCATCAACATCGACAGCAACTACCTCGACCTCGGCACCGGCTCGCGCGCCCTGCCCGAGAACCGTTGTGGCGGCACCCGGATCGGCTTCCCCGACTACACGCCGCTGCGGCCGCCCAAGGCCGGTCGCACCTCCCCGGCCCCGCTGGTCAAGGCGATGCAGTGCCTGCTCAAGGAGCACGGCGTCTACGCGGGCGCCATCAGCGGCAGCTACGACGCCGCGACCCGCACCGCCGTCAACGCCTGGCAGGCCCGCACCGGAGCGACCCGCAGCATGTGGTGGTCGCGCGCCAACTGGATGTCGGCCTTCGCCGCCGGCCCCTCGGGCGCGACCCAGGTGGTCAAGTTCGGCTCCTACGGCCCGCACGTGCGTCGGGTCCAGCGCGCCCTCAACGCCGCCTCCCCCACCACCAAGCTGGTGCCCACCGGCACCGCCGACACCCGCACCAGCAACGCCATCAAGGCCTGGCAGCGCACGGTCGGCCTGCCGCCCACCGGCGTGATCAACTCGCGCGGCTGGGCGCTGCTGCGGGCCGCCAAGCGCTGAGCCTCAGCCGACCGGCGGACCCACCAGCAGCGCGACGCCGGTCAGGGCGACGACGGCGAGGATGCCGGCGAGCAGCCCGCGGGCGGGGTTGCGCACCACCCAGGCGGTGGGGCGCTCGAGGGTGGTGGCAGGCTCGTCGTGGCGCAGCCGCCACGCGGTGCCCAGCCAGCCGCGACGCTCGGCGGCGCGGTCGAACCAGATGGTGAAGAAGGGCGGCACGGCGGCGGCCAGGCCGAGCAGCGTGCGACCCGGCGTCCAGCGCTGGTCGAGGGCGACGACGACGGTGGTCACGCAGTAGGCCACGAACACGACGCCGTGCAGCATGCCGCCGATGCTCACGCCGAGCTCGGTGGTCTCGGTGGCGTACTTGAGGAACATGCCGGTCAGCAGCAGCGCCCAGGTGATCGCCTCGGCCACCGCCACGACCCGGAACAGCCGCAGCGGGCTGACCGTGGTGGGGGTCGTCGCACCCGCTCCGCTCATGCGAACGCGGAGGCGGCGAGCGAGGTGAAGAACGCCAGACCGTCGGTGCCAGAGCCGGTGAGCTCCTCCACCGAGTGCTCGGGGTGCGGCATCAGCCCGACGACGTTGCCGGCCGGGTTGGTGATTCCGGCGATCTCGCGCAGCGAGCCGTTGGGGTTGTCGTCGAGGTAGCGGGCCACCACCAGGCCCTCGCCCTCGAGCCGCTCGAGCGTGGGCTCGTCGGCCACGTAGCCGCCCTCGCCGTTCTTCAGCACGATGGTGACCTCCTGGCCCTCCTCGTAGCCGGCGGTCCAGGCGGTGCGGTTGTTCTCGATGCGCAGCCGCTGGTCGCGGCACACGAACTTGCGGTGGTCGTTGCGGATCAGCGCGCCGGGCAGCAGGTGCGCCTCGCACAGGACCTGGAAGCCGTTGCAGATGCCGAGCACCGGCAGGCCGCGACCGGCAGCCTCGACGACCTCGGTCATCACCGGCGAGAAGCGCGAGATGGCCCCGCAGCGCAGGTAGTCGCCGTAGGAGAATCCTCCCGGCAGCACGACGGCGTCGACGCCGCGCAGGTCGTGGTCGCCGTGCCACAGCGCCACGGCCTCGTGACCGCCCAGCCGCACCGCGCGCTGGGCGTCGTGGTCGTCGAGCGAGCCGGGGAAGGTGACGACGCCGACCTTCACGCCGTCTCCTCCACGCGCACCTCGAAGTTCTCGATCACGGGGTTGGAGAGCAGCATCTCGGCCATCCGGTGCACGTCGGCCAGCACGGCCTCGGTCACCTCGCCCTCGACCTGCAGCTCGAAGCGCTTGCCCTGGCGCACCTCGGTGACGCCGGAGAAGCCCAGGCGCGGCAGCGCGCCGAGCACCGCCTTCCCCTGGGGGTCGAGGATCTCGGGCTTGGGCATCACGTCGACGACGACTCGGGGCACGAGGCCCATCGTAGTGACCGACTCAGCCGTGGACGGCGAGGTACCCCAGCTGAGCCCGCACGGAGAGCTCGGCGGCACCCCACAGCGACTCGTCGACGTCGGCGTAGACGACCTCGACCACCTGGCGCGGGACGGTGTCGTCGTCCGCGACGCCGGGGTCGAGCGAGGCCGGAGACAGGCCCAGCTCGCCCAGCGCGGCGCGCACCTGCGCCAGCCTGGCCTGCCGGTGATCGCGGTAGTGGTCGAGCACGCCGGCGGCGTCGTCGAGCACCGGCCCGTGGGCGGGCCAGACGACGTCGACCTCGGACTCGGCGACGGCGCGCATGCGCTCGAGGGAGTCGAAGTAGGGGGCCAGCTGGCCGTCGGGGTAGGCGACGACGGTGGTGCCGCGGCCGAGCACCATGTCGCCGCTGAGCAGCGCGCGGTCGGCGGGCAGCACGAACGAGACCGAGTCGGCGGTGTGGCCGGGCGTGGTGAGCACCCGCAGCCCCAGCCCCTCGACCTCGATCTCCTCACCGTCGCGCAGGGGGTCGCCGCGGTGGCAGAAGGCGGGGTCGAGCGCGCGGACGCTGCAGTGCTTGGCGTCGGCGAACGCGTTCGCCACCTCGGAGTGGTCGTGGTGGTGGTGGGTCAGCAGCACCAGCGCGACGTCGTCGAGGCTCTCGACCAGCAGGTCCAGGTGGCCGTCCTCGACCGGACCGGGGTCGACGACGACGACGCGCGAGGCGCCGGGCTCGCGCAGCACCCACGTGTTGGTGCCGTCGAGCGTCATCATCCCGGGGTTGGGCGCCAGCAGGCAGGTGCCGCGCTCCCCGAAGGAGCCGCCCCGCCACGGGTCGGGCCGGGCCACCTCAGTCGCCGTCGCTCACGGTTGCGCGCCGGGCCGCCGCCAGCGGGCGCAGCCGCTCGGGCATCGAGAGCGTGTGGCCCTCGCCCAACGGCTCCACCGACGGCGTGAACATCTGCACCGCACGGTCGGCCGCCACCGCCATCACGGCGTCGGGATCGGCGTGCTCGGCGACCTCCATCGAGGTCAGGTAGGTGGGGGGCATCATCGCCAGCGTGCCGGCCTCGGCCTGCTCGACGGCGGCGCCGGCCGGCAGCCAGGTGACCTCGGAGCTCTCGGTGGAGACGTCGCGGGTCACCTGCCCCTCGGGCAGCCGCGCGACGAAGAACCAGGTGCGGAAGCGCTTGGGCTCGAAGACCGGCGTCAGCCACGCGTCCCAGACCCCGAGCAGGTCGGTGCGCAGCACCAGGCCGCGGCGGGTGAGGAAGTCGGTCATCGCCAGCTCGCGGGTCTCGAGCGCGACCCGGTCGGCCTCCCAGTCCTCGCCGGTCGTGTCGGCCACGACCTCGTGGTCGGAGGGCCCGGCCAGCAGCACCCCGGACTCCTCGAAGGTCTCGCGCACCGCGGCGCACACCAGGGCACGCGCCTTGTCCTCCTCGCACCCCAGGCGCTCGGCCCACTCGGCGGGCGTCGGGCCCGCCCAGGCGACGCCTGCGTCGAAGTCGCGCGGGTCGACGCCGCCACCGGGGTAGACGACCATCCCGCCGGCGAAGTCCATGGAGACCTGGCGCCGCAGGTAGTACACGGCCGGCCCGGCGTCGGGGCCCTGCGCAGGCGCCACCAGGATCACGGTCGCCGCGTCGCGCGGCTCGACCGGCGTCCGGGTGCCGTCCTCGTACTCCCGGGCGATGCCCACCACCTTCTCGGGCAGCGGCACCGGCGGCAGCGGGATCCTCACACCTCCACCAGCAGCTCGACCTCGACGGGCGCGTCGAGCGGCAGCACGGCCACGCCGACCGCCGAGCGGGCGTGCACCCCGGCGTCGCCGAACACCTTGCCCAGCAGCTCGGAGGCGCCGTTGGCCACCGCGGGCTGCCCGGTGAAGTCGGGCGTGCTGGCCACGAAGACAACGACCTTGACGACGCGCTTGACCAGCGCGAGATCACCGATCTCGGCACGCACCGCGGCGATGCCGTTGAGCGCGCACTGCTGGGCGCACTCCACCGCCTGCTCCGGGGTGACCTCCTCGCCGACCTTGCCGGTGAGGATGAGGCGTCGCTCGCGCATGGGCAGCTGGCCGGAGGTGAACACGTGGGCGCCGCTGCGCACGGCCGGCACGTAGGCCGCGACCGGGGCCGCCACCTCGGGCACCGCCAGGCCCAGCTCGGCGAGCCGCTCCTCGGGCGTCGCCCCCGCCACGGCTCAGCCCTCCAGCGGGCGCTTGAAGTAGCCCACGAGGTTCTCGGGGTTCATGCCGGGTGCGATCTGCACCAGCTCCCAGCCGTCGGCCCCGAAGTTGTCCAGGATCTGCTTGGCGGCGTGCGTGAGGATCGGTGCGGTCAGGTACTCCCACTTGGTCATGCCCGGACCCTACTCGTCCGGCCAGGGAGTCAGACCGTGGTCTGACGACCTCTCCCGCCGCCGCGGCTAGCGTAGGGCCGGTGAGCCCGCCCGAGCCGACGCCGGCGCCGCGCAGGCCCCGGCGGCTCTCCTCGCGCCAGCTGGTGTGGCTCGACCGCACCCTGGCCACCGGGCTCCTGCTGCCGCTGCTGCTCTACCCCGCCGCCGGCCTGGCGCTCGTCGCGCTGCCGCTCTCGCTCGCCCAGCTGGTGCCCCTCTACTGGCGGCGCACCCAGCCGGTCACCGTGTTCCTGCTCGTCACAGCCGCCTCGGTGACGCAGGCGGTCCTGCTCGACGCCCCGCTCTACAGCCAGGTCGCCTTCCCGGTGGCGGTGTACTCGGTGGCCCGGTTCGCCTCGGCGGCGTGGGGGGTGGCGGCCGTGACCACCGGCGTCATCGGCGCCGGCGTGGCCGCGCTGGACTGGGTGCGCGCCTACGGCACCTTCACGCTGGGCGACCTCTCCGCCTACTTCCTCACCATCACCGTCATCGTGGTGGCCGCCTGGGCGCTCGGCACGCTGGGCCGCACCCGCCTGGCCTACGTGGAGGCCTTGATCGAGCGCAGCGACCAGGTGCAGCGCGAGGCGGCACAACAGGTCTCGCTCGCGGCGTCGGCCGAGCGGGCCCGCATCGCCCGCGAGATGCACGACGTCGTGGCGCACGGCCTGACCACCATCGTGGTGCAGGCCGACGGCGCCCGCTACGCCGCCGCCCAGCGCCCCGAGGTGGCGGTGCAAGCGCTCGGCGACATCGGCGAGACCGGCCGCGAGGCGCTGACCCAGATGCGCCGGCTGCTCGGCGTCCTGCGCGACGACGACTCCCCGGCCACCGCCCCGCAGCCCCGGCTCGGCGACCTGGTCGACCTGGTGGGCGGCGCCGACGTCGAGTCCGAGCTGCTGGGCCTGGACTCCCCCGTCGCCGACGGGGTCGCACTCACCGCCTACCGCGTGGTGCAGGAGTCGCTCAGCAACGTGCGCAAGCACGCCGGCCCCGGTGCGGCCGCGCGGGTGCGCGTGGAGGTGGCCGGCGACGCCGTCGTGGTCGAGGTGCTCGACGACGGCCGCGGCGCCGCTGCCGACTCCGACGGGCAGGGCCTCGGCCTGCTCGGCATGCACGAGCGGGTCGCCGCGCACGACGGCGAGCTGCACGCGGGACCCCGGCCGGGTGGCGGCTTCGCGGTGCGCGCGAGGATCCCCCGGTGAGCAACCCGATCCGGGTCTTCCTCGTCGACGACCAGGCCATGGTGCGCGCCGGCTTCCGGATGCTGGTGGAGAGCCAGCCGGACCTGACCGTGGTGGGCGAGGCCGGCGACGGCCAGGAGGCCCTCGACGTGCTGGCCGGCACCGACTGCGACGTGGTGCTGATGGACGTCCGGATGCCCCGCCTGGACGGCGTCGCCGCGACCCGCGAGCTGACGGCACGCCCCGACCCGCCTGCCGTGGTGGTGCTGACGACCTTCGACCTCGACGAGCACGTCTTCGCCGCCATCCGGGCCGGCGCCTCGGCGTTCCTGCTCAAGGACGCCCGCCCCGACGAGCTGCTCGACGCCGTCCGCACCGTGCACGCCGGCCACGCCGTCGTGGCCCCGAGCGCCACCAAGCGGCTGCTCGAGCGGTTCGCGGACTCGCTCCCACCCGGCCCCCACGAGACCGACGCGCCCGCCGAGCCGGCCCACCCGCAGGACCGACGGCTCGTCGGCCTCACGGAGCGCGAGCGCGAGGTGCTGGTGCTGGTGGGCCGCGGCCTGAGCAACGCCGAGATCCAGGCCGAGCTGGTGGTGGCCGAGGCCACGGTGAAGACCCACGTGGGCCGGCTGCTCGCCAAGACCGGCTCGCGCGACCGCGTGCAGCTGGTGGTCCTGGCGCACGAGCTGCGCCTGGTCTGACGCCGGTCCCACGCCGGTATCCACCCACGGGTGGAGCAGGTCCAGACCCCGGGTGGACGACGGGCACCCCTCCCGGCGCCGAGGCTGGAGGCATGACCCGGACAGCACTCATCTCCTCCCAGCACCAGCACGGGGCCGGCGCCACCACCCTGGCCGCCAGCACCCGCGGCCTCACCCGCACCTACGGGCGCGGCGACGCCGAGGTGCGCGCCCTCGACGGCGTCGACCTCGACCTGCCGGCGGGCCGCTTCACCGCCGTCATGGGCGCCAGCGGCTCCGGCAAGAGCACCCTGCTGCACTGCCTGGCGGGCCTCGACCAGCCCACGAGCGGCTCGGTGGTGGTGGCCGGCACGGCGCTGGAGCAGCTCGACGACACCGCCCTGACGCTGTTCCGCCGCCAGCACCTCGGCTTCGTGTTCCAGAGCTTCAACCTGCTGCCGGTGCTGAGCGCGGAGCAGAACATCGTGCTTCCCCTCGAGCTGGCCGGCCGCACCGGCCGCCGCGGGCGGCTGGGCGCGGAGGACCGCGCCCGGTTCGACCAGGTGGTCGACACCCTGGGCCTGCGCGACCGGCTGCACCACCGCCCCTCCGAGCTGTCGGGCGGGCAGCAGCAGCGCGTCGCGATCGCCCGCGCCCTCATCGCGCAGCCGGCGATCGTCGTCGCCGACGAGCCCACCGGCAACCTCGACAGCACCACCTCCGCGGAGGTCCTCGACTTCCTGCGTCGCTCGGTGCGCGAGCTCGGCCAGACCGTCGTGATGGTGACCCACGAGGTGGAGGCCGCGGCCTACGCCGACGACGTCGTGGTGATCGCCGACGGCCGGATCCGCGCGCACCTGGTGGAGCCCACGGCCGACCAGCTCGTCGAGACGCTGCGCGGAGGTGCCCGATGAGGACCGTCCTGCTGGCCTCGCTGCGCCACCACGGGCGCCGCTACGTGGCGGCCGGCCTCGCCGTCGTCATCGGCGTGACGTTCGTCGTCGTGACGGCGGGCATCTCCTCCTCGGCCCGCCACGGCATCGAGCAGGAGGTCTCCGCGCCGTTCGCCGGCGCCGACGTCGTGCTCACCGGCCTCGGCGGCAGCGACGTCGCACCGCTGCTGACCGCCGCGGAGCAGGCGGGGGCCGAGGCCGCCGTGCAGGGCGTGGCGTTGGCCTCCACCTCGCGCGGCGGTCGGGTCCTGGCCGAGGAGACGCTGATCGGCTTCCTCCCCGACGCCGGCCCGCTGCGTCAGGAGGAGCTGCTGGAGGGTGCCTGGCCCCAGGGCCCGGGCGAGGCGGTGGCCGAGGCCGACGCCGCGGCAGCCGTGGGGGTGGAGCCCGGCGACGAGCTGGTGCTCACCCCGTCGGGCAGCCGGCAGACCCTGCAGGTGCGGGTGGTCGGCCTGGTCGAGTCCGCGGGGTACGGACAGCTGTACCTGCCGCAGCGGGACCTCGCGCCGTTCGTCGACTCCCTGGGCGTCGACCTGGTCACCTGGGCCGGTCCGACCGATCCCATCACCCGGGTGGCACCGGGGGCGACCGTCGTGCCGGCCGAGGAGTACGTGGCCCAGCTCGTGGTCCAGGCCAACGACGGCGTCGACGTGCTCGCCATCCTGCTGCTGGTCTTCGCCACGATCGCGCTGTTCGTCTCCGTGCTCGTCATCGCCAACACCTTCGCCGTCCTGCTCGCCCAGCGCCAGCGCGAGGTGGCGCTGCTGCGCTGCGTCGGCGCGACCCGTCGTCAGGTGGTCCGCGCGCTGCGCACCGAGGCGCTCGCGCTCGGCGTCACCGCCGCCACGGTGGGCCTCCTCGCCGGCACCCTGCTGGCTCACGCGATCACTGCGCTCGTCGCGCGTCTCTTCCCCGACGTCGGCCTCGGCCGGGTCAGCATCGCGCCCGCCTGGTACGCCGGCGCCTTCGTCGTCGGCCTGCTCGTGACGCTCGTCGCCGCGTGGTTCCCCACGCTGCGCAGCGCGCGCGTGGCGCCCGTCGCGGCGCTGCGCACCGAGCCGGCACCGGGGCTCGGCACGCGTGCCGGCCGCGGTCGCGTGCTGCTGGGGGTGCTGATGCTGATCGTCGGCACGGCGCTGCTCGGGCTCGCGGTCCTGGCCCAGTCGGTGCCCGCCATGCTCGGTGGCGGCACCGTCTTCTTCACCGGGGTGCTGGTGCTCGGTCCGGTGGTCGTGCCCGCAGTCGTGCGGTGGTGCGGGCGGGCGCTGGGAGTGGCCGGCGTCCCGGGGCGCCTCGCCACCGACAACGCCGTGCGCAACCCGCGGCGCACCGCCGCCACCACCGCGTCGCTGCTGGTCGGCGTCACGCTCACCACGGCCGTGCTCACCGGCATGGCCACCGCTCGATCGGCGCTGCTCACCGAGCTCGACCGGCAGCACCCGGTCGACGCCCTGGTGGTGAGCGGCGGCGACGCGCTCGACGACGCCGACCTCGCCCGCGTGCGCGCGGTCGACGGAGTCACCGCGGCCGAGCCCGTCCGCGGGGTGCAGGTGCGCGTCCGCGGCGGCGGTGCGCTCCCCGCCCTCGCACCCGACGAGGCCGCACTCTCGCTGGCGCGCGACCGCGCAGTGCTGACGCCGGCCGCCGGCGAGGTGCTCGTGCCCTGGTCGCTCGGCGTCACCCCCGGCAGCAGGGTCCGCGTCACCGGGCCCGGAGGCGCCGTCACGCTGCGCGTCGTCACCGGCGACGGCTTCGGGGAGGCCGCCGTCGTCGCGCCGGCCACCCTGACCCGGCTGGCCGGCGGCGCCGGCGCCCAGGTGCTCGCCGTCTGGGGCAGCACCGCGGACGACGTGGACGGTACGGCGCTCGCCACCGACCTCGCCGACGTCGCGGAGGCCGGCGGCGCCACCTCGCTCGCCGGCATCGAGGGCCGGGCGTGGGTGGAGCTGCAGCTCGACGTCGTCACCGGCTCCGTGGTCGGCCTGCTCGGCATCGCGGTCGTGATCGCGCTGCTGGGCATCGCCAACACCCTGGGGCTCTCGGTGCTGGAGCGGGCCCGGGAGAACGCGCTGCTGCGTGCGCTCGGCCTCACCCGCCGTCAGCTGCGGGCCACGCTCGCGGCCGAGGCGGTGCTGCTCTCGGTGGCCGCCACCCTGATCGGGACGCTGATCGGGACGGCCTTCGCCTGGGTGGGGGTCCAGGTGATGGTGACCCTCGCGGTCGAGCAGACGCCGATGGTGCTGCCGTGGGGGCAGCTGGCCGGCGTCGTCGCCGTCGCCGGGCTCGCCGGGCTACTGGCCGGGGTGCTGCCCGCCCGCCGTGCCGCCCGCACCGCTCCCGCTGCCGGGCTGGCCGTCGAGTGAGGCGCCGTCGCGGCCCTGCAGGCCGAGCCGGCTGTGCCGGCGCCCGTAGGCGAAGTAGACGACCACGCCGAGCGCCATCCAGATCAGGAAGCGCTCCCAGGTCTCACCGGTGAGGTTGAGCATCAGGTAGACGCACAGCAGCACGGCGCCGCCGGCCACCACCGGGGCGATCGGCGTGCGGAAGGCGCGCGGGAGGTCGGGCCGGGTGCGGCGCAGCACCAGCACCGCGATGCTGACCAGCACGAAGGCGAACAGGGTGCCGATGTTCACCAGGTTCGCGAGGGTCTCCAGGTCCACGAAGCCCGCCAGCAGCGAGATGGCGACGCCCGCGATGATCGTGATGCGGTGCGGCGTGCCGTAGGTGGGGTGCACCCGGGCCAGCGAGCGCGGCAGCAGGCCGTCGCGGGCCATCGCGAAGGCGACGCGGCTCTGCCCGAGCATCAGGATCATCGCGACGACGATCAGGCCGATGCACGCGCCCACCGCCACGATGTTGCCCACCCACTCGGCGCCGGCTGCGTCGAAGGCGGTGGCCAGCGGGGCGCCGTCGGAGGGGTCGATGTCCTCGTAGCTCTGCACGCCGGTGACGATCAGCGAGACCGCCGCGTAGAGCGCGGTGACGATGGCCAGCGAGCCCAGGATGCCGATCGGCACGTCGCGCTGGGGGTTCTTGGCCTCCTCGGCGGTGGTGGCCACGATGTCGAAGCCGATGAAGGCGAAGAAGACGATGGCCGCACCCGCGATGACGCCGCCGACACCGAACACGGCGGGCTCGATGCCGAACAGCGAGGTGATCAGCGGCAGGTCGCGGAACCCGCCGCCGGTGTCGCCCACCGGCTGCGACTCGGGGATGAACGGCACCCAGTTGGCGGTGTCGATCAGCGTGACGCCGACGACGATCACCAGCGCCACCACCAGCAGCTTGATCGCCACGACCACCTGGTTGAAGCGGCTGGAGAACTTGGTGCCGCGCACCAGCATGCCCATCACCAGCAGCGCCACGAGCATCGCGGGCAGGTCGACGAAGCCGTCGGAGGCCGAGGAGAGCGAGGTCGGCAGGGTGATCCCGGCGATGCCGAGCACCTGGTCGAGGTAGCCCGAGAAGCTCGAGGCGAGGGCCGCCGAGCCGATGGTGAACTCGAGCACCAGGTCCCACCCGATGATCCAGGCCACCAGCTCGCCGAGCGTGGCGTAGCTGAAGGTGTAGGCGCTCCCGGCCACCGGGACGGTCGAGGCGAACTCCGCGTAGCACAGGCCCGCCAGGCCGCACGCCACCGCGGCGATCACGAAGCTGATGGCGAGCGCGGGGCCCGAGTTGGTGGCCGCGACGGTGCCGGTCAGCACGAAGATCCCGGCGCCGATGATGACGCCGACGCCGAACACCACGAGGTCCAGCGCCCCGAGGTCCTTGCGGAGCTTGGTCTCCGGGTCGTCGGTGTCCTGGATGGACTGCTCGATGCTCTTGGTCCGCCACACGCTCATGGGATCGGACGCTAGACCCGCTCCCCGGCTCCTGGCCAGCCACCCCGCCGCGCGCACTCCGCCGGTCCCACGCGTCGGGCTACCCTCGTCGGGTGGCCGGCCTCCCCCACTCCACGACGCCGCCACCGGGCGGCCCCGTCGACGTCGCCGTCGCGGAGTCGCTCGCCTTGCTCGCCGGGCTGCCCGGGGTGGTGCGGGCCGGCCTCGCGCTCACCGAGGGCGGTGGGCGCCGTCTGCACTTCACCGCCAGCGACCGCCGCGGCCCCCTCGTCGACTGGTGCCTGATCGATGCCTACGACGACGTGCCGCTGACCGCCGTGGTGCGCACCGGCGAGGTGCTCCTCGGTGACCTCGACGAGCTCGAGGGGCGCTTCCACGGTGTCGTCGCCAAGCAGCGCGAGGCGGGGATCGCGAGCATCGCCGCCGTCCCGCTGGTCGCCGACGGCCCACCCGTGGGGGGTCTGGTGCTCTTCTACGGCATCGCGCAACGCTTCGACCCCGAGCAGCGCCTCGACCTGGTCCGACGCGCCATGCACATCGCCACCACGGTGCGGGCAGCGCAGGCCGCGGTCCCCCGCACCGACGCACCGCTCGCCGCCCAACCGGTCCCCGAGGGCGCACGGGTGGTGGACGTCGAGGTGGAGCCCGACCCACGCGCGGTCGGGACGGTCCGCCGGGCCGTGCGGCACCGGCTGCAGGAGTGGGAGGTGGACGACGACGTCGCCGACGACGCCCTGCTCTGCCTCTCCGAGGTGGTCACCAACGCGGTCGTGCACACCGGCTCCCCCTCCGAGCTGCGTGTCACCCTCGACCGCGGCGTGCTCACCGTCGTGCTGCGCGACGCCGGCACCCGCCACCGCCCCACGGTCCCCAGCACCGACCTGGTCGACCCGCTGCGCGTGCACGGCCGCGGTCTCGCCCTGGTCGAGGAGCTCACCGACCGCTGGGGCTCCGAGCTCGACGCCGCCGGCACCACCGTCTGGTTCGCGCTCGAGCTGGCACGTCGACCCGTGACTGCCGGCTCCGCCTGAGGAGCGCCGATCCCCTGCTGGTTGAGGTGCGAGGAGCGCCAGCGACGACGGCGAACGTGCCGCGGTGGGTCACGGAGGGCGGCCGCCTTCCGGTGGTCGCGCAGCCGGGTGGCGACGCCGCCTACCGGTGGTCGAGTAGCGCCGTCCCGAGGAACGAGGGACGGTGCGTGCTCGATGCGAGACCCCTGAACTCAACTGCCGACACTTACCACTCAGTCCGCTGTGCAGGAAACTGTTACCAGCTTGTTCCTGAGTGCTCGGTGGATAACCCCCGAAACCGTGGCTGGAGTGTCGGTGGTGAGTGCTTGGGTAGACCCATGACCACCACCGCTCCCGACCTCGCCGAGGCTCTCGCGCGCGAGGAGCGCGATCGTGGTGAGCGTGAGCACGCGTTGCGGATGGTGCGCTCGGCGCGGGCCAACCGGATGCGGTCCGAGGTGGACGAGCTCCGGATGATCGTGGAGTGGGCCAAGGTCAACCGCCTCGACGACGACCACCTCGAAGGCGAGCCCGACCCCGACGCCGTCATGAGCGACGAGCAGGTCGCCGAGCTCGAGGCCGCCCTGGGTGACCAGGGATTCTGCGACCGCTGGCTGTCGGTGGCGGGTACGGGTGCGCCGGTGGTCAGCGAGTTCGCGGTGGTGGAGCTCGCTAGCACGCTCGGCATGGGCACCGATGCCGGTCTGACCCTGGTGGGGCGGGTGCTGGAGCTCAAGTACCGCCTCCCGCGGCTGTACCGGCGGGTGGAGGAGCTGCAGGTGCCGGTGTGGAAGGCGTTCGAGCTGGCCGACCTCACCCAGAGCCTCCCGTACGAGGCGGCGGGGCACGTGGACCGGCAGGTCGAGGCGGCGGCCGGCAAGATCGGCAAGCGCCAGATGGAGCGCCTGGTGGCCGAGACCCAGGCGAGGTTCGATCCCGACGCCGCAGCCGAAGCAGCGGAGAAGAAGCGCGAGCGGCGGTTCTTCGACGTCGGCGAGTCCCGCCGCACCGAGTCCATCGCCGGAACCCTGGAGTCGTTGGCCGGCACGGTCGAGGTGACGGGGTGCCTGGACGCCGCGGACGCTGCGGACCTCGAGGCCGCGATCCGTCACACCGCGAGGGCGCTCGGCAAGGCCGGGTGCGAGGACTCGTTGGACGTCCGCCGCGCCGCCGCCGTCGGCGAACTGGCCCGCAACCAGCTTGCCCTCGACCTCGAGACCGGCGAGGTCCAGGAGCCGTTGCCTCAGCACGGCCGCGCGGTCGAGCTGGTCGTGCACCTCTCCGATGAGGCCTTCACCGCCGCCGGGTTCATGGTCGGCCGCCTCGAGAGCACCCAGACCCCGGTCAGCGCCGACGTGATCCGCGCGTGGTGCAGCACCGCCGCCAAGATCACCATCCGGCCGGTCATCGACCTCAACGGTGCGGTGCACGTGGAGCAGTACGAGGTCCCCGACCGGATCAAGCAACGCTCCCGGTGGACCGACCCGCGCTGCGTCTACCCCCACTGCAACCGACCCGGCGACCGCTGCGACTGCGACCACCTCAAGCCCTACGAGCAGGGCGGCGCGACCTGCACCTGCAACCTCGCCCCACTCTGCCGACGCCACCACAGGTTCAAGACCCACGGCGCCGTCACCTACCGACGACTCGGGCCGGGTGCCTACGAGTGGGAGTTCCAGACCGGGATGACCATCGTCCGCGACCACCTCGGCACCCACGAACCACAGTGGCCGAAACCCCCACCACCCGAGGACTGGGAAGCCGAATCTCCCGACGATCCCGTCTTCGACTACCCGCTGACCGAGTAGATCGGCCAGATCATCGAGTTGTCCGAGCGCCGAGCTGACGCCGCCCGAAGTCGCTCACGTGATGTGGTGCCAGGTCGTAGCGTGAGCCGTCCGGGAGCCAGAGCGATCCTTCATCGGGTCCAGTCGATGGCCGCGTGGTCAGCCAGCAGGCGTGCCCCGCGGGTGGCATCGTGCTGGGCGACCCAGGCGATCCGGCCGCGCAGGTGGTGCTCGAACGCCGGGACGTCGGCCCGGTTCTGGCTGCTCGGACCGTGACGGCGGCAGTTGTGCAGGATGGCACGCAGGACGTCGACCTCGGCACGAGACACCCGCGGTCGCTGGTTGACGACCAGCCCGCCGAGGGTCTGACGACCAGCGCGAGGCATGACCCCCGTCTTGCGGGCGTTGAGCCGGAATCCTTCGCCCCGGACGATCTCCTCCACGACGTCGAGCAGTCGCGACGTGCCGCTTCCCCAACCTCGGTCACCAGAGAACGCGAGGTCGTCCGCGTAGCGTGTGTACCGCCCACCCCACGACTCCGCGAGCGCGGTGAGGCGCACATCGAGCCGGAACGCCGCGAGGTTGGCCATCGCGGGAGAGGTGGGCGCTCCCTGGGGCAGGTGTGGCGCGGCCAGTCGACGGCCCAGGCGCCAGTGCGCGTCGAGGAGCCGGTCGTCCGCGGGGCGCGGGACCGCACGCCAGCCCGAGCGCGGCAGGGTGCTGGTCACCAGACCGGCCAGGCGGTGCGCGACCGGCTCGGGGTAGCCCGCCGAGCGCCAGATCCCGTACAGCCTGGAGACGGTGATGCTGCCGAAGAACGCCTCGAGGTCCAGACGTATCACGACAGGCCGGCCCGCGTGCGGCTCGGCGTATGACCGCACCGACCCGCCAGGGCGGAAGCCGCGGGCCGCGGGGTGCGGAGGGATCAGGGACGCGACGTCGTCGAGCAGCTGTCGTTGAAGGGTCTTGAGTCGTCTCTTGGGCGCCTCCAGGACTCGGATGGCCCCGCTCGCGGCGACCCTGTGGCTGACTCGGTAGTGCTGGAGAGGTCCGGTCGGTGTCGAGCGTGCCAGGTGGCGCGGGTCGGAGAACCAGTCCAGCTCGGACGTGGTGATGCCCAGGAGGTCGGCGAGGTCGCCGATGTTGTCGAGCACCGGGAGCCGCCAGCGGTTGGTGGTCATCCGGGTCTCGGCCACGGGTTGCCTGAGCGGCCTTGCGTGGGCTGCCTTCGCTGCCGCCGGGCGGGAGGCGATGTTCGTGGCCAGCTCTCGCGGCCGGTCGTGTGGGGGTCGTGGATAGAGCTCCAGCGTCTGACGCACGAGCGGCGTCAGCCACCGTGCCCGGCGTCCCAGGACGGCGGCTCCGCTCGTGGCGAGTCCCGCCGACGTCCATTCCCCCGCGAGGAAGCCGGACGCCAACGCCCGCGCCAGGTCGGCCCTCATGCTGGCGCGGGCCGGGCGGACGAGGGAGCGTGCGGCAGCGCTGCTCGACCTGTCCCGTCGTGCGCGCGATGACCTGCAGCGAAGCGCAGCGAGTCGCGCGCGGTGCCGTGCCCGAACATTCCGGTGGCCCCCGGGGTAGCCCCGGGGAGGCTGACCGGTGTCACGCACCGATCCGCCGTCTCGAGAGAACGCTGCCGCACGCGGGGCACGATAGCCGCGCCCACGACTCCACGGCATCACACCACCAGCGACACGCCCGCTCGTGCCGTAGGCGTCAGAAAGCCCCCGCCACCGCGTTGCGGATCTCGTTGACCGCGAGCGCGACGAACAGCACCGCGCAGAGCACCATGCCGGCGTTGGAGAGCCAGCGGTTGCGCCACTGATCCGGTACGCCGTCGTCCTCGGAGAGTCCAGAACCCTTGCGGTTGAGGAGGATCAGCAGGGTGACGGCGAGGAAGGGCATGAACAGGGCACCGAGCACGCCGTAGGCGAGGATCAGACCCACCGGGCGGTCGAGCAGCAGCAGGAGCATCGGTGGGAACGTCAGCCACAGCAGGTACACCCGGAAGTAGCGGCCGCCGGTGCGGGTGTCGGGGTGACCGGACGGCAGCCCGCGCAGGTTGCCCACGAAGTCGGCGAAGAGCAGGCTGACGCCGCTCCAGACGCCGATCAGCGAGGAGAAGGAGGCGGCGAAGAAGCCGATGAGGAACACGTAGCCGAAGACCTGGCCGTAGCGGTCCTCGAGCACGTCGCTGAGCTGCACGAGCCCCTGGTCTCCGGTGTCGATCGCGATCTGGGCCGAGTAGAGCAGCTCGGCGCCCACGACGAGCATGGCCACCACGAACAGCCCGGTGATGGCGTAGGCGACGCCGTTGTCGAGGCGCATGACGCGCATGAACCGCGGCGTCACCCAGCCCTTCTCGCGCAGCCAGTAGCCGTAGGCCGCGAGCGTGATGGTGCCGCCGACGCCGCCGAGGATGCCGAGCAGGTAGACGACCGAGCCCTCGGGCACGATCGGGCGCAGGCCGAGCAGGACCTCGCCCAGGTTGGGCAGGGTGAGGATCGCCGCGCCCATCACCGCCACGAACATGACGCCGATCAGCGCCGCCATGATCTTCTCGAAGAAGCCGTAGCTGCCGAACCACACCAGCGCCAGCCCCACCAGCCCGGCGACGATCGCGACCGGCCGCAGAGGGAGGTCGGGGAACACGGCGACGAGCGGCAACGCGGTCGAGGACATCGCCGTCGCGCCGTAGACCAGGCCCCAGACCATGATGTAGGGAGCGAAGTACCAGGCGGTCCAGGGGCCGATGCTGCGCCAACCCTCGAAGATCGTGCGGCCCGTCGCGAGCGAGAACCGTCCCGCGCCCTCCACCAGGATCACCTTGATGATCGAGCCGAGCACCGCCACCCACAGCAGCGTGTAGCCGTAGCGCGAGCCCGCCACCAGCGTGGCCACGAGGTCGGCGGCTCCGACCCCGGTGGCCGCCACCACCAGTCCGGGCCCGATCACCCGCCAGCGGGGTGGGCGCTCGTCGGCGGCGGGGTCGGTGGGCGTGCTCCCGAGGTCGCTCATGGGGCGACACCCTTCCACCCGCCCTGCCGCGGCGCCAGACTGCTCACATGCCCTACGACGAGCAGCTGGCCGAGCGGGTGCGCGCCCTCGTGCCGAGCCTGCCGGTCGCGCCGGTGCGCGAGCGCCCCATGTTCGGCGGGCTGGGCTTCCTCACCGACGGCGGCCACATGGCGGTCTGCGTCGCCGGCTCGGGCGAGGGACTGCTCGTGCGGGTGCCGGCCGAGGACTCCCCGGCGCTGCGTGCCCAGGACGGCGTCGGGCCCATGGTCATGGGTGGGCGCGCCTCGGCCTCGTGGGTGGTCGTGGCCACCGGGCTGCTCACCGACTACGACGCGCTCCGCGCCTGGTGCCGGCGCGGTGACGCCGTCGCCGCCGCGCTGCCCCCAAAGGAGCGCTGAGGTCAGGCCAGCTCGGGCTCGGTCTTCTCGCGCACCTCGTCCTCGGTCACGTCGGGCGCCAGCTCGACGAGCTTCAGACCGCCACCCTCCGAGGCGGGGACGACGTCGATGACCGCGAGGTCGGTGATGATCCGCTGGACGACGGCCTTGCCGGTGTAGGGCAGAGAGCACTGCTCCACGATCTTGTACGAGCCGTCCTTGGCCACGTGCTCCATCAGCACGATCACCCGCTTGGCGCCGTGCACCAGGTCCATGGCACCACCCATGCCCTTGACCATCTTGCCGGGGATCATCCAGTTGGCGATGTCGCCGGCGGCCGAGACCTGCATGGCGCCCAGGATCGCGGCGTCGATCTTGCCGCCGCGGATCATCCCGAACGAGGTGGCGGAGTCGAAGAACGAGGCACCGCGGCGCACCGTCACGGTCTCCTTGCCGGCGTTGATGAGGTCCGGGTCCTCCTCGCCGGCCGCCGGGTAGGCACCGACACCGAGGATGCCGTTCTCACTCTGCAGCACCAGCTCGACGTCGTCGGCCACGTAGTTGGGCACCAGCGTCGGTAGCCCGATGCCGAGGTTCACGTACGACCCGTCGGTCAGCTCCGACGCCGCCCGCGCCGCCATCTGCTCACGCGTCCAGCTCATGCCTCCCGCACCGTCCTCTTCTCGATCCGCTTCTCGGCCGCCTGCTCGGGCGTCAGCGCGACCACGCGCTGCACGAACACCCCGGGGGTGTGCACGTGGTTGGGGTCCAGCTCCCCCGGCTCCACCAGCTCCTCGACCTCGGCGATGGTGACCCGGCCGCACATGGCGGCGAGCGGGTTGAAGTTGCGCGCGGAGTCGCGGTAGACGAGGTTGCCGTGCCGGTCGCCGCGCCAGGCGCGCACCAGACCGAAGTCCGCGACGATCGCCTCCTCGAGCACGTACTCGCGCGCCTCGTCGCCCTCGCCAAACACGCGGGTGTCCTTCGGCGGCGAGGCCACCACGACGGCGCCCTCGCTGTCGTAGCGCCAGGGCAGCCCGCCCTCGGCCACCTGGGTGCCGCCGCCGGTGGCGGTGTAGAACGCCGGGATGCCCGAGCCACCTGCCCGCATGCGCTCGGCGAGGGTGCCCTGCGGCGTCAGCTCGACCTCGAGCTCACCGGAGAGGTACTGCCGGGCGAACTCCTTGTTCTCACCGACGTAGCTGCTGATCATCCGGCGCAGCCGCTTGGCCATGAGCAGCCGGCCCAGCCCCCAGTCGTCGACCCCGCAGTTGTTCGAGACCGCCTCGAGGTCCTCGACGCCGGCCTCCAGCACCGCCTCGATCAGCGCCGAGGGGATGCCGCACAATCCGAACCCGCCCACGGCCAGCGTGGCGCCCGAGCCGATGTCGGCCACCGCCTCCGCTGCCGTCGCACACACCTTGTCCATGCGGCCGATCCAACCCAGCGACCGCGAGGCCGTCAACGGGCAGCACCGCCGCGCCAGGCGATCTCTCGACCAGTGGACGACCGCACGCGGTAGCGTCCGCTGGATGGACGCACCCGTCGACGTCGTGGGCCGCACCGCGCTGTTGCTGCGCGCGGTGGCGGCCGCCGAGCCCACCGGCGCGGGCACGGCCGCGCTCGCCCGTGCCGCCGGTCTGGCCAGGCCGACCGCGCACCGGCTGCTCACCTCCCTGGAGGCCGAGGGGCTCACCGAGCGGACGCCCGAGCACGGCCACTGGGTGCTCGGACCCGAGCTGTACCTGCTGGGCAGCGCCGCGGCCGCCCGGTACGACGTGACGGCCCACGCCCAGCCGGTGGTGCGCCGCCTCGCGCTCGCCACGGGCGAGAGCGCCTTCTTCTCCGCCCGGCGCGG
Organism: Nocardioides nanhaiensis; assembly: GCF_039542785.1. Taxonomy (NCBI): domain Bacteria; kingdom Bacillati; phylum Actinomycetota; class Actinomycetes; order Propionibacteriales; family Nocardioidaceae; genus Nocardioides; species Nocardioides nanhaiensis. The sequence continues at coordinate 855,092 of NZ_BAABIM010000002.1, forward strand.
CGAGGAGACGATCTGCCTGCTGCGCGAGGACGGCAGCTTCCCGCTGCGATCGCACGTGCTGCACGAGGGCATCCGCTTCCCGCTCGGGGTCGCCTCCGCCGGTCTGGCGATCCTGGCGCACCTGCCCGAGGCGCAGGTGCGCGACTTCCTGGCCCGCCACGACCTCACCGCCGAGCACGGCCCGGCGCACGCCGTGCGACCGCTGCGCACGCGCATCCGACGCACCCGAGAGCTCGGCTACGCCGTCAACCCCGGCCTGCTCGTCGAGGGCAGCTGGGGCATGGGTGCCGCGGTCTTCGACGCCGCGGGCCGCCCCGGGTGGGCGCTCAGCCTCACCGGCATCGCCCAGCGCTTCGGCCCCGCCCGCCGTCGCGAGCTCGGCGCCCTGCTCCTGCACGAGGCGCACGAGCTCTCCCAGGCGGTCCAGAGCGCTGCCGACGTCACACCGCGAGCGCGTGGCTGAGGCCCCACCGCCCACTAGGGTCGACGAGGTGAGCACCTCCACCGACTGGCCGAAGGTGCGGCTGCACGTCGTCACCGGCAAGGGCGGCACGGGCAAGTCGACCGTGGCCGCCTCCCTCGCCCTGGCCCTGGCCTCCGGCGGCAAGAACGTGCTGCTCTGCGAGGTCGAGGGGCGCCAGGGCATCGCGCGGATGTTCGACGTCGAGCCGCTGCCCCCCGAGGAGCGCCGGCTCACCACCGGCCTGCCCGGCGCCGACGGCCGCGCCGGAGTCGTGCACGCGCTCAACATCGACCCCGAGGCCGCGCTGCTGGAGTACCTCTCGCTCTACTACAAGCTCGGTCGTGCCGGGCGCGCGCTCGACCGCTTCGGCGTCATCGAGTTCGCCACCACCATCGCACCCGGGGTGCGCGACGTGCTGCTCACCGGCAAGGTCTTCGAGGCGGTGCAGCGCAACAGCCGCAACAAGGGCGCCATCGAGTACGACCACGTGGTGCTCGACGCCCCGCCGACCGGCCGGATCGCCCAGTTCATGAACGTCAGCAACGAGCTCGCCGGGCTCGCCAAGGTGGGCCCCATCAAGTCGCAGGCCGACACGATGATGACGCTCTTCCGCTCCCCCCGCACCGCCGTGCACCTGGTGACCGTGCTCGAGGAGATGCCGGTGCAGGAGACCACCGACGGCATCGCCGAGCTGCGCGCCGCCGACCTGCCCGTGGGCGGCGTCGTCGTCAACCTCGTGCGGCCCCAGGACCTCAGCACGGAGGCCCTCGGCGCCGCCCGCGACGGCTCGCTCGACCGGCAGGCCCTCGCCGGGGACCTGGAGTCCGCCAGCGTCGAGGCGCAGGACGAGCTGCTCGACGGGCTGCTGGCCGGTGCTCGCGACCACGCCGAGCGCCGCGCGCTGGAGGACTCCCAGCGCGCGCTGGTGCAGCAGCTGGGCGTCCCCACCTACGAGCTGGCGCGGATGCCCGCCGGCGTCGACCTCGGCGGGCTCTACGAGCTCGCCGGTCACCTCCGCGAGCAAGGGATGGCGTGACCATGGCCAGCAGGAAGCCCAGCAGGAAGCACAGCCGCGTCGGCCCGCAGGACACCTCGACCCGGCCCACGCACACCACCTCCGCCGGCGAGCTCGACGTCGACGCACTCCTCGACGACCGCGCCACCCGGATCATCGTGTGCTGCGGCTCCGGGGGCGTCGGCAAGACCACCACCTCGGCCGCCCTGGCGCTGCGCGCCGCCGAGCGCGGCCGCAAGGTCGTCGTCCTGACCATCGACCCCGCCCGTCGGCTGGCGCAGTCGATGGGCATCGAGGAGCTGGACAACACCCCGCGTCCGGTCACCGACGTCGGGCACGAGGCCGGCGGCAGCCTCAGCGCGATGATGCTCGACATGAAGCGCACCTTCGACGAGGTGGTGGAGAGCCAGGCCACCCCCGAGAAGGCGCAGCAGATCCTGGCCAACCCCTTCTACATCGCGCTCTCCAGCTCCTTCGCCGGCACCCAGGAGTACATGGCGATGGAGAAGCTGGGCCAGATCCACGCCGACGCCGAGCGCACCGGCACCTACGACCTCGTCGTCGTCGACACGCCGCCCTCCCGGTCGGCGCTGGACTTCCTCGACGCGCCCGAGCGGCTCTCGAGCTTCCTCGACGGACGCTTCATCCGGCTGATGCTGGCCCCCGCCCGGGGGCCGGCCAAGCTGATGACGGCCGGCTTCGGGCTCGTGACCGGCGCGCTGGCCAAGGTCCTCGGCACCCAGGTGCTGCGCGACCTGCAGACCTTCGTGACCGCGCTCGACACCGTCTTCGGCGGGTTCCGCCAGCGGGCGCAGAAGACCTATGCGCTGCTGCAGGCGCCCGGCACCGCGTTCATCGTGGTGGCGGCCCCGGAGCCGGACGCGCTGCGCGAGGCCGCCTACTTCGTGGAGCGGCTCAGCGAGGACGACATGCCGCTGGCCGGGCTGCTGGTCAACCGCGCCAGCACCGCTCCCCGCGGCGACCTCAACGCCGACGAGGCCATGGCAGCGGTCGAGCGGTTGCGGCGGTCCGGAGCAGCCGGTGACACCACCGGCTCCTCGACGACGGCCGGCCTGCTGCGCCTGCACGCCGACCAGCAGCGGATGGTGGAGCGCGAGGCGCGGCTGCGCGAGCGGTTCGCCGCCGCCCACCCGCAGGTGCCGACGACCACCGTGCCCGCGCTCGCCGGCGACGTGCACGACCTCGACGGCCTGCGCCGGGTGGGCGAGCTGCTGGCCGAGACGGCCTAGCGGCCGGCCCGCCGGCGGGTCAGACCAGGCTGGGGTCGGTGGCCTGGGTGCGGGCGGTCTCGAGCACCGCGCGCCACGAGGCGTGCGGCTTGCGCCGCAGCAGCGCCCGGCGCTCGCGCTCGGTCATGCCGCCCCAGACACCCCACTCGATCTGGTTGTCGAGGGCCTCGGCGAGGCACTCGGTGCGCACCGGGCAGCCGTTGCACAGCTGCTTGGCCTTGTTCTGCTCGGCACCACGCACGAACAGCTGGTCCGGCGTCGTCGCCTTGCACGCGGCGCGAGGCGCCCAATCTTCCACCCACATGATGTTGTCCCTACATCGTCGGAAGAGGAGGTCGACGCCCCATGACGCCATCCCTGAGAAACTCTTGAGGACAAAGTTAAAGAAGTACCGCAATTCGCGACAGGCGCGTTCGTCCCAACTTCGATAGTCCGAAATGACTAGTCCCTCCTGGCCAGCGGGCGCTGGGGGCCGCCGTCCGCGGAATCGCGGGGGCCTGTGGCACTCACGTACATTGAGAGTCATGTCGCGTCCTCGAAGCGAGCGTCTCTCCGCACCGCGGGTGGTCTCCCACCTCGGCGTGATGGTGGTCGTCGCGGCCGTCCTCGGCGTCGTCGTGTCCGGCCTGGCCATCCCCTTCGCCGGCGTGCTGGGCTTCACCGCCCGCACCGTGGCCTCCGGCATCGACGAGCTGCCGCAGGAGCTGGTCACCGACGCGCTCCCGCAGCGCACCCGTATCGTCGACCAGCGCGGCGAGACCATCGCCACGCTCTACGACCAGAACCGCGTCAACGTGAGCCTCAAGGACGTCTCGCGGCCCATGGTGCAGGCCATCGTCTCCATCGAGGACTTCCGCTTCTACCAGCACGGCGCCCTGGACCTGAAGGGCACGCTGCGCGCGTTCGTGAGCAACCAGGCCAGCGACTCGGTCGTGCAGGGTGGCTCCTCGATCACCCAGCAGCTGGTCAAGCTGACGCTGATCCAGCAGGCCGACTCCCCCGAGGAGATCGCCGCTGCGCAGGACGACTCCTACGCCCGCAAGATCAACGAGCTGCGCTACGCGATCGCCCTGGAGCAGGAGCACTCCAAGGACTGGATCCTGGAGCGCTATCTCAACACCGCCTACTTCGGCGACGGCGCCTACGGCGTCCAGGCCGCCGCCCGCAACTACTTCGACGTCAACGCCGGGCAGCTCAACCTGCGCCAGGCCGCCATGCTGGCCGGTCTGGTGCAGAACCCGGGACGCTTCGACCCCACCAACAGCCCCGACCTCGCCACCGAGCGCCGCAACGTGGTGCTCAACCGGATGGCGGAGCTCGGCGTCATCGAGCAGCAGCGGGCCGACCAGCTCAAGACCCGCAAGCTCGGGCTGGACCAGCCGGCCAAGCAGAACGGCTGCGTCACCTCGCGGGTGCCGCTGTTCTGCGACTACGTGGTGAGCTACCTCAAGCAGGACCGCTCGCTGGGTCGCACCCCCCGCCAGCGCGAGCAGATGCTCAAGCGCGGCGGCCTGACCATCCGCACCACGGTGGACTTCAAGTACCAGGAGGCCGCCGACCAGGCCGTCTCCGACAACGTCTTCCCCCGCGAGCAGGCCATCGGCGCCCTCGCCGTGGTGGAGCCGGGCACCGGTGAGGTCAAGGCCATCTCCCAGTCGCGGCCCTACGGCGCCGACAAGGACGCCGGCGAGACCTTCCTCAACTACGTCATCCCGCAGGAGATCGGCAAGGCCAACGGCTTCCAGGCCGGCTCGACCTTCAAGTCCTTCACCCTCGCGGCCGCCCTCGAGGACGGCCTGCCGCTCTCGACCACCTACAACTCGCTGTCCCCGATGACCTTCGACCAGGCCAACTTCGAGACCTGCGACTACGGTCCCGACCTCGGCGGCACCTTCCCGATGGTCAACTCCACCTCGAGCGGCCTGATGAACATGTACTCGGGCACGCGGCTCTCGGTGAACACCTACTTCATCCAGCTGGAGGAGGAGGTCGGCATCTGCAAGCCCTTCGAGCTGGCGCGCGCCATGGGCGTGCGCCTCACCTCGCCCAACGGCGAAGGCGGCGTCCAGCCCGAGATGTACCCCAACTTCACCCTCGGCGTCGCCGACGTCAGCCCGCTGGAGATGGCCGAGGCGTACGCCACGTTCGCCGCGCGCGGACTGCACTGCGAGTCGCGGCCGGTCACCCAGATCCGTGACGCCCAGGGCAACGTGCTGAAGAACTACCCCGCCCAGTGCGACCAGGTGATGGAGCAGAGCACCGCCGACGCCGTCAGCGACGTGCTCCGCGGCGTGCTCGAGGGCAGCGGCTTCGCAGCCGCGCAGGCGCTCGACCAGCCCTCCGCGGGCAAGACCGGAACCACCAACGACGGCAACTCGGTGTGGTTCGCGGGTTACATGCCCGGCATGGCGGCCGCGGCGATGATCGCCGGCGTCACCGAGGCCGGCGAGCCCGACAGCCTGCTGTACAAGACCGTCGGCGGATCCACCGTGTACTCCGCCTCGGGCTCGGGCTTCGCCGCGCCCATCTGGGGCGAGGCGATGCGGGTCATCGACGACGACTTCGAGTACGAGGACTTCGTCTACCCCAGCGGGGTCTCCGGCGTCGGCAACACCTCCGTGGCTCCGCCCCCGTCCCCCTCGCCGCCGCAGAACACCGGCCGCGGGCGCGGCCGGGGCTGAGTCCCAGGCCGGTCCGGACGGGGCCGGGGTCAGCCGGCGTTGAGCTGGCGGCGCACCTCGGCAGCCACCGCGGCGCCGTCGGCCCTGCCCTTGACCTGCGGCTGGACGACGCCCATGACCTTGCCCATGCCCTTCATCCCGTCGGCGGCGGCACCGGTCTGCTCGAGGGCCGCGCTGACGATCTCGGCGATCTCGGCCGGCCCGAGCTGCTGGGGCAGGTAGTCGGCGATCACCTCGGCCTCCTCGCGCTCGCGCGCGGCCTGCTCGGGACGGTTGCCGTCCTCGAAGGCCACCGCGGCCTCGCGACGCTTCTTGGACTCCGTGGAGAGCACCCCGACGATGTCGTCGTCGGTGAGCTCGCGCGACTCCTTGCCGGCCACCTCGGCGTTGGTGATCGCGGTGAGGATCATCCGCAGCGTCGAGGAGCGCAGGCTGTCGCGCGCCTTCATGGCGGCGGTGAGGTCGGTGCGCAGTCGGTCCTTGAGGGCGCTCATGCCCGCCATTGTGGCAGCCTGAGGGCGTGCAGCTCCCCCCGCTTTCCCCGACGTCGCTCGCGCGCGCCGCAGCGCTCGCCGTCGGCTCCGGCCTCGCGGTGGGCGCCTACGCCGCCTGGGAGGCTCGCGCCTACACCCTGCGCCACGTGCAGGTGCCCGCGCTGCCCCCCGGGGCGCCGACGTTGCGGGTGCTGCACCTCAGCGACCTGCACATGCTGCCCCAGCAGCGGCGCAAGCAGGAGTGGTTGCGCGGCCTGGCCCGGCTCGAGCCCGACCTCGTGGTCGACACCGGCGACAACCTGGCCCACCCGGAGGCGGTGCCGGTCGTGTGCGAGTCGCTGGGCCCCCTGCTGGAGGTGCCGGGCGTGTTCGTGCACGGCTCCAACGACTACTTCGCGCCCACGCTGCGCAACCCGCTGCGCTACGTGCTGCCCGACGACGGCAAGCGCCAGACGCACACGCCTCCCCTGCCGTGGCCCGAGCTCTCCCGGCGCTTCGTGGCCGCGGGGTGGCGCGACCTCACCAACGTGCGCGACACCCTGGAGGTCCGCGGCGTGCGGATCGCCCTGGCCGGCGTCGACGACCCCCACCTGGGCTACGACGACCTCGCCGCGGTGCGGGGCCCCGCGGACACCGACGCCGACCTGCGTCTGGGCGTCACCCACGCCCCCTACCTGCGCGTGCTCGACCAGTACGCCGCCGACGGCTACGACGCCGTCCTCGCCGGGCACACGCACGGCGGCCAGCTGTGCCTGCCCGGCGTCGGGGCGCTGACCACCAACTGCGACCTCGACACCGCGCGCGCCAAGGGGCTGCACCGCCACCCGGCCGACTCCCACGACGGCGACCCGGGGTCGGCGTGGCTGCACGTCTCCGCGGGCCTCGGTGCCAGCCCCTACACCCGGGTCCGGATCGCCTGCCGACCCGAGGCCACGCTGCTGACGCTGACCGCCCGCCCCTGACCGCCCGGCCACCCGGTCTCGCGCCGGTCACCCGATTGCGGCACGGACACCGGGCTGGGGTACTGTCTGGGACTGCATCGGGCTGTGGCGCAGCTTGGTAGCGCGCCTCGTTCGGGACGAGGAGGCCGCAGGTTCAAATCCTGTCAGCCCGACCATGCGAGTGGTGCCTCCCGAGCACCGCAGGACAGCCGGACCCCCAGGGTCCGGCTGTCGTCGTCTCCGGGTCTTCCGCGAGGTTTCCGGGAGTGCGCGCCCCGCGCCCGGGGCGACGGTGCGAGACTGCGTGCATGGCCGACGAGCAGGACAAGCAGCCGAGCCTCGAGCTGCCCGGCGTGCTCTCGCGCCGGCGCAAGCGCCGCAGCGCCTCCCGCGAGACCCCGCCGCCCGAGCCCACCGCTGCGGAGCCGCCCCCGGTCGAGCCCGTCGAGGCGGTCGAGCCCGTCGAGCCCGTCGAGCCGGTTCCCGTCCCGGAGCCGACGGTGGTCGAGGAGATCCCGGCGCCGCCGCCCGAGGAGCCCCTGCCAGCCGCCCCCGAGCCGGCGCCGGAGCCCGAGCCGACACCCGAGCCCGAGCCCGAGCCCGAGCCCGAGCCCGAGCCCGAGCCGACGATGCCCGACGAACGCCCGGGACCGCTGGCGCACGGCACCCCGCTCTTCGCCGACGAGGCGCCCGCGCCGCAGACGCGCTCGCTCTCCGACACGCTGCTGGCCGACCAGGCGCCGGTCGAGCTCGACGAGCCCGAGCAGCCGGCGCCCGCCGCGCGGCCGCGTCGGGGCGTCCGGCCCCTGGTCCGCCTGGCCGGCTACCCCGCCGCGGCCCTGACCGGCGTGGTGGTGGGGCTGCTGATGGTCGGACTCACCGCCGGCGGGCTCCAGGGCTGCGAGGCGGTGCGGGGCACCTCCACCTGCGGCGGCGGCGTGGGCACGCTGCTGCTGGTGCTGATCCTCGCGCTCCTCGTGGTGGTGGGCGGCCTGATGCTGCGCGCCGCCGGCGTCCCGGACCCCACCGCCACGAGCTTCCTGGCCGTCGGACTGGTCGCTGTCGTCTCCCTGCTGTTCCTGCTCGACGTGCTGCTGAGCCCCTGGATGCTGCTGGTCATCCCGGCCATCTCGCTGCTCGCCTACCTGGCGGCCCAGTGGGTCACGACGGCGTTCGTCGAGGTGGACCAGCCCGTGCGCTGACAATCAGCGGGCGGCGGCCACCAGCTCGGCGATCTGGACGGTGTTGAGGGCGGCACCCTTGCGCAGGTTGTCTCCGGAGACGAACAGCGCGAGGCCGCGGCCGTCGGGCACGCCCTCGTCGGCGCGGATCCGGCCCACGTAGGAGGGGTCGGCGCCGGCGGCCTGCAGCGGGGTGGGGATGTCGCTCAGCTCGACGCCGGCGGCACCGGCCAGGATCTCGCGGGCGCGCTCGGGGCCCAGGGGGCGGGCGAACTCGGCGTTGATGGCCAGCGAGTGACCGGTGAAGACGGGCACCCGGACGCAGATGCCGGAGACGAGCAGGTCGGGGAGGTCGAGGATCTTGCGCGACTCGTGCCGCAGCTTCTGCTCCTCGTCGGTCTCCCCCAGGCCGTCGTCGACGATCGAGCCGGCCAGCGGCAGCACGTTGTAGGCGATCGTGCGCTGGTAGACCCCGGGGTCGGGGAAGGCCACCGCGCCGCCGTCGTAGGCCAGCTCACGGGCCTTCTCGCCCGCCGCGCCCACCTGGCCGGCCAGCTCCTCGACGCCGGCGACGCCGGAGCCGGAGACGGCCTGGTAGGTGCTGACCACCAGGCGCACCAGACCCGCCTCGTCGTGCAGCGGCTTGAGCACCGGCATGGCGGCCATGGTGGTGCAGTTGGGGTTGGCCACGATGCCTTGGCCGGCCTCGAGCACCGGCGCGAGCGCACCGGGGTTGACCTCGGAGACGACCAGCGGGATCGCGGGGTCGCGGCGGAAGGCCGAGGAGTTGTCGACCACGATCGCACCGGCCTCGGCGAACCGCGCCGCGTGGGCGCGCGAGGTGGAGGCACCGGCGGAGAAGAGGGCGACGTCGAGCCCGGTGGGGTCCGCGGTCGCGGTGTCCTCGACGACCACCTCGCGACCGGCGAAGGGCAGCACCGTGCCGGCCGAGCGGGCTGAGGCGAAGAAGCGCACCTCGCCCAGCGGGAAGCCGCGCTCCTCGAGGATCTGGCGCATCGCGACGCCCACCTGGCCCGTGGCACCGACGACACCGATGTTCAGCGGGTTCCGCGGGGCGTTCATCGGCCCGACCCGCCGTAGACCACGGCCTCGACCTCGCTGGCGTCGAGGTCGAAGGCGGTGTGGGCCGCGGCCACCGCGGAGTCGACCTCGTCCTCGTCGACGACGACGCTGATGCGGATCTCGGAGGTGGAGATCATCCGCAGGCTGACGCCGGCGCCGGCGAGCGCGCTGAAGAACTTGGCGGTGACACCCGGGTGGCTGCGCATGCCGGCCCCGATCAGCGAGACCTTGCCGATCTTGTCGTCGTAGAGCAGCGAGTCGAAGCCGACCTCGCTCTGCAGCGACGCGAGGGTCGTCATGGCGGTCTGGCCGTCGCTGCGCGGCAGCGTGAAGGAGATGTCGGTCAGGTTGGTGGCCGCGGCCGAGACGTTCTGGACGATCATGTCGAGGTTGATCTGCGCGCCGGCGAGGGCCTCGAAGATCCGCGCGGCCTCGCCCACCTTGTCGGGCACACCGACGACGGTGATCTTGGCCTCGCTGCGGTCGTGCGCGACGCCGGCGATGATGGCCTGCTCCATGGTGGGCTCCTGGTGGTCGATGCTGCCGGACACGACGGTGCCCTCCAGCTGGCTGAACGACGAGCGGACGTGGATCGGGATGTCGTAGCGGCGCGCGTACTCCACGCAGCGCAGGTGCAGCACCTTCGCGCCGCACGCGGCCAGCTCGAGCATCTCCTCGTAGGTCACGGTGGCCAGCTTCTGCGCGGCCGGCACGATGCGCGGGTCGGCGGTGAACACGCCGTCGACGTCGGTGTAGATCTCGCACACGTCGGCCTGCAGGGCGGCGGCCAGCGCCACGGCGGTGGTGTCGGTGCCGCCGCGGCCCAGGGTGGTGATCTCCTTGGTGTCCTGGGAGACGCCCTGGAAGCCGGCCACGATCACGATGTGGCCCTCGTCGATCGCCGACTGGATCCGGCCCGGCGTCACGTCGATGATCTTGGCCTTGCCGTGCACCGAGTCGGTGATGACGCCGGCCTGGCTGCCGGTGAAGCTGCGGGCGCTGAAGCCGAGGTCGGAGATGGCCATCGCGAGCAGCGCCATCGAGATCCGCTCACCGGAGGTGAGCAGCATGTCGAGCTCGCGGGCCGGCGGCAGCGGACTGACCTGGTTGGCCAGGTCGAGCAGCTCGTCGGTGCTGTCGCCCATGGCCGAGACGGCGACCACCACCGCGTTGCCGGCCTTCTTGGCCTCCACGATGCGTCGGGCCACACGCTTGATGGCCGCGGCGTCGGCCACCGAGCTGCCGCCGTACTTCTGGACGACGATGCCGCTCAGGGGTCGGCTCATCGGGCCGCTGACGGGGTCGGGGCTGACCACCGGGCACTCTCCTTGGTTCGCTCGTGCGAGGACGCCCGAGTCTACCGAGCCGGACGTCGTCGCCCGGCGGCCGCGGTCAGTCCGTGGATCCCCGCGGCAGCTGGCCGCCCTCGGCCAGACCGTCCTCGAGCACGGCCTCGGCGGCCTCGATCTGCTCCTCCTCGCCGACGTGCTCGACGTCGAGGCGGTCGTGCGCCACGATCGCCAGCAGCGCGTTGAGCGCCGCGCCGGCGAGGTTGCCCCACGAGGAGACGTAGGAGTACTGCCACCACCACAGCGCCTCGGCCAGGTCGCCGTTGCGGTGGTGCCGCAGCCCGTTCTCGAGGTCCGAGGCGATGCTGGTGAGGTCGTCGGAGAGCTGGCCCTCCACGATCTCGGGCTCGTAGGGGTCGAAGACGAAGCTGTAGGTGTCGACGTCGCCGAGCATGGTGGCCAGCCGCAGCCGCAGGCCCTCGAGGTCGGCCTCCTCGCCCACGTCGGGCTGGTAGGGGCCGGCGGTCTCGAAGTCCTGCTGGGCGCCCAGGCGGGCCCCGGCCAGCGAGATCTGGCTGATCTCGAGCAGCAGCAGCGAGATCGCGGGCGCGGGGTCGCCGGCGCGCGCCAGCTCGCGCAGCACCAGCAGGAAGCTGGCCACGGAGTCGGCGATGGACTGGGCGAAGTCGACCGTCTCCTCGTCGAGCACGACCTCGGGCGCCGGCTCGGCGCCCAGGTGCTCGATCAGGTCGACCTGGTCCATCTGGTCCATCTGGTCGGTGCTCTGCTCGTTCATTCGGCGTTCCTCCTGCCGGCGAAGGCGCGGCCCAGGGTGACCTCGTCGGCGTACTCCAGGTCGCCGCCGACAGGCAGGCCGCTGGCCAACCGTGTCACACGTACCTCCAGCGTCGTCAGCAGGCGGGTCAGGTAGGTGGCGGTGGCCTCGCCCTCGAGGTTGGGGTCGACCGCCAGGATCACCTCGGTCACCGTGCCGTCGGCCAGGCGGGTCATCAGCTCGCGGATGCGCAGCTGGTCGGGTCCGATGCCGTCGATGGGCGAGATCGCCCCGCCCAGCACGTGGTAGCGGCCCTTGAACTCACGGGTGCGCTCGACCGCGACGACGTCCTTGTACTCCTCCACGACGCACAGCACCGAGGGGTCGCGCCGCGGGTCGCGGCAGATCCGGCACTGCTCGTCCTCGCTGACGTTGAAGCAGGTGCCGCAGAAGCGCACCTTGGCCTTGACCTCGATCAGCACGTCGGAGAGCCGCCGCACGTCGGCCGGGTCGGCCTGCAGGAGGTGGAAGGCGATGCGCTGCGCGCTCTTGGGCCCGACGCCGGGCAGGCGGCCGAGCTCGTCGATGAGGTCCTGGACGACACCCTCGTACACGGGAGTGGGGTGCTCCGCTCAGAAACCGAGCTGACCCGGGCCGGGCATGCCGCCCTGGCCGGGCTCGCCCATGCCCGGGATGCCGCCGGCCAGCGGGCCGAGGGCCTCCTGCGCCAGCTGGTCGACCCGGGCCTTGGCGTCGCGGTAGGCGGCGACCACGAGGTCGCCGAGGTCGGCCAGCGACTCCTCGTCGTCACCGTCGACGGTGCCGGGCCGGACGGTGATGCCGCGCAGCTCGCCGCCTCCGGTGAGGGTGACGGTCACCGCGCCGCCGGCGACACTGCCCTCGACCTCCATCTCGGTGAGCCGCTCCTGGGCGGCCATCAGCTGCTCCTGCATCTGCTGGGCCTGCTGCAGCAGGGCGTTCATGTCGAAGCCGCCCTCGCCGCCGAGGTTGTCGAAGGGGTTCTGGGTCATCGGGAGGCTCCGTACGTAGTTGTCTGGGTGGTCTGGGTGGTCTGGGTGGTCCGGGTGGTCCGGGTGGTCCGGGTGGTCGGTCGGGTCCGCGGCCGGGCTGGTCGTGCCGGGCTCACTGGTGGGGGATCTCCTCGATGACCTCGGCACCCAGCTCGCGCGCCAGCAGCTCGGGTCCGGCCAGGGAGTCGTGGTCGGCGTCGAGGTCGTCGGGCCGGGCGTCGGCGTCGGCCGCCGCCCAGTCGGGACGAGCGGTGCCGCCGCCGGCGTCGTGCTCGGACCGGGTGCGGGTGGGGCTGATGGCCTCGCGGGCCGCCGCACTGCTGGTCGCACTGCTGGTGGCACTGCCGGTGGCACTGCCGGGCGATGGCTCCTCGGACGGCGCCTCGTCGTCGGGAGGTGGTTCGCGGTCGGCCCAGGCGGGGGGAGCCTCCGCGGTGCCCGGCGAGGTCGGGGCAGGTGCGGCCGGGGCAGCCGGGGCCTCGGGGGTCATCGGGGCGGCGGGTCGGGCGGCCGGCGGCGGGGCGGCCTCCGGGTCGGCGCCGGGGTCGACGATGGTCTCGATGCGCCAGTCGGCGCCCATGACGTCGATGACCGCCTGGCGCACGATCTCGCCGCTGCCGTTGCGGTCGAAGGACTCGCGCGCCCCACCGTTGCCGAAGCCGAGGGTGAGCACGTTGCCGTTCAGACCGACCACCTGGCACTGGGTGCGCAGCGCGATCCAGGTGAGTCGGCGGCGCTGCTCGGTGGCGGCGATGACGTCGGGCCACAGCCGGCGCACGTCGACCAGCCCCAGGCCGGAGCCGCCCGCCGTGGTCGACGCTGCCGGCGCGCTCGGTGCCGGGCTCGGTGTCGGGCTCGGTGCCGGGCCGGCCGCCGCGGGATCGGGGACCGGGCGCTCCTCGGGGGACGGCTGCGGTGCCGCCGGCGGCGGGCTCGCGGCGGGGGGCGTGGAGCTGATCGGGGGCGAGGAGCTGATGCGGGGCGGGGCCTGGTCGGCCGGGGCGGGCGGGGGCGGGGCGTGCGGGCCCGCCGGCTCCGCCTCGCGCTCGTGCTCGACCCGCACGGGCACCGGCTCGGGCTGCTCGGGGGCCGCCCGGTCCTGCACCGGGGCGGGCGGCGCCGGTGCCGCCGCGGCGGGTGCCGGCGCGGCGGGTGCCGGCGCGGGGGCCGCCTGCTCGGCGGCTGCCGCGCTGGGGGTGCCGGTGATCGCGCTGCGTCGCTCGAGCCGGTCCAGGCGCGCCTGCACGCCCTGGGTGGTGTGGTCGGCCCCGGGCAGCAGCACCCGCGCGCAGATGAGCTCGAGCAGCAGCCGCGGCGCGGTGGCGCCCCGCATCTCGGTGAGCCCGGTGGCCACCAGGTCGGCCGCACGGCTCAGGTCGGCGCGGCCGAACCGCGCGGCCTGGGCCACCAGTCGCTCGCCGGCGTCCTGGGCGACGTCGATCAGGCCGGTGGCGGGCGCGTCGGGCACCGCCGCGACGATCACCAGGTCGCGCAGCCGGCGCAGCAGGTCCTCGGTGAAGCGGCGGGGGTCCTGGCCGGTCTCGATGATCTTGTCGACGACGCCGAACACCGCCGCGCCGTCGCCGGCGGCGAAGGCGTCGACCACCTCGTCGAGGAGCGTGTCGGGGGTGTAGCCGAGCAGTCCGCTGGCGAGGTCGTAGGTGACGCCCTCGGGCCCGGCCCCGCCGAGCAGCTGGTCGAGCACCGAGAGGGTGTCGCGGGCCGACCCGGCGCCCGCGCGCACCACCAGCGGCAGCGCCGCCGGCTCGATGCTCACCCCCTCGGCCTCGCACAGCTGGCCGAGGTAGTCGGTGAGCAGCCGCGGCGGGATCAGCCGGAACGGGTAGTGGTGGGTGCGCGAGCGGATGGTCGCGATGACCTTCTCGGGCTCGGTGGTGGCGAAGACGAAGCGCAGGTGCGGCGGTGGCTCCTCGACCAGCTTCAGCAGGGCGTTGAAGCCCTGCGTGGTGACCATGTGCGCCTCGTCGATGATGTAGACCTTGTACCTGCTGCGCACCGGCGCGAAGAACGCCTTCTCGCGCAGGTCGCGCGCGTCGTCGACGCCGCCGTGCGAGGCGGCGTCGATCTCGATGACGTCGATGCTGCCCGGCCCGCCGCGGGCGAGGTCGCGGCAGCTGTCGCACTGGCCGCACGGGTCGGCCACGGGGGCGAGCTCGCAGTTCAGGGCCCGGGCCAGGATGCGCGCGGAGGTGGTCTTGCCGCAGCCGCGCGGTCCGGAGAAGAGGTAGGCGTGGTTGACCCGGTTGGCGGCGAGCGCCGCGCGCAGCGGCGTCGTGACGTGCTCCTGCCCGATGACCTCCGCGAAGGTCTCGGGTCGGTAGCGGCGGTACAGCGCCAGGGGTGACTCCACGTGCCGACCCTAACGACCGCCTCCGACACCCGGTAGCGCGCGGCCTCCCGGGCATGAAAAGGCCCCCCGCGCACCCGACAGAGCTCACTTACCCTTGCTGCCTTCCGGCCCTGGGGGAGTTGGGCGAGGTGCCGCCGCACGGGGGGTTGCCCCGGAGTCTAGGCGATGGGTCCGGCGCGGCGGCAAGCGGTGCACCAGGCACGCGGGGCCCCGACGCCCCGGATTTCACCGGCCCGACACCCACCGGTACGCTCCTGCGCGGAGGATTCGCCTAGTGGCCTATGGCGCTCGCTTGGAAAGCGGGTTGGGTTAACAGCCCTCAGGGGTTCGAATCCCCTATCCTCCGCCACTGCTGCCGCCGACGAGCGCGTCGGTCCCGCAGCCACACGCCGGCCCCGCCTCGCGCCTGGGCCGGCGTTCGTGTCCCCGTCAGGCGCCCGGGGTCAGCACCCGGGCCGCGGCAGCGGCCTCGGCGAGCACCTCGACGACGGGACGGCCAAGCACCGCGGCAGCAGCCGCGACGTCGTCGAACTCCGGCTGGGCGTTGACGACGCGGTCGCGCCAGGTGGCGACCTTGACGGCGATCTCGACCCCGCCGACCCGCACCGGGCGCACCTCCCGCTCGCACACCGCCCGGTCCACCCGGGTGCGGCGCACGCCCAACGTGGTGGTCTCGGCGAAGACCAGGTCGTGCGCGGCGTCCACCAGCGGCGCCGGCACCAGCGCTGCGAGCACGTGCGCCGGGCGCCCCTTCTTCATCACGATCGGCGTGAGCCACGCGTCCACGGCGCCGAGCGCGAGCAGCCGGTCGAGCACGCCGGGGAGCAGGCGGGGGTCGAGGTCGTCGAGGTTGGTCTCGAGCAGCCACAGCCCCTCGCCCGGCACCGGCACCGCTCCCCCCACCGCCCGGCCCACCAGCAGCCGCACGACGTTGGCGTGCGAGTCGGGGTCGCGGCCGCCTGCACCGACGCCGACGGCGGCGACGCTCATCGGCGGCTGGGCGCCCCAGGCGTCGGCCGCGGCCACCAGCAGCGCCGCGCCGGTGGGCGTGCACGCCTCGGTGGTGGCGGGGCCGGCCAGGCTGGGCACGCCGCGCAGCAGCTCGGCCACCGCGGGCACCGGCACCGGCATGGAGCCGTGCGCGGCCTCCACCCGACCGGACCCGACCGCGACCGGCGAGACCACGAGCCGGTCCAGGCCCAGGTGCTCCAGGCCTGCGCTCACCCCGACCACGTCGGCGATCGCGTCCAGCGCTCCCACCTCGTGGAAGTGCACCTGCGCAGGCTCGATGCCGTGGACGGCACCCTCAGCCACAGCCAGCCGCTCGAAGGCGGCGAGCGCGCGTGCCCGGACTGCGTCGGCGATCGGAGCCGCCTCGAGCATCTGGTGCACGTCGCGCCAGGCGCGGTGCTCCGTGGTGTCGGCCACCTCCACGTGCACGCGGGTCGCGGCCAGCCCGGCGCGCAGCACCGACTCCTCGTGCAGCCGCACGGCCTCGGGGGCCACGGCCGCGGCGGCGTCGGCCATCACCGCGAGCGGCACGCCGGCACCCACGAGCGCGCCGAGCAGCATGTCGCCGGAGGCGCCCGCCGAGGCGTCGACCCACCCGAGGGCACCGGACTCCTCAGCCACGCCCGACCCGCACGATCCGCGCGGCGCACACGCCCGCGCCGTAGCCGTTGTCGATGTTGACGACGCTGACGCCGGGGGCGCACGAGGTCAGCATCGCCAGCAGGGTGGTCACCCCGCCCAGGGCCGCCCCGTAGCCCACCGAGGTCGGCACGGCGACGACGGGCGAGCCCACCAGGCCGCCCACGACGCTCGCCAGGGCCCCCTCCATGCCCGCCACCACCACCACGACGTCGGCCGCGGCCAGCCGCTCGCGCACCTCCAGCACGCGTTGCAGCCCGGCCACGCCGACGTCGGTGACCAGCTCGACCCCGGCGCCGTGGGTCTGCAGCGTCACCACCGCCTCGTGGGCCACCGGCAGGTCGCTGGTGCCGGCGGTGACCACCACGACGTCGCCCACCGGCGCCGGCACCGGGCCGAGCAGCGCGGTGCGCGCCACCTCGTCGACGACGGCGCCGGGCAGCCCGCCGCGCACCGCGGCGCGCGCGGCGTCGTCGAGGCGGGTGGCGAGCACGGCACGGTCGGGGTGGGCCGCGTGGAGCGCGGCGAGGATCTCGACCACCTGCACCGGGGTCTTGCCCTGCCCGAACACCACCTCGGGGTCGCCGGTCCGCCGGGCTCGGTCGAGGTCCAGGCGCGCGTCGCCGCTGGGCACGTGCAGTGTCGGTGGCTGCTCGCCGGGGTCGGACGGCTCGGCGGGGGTCACGGGTCCACCCTAGGAGCCGGCTCGCCTAGGCTCGTCCCCGATGTCCACGCACCCGGCCCAGGCGGCCCTGACGGCCACGCTGTCGGCGCACCCGCGCCGCGTCGTCGCGTGCAGCGGCGGCGTCGACAGCCTGCTGCTGGCGGCGGTCGCCCACGAGGCGGCCCCGGCCACCACCGTGGTCGCCCACTCGGTGACCCCCGCGGTACCGGAGGCGGCCACCGAGCGGGTGCGCCGCACGGCCGGTGAGCTCGGCTGGCACCTGGTGCTCGTGGACTCCCCCGAGTTCGACGACGAGCGCTACCTGGCCAACCCGGTCGACCGGTGCTTCTTCTGCAAGACCAACCTCTACGACGAGCTGGAGCGAATCGTCGCCGACCTGCCGCAGGCGCACGCCGGGTGGACGCTGCTGAGCGGCGCCAACACCGACGACCTCGGCGAGTACCGCCCCGGCCTGCTGGCCGCGGCCGAGCACGCGGTGCGCCACCCCTACGTGGAGGCGGGGCTGGGCAAGGCCGACATCCGCGCGCTCGCCGGTGACCGGGGCCATGCCTGGCACCAGCTGCCGGCCGCGCCGTGCCTGGCCAGCCGGCTCTACACCGGCACGCCGGTCACGCCCGGGTTGGTCCGCGCCGTCGAGGCCGGGGAGGCGATGGCCACGCGGCTGACCGGTGAGCAGGTGCTGCGCACCCGCGTGCGCGACGACGTCGTGCTGCTCGAGCTGCCCGCCGCCACGCGACACCGGGTCGACGAGCGGGTGCTGGGAGCGGTGCTCACGGTGATGCGACGCCACGCCCCCCACCTGCGTCGCACGGAGCTGGACCCGGAGCCCTACGCGCCCGGCCGCTCGTTCGTGGGGGCGCCGCAGCCGGTGAGCCTCGGGCTGCCACTCACCCGCGTCGGCGGGTGACCAGCGGCCGGACGACCACGGCCACCAGCAGCGCCCCACCGCCCAGCAGGCCCCACCACACGGCGTTTCGCCGGGTGCCGGCGAGCAGGTCGGGATCGTCCTGGGGCACGGGCGCGGCCTCGGTGCGGTCCCGCGACTGACTGGAGGCGACCTCGCCGTCGCGTGCCGGTCGCAGCGCCGCCGTCACGGCCTGGAACGGCTGGACGACGCCCCGCCCGCTCAGCCGGTTGCCGGGCGCGGGGTCCTCGCCGCCCGTCGCGGTCTCGAGCACCCGGGCCACCACCTGGCGCGGGGTGTCGTCGGGGTGCGCGCTGCGCACCAGTGCCAGCACTCCTGCGATCGTGCCCGTGGCCCAGGCGCTGCCCGGGGTGTCGAGGACGCACAGGGTGTCGTTGAGCGCGAAGGTGACGGCCCCCTCGGTAGGGGCGACGAGGTCGATGCCGGAGTTGGGCAGCACGAACTGCTGCGGGTCGCCGGAGAACGCGGTGGAGCTCACCGAGAGCAGCAGCGGGTGGTCGTAGCCGGCCGGGAAGGCGTCGGCGACGGCGTCCTCGCGCGGCGAGAACCCCGAGGGGGCCTCGGTCTCGCCCTCGCCCTCCGACTCCAGGTAGTCCTCGGCGAGGGGCTCCTCCTCCGCCTGTGGTCGGTCGCCCGCGGCGGCGACCACGATCACGTCACGGTCGAGCAGGGTGCGGACCGCCCGCTGGAGCTCCGGCGAGTCTGGGAGGGGGAAGGGCATCGCCACCACGTCGACGTCGGTGGTGGCCAGTGCGCCCAGCATCGCGACGGTGGCGGTCGCGTTGAAGTCGTAGAGCCCGCCCTCGCCACCGGCGAAGGAGTCCATGATGCGTGCGTCGAGCACCTCGGCACCCGGCGCGACGCCGACCTGCAGCCCCTCCTCCTCGCCGCCGGCGACCAGTCCGGCCAGCGCGGTGCCCTCGTACATCTCGATCTCGCGCCCCACCAGCGAGGAGGCGGTCGGCACCACCGGGAGCCCCGGGACGGGCTTGACGCCGCCGGCCACCACTGCGACCTGCGTCCCGTCGCCGAGGCCGAGCCCGCGTGCCTCGAGCCAGGCGTGCACGTCGTCGAGGCGCAGCCGGTCGCCCACCTCGTTCTCCTCGGGCGGCTCGCCCGGCTCGGTGTCGAGAGCGATGCTCTCGCAACTGTCAGCGGCCCAGGCGGAGGGCGCCGTGGCCACCGGCAGCGCGAGCAGGGTGCACGCGAGTCCCCCGGCCGCGACGGCCGCCAGACCACGGCGGCGGCCGCCGGGCCGGCTCAGCTGCTGATCGCGACGCACGACTCACCGTCGTCCTGGTCGGGCGGGCACCGGGCTGCGTCGCGCGAGAGCGTCACGCCGGTGCGGAACAGGTCCATCCACTCGGCGGGCGCGAAGACCTGCTCCACGCTCGCGAGCCCCAGGCTCTCAGGCACTTCGCCGCCCTGGAGCAGGTAGCGCTCGCCGCGGTTGTCGACGAGGAACACCTCGCCGTCGCCGGGCAGGTTGTCCCACTGGCCCGAGCGCACCATGGCACCGGTGCCGGAGTCGACGTCGTACTCGATGCCGGCCTCCACGTCGGCCGCGCTGGCCTGCTCGCCGGGCAGCACACCCACCTGCACGCCGGGCGAGAGCGGATCGGTGGCCAGCACCGCGCACTGCTCGCCCTGCACGTTGGTGAGCGGCTCGGCCGGGAAGTGCGCCTCCGCGTAGGGCTGGGGCGCGATGTCGAGGTCGAGCGGGCCGTCGAGCTCGATCTCCTCGTCGCGCTGGGAGGTGAGCAGCCGCTCGGCGAAGGTGGTGAGCTCGACCGGCGAGTCCTCGGCGATCGCGTAGCTCAGCCCGTTGTTCTCGAAGCGGTCCCCGACGCGGGCGTTGGCAGGCACGCCGCCCTGACCGGCGTAGTCGACCCGGTCACCCAACCGGCCGAGGCCGAGGGTGTCGACCTCGAGCGACCCGCCGGAGGGGAAGAGCGTCAGCCAGTCCGGCGGCACCTCGACCGCGTCCTCGAGGAGGTAGCCGCTGAGACCCTGCAGGGTCACGTCACGCAGGGCGTCGCGCCCGCGGTCGTCGATCAGGTAGCTGTAGGCGCGCGGTCGCGACACCTCGCCGCGCTCACCCTCGCCCTCGCCGACCAGGTAGAGACGACGCTCGCTGCGCACGAGCAGCCCCGCCCCGGGCTGCACCTGCACCTGGGGCTCGGAGCTCACGGTGACCTTGATGCCCTGACCGTCGACGGTGCACGCCGTCCAGCCGTCGTTGACGAGGTCCTCGGGGTCCGGGGGGGTCTGCGGCGCGTCGAGGATGCCGATGGCCGGCCCCTCGTCGAGGGTCTTCAGCTCCACCTCCGGCACCGAGGTGGAGGTGACGTCGGCGCCGAAGAGCAGCATGGCGCTGGTGATGTTGATGAGCGGCCGCAGCACGGGCTCCTCACCCGGCGGCGGCTCGAAGATGAGGTAGTCGCTGGCGCGCTCCTTGGAGCTCACCAGCCCTGGGGAGGTCCAGTCCTCGTCGACCCGGGGCTTGAAGACGCCGGTGACGGCGGCGCCGGCCACCAGCAGGATCGCCAGCGCGACGCCGCCGATGATGGTGCGGCCGGGCTTGGTGGGCTCGACCTCGCGGCCGCCCGGGGCACCGGAGACGAAGGCGGTCACCAGCCGGCGCCGGCTGAAGGAGTAGGCCTCGACGAGGTCCTTCTTGTTGGCCATCGCGCCGCGCCCTAGCTGACGATCGCGTCGAACAGGCCGGTGGCCAGCACCAGCAGCGGCAGCAGGGCCAGCAGTGCCACGGTCTCGACGACGTCGCCGAGGCGGCCACGGCGCACCGAGGGCGCGCTGCTCACCAGGCTCGAGGCCAGCAGCACCCCGCCGGCGGCGGCCAGCACGACCGCGGTGGTGGGCCGCCAGTCCGGGTGCAGCAGCAGCACCGAGACCGCGGTGGAGACCAGGCCCGCGATGCCCGAGGCCAGCCCCACCATCACCTCCGAGCCCGTGCGGTACTGCCGGGTGCGCAGCATGACCACCAGGCAGGCGACGACGGCCAGCAGGGTGCCGCTCAGACCGCGGGAGACGGCCACCGGAGCGACCAGGAACAGCAGCAGCCCCACGGTGCCCGAGATGGCCAGCAGGATCTCGTGCGCCAGGCGTGCGTCCGCACCCACCTGGGAGGCGTCGATGTCGTCGGGGTCGGCGGTGATGTCGGCCGGGGTGTAGAGCTGGTCCACCGAGGTGCCGGTGAGGCTGAGGGCCAGCCAGGGGAAGACGCTGCCCAGCAGCACCACCAGGGTGAGCACGGTGGTGAGCACGACGGTGCCGTCGAGGTCGGTGACGTCGAGCAGCAGCCCGGTGCCGGCCAGCACCGCACCCACGACGGCGGGCGGGATCACCAGCGTCCGGCCCTCGCCGAGCCCGACCAGGCACAGCAGGCCGGCGGCGAGCGCGCTGCCCCCCGCCACGGCCAGCACCTCGCCGAGCAGTGCGCCGGCGGGGGCGAGCATGATGCCCGCGACCAGCGCGTAGCCCGATCCGATCCAGGCCACGGTGACGGCGGCCTCGGCGTCGCGCTGCACCCGGGAGAGCACCACGGCTCCGCTCACCAGGGCCACCGCCACCACGACGGCGGCCACGGAGGCCACCAGCGACTCGCGCTGCACCAGGAGCGCCGCGGCGCCGAGCGCCATCAACAGCCCGGCGGCCCACAGGGCGGTGCGGCGTCCGGACTCGGGGCGCCACGGCTTGAGCTCGTGCTCGACGACGTCGGTCATCGCCTCGACCACGTCGTCGTAGACGCGCGGCGGCTCCTCGTCGATGCCTGCCGTCACCGTGAGCACGCCGCCGTCCTCGACGCCCTGCAGCGTCAGGCCGGAGTCGTCGGCCAGGCGCCGTCCGTCGGCGGTGACGACCTTGTAGCCGCCGTAGACGGTGGCGGCGTCGAGCAGCCCGACGCTGCGCGCCAGCTCGGGCACCAGCTCGGCGACCGGGATGGCGCCGGGCAGCACCAGGTCGACGCGACGACGGCCGGAGGCCACCGTGACGCGCACCAGGCCCGAGGCTGCGGCGGGTGCCTGACTCATCGACTCTCCCTCGACAGGGCTGGGGGCGGGTGGGACGGACGAGACCGGACGGGCCGGGCCCGCGGCGTCGTGATGCTAACCCGCGGGGTCGTGACGCGCGGGCACACCGGCGCGAGCCGCCCGCGGACACACGACCGCGGGGGCCGGCACCGGGCGGTGCCGTCCCCCGCGGTCGGCGGGTCGTGACCGGGCTGGCCGGCCACCGCGACTCACTGGAAGTAGTCGGCGCCCTTCTTGTCGGTGGCGGCGTACTGCGCGTTGGACTCGTAGACCGTCTTGGAGCTGCGGTCCAGCAGGTCCTTCATCTCCAGGATGGCGGCGTCCCACGCGGCCTTGGCCTGGGTGTAGGTGGTCTGCGCGTTACCGTGCCAGTCGTTCTTCAGCGGCTTCAGCTCGTCCTCGAGCCGGTTCATGCGGTCGTCGATGTCCTTGACGGCCTGGTACATGTCGGCCGCGGCCTGGTCGAGCGCGGCGTGGTTGACGCGGATTCCGTCCATGCTCATGTTCATGTCTCCTTCAAGTCTTCGGTGTCTGGGTGGGTCGCGGAGGTCAGGCGCCGAGGACCGGCGGCTTGGCGGTGGCGTCGAGGCCGGCGGTGAGCTGGCTCGTGCTCTGCACGACCAGGTCCTCCTGCTCGTAGTTGAGGCGCTCGGTGGCGCCCAGCGAGTCGGCGAAGCCGTTGAGCGCCCGGACGATCACACCCTGCTTCTCCTCCCAGGCGGTGTAGAGCGTCTGGAAGGCCTGTGCGCCCTGGCCGCCCCACTTGCCCTGGAGGGCGGAGATCTGGTCGGTCAGCCGCTGGGCGAGGCGCTCGAAGTCGGTCATCGCGGTGGTGACCAGGTCGGCTGCCTGGGTGAGAGTGCCCTCGCCCTGGCCGAAGTCGGTGTTGCCCATGTGCCTTGCTCCTTCGGGTTGGCGGCGCATGGCCGCGTGGTGTCCTGCGGTGGATGTCTCTGGTCGGTGCTGCTCTGCGGCCCGCGGTGGGGCCGGACATCCATCGTGTTACCCGGGGCCTAGGTGCCTAAACCTGCGCCTGTCAATTCCCACAGGCTGCGGAACGCACCGACGGCGACGACCACGGAGGCGAGCGCGAACGCGCCGCTGACCCCCTCGGCGACCTCCGCCCGCCGCGACCACCACGCCGAGCGCCACCCCCGGCCGACGGCGACGGCCACCACCACCAGCAGCGAGGCCCCCAGGATCGCCAGCGTCACCACCCAGCCGCGGGCCGTCGGGCCTGCCGGGCCCAGCGGTGAGAGGAGCGCGACCGCCAGCACCAGCCAGCACGCCAGCCCGGCCAGGCGCAGCATCAGGCGCGCGGCACCGTTGCGGTAGCTGCGGCCCACGAGCATCAGCGTGGCGCCGACGAAGAACACCAGGGTGCGCGCGCCGATCCGGTCGACGTCGCCGGTCGCGGTGGCCAGGAGCATCGGCGCCGCCACCGCGCTGACCGCGAGCACGGCGGCGCTGGAGGCGACGACCAGCCGGGTGCCGCGGTCGACGACGGCCGCCACCGCCCGGCGCGGGATGATGATCCGGCCGCGGCGACCGCGGGGCCGCTCGCGTGCCGACCACGCCGTCACGGCCAGGCGCTCGATGTCGATCAGGTACTGGTCGGGCACGTCGACGGCGAACGAGGGCACGAAGCGGGTGGCGAGCATGGCGCCCAGCAGCAGCGCGCACCACACCACCGAGGGCGCGAAGCCCACCAGGGCGGCGCCTGCACTGACCAGGAAGCAGGCCACACCGGTGACGACCCAGACCTGGAGGGCCTCGTCGGCGCGCCGGTCGAGGGCCCGCCCGACGGCGGCGGTCACGGCGGCCACCAGCGCCGAGACCCCGAGGATCGTGGGGAGGCGCTCGGGCACGGGCTCGTAGGCCACGGCGTAGGCCGCCGCACCGGCGAAGGCCGGCGCCGAGGTGGCCCGGTGGGCGGCGAAGCGCCCCACGGGCAGCACGCCGACGAACGCCGTCGCGGCCAGCACGTACACCGTCACCTCGCGCAGCCGGTCGTCCTGGGGCAGTCCGGCTGCCATCCAGCCGGCCAGCACGCCCAGCAGCGCCGCGACGGCGAACCAGGTGGCCGAGAGCCGACCCGGCGGACCGACGCGACGCACGGGGACGATCTCGGCACGCAACCGCTCGCGGCGGCTGGTCTGCCCCGCGCGGTCCTGGCCGGCGGGGTCGAGCGCCACCAGCAGGGCACCGGAGCGCACGCCGGACTCCACCAGCGAGGTCTCGGCACCGAGCCGCCGGCCCCGTCGGGTGCAGAGGGCCGGCACCGAGCGGCTGCCCACCTGCGCCGCGTACTCGCGGGCGACGTCGACCCCGGAGGCGCCCGCGGGCACGAGCAGGTCGACCACGCCCTGCGGCCCGTGCACGCTCAGGGCCAGGCTGGAGTCCCGTCCGGTCGCCGCGCCGCTCACCGGGGCACAGTAACCCCCGCACCCGACCGGGTGTGCGCGATGGCGTGCGCGGGTAGGGCTGCCGAGGTCGGTCCGCCGACCTATCATCGAGCGACCCGCCGCCCCCCGGCAGCAGGCCGCTCCCTCCACCGACCGACGGGACGAGTTGTGACCACGACGACGCTGCGCGGCACGCGCCACGACGAGCCGGAGATGCCCGGCGGCCGTCTCGTCCTGCAGCCGCCCCCTCAGATCCAGCGCGACGAGGGCGCGGCCGGCGTCATGATGAACGCCATCCCGATGCTCGGCAGCCTGGGGTCGATCGTGCTGGTGGCCACCATGGCCCGCCCCGGCGGAGGAGGCGGCGGTCGCAGCTTCATCGCCGCCGGCATGTTCCTGTTCGCCACGCTGGGCTTCATCGTCGTCCAGATCGACCGGCAGCGGAAGCAGCGCGCCCAGCAGGTCACGGGCTCGCGCACCGAGTACCTGCGCTACCTCGCCACGGTGCGGCGCTCGGCCCGCCAGGCCGCCGACCAGCAGCGCCGCGCGCTGACCTGGCACCACCCCGACCCCCGCACGCTGCCCTCACTGGCCGAGGAGCGCTCACGCATCTGGGACCACGGCAGCAACGACCCGCACTTCCTCCAGGTGCGCTACGGGCTGTGCGCGCAGCCGCTCGCGCTCGAGCTGGTGCCGCCCGAGAACGCCCCGGTCGACGACGTCGACCCCGCTGCCGCCTCCGCCCTGCACCGGCTGCTCGTGGTGCACCGGCTGCAGCCCGACCTGCCGGCCGCGATCGACCTGCGGGCCTTCGACCGCATCGAGCTGTGCGGCGAGGAGGCGCAGGCGCGCGCCCTGGCCCGCGCGATGGTCAGCTCCGCGGTGGCCCTGACCTCGCCGGAGAACCTCGTGGTGGCGGTGCTCTCCTCCGATGAGAACCTCGCGCACTGGGACTGGATCAAGTGGCTGCCGCACGCGCAGAGCAGCCAGCAGACCGACGCCGTCGGCCCGATGCGGATGGTCAGCACCTCGCTCAACGACCTGGCCGGGCTGCTGCCGCCCGACCTCAGCGACCGGCCGCGCTTCGGCGCCGACGAGCGACCGCCCACACCCCACATCCTGCTCGTCACCGACGGCGCCGAGCTGCCGCCCGGCAACCACGTGGTGCCGCCCGACGGCCTGCACGGCGTCACCGTCCTCGACCTGCCCACCCGGTGGACCGAGCTCGAGGACGCCTCGCGGCTGCGCATCGAGCTGCTCGACGAGCCGCTCGACGACAACGGCCTGCTGCCCGTGCAGGCGCTGCGGCTGCGCGAGGAGCCCGTGCGCGCCAAGGCCGACCAGTGCGACCTCGCGACCGCCGAGGCCCTGGCCCGGCGGCTCACCCCGCTGCACGTCGTCTCCGTGGACGCCGGTGGCGAGTCCACCACCGGCTCCGGCGAGATCACCGGCCCCACCGACTTCATGGACCTGCTCGGCCTCGGCGACGTCCGCGAGTTCGAGCCCACCGCCGCCTGGCGTCCGCGCCCGGCGCGCGACCGGCTGCGCGTGCCCATCGGCCTCGGCGAGGGCAGTGCTCTCGTGCACCTCGACATCAAGGAGTCCGCCCAGCAGGGCATGGGCCCGCACGGTCTGGTGATCGGCGCCACCGGCTCCGGCAAGTCGGAGTTCCTGCGCACCCTCGTGCTGGGCCTCACCCTCACCCACTCCCCCGAGCAGCTCAACATGGTGCTGGTCGACTTCAAGGGCGGCGCCACCTTCGCCGGGATGTCCGAGATGCCCCACGTCTCGGCGGTCATCACCAACCTGGCCCAGGAGCTCACGCTCGTGGACCGCATGCAGGACGCCCTCTCCGGCGAGATGGTGCGCCGTCAGGAGCTGCTGCGCGAGGCCGGCAACTTCGCCTCGATCCGCGACTACGAGAAGGCCCGCGCCGCCGGCGAGGACCTCGCGCCCATGCCCTCGCTGTTCGTCGTCGTCGACGAGTTCTCCGAGATGCTCTCGGCCAAGCCCGAGTTCATCGACCTGTTCGTCGCCATCGGCCGGCTCGGGCGCTCGCTCGGGCTGCACCTGCTGCTGGCCTCCCAGCGCCTCGAGGAGGGCCGCCTGCGCGGCCTGGAGTCCCACCTCTCCTACCGCGTCGGCCTGCGCACCTTCAGCGCCCAGGAGTCGCGGGCGGTGCTCGGTGTGCCCGACGCCTACGAGCTGCCCGCCGTGCCCGGCCTGGGCTACCTCAAGCCCGACCCCACCTCGATGCTGCGGTTCAAGGCCGCCTACGTCTCCGGCCCGCCGTCCACCACCCGCCCGCGCGTGCGGCGCGACGAGGGCGGTCACGTGCAGGGCATCCTGCCGTTCACCGTCTCGGAGGTGCAGGCGCTCGAGGTGCCCGACCTCGAGCCCGAGCAGGAGGAGGCTCCCCGCCCCACCGCTCGCGAGGACGAGCACCAGGAGTCGCTGCTCGACATCGCGGTGACCCGGATGGTGGGCCAGGGCCCGCCCGCCCACCAGGTGTGGCTCCCGCCGCTCGACGTGCCCGACACCCTCGACGAGCTCATGCCCGACCTCGTCGAGGACCCTGAGCTCGGCCTGGTCTCGCCGCAGTGGCGCGGGCTGGGCGGGCTGACCGTCCCGCTCGGCACCGTGGACCGCCCGCGCGAGCAGCGCCGCGACACCCTCACCATCAACCTCGCCGGTGCCTCCGGCCACGCGGCCGTCGTCGGCGGCCCGCGCACCGGCAAGAGCACCCTGCTGCGATCGATCGTCGCCAGCATGTCGCTCACCACCACCCCGCTGGAGTCGCAGTTCTTCGTGCTCGACTTCGGCGGCGGCACGTTCACGCCGTTCGCCGAGCTGCCGCACGTCTCGGGCGTCGGCACCCGCTCGGAGCCCGACGTCGTGCGCCGCATCGTGGCCGAGGTCAGCGGCATCGTCGACCGGCGCGAGGCCTACTTCCGCGCCCAGGGCATCGACAGCATCGAGACCTACCGCTCGCGGCGCAAGCAGGGCCGCGCCGACGACGGCTGGGGCGACGTCTTCCTGGTCATCGACGGCTGGAGCACGCTGCGCAGCGACTTCGACGACCTCGAGGTCGGCGTGCAGCAGCTGGCGAGCCGCGGCCTGACCTTCGGCCTGCACATCGTGGCCGCCTCGCCGCGCTGGGCCGACTTCCGCGCCGCGGTGCGCGACCTGTTCGGCACCAAGCTCGAGCTGAAGCTCGGCGACGCGCTGGACTCCGAGATCGACCGCAAGGTCGCCCAGCTGGTGCCCACCGGGCGACCCGGTCGCGGCCTGGTGCCCGGCAAGCTGCACTTCCTCGGCGCGCTGCCGCGCGTCGACGCCGACCCGACCGCCGAGACGCTCGGCGACGGTGTCGAGAACCTGATCAAGCGGTGCAGCGCCGCCTGGACCGGCCCGACCGGGCCCAAGCTGCGCCTGCTGCCCGAGCTCATCTCGCTCGAGGACCTGCGCGTGAGCGCCGGTGCCGTCGCCGGTCCCCCGGAGGAGGGCAGCGACCCCGCCGAGCGCGACCTGCGGCTGCTGCTCGGCATCAACGAGAAGGAGCTCGCCCCCGTCACGCTCGACATGGAGAAGGACCAGCACCTGCTGGTCTTCGGCGACGGCCAGTCCGGCAAGAGCGCCGTGCTGCGCACGCTGGTGCAGGAGATCGTCCGCACGCGCACCCCGCGCGAGGCGCAGATCATCCCCGTGGACTACCGCCGCTCGCTGCTCGGCGAGGTGCCGCAGGAGTACCAGCTGCAGTACCTCACCTCGGCCACCCAGGCCACGCCCGCCATGAAGGAGCTCGCCCAGTACCTCACCAACCGGATCCCGGGGCCCGACGTGACCCCCGAGCAGCTGCGCGCCCGCAACTGGTGGGCCGGCGCGGAGGTGTTCGTCGTCGTCGACGACTACGACCTGGTGGCCACCCAGCAGGGCTCGCCGCTGGCGGTGCTGCAGCCCCTGATGGCCCAGGCCCGCGACGTCGGACTGCACGTGCTGCTGTGCCGTCGCTCCGGCGGCGCCTCGCGCGCGCTCTACGAGCCGATCATCCAGAGCATGCGCGACCTGGCCCAGCCGGGCCTGATGCTCTCCGGCAGCCGCGACGAGGGCGCCCTGCTCGGCAACCTGCGCCCCAGCAAGCAGCCGCCGGGCCGTGGCCACCTGGTCACCCGCGAGCGTGGCGTCGAGGCGCTGCAGGTGGCCTGGACCGACCTGTCGCTCTGAGCGACCTCGGACCGGGGAGGCGGATCGGGGAGGCGGACCAGGGAGGGGGCTGGCGTCGTCCAGGTCACACCGGCGGAGACCTGCTCGTCACATGGAGGCAACCTGCCGGAGAACTCGGCGGCGCAGGCTTCTCGCATGACCCTCCACTCCCTCGGTGCCACCACCCCCGGCGCCACCACGACCAGCACCCCGACCACCCCCCACCTGCGCTCCGTCGCCGACCCGGTCGCCGACCCGGCCGACGACTTCGACGCCCGCCTCGCGCGGATCGTCGCCCGCCGCAAGCAGTTCCAGGACCGCCACGCCCAGCGCCTCACCGCGCTGATGGCGCAGCGCGACGACCTGCGCGGCGTCCACGCCCTCGCCGACCTGGTCGACGACGCGATCCGCTGGACCGCCTGACCCCTCCTCGCCCCACCGGGCGGCGTCGGCGCCGCAGCCGGCGCTGGTGCCGCCGGCCTCGCGTCAGCGCCGCCCGGTGCGGAAGAGCCCGCGGGCGATCTCGCGGGCGGCCGTGCGCACCAGGTCCTTGACCACCGGGCTGCCCATCACCTCGCCGACGACGTCGCGCTCACGCGCGGGTGCCGGCCGGCTGCCGCCGCGGCTGCCCTTCTCCCGTCGCGAGGCGGCCTCGGCCTCCCGGCGCAGCGCCCGGTCCAGGTCGTCCTCGGGCAACGTGGGAGCCGGCTCCTGGGCCGCCTCCTGCTCGGCCGCGTGCTTGCGGGCGCCCTCCTCGAGCCGCGCGGCGAGGATCTCGTGCGCCGACTCGCGGTCCACCTCGGTGCCGTAGGTCGCCATCCGCGGGCTGGCCTGCACGGCGGCCGCCATCGCGGCCGGGTCGGCGGGCGCCATCAGCGACTCGGGGGCTCGCAGCCGGGTCCACGCCACCGGCGTCGGCGCTCCGCGCTCGTCCATGACCGTGACGACGGCCTCGCCGATGCCCAGCGTGGTGAGCACGGCGCCCAGGTCGTCGTAGCCGCTGGTGGGGTAGGTCTCCACGGTCTGCTTGAGCGCCTTGCCCTCCTTGGGGGTGTGCGCGCGCAGCGCGTGCTGCACGCGGGAGCCCAGCTGGGCCAGCACCTCCTCGGGCACGTCGGTGGGCTGCTGGGTCACGAAGAAGACACCGACGCCCTTGGAGCGGATCAGCCGGACGGTGCGCGCCACCTGGTCCAGGAAGGCCTCCGAGGCGTCGTCGAAGAGCAGGTGCGCCTCGTCGAGGAAGAACACGAGCTTGGGCTTCTCGACGTCCCCGACCTCGGGGAGGTCGTGGAACAGGTCGGCCAGCAGCCACATGAGGAAGGTGGAGAAGACCGCGGGCCGGTCGGCCAGCTGGGGCAGCTCCACGAGCGAGACGACGCCGCGCCCGTCGGGGGCCAGGGCCAGCAGGTCGGCGGTGGCGAACTCGGGTTCGCCGAAGAAGGCGTCGGCGCCCTGGGCCTCGAAGGCGACGAGCTCGCGCAGGATGACCCCCGCCGTGGAGGTGGCCAGGCCGCCGAGCGCCTTGAGCTCCGGCTTGCCCTCGTCGCTGAGCAGGTGCGCGACGACGGCGCGCAGGTCGGCGAGGTCGAGCAGCGGGAGCCCCGCGCCGTCGGCGTAGTGGAAGACCAGGCCCAGGCTGGACTCCTGGGTGTCGTTGAGCCCCAGCACCTTGCTCAGCAGGGTGGGCCCGAAGGCGCTCATGGTGACGCGCAGCGGCACGCCGGTGCCCTCGCCGCCCAGCGCGTAGAACTCGGTCGGGAAGCCGGTGGCCCGCCACTCCTGGCCCACCGAGGCGGCGCGGGCGGTGACCTTCTCGCTCGGCTCCCCCGGCGTCATCAGGCCCGAGAGGTCGCCCTTGACGTCGGCGGCCACCACGGGCACCCCGGCGGCGCTGAGCTGCTCGGCCAGCAGCTGCAGGGTCTTGGTCTTGCCGGTGCCCGTGGCACCGGCCACCAGGCCGTGCCGGTTCAGCATCGCCAGCGGGATCCGCACCCGAACGTCGGTGAGCGTCTGCGCGTCGCGCATCAGCCCGCCGAGCTCGAGGGCCGGGCCGGCGAACTGGTAGCCGGCCGCCACCCTGGCGTCGAACGCCTCGACAGCCTCGGACGCGTCGACGGCGGGCTCGGACGGGACGGGCGGGGTGCTCATGCTGGATGACTGTAGGCGGGCCGGGACGAGACGCCGCTTACACTCGGCTGCGTGATCTTCAAGCGGGTCGGGGAGGGCCGGCCCTACCCCGACCACGGGCTCGACGCGCGAGCCTGGGCCGGGCTGCCCCCGCGGCAGGTGCGCCTGGACCAGCTGGTGACCACCAAGGACACCCTGCAGCTGGCCGCCCTGCTCGACGAGGACTCCACCTTCTACGGCGACCTCTTCGCCCACGTCGTGCACTGGGAGGGCGAGCTCTACCTGGAGGACGGCCTGCACCGCGCCCTGCGCGCGGCGCTGCAGCAGCGCAACGTCGTCCACGCCCGCGTGCACCGCGTGGTGGCGTGATGGACGCCCGCACGCAGGCCCGGGTACGCAGCCTCGTCACCCTCGGGGTGCTGGCGGCGCTGCTCGTGGGCGGTGCCGCCTGGGCCTGGTCGGCACTCACCGCCCCGCTGCCCGGCGGCGAGACCGCCGCGAGCCTCTGCGAGCCGCAGACCGCGCCCGCCGGGGAGCCGATCCGGCCCGACGACGTGGTGGTGAGCGTGCTCAACGCCAGCAGCCGCCTGGGCCTGGCCTCGGTGACCCTGGACTCCCTGGAGTCCCGCGGGTTCGTCCCCGGCCGGCAGGGCAACGCCCCCGCCGACGCCGACGTGGCGCGCGTGGAGGTCTGGGCCGAGGACCCCGGCAACCCCTCGGCGCGGCTGGTCGCGAGCTTCTTCGGGCCCCGCACCCCCGTCGTCGCCCGCGACACCGACGGCGGCGGCGTCACCGTGGTGGTCGGCGAGCGCTTCGACGACGTCGGCCGCGGCCGTCAGCGGGTGGTGCCCCAGGAGGAGACCGTCATCTGCGGCCCCCTGCCCGACACCGAGGCCGACACCGACGTCGCCGCCGCGGGCTGATCCGGCCGAGGACGGCGACCCGAGCGTCAGTCGTCGTCGAGCCAGTGCGCGAGCCGGCCGCGGGCCGAGACCTGGCGCAGCCGCTCCTCGGTGCGCTCGCGCTGGCGCCGGGGTGTGACGACGAGCAGCTCGTCGGCGTGGCGCAGCACGGTGCGCCACTCGGGCACGAGCGTCTCGCCGTCGCGGATGATCAGGGAGACCGACGACCCCTTCGGCAGCCGGAGCTCTCCCACCTCGACGCCGTGCAGCCGCGAGGCGGGACTGATGCTCACCTGCAGCAGGTCCGCGGCCACCCGCTCGAGCGGCGCCGCCTCGAGCTCGAGGTCGCGTGGCTCCGAGCGTCGGGCCACCCGCAGCCAGCGGGCCACCAGCGGCAGCGTCGGGCCGGTGACCATCGTGTAGACCACGACGAGCACGAAGACGATGTCGAAGAGCTGCTCGGCGCCGGGCACTCCCTCCGAGAGCGGGATCGTGGCGAAGACGATCGGCACCGCGCCGCGCAGCCCGGCCCAGGAGAGGAAGGTCAGCTCGCGCCAGGGCAGCGGCTGCACCAGGCGCGCGCTGAGGAACACCGAGATCGGGCGGGCCACGAAGGTGAGCACCAGGCCGGCCAGCAGGGCCAGCCCGACGATCTCCAGGGTGATCCGCCCCGGCGAGAGCAGCAGCCCCAGCATCACGAAGAGCCCGATCTGGGCGATCCAGGCGAGCCCCTCCGCGAAGGAGCGGGTGGCCGCGCGGTGGGGCAGCTCGCTGTTGCCGAGCACCAGCGCCGCCAGGTAGACCGCCGCGAAGCCCGAGGCGTGCAGGTAGGTGCCGCCGCCGTAGGCCAGCAGGGTCAGGCTCAGGACCGCGATCGGGTAGAGGCCCGAGGAGGGCAGCGCCGCGCGCCGCATCAACCAACCGCCGCCGAACCCGATGCCCAGCCCCACCAGTGAGCCGAGCACCAGCTCGAAGGCGATCTCGCCGGCGATGAGCAGCGGTCCGTCGGCGGCCGCGTCGCCGCTGGAGACCAGCACGATGAGCACGATGGTGGGGGCGTCGTTGAGCCCGGACTCGGCCTCGAGCGAGCCCGTGAGCCGCTTGGGCAGCGGCACCACCCGCAGCACCGAGAAGACCGCGGCGGCGTCGGTGGCCGAGGTCGCGGCGCCCAGGAGCACCGCGATCTGCCACGGCAGTCCGAGCAGGTAGTGGCCGGCCAGCGCCACCACGGTCACCGAGATGGCGACGCCGATGGTCGCGAGCGCGACGCCCAGGCGCATGGCCGGCCGGATGTCGCGCCAGCTCGTGGTCAGACCGCCCTCGGCCAGGATGATCACCAGCGCGCCGAAACCCAGCGCGTGCGCCAGCGAGGCGTCGTCGAAGCGGATGCCGAGCCCGGCCTCACCGAGCGCGACCCCCATGAGCAGGTAGAGCAGCAGGCTGGGCAGACCGGCTCGGGCGGAGACCCGCACGGCGAGGACGGCGAGGAGCGTGACGGCCGAGCCGACGAGCAGGAACACGTCGAGCTGGTGGACGTCGAAGCTCATCTCACCTCGGCGGGGCTCGGGGTGCGGGCGGCGGAGTCCGAGTCTAGTGGTCGGCGCGGGGTCGCCGGGCCGACCACGACCCGGTGGACGGCGTGCCGAGAACTGGAACGTGTTCTACATTGGTGGCATGAGTGACGCCCCCGGCACCCGGGTCCCCGACCTCCTCCCGGCCTCAGCGCTCGGCGCGGACCCCGAGCGTTTCGACGTCGTCGTGGTGGGTTTCGGCATCGCGGGTGGCTGCGCGGCCCTGGAGGCCGCTCGCGCCGGCGCGCGCGTGCTGGTGCTGGAGCGCGCGGCCGTGCACGGCGGCACGTCGAGCATGTCGGGCGGGCACTTCTACCTCGGCGGAGGCACCCCGGTGCAGCAGGCCACCGGCCAGGAGGACTCCCCCGAGGAGATGTACCGCTACCTCGTCGCGGTCTCCAAGGAGCCCGAGCACGACAAGATCCGCGCCTACTGCGAGGACTCGGTCGAGCACTTCACCTGGCTGGAGGCGCTGGGCTTCGAGTTCGAGCGCAGCTTCTTCCCCGGCAAGGCCGTCATCCAGCCGGGCACCGAGGGCGTCATGTACACCGGCAACGAGAAGGTGTGGCCCTACCTGGAGCAGGCCCGACCGGCCCCGCGCGGTCACAAGGTGCCGGTGCCCGGCGACACCGAGGGCACCAAGCTGGTCATGGACCTGCTGCGCGACCGGCTCGAGGAGGCGGGTGCCGAGGTGCGCTACGAGACCGGCGCCACCCAGCTCGTCGTCGACGAGTCACGTGGCGGGGGCGACGTGGTGGGCCTGGCCTGGCGGAGCTTCGAGCGCACCGGCGTGGTGGCCGCGGGCGCCGTCGTGCTGGCCGCCGGCGGCTTCGTGATGAACCCCGACATGGTGGCCGCGCACACGCCGGCGCTGGGCTCGAAGCTCTTCACGCTCGGCTCCACCTACGACGACGGTCTCGGCATCCGGCTCGGCGCCTCCGCGGGCGCGGAGCTCAAGCACATGGAGGAGCCGTTCATCACCGCCCCGGTCTACCCGCCCTCGGAGCTGCTCACCGGCGTGATCGTCAACAACCGCGGCGAGCGGTTCGTGGCCGAGGACAGCTACCACTCGCGCACCTCCCAGCACGTGATGGAGCAGCCCGGCTCGGAGGCGTACCTGATCGTGGACAGCGAGCACGTGGAGTACGCCAAGTACCCGCTGGTGCCGCTGCTCGACGGCTACGACTCCCTCGCCGAGCTGGAGGAGTCGCTGGGCCTGCCCACCGGGTCGGTGCAGCGCACGCTGGCGCGCTACGACGAGCACGCGGCGCGCGGTGAGGACCCCGACTTCCACAAGGCGGCGGAGTGGCTGGCCCCGCAGAGCACCGGCCCGTGGGCCGTCTTCGACCTGCGCCTGGGCAAGGCGATGTACGCCGGCTTCACCCTCGGCGGCGTCCGGGTGAGCCTCGAGGGCGAGGCGCTGCGCCCCGACGGCGCCGCGGTGCCCGGGCTCTACGCCGCGGGCGCGTGCGCCTCCAACCTGGCCCAGGACGGCAAGGGCTACTGCTCGGGCACCCAGCTGGGCGAGGGCTCCTACTTCGGGCGGCGGGCCGGCCGGCACGCCGCCGCGCGGACCGTGCGCAGCGAGGACCTACAGTCCACGGGGTGAGCTCCGTGCCCGTCCCCGACGCCTCCGCCGGTCGCTGGGCGGCCGCCTCCCGCGCCGCCGTCCCGCCCTTCCACGTCATGGACCTGATGGCGGCCGCGGCCCGGCGCCGGGAGACCCGCGGCGACCTCGTGGACCTGCTCGCCGGGCAGCCCAGCACGGGCGCGCCCGCCGCCGTCCGTGACGAGGCCGTGCGCCTGCTGACCTCCGGCGACCCGCTGGGCTACACGCCGGCCACCGGCATCGGCGAGCTGCGCGCCGCCATCGCGGGGCACCACCGGCGCGCGCACGGGCTGGCGGTCGACCCCGACGAGGTCGTCGTCACCACCGGCAGCTCCGGGGGCTTCCTGCTGGCCTTCCTCGCCGCCTTCGAGGTGGGCGACCGGGTGGCGATCGCCCGCCCGGGCTACCCCTGCTACCGCAACGTGCTGGCAGCGCTGGGTTGCGCCGTCGTCGAGGTCGACACCGGCCCGGCCACCCGGTTCCAGCCCACCGTCGAGCAGGTTGCCGCGCTGCACGAGGGGCCGCAGGGGCCGCTCGCCGGGCTGGTGGTGGCGAGCCCGGCCAACCCGACCGGCACCATGCTGCTGCCCGAGGAGCTCGCCGCGCTGGCCCGCTGGTGCGAGGAGCACCGGGTCCAGCTGATCTCCGACGAGATCTACCACGGCATCGAGTACGCGCCGCTCGAGGGACGCGCGCCGCTGGCCCGCTCGGCGTGGGGGACCAGCCGCGAGGCGGTCGTGTTCAACAGCTTCTCCAAGTACTTCTCGATGACGGGGTGGCGCATCGGCTGGATGCTGGTGCCGCCCCGGCTGCGCCGCGCCGTCGACGTGCTGGCCGGCAACTTCACGATCTGCCCGCCCGTGCTGGCCCAGCGCGCCGCCCTGGCGGCCTTCACCGAGGAGAGCTACGCCGAGCTCGACGGGCACGTGCGCCGCTACGCCGCCAACCGGCGCCAGCTGCTCGAGGGGCTCACCGCCCTGGGGCTCACCGACCTCGCGCCGGCCGACGGCGCCTTCTACGCCTACGCCGACGTCGGCCACCTCACCACCGACTCGATGGCCTTCGCCCACCACGTGCTCGAGCGCACCGGCGTCGCGCTCGCCACGGGTGTCGACTTCGACACCGCCGCGGGTCACCGCTCGCTGCGGGTCAGCTTCGCCGGCACCAGCCGGACCATCGCCACCGCGCTGGAACGGCTCGAGCCGGTGCTGGCACCCCGCTGATCCACGCGACGACCGACGCCGGGCACTACGGTGGGAGCCCGTGTCGGGGTTTGCCCGCGGTACGCCGCGGGTATCCGCTCGCCGCGTCCACCCCGCACCGGATCACCCGAGAGTCCCCGCGCCGAGGAGGCACCGTGCACGGCGAGCCCGAGCTGATGGTCGACGTCCTGCGTCGCCGCGCGGGCCAGCTGCGCGACCAGGCCGCCGACGTGCGGCACACCGCCGACGCGCTGGTGGCCCAGACCGAGGCGCTGGGGTGGACCGGCCGCGCGGCGGCCTCGATGCGCGAGCGGGTGCAGGAGCGCGCCACGCACCTGCGACGGGCTGCCGAGGACCACGACCTCGCGGCCGAGTCGCTGGAGAAGCACGCCCAGGAGACCGAGGCCGTCGCCGACCAGGTCGCCCAGGTGGAGCGGCGCGTCACCACGCTGGTCGCCGAGGCGCGCACCCGGCTGGCCCGGGTGGCCGCAGCGCGCGAGCACCCCGAGCACCCCGACGTGCTCCCGCCCGAGCCCGACCCCGACGACCAGACCCTGGACGCCTTCGAGCCCCCGCCGAGCGGCCACCCGGACTGGCTCGCCGTCGAGCTGCCGGGGCTGTGAGTCCGTGCCGCCCGTGACCTGTCGACCCCGAGGAGTCACCCCGCCGTGCCCACCATCGACCTGAGCACCCCTCCCCCGCCGCCGGCCGGGCGCCTGGAGGGCCTGCCCCGGCGCGCCTCGCTGACGCTCCCCGAGCTGCGGCTGGCGGCCGAGCTGGCCGGCGGTGCCCCCCTCCCGTTCGACCTGCAGGAGGTCGACCCCGGCACCTCGCCCATCGAGGCCCGGCTGGGCGCGACCCGCGGCACCGCCGAGGACCGCGCGTACCGGACGGCGCTCGAGGCACTGCACGACCCCGCCGCGACGCTGGCCCGCCGGGGCCTGCTCACCGATGGGCGGCTGGAGGAGCAGCTGGCCGGCGCGGTGGGCCTGCTCGCCACGCCGCGGATCGCGCTCGACCTCGACGTCGTCGCCGGCGGCGTGCAGGCCAAGTCGTGGCAGCGGCACTCCGAGGGCGCCGTCGCCACGCTCTCGACCGCCGACGGCATCGTCTTCGAGCTGGCCTGGTTCCCGGTGGCGCACTGGGCCGGCGAGCTCGCCCGGGTGCCGGTGCTGCCCGAGGACCTCGCGCTCAGCGCCTCCGCGGTGCCCGCGCGTCTCGTCCTGCCCTACGAGCTGCTCGACGCCGCCACCGAGGCCACCCGCGAGTCGCGGCCCGACCTGCTGCCGGTGCTGCTGGCCCAGCACCCCGAGGCCATCAGCACCGACGGCGACCCGGCCACCGCGCTGGGCGAGGCCGAGGCGCTGCAGGTGCTGGCCGCGCTCTCGCACGAGGCCCACGGTCGGCTGCGAGCCCTGGTGGCGCAGGTGGGTCCCCGCGGCACCACCGTGGCCGGCGTCGTCTCCTGGACGTTGCTGGCCGACGGCTGGCACGCGCTCCGGGCCCGCGACGACGGCCCCGCGCTCGTCGTCGAGATCGAGGCGGTGACGGCCGAGCAGCTGGGTCGCGAGCTCGCTCCGGTGCTCACCCAGGTGCTGGGAGAGGGGGTCGCGGCGTGAGCGAGGAGACCGCCGGCCGGCCCGAGCACCCGGACGTCGTCGCGCAGGCCGCGGCCGAGCAGCGCGAGCTGCCCACCACCGCCGTGGAGGCGGCCGACCTGGCCGACAAGTACGACCGGATGATGCGGCTGGCCGACTTCTTCGACGACACCGGCGAGCAGATGCGCGAGCGCGCCGCCCTGGGCGGGGAGATCCTCGCCGACCCGGCCTTCACCGACTCCGCCCCGCTCTCCCCCGGCACGCACGCCCGCGCCGAGGAGGACGTGCGCCAGGCCACGAACGGCAAGCGCGGGCTGCTGACGCGCTCCATCGAGCTGGATGCCGACGCGCTGGTGCTGCGCGCCACCGTGCTCACCTACCGGTGGATCGACGAGCTGCAGGCCGCCGCCTACGAGACCCTCGGTGCGATCGCCGGCCGCGCCATCGGCTACCTCGCGCCCGAGGTGGCGCTCGGTGGTGCCGTGGTGGCAGCCGGTCTGATCGAGACCGACGCGCTCGACCGCGACGGCGTCGCGGCGTACCTGAACGAGCTGGCCGAGAGCAACCCCGAGCTGATGGAGCACGTCACCAGTGGTGGCGGCGGGCTGCTCGACGCGCTGCAGATGAGAGCAGTGCTCACCACCGGCGTGCTGTCCGGGGAGCGCGGCCGCCTGGCGGCCCACGGCGGACGTCGTGCTGCCGGCGTCGCCCCCATGCCCGCCGGGTTCTCGGCCGCACTGCGCGACGTCGCGGGCAGCCTGGTGCACCAGGCGCCCGCGCGCGACGGCGCCGCGGCCTCTCACGGGGGTGAGGCGCCGGACAGTCTCGGCGAGCTGCTGGCCACGCTCTCCGGCTGCACCGCTCCCATCACCGTGCACCGAGCCGGCGCCGACCGGTGGATCGCCTACCTGACCGGGCCCGACGGGGCCCCCGACGGCCGGCGCCTGCGCCTGGTCGGCGGCGACCACACCGCCTACGCCGCGCAGGTGGTGCGCGCACTCGAGCAGGCCACGGGCGGCTCGGGTGAGGCCCGGGTGA
The DNA here is from genome assembly GCF_039542785.1 of Nocardioides nanhaiensis. NCBI lineage: Bacteria > Bacillati > Actinomycetota > Actinomycetes > Propionibacteriales > Nocardioidaceae > Nocardioides > Nocardioides nanhaiensis. The sequence goes on from NZ_BAABIM010000002.1 coordinate 893,633, forward strand.
TGCTGGTGGGTGCCGGGGCCGGCGGCGTCACCGCCGTCGAGGTGGCCGGGTCGGGCGCCGGCGCGGGCTTCGTCGTCGACCAGGTCGTGACGGCGGGCTCCCCCTCCGCCCACGTCCCCCGGGTGCCCGCCGAGGTGCGCGTGCTCTCGCTCGAGGACCGCGGCGACCCCGTGGCCGTGCTGGGCTCGCTGGTCAACGCCGACGCCGAGAACCGCGTCACCGTGGTCTTCGACGGCGCCGAGGCCGCCCGCGCCGCGAGTGCGGCCGCCCGGGTGGGCCGGACGGCGGCCGGTGGGGCCCCGGGCGCCGACACGACCGCGGGGTCCGAGCCCGCCCACGAGGCCGTCTACGTGGCCGGCGCCCGGGCCGCCGACGCCGCCGCCCACCCGGAGCTGCGGGCCGAGATCGCCCACCTGCGCGACCTCGGCTACCTCGCCGCCCCGTCGTGAGCACGCACGGCTCGACCACCCACCCGTCCTGACTGCGCACGGCTCGAACGCCGACCCGTCCCGACTGCGCACGGGTCGAGCACCCACCCGTCCCGACTGCGCACGGGTCGAGCACCCACCCGTCCCGTCGCGCGCCGGGTCAGCGAGCGAGCTCGTGCACGAACTCGCCGAGCTGGGTGAGGTTGCGGCACTCGACCATCGGCACGATCGCGCCGTAGGCGGGGGCGGCGGAGTCTCCGGTGCCCCAGTGGCGACGGTGCTCGGGGTTGAGCCACCAGGCGTGGCGGGCCGAGGACGCGAGGTCGCGCAGCACACCCTCGTGCAGGTCGCTGTAGTTGGAGCGGGCGTCGCCGAGCACCAGCAGCGAGCTCTTCGGCCCCAGGGCGTCGGCGTGCTCCTCGGCGAACTTGGCGAACGCGCGGCCGTAGTTGGTGCGACCCCACAGGGCGGCCTGGGCGGTGGAGGCGGCCAGGTCGGCCATCACGTCGACGACGTCGGCACCGGGGCGGAAGTGGTGGCTGACCTCGTGCACGTGGTCGATGAAGGTGAAGGCGCGCACCTTCTGGAACTGCTCGCGCAGCGCGAAGACCAGCAGCAGCGTGAACTGCGCGAAGCTGGCCACCGACCCGCTGACGTCGCAGAGCACCACCAGCTCGGTGCGGTGGGGCCGCTTGGGGCGGTGGTGGGTGGTGAGCGGGACCCCGCCGGTCGACATGGAGGCCCGCACGGTGCGCCGGAAGTCGAGCGGTCCGCGACCGCGGGCGTGCTGCTCCTTGGTCAGGCGCGTGGCCAGTCGGCGGGCCAGCGGGTAGATCTCGCGGCGCATCTGCTCCAGGTCGGCGCGCCGGGCGGAGGTGAAGTCGAGCCGGTCGATGCTCGGCCGCAGGGCGACGTCGGCCACGTGGTCGGGGCCCTTCTCCTCGGCGATGCGCCGGCGGGCGTCGTCCTGGACCTGCTGGGTGAGCGCCTCGATGCGACGCCCAGCGGTGCGCTCGGCCGCCTCCTCGTCACGGGCGTCGCCCTGCGCCACCAGCGCTGCCACCAGCCGGTCGGTGAGCTCCTGCGGCGCCACCCGCTGCAGGGCCGTGTAGGCCGACCACGAGGAGAGACCGGGCCCACGCCCCGGCATCGCGCCGAACCGGTCGACCATCTCGGCCGCGAGGCGCGCCAGCTGCTCGACGTCGTCCCGCGCGAGCGCCTCGGACAGCCGGTCCCGCATGGCCTGGAGCGCCTCGGCGTTGTCACGCACCTCGGGGCGGCTCTCGCCCTCGCTGCCGGCGTCGAGGGTGGCCGCGTCGTCGTCGGCCACGGCACCGCCGGTACCCGCCCCGACCATCCGCGGGAAGTACAGATCGAAGAGCGCGTCGAAGATCGGGCGTTGCACCTGCCGTTTCACCAGGGTGGCGGCGTAGGCCTCGCGGACCGTGGCGCGGTGCCCCCAGGGCAGCGCCGTCAGGGCCTGGACGGCGTCGAGGTCCTCGGCCAGCGAGACCGCGAGCCCGGCACTGCGCAACGCCTTGAGGAACGACAGGTGCCTGTCCAGCAGGCCGGACTCGCGTGCCGGCTGGCCCGACGACCGGCTCGACGACTGGCTCATCGCCGCAGCCGCAGCTCCCGCACGGCCCGCTCGTGGTCGGAGGCGTGCTTGAGCACCACACCGAGGGTGTCGTCGACGGCCTTGTCGTCGAGCTCGCGGATCTCGAGCGCCACCAGGGTGCGGGCCCAGTCGACCGACTCGGCGATCGAGGGCGCCTTCTTCAGCTCCAGCTCGCGCAGCCGACCGATCGTCGCCACGAGCTGCGTGGCGATCCGCTCCTCGAGCGCGGGCACCTGCGAGAGCACGATCTCGCGCTCGCGGTCGGCGTCGGGGTAGTCCAGGTGCAGGTAGAGGCAGCGCCGCTTGACGGCCTCGGAGAGCTCGCGGGTGGCGTTGGAGGTGAGCACCACGAACGGCCGGCGCGTGGCGGTGATGGTGCCCAGCTCGGGGATCGTGACCTGGAAGTCGGAGAGCACCTCCAGCAGCAGCCCCTCCACCTCGACGTCGGTCTTGTCGACCTCGTCGATGAGCAGCACCGTGGGCTCCTCGCGGCGGATGGCGCTCAGCAGCGGCCGGGTGAGCAGGAACTCCTCGGCGAAGATGTCGTCGTGCGTCTGCTGCCAGGCGTCGCCGACCGCACCCCCGTGCCCCGCGTCGTCCACCCGCTCGACCTGGGTGGCCTGGATGCGCAGCAGCTGCTTGCGGTAGTTCCACTCGTAGAGCGCGCGCGCCTCGTCGAGCCCCTCGTAGCACTGCAGGCGCACCAGCTCGGCGCCGGTGGCGGCGGTCACCGCCTTGGCCAGCTCGGTCTTGCCGACGCCGGCGGGGCCCTCCACCAGCAGCGGCTTCTCGAGCGCGCCGGCCAGGAAGGCGGTGGTGGCCGTGGCGGTGTCGGTCAGGTAGCCGACGGCGCCGAGGCGCTCGACGACCTCGGCGGGCGAGGCGAACCAGCTCATGGAGGGCATCCTCCCCCACGCGGGATCGCCGTACCCCGCCGGTCCGCGGTGCACCTTTCCAGCAGACGTGACCTCGGAAACAACGTCGGGGACGTGACCACCTCGCGCCGACGTCGTTGACCCCACGTGACCATGCAGGAGGCGACGCAGACGTCGAGGGGGCGCAGCACACCCGTGCTGACGGCCCTCAAGGGCGCCCTGCTCTGTGCGGTGCTCACGCTGCTCGTCGTCTCGGGGCTGCAGGCCTCCGGCTGGGGCGCCGCCCCCGTCGCGCCGAGCGGCTCTGCCTCCGCCGTCGAGAGCCCGCGCCACCCGCCTGCCCTGGAGCGCACCATGCGCGACCTGGGCTGCCGGGGTGCGGGATTCGCCCAGGACGCCGCTCCGCGGTCGGCACTGGTGCGCCAAGACGGCCGGGTGCGTCACGTGGACGTCGACCAGGCCTGGCGGGTCTTCACCGGAGAGACCCCCGGCAGCCTGGTCGCGACCTGCCTCGGCTCGCGCTGAGGCAGGGCCTGGGACACCCCTCGCTGACCCGACATGGGGACGGGTCAGCGGGGGGAACGCCCGGTCTCCCCGCCTCCCCCGCTGTCGGGAGCGGAGGCCGGGACGCCGTGCCGCCCGGCGCCCGCCGAGAACCGCGCGGCGCCCTCGAGCGCCCCGGCGGCGAGGCTGGCGAGGCCGTGCTGCAGCTCGTTGGCCATGGCCTCCTCGTGGGCGAGGCCCCACTGCTCGACGGCGGAGAGCCGGTCGCGGCGCAGGCACTCCTGGGGGAGCCCCGCCAGGTCCACGGCGAGCGCCTCGGCGGCCTCCCGGGCCGTCCCCGGGGCGACCACGCGGTCGGCCAGGCCGATGGCGAGCGCCTCGGCGGCCTCGACCGAGCGGCCGGTGAGGATCAGGTCCATCGCGCGGCCGGCCCCCACCAGGCGCGGTAGCCGCACGGTGCCGCCGTCGATGAGCGGCACCCCCCACCGACGGCAGTAGACCCCCAGGACGGCGTCCTGGGCGACGACGCGCAGGTCGCACCAGACCGCCAGCTCCAGGCCGCCGGCCACGGCATGGCCCTCGACCGCGGCGATGACCGGCTTGCCGAGCTGCATCCGGGTGGGACCCATCGGCCCGTCGCCCTCGGGCTCCACCCGGTTGCCGCGCTCGGTGCCCACCGCGTGCAGGTCGGCCCCGGCGCAGAACGTGCCCCCCGCGCCGGTCAGGACCGCCACCCGCTGGGTGTCGTCGGCGTCGAAGGCCCGGAACGCTGCGGCCAGCGCCTGCGCCGTCGGACCGTCGACGGCGTTGCGCACCTGCGGGCGGTCGATGACGACGGTGGTGACGGGTCCCGTGACGTGCACGTGCACGGTCGGCGAGTGGCTCATCGGCTCAGGCTAGGGCCTGCGCACGATCCCCGGTGGTGTCACAGCAGCCCCACGAGCCTCAGTGGTGGTGACCCGGGGGGCCTTTCGCGGAACAGGGGGGCCAGGATCCAGGCCCCCCTGTTCCGCGATCCCACGTGGACGTGGGATCACCCCCCACGCCCCGGACGCAGCCGACCCCCGACCACAGGGGCCGGGGGTCGGGGGTCGGTCAGCCGCCGCTGGGGCCGACCGGTCGGTGCGCGATCAGAACAGCGAGTACAGCAGGCGGTTCGGCGAGCCGGTGCCGGCGCTGGTGACCTTGCCGGTGGTGGCGTTGTTGACGATGGCGCTCGAGACGGTCGCCGGGGAGGCGCCGGGGTTGCCCTGCAGGTAGAGGGCGGCGACGCCGGCCACGTGCGGGGAGGCCATCGAGGTGCCCGAGATCGTGTTGGTCGCGGTGCTCGAGGTGTACCAGGCCGAGGTGATGTTGCTGCCGGGCGCGAACACGTCGACGCAGGAGCCGAAGTTGGAGAACGAGCTGCGTGCGTCGGTGTTCGTCGTCGAGCCCACCGTGATGGCCGAGGAGGCGCGGGCCGGCGAGACGTTGCAGGCGTTCTGGTTCTCGTTGCCCGCGGCGACGGCGACGGTGACGCCGGCGGCGGTCATCCGGGCGACGGCGCTGTCGACGGCGGTGGAGGCGCCGCCGCCGAGGCTCATGTTGGCCACCGAGGGGCCGCTGGCGTTGGCGGTCACCCAGTCCATGCCGGCGATGACGCCGGAGTTGCTGCCGGAGCCGGCGCAGTCGAGCACGCGCACCGGGATCAGGGTCACGCTCTTGGCGACGCCGTAGGTGCTGCCGCCCACGGTGCCGGCGACGTGGGTGCCGTGGCCGTTGCAGTCGCTGCTGCCGCGTCCGTCGTTGATGGCGCTGGCGCCGGCGGCGAGGCGGCCCGAGAACTCCTGGTGGGGAGCGATGCCGGTGTCGATCACGTAGGCGTCGACCCCGGCGCCGGTGGCGTTGTAGGTGTAGGTGCGCGACAGCGGCAGGTTGCGCTGGTCGATGCGGTCCAGGCCCCAGGTCGCGTTGGACTGGGTGGCCGAGATGCTGACCTTGGCGTCCTGCTCGACGTAGGCGACGGCGGGGTCGCTGCGCACCTCGCTGAGCTCGGCGGCGCTGAGCTTGGCGGTGTAGCCGCCGATGTTGCGGTAGACGCGGGTGACCTGGGCGCCGTCCTGGCGGGCGCGCTGGGCGGCCGCGGTGGTGTCCTTGCCCTTCTCGTCGCTCTCGAGGACGACGATGTAGCGCCCGTCGATGGCCCCGGCACCGGCGGTCTTCAGCGGGGCCAGCTGCACGGCCTGGGCCGGGTCGCCGGCCTCGGCGGCGCTGGAGACGGCCGGGAGGGCCGTGCTGGCGAGGGTGCCGGCGGCGAGCGCGGTCAGCGTGGCGGCACCGATGCGGATGGGTCGAGTCACAGTGGGGATCTCCTCGTGAGCGCCGGTTGTCCCGAGAGCGTTCGTCCTCACCGGCGATGGCCGGGACTGTAGGGGCGCGCGCGGCCGCCGCGACACGGCTGGGGACGAAGTCAAGGGATAACCCTCAGGGTCCGTGCCGAACCCCCCGCCACCCGCCTCCGCTACCGTGGAGGCACGGCCCGTGCCGGGCCGCCGGACGAGGGAGCCGTACCCGGAGCGCGACAAGACGGCCACGAGGAGCGTGACGTCGTGGCGTGGTTCGTGCTGGTGGTCTCCGGGGTGCTGGAGTCGGTGTGGGCGCTGGCGCTCGGCCGCACCGAGGGCTTCACCCGACTGGTGCCCACGGTGGTGTTCGCGGTGGCCCTGACGGCGAGCATGGCCGGGCTGGGCTACGCGATGCGCACCCTGCCGGTGGGCACCGCGTACGCGGTGTGGGTGGGCATCGGGGCCTCGCTCACCGTGGCGGTGGGCATGGCCACCGGGGCGGAGCCGGCCAGCCCGGTGCGGGTGCTGCTGCTGCTGGGCCTCGTCGGCTGCATCGTGGGGCTCAAGCTCGCGCACTGACGCCGGCCGTGGGGGGCGCTCACCCGGCACTCAGCAGCTGAAGGTGGCGCGCACCTGCACGGGTGCCTCACCGGTGGGGTTGGAGGCGGGCGCGTCCACCTCGGCGCCCGAGCCGTCGTCGGCCACCTCGACGGCGCCCTCGCCGAAGGGGACGACGTAGCTGTCGGTGCCCGCGAGCACGATGACCGAGGGGTCCTCGAAGCCGTTGCCGGCGGAGGCCAGGGTCAGCAGGACCGCGTCGTCGCCCTCGCCGTCGCCGATCTGGTAGGTCGCGGGCGGCGCGACGTCGGAGTCGCTGACGTCGACCACGCCCTCGCCGTCGAGGCTGCGCTCGACGGCGCCGGTCAGCTCCACCTGCGCCTCGCAGGCCTCGCCCTGCAAGCGGGGTATGTCTCCGGCACCGGAGAAGTCGCCACTGGCGCCGTCGCCTCCCCCGTCGCCGGATCCGTCGTCACCACCGCAGCCGGTGGCGACGAGCAGGAGACCGGCCACGGTGAGGGTGAGCGCACGGGAGGCACGGGGGCGTCGGGTCATGTCGGCACGGTGACACAAGACCCTTCGGGAAACCTTCGAGGCGCGGCGACCGCGGTCGGACGGCGGGGCAGGCCAGGGAGCCGGCCCCGCCGTCCGGGCGGCTGCACGGCGGCGGGGTCTCAGCGCCGGTTGCGGCTCCTGCCGCGTCGACCCTGGCCGCCGGCGAGCTTCTCCTTGGCCTTCTTCACGCCGAGGATCGAGAGCAGCTTCCAGACCAGCCACCCCAGCAGCTGGAACAGGCTGCGCTTCGCACGGGCCATCGGGTCCTCCTTGCATCGGGCGCTCGACTCCGGACCAGACCGGTGAGCGGCGACACGGTGAACGGTTGTTCACCATGGGTACCTCTGTAGTGCACGACCGTGTTGGAACGCCCGTCAGTGGTTACCTTACAACGTAAGTCCACTGTGGACAGTTCCGCTTCCCCGACGAAGGAGTCACCCCATGAGCGCACCCGCGTCCACCCCCGCCCCCGGCGCCAGCCCCGAGAACGAGGGCCGCCGCACCGTCGTCGACCGGGAGAAGGAGCGCTTCGGCGGAGTCAAGGTCGTCTGCGCCTTCTTCGGCTGGATGACCGCCACCGGCATGACCATCCTGCTCACCGCCCTGGTCGCCGCCGCCGGCGCCGGTGTGGGCCTGGTCTCCAGCGCCTCCGAGGTGGCCGACGCCGCCCAGAGCAACAACATCTCCGCCGAGGAGATCGGCTGGGCGGGCGTGATCCTGGTGCTCGTCGTCGTCTTCGTCGCCTACTACAGCGGTGGCTACGTGGCCGGCCGGATGGCCCGCTTCGACGGCATCCGCCAGGGCATCGCCGTGTTCGGCTGGGCGGTCGTCGCCGCCATCGTCGTCGCCGTGCTCGGCGCCGTCGCCGGCTCGCAGTACGACGTGCTCGACAACCTGAACGCGTTCCCGCGGATCCCCGGCGACCTCTCCGAGCTCGGCCTCGCCGCGATCGTCGCCCTGGTCGGCGTCGTCGTGGCCGCGCTGGCCGGTGCGATGCTCGGCGGCCTCGCCGGCATGCACTTCCACCGCAAGGTCGACCGCGCCGGCCTGGGCCGCTGAGGCACGCCGGATAACCTCGGGCACGACCCGGACACCAGCAGCACCGTGACGAGGGGGGCAGCGCCATCGGCACCGACGACGCTACCCCCTCGCCACCCGGTTCCAGCGAGGACCACCTCGACGCCGACGCCGCCCTCGTGCGCGGCGAGGAGCCGCCCTCGGCCCGCGTGCCGCTGAGCCGGCACCGCATCGTCACCGCCGCCCTGGAGCACATCGACGTCGAGGGCCTCGCCTCGCTGACGATGCGACGGCTCGGCACCCGGCTCGGTGTCGAGGCGATGAGCCTGTACCGCTACGTGCCCGGCAAGGAGGAGCTGCTCGACGCCGTCGTCGAGACGCTCATCAGCGACCTGCGCGAGGACGCCGACGTGCTTCCCGCACCGCAGGCGGGCTGGCAGGACTTCCTGCAGCGCCTGGCCCACGGCGTGCGCCGCGTGGCCCTGACCCACCCCGTCGCCTTCCCCCTGGTGGCCTCGCGCCCCCCCGAGGCGCCCTGGCTGCGCCCGCCGCTGCGCAGCCTGGACTGGGTCGAGACCTTCCTGGCCGGGCTCACCGCCGACGGCTTCAGCGACGACGGCGCGGTGGCCGCCTACCGGGCCTTCACCAGCTTCCTGCTCGGCCACCTGCTGCTCGAGGTCGCCGGACTGGGAGCCGACCTGGGCCCCCTCGACGTGCTCGACGACGGCGAGGAGGAGTCCCTGGCGGACCACCCCACCGTCGCCCGGCTGCGCCCGGGGCTGATGGAGGACCACGCCTCGGCGGAGTTCGAGGAGGCGCTCGAGACCCTGCTCGACCGCCTCGCCCTCATCCGCGCAGCCGGCTGACCAGCCGCCCCGCGCCACCCGCGACGCCCGCGAGCGTCCCGAGGATCCCCCGGGGTGCCGTCGGCTCCGCGACGCGCAGCGCTGCTCCGTGGTGCCCGGCCGCCAGCGCGCCGGTGCGGGCGAACTGCGCCCAGGCCGCGCGCACGGGGCGCCCGGCCGCGACGACGTCCTCCCACGCCACCCCGGCCACCAGCGGCGAGCCCGCCCAGGCATCGCGGCTCGGGAAGAGCAGCGCCAGGTCGATGGTGTGCGCGCTGCGCAGCGGGTTGCCCGGCGCGCCCCAGGTGAGCGTGTAGGTCAGAGCGCGGCCACCCGCCTCGGCGTGGCGCTGTGCGAAGCGGGCGATGCCGCTGCCGTAGACCCGCCACGAGAGCAGCGAGCACACCAGCTCGAGCGCGGGACCGCCCACCACGGGCAGCGCCCCCAGCCGTGCCGCGGGCGGCACGTTGGGCACGAAGAACGCCGCCTCGCGGGCGTTGGAGCCGATCAGCACCTCCACCTCCGGCGCGGCCGCGCGCCAGGCGGCGTCGACGTCGTCCTCGGCCGGCAGCGGGTGGTGCCCGTACTGGGTGCCGAAGGGCATCGCGGCCACGAGCCCGAAGGGCCGGGCGGCCTGCTCGAGCCGCTCGTGCAGCGCCACCACGTCCGCCGACGGCGTCGCGGCCTCGACCTCCTCGGTGAGTGCCAGCATCGCGGCACTCATGGCCGCGCGGCCCCGGGCGATGCCCAGCGGCGGGCTCTGCAGGATGGCCCGGCCGAAGAGGCCGCGGGCGGCCGGCGTCGCCACCAGGTGCGCGATGGCGTCGGCGCCGGCGGACTCGCCGAACACCGTGACGTTCTCGGGGTCGCCGCCGAGCGCGGCGATGTTGCGCTGCACCCAGCGCAGCGCCTCGAGCTGGTCGAGGAGACCCAGGTTGGCGGGTCTCTCGCGCCCCTCGCCGAGGCTGCCGCCCAGGAACCCGAACACCCCGAGCCGGTAGGTCACCCCGACCACGATCACCCGCTGCTCGGCCACCAGCGTCGCCGGGTCGTGGACGGGCACGTCGGCGGCGCCGTAGACGTAGGAGCCGCCGTGCAGGAACACCATCACCGGCAGTCGCTCACCCGCGCGCACCGACTCCGCGGTCACGTCGCCGGGCAGGGTGACGCTGAGCCGCTGGCACGCCTCGTCCTCGCCCAGGCCGCCGAACCCGCCGCCGAACATCTCCTCCAGCAGAGCCGAGGCCGGCTGCGGGCAGGCCGGCGAGGGCTCCCCCGAGGTGATCGGCGCCCCACCGGACTCACCGGCCGGCTCGACGTCCGGCTCGGGCACGGGCGGCGCGAAGCGCTCGGCACGGGCGTAGCGGATGCCGCGGGCGCGCAGCACCGCGAGGCCGTCGACCTCGTCGGGCGCGGCCGTCACGGTGCCGGCGGGGCAGTCGAGTCGGATCACGGCACCACGCTGCCAGTCGGGTGGGCACAGCCAGCCGCCAGGTACCTTTCGCTGCGTGAGCACGCGGCTGCAGCGTCGCGTCGGTGGCACGACCCCGGCGCCCCACCGCACCTACGACGACGTCGCCGAGGCGAGCGCCGCGCTGGTGATCGACCGCTACTCCTCCTCCTTCGGCCTGGCCTCACGCCTGCTCGGTCCGCGCGTGCGACCGCACGTGCGCAACGTCTACGCCCTGGTGCGGGTGGCCGACGAGCTGGTCGACGCGCCCCGTCCCGAGCTCGACGCCGCCCAGCAGGCGGCCGCCCTCGACACCCTGGAGCGCGAGACGACGGCGGCCCTGGCGACGGGCGCGAGCAGCAACCTGGTGGTGCACGCCTTCGCGCGCACGGCCCGAGCCTGCGGGATCGAGCCCGGGCTGGTGACGCCGTTCTTCGCCTCGATGCGCACCGACCTCGAACGCCGGACGCACGACGAGGCCAGCCTCGCCGCCTACGTGTACGGCTCCGCCGAGGTGGTGGGCCTGATGTGCCTGCGTGCCTTCGTGGCCGACGAGCCCGACCCCGCCGCCCGCTACGAACAGCTGGCGCCCGGTGCCCAGCGGCTCGGCGCGGCCTTCCAGAAGGTGAACTTCGTGCGCGACCTCGGCCAGGACACCGACCACCTGGGGCGCTGCTACCTGCCCGGCCTCGACCCGCAGGCGCCCACCGCGGCGGGCCGCGACCGCTGGCTCGACGAGGTCGACGCCGACCTCGCCGCGGCCGCCGAGGTGGTGCCGCAGCTGCCACGGTCCAGCCGGCTGGCGGTCTGCGCGGCGCACGACCTGTTCGCCGAGCTCTCCCGGCGGCTGCGCCGCACGCCTGCCGCGCAGCTGCGCACCCAGCGGGTGCGCGTACCGGCGCCGGCCAAGGCGCGGCTGGTGGCCGAGGCCGCGCTGCGCGGCGGGATGCCCCGATGACGGCCCGGGCGCCGCGGCGCGTCGTCGTCGTCGGTGGCGGGGTGGCCGGCTTGGCCACCGCCGCGCTGCTGGCGGCCGAGGGGCACGAGGTCGACCTGCTGGAGAAGAACGACGCCCCGGGCGGGCGCGCGGGCAGCTGGGAGGCCGACGGCTTCCGCTTCGACACCGGCCCCTCGTGGTGGCTGATGCCGGCCGTCTTCGACCACTTCTTCGCCCTGCTCGGCACCAGCACCGCCGAGCAGCTGGCCCTGCGGCGGCTCGACCCCGGATACCGGGTCTTCTTCGAGGGCGACGACGAGCCGCTCGACGTCGCCGCCGACCGGGCCGGCAACCGTGCGCTGTTCGAGCGGGTGGAGCCCGGGGCGGGCCAGGCGCTGGAGGAGTACCTCGAGTCCGCCCAGGAGGTCTACGACCTCGCGGTGCAGCAGTTCCTCTACACGAGCTTCGACTCCGCCCAGGCCTACGCGGGGCGGCGGGTGCTGGCGCACGGCCCCCGCCTGCTGGGGTTGCTCTCCCGCTCGCTCGAGAGCTTCGTCGCGGCCCGGTTCTCCGACCGCCGGCTGCGGCAGGTCCTGGGCTATCCCGCGGTGTTCCTGGGCTCCTCTCCCGACCGCGCGCCCGCCATGTACCACCTGATGAGCTGGCTCGACCTGGCCGACGGCGTGCGCTACCCCGAGGGTGGCTTCACGGTGCTCGTCGAGGCGATGGCCGACCTGGCGCGCGAGCGCGGCGTGCGCATCCACCTCGGCGCCGCCGTCACGCAGGTGCGCACCGATCCATCCTCAAAGGGCGGATTGCCGTTACCCGGCCGCCGCCGGGCGGTGGCGCGCGGCGTCGCCTACCGCACCGCGGACGGCGTCCACCACACCCTGGACGCCGACGTGGTGGTGGCGGCCGCCGACCTGCACCACGTGGAGACCACGATGCTGCCCGAGCACCTGCGCACCTTCCCGCAGTCGTGGTGGGACAAGGCGGTCTCGGGGCCGGGCGCGGTGCTGGTGATGCTGGGCGTGCGCGGCGAGCTGCCGCAGCTGGCGCACCACTCGCTGTTCTTCACCCGCGACTGGCAGGCCAACTTCGACGCGATCTTCGAGCAGCCCACGCGGGTGCCCGACCCGGCGTCGATCTACGTGTGCAAGCCGTCGGCCACCGACGCCACGGTGGCGCCCCCGGGCCACGAGAACCTCTTCGTGCTGGTGCCGGTGCCGCCCGACCCGGGCCTGGGCCACGGCGGGCTCGACGGCGCCGGCGACCCCGCGATCGAAGCGGCCGCCGACCGTGCCGTGGCGATGGTGGCCGACTGGGCCGGGGTGCCCGACCTCGCCGAGCGCCTCGTCGTGCGCCGCACCGTGGGTCCGGGCGACTTCGTCACCGACCTCAACGCCTGGTCGGGCGGTGCGCTGGGCCCCGCGCACACCCTGCGGCAGAGCGCGTTCTTCCGCGCCGGAAACACCTCCAAGCACGTGGAGGGCCTCTACTACGCGGGCTCCTCCACGGTGCCCGGCATCGGCGTCCCGATGTGCCTGATCAGTGCCGAGCTGATCCTCAAGCGGCTGCGCGGCGACCGCTCCACCGGACCGCTGCCCGAGCCGGCCCCCTCGACGGCTGGGCGGCCCGTGGAGGCGGAGTCGGCGTGAGGGAGCTGGCCTACGCGGCGATGCTCGCGTTCGTGCTGGTGGTGACGCTGCCGCTCGAGCTGCTGCTGGGCGCGCGGGTCTACGCGCGCTGGCGGCGCCTCGCGCTCACCGTGCTGTGCGCGGGCACCCCCTTCCTGGTCTGGGACCTGCTCGCCACCGCGGCCGGGCACTGGAGCTTCGACCTCACCCAGACCCTCGGCGTCGTCGTGCCCGGTGACCTGCCGCTGGAGGAGGTGCTGTTCTTCGTCGTCATCCCGATCGCCTCGGTGCTGACGCTGGAGTCGGTGCGCCGCCTCACCGGGTGGGGCATGGACGACGCGCCCGCGCCCTCGACCACGCCCTCGAGCAGCCGGGGCGAGCGGTGAGCTACACCGAGGCGGCGCTGCTCGGCGTCGTCGTCACGATCGTGCTCGACCTGCTGGTGCTGCGCACCCGGGTGCTGACCCGCAAGGCGTTCTGGGCCTCCTACGCGATCGTCGTGTTCTTCCAGCTGCTCACCAACGGGTGGCTCACCGGCCGCGGGATCGTCCGCTACCGCGAGAGCGACATCTGGGGCGCGCGCATCCTGCACGCGCCGGTGGAGGACCTGCTGTTCGGCTTCGGCCTGGTGACGCTCTCGATGGCGTGGTGGGTCTGGTGGGGGCGCCGCGGCGTGCAACCCGACCCCGGAGCCGGCCCGCACCCGCGCGTGCAGCAGCTGGTGGACAGGGCGCGCTCGCGCCGGTAACGCACTTCTTACCAAGCGCGTCACACACGGAATTCCTCGCGAAACCAGTCGGCAACACCACGGGCGTTGGCTTCTCGCCATGCCGCACACCAGCCGACGCGCCCACCGGGACGCGCACCGCCACATCGGGCGGCTGCCGGCGTACGGCTTCTACGGCGGCCCGCCGGTCAACCCCGACACCACCGCCGTGGCCACCGTGCGCGAGCTGCTCGCCACCCTCGACGACGAGGGCACCGAGCGGGCGCTCGTGCTGCCCAACTACGGCGTGCCCGACCCCGACGTCGCCTTCGGCCTGAACCACCTGGCGCTCGAGGCGGCGCAGCAGGACGACCGCGTGCGCTGCGGGCTGTGGGTCTCGCCGAAGCAGAGCGACGCCGCCCGCAACGACGCGGCGCTGGCGCTCGCCGCCGAGGAGGGCGTCGTCGCGCTGAAGACCAGCTTCCTGCTCGGCGGCGCACCGGACGACGAGGCGTGCCGCGAGCAGCTGGACCGGCTGTTCGCCACCGCCGCCCGGCTCGACCTCACGGTGCACGTCCACACCTCGCCCGGCGCCGCCTCCGACCTGAGCCGGATCAGCACGCTGGTGGAGCGCTACGGCGACAGCACGCGCATCCATCTCGTGCACCTCGGCGGTGGGATGAGCGGCCACCTGAGGCTGATCGGCGGCCTGTTCTTCGACTGGATCGAGGCCGGCAAGCAGGTCTACACCGACACCAGCTGGGCCATCGGCTTCGCCCCCGCCTGGCTGGCCGCCGAGATCGAGCGGCGCGGGGTCGGCCACGACCGGGTCCTGTTCGCCACCGACGCCCCCTGGGGCGACTTCGCCGGCGAGCACGCCCGGCTGGCCGCGGCCGCCGGCGACGGCGCCCTGGCCCAGGCGTTCTTCCACGACAACTTCGACGCGCTCTACGCGCGCTGAGGACCACCCGCACTCACCCCGCACCACACCCGCACCGCCAACCGAGGAGACACCCATGTCCGTGTTCGACGACGAGATCCTGGCCGCGATGGAGAAGTCCCGGGCGGAGGTGCCCCACCCCTCCCAGGCCCCGGGTACCAACCTCTACGGCTCCACCAAGATCTTCCCCGACTACCAGGCCTCCGAGGGCCAGAGCTACCTCACGCTGGTGCACGGCATCCCGCACGAGAGCTCGGTCAGCTTCGTGGCCGTCCTGCAGGCCACCCGCGCGCTGCGCAAGGGCTTCGACTCCACCCTCTACTTCTACGGGCCCGGCGCGCTGGCGTGCATGGACACCCGCGGCTTCCCCACCACCGGCGACGTCGCCTTCCCGGGCAACCAGAACATGAACGACTCCATCAAGACCTTCGTCAAGGAGGGCGGCACGGTGCTGTGCTGCCGCTTCGGCATGGCGCTGCACGGCTGCCGCGAGGAGGACCTGATCGAGGGCGTGACCCCCTGCCACCCGCTCGACGTGCAGGACGCCGTCATCCACTTCGCCAACAAGGGCGCCATCATCAACAGCGTCTACAACCTCTGAGGGGCACCCGGTGGCCGCCTCCGACACCCCTGCCTCCACGCGGGTCGACCTCGCCATCCAGGGCATCCGGCTGCTCGACGCGCCGGTGGCCCGGCGTGCCGGCGCCGGGCCCAGCGACGACGGCCACCTGCTCCTCGACGGCGTCGGCGCCGCGGTGCCGCTCAACCCGCGCAGCCCCTACACGGTGCGCGGCGGCAAGCTGCTGCTCGACGGCGCCGACACCGGGCTGGGCGTCGAGGCGGTGGCGCGGCCCCGCTTCTACGACCTCGTCACCGCCGACGGGGTGCCCTACGAGAAGATCGCCCGCCTGCACGCCGCCAACGTGCTCGCCACCACCGTCGTGCAGACCTGCGTGCGCTACGACGAGAGCGAGCGCTGCCGGTTCTGCGCCATCGAGGAGTCACTGGCGCAGGGCTCCACGGTCGCCGTCAAGACACCCGCGCAGATCGCCGAGGTGGCCCAGGCCGCCCACGAGCTCGACGGCATCACCCAGCTGGTGATGACCACCGGCACCAGCAACGGCCGCGACCGCGGCGCCACCCACCTGGCGCGCTGCGTGCGGGCGGTGCGGGAGGTGCTGCCCGACCTGCCGATCCAGGTGCAGTGCGAGCCACCGGGCGACCTGGCCACCATCCAGGAGCTGTACGACGCCGGCGCCCGCTCGATCGGCATCCACGTGGAGTCGCTGGACGACGAGGTGCGTCGCCGCTGGATGCCCGGCAAGGGCTCGGTGCCCATGACGGAGTACCGCGCCGCCTGGGCCGAGGCGGTGCGGGTCTTCGGCTGGAACCAGGTCTCGACCTACCTGCTGGTGGGCCTGGGTGAGGACCCCGACGAGCTCGTCGCCGGCGCCGAGGAGCTGATCGCGATGGGCGTCTACCCGTTCGTGGTGCCGTTCCGGCCACTGGCCGGCACGTTGGCCACCGACGTGGACGGCGCCACCGCTCCCGCGCCGGGCCGGGTGTACGACATCACCGGTCGGGTGTCCGCGGCACTGCGCGCCGCCGGCATGCTCGGCAGCGACCAGGCCGCCGGCTGCGCCGCGTGCGGGGCCTGCTCGGCGCTGGGATCCTGTGGACCCAGCGACAGCGGCGCGAGCATTGCTCTCGCTCCCACCGAGGTGGCGTCGTGAGCCGACTGCGTGCCGACCTGGTCGACGACGTCGTGCTGGCGGGTCACTCCCGAAGCGCCCCCAGCCTCGAGGGCTTCGTCGTGGTGCGTGCCGAGTCGCCGGCGGACCTGGCCGCCTACCGCGCGCTGCGCCGCGAGGTCTTCGTGCACGAGCAGGGGCTGTTCACCGGCTCCGACCTCGACGACGTCGACGACGACCCCCGCACCCTCGTGCTGCTGGCCCGCACCCCCGAGGGCGAGGTGCTGGGCGGGGTCCGGCTGCACCCGGCGCACCACCCGGCGGCTCCCGCCGATCGTGACCTGGGGTGGTGGCAGGGCTCCCGGCTCGCCGTCGCCCGCGACGCCCGGCTGCTGCTCGGCGTCGGCGCGGCACTGGTCCGCGCCGCGTGCGCCACCGCGGAGGCCCAGGGCGCGCTGCGCTTCGAGGCCACCGTGCAGGCCCAGAACGAGCGCCTCTTCAGGCGGCTGGGCTGGGTGCCGCGCGAGCGCACCCACCTGCACGGCCGACCGCACGTGGTGCTCGACTGGCCGATCGCGCGGGTGCAGCGCCTCGTCGACGCCACCAAGGCGGCGCTGGGCGGCCTGCTCGAGCCGCTCGCGCACGGCGTGCCCGCCGGGTTCCTCGGTGACGACGGCGCCCCCGTCCCCGGCTCGGACCTGGTGGCCGCGTGCGACGCGATCCTCCCCTCGCTGGTGGAGCGCGACCCCGAGTGGGCCGGCTGGTGCGCCGTGCTGGTCAACCTCAACGACCTCTCCGCCATGGGCGCCACCCCCGTGGCCCTGCTCGACGCCGTCGGCGCCCGCGACCGCTCCTTCGCCCGCCGGGTGCTGCGCGGCCTCACCGAGGCCAGCCAGGCCTGGGGCGTCCCCGTCATCGGCGGGCACACCCAGCTCGGCGTGCCGGCTGCCCTGTCGGTGACGGCCCTGGGCCGCACCAGCCACCCGGTGCCCGGCGGCGGCGCCGCACCCGGCGAGTCGCTCCGCGTCACCGCCGACCTGGGCGGCGGCTGGCGTCCGCGCTACACCGGAGCCCAGTGGGACTCCTCCAGCCACCGCACCGGCGAGGAGCTGCGTGCCCTGGCCGGTGTGGTGCCCGCCCTGCGACCCACCGCAGCCAAGGACGTGAGCATGAGCGGGCTCGTCGGCACCACGGGCATGCTCGCCGAGGCCTCGGGTTGCCGCGCCGTGCTCGACGTCGCGGCGGTGCCCGCACCCACCGGCGCCACCGCCGGCGACTGGCTCACCTGCTTCCCCGGCTTCGCGATGGTCAGCGCCGAGCGGTCCGCTGCTCGCGCCCCGCTGCCCGCCTTCACCACCTCGTCGGTCTGCGGCGAGCTCACCACCGGCGCCGGCGTCGGCCTGCGCTGGCCCGACGGCGTCGTCACCGAGGCCGTCACCTCCACCGTCACCGGGATGGGACCCTCATGACCCTGCACCAGCACAGCACTCAGACGTTCGGCGCCGTCAGCGCCAACTTCGGCCGCGACCTCGAGCAGAACCTGCGCCGGATCGGCCACCTCGTGGAGGACGCCCGGGCACGCGGCACCTCGCTGCTCGCCCTGCCCGAAGCGTGCCTGGGCGGCTACCTCTCCGTGCTCGGCTCCGGTCGCGACGGCACGCACGGCGACCGGCCGGACTCGCTGCCACCCGTGCTCGACGTGGGCGGCGTCGAGCTGGCCCGGGTCGCCGCCATCGCTCGTGAGATGACACTCGTCGTCGGCTTCTGCGAGGCCGACGGCGGACGCCGCTTCAACAGCGCCGCCGTGGTCACCGGCGAGGGCGTGATCGGGGTGCACCGCAAGGTGCACCAGCCGCTGGGCGAGAACCTCTACTACGAGGCAGGCGAGACCATGCGGGCCTTCGAGACGCCGGTCGGTCGGCTGGGAGCACTGATCTGCTACGACAAGGCGTTCCCCGAGTCGGCCCGCGCCCTGGCGCTCGACGGCGCCGAGGTGATCGCGTGCATCTCGGCCTGGCCGGCCTCGCGCACGGCCACCGCCGGCGAGCTCGCGCAGGACCGCTGGAAGCAGCGCTTCGACATCTTCGACCAGGCCCGCGCCCTGGAGAACCAGGTGGTGTGGGTGGCCGCCAACCAGGCCGGCACGTTCGGGTCGCTTCGGTTCGTCGGCTCGGCCAAGGTGGTCGGCCCCGGCGGCGAGGTGCTGGCGGCCACGGGCACCGGTGAGGGCGTGGCCTACGCCCGCGTGGACGTCGGCGAGGTGCTGCACACCGCGCGCCGCTCGATGTTCCACCTGGGCGACCGCCGCCCCGACCTCTACCGGGAGCCGGTGACCCTCGATGCCTGAGATGACGATGACCGTGCGGTGGCCCGACGGGCGGGTCGACGAGTGCTACTCGCCGTCGCTGGTGCTGCACGACCACCTGGCCGCCGGCGAGCGGTACTCGGTCGCCGACTTCGCCGCGCGCTCGACCGCCGCTCTCGCGATCGCCAGCGAGCGGGTGCGCGCGAAGTACGGGTTCGCGTGCTCCTCCGCCGCCGCCACCACCGAGCAGATCTCGCGCGCCGCGGCCGGGTTCGGGGCGGACGACGTCGTCGAGGTGCTGCGCATGTGGCCCGCGCTGCCCGCCTCGGCCCGGGGCGCGGCGTCGTGACCACCCGGCGCACGACCGTCGCCGTGGTGGGCGGCGGCCAGGCGGGCCTCTCGACCAGCTGGTTCCTCACCCGCGACGGCGTCGACCACGTGGTGCTCGAGGCCGGCACCGCCGCGCACGAGTGGGCCGACACCCGCTGGGACAACTTCACCCTGGTGACGCCCAACTGGCACTGCCGCCTGCCCGGCTACGCCTACGAGGGGCCTGACCCCGACGGGTTCATGACCCGCGACGAGGTGGTGGCGTGGCTGGCGGGCTACCCGGGCACCTTCGACCCACCCCTGCACGAGCACACCCGGGTGACCGCCCTGCGCCAGCGCGACGGCGGTGGCTTCACCCTCGAGAGCACTGCTCCCGACGGGCCGGTCACCTGGGAGGCCGAGCACGTGGTGGTGGCCACCGGCGGCTACCACGTGCCGATCGTGCCCCCCTGGGCCGCGGCGCTGGACCCGGCGATCACCCAGCTCGAGTCGGCGCACTACCGCCGCGAGTCCGACCTCCCCGACGGCGCGGTGCTGGTGGTGGGCAGCGGCCAGTCCGGCGCGCAGATCGCCGAGGACCTGCACCTCGCGGGCCGGAAGGTGCACCTCGCCGTCGGCGACGCACCGCGGGTGGCGCGCACCTACCGGGGCCGCGACACCATGACGTGGCTGGCCGAGATGGGTCTCTACGACACCCCGGTGGCCACCTACCCGGGCGGGCTCGCCGCGCGCGAGAAGACCAACCACTACGTCACCGGCCGCGACGGCGGCCGCGACATCGACCTGCGTCAGTTCGCCCGCGAGGGCATGGGCCTCCACGGGATGCTCGAGGGCCTGGCGGCGCCCGGCGGCTCCACCCTGCGCTTCCTCGCCACGCTCACCGCGGCCCTCGACTCCGCCGACGCCACGTACAACTCCATCTGCGCCGACGTCGACCGCTACATCGAGCAGGCCGGCGTCACCGCACCACCGCCGTCCCGCTACGAGCCGGTCTGGGCACCGACGGCGGACCCCCTCGAGCTCGACCTGGCCGCGGCCGGCATCAGCACGGTCGTCTGGGCGATCGGCTACCGACCCGACTACCGCTGGGTCGGGGTCGGGGTCTTCGACGGTGCCGGCCGGCCCACCCACGAGCGCGGCGTGACCGCCGTACCGGGGCTCTCGTTCCTCGGGCTGCCGTGGCTGCACACGTGGGGCTCCGGTCGCTTCCACGGCATCGCCCGCGACGCCGAGCACGTCGCCGGCGTCATCACCCGCTCGCTGCCGGCGGTCCGGCGGGCCGGCTGAGCCGCACGTGGCCGTCACCATCGGCGCCGTCGCCGCCCACTTCGGCCGCGACCTCCCCCGCGCGCTGGCCAAGGTCGAGGGCATCGTGGCCGGCGCCCGCGAGGCCGGGTGCGACCTGCTGGTGCTGCCCGACGCCGTGCTGGGCGGCTACCTCGACGACCTGCGCGAGCCCACGGCCGCGCCGCCGTCCCTGGCCGCGGACGCACCCGAGCTGCGCGAGGTGGCGCGGATGGCCGGCCCGATGGTGGTCTGCCTGGGCTACGCGGAGGCGGTGGGCGACGTCGTCCACAACGCCGCGGTGTGCGTGACCGGCGACGGGGTGCTCGGCCACCACCGCAAGGTGCACCTGCCCGCAGGTGAGTCACGCGTCTACACCCCGGGCGACCGGTTCGGGGCCTTCGACACCCCGGTCGGCCGGCTGGGCATGCTGATCGACTACGACAAGACCTTCCCCGAGGCCGCGCGCTCGCTGGCGCTGGACGGCGCTCGCGTGCTGGCGTGCCTCTCGGCATGGCCGGCCTCGGTGACCGACCGCGCCGACCGGCTGCCGCAGGACAGGCAGGCCCGGCTCTTCGACCTCTACGACTGTGCCCGGGCCGCGGAGAACCAGGTGGTGTGGGTGTCGTCCAACCAGACCGGCGTGAGCGGCGGGCTGCGCTTCCTGGGGCAGGCCAAGGTGGTGGGGCCCGGCGGCGACGTGCTGTGCCGCACCTCGAGCAAGGGCGGGCTGGCGGTCACCAGCATCGACGTCGACGTCGAGATCGCCCGCGCCCGGCGCACGCTGCACCACCTCGACGAGCTCTCGCGCCCCGCGTACGCCTGGGGGACGCAGTCGTGAGGGTGGCGCTGCTGACCTACTCCACCAAGCCGCGCGGCGGCGTGGTGCACACCCTCGCCCTGGCCGAGTCGCTGGCCCGGCGCGGCGTGGAGGTGGACCTGTGGACGCTCGGCCGCGGGGGCGACACGGCCTTCTTCCGCCAGGTGGAGCCTGCGGTGCGCGTGCACGCGGTGCCGTTCCCGGACGTCGGCGACGCCGTCGGGCCGCGGATCGTGCGGTCCATCTCCGTGCTGGCGGCTGCGTTCGCAGCGCGACGCGAGCACTACGACGTGGTGCACGCCCAGGACTGCATCAGCGCCAACGCCGCCATGGCCTCGGGCCCGTGCGTGCGCACCATCCACCACCTCGACACCTTCACCACGCCCGAGCTCGCGGCCTGCCACGAGCGCGCGGTCGTCGAGCCCGTCGCCCGCATCTGCGTCTCTGCCGCCGTGGCCGGGGAGGTGCGCCGGGGATGGGGCCTGGAGCCCACCGTGATCGCCAACGGGGTGGAGGCGCATCGCTTCGCCGCGGGTGCTCGCGACGACGTCGGCCGCGAGCGCTGGCGTGGCCGGCTGGGGCGCTACGTGTTGGCGGTCGGCGGGATCGAGCCCCGCAAGGGCACGACCGACCTGCTGGAGGCGTTCGCGCTCCTGCGCGCGCGCCACCCCGACGTCGGCCGCGGGCTGCGGCTGGTGCTGGCCGGCGGCGAGACCCTCTTCGACTACCGCGGCTACCGCGGCACCTTCGACCGCCGTGCTGCCGAGCTGGACGTCCAGCCCGAGCTGCTCGGCGTCGTCGCCCACGACGAGCTTCCCGCCCTGGTGGCCGAGGCTGCGGCGCTGGGCTTCGTCTCCACGCAGGAGGGGTTCGGCCTGGCGCCGCTGGAGGCCCTGGCCGCCGGGACGCCCGTGGTGGCCAGGGACCTGCCCGTGCTGCGCGAGGTGCTGGGCGAGGCCGTCGCCTACGCCGCCGACCCCGTCGCGATGGCGGACGCGCTCGCGGCGGTGATCGCCTCGCCACCCGATCCGGCCGCCGGCCGGGCCCGGGCGCAGGCCTTCACCTGGGACGCCGCGGCTGCCGCGCACCTGCGGTTCTACGAGCGACTGGTCACTGCTGCCTAGCCGGCCGTGGTGTCAGCGCTCGGCCCACCAGCGGTGGCAGCGCACCACCTCGCGCGGCCAGGTGTGCTCGTCGGCACCCCACCCCCGCCCCGGGCGACCCGACTCGCCGTCGACCACGAGCGCGTCGAGTCGGGGCTCCCCGCGTCGGGTGCAGTCCGCCGCGACGGCGTCCAGCACCGCCTGCACGCGCTCGGCCGGCGGTCCCTCGCCGTCGAGGTCGAGCGCCCGGGCCAGCTCGGCGTGGGTCAGGGTCGATCGCCGGGCCGCCGCGACGACGAGTGCGGCGCGCGCGGCTGCTGCGGCGGCGGGTGAGTGGTCGGGCGCCGGGGACATGCCGACAGCCTCGCACCCTCGCGAGGGGGAGCACATCGTCACCGGCCCGGCACCGGGGCGCGGGCGTCGTCGTCGGTGTCCGTAGGCTGGCTCCTCTCGCAGTCGCACCGCCCCACCGGACGCCGTCGACGGCTGCCCCCACACACCTGAGCGGAACCACGATGAGCCATCCACACCCCGAGCTGAAGTCCCCCAAGAAGCTGCCCCGCGACGGCCTGCGCGTCGTCGCCCTTGGCGGCCTGGGCGAGATCGGCCGCAACATGACCGTCTTCGAGTACCAGGGCTCGCTCCTGGTCGTGGACTGCGGCGTGCTGTTCCCCGAGGAGCACCAGCCCGGCGTCGACGTGATCCTGCCCGACTTCACCTGGATCCGGGACCGGCTCGACAAGATCGCCGGCATCGTGCTGACCCACGGCCACGAGGACCACATCGGCGGCGTCCCCTACCTGCTGCGCGAGCGCGCCGACATCCCGCTGATCGGCTCCAGGCTGACCCTGGCCCTGATCAAGGAGAAGCTCAAGGAGCACCGGATCCGGCCGCAGCTGCGCGAGGTGCGCGAGGGCGATCGCATCGACGTCGGCGCGTTCGACACCGAGTTCCTGGCGGTCAACCACTCGATCCCCGACGGTCTCGCGGTGGCGATCCGCACCGGCGCGGGCATGGTGCTGCACACCGGCGACTTCAAGATGGACCAGTTCCCGCTGGACGACCGGATCACCGACCTGCGCGGGTTCGCCCGGCTGGCCGACGAGGGCGTCGACCTGTTCCTGGTCGACTCCACCAACGCCGAGGTGCCGGGCTTCGTCCCGTCCGAGCAGGCCCTGACCCCGGCGATCACCCAGGTCTTCCGCACGGCTCCGCGCCGCATCATCGTCTCCAGCTTCGCCAGCCACGTGCACCGGATCCAGCAGGTGCTCGACGCCGCCCACGAGAGCGGACGCAAGGTGGCGCTGGTGGGGCGCTCGATGGTGCGCAACATGGGTGTCGCCCAGGACCTGGGCTACCTGACCGTGCCGGAGGGGCTGATCGTCCCCCTCGAGCAGCTGCAGCGCCTGCCCGCCAACAAGGTCGCCCTGATCTGCACCGGCTCGCAGGGCGAGCCGCTGGCCGCGCTCTCGCGCATGGCCAGCCGTGAGCACAAGATCCGCATCGGCGAGGGCGACACCGTGCTGATGGCCAGCTCGGTGATCCCGGGCAACGAGAACGCCATCTCCAACGTCATCAACGGCCTCACCCGGTGGGGTGCCCACGTGGTGCACAAGGGCAACGCCACGGTGCACGTCTCCGGGCACGCCAGCGCCGGCGAGCTCGTCTACTGCTACAACCTGATCAAGCCGAAGAACGTCATGCCGGTGCACGGCGAGTGGCGCCACCTGCGCGCCAACGCCGACCTGGCCATCAAGACCGGTGTCGACCCCGACCGCGTGGTGATCGCCGAGGACGGCGTGGTGGTCGACCTGGTCAAGGGCCGGGCCTCCATCACCGGCAAGGTGCCGGCCGGCAACGTGTACGTGGACGCCCAGACCGTGGGCGGCGTCACCGACGCCGTCCTCAAGGACCGTCGCACGCTGGCCGAGGAGGGCGTCGTCACCGTGCTGGCCATCGTCGACGCCGACACCGGCAAGCTGGCCGACCGCCCCGACTTCCTGGTGCGCGGGTTCGTGCACGAGCCGACGGCCTTCGACCCCGCCGTCACCGTGGTCGAGAAGGCCCTGGCCCGGGCGGCCTCCGAGGGCATCGGCGACGCCTCGCAGCTAGAGTCGATGATCGGTCGCGAGGTCGGCCGCTGGGCCCAGCGGGCGTTCCGCCGCAGCCCCCTGATCATCCCCGTGGTGGTCGACGCCTGAGCGTCCCCGGCGGTACGGACCCGCTCCCCGCGGGACCCACGTGCACGGTGGCGTCGCCCAGCTTCGGGAGGGCCGCCCCCACCTCGGCCTCGACGGCGTGGGCGACGGCGTGGGCCGCCGCCAGGTCGAGTTCCGGGTCGGCGGTCACGCTGAGCTCCCCGTGCAGCCGGTGCCCGATCCACCGCAGCCGCAGGTCGGCGACGGCGTGGACGCCGGGGACGCGGCTGGCCGCAGCCTCGGCTCGCTCGGTCAGGGCCGGGTCGACGGCGTCCATCAGGCGTCGGTAGACCTCGGTGGCGGCGCCGCGCAGCACCACGAGGATGGCCGCGGTGATCAGCAGACCGACGATCGGGTCGGCCAGCGGCACTCCCAGCAGTGCGCCACCCGCTCCGGCCACGACCGCCAGCGAGGTGAACCCGTCGGTGCGGGCATGCCGACCGTCGGCGACCAGCGCCGCGGACCCGATGCGCCCACCGACCCGGATCCGGTAGGAGGCCACCAGCTCGTTGCCGAGGAAGCCGATGACACCGGCGGCGGCCACGACCCACGGGTGGCTGAGCGGCTGGGGGTCGAGCAGGCGTCGGAACGACTCGACCCCCGCCACGACCGCCGAGACGGCGATCATCACCACGATGAAGACGCCCGCCAGGTCCTCGGCCCGGCCGTAGCCGTAGGTGTAGGCGCGCGTCGTGGCTCGGCGGCCCAGCACGAACGCGATCCACAGCGGCACCGAGGTGAAGGCGTCGGAGAAGTTGTGGATGGTGTCGGCCAGGAGCGCCACCGAGCCGGTGACGGCCACCAGGGCCGCCTGCAGCAGGGCGGTGACGAGCAGGACCACCAGGCTGGTCTTCACCGCGCGGATGCCCTCCGCGCTGGCGCTCAGCGCGTCGTCCACCGAGTCCGCGTGGTCGTGGCTGTGACCCCAGAGCGCCTCCCGCAGGCGCGGCAGGACGCCCGCCGGGTGGTGGTGGATGTGGTCGTGGCCGTCGTGGTGGTGGTCGTCGTGCTCGCCGCCTGATGTCACCAACACATGATGACATGTTCATCTAGGCGTCGGATAGGCTGCCCGTGTGGGTCACGGCACCGAGGGACGCGCGCTGCGCCAGGCGCTGGACGCCGAGACCGCCAAGTCGGTGGCCGCCACCCTGCAGGCTCTCGCCACCCCCAGCCGGCTGCTGATCCTGCAGTCGCTCACCGACGGCGAGCAGACCGTGGGCGAGCTGGTCGAGGCCGTCGGCATGGAGCAGTCCGCGGTCTCCCACCAGCTCAGGCTGCTGCGCAACCTCGGCCTGGTCGCCACCGAGCGCCGCGGCCGCCACATCGTCTACAGCCTCTTCGACGACCACGTCGCCGAGCTCATCGAGCAGGCGATCTTCCACGCCGAGCACCTGCGGCTGGGGCGCCCCGGTCCCCCGGCGCCGTGAGCACCTGATCCGTCCCGGAGCGCCGAGAACCCCCGTCGGGCGCGATGCCGACGGGGGTTCTCGCTTGATGCAGCTGGCGGTGGCGGAGGGATTTGAACCCTCGGTGGACTTGCGCCCACAAACGCTTTCGAGGCGTTCTCCTTAGGCCGCTCGGACACGCCACCGCGGGAGAACATACCGGAGGCCCAGGAGCGGTGCCGAATCGAGTGGCGCGGGTGCGGCCTTCCCCGACACCGGACTTGTCGGCCCGTTGTGCAGCTTGTCGGCCAACGCGTTGGGGGACAAGCTCGGGAGTACCCGGTCGACCGGGAAGATCCCCGACGACCCGGGTCAGCCGATCGTGAACTCCCCCAGCTCGTCCCAGTGGTCGCCCTCCATCAGCACGTTGCGCACCTTGGGGGTCTCCTGCACGTACTGCGGCAGGTCAACCTGGGCCTGCTTGAAGTGGTCGGAGGTCACGTGCGCCTCGGCGGCGTCGTCTCGGAACGCCTCGATGAGCACGTACTCGTTCGGGTCGTCGACGCTGCGCGACCACTGGAAGAAGATGTTGCCGGGCTCGGCTCGCGTGGCCTCGGTGAAGTCCTTCGTCAGCTCGACCCACTGGTCGGCGTGCTCGGGCTTCACCTTCCACTTCACACAGATGAAGATCATGGCCCGACCCTGCCAGAGGCGGGGTGACGACGGCCACCGCTGCTTCTCGCCCAGCGATAACGACCCGTCGCTTCCGTGGCGCGCTACCCTCCGAGTCGTGGAGACGCGTGCCGGCTCGGTGCACCGCACCCTGGAGATCCTCGAGGTCGTCGCCGCCCAGGGCGGCGCCTCCGCGCGCGAGGTCGCGGAGGTCACTGGGCTGCCGCTACCCACCGTCTACCGGCTCGTGCGCGAGCTGCTCGACGGCGACTACCTGGTGCACATCCGCGAGGAGAAGCGCTTCGAGCTCGGCTACAAGCTGCACCAGCTGGGCGTCTCGCTCCACCAGCAGATCGGCGTCCCGCGCGAGGTGCGCGCCGAGGTCACCGCCCTGCACCAGGAGCTGGGCGTCGCGGCCTACTTCGCCGTGCACCGCGGCTCGCAGATCGTCGTCGTCTTCGCCGTCGACTCCCCCGCATGCCCGCGGCTGAGCCCGCTCGACTTCGGCTTCCACGAGGCGCCCCACGCGCACGCGCTCGGCAAGATCCTGCTGGCCGGCATGGACGACGAGGAGCGCGCCCGCGTGCTCGACCAAGAGCCGATGCCGAGCTACGGCCCCGGCACCATCACCTCCTACGCCGAGCTGGACGCGCAGCTGCGCGACGTCGGCGCCCGCGGCGTCGCCTGGGAGTTCGGCGAGTTCCAGGCGGGCGCCACGTGCGCAGCGGCCGCGGTGCGCGGCGGGTCCGGCGCCCTGCTCGGGTCGGTCGCCGTCTCGGCGCCCGACGCCCGGTTCGCCACCGGCCGCGACGACGTCGAGCAGGTGCTGCGACGCACCGCCTCCCGGGTCAGCCGGTTCTACCGATCGGGCAGCACCGCGCTCAGCAGTGGCCGCTGAGGCTGCTCCGCGCGGCTTTATCGCCGAGCGATAACGACCCTTCCCGGCGCACGCCGGCCCTTCCTAGCGTGACCGCAGTCACACGAACCCTGGAGGGGCCATGGCACAACCCAAGACCAACCTCGTCCGCCTGCTGCGCGCGGCCTACCCGCACGCGGACTTCCCGGACGGGCCCTACGAGCGCTGTGCGGAGAAGATCCTGGCGCAGACCGAGGAGTCCCTCTGGCACAAGCTCGCCCTCGAGCAGGGGCTCGACTCGCTCGACGCCCTGGCCGAGCAGGCCGGCGAAGCGGCGTTCGCCAGCCTCGACGACGAGCAGGCGCTGAAGCTGCTGCGCGGCATCGAGGACGCGGAGTTCTTCCGCTTCGTGCGCGGCGTCGCCGTCACCACGCTCTACGACGACCACGAGGTGTGGGCGCTGCTGGGCTACGAGGGCTCCTCCTACGAGCACGGCGGCTACCTGCACCGCGGCTTCGACGACCTGCAGTGGCTGCCCGACCCGCGGATCGAGGAGTACGACGGCCCCGACCAGCTGGTCGAGGTCGCCCCCGACGACGAGCCCGCCCACACAGCCAGCCAGACCAGCCAGACGGGAGCCACCCGATGAGCGCACCGACCACCCCCGAGTCCGCACGCATCCCGCTCGACCAGGAGGCCGTGGTGATCATCGGCTCCGGCGCGGGCGGCGGCACCCTGGCCTACGAGCTCACCGCGAAGGGCATCCCCTGCGTGGTGCTCGAGGCCGGCAGGTACCTCACCGGCGAGGACTACGAGAACGACGAGTGGGCCGCCTTCAACCAGATGGCGTGGCTCGACAACCGCACCGCCTCGGGCCCCTACCGCGTCGCCACCGACTTCCCGAACCTGCCGGCGTGGATCGTCAAGGCGGTCGGCGGCTCCACGACCCACTGGTCGGGCGCGACGCCGCGCTTCAAGGCGCACGAGTTCAAGACGCGCACCTACTACTCGAGCGTCGAGGGCGCCAACCTGCTCGACTGGCCGATCGGCCTCGAGGACCTCGCGCCCTACTACGACCGCGCCGAGATCGCCATCGGCTCCACCCACCGCCACGGCCGCCCGCCGCTGCCGGCCAACAACAACTACAAGGTCCTCGCCAACGGCGCCGAGAAGGTGGGCTACAAGTTCTACGCCACCGGCCCCTACGGCACGAACGCCGAGCCCTACGACGGCCGCCCCGCCTCGGTGCAGGACGGCTTCAACTTCCAGGGCGACAAGCACGGCTCGAAGTGGAGCACCGCGGTGCGCGAGATCCCGCGCGCCATCGCCACCGGCAAGTGCGACCTGCGTCCGCAGAGCCAGGCCGTGCAGGTCACCCACGACGCCCAGGGTCGCGCCAACGCCGTGCTCTACCTCGACGCCGAGGGCAACCTGCACCGTCAGGCCGCCCGCGTCGTCTGCGTGGCCGGCAACTCCATCGAGACGCCGCGCCTGCTGCTGATGAGCGCCAGCTCGCTGCACCCCGACGGCCTGGCCAACTCCTCGGGCCAGGTGGGCCGCAACTACATGCGCCACACCACCGGCTCGGTCTACGCCCGCTTCGACGAGTCGGTGAACATGTACCGCGGCGAGACGATGGCCGGCATCATCGCCGACGAGGCCCGTCACGACACCTCGCGCGGCTTCGCCGGCGGCTACTACATGGAAACCCTCTCGCTGGGCGTCCCGTTCCTCGCCGCCTTCGCCGAGCCAGGCTCGTGGGGCCCGGAGTTCACCGAGATCATGGCCGCCTACCAGCGCACAGCGGGCATGTGGGTCGTCGGTGAGGACATGCCGCAGGAGACCAACCGGGTCACCCTCAACAGCGGCCTGCAGGACCAGTGGGGCCTGCCCTCACCCGACGTGCACTTCGCCGACCACCCCAACGACGTCGCCATGCGCGAGCACGGCTACCAGCGCGCGGACCTGCTCTACGAGGCCGTCGGCGCCACCGGCACGCACCACACCCCGCCCTACCCGGCCACCCACAACCTGGGCACCTGCCGGCTCTCGGCGCGGCCCGAGGACGGCGTCGCCGACGGCTGGGGCCAGGCCCACGACGTGCCGCGGCTGTTCATCAGCGACGGCTCGGCCATGACGACGGGCGCCGCCGCCAACCCCACGCTCACCATCGTGGCGCTGGCGATCCGGCAGGCCGAGTACATCGCCGACCAGCTGGCCGCCGGGACGCTCTGACCCGAGCCGGTCGGCCCACCCCCAGCCACCCCGGCCGCCGCCCGTCCCCCCATGACGGCGGCGGTCGGGGTGAGTCAGTCCCCGCCTCGCCGGTCGAGCAGCGGCACCGCTCCCGCTGATCGAGTAGCGCCGCCCCGAGGCACGAGGGGCGACGCGTACCGAGATCCGGCGACGTGCCTGCGGCAGGGAGCAGTGGGCCGCGCACGCCACCGGCCCACTCGACCGGCGAGGGGCTGCGGTTGTCGGTGGTCGCGTCTAGCGTCGCGCCATGGCACTCATCCCCGGTCAGATCACCATCAACTCCACCGACCCCGCGGCCCTCGCCGGCTGGTGGGCCGAGCGACTGGGCGGGGGTGTGGCCGACACGTTCGGCCCGGACTTCCTGTTCGTGCACGGCGGCACGCTGGGCGCGGTCTCGCTCGCCTTCCAGCGCGTGGAGGAGCTTGCGGTCGGCCAGCGCATCCACCTGGACTTCTCCGCCCCCGACCTCGAGGCCGAGGTGGCCGCGCTCGAGGCCGCCGGCGCCACCGTGGTGGGCCGGCGCGGCGACGAGCACTTCGCCTGGGTCACGTTCGCCGACCCGCAGGGCAACGAGTTCTGCGTGGCCGCGCAGGCCGAGGCGGAGGCCGCCTACGAGACCGAGGGCTGAGCCTGGCCGGCGCCCTCGAGCAGGCGGGCGTCGACGGCGTCGGGGCTGAGCACCGCCTCGAGCGCCATCGCGGCGCAGCCCACCAGCCCGGCGCGGTCGCCGAAGGTGGCGGGCAGCACCTGCAGGTCGCGGGTGGCCAGCGCGGAGGCACGGGCGTAGACGCTCTCGCGCACGCCCGCGGCGTAGGTGTCGAACGCGGCGGCCATGTCGCCGCCGATCACGACCGCCTGTGGGTTGAGCAGGTTGATGGCGACGGCGAGCACCTCGCCCAGGCGGCGTCCGCTCTCGCGCAGCAGGGCGCGCGCCTCGGCGTCCCCGGCCAGCGCCAACCCCGTCAGCTCGCGCACGTGGCCGACCTCGCGGCCCGTCTCGGCCAGCTGCGGCACCAGCGCCCAGCCGGCGGCCACGGTCTCCAGGCAGCCGGTGTCGCCGCAGCGGCAGCGCCGGCCCTGCGCCTCGGCGACCTTGGTGTGCCCGATCTCGCCGGCGGCACCCAGGTGACCGGCCACCACCCGGCCGTCGGCCACGATGCCCAGCCCCAGCCCTGTCGAGGCCTTGACGACGATCAGGTCGTCGTAGGCGGCGCCGTGACCCAGCTGCTCGGAGCGCGCCAGCACGTCGGCATCGTTGGCCACGAACACAGGGGTGCCCGCGCCCAGCGGGGCCAGGTGCGGCACCAGGTCGACGCCGTCCCAGCCGCCCATCACCGGAGAGTCGACGCTGACGCCGCGCACCGGGTCGACCGTGCCGGGCAGGCTGACGCCGATGCCGAGCAGCGCCGGCTGGTCGAGGCCGGCCATCAGCTCGCCGAGCCGGCGCACCACCGGGTCGAGGACGGCGTCGGGCCCGGCTCCGATCTCGTGGTCCAGGGAGTCGGCGGCCAGCTCGGTGCCGGCCAGGTCGAAGACCCCCACCTGCGAGCGGGAGCGCCCGATCGCGGCGGCGAGCACCACGCCGGCGCCGGTGTTGAAGACCAGGCTGCCGGGGGGCCGCCCGCCGGTGGAGGAGAGCTCCTCGCCGAGCAGGAGCAGCCCCGCCTCGGCCAGCGCGGAGACCCGGCTGACGACCGCGGTGCGGGAGAGCCCGGTGAGCCGGCGCAGGTCCGAGCGCGTGTGGGCGCGGCCGGTGCGGACCAGCGCGAGCAGGTCCCCTGCGGTGACAGCCATGTGAACATCCTACTTTGATCTCGAAAAAACGTAAGTCCTGCTTGCTGAAGGCATGCTTCGGGCCTACCGTGGACGTCGTGACCCTCCCCATCACCGAACACGTCGCCACGCTCCCCGTCTGCGACGTCGTCGTCTTCGGCGGCACCGGCGACCTCGCCCTGCGCAAGCTGCTGCCCGCGCTCTACCAGCGCGAGCTCGAGGGCCAGCTGCCCGCCGGCACCCGCGTCATCGGCGTCTCCCGCTCCGAGCTCGACGACGCCGGCTACCGCGAGCGGGTGGCCGCCGGCCTGGCCGAGCACGTCGCCGCGCCTGACCCCGCCGTCGTCGAGCGGCTGCTCGAGCGCGTGCACTACCTGGCGCTCGACGCCGCCCAGCCCGACGACTGGCACCTGCTGCACGGGCTGCTCAAGCAGACCCCGGACACGCGCACCGAGGCCGCCGTCAAGGTGTTCTACCTGGCCGTCTCGCCCAGCCTCTTCGGCCCCATCTCCGAGCGCCTCGGCGAGATCGGCGTCGTCGACGACGACGCCCGCGTGGTGCTGGAGAAGCCGCTGGGCCGCGACCTGGAGTCCGCGCGCGCCATCAACGACGCCGTCGGCGAGGTCTTCGCCGAGCAGCAGATCTTCCGCATCGACCACTACCTGGGCAAGGAGAGCGTGCAGAACCTGCTGGTCACGCGCTTCGCCAACACCTTCCTCGAGCCGCTGTGGAACTCGCGCTGGGTCGACCACGTGCAGATCACCGTGGCCGAGACGCTCGGCGTCGGCGAGCGCGGCAGCTACTACGACACCTCCGGCGCGCTGCGCGACATGGTGCAGAACCACCTGCTGCAGCTGCTGTGCCTGGTGGCCATGGAGCCGCCCACCTACGTGGGCCGCGAGACCGTGCGCGACGAGAAGGTCAAGGTGCTCCAGGCCCTCAAGCCGATGGCCGCCGAGGACGTGGACCGCGACACCGTGCGCGGGCGCTACGTCGAGGGCCTCGTGGGCGGCGAGAAGGTCACCTCCTACGCCACCGACCTGGGGCTGGCGCCCGACGAGGCACCCAGCCGCACCGAGACCTTCGTGGCGCTCAAGACCGAGGTGCGCAACTGGCGCTGGGCCGGCGTCCCGTTCTACCTGCGCACCGGCAAGCGGATGGACTCCCGCTCCTCGGAGATCGTGGTGGTCTTCAAGGAGCCGCCGCACGCGATGTTCCCGCACAGCGAGGGCGGCACCGCCGCCAACCGGCTGCACATCCACATCCAGCCCGACGAGGGCATGCGGCTGCACCTGACGGCCAAGGAGCCCGGCCCCGGCGGCATCCGCCTGCGCCCGGTGAGCCTCGACCTCAGCTACGCCACCACCTTCGACCAGCGCAGTCCCGACGCCTACGAGCGGCTGCTCATGGACGTGATGCGCGGCAACCCGACGCTGTTCATGCGTCGCGACGAGGTGGAGGCCGCCTGGACCTGGATCGAGCCGATCCTGCAGCGGTGGGCCGGCGACGGCCAGCTGCCCAAGCGCTACACCGCCGGCACCAGCGGCCCGACCGCCGCCGCCATGCTCCTCGAGCGTGACGGCCGAACCTGGCAGGAGACCGACCAGTGACCCGACCCACGAGCCGAGCCAGCATGCACCCCGTCGTCGCCGAGGTGACCGCGCGCATCGTCGAGCGCAGCACCACCACCCGCGCCTCCTACCTGGCCCGCATCCGCGCCGCCGCCGAGCGCGGCCCCGCCCGCGGCAAGCTGGGCTGCGCCAACCTGGCGCACGGCTTCGCCGCCTCCGAGCCCGGCGAGAAGCAGGCGCTGCGCCGCACCGTCCCGACCGCCAAGCCCAACGTGGCGATCGTGACCAGCTACAACGACATGCTCTCCGCGCACCAGCCCTACGGCGCCTACCCGCCGGTGCTGAAGAAGGCCGTCGTCCGCGCCGGCGGCATCGCCCAGGTCGCCGGCGGCGTGCCCGCCATGTGCGACGGCATCACCCAGGGCCGCGACGGCATGCAGCTGAGCCTGTTCAGCCGCGACGTGATCGCCATGTCGGCCGGCATCGCGCTGAGCCACGACATGTTCGACGGCGCCCTCATGCTCGGCGTCTGCGACAAGATCGTGCCGGGCCTGTTCATCGGCGCCCTCTCCTTCGGCCACCTGCCCACGGTCTTCGTGCCCGCCGGCCCGATGGCCTCGGGCCTGCCGAACGGCGAGAAGGCCAAGGTCCGCCAGCTCTTCGCCGAGGGCAAGGTCGGCCGCGAGGAGCTGCTCGAGGCCGAGTCGGCGAGCTACCACTCCAAGGGCACCTGCACCTTCTACGGCACCGCCAACTCCAACCAGCTGCTGATGGAGGTCATGGGCCTGCACCTGCCGGGCTCCTCCTTCGTCAACCCCGACACCCCGCTGCGCGACGCCCTCACCCGCGCCGCCGCCGAGCGCGTCGTCGCCATCACCCGCGCCGGCGGGGAGCCGACGCCGATCGGCGAGCTGGTCGACGAGCGCGTGATCGTCAACGCGTGCGTGGCGCTGCTGGCCTCCGGCGGCTCCACCAACCACACCCTGCACCTGGTGGCGATGGCGCGCGCCGCCGGCGTCGTCCTGACCTGGGAGGACCTCTCCGACCTCTCGGCCGTGGTGCCGCTGCTGGCCCGGGTCTACCCCAACGGCCAGGCCGACGTGAACCACTTCCACGCAGCGGGCGGCGTCGGCTACCTGATCCGCACCCTCGTGGGCGGCGGGCTGCTGCACGACGACGTGATGACCGTGATGGGCCGCGGCCTGGCCGCGCACTACACCAAGGAGCCCGTCCTGCGCGGCGACCACCTCACCTGGGAGGAGGGGCCCACCCGCAGCCTCGACACCGAGGTGCTGCGGCCCGTCGAGCAGCCGTTCTCGGCCGACGGCGGCCTCAAGGTGCTGCGCGGCCCGCTCGGCACCGCCGTCATCAAGACCTCCGCGGTCAAGCCGGAGCACCGCGTGGTCACCGCCCCGGCGCTCGTCTTCGACGACCAGGCCGACTTCCTCGCCGCGTTCGCCGCGGGTGAGCTGGAGGGCCGCGACCTGGTCGCCGTCATCCGCTACCAGGGCCCGGCCGCCAACGGCATGCCCGAGCTGCACAAGCTCACTCCGGCCCTCGGCGTGCTGCAGGACCGCGGCCAGAAGGTCGCCATCGTCACCGACGGGCGCATGTCGGGGGCCTCCGGCAAGGTGCCCGCCGCCATCCACGTGACCCCCGAGGCCGCGTGCGGCGGGCCGCTCGCCCGCGTGCGCGACGGCGACCTGGTCACCGTCGACGCGGAGCGCGGCGTCCTCACCCTCGAGGACCCGGCCGTGCTCCACGGGCGCGAGGCCACCGGCCGCGCCCCCCAGGGCGAGGAGTGGGCCGGCACCGGCCGCGAGCTCTTCGCCGCCTTCCGCGCCACCGTGGGCCCGGCCGACGCCGGCGCCAGCGTCTTCCCCGGCTACGCCGCCCCCGCCCAGGAGGTCCCCGTTGTCCAGTCCGTCTGAGGCGCCCGTCCGCCCCGTCCCGCACCAGGGTTCCGTGCTCGACGTCGTCCCCGTGATGCCGGTGGTCGTGCTCGAGCGCCTCGAGCACGCCGTGCCGGTGGCCCGGGCGCTCGTGGCCGGCGGCCTGCCCGCCATCGAGCTGACGCTGCGCACCGAGGTGGCGCTCGAGGCGCTGCGCGCCATCGCCACCGAGGTGCCCGAGATCCTCGTCGGCGCCGGCACCATCCTCTCGCCCGCCCAGGCGCAGGAGGCCCGCGACGCCGGTGCCCGGTTCCTGGTCTCGCCGGGCGCCACGCCGGCGCTGCTGGCCGGGATGCTCGACACCGGGCTGCCGTTCCTGCCCGGCACCGCCACCGTCTCGGAGGTGCTCGCCGTGCTCGAGGCCGGCGTCACCGAGATGAAGTTCTTCCCCGCCGAGGCCTCCGGCGGCGCGCCCTACCTGAAGTCCCTCGCCTCGCCGGTGCCCACGGCGCGCTTCTGCCCCACGGGCGGGATCACGGCGGCGTCCGCGCCCGCCTACCTGGCGCTGCCCAACGTGGGTTGCGTCGGCGGCTCCTGGCTCACCCCCGCCGACGTGCTGGCCGCCGAGGACTGGGGCCGCGTCGAGACGCTGGCCCGCGAGGCGGCCGCGCTGCGCTGAGGTCGCCGCTCCGGGCGGCGCCGCCCGGGGGTAGCGGTGCGTGGGTGACCGAACCGCGCCGTCGAACGGTCACTGACGCACCGCCACCCGGCGGCCGGGGTACCGCAGCCACCGAACTCCGCCGTCACACGGTCACCGAGGCACCGCCACCCCCGGGCGAGCCCGACCACTCACCGCGGGCTATCCACCGCTGGCCGAACGGATGGTGCCGATCGCGCGCGACTGACGTACCGTCGGCGTCGGCCGTCGAGCAGCTGGGAGGGTGCACGGTGACGCAGCAGGACTCGGGAACACTCGTCCCGGCGGTGACCGCCGAGACCGCAGCGGTGACGCCGCCCACGGTGGGCGCGATCCTGCGCCGCGTCGGCAGCACCCTCGTGGTCGCGTGCGTGATGCCGGTGTCGCTGTTCTACGGCGTGTTCTCGCTCGCCGGCTTCGAGCTCGCCATGGCGGCGGCGCTCGGCTGGGCCTACGGCGCCATCGCGTGGCGCCACCTCACCGGCCGCCGCACCTCGGGCCTGCTGGTGCTGACGGCGATCATCCTCACCGGCCGCACCGTCGTCGCGCTCCTCGCCGACAGCGCGTTCCTCTACTTCCTGCAGCCGATCATCAGCGACTCCGTGGTGGGGCTGGCCTTCCTGCTCTCCCTGGTGAGCGCCCGCCCGATGGTCGCCCGCCTGGCCGGCGACTTCTACCCGATGGACCACGAGGTCTCGCTCCGCCCGCGGGTGCGCCGCCTGTTCCACTGGCTGACCGTCTCGTGGGCCGCGCTGTGCCTGGGCAAGTCGGTGGGCATGTTCTGGGTGCTCAACGCCAGCTCGATCGACACCTACGTGCTCGTGCAGAGCATCTCGGCTCCGACGCTGAACTTCCTGGCCGCCGGGCTCACCATCGCGTGCGCCGTCGTGGTGGCGCGGGCCGAGGGCCTGATGCCGTGCGCCAAGAACAGCGCGCCCGTCATCGCCGCCGGCTGAAGAACTCCTCCAGCAGCGCGGCGCACTCGCGCTCCAGCACCCCGCCGACGACGTCGGGCCGGTGGTTGAGCCGCCGGTCGCGCACCACGTCCCACAGGCTGCCCACGGCACCCGCCTTGGGGTCCCAGGCGCCGATGACGACGCGCTCCACCCGGCTCAGCACCGCGGCGCCGGCGCACATGGTGCAGGGCTCGAGGGTCACCACGAGCGTGCAGCCCTCCAGCCGCCACTCCCCGCGCTCGAGCGCCGCGGCCCGCAGCGCCACCACCTCGGCGTGACCGGTCGGGTCGGCCTGCGCCTCCCGCACGTTGCGGCCCGCACCCAGCACCCGGCCGGCGTCGTCGACCACCACCGCGCCGATCGGCACGTCACCGTCGGCCTCCGCGGCGCGCGCCTGCACCAGGGCGGCGCGCATGGGGGCCTCCCAGCGGACGTGTTGCCCGGGCTGCCCGGGCCTCCCCTCGGTCCCGCCGCCGCTCATCAGACCGGCGCGAGCCCCACCCAGTCGTCGAAGAGCTCTCCGAAGCCGAGCTGGTCGGCGATCTCGGAGAGCACCTCCTCGGGCAGCAGCTCGTCGTCCTCGAGCAGGTCGGTGAGGTCCTCGGCGCTGACGCCGAGGTCGGCCAGGATCGCCAGGTCGCCCGCGGGCACCGGCTCCTCCTCGTCCTCGGCGTCCAGGGCGAGCTCGGTGAGGCCGAGCAGCGTGAGCGCCGACTCCGCGACGTCCCACTCCTCGGCGGCGGTGACGTCGGAGAGCAGCACCCGGGTGCTGTCGCCGACCACCCGCACCAGCACGA
The DNA here is from genome assembly GCF_039542785.1 of Nocardioides nanhaiensis. Classification (NCBI taxonomy): domain Bacteria; kingdom Bacillati; phylum Actinomycetota; class Actinomycetes; order Propionibacteriales; family Nocardioidaceae; genus Nocardioides; species Nocardioides nanhaiensis. Next base: position 930,613 of record NZ_BAABIM010000002.1, read on the forward strand.
GGAAGTCCTCCTCGACCGAGATCAGCGCCAGCGCGACGCCGTCGTCGGAGGGCACCCGGCGCAGGCCGGCCGCGATCGCACCGACGTCGTCGAGGAGCTCGGTGACCAGGTCGTCGACCTGCCACTCCCCGGCGCGCCGGTAGGCGACGACGGCCACGTCGAGCTCGTCGTCGGACTCCGCGTCCGTGCCGGGGGTGTCCACGTGCCCAGAGTGGCACGCGGGGGCCCCGGGGGCCAGCGGGATCGACGCCGGGTCCGGCATCGATAGGCTGCCGCCCATGCGCACCCACGTCGTCGACCACCCGCTCGTGGCCCACAAGCTGACGACGCTGCGCGACGAGCGCACCGACTCGCCCACGTTCCGCAACCTCACCGACGAGCTGGTCACGCTGCTGGCCTACGAGGCCACCCGCGACGTGCGCGTGGAGCCGCAGGAGATCCGCACCCCCGTGGCCGCGACGACCGGCGTGCGCCTGGCGCGCCCCCGCCCGCTGGTGGTGCCGATCCTGCGCGCCGGTCTGGGCATGCTCGACGGCATGATGCGCCTGCTGCCCACCGCCGAGGTGGGCTTCCTGGGCATGGTGCGCAACGAGGAGACGCTGCAGGCCTCCACCTACGCCGAGCGGCTGCCCGAGGACCTCTCCGGCCGCCAGTGCTACGTGCTCGACCCGATGCTCGCCACGGGCGGCACCCTGGCCGCCGCCATCCGCTTCCTGGTCGACCGCGGCGCCGACCACATCACCGCCGTCTGCCTGCTCACCGCACCCGAGGGGTGCGCGCGCCTCGAGGAGCTCCTCCAGGACCTCGAGGTGCCGGTGACGGTGGTGACCGCCGCCATGGACGAGCGGCTCGACGAGAAGGGCTACATCGTGCCCGGCCTCGGCGACGCCGGCGACCGGCTCTACGGCCTGGCGGAGTAGCCACCGGCCGCCGCGGAGCCACGGGCCGCAGCACCGGGAGACGTAGGTCACGCCCACGCAGGGCCCGGTGCCGCTAGGTTGACGCGAGTTCCCGACACCCTGCTTGGAGGCACCGATGCGCATCGGCGTCCCGCGCGAGTCGGCGAGCGGCCAGACCCTGGTCGCCGCCACCGCCACCACCGCCGCCCGGCTGCAGAAGCTGGGCTACGACGTCGTCGTCGAGCGCGGCGCCGGTGAGGGCGCCGACGTGCCCGACGCCGCCTACACCGCCGAGGGCGTGCGGGTCGGCGAGGCCGAGGAGGTGTGGGCCAGCGACGTCGTCGTCAAGGTCGACGCCCCCACCGAGGCGGAGATCGCGCAGCTGCGCCCCGGCGCCACCGTGGTGGGCATGCTCGCCCCGGCGCGCAGCCCCGAGCTCGTCCAGCGCCTCTCCGACGCCAGGGTGACGGCGCTGGCCATGGATGCCGTGCCGCGCATCTCGCGCGCCCAGTCGATGGACGTGCTCTCCTCGATGGCCAACGTGGCCGGCTACCGCGCCGTGGTCGAGGCCGCGCACGCGTTCGGCCGCCAGTTCACCGGCCAGGTCACCGCGGCCGGCAAGATCCCGCCCGCCCGGGTCTTCGTCGTCGGTGCCGGCGTGGCCGGGCTGGCCGCCATCGGCGCCGCCAACAGCATGGGCGCGATCGTGCGCGCGTTCGACGTGCGCCCCGAGGTGGCCGAGCAGGTCGAGTCGATGGGCGCGGAGTTCGTGCGCGTCGAGATGGAGCAGGAGGTCTCCTCCGACGGCTACGCCAAGGAGATGACCGCCGAGCAGGAGGCCGCCACCGCCGCGATGTACGACGAGGAGGCGCGCAACGCCGACATCGTCATCACCACCGCGCTGATCCCCGGCCGTCCGGCTCCCGTGCTCGTGCGTGCCGAGACCGTGGCCGGGATGAAGAACGGCTCGGTGATCGTCGACATGGCCGCCGCCAACGGCGGCAACTGCGAGCTGACGCAGCGCGACCAGCGCGTCGTCACCGACAACCTCGTCACGATCCTCGGCTACACCGACCTCGCCGGCCGCCTGGCCGCCCAGACCTCGCAGCTCTACGGCACCAACATCGTCAACCTGATGACGCTGCTCACCCCCGAGAAGGACGGCGAGCTGCGCCTCGACCTCGACGACGTCGTGCAGCGCGGCCTGACCGTCGTCCGCGCCGGCGAGGTGATGTGGCCCCCGCCGCCCGTGCAGGTCTCGGCCGCGCCGGCGGCCACACCCGAGCCCGCTGCCACCGCGGCGCCGGAGCCGGCCGCACCCAAGCCGCCACCCGACCCGCGCCGCAAGTACTACGCCGCCGGCCTCGGAGCAGTGCTCTTCGCGCTCGCCGCGGCCTACGCGCCACCGGACTTCCTGGCGCACATCACCGTGTTCGTGCTCGCGGTCTTCGTGGGCTACTACGTGATCTCCAACGTGGCGCACGCCCTGCACACGCCGCTGATGGCCGAGACCAACGCGATCTCCGGGATCATCCTGGTCGGCGGCATCCTGCAGGTGGGCAACGAGAACATCGCGGTCTCGCTGCTGGCGGTGGTCGCGGTGCTGGTGGCGAGCATCAACATCTTCGGCGGCTTCCTCGTGACGCTGCGCATGCTCCAGATGTTCCGGAAGGGCTGAGCCGATGACCGACCTCCTGCTCTCCGAGGAGCTGACCGGCCTGGTGCAGGCCGGCTACGTGATCGCCGCGGTGCTGTTCATCGCCGCCCTGGCCGGGCTCTCCAAGCACGAGACCGCCAAGCGCGGCAACATCGCCGGCATGGTGGGCATGGGCATCGCCCTGCTCTCCACCCTCGTGCTGGCCGCCCAGAACGCCGAGGCCGGCTACGGCCGCGGTGTGGCGCTCACCCTGGTGCTGGCTCTCGTCCCGATGGCGATCGGCGGCGTCATCGGCGCCCGCCGCGCGCGCAGCGTCGAGATGACCGGCATGCCCGAGCTGATCGCACTGCTGCACAGCTTCGTCGGCCTCGCCGCGGTGCTCGTCGGCATCAACGCCTTCGTGGAGTACGGGCCCTTCGCCGACGGCGTCGCCAACGTGGAGATCTTCCTCGGGGTGTTCATCGGCGCGGTCACCTTCACCGGCTCGATCGTGGCCAACCTCAAGCTCAGCGCGAAGATGAAGTCCTCCCCGCTGGTGCTGCCCGCCCGGCACCTGCTCAACCTGGCGATCATCGTCGTCTCGTTCGTGCTGCTGCTGTGGTTCGCCGGCAGCGACGCCACCTTCGGCGACTCCTCGTTGCGGATCGCCATCTTCCCGCTGCTGCTGATGCTGGCGCTCGCGCTGTTCCTCGGGTTCCACCTCGTGGCCGCGATCGGCGGCGGCGACATGCCGGTCGTCGTCTCGATGCTCAACAGCTACTCGGGCTGGGCCGCGGCCGCCGCCGGCTTCACCCTCGGCAACGACCTGCTCATCATCACCGGCGCGCTCGTCGGCTCCTCGGGTGCGATCCTCAGCTACATCATGTGCCAGGCCATGAACCGCTCGTTCGTCTCGGTGATCGCCGGCGGCTTCGGCTCCGACGGCACCGTCACCGGCGAGGCCCGCGACTACGGCGAGCACCGCGAGATCCAGGCCGCCGAGACCGCCGAGCTGCTGGCCGGGGCCTCCTCCGTCGTCATCACGCCCGGCTACGGCATGGCCGTGGCCCAGGCGCAGTACCCGGTGGCCGAGCTGACCCGCCGCCTGCGCGCCGCGGGGGTCGAGGTGCGCTTCGGCATCCACCCGGTCGCCGGTCGGCTGCCCGGCCACATGAACGTGCTGCTCGCCGAGGCCAAGGTGCCCTACGACATCGTGCTCGAGATGGACGAGATCAACGAGGACCTCGCTCAGACCGACGTCGTGCTCGTGATCGGCGCCAACGACACCGTCAACCCGGCCGCGCAGGACGAGCCCGGCTCCCCGATCGCCGGCATGCCGGTGCTCGAGGTGTGGCACGCCCGCGACGTCGTCGTCTTCAAGCGCTCGATGGCCACCGGCTACGCCGGCGTGCAGAACCCGCTGTTCTTCCGCGAGAACACCCAGATGCTGTTCGGCGACGCCAAGGACCAGGTCGAGGCGATCGTCGCGGCGCTGCCCGTGCGCGCCTGACCTCGCCGCCCGGGAGGGTCACCCACCGAGCGGGAGCTCGGCCAGCACCTCGTGGCGCGGACGGCGTCGGGGGCCCTCGCCGAGGTGCGAGGCCACCAGCTCGAGGTGCTCGGCGCGCCACGCCGGGCCGTCGTAGGCGTCGAGCAGGCGCACCCACGAGGTCAGCTGGGTGGGTCGACCGCATCGCGCGACGGTGAGGTGCGGGCGGAAGCGCTGGCCGTCGACGACGACGCCGGCCGCCACCGCGGCGTTGCGGGCCCCGGTGGCGAGGGCCGCGAGCTCGGCCTCGCCGCCGGGGTCGGTGCGCAGCCCTGCCCACAGCACCCGACCGCGGTCCGGGTCGGGGAAGGCGCCGCCGCCGGCGACCGCCAGGTCCGGCGGACGCCGACGGCTCGCAGCCACGGCGAGGCGCTCGAGCAGGTCGTCGAGCAGGTGGTCGGGCACCTGCGGGCAGAACGCGAGCGTGAGGTGCAGCTGGTCGGCGGGCGTCCAGCGGAAGGGGGCGGCGGCGCGGCGCACCTCGAGGAAGTCGTCGAGGTGCTGCGCGGCCTCCTCGGGTGGGCGGAGGGCGACGAAGAGGCGGTGCATCGCCGGCCATGCTGGGTGGGGGCGGTGCGCCCGCGCAACCGCATTCCGGCCGGCCTCAGAGCCCGGTGCCCACCAGCGCGCCGACGGCGTAGGTGACCGCCATCGCGAGCAGACCGCCCACCACGTTGCGCACCACCGCCCGGCCGGGCGGTCCGTAGCCCAACCGTGCGCTGCTCCACCCGGTCAGCGCCAGCGCGACGACGACGGCCACCACTGTGACCGGCACCCGGGCGCCGGCGGGGCTGACGGTGATCGTCAGCAGCGGCAGCAGCGCCCCGACGGTGAAGGCGAGCATGCTGGCCAGGGCGGCGGCCACCGGGCTCGTGAGCTCGTCGGGGTCGATGCCCAGCTCGGCCTCCGCGTGCGCCCCGAGCGCGTCACGCTCCGTCAGCTGCTCGGCCACCTGTTGCGCGAGGGCCGGGTCCAGGCCCTTGCGCACGTAGAGGTCCGCCAGCTCGGCGAGCTCCTCCTCGGGCTCCTCGCGCAGCTCGCGCCGCTCCTTCTCGAGCAGCGCCAGCTCGGAGTCGCGCTGGGTGCTGACCGAGACGTACTCGCCCGCGGCCATGCTCAGCGCGCCGGCGGTGAGCCCGGCCACGCCCGCCACCAGGATCGCGGTGGAGTCGGAGGTGGCACCCGCGACGCCCATCACGATGCCGGCGGTGGACACGATGCCGTCGTTGGCGCCGAGCACGCCGGCCCGCAGCCAGTTGAGCCGTCCCTGCACGCCCTGGGCGTGCGGCTCGTCCGGGTGCGGGCCGACGCCCGGCACGGTCATCGGCGGGTCATCGGCAGGTCACCGGCGGGCTCACAGGCCGACGTCGCGGCCGATGAGCTCCTTCATGATCTCGTTGGAGCCGGCCCAGATCTTGGAGACGCGGGCGTCGCGCCAGGCGCGGGCCACGCGGTACTCGTTCATGAAGCCGTAGCCGCCGTGCAGCTGCACGCAGTGGTCGAGCACCTGGTTCTGGATCTCGCTGGACCACCACTTGGCCTTCGCGGCGTCGACCGGGGTCAGCTCGCCCTTGTCGTGGGCGACGGTGCACTTGTCGATGTAGGCCTCGGCGACCTCGATCTGGGTGACCAGCTCGGCGATCAGGAACTTGTTGTGCTGGAAGGAGCCGATCGGGGCGCCGAAGGCCTGGCGCTCCTTCGTGTAGGCGATGGTCTCCTCGAGGATCTGCTTGGCGTGCGCCACGTTGGAGATCGCGCAGCCCAGCCGCTCCTGCGGCAGCTTCTGCATCATGTGGATGAAGCCCTGGTCGAGCTCGCCGATGATGTCCTCGTCGGTGAGGCGCACGTTCTCGAAGAAGAGCTCGGCGGTGTCGGACTCGTCCTGGCCGACCTTGTCGAGCTTGCGGCCGCGGCTGTAGCCGGGGGCGTCGGCGGGGATCGCGAACAGCGTGATGCCGCGCGCCTTCTTCTCGGGGCTGGTGCGCACGGCGGTGATCACCAGGTCGGCGGAGTAGCCGTTGGTGATGAAGGTCTTGGAGCCGTTGATCACCCAGTGCTCGCCGTCGCGCACGGCGGTGGTCTTGAGCGCGGCGAGGTCGGAGCCGCCGGAGGGCTCGGTCATGCCGATGGCGAGCAGGATCTCGCCCGAGGCGACGCCGGGCAGCCAGCGCTGCTTCTGCTCCTCGGTGCCGAGCTCGACGATGTAGGGCGCGCAGATGTCGGCGTGGATGCCCCAGCAGGAGCCGAGCGCCGCGTTGACCTTGCTGAGCTCCTCGGCGAAGACGGCGTTGAAGCGGTAGTCGCCCGCGCCGGCGCCGCCGTACTCCTCGGGGATCTCCAGGCCGAGGAAGCCCTGCTTGCCGGCCTCGGTCCAGAACTCCCGCGGGATGGCCTTGTCGTGGGCGTGCTGCTCCACGTGCGGGATGACGCTCCGCTCCAGGAACTCCCGCGCCGATCCTCGGAAAGCCTCGTGGTCCTCGTCGTAGATGTCGCGCTTCATGCCCGCATGCTACCGGCGGGTAGGCCCTGCTGTCGCGGGTCGGCACCGTCACCGCCGCGGCCCGCCTGCGGGCTGGGTCACCCCGCCGGGTGGGGTGCTCGGGCGCAGCCCGGGGTACCGAGCGGTTGACTGTGCTTTGATCGATCCAATTCGCACGGCACCTCGCCCCGGCGAGCGAGACGAAGCAGGAGCACGCGCATGGAGATCTGGCCCGGCCGCCCCTATCCCCTCGGGGCCACCTTCGACGGCAGCGGCACCAACTTCGCGCTGTTCAGCGAGGTGGCCGACCGCGTCGAGCTGTGCCTGTTCACCGACCCCGAGGACGGCGGCGACCAGCTCACCGAGACCCGGGTGGAGCTCACGGAGGTCGACGCGTTCGTGTGGCACGCCTACCTGCCCCGCGTGCAGCCCGGCCAGCGCTACGGCTACCGCGTCCACGGCCCCTGGGACCCCGAGAACGGCCTGCGCTGCAACCCGAGCAAGCTGCTCCTCGACCCCTACGCCAAGGCCACCGCCGGCGAGATCGACTGGGACGAGAGCCTCTTCGGCTACCACTTCGGCGAGGAGGACTCGCGCAACGACGACGACTCGGCCGCGCACATGACCCTGGGCGTCGTCATCAACCCGTTCTTCGACTGGGAGGGCGACCGCCGCCTCGACATCCCGTTCAACGAGTCGGTCATCTACGAGGCGCACGTCAAGGGCCTCACCCAGCTGCACCCCGAGGTGCCCGAGGACATCCGCGGCACCTACGCCGGTCTCTCGCACCCCGCGGTCACCGAGCACCTGCAGCGTCTCGGCGTCACCGCCATCGAGCTGATGCCGGTGCACCAGTTCATCCAGGACTCCACGCTGCTCGAGAAGGGGCTGCGCAACTACTGGGGCTACAACACGCTCGGGTTCTTCGCGCCGCACGCGGAGTACGCCGCCACCGGCGGGGACTCCGGCCAGCTCGGCCAGCAGGTCCAGGAGTTCAAGGCGATGGTCAAGACCATGCACGCCGCCGGCATCGAGGTCATCCTCGACGTCGTCTACAACCACACCGCCGAGGGCAACCACCTCGGCCCCACGCTGAGCATGCGCGGCATCGACAACCCGGCCTACTACCGCCTGGTCGAGGACGACCAGCGCTACTACATGGACTACACGGGCACCGGCAACAGCCTCAACGTGCGCCACCCCCACTCGCTGCAGCTGATCATGGACTCGCTGCGCTACTGGGTCACCGAGATGCACGTCGACGGCTTCCGCTTCGACCTCGCCTCCACGCTGGCGCGCGAGTTCTACGACGTCGACCGGCTGGCCACCTTCTTCGAGCTCGTGCAGCAGGACCCGGTGGTCAGCCAGGTCAAGCTGATCGCCGAGCCGTGGGACGTCGGCCCCGGCGGCTACCAGGTCGGTGGCTTCCCGCCGCAGTGGACCGAGTGGAACGGCAAGTACCGCGACACCGTGCGCGACTTCTGGCGCGGCGAGCCCTCGCTCGGCGACTTCGCCTCGCGCCTCTCGGGCTCCAGCGACCTCTACGAGCAGTCCGGGCGTCGCCCGTTCGCGAGCATCAACTTCGTCACCGCCCACGACGGCTTCACCCTGCGCGACCTGGTCTCCTACAACGAGAAGCACAACGAGGCCAACGGCGAGGACGGCAACGACGGCGAGGACCACAACCGCTCGTGGAACCGCGGCGCCGAGGGCCCGACCGACGACCCGGAGATCCTGGCGCTGCGCTCGCGCGCCCAGCGCAACATCCTGGCCACGCTGCTGCTGAGCCAGGGCGTGCCCATGCTGCTGCACGGCGACGAGCTGGGCCGCACGCAGGGCGGCAACAACAACACCTACGCCCAGGACAGCGAGATCGCCTGGATGCACTGGGACGACGTCGACCAGCCGCTGCTGGACTTCACCGCCGCGCTCATCAAGCTGCGCCACGACCACCCCACCTTCCGCCGCAAGCGGTTCTTCACCGGCGACTCGGTGCGCGTGCCCGACGGTGGCGAGGGCGACCGCCTCAACGACATCGTCTGGCTGCACCTGGACGGGCGACCGATGGAGGACGACGACTGGCACGGCGAGGGCGCTGCGAAGGGCCTGGGCATGTACCTCAACGGTCGCGGCATCGCCGGCCTGGACGCCCGCGGCGGCACCATCACCGACGACCACTTCCTGCTCTACTTCAACGCCGACGGCCCGGCCACGGTGACCCTGCCCCCCGAGGAGTTCTCGGCGGCGTGGGACGTGGTGGTCGACACCGGCGGCTCCGCGGACGACGACGGCACGGTCCAGGCCGGCGGCTCGCTCGAGATGGCGTCGCACAGCGTGCTGGTGCTGCGCGAGCACGCCGAGCCCGAGGCCGAGCCCGACCACTCCGTCGCCGCCTCGGTGGCCGCGACCGTGGCCGCCGCGACCGCCGCGAAGCGGGGCTGAGCCGTGGTCGAGCGCGCACGCCGTCGCCCGGCCCGGGTGCCGGCGAGCACCTACCGGCTGCAGGTCACCGCCGACCTCGACCTGCACGCCTGCGCCCGGCTGCTGCCCTACCTGCAGCAGCTCGGCGCCGACTGGGTCTACCTCTCCCCCATCCTGGCCGCCGAGCCCGGCAGCGGGCACGGCTACGACGTGGTCTCCCACGAGCGCATCGACGAGAGCCGCGGCGGTGCGGCCGGGCTGGCCGCCGTCTCCGCCGAGGCGAGGCGCCTGCGCCTGGGCGTGCTGGTCGACGTGGTGCCCAACCACGTGGGCGTGGCCACCCCGCGCGAGAACGCCTGGTGGTGGAGCCTCCTCCAGCACGGCCAGGAGTCCCCGTTCGCGGGGTACTTCGACGTCGACTGGGCCTTCGGCGGCGGCCGGCTCCGGGTGCCCGTGGTGGGCGACGGCGACGAGGGCGCCATCACGCCGGACCCCGAGGCGGGAGTGCTGCGGTACCACGAGCACGAGTTCCCGCTGGCTCCCGGCACCTCCACCCACGACGAGCAGCACTACGAGCTCGTCTCGTGGCGCGCGGCCGACGACCAGCTCAACTACCGGCGCTTCTTCGCCGTCAACACCCTGGCCGCCGTGCGGGTCGAGGACCCGGCGGTCTTCGACGCCACGCACGCCGAGATCGGTCGCTGGTTCCGCGAGGGCCTGGTGGACGGCCTGCGCGTCGACCACCCCGACGGCGTCCGCGACCCCCGCGGCTACCTGGACGACCTCGCCGGCCTGACCGAGGGCGCCTACGTGCTCGTGGAGAAGATCCTCGAGCCCGGCGAGGAGCTGCCCACCTCGTGGGCCACCGAGGGCACCACCGGGTACGACGCGCTCGCGCTCGTCGACCGGGTGCTGACCGACCCCGAGGGCGAGCAGCGGCTGCCGCTCGCCTCGCTCGACTGGCACGCGATGATCCACACCACCAAGCGGGCCGTCGCCGACGGCATCCTGCACTCCGAGGTCCGGCGGATCGTGCGGGAGCTGCCGCCGCTCGAGACCGGCGTCGAGCAGCTCGAGGACGCCGTCGCCGAGCTGCTGGCGTGCTTCCCCGTCTACCGCTCCTACCTGCCCGAGGGCCGCGAGCACCTGCAGCAGGCCTTCGACCTCGCTGGAGAGCACCGTCCTGATCTCGGAGCACCGCTCTCGGCGCTGGCACCGGTGCTCGGCGACCCCGGGCAGCCGGCGGCCCTGCGCTTCCAGCAGACCAGCGGCATGGTGATGGCCAAGGGCGTCGAGGACTGCGCCTTCTACCGCTACAACCGGCTGGGATCGCTCACCGAGGTGGGCGGTGACCCCAGCATCTTCGCCGTCGCGCCCGCGGCCTTCCACGACGCGCTGGCCGAGCGGCAGCGCAGCTGGCCCGACGCCATGACCACCACCTCGACGCACGACACCAAGCGCGGCGAGGACGTGCGGGCCCGGATCACCGTGCTCGCCGAGGTGCCCGACCTGTGGACCGAGAGCCTGGCCACGCTCCAGCAGCTGGCCCCCGTGCCCAGCGAGGCGTTCGCCTGCCTGCTGTGGCAGGCCGTCGTCGGGGCGTGGACCGACGAGGACCCCGACCTGCGGGCCCGCCTGCACGCCTACGCCGAGAAGGCGATGCGTGAGGCCGGCGACGACACCACGTGGACGGCCCCGGACGAGGACTTCGAGGCCCAGGTGCACCGCGCCGTGGACGCCGCCTTCGAGGACGAGCGCGTCCAGCAGGTGCTGCGTCGCCTGCTCGACGCCGTCGAGGCGCCCGGCTGGAGCAACAGCCTGAGCGCCAAGCTGCTCGCGCTGATGCTGCCCGGCGTCCCCGACGTCTACGGCGGCTCGGAGCTGGTGGAGGACTCGCTGGTCGATCCCGACAACCGGCGTCCCTTCGACGTCGCGCTGCGGCAGCGACTGCTGGCCGACCCGCAGCTGGCGCACCCGCGGCGCGCGAAGCTCGACCTCACCGCCGCCGCCCTGCGCCTGCGCCGCGACCGGCCCGAGCTGTTCACCGGCTACGCGGCGGTGCCGGCCGAGGGGGAGGCCGCGGCCCACGCCGTCGCCTTCGACCGCGGCGGCGTCGTCGCCGTGGCCACGCGGCTGCCCGTGGGCCTGGCCGCCCGCGGCGGCTGGGGAGACACCACGCTCGGGCTGCCCGCGGGCAGCTGGCGCAACCTGCTGGCCGACACCACCCTCGAGGCCCAGGTGGCGGCGCCGCCGCGCCTGGCCGACCTGCTCGCCCACGGACCGGTGGCCCTGCTGGTCCGGGAGGAGGACCGATGACCCCCTACCCGCCCCTGTTCGACGTCTGGGCGCCCCTGCCCCAGCGCGTGCGGCTCTCGATCGGCGACCGCGAGGTGGCCATGCAGCCGCGCGGCGACGGCTGGTGGACGCCCACCGAGCAGCTCCCCGAGGCGGCGCCCGAGGCGGCCCCGGTGGACTACGGGTACCTCCTCGACGACGCCGAGACCCCGGTGCCGGACCCGCGCTCGCGGCGCCAGCCCGACGGCGTCCACGGCCGCTCGCGCACCTTCCGGGCCGAGGCCTTCGCGTGGACCGACCACGCCTGGACCGGCCGCCAGCTGGCCGGCGCGGTGGTCTACGAGCTGCACCTGGGCACGTTCACGCCCGAGGGCACCCTCGACGCCGCGCTGGGACGGCTCGAGCACCTGCGCTCGATCGGCGTCGACCTCGTGGAGCTGCTGCCCGTCAACTCCTTCAACGGCACCCACAACTGGGGCTACGACGGCGTCGACTGGTTCGCCGTCGACGAGACCTACGGCGGCCCGGAGGCCTACCAGCGGTTCGTGGACGGCTGCCACGCCGCCGGGCTCGGCGTCGTCCAGGACGTCGTCTACAACCACCTCGGCCCCTCGGGCAACTACCTCCCGCAGTTCGGGCCCTACCTCAAGCAGGGCCGCAACACCTGGGGCGACCTGGTCAACCTCGACGGCGAGGGCGCCGCGCACGTGCGCCGCTACATCCTCGACAACGTGCGGATGTGGCTGGAGGACTACCACGTGGACGCGCTGCGGCTCGACGCCGTGCACGCGCTCGCCGACACCTCCGCGACCCACCTGCTCGAGGAGATGGCGATCGAGGTCGCCGCCCTCTCCGCCCACCAGCGGCGGCCGCTCACGCTGATCGCGGAGTCCGACCTCAACGACCCCCGGCTGGTCACCCCGCGCGAGGCCGGCGGCTACGGCCTCGACGCGCAGTGGAGCGACGATTTCCACCACGCCGTGCACGTGGCGCTCACCGGCGAGACCGAGGGCTACTACGCCGACTTCGCGCCCCTCACGGCGCTGGCCAAGGTGTGCGAGCGCGGGTTCTTCCACGACGGCACCTTCAGCTCGTTCCGCGACCGCGACCACGGCGTGCCGATCGACACCGACGCCATGCCCACCTGGCGCCTGGTCGTGTGCAGCCAGAACCACGACCAGATCGGCAACCGCGCCGTCGGCGACCGGATCACCGAGCACCTCGACGACGACCAGCTGGCCTGCGCCGCGCTGCTCACGCTGGCCGGCCCGTTCACCCCGATGCTCTTCCAGGGCGAGGAGTGGGCGGCAGCCACCCCCTTCCAGTTCTTCACCTCCCACCCCGAGCCCGAGCTCGGCGTCGCCACCGCCGAGGGGCGGATCGCGGAGTTCGAGCAGATGGGCTGGGACCCCGCCGTCGTGCCCGACCCGCAGGACCCCGAGACCTTCCAGCGCTCCAAGCTCGACTGGTCCGAGGCCGAGCAGGGCCGCGGCGCCCGGATGCTCGAGACCTACCGGGCGCTGGCGCGGCTGCGCCGCGAGCACGCCGACCTCACCGACCCCGACTTCCGTCGCACCCGCTGCACGGTCGACGAGGAGGCGCGCACCTTCACGATGGCGCGCGGCGACCTGCTGGTGGCCCTCAACCTGGGCGAGCAGCCCGCGGCGCTCGACGTCGGCGACCGGCCGGTGCTGTACGCGACACCGGCCGGCGGGCAGGTGCGCGACGGCGTGGCCGAGCTGCCGCCGCACGCGGGCGTGCTGCTGGGCGTGCTGACCGGCGTGCCGGCCGGGGACTGACCCGGCCGGCCCGGTCGGGCTGGTCCGGTGGTCCGGCCTCAGGCGCCGGGCAGCTCCACGATCTCGTCCTCGGCGGGAGCCTCGGCCTCGACGGTCTCGTCGAACTCCGAGAACGTGGCCTCGCCGGCGTTGTCGCCCTCGACCTCGACGCGCAGGATGTGGTGCGGCTCGTCCACGGCCACGAACGCCGTGGTGGTGTCGCCCTCGTCCTCGCTGACCAGCCGGACGGCCTCCTCGCCGTCGACCTCCTCGGTGCCGTCCTTCTCCGCGTTCCCGGCCTCGGGGTCGCCGATGTCCTCCAGCAGGCTGTCGAGGTCGCAGAAGCTGCCGAACTGGCCCTGCTCGTCGGCCACCCAGTTGTCGCCGACGACGGCGGTGATCTGCTCGGCCTGCTCGCCCACCAGCGCCTCGTAGAGCGCCTGGTCGGCCTTGAACCAGCTCTGGCCGTCGACCGAGACGATCTCGGCGGTGCCCTCGCCCAGGCCCACGGTGCCGGTGCAGGCGCCGTCGGTGTCGAGGGAGATGTCGAGGGTGATCTGCTGGCCGTCGGTGGTGATGTCGGCGTCGATGTGCACCGACTCCAACGCCTGCATGTCCTCGCTGGCGGCGGTGATGATGTCCTCGGCCGAGGAGTCGGCGAAGTCCGACCCGCCGCTGCAACCGGTTAGCGCGAGCGCGGCGACCGCGGCGACGGCCGCGGTGGCGAGGGGGGTCCGGGTGGTGGAGCGGGTGCGCATCATGGGCGCATCCTCGCAGGTCGCGCGGACCCGTGGCCCGCAAACCTCGTCCGAGCGGCCGACTGGTCCGGTCAGCCGGCGGAGACCAGCACCTCGTCGACCCAGGCGGGCACCAGCTCGCTCGCCGGACCGTGGCGGGCCTCGTTGAACCACAGCGTGCCGTCGCTGGGCTGCAGGTTGAGCTCCAGCGCGCGGGCGCCGCGTCGTCGGGCGTACTGCACGAAGCCGGCCGCGGGGTAGACCGCGCCGGAGGTGCCGATGGAGACGAACAGGTCGGCGGCGTCGAGGGCCCCGAAGATCCGCTCCATCTGGTAGGGCACCTCGCCGAACCACACGACGTCGGGCCGCAGCGCCGCCTCGCCGCATCCCGGGCAGTCGGGGGCCTCGGCCAGCGGCCCCTCCCAGCGCGAGCGGGCCGCGCAGCCGGCGCACAGGGCCGAGAGCAGCTCGCCGTGCATGTGCAGCACCCCCGTGGAGCCGCCGCGCTCGTGCAGGTCGTCGATGTTCTGGGTCACCAGCAGCAGGTCCTCGCCCAGCGCCCGCTCGAGGCGCGCGAGAGCGTGGTGCGCCGGGTTGGGCTCGACGCCGGCCAACGCCGCCCGGCGGGCGTCGTAGAAGGACTGCACCAGCGCGGGGTCGGCCACGAACGCCTCGGGGGTCGCGACCTCCTCGACCCTGTGCCCCTCCCAGAGCCCGTCGGCGTCGCGGAAGGTCGGCACCCCGCTCTCCGCGGAGATCCCCGCCCCCGTCAGCACCACGATGCGCACCACCGGATGCTAGGCGAGCGATAGTCCGCAGCAAAGTGGTCGTTACCGAGCGGGTGCCACGACCACATTGCTGCGGACTATCGGGGTGAGGGCAGCCGGTCGAGCGTGACGACGTAGCCGGGCCGGTCCGGCCGGTCGGTGGCGGCGGGATCGGCGTCGGGGGGCAGGGGGGTGCCGTCCCAGCCGGCGAGGCGGTCCACCGGCTCGAGGCCGGCGGCGGCGAAGGCGGCGTCGACGTCGGCCAGCGGGGTCACGGGGCAGCCGTCGGGCAGGTGGTCGGCGTCGAGGCCGAAGCCGCACACCAGCAGCCCGCCGGGCGCGAGGTGGGCGGCCAGGCGCTCGGCGGTCTGCGCCAGGGTGCCGGCCTCGAGGAGCGGGATCGTGTTGCCGGCCACCAGCACGAGGTCGAAGCGCTCGCCGAGGTCCAGCACGGACAGGTCGCCGAGCTCCCAGCGCAGGTGCGGAGCGGCCGCGCGCGCCTGCTCGAGCATCGGCTCGTCGACGTCGACGCCCACGACCGGGTGCCCCAGCTCGGCCAGCCGGACGGCGATCCGCCCGGTGCCGCAACCGGCGTCGAGCACGCGCGCCGGCGGCTGGACGAGCCGCGCGACCAGAGCGGCCTCGCCGTGCACGTCCTCACCCGCCGCCGCCATCGCGGCGAACCGCTCCGCGTAGGCGGCCGCGTAGTCCTCGCCGTGCGCCTCCTGGGCGATCCGCCGCCAGCGCGACGACGGCGCGCCAGGGTCGGCGTCGCTCACGCCTCAGCCGTCCGTGCGCTCCAGGAGGAACACCGGGATGAGCCGGTCGGTCTTCTCCTGGTACTCGGCGTACGGGGAGTACACCTCGACGGCGCGCGCCCACCACTGGGCCCGCTCGGTGGGGTCGGTGATCTCGCGGGCCAAGTAGTCGTGCGGCTCGGCGCCGTCCTGCAGCACCACGTGCGGGTGCTCCTTGAAGTTGGCGTACCAGGCGGGGTGCTCGGGCGCGCCGCCCTTGGAGGCCACCGCCGCGTAGACGCCCTCGTGCTCGACGCGCATCACCGGGTTCTTGCGCAGCTTGCCGGACTTCGCGCCCCGCGAGGTGATGACGACGATCGGCCACTCGGGGTGGTCGGGGAGGGTGTTGGCCTCCCGGCCGCCGGTGGCCTCGTAGGTCTCGACCTGCTCGCGCACCCACTGCTCGGGGCTGGGCTCGTACTCGCCTTCCAGTGCCATGTGAGTCAGGAACCCAGCACGGCCGCCGACCATTCCCGGGCGGCGTGTCGGCCGGCTCGGGAGTGTCGGGCGGGACTCACACGGGGTGGATGGTCAGCGCCAGACCGGCGAGGAACCCGAGCCGGGCCAGCTCGGAGTCGAGGAACTCGGGGCCGCCACGCCGTCCGACCACCACGATCTCGTTGCCGCCCAGCCGGCAGGCCGCGAAGAGGGTGACGTCGTCGGGGGTGGGCGGCTCGAGGCGGGTGGGCGCGTCGAGGTCGACGAAGTCGAGGTGGTCGGGCGCGGCGCCGGTGGCGTGCACGATGCCCTGCGCCCGGTGCACCCGCGCCCCCCAGTCCACGCGGAAGGTGTCGGGCAGCAGGTCCACGAGGCGGTCGAGGGCCCGCGCGGGCTCGACCGTGAGCTCCTCGGCGGCCTCGAGGTCGAGGGTCAGGTTGCCGCCCGCGGCGTAGCGACTGATCCACACCACCCGCACGCCGGGCAGCGCGTTGCACGCCGAGACGATCGAGTCGGGCATGGTGCCGGGGTCGGTCTCGAGGAGCACGTCGTCCAGCGCGGTGCCGTCGTCGCGCTTCTCGACGATCTCGATGGCCTCGATGTCGCCGCCCGCCTCACCGATCGCGGTCGCCACGCGGCCCAGCGATCCGGGGATGTCGGGCAGCTCGACGCGCAGCAGGTAGGGCACGGCGTCACGCTAGATCATCCGCGTTGCGCGGATCGCCCACTGTCCGCACCGCTGATGTCGTCCGTGTGACGGGCCCCTGCGGCCAGGCGGGCGGTCAGGCCGGTGGCCCGCACCGCGCGGGTGGCCACGGCGGCCCGTACCGCGGCCTCGGTGCCGACGACGCGCACGTGGTGCTGCGCGCGCGTGACGGCGGTGTAGAAGAGCTCGCGGGTGAGCAGCTGGGAGTCGGCGTCGGGCAGGAGGACCGTGACCTGCGAGGCCTGGCTGCCCTGGGCCTTGTGGATGGTGGAGGCGTGCATGGTCTCGACGGTGTCGAGGCGCCCGGGAGCGAACTCCTGCAACCCGCCGGACCCCGCGATGTGCGCCCGCAGGCGGGTGCCGTCGCGCACGACCACGCCCACCTCGCCGTTGTAGACGTCGAGGGCGTAGTCGTTGCGCGTGACCAGCAGTGGGCGGCCGGCGTACCAGGGGCCGCGCAGGTCGAGCGCCGCGGCGGGGTCCTCGGCCAGCCAGCCCTCGACCCGCTGGTTCCAGTGCCGCACCCCGAAAGGTCCCTCGCGGTGGGCGCACAGCAGCCGGTGCAGGTCCAGCTGCGCGACGGCGTCGCCCGCCCGGCCCTCCAGCGCCGCGGCCCGCACCGCGAGTGCGGGCGCCAGGGCGACCTCGCGGAGCGCCGCCTCCACCTCCTCGGGCGTGGCCGCCTCGACCAGCTGCACCTGGGTGGACCCCGACCGCAGGACGTCGAGCACGGCGTCGGCGTCGCCGACCCGCAGTGCGGTGGCGAGGGCCTTGATGTCCTCCTCGCTGCGGAAGTTGCGGGTCAGCCCGGCCACCGGGGCCGCCGGGTGCTGCTCGAGGCCGTCGACGAGGTCCTTCAGCACCGCGCCGGCGCCCACCGAGGTGAGCTGCTGGGGGTCGCCGGCCAGGATCAGCCGCGCCTCGGGCCGCACCGCCTCCAGGAGCCGGCTCATCAGCGTCAGCTCGACCATCGAGCACTCGTCGACCACCACGACGTCGTGCTTGAGCCGGTTGGTGCGGTCGTGCCGGAACCGCGTGCTGTTGTCGGGCCGCCAGCCGAGCAGCCGGTGCAGGGTGACGCCCTGCGGCTGACCGACCCGCTCGACGGCGGCCGCCGCCGCGGGACCCTGGGCGGCGATGCCGGCCAGCTCGCCGGCCACCGCCTCCTGCAACCGGGTCGCCGCCTTGCCGGTGGGGGCGGCGAGGGCGACCGAGACCCGCTCGCCGCGTGCGCCGGCCTGCGCGGCGAGCAGCACGAGCGCTCGCGCCACGGTGGTGGTCTTGCCCGTGCCGGGCCCACCGGTGAGCACGGTGGTGGTGCGGCCCAGCGCACCGCGCACCGCCATTTCCTGCTCCGGTGAGAGGTGCTCGTCGCGGATCAGCGGCAGCGTGACCTCGAGTGCCACGCCGTCGATCTCGGGCACCGGCTCGTCCAGGCGGGTCAGCAGGTCCCGGCACACGCCGCGCTCGAGCCGGTGGTAGCGGTCGAGGTAGAGCAGGCCGTGCTCGCTGCGCAGCACCCCGGCGAGGGTGAGCGGCGAGGCGGCCACGGCGGCCTCCCACGCCGCGGGCTCGGGCCAGGCCAGCCCCGCCTCCTCGGGCAGGCCCGCCGACGCCTGCGCCTCGGCCAGGCGCACGCACACCGACCCGCGCCGCACGGCCCGCACCGCCAGCGCGAGAGCCAGCAGGACGGCGGGGTCGGTCTCGCCGCCCAACGCACCCACCCGGGTGGCCACGTGCACGTCGGAGGAGGTCAGCAGCCCGGCCGCGTTGGCCCGGGTCAGCAGGTCGGGGCCGGCGGTGGTGAGGCGCCAGTCGCGGGCGTCGGCGGGCTCGAAGAGCTCGGTCATCGGGGGCCGCCCCCGCTCGGGTCCGGCGGGCTCGGCGGGGCGCCGTCGAGCAGGTCGGAGAGCGCGACGACGAGCGCGGCCGGCGGTCGCCAGGAGAAGACGCCGCAGGGGTGACCGTCGAGCACGGGCGTCTCGGGGCCGCACATCCCTCGCAGGTAGAGGTAGAGCACGCCGCCCAGGTGCCGCTCGGGGTCGTAGCCGGGCTGACGCCACCGCAGGAACCGGTGCAGCACCGTGGCGTAGAGCAGCGCCTGCAGCGGGTAGTCCGAATGGGTCATGGCCGCCTCGAGCGCCGCGGGCGCGTAGCTGTGCGCCGTGGGTCGCAGCTCGCGGGGGCCCAGCCAGTTGGTCTTGTAGTCGACCACCAGGTAGCGCACCCCGGACCCGTCCGGCTCGGGGACCCGCAGGACGACGTCGACCGAGCCGGTGAGGTAGCCGCGCAGCGGCTGGTCGCCGAGCGGGCCGGCCAGCTGCGCGGTGTAGCCCCGGACGGGGTCGTCGGGTGGCAGGTGCTGCTCGAGCAGCGGCGCGAGGTCGCCCAGGCGCAGCGGGCGCGCCACCGGCCCCCGCGCGGATTCGCCGCCGGCCAGCGGCAGCTCGAAGTCCATCTCGCGCAGCCGGTCGCTCCGCGCGATCCGGCGCAGGGTCGCGTCGTGCGCCAGCGGTCCCAGGGGGCTGTCGTGCACGGCCACCAGTGCCGTGGCCAGCGCCCGGCGGTCCAGGTCGGGCACCGGCCACCAGCCCAGGTGCTCCTCGACCAGCCCGAGCAGGTGGGCGTGCAGGTCGTCGGCCGCAGGGTCGGCGTGCTCCAGCACCGCGTGCACCAGGGAGCCGAAGGTGGCGCCCACCGGCAGGTCGGCCATCGGGGACACCAGCGAGTCGCCCGCACCGGCGTCGAGGGGCCCGCTCGCGGGGGCCGGCACGGGGGTCGGCACGGCCTGGACGCCGTCGCGTGGCTCGTCCTCGCGCGGCGTCGACTCCGGCTCGCTCCCGACCGCCGGCCCGCCTGCACCGGCAGCGCCGGCCGCCACCTCGACGGCGGCACTGAGCGCGCTGTAGGAGGTGCGTCGCCAGTCGGTGTCGACCGGGCGCGCGAAGGTGCGGTGGTGCAGCTCGGCCGCCGCTGGCACGGCGGGTGCCGCGCCGGGGTCGGCGGGCCGGGCCACCTCGGGTGCGGGGCCGCCGCGGTCGCGCCAGCGGGTGAGCAGCGCGACCAGGTCGTCGTCGGAGGGCAGGCTCGGCGTCTCGGGCACCTCGGAGCCGGCCTCGCGGGCGAGCAGCCGGTGCAGCGGTGAGGCGATCGCGTTGCGGGTGGGTGCCCACCACAGCACCACCTGCGCCTGCGCGCGGGTGATCGCGACGTAGAGCAGCCGCAGCCACTCCCCCGCCTCCTCGTCGGCGGCCCGGCGCACGTGCTCGCTCCACCGGCTGCCGCCGGGGCCGCCGACGTCGAGGCAGCGCTCGCCCTCGGCGTCGTGCAGCAGCGGTCGCACGGGCTTGCCGACGAAGCGGTCGGCCAGCGAGGGCAGGTAGACCACCGGGTACTGCAGACCCTTGCTCGCGTGGATGGTGACCAGCTGCACCGCCGCGGCGTCCGAGTCGAGCCGTCGGGTGCGCTCCGCGCCGCGGCCCGCCTGCGCCTCGCGCACCTGCTCGCGCAGCCAGGCCAGCAGCGCGACGACGCCGAGCCGCTCGCGCAGGGCCACCTCGTGCAGCACCTCGCCCACGTGCCGCAGGTCGGTGAGGCGACGGTCGCCACCCACCTGGGCCAGCACCCGCGCCGAGAGTCCGCCGGTGCCCGCGGACTCCAGGACGGCGGCGACGCCGCGGCGGGCCACGAGGTCGACCCAGCCGCGCAGCCGGTCGGCGAGCTCGTCGGTGAGCCGGTCGCCGCCGGCGTCGAGGGTGGCGGCGTCGAGACCCAGGAAGGCGGTGAGCGCGGCGGCGCGCACGCGGGGGCTCCGGTGCGGCTGCTCGAGCGCCTCGAGCAGCGTGAGCCACTCGACGGCGGCGGGAGTGGCGAAGACGCTGCCGCCGCCGGCCATGACGGCGGGGATGCCCTCGGCGGCCAGGGCCTGCTGGGCGGCGGCGAGGTCGTTGTTGCGGTAGCAGATCACCGCGACGTCGGCAGGCTCCAGCGGCCGCCCGGCGAAGGTGGCACCGGAGCCGAGCAGGCGGCGCACGTCGCGGGCGAGGTCGAGCGCCACGTGACGCCGCACGTCGCCGACGGGCAGCGGGGCGCTGCCGCGCCGGCCGAGGTCGCTGCGGCGCACGGCGCGCAGCCGCAGCGGCGCTGCCACCGGCGCGCCCTGCAGCCGCGGGCCTGCGTGGTGGGCCTCGACGGGGCGCACCACGATGCGGGGGTCGCCCAGCTCGGCGCCCTCGAGCAGCTGCTGGGTGGCGGCCAGCAGCGCGGCGTCGCTGCGCCAGCTGAGCGCCAGCGTCTTCTCGGTGGTGGCTTCCGCGGCGGCACGCAGGTAGGTGGTGACGTCACCTCCGCGGAAGGCGTAGATGGCCTGCTTGGGGTCGCCGATCAGCACCATGGTGGCGACCCCGGAGAAGGCGCGGTCGAGCACCGACCACTGCACCGGGTCGGTGTCCTGGAACTCGTCGACGAGCACGATGCGCCACCGCTCGCGCATGCGCACCCGCGCGGGAGAGTCCGCGGGCTCGAGCGCCCCGGCCAGCTGGGAGAGCAGGTCGTCGTAGGAGAGCAGGCCCAGGCGCCGCTTGCGCAGGTCGACCTCGCGGCGCACGGCCTCGGCGAAGGCGACCCGCCGCCCGGCCGGCGTGGAGGGGTCCTCGCCGACCGGCTGCACCACCGCCTGCGGGTCGCCCACCACGGCGCGCGCGATCGCCAGCGCCTCGCCGTGACCGAACTCCGGGGCCGCGTCGGCGTGCGCGAAGGCGCGCAGGTAGAGGTCGTCGACCACCTCGCCCACCAGGTCGTCGAGCTGCTCCACCAGCCGGGCGCGGGGGTCGGTGTCGCCAGCCACTCCGAGCGAGTCGAGCACCAGCGAGCAGAACTGGTGGGTGGTGGCGATGGTGGCGGCGTCGAAGTCGGCCAGCGCCGCCAGCACGCGGGTGTGGCGGGCTGCCCGCTCTGCCGGCGGGCAGTCGAGCAGCAGCGCGACCAGCTCGGAGGGCTCGGGCTCCAGATCGGCGGCGGACGGCGCGGCGGGCGCCGGGTCGAGGGCACGCTCGGCCTCCACCAGCTGCTCGCGCACCCGCTCGCGCAGCTCCTGGCTGGCGGCGCGGCCGAAGGTGATCACCAGCATGTCGCCGAGACCGGCCACGCCCTCGGCCACCCAGCGGGCCACCAGTGCCCCGATGGTCCAGGTCTTGCCGGTGCCCGCGCTGGCCTCGAGCAGGGTGGTGGTGCCGGGCTCGGGCAACGGGTCGCGGATCGAGAAGGGGCTCACAGCGGACCCACCCGCTCGGCGCCGGCGAGCAGCGGGCCCCACACGGCGCGCGCGAGCTCGGGCAGGCCGGCCTCGAGCAACGCCTCGAGCGGCGCGGACTCGCCCAGCCAGCGCCGGTGGTGGGCGTCGGCGTCCTCGCCCTCGATGCCGAAGGAGTTGTGGGGGTCGGTGGTCCACTCGCGACGCGCCAGGGCCACCGGGTCGACGTCGTCGCCGTGCTGCTGCCGGTGCTCGGCCTCCGCCCAGGCACAGGCGGTGGCCAGGGGCAGGGGCAGCGGCTCGCGCAGCCCGCGGTCGCGCAGCGCCACCAGCTCCTCGAGCCACCCGGTGGCGCGGTGGTCGAGCGGTCCGCTGAGGGCACGCTTGGGCCCGGCCCGCTCGCGGCCCACGGCGTGCCCGGTGAAGCTCTGGTCGGGGTGACCGGCGCTCAGCGCGAGCAGGTCGACCCAGGTGCCGAGCCGCTGGCGGGGCTTGAGCCGGGAGTAGCCCAGCGTGACCAGCTTGGCGCCGTGCACACCCGCCACGGTCCCGGTGAGACGGCGGCCGTCGCCGAGCAGCACGTCGACGTCGACGGCGCGCGCCGGGTGCTCGCGCAGCGCGGCGGTGCTGGCGAGCACCCGCTGGCACTGCTGCACCACCCCGCCCAGGGCCCCGATGCCGAGCTGGCCCGGCGGCAGCGTGCCGCGCAGCTGCTCGGCCAGCAGCACCGCCTGGGCGTCCTGCCCCGCGAGCAGCTCGGTGAGCAGGTGCTGGCCGACCTGCCAGCCGCCGAGTCCGTCGAGCTCGACCGGCATCGCGTCGCCCACCTCGTCGGGGGCGAGCGGGGTGGCGACCTCGAGGCGCTGGCGCAGGAAGGTGCGGACCGGGTGGAGCAGGAACGCCTTGAGGTCGGCCAGCGAGACGTCGGCCGCGGGCAGGGGTGGGAGCGGGTCGACCAGCAGCGGCGGCGCCGGAACCCGCTCGCGCGCGGCGGCGCGAGCACCGGCCAGGGCAGCGGCGTCGAAGGTGAACGGCCGGTCGTCGACCTCGGGCGGCCACACGCCGCCGGGCACGAGGTTGCGCGCGTCGTGCGGCTGCAGCGGGTGACGCACCAGCACCCGGTCGCGGACCGGGGTCGCGCAGGTGCGGTCGACGGCGTCGAGCACCTCGCCCAGCGGCACCGCAGGAGGCCGCGGCGCCCCGGAGTGCTCGTTGGCTCCGGTGTAGGTGATGACCACGTGCTCGGTGGCGGCCAGCAGGGCGTCGAGCAGCAGCTGCCGGTCCTCGCTGCGCGCGTCGCGCTCACCGGTGAGCGGGCGGCGCGCCAACACGTCGTCGCCGTCGAGGCTGACCTGGCGCGGGAACACGCCGTCGTCGAGGCCCACCAGGCACACCACGCGGTGCGGCACCGAGCGCATGGGCGTCATCGTGCAGACGGTGAGGGTGCCGGTGCGGAAGTTCGCGCGGGTGGGCCGCCCGGCCAGGCGGGACTCCAGCAGCGCGCGCACGTCGGCCAGCCGCAGCGGCACCTCCCGCTCGGCCCCGGCCGCGGCCACCCGGGCCAGCTCGCGCTCCAGCTGCGGCACCTGCCAGGCGTCGTCGCCCTCGACCTCGACCAGGCCCAGCACGCCCTCGCCGAGGACCCGCATCCACGTGCCCGCGGCCTCGGCACTGCCGAGCGCCTCGAGGGTGGCGCCGAGGCGGTGCAGCAGCTCGGCCAGCCGGCCGGCGAGGTCGATCTCGTTGCTGCCCACGTCGTCGAGCGGCAGCCCGACGCCGAGCGTGCGGTGGTCCTCACCGCTCATGGCGACGCCGAGCAGCACCCGGTCCAAGCCCACGCGCCAGGTGTTCTGGGGGAAGTCGCTCATCGAGAACCGGGCCCGGCTGGGGGCGTCGAGACCCCAGCGCACGCCCGCCTCCGCGATCCAGCGCGCGATCCGGTCGAGGTCGTCGTCGCCGAACCCGAAGCGCCGGCGCACCGCCGGTGTACCGATCAGGTCGAGCACCTCGGAGGCGGTGACCCGTCCGCCGGCCAGCTCGACCAGGCGCACCGCGACCGCGAGCAGCGGGTTGGTGCTGGACAGGGCCCGGTCGGCCAGTCGCACCCGCAACCGGTGCGCCGGGTGCGTGGCCTCGCCCGCCTCACCCGACGACGCACCCGGGGCGGTCTCGCCCAGCCCGAACCCGGCCGAGACCAGCGGTGCGAAGGTCTCGATGTCGGGGCACATCACCAGGATGTCGCGGGGCTCGAGCGTCTCGTCGTCGGCGAGCAGCCCCACCAGCACCTCCCGCAGCACCTCCACCTGGCGGGCCTGACCGTGGCAGGCGTGCACCTGCAGCGACCGGTCGCCGGGTCGCGGCACGCGGGCCGCCCGCCGCGCGGCGTCGGGCACCCGGTCTGCGCGCAGGTCGGCCTGCAGCCAGCCCAGCAGCGTGCCCGGTGACCCGGCGTCGAGGCCGGCGTCGAGGTCGGCGTCGAGGTCGGTGTCGTGCTCGGCCGGGACGGCCCCGGCCAGCGAGCGGCGCAGCTCGCGCGTGTCGCGGCCCAGCGAGGCCAGCAGCGGGTGGGCCACCGCCTGGGCGCTGGTGTCCGATTCACGCGCCACCACACCGGCGGCCACCTCGGGGAGCAGCGCCCGCCACAGCGCCCCCGAGGGCTGGGGCAGCCACAGGTGCACCTCGCGGTGCCGACCGAGCGCCTGCAGCAGCTGCACCTCGGTGCGCGCCAGTCGGGTGTGGCCGAACAGCGAGAGCCGCGCGGGGAGGTCGAGGGCCTCGGTCTCGGCGCCGCCCGCGGCGAGACGCTCCAGGGTGCGGGCGTGCCGGACGTCGGGCGGGTCGTGCGGCACCGCGGCGAGCAGCCGGCGCCACAGCTCGGGCTGCCACGCCAGGTCGGGGGCGAGCGCGCCGCCGGCGCCGTCGGTGTCGCGGCCCTCGCGCCAGTCGGTGACCAGCTGCGGGCGCTGCACGGCGTACTGCGCCAGGTGCCCGGCCAGGCGCAGCGCCACCGAGTAGCGCCGACCGCGGCGCAGCTGCGCCGTCTCCTCGTCCGCGCCGACCCCGCCGTCCCCGCCCTGCCGGCCGTGACCCAGGTGCCGGGCCAGTGGCATGGCCCAGGGCTCGTCGAGCACCTCGTCGAGCGTGGCCAGCAGCGGCCACACCAGCTGGTCGCGGTGCCAGGGGTCGTCGCGATCTCGACCCAGCAGCAGCTGCACCAACGAGGCCGGGTTGAGGAACCGGACGCCCGCGCAGACACCGTCGCCGCCGCGGGGGCCGACACCCAGCCGGTGCGCGAGCTGCTGGGTCAGCCACCGCTCCACCCCGCGCGCTGGCACCACCACGACCTCCTCCGCGAAGGGGTCGGCCAGCGGCACCGCGAGCAGCTCGCCGAGGGCCACGGCGAGCCGGTCGGTGCGCGCGGCGCGGTGCAGGTGCAGGGTCATCGCGGCGACCCTAGTGGCCGCCGCCGACACCGCCCGACGTCGCCGCGTGACCTCCCGGTGGCCTGGCGCGTTGAGTGCTGCGATGACCGACCTGCGGGAGCCCCCCACTCCCTCCCCCACCCCGGCGCCGGTTGCACCCCCGGCGGCCGAGCCGCGCCGTCACGTGCGCCGCGAGGTGCGTCGGCGGGAGAGCACGGCCCACCGCCGGCGACGCCGGGCGCTGCTGGGCGGCGGCGGGGTGATGGTCACGGTCGGGCTGGTGCTGCTCGGCGTCGTGCTGTGGCAGTTCCTGGGCACCAACTGGCTCTCGAAGGGCCGCCAGGCCGAGGCGGTCGCCGCCGTCGAGGAGAGCTGGGGTCAGGGATCGACGACGTCGAGCACCGACTGGGGCACCGTGGAGGCACTGCTGCGGATCCCCCGCTTCGGCGAGGACTACGTGGTGCCCGTGCTGGCCGGCAGCAGCGACGACGTGCTGGCCGCCGGCGTCGGGCACCTGGAGGAGACCGCCGACGCGGGCGAGGTGGGCAACTACGTGCTGGCCGGCCACCGCGTCACCAACGGCGAGCCGTTCGCCGACTTCCCGACGCTGCGCGAGGGCGACCTCGTGGAGGTCGAGACCCGCGACGCCGTGCACCTCTACGAGCTGACCAACGGCGGCAGCGAGCTGATCGTGGACTTCACCGCCGACTGGGTGCTCGACCCCCGACCCGTCAACCCCGACCCCACCGGCGTCACGGCTCCGCTGACCGGTCCGCAGGACCGGCTGATCACGCTGCTCACCTGCTCGGAGATCTTCCACACCGACAACCGCAGCGTCACCTTCGGGCGCCTGGTCGAGACCGTGCCCAAGGTGCCGGCAGCATGACCGTCACCGGTCCAGACCGGCTGCGGTGAGCACGTGACGCAGCCCCCGCTGCCTCGTTGCCCGGACAACCCCCCGACCCAGGAGCGCCCGTGACCCAGCGTCTGGCCATCGTCGTGAGCCTGCTCGCGGCCCTTCTCGGGCTACCCGTCGCCGCTGCCGCGGACGACTACGTGGCCGGCACCGCCACCCGCTGCAGCATCGCCACCCCCGACGTGGTGCGCGTGGGCAACGCCTTCCGCGCGACCGTCACCGTGGACGCCAACAGCACCGAGCGCCCATCCGGCGAGGTGCAGCTGACCGTCTCGCGCGACGGCGCAGGCCCGGTCTACTCCCTCGTCGCCGACTACCGCGGCGGCAGCCTCACGCTGCGCGGCCGCCCGCTCACCGAGGTGGGCGACTACACCGCGCGCCTGACCTTCAGCCCCACCGAGGACTCGGTCTTCCGAGGCTGCCAGGACACCGCCGCGCTGCAGGTGAGCCGCGGCGCGCTGCCCGACGACGACCAGCGCGACGACCAGGACCAGGGCCCCGGCGGGCTGCTGCCCGACACCGGCGGGCCCGACTTCTGGCTGCTGCTGCTCGGCCTCGGCCTCGTGGGCAGCGGCGGCACCCTGGTCGTCGTCGCACGACGCCAGCGCCCCGTCCTCGCCTGAGGCCGCCTCGGGTCCACCGCCCGATCGCACCGACCCCTCGTCGGGTGCGCCGGGTCGACCACCCACCCGTCACAACAAGAACCGGGTCGACCACCCACCCGTCACAACAAGAGCCGGGTCGACCACCCACCCGTCACAACGAGAGCCGGGTCGACCACCCACCCGTCACAACGAGAGCCGGGTCGACCACCCACCCGTCACAACAAGGACCGGGTCGACCGCTCAGCCGTCACACCCGGCGACGGGTGGGCGAGCAGGATCGGTGGATCAGGCGCGCTCGCTGGCCACCTGGGCCCGGCGCTCGACGGCCTCGCGGTAGTCGCTCTCGAGCTTCTCGACCGCCTCGGGCCGGCCGTGGAAGCGGCGGTAGGAGTAGATGATCAGGGCCAGGGCGATCACCGCGGAGGCGAACTGGGTGGCCGCCGTGGCGGCGCCTCCCGGGAGCCACCAGGACTCGGCCAGCGGCCACCAGCCGGGCACCGGCGGGCTCATCGCCCACAGCACCCCGGCGGCCACCAGCAGCACGACGCCGCCCAGCGAGATCGCGATGCGCAGCGGCGTCTCGACGCTCTCCGCGGCGCCCTTGAGGGCGCGGAACTTCACCGGGTCCAGGCGCTTCTCGGCCCACTCGTACTGCTGGGAGAGCACCGCCAGGCCCCCGAAGAGCATCAGCAGGCCCGGGCCGGGAAGGATCAGCGCGGCGATTCCGCCGACCACGAGGGTCCAACCGAGCACCTCGAGTGCGACGCGCTTGGCGGCTCCCTTCATGCCCCGATGCTGTCAGACGTCGCCAACACCTGTCCGCACCAGCAGTGACGAGCGTGGCGTGGCGTCACCCGTGCTGGTCCAGGTACGCGCGCCCCTCGTCGTCCAGACGGCCGTGCTCGGCGGCGACCCGCGCCCAGCGCAGCGTCATGGAGTGGAAGCGCAGCGGGTTGTAGACGTCCTCCTCGCGGGAGAACAACCCGTCGCCGGCGTAGGTCATGATCGTGAGGTTGGAGGCCTCGTGCAGGGAACCGTCGCCCGGGTCGGGCATCAGGTTGCGCACCTCGCACACCAGCCGGGCCGCCTCCTCGTCGACCACCTGCCAGGCGAGCGGGAAGCTGGTCATCACCGACCCCGGGAACGACGTCATGGTGGCCACCGACCAGGCGCGGATCTCCTCCCGGCCGCGGAAGGTGCCGTAGGCGTGCTCCACGTAGGTGGCGTCGGTGGTGAAGTGGTCGGCGAAGCCGTGCCAGTCCCCCGAGTCGGCGTACCCCTGCACGTCGCGGTGCAGGGCCGCGTAGGCCTCGGTGATCTCCGACGTCGACCAGGGTCCGGTGCTCGCCATCAGGCGATCCAACCAGTGCAGGGAGTGCTGAGCCACCGCTGAGCCACTGTCGCCAGCTGCCGCACGTAGTCCGGTCGGGTCAGTGCTCTGGACCGGTCGGGTGAAATCTCGCGCCGAACGGCTGCGATTCCGCGCGATCGTGCCCGCCCGCACGTGACCCGTGTCACCGTCGCAGGACCGGCCTCGCCCCAGGGGCCCGATGGGGAGGGAACCCGCATGATCCGACACGCCCGCGAGCACGCCCGTGCACTGCTCGCCACGCTGGCCAGCGCCGTCGTCGCGCTGGCCGTCGTCGCCGTGATGGCGCCGGCCCTGAGCACCGCCAGCGCCGCACCCGGCGCGGCCTCCGCCGCGCCCGGTCGCGCCGCCGCCGGTGCCTGCGACGCCGAGGAGGCCCGCGCCGGTGCCGCCATCGCGCAGGCCCGCGGTGCCCTCGCCACCCTGCAGGCCGCCCAGAAGAAGACCTCGAAGGCGCGCAAGGCCGTCAAGCGTGCGGAGGGCCGCAAGGCGAAGGCCAAGGCCCAGGCCAAGGTACGCAAGGCCGTGGCCGCGCAGAAGCGCGCGAAGACCGCCAAGAAGGCCGCCTTCCGCGAGGCGCTGGTCGCCGTCCGCGCCTACAACACCTGCATGAACGACAACCCCGACCCGACCGACCCCACGGACCCGACGGACCCCACGGACCCGACCGACCCCACGGACCCGACCGGTCCGCTGGACCCCATCTGTGACAACCTGCCGCTGCCTATCTGCGACGCGCTCGGCGCGCTGCCGAACCCGGGTGGCAGCGGCGGCGCCAGCCCGATCCAGGCCCTGTGCGACGCCGGCCTGCCGCAGGCCGTCTGCGACGCCGCCACCGGCGCGCCGGGCGCGGGCGGCACGAGCGCCATCCAGCCGCTCTGCACGGCGGGCCTGCCGCAGGGCATCTGCGACCTCGCCGCCGGCGTCGTCACCCCGGGCTCGCTGCCCATCCCCCAGGTGCCCGGTGTCCCGGAGTTCCCAGGGATCGCCGACGTTCCCGGTCTCGACGCCCTGTTCCTGCTCGTCAACCAGCTCCCGCTCGGACAGGTCTGCGGCATCCTGCCGCTGCCCATCATCTGCCCGGGCAGCGCCACGGCCACCGCCTGAGCGTCACCCGACCGCACCACGACGAGGGCCCCGGAGCGCTGCTCCGGGGCCCTCGTGCGTCTCGTCGGTGACCCAGCGACGAGCGACTCAGCCGAGGTGGTGCACCTCCTGCAGCCCGTACACGGGCGTCGGGATGCCCTCGAGCCGCGCCTTGAGCTGCAGCGCCAGGTAGAGCGAGTAGTGCCGCGACTGGTGCAGGTTGCCGCCGTGGAACCACAGCGCCTCCTGCTGGGTGGGCTTCCACATGTTGCGCTGCTCGCCCTCCCAGGGGCCAGGGTCCTTGGTGGTGTCCGACCCCAGGCCCCAGCACTTGCCCACGGTGTCGGCGACCTCCTGGCTGATCAGGTCCGCGGCCCAGCCGTTCATCGAGCCGTAGCCGGTGGCGTAGACGACCAGGTCGGCCGGCAGCTCCGTGCCGTCGTCGAGGACGACGGAGTCCTCGGTCAGGTGCGTCACCTGCCCGTGGGCCAGCTTCACCTCGCCGTCGGCGACGAGCTCGGCCGCGCCGACGTCGATGTAGTAGCCCGACCCGCGGCGCAGGTACTTCATGAACAGGCCCGAGCCGTCGTCGCCCCAGTCGTGCCGGAAGCCCGCCCGCTCCAGCCGCTCGTAGAAGTCGGCGTCCTTCTCGGCCATCGCCTCGTAGGCGGGGATCTGGAAGGTGTGCAGGATCCGGTAGGGCAGCGAGGCGAAGATGAGGTCGGCCTTCTCGGTCGTGACGCCGGCCGCCAGCGCGCGCTCGGAGTAGAGGTCGCCGAGGCCGTACTCCATCAGGCTGTCGCTCTTGACGATGTGGGTGGAGGAGCGCTGCACCATCGTCACGTCGGCGTCGTGCTCCCACAGCGCACCGCAGATGTCGAAGGCGGAGTTGTTGGAGCCGATGACGACGCACTTCTTGCCGGCGTACGCGTCCGGGCCGGGGTGCGCCGAGGAGTGGTGCTGGTCGCCGCGGAAGACGTCCTGGCCCGGCAGCTGGGGCAGGTTGGGCTTGCCGCTCATGCCGGTGGCGAGCACCAGCTGCTGGGGGCGCAGCGTGAGCGGGCGGCCCTCCCGCTCGATCTCGACGGTCCACTCGCCCTTCTCCTCCGACCAGGAGGCGGAGGTGGCCACCGTGCTCGACCAGTAGGGCACCTCCATGACGCGGGTGTAGAACTCCAGCCAGTCGCCGATCTTGTCCTTGGGCGCGAACACCGGCCAGTTGTCGGGGAACTTCAGGTACGGCAGGTGGTCGTACCAGACCGGGTCGTGCAGGCACAGGCTCTTGTAGCGGTTGCGCCACTGGTCGCCGGGGCGCGCGTGCTTGTCGATGACGAGCGCCGGCACGCCCAGCTGACGCAGCCGGGCCCCGAGCGCGATGCCGCCCTGCCCGCCGCCGATCACCAGCACGTAGGGCTGCTCGGTGGAGCCGAGCGACTCCGCCTCCTGCTGGCGGTGCTCCAGCCAGGTGGTGCGGTGCTTGTCGGCGCCATGCTCCGCGCCCGGCGGGCGACGGGCGCCGCGCGGCTCCTCGTGGCCCTTGAGCTCGTGCATCGTGGTGAGGAAGGTCCAGGCGCGGTCGCCGGTGCCGGAGGTGCCGTCGTCACCCTCCTCGGCCGGCACCAGCCGCACCAGGCCGCGCCCGCGACCCACGCCGGTCTCGAACTCGAACCAGGCCGTGACGACGCCGTCGGCCTCCTCGGGCGGCTCGGCGACCTCGAACCCGCCGGGGTCGACGCGGTCCAGCGTCTCGGCCAGCAGGTCGCTGACGCCGTCGCGGCCCTCGACGGTCTTCAGGTTCCAGGTGAAGGCCACCAGGTCACGCCAGTAGCTCTCGGTGGCGAAGTGACCGGCCGCCGCGGCGACGTCGCGGGCGCGCAGCGCGGCCTCGAAGGAGGCGAACCACGCCTGGGCCCGCTGCTGCGGGTCGGTGGTGCTGGTGGGGTGATCGAGGGTCTGGGTCATGGGGCCCACACCACCGTGTGCGCGCCGCGCGCGGAAGCGTTGCAGCCGGTTGCATGTGGCGCCGCTCACAGCCGCGCCGTATCGTCGGTGGGGAGCCGTCGGGGAGGTGGCGCATGGCCGCAGGGTTCGGGGCGATCGCACCGGGTACCGACCTCTCCCGGTACGCCCGTGAGCTGCAGCGCGTGCACGACGCCGTCCTCGGCGGCGCCCGGCCCCCGCAGCGTCCGCGCGCCCTGGTGGCGCGCTCCTGGGCGCGGGTGATGAGCCTGGGCCTGGACCCCGACGGCGAGAACGCGCGCCAGCCCCTGGGCGCGGGCGCGCTCGCCGCCCGACGTCGGGCCTCACCGCTCTCGCTGGTCATCGACGAGCTGCGGGCCGTGCTCACCAGCGTCGCCGACGCCTCGCGCTTCCTGGTGGTGGTCTGCGACGCCGACGGCGTCATCCTCTGGCGCGAGGGCGCCGCCTCGGTGCGACTGCAGGCCGACCGCCTGGGCTTCTGCGAGGGCGCCACCTGGACCGAGCAGGTGGTGGGCACCAACGCGATCGGCACCGCGCTCGCCGAGGCCGCGCCCGTGCAGCTGTTTTCGGCCGAGCACTTCGAGAGCAAGCAGCACCCCTGGTACTGCACCGCCGCGCCGCTGCACGACCCGCGCACCGGCGAGCTGCTCGGCGTCGTCGACGTGAGCGGGCCGGCCCTGACCCTGCACCCCGCGCTCACCGCGCTGGTCGAGAGCGCCGTCCGGCTCGCCGAGGGCACCCTGTGGCGCCACCACGAGCAGCGCCTGCAGCGCCTGCGCACCCGCGCCGAGCCGGTGGTGAGCGGCGTCAGCGGGCCGCTGCTCGTCGTCGACGACCACGGCTGGGTGGCGCACACCTCCGGCATCGCCCACCGCGACCGGATCGAGGTGCCTCACGCCCAACGCGCCCTGGCCGTGCCCGGCATGGGGCTGTGCCTGCCCGAGCGGCTCGACGAGGGATGGCTGGTGCGACCGCAGCTGGCGGAGCGCGGTGAGCAGACCATCAGCGCCCGGCTCGTGCTCGGCTCCGCCCCGGTGCTGGAGGTCCACGCCACCGAGGAGCCCTGGCGCACCACCCTCACCCCTCGTCACGCCCAGGTGCTGACGCTGCTCGGGGAGGCCGGCCCCACCGGCCTGACGGCGGCCGCACTCTCCACGCACCTCTACGGCGACGCCGCCCACGTCGTCACCGCGCGCGCCGAGGTCTCCCGGCTGCGTCGCGTCGTCGGCGCCCTGGTGGCCACCGGCCCCTACCGGCTCGCCGACGGCGTCACCCTCGAGGTCACCCCGCCCCGCTGACCCGGCGCGGGACGGGACGACTCCGTGCTCGACCCGTGCGCACTCTGGACGGGTCGGTGTCCCAGCCGTGCGCACTCACGCCGGGTCGGCGTCCCACCCGTGCGCACTCACGCCGGGTCGGCGTCCCACCCGTGCGCACTCAGGACGGGTCGGCGTCCCACCCGTGCGCACTCACGCCGGGTCGGCGCTCGACCCGTGCGCACTCACGCCGGGTCGGCGCTCGACCCGTGCGCACTCACGCCGGGTCGGCGACCTCGAACGTCACGCACAGCTCGCGCCCCGCCGGACAGGCGAGGTAGGCCCCGGGCGCGACGTCGTCGGGCACCCGCAGACGCAGCTCGGGTGCCATCTCGACCTCGGACGCCCAGAACGAGGTGCCGGTCCCCTCGGTCCAGCCACCGCCCAGCTCGGCGCGCTCGGCCTGGTAGCTGGTGCAGTCGCCCTCCGGTCCGGCCAGCACCTGCACCGGGAGCAGGAAGAGACGTCCGCGCTCCGGGGTGAGCACCACCGACTCCCCCGCCACCACCGAGGCCGGCGACGCCGTCAGGCCGCCACGCTCGGCTCGGGTCAGGCTCTCCTCGTGCAGGGCGCACACGCCCGCGGCGTCGCCCGACGGCGCCTGGTCGTCGGAGCAGCCGACGAGGCCCACCAGCAGGCCGCACACCAGCAGCTCGGAGAGGACCCGGGATCGCACGCGCGCAGCGTAGGCGATCCGGGTCACAGCAGCAGCACGCCGGCGCCGACCCAGGAGACGACCACGACCGCGCCGACCGCCGCCTCGACCCCGCGGGTCCAGGTGCGGGGGTAGAGCCGTCCCTCGAGGTAGTGCGGGATGAAGCCCTCCGGCGGCAGCTGCGGCAGCCCCGCCCGACGCCGCCCGGCGTTCTCCAGGCTGGTCAGGGGGCACGGCCGGCGGGTGCGGACGATCCAGAGCCCCCACGCGGCGACGCCCACGTGCACCACGAGCAGCAGCGGCCACGCCCAGGCCAGGAAGCCGCCGAGGACCAGGAAGCCGATGAACGCCGCGTGCAGGATCCACGCGACCCCCGCGACGCCGCGTCCCAGGACCCCTGCCACGCGCCGAGCCTAGGGCGCACGGGGCGCGGGGTGACGCGGGCGACACGCCGGGGAGGCGCCGTCGACTTGCACACCCGAGACAGGTGAGCACATAATCTCGCCTAGTTCACTACAGTTGTGTGAGCACAGCGACTATGTCGGGCCGTGGTGCGCGGGCCGAACAGCCGAAAGAGGTACAGCCATGCGTCAGCTCATCGTGCTGGGATTCGTCGGATTCCTGGCCCAGCTCATCGACGGATCCCTGGGCATGGCCTACGGCGTCACGTCCTCCACCCTGCTGCTGGCCGCCGGCGTCGCGCCGGCCGCCGCCTCGGCCGCGGTGCACTTCTCCGAGATCGGCACCTCGCTGGTCTCCGGGTTCTCCCACCACAAGCTCGGCAACGTGGACTGGAAGACCGTCCTGATCCTCGCCGGCCCCGGCTTCATCGGCGCCTTCGTGGGCGCGACCTTCCTGGTCAGCCTGCCCGCCGACACCGCCAAGCCCTGGGTCGCCGGCATCCTGCTGGCCCTCGGCATCTACGTCGTCTACCGCTTCCTGGTGCTCGGCGGCCGCCGGCCCACCTTCAAGGGCCGCCCCGGCGCCAAGTTCCTGGTGCCCATGGGCCTGGTCGGCGGCTCGCTCGACGCCATCGGTGGCGGCGGCTGGGGTCCGGTCGGCACCACCACGCTGCTCTCCTCGGGCCGCCTGGAGCCCCGCAAGGTCGTCGGCTCGATCGACACCTCCGAGTTCGTCGTCGCGGTCGGCGGCTCGCTGGGCTTCCTGATCGGCCTCGGCTCGCAGGGCATCCTGTGGGGCTACGCGCTGGCCCTGCTGGTCGGTGGCGTCGTCGCCGCCCCCATCGCCGCCTACCTCGTCAAGAAGCTCGCCGCCCGCGTGCTCGGCGTCGCGGCCGGCGGCCTGATCATCCTCACCAACTCCAAGACCATCTCCGAGTCGCTCGGCGCGACCGGCGGCACGGTCGGCGCCATCGCCGGCGTCATCGCCGTGCTGTGGATCTCGGGCATCGTGTGGGCCGTGCGCCAGGAGCGCCGCTCGCGTGCCCTCGAGAGCGCCGAGGGCGGGGAGCTCGCCACCGTCTGACCCGCACCGTCGGGTCCGCCGCTCGGCGGCAGCGCGCCGTCAGCAGGTGACGGCGGGCTCGCACCCACCAGAAGTACCCGGGGCGCCCGGGCCGGTCCGCACCGGCCCGGGCGCTGCCACGTCGGCCACCGAGGGCACCAGGTACCAGCCCAGGTGCCGCGTCAGGGCCGCGGTGAGGTGGCTGTTGTCGAGGTAGGTGGCGATGCCGTCGACGACGCCGCGGCACAGGTAGGGCGAGCACAGCGACTCGTTGAGGTCGATGTAGCGCAGCCCGCCCTGCGCGGCGAGCGGCGCGAACATCTCGCCCAGCCAGTCCACCGTGGCCCGCTCGAAGAAGAACGCCTCGCCGCGCGGGAACGCGCAGCGGAAGGGGTCGCGCCCCTGCGCGCACGGGCCGGGCCGGGCCGGCGGGCGGGCCACCTGGCCCACCACGTCGACGTCGACGTCCCACGCGGCGAGCTGCCGGGCCAGGGCCGGACCGCCCTCGCGCAGGATCGCCGCCTGCGCGAAGGCGTACGACGCGCGCCCCTCCCCCGGCTCGCGGCCGAGGTCGATGAGACCGATGGCGCGCTGGTACATCTCCCAGTTGCCGGCGATCACCACCTTGAGCGGCTGGGTGCCCTGGCGCATCCGGTCGACGAAGCGCAGGCCCAGGTAGGCGTTCAGGCCGCAGCGGCCCAGCCGGGT
Organism: Nocardioides nanhaiensis; assembly: GCF_039542785.1. Taxonomy (NCBI): domain Bacteria; kingdom Bacillati; phylum Actinomycetota; class Actinomycetes; order Propionibacteriales; family Nocardioidaceae; genus Nocardioides; species Nocardioides nanhaiensis. Next base: position 965,887 of record NZ_BAABIM010000002.1, read on the forward strand.
GAGGTCGTCGGGCGTGAGCCCAGGGTCCATGGCCGGGCAGCCGCCGAACGTGGAGAGCACCAGGTTGACGTCGCGCCCCGTCGCCGCGGCACGCAGCGCGGGCACGAGCATCCAGGCGTGGGAGTCACCCCACAGGAACACGGTGGGGCGGTCCTCCAGGAAGGGCGTGAGGTAGCAGATCATCGCCTGCTGCGGCACCCGCTCGGTGCGCGTCGCGCAGGTCTCGGGCAGCGCGACGACGTCGGAGGTCCGCGGCAGCGGACGCACCGGCGGCAGCTCCGGCTCGGCCAGGGCCGCCGCGAGCGCGTCGGCCGGCGCGGACGCGGTGGCCACCGAGCCCGGCCCGCCGGCGGCGTCCGGGGTGTCCGGCCCACTCACCGGCGAGGCGCCCAGCGGGCCGGTCGTGGTCAGCAGGCCGGCGGCGAGCACGCCGGCGACGCTCTCGACGACGAGGCGCACCAGGCGGCGGTGGGGGGAGTCCATGGCGCGCTCATCGTCTCAGGAGCGAGCCACCGCGGTCAGCCGAATCACCTCGACCGGCCCAGTCCGGCGAGGAGTCAGCGGGTGGCGCCGAGCACCAGGTCGGGGCTCCCGGCCTCGGTGTCGGAATCGGTGTCGAGCCCGTCCAGCCCGTCCAGTCCGGTCGCCTCCGAGGAGTCGACCGACTCCGCGGACTCGCCACGCCGCTCCCGGCGCTGCTCGCGCAGCTCCTCCACCTGGGCGGCGTCCTCCTCGACGTCGGCGATGCTGTCCTCGAAGAAGCGCCCCAGCGTGGCGGAGAAGCTGGCGCTGAGGTGGTTGTTGTCGAAGTAGGTGAGCGTGCCGTCGACCTCGGCGCGGCAGAAGTCGCCGTCGCAGAAGGCGGAGTTGACGTCGATGAGCCGCGGCTCGCCCGCCAGCTTCTCCATCTGCTCCTCGAGCCAGTCGACGGCGTACTGGTCGGCCTGGCGGCTGACCGCCTCCGCGACGTCGCAGTCGTAGAGGCGCAGCCGCGCCTCGCACAGCGGCGCGTTGCGCGGCACCTCGGCGACCGGCGCGATCACGTCGACCGAGACGCCGAGCTCACCCAGGTCGTCGAAGAGCGTCGGTGCGCCCTCGCGGAACAGCGGGGAGATGGCGTCGACGTAGGACTGGTGCGCCTCGTTGCCGCCGCGGGCCACGAGCAGGTTGAGCCGCTCGCCGGGGAAGTAGACCTCCCAGCTCGCGCCCAGGATCACCTTGAGCGGGCGGCCGCGCTCGGCCTGGTCCTCGATGAAGGAGAGCGCCATCTGGTTGCCGCGCACGCAGTTGTTCTCGGCCATGCCCGTGGCGTCGAACGGCGGGCAGCTGCCCTGGTTGAACGCGACCAGGTTGACGTCGGCGTCCTCGGCGGCGGCCTCCAGCCCGGGGATGTACATCCAGGCGTGGGAGTCGCCCCAGAGCACCACGGTGCCGCGGCCGGGCTCGGCCTCGTTGAGACGGCACAGCACCGGTCGGGGCTGGATGATCGCGCCCTCCGGGACGCACTCCTCGGGCAGGTCGGGGTAGTCGGCCAGCTGCTCGGTGACGGCGGTCCACCGCGAGCTCTCGGCCTGGTCGTCGGCCACCAGGAGGGTGAAGGCGGCCAGCGAGGCGACGACCATCATCGAGGAGATGCCGGTCATGACGACGCGCTTGGAGCCCCACGCGCCGTTGACGCCGCGGGGCTTCTCGCCCGAGCGGTTGTAGAAGATGCCCTCGACGTAGCGCCACGACAGGTAGGCGCAGCCGAGCGCGGCCATGATCAGCGCGATGCGCATCCACAGCGGCGGCGGCGCGAGATTGACCGACTCGCCGAAGACCAGCAGCGGCCAGTGCCACAGGTACCAGCCGTAGCTGAGGAGGCCCAGCCACACGAAGAGCCGGAAGGAGAGGAAGCGGGTCACGAGCGTGCGCGAGCCGGTGCCGGCCCAGGTGAGGAACAGGGCGCCGAAGCAGGGGATCAGCGCCCAGTAGCTGGGGTAGCCGGCGGTCGGCATCGGGTCGACGATCGCGTAGACCACCAGCGCCGCACCCACCAGGCCCATGACCTCGCGCACCGCGTGCGGCGCGGAGACCTTGGCGACGATCAACGACAGCGCGACGCCCATCAGGAACTCGAACGCACGGGTGATCGGCAGGTAGTAGGCGGCCTCCGGGAAGGGCTCGGCCCACTGGATGGCCAGCCACAGCGAGGCGATGAAGAGCACCACGGTGAGGATGAGCGCGACGCCGCGCAGCTCGATGCGCAGCAGCTTGGCGAGCAGCCAGGCCAGCACGATCAGCAGCGGCATCGCGAGGTAGAACTGCTCCTCCACCGAGAGCGACCAGGTGTGCAGCAGCACCCCGGTGCCCGGCGTGTGGCCGAAGTAGCTGACGGTGTCGCTCTGCCAGAAGAAGAAGTTGGAGACGAACGCCGCCGCGGCCGCGGCCGACTGGGCGGTCTCCTGCTGGGAGCCCACCGGCGTCAGCACCACGAAGCTCAGCAGCAGGACGCCGAGCAGCATCGTGGCCTTCGCCGGGATCAGGCGGCGGGCGCGCCGGGCGTAGAAGTTCCACCAGTTGATGCCACCGCGGCGCGCGTACTCGCCGAGCAGGAGGTTGGTGATCACGAAGCCCGAGACCACGAAGAACAGGTCCAGGCCGATGTAGGAGCCCTCGAAGCCCGGGACCTTGGCGTGGAAGCCCATCACCATGATCGCGGCGGTGCCGCGGATGCCGTCGATGTCGGGGCGGTAGTTCAGGCGGGTCGGCCGGTTGGCCGGCAGCTCGCCGCCCGCGGGGCCCCCGTCGTCAGGGCGGGCCGGATCGGGGCGCGGCATCGTCGTCGAGGGGGTCCCCACGCCTACGACACCTCCGATGCTGCTCGTTCGCCGGCCCTCACGCCGGCACGCCTGATCGCGCCCCCGCCGTCAGTATGCAGGGTGGCGGTGCCTCCCGTGTGCCGAAGCCCCCGATCCGGCCCCGTGACGGCCCGTGCTGGCCTCAGCCACGGTGCCGCTCCGCCTTGCGGCGCAGCCGGTTCCAGCTGCTCGCCAACCCCATCGCCTTGCGCACCTCGCGCAGGGTCAGCTCCGCCTCGTGGCGGGTGCGCTCGGTGCCCTCGACGATCAGCTGCTCGACGTAGCCCGGGCGCGACTCGAACTCCGCGCGCCTCTCGCGGATGGGAGCCAGGAACCGCTCCAGCGCCTCGATGAGCGATTGCTTGACCTCCACGTCGCCGACCGTGCCAGCCTGGTAGCGCGCCGTGAGGTCGGCGACCTCCTCGGGCCGGTCGTTGAAGGTTCGGTGGTAGACGAAGACCGGATTGGTCTCGGTCTCGCCCGGCACGTCGGCGCGCACCCGGTTGGGGTCGGTGAACATGCCCTTGACCTTGCGGCGCACCGTCGCGGCGTCGTCGCTGAGCAGGATGGCGTTGCCCAGGCTCTTGCTCGCCTTGCCGTTGCCGTCGGTGCCCACCAGGGTGGGCACCTCGCCCACCAGCGCCTCGGGGACCGGCAGGGTCTCGCCGTACTCGTGGTTGAAGCGGCGGGCGATCTCGCGGGTGATCTCGACGTGGGCGAGGTTGTCCTTGCCCACCGGCACCATCTGGGAGCGCACGCACAGGATGTCGGCGGCCTGCAGGATCGGGTAGCCGAGCAGCGCGAAGGGCATCTCGGCCTTGCCGGCGCCCCGGGCCATGTCCTTGAGGCTGGGCAGGCGCTGCAGGTGCGGGACGGTGATCAGGCTCTGGAAGAGCGTGTACAGCTCGTGGATCGCGCCACCGAGCCCCGACTGCAGGTAGAAGGTCGCCTGCTCGGGGTCGATGCCGGCGCTGATCATGTCGAGCACGGCGTCGCGCGCGTTCGGCCCGATCTGCTCGATCGCCTCCCGCGAGGACTTGGTGGTGAGCATGTGCAGGTCGGCGATGATGAAGAAGCACTCGTAGTCGTGCTGCAGCTTGACGCGGTTGCTGATCGAACCCACGTAGTGCCCCAGGTGCAGCTTCCCGGTGGGTCGGTCGCCGGTGAGCATCCGACGTCGGACGCCGGGCCGGCCGGCCGCCCCCGGCTCGTTCGCCTCGGCGGGCTGCTCGACGGGCGGCTGGTTGATCTCGCTCATGGTGGGCGCATCGTCTCACCGGGCGCTCCGGCTCGCAGAATCGCACCCCGCCCGCGACGCACGTCGTCTAGCCTGCACACGCCCCCCGCACCCGGAAGAAGCCGAGAGACCCCCATGCCGGCACAGCCCGTCGAGCCCGCTGCACGCCCGCGTGCGACCCGCTCCCTCCGCTCCACCTCGGCCCCGCTGGCGGTGGCCGGCCTGGTCGCGGGTCTGCTGCTGGCGCTGCTGCCCGGGCTGGCCAGCGGCGCGGGCGCGCAGGAGCCGACGCCCGCCCGGGAGTCCACCCAGCAGGGTCTGCCGCTGTTCCCCTCGCCCCAGCCCCCGTCGCAGTCCGAGCAGATCGACGAGGCGGCGCTCTCGCGCGACTACCCGCGCCTGCCCAAGAGCTGCGGGCTGCTGGTCGACGGCCAGGTGCCGGCCGCGCCCCGCAAGTGCGTCATCAAGCGCTCGGGGGCACGCCAGCCGGTGCTGGTCATGTGGGGCGACTCCCACATGTGGCAGATGCTGCCCGCCGTCAAGGCCGCGATGAAGGGTCAGAAGATGGGCCTGGTGGCCTTCCTGTTCGGCAGCTGCCCCCCGGCCATGCCCGACATGCGCATCTACGCGGGCAACCCCTGCATGGAGACCCAGCAGGTGGCGCTGCGCTACCTCGAGGCCGCCAAGCGCCAGGGCCGCGACGTCCGCGTCATCCTCGGTGCGTTCTGGGGCGCCCACCTCAACCGGCTCGCCTTCTACGAGAGCGCCACGCAGCGCCGTCAGCTGGCCGACCGCCGCGCGTACGTCATGAAGTACACCCGCCCCCTGTTCGGGTGGCTGGCCAAGCAGCGCATCCCCACCGACGTCCAGGTCCAGGGCCCGGCCGCCGTGCCGCCGGCGCCGAACTGCCGCCCCGGCCCGACCCCGTTCCAGTGCGACATCGCCCGGAGCAAGGCGCTCTTCCGCGACGCGGAGGTCACCGGCTTCCTCAAGCGCAACGTCAAGCGGCTGCCCCGCGGCTCACGGCTGATCAACTTCCACAGCGGCGTCTGCCGGCCGGCCGTGTGCCCCGCCGTGCAGCCCAGTGGCGCCCACACCTGGTTCGACCCCTACCACCTCAGCGCCTCCACCACCGCCGGGCTGGGCCGGTTCTACCTGCCCAGCGTGCGCAAGCTGGCCCGCTGAGGGGAGCTGGTCGGGCTTCGAGCGGGGAGCGACGTCGAGGCTGACGTAGCCTCGAGGGGCTCGTGCTCGTTGGCCCAAGGTCCCCGGGCCCCGCCCGTCGTCGATCCTGGAAGTCACCTCGTGCCCCTCGGAGACCCCGCCACCACCGTGCGACGCGATCGCACCCGCCACCTGCCGCGCCTGCTGGTCAGCACCGTGCTGATGGCCCTCGTCGTCACGCTCGTGCCCGCGACCTCCGGTGCCGCACCGGTGCCCGCCGCGGACCGCACGGCTGACCGGACGCCGGCGCGCGGGCCCGCGACCGGCGGGACGGCCTACCTGCCGGGCGACCTGCCAGGAGAGCCGGCCGGCTCGGGCCAGCGCGGCGGGGCCTCCCGCGAGGAGGTCGACCCGCGCAGCCTGGACTACCCGCGGATGCCGCAGCGCTGCGCGACGTTCCGGCAGAAGGTGCCGCTGACGCCCACCACCTGCAAGATCCGCTGGACCAACGAGAAGCGGCCCACCGTGGTGCTGTGGGGCGACTCGCACGCCTGGCAGTTCCTCCCCGCCGTCCGCAAGGCCATCCAGGGCAAGAAGGTCAACCTGGTGGCCTTCATCTTCGGCGGGTGCGTGCCTGCCAAGCCGGACATGCGGATCTGGAGGGGCCAGCCGTGCGCTGAGACCAGCGCCCGCGCCATCAAGTTCCTGGACGGCCTGGCCAAGCGCGACCGCGACGTGCGCGTCGTCATGGGCGCCTACTGGGGCGCCAACCTCGACCAGGTGTACTACTACCGCAACGAGGGCGAGAAGAAGACCCACGCCGACCGACGCCAGTACGTCCTGCGCTACACCGTGCCGCTGTTCACGTGGCTCGGCAAGCGCGACATCCGCACCGACGTGCTGGCCATGAGCCCCGTCGTCGTGCCGCCGAACCCCGACTGCCAGCCCGGGCCCACGCCCTACGACTGCCCGATCGACCGGCGCATCTCGCTCTACAAGGAGGCCTACGTCGACCAGTGGGTGCGCCAGCGCGTCCGCGACCTGCCGGCCGGCGCGCGCTACCTCGACTACCAGAGCCAGCTCTGCGACGCCGCCGTCTGCCGGCCGCACCAGGCGTGGGGCGTCTACACCTGGTTCGACCACTACCACCTGAGCCAGACCACCACCGAGCGGATGGCGGGCATGTTCGCCCCGACCGTCACCAAGCTGCTCAGCCGCGCCAAGAACCGGCGGCGCTGAGGTGCGCGGGCGGCTCGCGCTCGGCTGGCTGACGGCGGCGCTCGTCGTCGGACTGGCGCCGGCGGGCTCGCTCGCAGCCGGTCCTGCTGCCGCGGCTGCCTCCGGGCCCGGGGCGACGGCGTCACGCGCCGAGGCCGGGCCACGCCTGAGCGTGCCGGCGGCTGCGCTGCGACGGGCCGTCAGCTGCTCCGGCAAGGCCCGGCGCGGTCGCACCCCGGTGCTGCTGGTGCACGGCACCGGCACCACCGGCAAGGAGACGTGGCGCCTGGGCTGGCAGCAGTCGTTGCGCGCCGAGGGACGGGCCGTGTGCGTCGTCGACCTGCCACGCTTCGGCACCGGCGACGTGCAGGACAACGCGCAGTACGTGGTGCACGCGCTGCGCCACCTGCAGGGCAAGGCCGGCGACCGCGACGTCTCGGTGGTCGCCCTGAGCAAGGGCATGACGGAGACCCTGCTGGCGCTGCGGGTCTGGCCCGACGTCGCCCGCCAGGTCGACGACGTCGTCGGGCTGGCCGGTGTCATGGACCGCGGCTCGCGCGCCATCGCCGCGCAGTGCGCGGCCGACCCCTGCGTCCCGGCGCTCCACCAGGTGGCCACCGGGTCGGCGTTCCTGCGCGCGGTCACGCGGCACCCGCTGCCGCGCGGGATCTCCTACACGGCCGTCTCCACGCCCCTGGACCGCACCGTCACCCCGCAGCCCGGCGCCAACAGGCAGCGGGGGGTGCGCCCGGTCTCGATCGACGCCGTGTGCCCCGGCCGTGCCGCGCGCTTCGGCGTCGGCCACGCGCAGGTGCTGGGCGATGCCGTCGCCCGGGCGCTCGTGCGCGACGCCCTGGCCCGTCGTGGCCCGGCCTCCCCCGCCCGGGTCCCGCGCAGCACCTGCGGGCGCGAGCACTTTCCCGGCTTCGACGAGGCCGGGTTCACCCGGCTCGCGGCCGTCGTCGCGGCCCGTCGTCACGCCACCACCACCCGCGAGCCCCGCGTCCGCTCCTGGCTTCGTCGCTGACCTGGCGCGAGTGCGCACGGGTCGGTGCTCGACCTGTGCGCACTCGGGCCGGGTCGGCGCCCCACCCGTGCGCACTCGCGCCAGGTCGGCGCCCCACCCGTGCGCACTCGGGCCGGGTCGGTGCTCGACTCGTGCGCACTCGCGCCAGGTCGGTGCCCCACCCGTGCGCTGCCGCGACAGGTCAGCCCAGGAGGCGGCCGACGGTGGGGGCGAAGTAGCGCTGGAGGCGGCCGGCGACGGGCTTGGTGATGTGGGCGGGGTTGGCGTACACGCTGCGGCCGTCCATCGTGGAGCGGCAGCGTCGGGTGTCGCAGAGCAGCCGGCTGGGCTGCACCAGCAGCGAGGGGCGGGTGAGCATCCCGCGCAGCTGCCGGATCTGCCGCATGTTCTCGGCGAAGTGCGCGAGCGCCGCGCTGCGCGGCAGCGTGCACCGGTAGGGGTTGAAGCCCGCAGCGCAGGCGGGGGCGTTGGTGGGCACGGTGACCATCTGTCCGATGACGTCGACGGGCGCACCCATCCGGCCCAGGGTGCGGAAGAGCGCCGGCGTGCCGGTGCGGCCCAGGCGTGCGGCGTTGGCGACGCTGTCGGACGTGGGTTGGCGCCAGCCCGCAGCGCCGTCGGGCAGCGGTGAGAGCGCGTAGCGGAAGATCTCCCACCCCGAGCCCAGCAGCACCCGGTAGGGGCGCTGCTGGCGGTGCAGCCGCTGCACGTAGGCCAGCGCCCGGTGGTTGGTCTGGGCGCACGGTCCGGCGGTGCGCACCTGGGCCGGCGTCAGCTTCTGGTCCATCGGGGGGCAGCCGCCGTAGAGGAAGACCACCAGGTTCACGTGACGGCGCGGGGCGGCGGTGGCCTGCTGGATGCCGCGCAGGTGCTGCCAGGCGTGGGAGTCACCCCACAGCACCAGGGTCGGCGCACCGGCCTTCTGCGGGCCGATCTCGCACTTGCCCGGGCGCACCAGGCACCGCTCGGGCAGGGGGAGCCCCGGGTTGGCGCGGGCGGCAGGCCCAGCAGCCGGCCCAGCAGCCGGTGCAGCGGCGGGTGCGGCCGCGGACGCCGAGGAGAGCGCGCCCGTGGTCAGCACGGTCGTGACCGCCACGACGAGGGCGAGCAGCAGGGCAGCGGGTCGGGTGCGGGGCTGGGGGGAGGTGCCGGGGGGGAGCATGGTGACGTCATCGTCTCACCACGCGCGCGCCTACGGGGCACTACCGTCACTCTCGTGCACCCCCGTTCACGGCGCGCCCCCCGGCGCTCGGCGCCCTTCGGCGCGCGCATCCTCGGACGCGCCGACCAGTCGGCGCGCGCGCTGCGGGTGCGGGTGCAGCTGCTGCTGACCCTCACCCTGGTCACCACCAACGTGATCGGTGCGGTGCTGGTCTTCGTCATCTCCTACTTCGTGGTGCCCGCCCCGACCGCGACCGCCGCCACCCTGGTCTCGCTGGCGATCGGGGTCCCCAGCTACGTGCTGGTCGCCGTCCTCGTCGGTGCCGTGACCGGCACCCGGCTGAGCCTGCGGGCCCTGCGGTGGGCCACCTCCGAGCGCGACCCCGACGACGAGGAGCGCCGGGTGGCGCTGCGGGTGCCGCTGCGCCTGACCCAGATGCAGGCCGCGCTGTGGCTGGGTGCCACGGTCACCTTCACCACGCTCGCGGTCGTCGTGCAGCCCGAGCGGGCACTCAGCACCGGTCTCACGATCCTCATCGCGGGCGTCGTCATCTGCGTCATCTCCTTCCTGCTCGCCGAGTTCGTGCTGCGCCCCGTGGCCGCCCGCGCCCTGGCCGACACCCCCGTGGTGCAGCGACCCCGGGGTGCCGGTGTGGGCGACCGGATGGTGATCTTCTGGCTGCTGGGCACCGGCGCGCCGGTGATCGGACTGGGCGTGGCCGCGCTGCTCACGCTCGTCGACTACAGCGACGACGTCACCCGCACCCGGCTCGCCGTCATCACGCTGGTGGTGTGCGGGGTGGTGCTGGTCTTCGGGCTGTTCATCACCGTGCTCAACGCCCGTGCCGTGGTGGCGCCGGTGCTCTCGGTGCACGAGGCGCTCCTCGACGTCGAGCAGGGCGACCTGGACCGGGACCTCGTCGTCTTCGACGGCACCGAGCTCGGGCTGCTGCAGTCCGGCTTCAACCGGATGGTCGGCGGGCTGCGCGACCGCGAGCACCTGCGCGACCTCTTCGGTCGCCACGTGGGCCGCGAGGTGGCCGAGGCGGCCGCTTCGATCGGCGACATCGAGCTGGGCGGCGAGACCCGGGAGGTGTCGGTGCTCTTCGTCGACCTGGTGGGGTCCACCACCTACGCCACCGAGCACGACCCGGCGCAGGTGGTGGAGGTGCTCAACCGCTTCTTCGGCGTCGTCGTCGACGAGGTCGACCAGCGCAAGGGCCTGGTCAACAAGTTCATCGGCGACGCCGTGCTGGCCGTCTTCGGCGCGCCCGTGGACCTGCCCGACCACGCCGGTGCCGCACTCGGTGCCGCCCGGGCGATGGCCCGCCGCCTGGCGCAGGAGGTGCCCGAGGTGGGCGCCGGCATCGGGGTGGCCACGGGTGACGCCGTGGCCGGCAACGTGGGGCACCAGCAGCGCTTCGAGTACACCGTCATCGGCGACGCCGTGAACTCCGCCGCCCGGCTGACCGACCTCGCCAAGGAGGCCCCCGGCGGGGTGCTGGTGGCGGCGGCCTCGGTGGAGTCGGCCGGCGAGGAGGAGGCCGCGCACTGGCGTGCCCACGAGGAGGTGACGCTGCGCGGCCGCGACGCGCCGACGGCCACCGCGGTGCTCGCCGACGCCGTCGCGGCCGACCCCTCAGCCGACCCCTCAGCCGACCCCGCGGCCGACCCCGCCGGGGCTCGCTGAGGGCCGTGCGGGGCCTGGTCGGCGTCCATCTCGTGCGGCCGGGTGGGCGTCCGGCCGCTCGGGCTGCCACAATCCGCCCATGCCCCACCCCACCTACGAGCAGCTCGCGTCGCTGCCCTCCTACATGCCCCAGGTCGTGCCCGGTGCCTTCGAGGACCTCAACGGCCACCTCAACGTGCGCCACTACGTCGGCATCGCCAGCGAGGGCCTCGACGAGATGCTGCAGGAGGTGGGCATCCCGCAGAACTGGCCGCGCGTCGGCGGCAAGGCCGTCTTCAGCGCCGAGCACCACCTCACCTACCTGCACGAGCTGCGCACCGGCGACCGGCTCTCGGTGCGCGTGGTGCTGCTGGGTCGCTCCGAGCGCGCCGCGCACGTGGTGGTCTACCTGGTCGACGAGACCCACGAGCAGATCAGCTGCGTGATGGAGGAGGTCTTCCTCTGCGTCGACATGGAGTCCCGCCGCACCACGCCCTGGCCCGCAGAGGTGGCCGAGCAGCTCGACGCCCGCGTGGCGGAGCACGCCGGTCTCGAGGTCAAGCCGGAGCTCTCCGGCTCGCTCTCCCTGCGCTGAGCAGCTGACGCGGCGCGCGACCGTGCCCTGCACCCTCGCCGACGCCGTCGCCCTGCTCGGGCAGCTGCCCGGCGCCGTCGCCCAGCCGCGCAGCACCTACGACCGCTGGCAGGTGGCCGGGCAGACCTTCGGCTACGTGTGGCAGCGCACCGCCACGGTCGGGCTCAAGCAGCCGCTGGCCGAGCAGCTGGCCCTGGTGGCCGAGCGCCCCGAGGTCTTCGAGGTGCAGTTCACCGCCGGCGCGTTCGGCTGGGTGGTGGTGCACCTGGCCGGCGTCGAGCGTGACGAGCTGGCCGAGCTGGTCTTCGAGGCCTGGCGGCTCACCGCGCCCGCGGACGTCGTCGCTGCCCGTGCGGACCGGCTGCCGCGCTGACGGTGCGGCGCACCCGGCTGGCGCCGTCGGGCAGGCTGGGCACGTGATCCGGACCCTCGCCCGCCTGGTGCTCGGCGGCTTCCTGGTGCTCGCGGGCACCGCCCACCTCACCTGGCTGCGCGAGGAGTTCCCCGCACAGGTGCCGGACTGGGTGGTGGACGCGCTCCCGGTGAGCATCGACGCCGTCGTGGTGGTCAGCGGCGTGGTGGAGATCGCCGCCGGGCTGGCGGTGCTGCTGGCGCCGCGCGCGTGGCGGCCGGCGGTCGGCTGGGCGGTGGCGGCGCTGTTCGTGGCCGTCTTCCCGGGCAACGTGCACCAGTGGCTGGCCGGCAACGACGCCTTCGGGCTCGACACCGACGGCGCCCGCCTGACCCGGCTGTTCTTCCAGCCGCTGCTGGTGGCGTGGGCGCTGTGGTGCACCGGCGCCTGGGCGGCTCTGCGCGGCCGGTCCGGCACACGGCTCAGCCCAGGCGCAGCACCGTGATCAGTCGCCGAGCGGCCTCGCCACCGAGCTGCTCGGCGAGGTCGAGGGCGGCCGGCACGTCGAGGCCCGCACGCAGCGGTGCGAGCGCGTCGTCGGCCCCGGACCCGGGCTCCCCGGGGCGGCCGGCAGCGGCGTAGAGGCGCTCGAGCCGCTGCTGGGCGCCGGTCAGCAGGCCGGGCTCGTAGCTCCACGCCTCGCGCCAGGGGCGGTCGATCAGCAGCAGTCGCAGCGCGGCCGGGGCGGCGTCGGCCAGCACGTCGTCGACCAGCACCAGGTTGCCCGTGCTCTTGGCCATCTTGACGCCGTCGATGCGCACCTCGCCCACGTGCAGGGTGCTCCGCGCGAAGCCCCCGGTGGGGTCCTCGACGGCGGCCGCGGCCATCGCGGCCTGGTAGGCGTGGTGCGGGAACGCCAGGTCGACGCCGCCCACGAGGACGTCGACGCTCGAGCCGTGCACGGCCAGGGCCATCGCCGCGCACTCGGCGTGCCAGCCGGGGCGTCCCCAGCCCCACGGCGAGGCCCAGGCGGGGTGGTCGTCGTCGGAGCTGCGCCACACCGGGACGTCGAACGGGTCGTCCTTGGCGGGGTCCTCGGGGGCGTCGCCGTAGTCGGCGGCCAGCCGCAGCGCCTCCTCCCGCGCCAGCCCCGACCGCTCGAGGACACCCGCGCCGCGGAACCACACGGTGCCGTCGCGCTCGTAGGCGGCACCGGACTCCAGCAACGCCTGTGCCAGCTGCTGGACGGCGGCCACGTGGTGCCGGGCGCGCGGCTGGTGGGCCGGGGTGGCCACGCGCAGCGCGCCCATGCTGCGCTCGAAGAGCGACTCCTGGCGCAGCGCGAGCTCGTCGAAGTAGGAGCCGCGCTCGCGGGCGGCGCGGGTGAGCACGTCGTCGACGTCGGTGATGTTGCGGCTGCTGACGACGCCGACGCCGGTGCTCTCGAGCACCGCGGCGAGCACGTCGGCCCACACGAAGGTGGCGGCGTGGCCGAGGTGGGTGACGTCGTAGGGGGTGATGCCGCAGACGTAGACCCGCGCCGCGCCGACCGGCCGCAGCGCCCGGCCCGCCACCGTGACGGACTGCGGGGGCGCGGGAAGCGCCCCCACCCGCTGCCGTGGGTCGAGGACGGCCGGGCTCACCTGTCGCAGCGCCATGCGGCCCATCCTCGCACCCGGCGGCGGGTGCACCGGGGCTGGTCGCCTGCACCGATCGGTCGCGCGCCATAGGATCACCTCGGTTGCTCGGAGAGAGGCGGATGCATGGGGCGACGAGACGAGCCCGGGCCACCGCCGGCGGTGACCCGGCTCGAGCTGGACCTGCGGCGTCGCGGTCTGCGCGTGTGCGTGGGGCTGGCCGGCCTCTCCCTGGTCTACGCGGCCGTGCAGCTCGCGGGTGCGGTCCTCAGCGGGTCGGCCCTGCTGGCGTGGATCGCGGCCCTGGCCGTGGCGGGCGGCCTGGTCGACCTGGGGTGCGCGGCACTGGTGGCTCGCGGCCGCGTGCAGGTCGGCATGGCGCTGTTCGCGACCAACGTGCTCCTCGTGCTGGCCGTGATCGCCGTCCTCCTGCCGGAGCAGGTCGTCACCGTGGTGGTCGCGACCCTGCTGCCCGTGGTCTTCAGCATGCAGTTCCTGGACGAGCGCACCAGCCGGACCGTCGCCGCGGCCGGGCTCGCGGTGGCCGTGCTGGCGATGGTCTCCCACGGGGTGCTGGACCGTCGCTCGGGCCTGGACCCCGAGCTGATGACCTGGGTCGACCTGGGCGGGGGCCTGGTGGCACTGGTGGGCCTGGTCACGGTGTTCGTGCAGGCGCGCGGGGTGGTCACGACCCGCACCGGTCTGCTGCTCACGACCAGCGCCGACGCCGAGCAGCGCCGGTCGCGGCTCGACCTCGCCGAGCAGCAGCAGCGCCTGACCAGCCAGTTCGTTCGGCTGGTCAGCCACGAGCTGCGCACGCCGCTGAGCTCGATCCTGGGCTACACCGAGCTCATGCAGGACGCCGAGGGTGACCTGGAACCGGCCGAGCGCCAGCAGATGCTCGCCGTCGTCGGCGCCAACGCCCGGCGGCTGGACGTCCTCGTCGGCGACCTGCTCGACGTCGCCCGGCTCGACGCCGGCCAGGTGCGGCTGGAGTACCGGACGGTCGACGCCGCGACGGTGCTGGCCGAGATCGCCGACGTGCTGCGACCCGTGCTGGAACGCCGGCGTCAGACCCTGCTGGTGGAGGTGCCCCGCCCTCTGGAGCTGCCCGCCGACCCGCGCCGTCTCGAGCAGGTGCTGGCCAACCTGGTCTCGAACGCTCAGAAGTACAGCGCCGAGGGCGCGTGCGTGCGGGTGCGCGCGGAGACCGAGGGCGAGCAGTCGGTGTTCACGGTCCGCGACGAGGGCATCGGGATGGACGCCGAGGACCTGGACCGCCTGTTCACCACGTTCTTCCGCTCCGAGCGCGCGCAGGTGCAGTCCGCGGGCGGGACCGGACTGGGGCTGGTGCTGAGCAGCTACCTCGTCCAGCTGCACGGCGGCACCATCGCCGCCGACAGCGAGCTCGGACGCGGCAGCACCTTCACCGTGCGCCTGCCGCTCACGGTCGCGGCGGCTCAGCCCGCCCGATGACCAGAGCCAGCACCCGGCCCAGCAGGTCGTCGGGCACTGCTGCGGGGTCGCCCAGCCGCTCGAGCGCGAGGCCGTTGGTGAGCGCCATCAGCAGCGTGGCCAGCTCGTCGGGGCTCAGGGTGGCGGGGATGCCGGCGCCGTCGGTGTGCTCGACGACGGCCTGGGTCACGGCGGCGTGCAGCTCGCGGCGGCGTCGTCGGAAGGCCTCCTGGCCGCCGGGGGAACGCACGGCGCGCTGCCACAGCTCGAGGAAGAGCAGCGTCCAGTCCTCCTGCTCCTGGTCGACGGCGGTGAGCCGGTCGCCCAGTGCGCGGGCACGCTCGGCGAGCGGCCGCTCGGTGTCGGCCACGGCGTCGAGCCCCTGCACCAGGTAGGTGGAGACCTTGGCGTCGAGCAGCGCCGCCACGAGGCCGTCCTTGCTGCCGAAGTTGGAGTAGACCGCGCCCTTGGTGAACCCGGCGGCGGCCGCGACGTCGTCGACGCTGGCGCCGTCGATGCCCTGGCGCGCGAACACGCGGGCGGCGGCCTCGAGCAGGGCGGCGCGGACCTCCTCGCGGGTGGGCCGACGGCGGGCGCCACTTCCGTTGGTCTCCATCGCGACGTACAGTACGGAACAGGTTCGATACCGTTCGGTATCGAGTAGTCGCCACCACCCGCAGCCCCCGAGGAGCCCGGCATGGCCACGCTCACGACCCGCACCACCCCCGCGGCACCGACCCCGCGACGCTCGGCCCTCCCCTCGGCCCTGCCCTCGGTGCTGCACCGGCTCGAGCAGCGGGCCGCCGGCGAGACCCGCTGGCTGCTCGGCCACGCGCTCCCCCGGATGGGCGTGCAGAGCTCGGCGCGCAGCGGCGACCTGCACGGCCGGTTCATCGCCGCCACCGACGACGCCGAGACCTGGCGCCTGATCGAGGAGATCCGCGCCCAGGGCGCGCTGCACAAGTCCCGGTTCGCCTACGTGACCACCTCGCTGCCGGTGGTCAAGGAGGTGCTCACCAGCAACGACGTGCGCTCCGGCGTCGAGTTCACCCCCGACTCGGGCCTGTGGTCGCGCGCGGCGCGCTGGGCGTTCTCCTCCACCCCGATCGGCCCGCTCACCCCGCCCTCGCTGCTGGTCACCGAGCCGCCCGACCACACCCGCTACCGCAAGCTGGTCACCCGCGTCTTCAGCGTGCGCGCCGTCCAGGGGCTGCGCGACCGCACCGAGCAGATCGCCACCGAGCTGCTCGACGACCTCGAGGCCCGCGCCCGACGCTCGCCGCACACGCCGGTCGACCTGGTCGCCGAGTACTGCGCGCTGCTGCCGGTCACGGTGATCGCGGAGATCCTCGGCGTGCCCACCGCCGAGCGCGAGCGAGTGCTGCGATTCGGCACCGCCGCCGCCCCGAGCCTCGACCTGGGACTCACCCGGGGCACCTTCCACCAGGTGGAGGGCGCCCTGCGCGAGTTCGAGGAGTGGCTCACCACGCACATCGCCGCCGTGCGCCGCGACCCCGGCGAGGACCTGCTGAGCCAGCTCGTCACCGCCCAGGACGACGACGGCGCGCTGCTCACCGACGCCGAGCTCAAGGCCACCGCCGGACTCGTGCTCGCGGCCGGATTCGAGACCACGGTCAACCTGCTCAGCAATGGCATCGCCCTGCTCGCCGAGCACCCCGCGCAGCGTCAGCGCCTCCTCGACGAGCCCGGCCTGTGGCCCAACGCCGTCGACGAGGTGTTGCGCTTCGACCCACCCGTGCTGCTCACCGGCCGCACCGTCGAGCGCGACACCGAGGTGGCCGGCCACACGGTGCGCCGCGGGTCGATGATCACGACCCTGCTGGCGGGCGCCAACCGCGACCCCGAGGTCTTCACCGACCCGCACAGCTTCGACGTCGCCCGGGCCAACGCCGGCGACCACGTGGCCTTCTCCTCCGGCCGGCACTACTGCCTCGGCGCAGCGCTCGCCCGGATGGAGGGCGAGGTGGGTCTGCGCGCGATCTGGGACCGGTTCCCCGACCTCGCCCTCGCTCGTGGCGCCGCCCGCCGGCCGACCCGGATCCTGCGCGGGTGGGAGCAGCTGCCGGCGACGCTGGTGCGCTGACCCGCGCGTCGGGAACAATCCGGAGCTGCCCGGTGCTCCCGGGTCGGGGCACGGCGGTCCAGCCCGTCGGCCGGCGCACCAGGAGGTTGCCATGAGCACGCTCGCCTACCGCTCCCCCGCCGGGCGCTGGCTGATGCTGGCGACCATCCTGGGCTCGGCGATGGCCGGCATCGACGCGACCGTCGTCAACGTGGCGCTGCCGGCGATCGGCGAGGACCTCGACGCCGACTTCACCACGCTGCAGTGGACGGTCACGGCCTACGCCCTCACCCTGGCCTCGTTCATCCTGGTGGGCGGGGTGCTGGGTGACCGGTTCGGTCGGCGGCGCGTCTTCGTGGTGGGCGTCGTGTGGTTCGCGCTCGCCTCGCTGGCGTGCGGGCTCGCGCCCACCGCCGAGGTGCTGGTGGCCGCTCGGGCACTGCAGGGCGTGGGCGGAGCACTGCTCACACCCGGCAGCCTGGCGATGATCCAGGCGTCGTTCGTGGCCGAGGACAGGGCCCGCGCGATCGGCGCGTGGTCCGGGCTGGGCGGCGTCGCGACGGCGGCCGGGCCGTTCCTCGGCGGCTGGCTCGTCGACGTCGTCTCGTGGCGCTGGGTGTTCCTGATCAACGCGCCGCTCGCGGTCCTGGTGGTCTGGGTGGCGTGGCGGCACGTGCCCGAGACCCGGGACCCCGAGGCCACCGGGGGCGTCGACGTCGCCGGCGCGCTGCTCGGCGCCCTCACGCTCGGCGGGCTCACCTACGCCCTCACCTCGGCCGGCGAGACGGGGCTGGGCACGGGGGTGCTCGCCGCGGCCGCTGTCGGCCTGGTGGCCGCGGCGCTGTTCGTGGCCGTGGAGCGCCGGGTCGCTGCGCCGATGCTGCCGTTCTCGGTGTTCCGCTCCGTGCAGTTCTCGGCCGCCAACGCCGTCACGTTCGTCGTCTACGGCGGCTTCGGGGCCCTGTTCTTCCTCCTGGTGATCCAGCTGCAGGTGGTGGGCGGCTACACCGCGCTCGCCGCCGGCGTCGCCACGTTGCCGATCACGGTGGTCATGCTGCTGCTCTCCGCCCGCTCGGGCGCCCTCGCGGCCCGGATCGGCCCACGGCGCCAGATGACGGCCGGGCCGGTGGTCTGCGCCGTCGGCGCGCTGCTGATGCTGCGCGTCGGCACGGACGCCGCGTACCTCACCGAGGTGCTGCCCGCGGTGCTCGTCTTCGGGCTCGGGCTCGCGATCATGGTCTCCCCGCTCACCGCGACGGCGCTGGCCGCCGCCCCGGCCGAGCACGCCGGGTTGGCCTCCGGCGTCAACAACGCCGTCGCCCGCACCGCCGGGCTCGTCGCGGTGGCCGCCGTGCCCGCGCTCGCCGGGCTCACCGGCCGGGTCTACGACGACCCGCCCGCCTTCGACGCCGGCTTCGGCACCGCGGTGGTGGTCTCCGCGGTGGTGCTGGTGCTCGGCGGGCTGCTCGCGGCGCTCACCATCCGCGACGACGTGCTCGCCGACGACGGAGGGCGACCGGCGCCGCAGGACGTCGACGACGCGCTGACGCACTGCGGCGGGCTCGGCGGCACGCCGCAGGCCACCCGGACCCGGGACTGCGCGCCACCCCGCTGAGCCTGGATCGAGCCGCCTACTCGGCGGCCTCCAGCGCGGCAGCGACCCGGCGGTGGGCCTCCCAGATCTCCTCGGGCAGCCCCTCGAACTGGCGCAGGTGCTCCTCGCGGAACCCCATCTCCTGGCGCCAGCGCTCGAGGTCGATGCCGAGCAGGCGGTCGAGGTCCTCGCGCGGCAGGTCGAGCCCGGTGAGGTCGAGCTCCTCCTCGGTGGGGACGACGCCGACCGGGGTCGGGCGGCCGCTGACCTCGCCGGCGCGGAACTGCATCAGCCACAGCAGCGGGCGCAGGTTCTCGCGGTAGCCGGGCCACAGGAAGTGGCCGTCCTCGGCGTCACGCTGGAACCAGTTGACGTGCGCGAAGACCGGCTGGTCCGTGGCCTGTCCGATGATCCTCAGCCAGTGGGCGGCGTAGTCGGCCTCCGCGTAGGCCATGAAGGGCCGCATCGACATGGGGTCGTAGCGCAGCTGGCCGTCGAGGCCGTCGGCGGCGAAGGTCGCCTCCGCGCCGAGGGTCAGGCCGTCGTAGACGCCCTCGGCGAGGTCGGTGATGGCCCGCACCAGCGGCTCGCGGTCGCGGGTGCGGCCGCCGAAGATGATGGCGTCGATCGGCACGCCCTGCGGCGCCTCGAAGTCCTCGGCCAC
The DNA here is from genome assembly GCF_039542785.1 of Nocardioides nanhaiensis. Taxonomy (NCBI): domain Bacteria; kingdom Bacillati; phylum Actinomycetota; class Actinomycetes; order Propionibacteriales; family Nocardioidaceae; genus Nocardioides; species Nocardioides nanhaiensis. The sequence goes on from NZ_BAABIM010000002.1 coordinate 984,583, forward strand.
GTTCGGCACGTTGGCCAGCGTGGTGGTGAACCGGCTGTTGGGGTGGGCCCACGGCGAGTCGTCGCGCTCGGCGCGGTCGGCGATCGGCTCGCCCTTCCAGTCCTGCCAGCCGGTAACGTCGGCGGGCGGCTCCGGCGTCATGCCCTCCCACCAGACCTCCTCGGTCTGCGGGTTGTAGGCCACGTTGGTGAAGATCGCGCCGCTGCCGGGCTGGATGGAGTCCAGCGCGCCGGGGTTGGTGGCGGCGTTGGTGTCCTTGGCGACGCCGAACACCCCGAACTCCGGGTTGATCGCGCGCACGCGGCCGTCGTCGGCCACCCACAGCCACGCGATGTCGTCGCCGTAGAACTCCACGTGGTAGCGGTCGCCGAGCGCGTCGGGTGCCAGCGTCATCGCCAGGTTGGTCTTGCCCGAGGCGCTCGGGAAGCCGCCGCAGATGTGGTACTTGGCGCCGGTCTGCTTGTCGACGATGCCGAGCAGCATGAACTGCTCGGCCAGGAAGCGACCCGAGGCGCGGCCGTCGTAGCAGGCCTGGCGCAGCCCGTGGGCGATCTTGCCCAGCAGCGCGTTGCCGCCGTAGGAGGAGCCGAAGTGGAGGATCGTGCGCTGGTCGGCCACCGTCACGAAGTAGCGCTGGTCCTCGGGCGTGCCCTGGCCGAGGTTCTCCAGGTCGCCGGTCACGTGCACGGCGCGCACGAACGTGGCGGGGTCCTCGAGGTTCTCCAGGTGCGCGACGTCGACGCGCGCCATCCGGATCATGTGCAGCACGACGGGGCGGTTGTCGGTGAGCTCCACGCCGGCGGCGTAGGGCTCCAGCGGCGACCCGGGAGGCGCCATCAGGTAAGGGACGACGTACATCGTCTTGCCGCGCGACTGCCCGCGCATGCGGTCGGTCTGCGCCTGGGTCATCTCCTGCGCGTCGCGCCAGTTGTTGTAGGTGCCGCGGTCGCCCTCGTCGCTGGTGGCCACGATCGTGCGCTCCTCCGAGCGCGCCGTGTCCTTGAAGTAGCTGCGCGAGTAGTAGCGGCCCTCACCGGCCGGGAAGAGCTCCCCGGCCTCGAGCGCCTCCGCCACCAGGCGGGCGTCGTCGGAGGTGTTGACCACCTCGATCGCCGCGGGCTCGGTGATGCCGGCCCAGTAGGTCACGTACTCACGCACGTGCGGGTTGTTGACGCCTGCCTCGTCGAGGACCTTCGCCACGTCGACCATCGGTTGCCACCTTCGTCGGGGTCGGGGAATGAGGATGGTCATACCATCCCCGGCGCCACCGCGGGGACCCGCCCACGCCCGACCGGGCCGTGGGCCGGGTCCCGATCAGGTCTGGGGCAGCACCACGGTCATGCCGCCGGCGCCCGCGCCGGGCTCCCCCAGCGCCGTCAGGAGCGGTCCGGCGTCGACCAGGGGCACCTGCGCCCGCACCAGTCCGGCGACGTCGAGCGTGCCCGCCGCGACCTCCGCGAGCAGGCCGGGGTAGTCGGCGGCCGCCATGCCGTGACTGCCCAGCACCTGCAGCTCGCGCGCGACCACCTGGCCCAGGTCCGCGCCGGTGCCGGCGTCCTCGCCGCCGAGCAGGCCCACCTGGACGTGGCGGCCGCGCGGGCGAAGGCAGGCGAGCGAGGCGGTGACGGTGGCGCGGCTGCCGAAGGTGTCGAGGGAGAGGTCGGCGGCGGCGGGCGGCACCTCGCCGGGCAGCGCGGTGCGCGCCCCGAGCCGCTCGGCCAGCGCGCGCGAGGCCGGCGCCGGGTCGACCGCCAGCACCTGCGCACCCCGGCCCACCGCGACGGCCACGGCCGACAGACCGACGCCGCCGCAGCCGTGCACCACCACCTGCTCGCCGGCCCGCACCCCGCCGACGGCGACGACGGCGCGGTGGGCGGTGGCCACCCGGCAGCCCAGCAGGGCGGCCTCGGTGAACCCGAGCTCGGCGGGCAGCGGCACCAGGTTGACGTCGGCGCGGGGCAGCGCGACCAGCTCGGCGTAGGAGCCCCAGCGGGTGAACCCGGGTTGCTCCTGCGCCGCGCACACCTGACCCTCGCCGCGTGCGCACGGCTCGCAGGCACCGCAGGCCAGCACGAACGGCGTGGTCACCCGGTCGCCGACCCGGTGCCGACGCACCTGCGCGCCCACCTCGACGACGACGCCCGCGAGCTCGTGGCCCGGCACGTGCGGCAGCGCGACGCCGTCGTCGTGCCCCGACCACGCGTGCCAGTCGCTGCGGCACAGGCCCGTGGCCTCCACCCGCACCACGACGCCGTCCGCGGGGCAGCCGGGGTCGGCCACCTCGCGCAGCTCGAGCGGACCACCGAACTCCTCGAACACCCAGGCGCGCACCTGGTCAGCCTGCCAGGGGTCGACCACGCTCCGCGGACAGGGCGACCCGCAGGTCGGCGATGTCGGCCGGGCCCACCTGGCAGCAGCCACCGACGAACGCGGCCGCGTCCTCCCCAGCGGCCCAGCTCGCGACCGTGGCGACGTCGAAGCCGCCGTCGCCGCGCCACTGCTTGGCCTCGGCGTCCCAGGTCTCGCCGCGGTTGGGGTAGCCGACACCGGGCAGCCCCGTCACGCGTGCCGCGACGGCGAGCGCCTCACCCACCTCGCGCGGGGCCGAGCAGTTGGCACCAGCCGCCACCAGCGCGGGACAGCCCGCGAGCACCGCGTACGCCTCCTCGAGCGGCTGACCGGCCCGCGTGGCGCCCCCGGCCACCGAGTAGCCGAACCAGGCCGGCAGGCCCAGCTCGGCGAGCAGCGGCACGAGCACCTCGGCCTCCTCGGCGTCCGGCACGGTCTCGACGGCGACCAGGTCGGGCTGCTCGGCGGCCAGAAGCTCCAGGCGCGGGCCGTGGAAGTCGCGCAGCGCCGCGGCGCCGACGCCGTAGCGGCCGCGGTACTCCGACCCGTCGCCCAGGTGCGCGCCGTAGGGGCCCACCGAGGCGGCCACCAGCAGCGGACGGCCGAGCTCGGCCGCGAGCCGGTCGCGCACCTCGACGGCGACCCGCACCGCGCTGCGCACCACCTCCCGCGCCTCGCGCTCGCCGACGCCCGCAGCCACCAGCCCGGGCACGCTGGCCTGGTAGGAGGCGGTCGTGGCGACGTCGGCACCCGCGCGGTAGTAGGCCTCGTGCACGGCGGCCACCTCGGCCGGCTGCTCCAGCAGCAGCCGCGCGGTCCACAGGCGCGAGGAGAGGTCGTGGCCGCGCTGCTCCAGGGCCGTCGAGAGGCCGCCGTCGAGGAGGCGGGGGCCGGCCGGGTCGCTGGGCGTCGTCACGCCCCCATCATGGCCGCCCGCTGCCCAGCCGGTCAGCCGCCCGAGGCACCGGCGCGCTTGTGGGTGCCGTCGCACCAGGGGCGCTGCGCGGAGAGCCCGCAGCGGCACAGCGCCACCACCGAGCGCTCGCTGGTGTGCACCGCGCCCTGCTCGTCCTCCACCGTGACCGGACCGCGCACCACCAGCGGTCCGTCCGCGCACAGCAGCACCGCGCAGCGCGGGGCGCTCACGCCGCCACCTCGTGCTCGTCCGCACCGACGGCCCGCAGCACCGCAGCACCGGCGCGCCCCTCGGCCAGCAGGCACACCGCGCCACCCCAGAACACGTCGTCGCGCCGGTCGGGCGCCCCCCCCAGGTAGCTGCCGAGCAGCTGGCGCACGGCCACCTGCTCGTGCACCGAGTCGGCCAGCACGTGCTCGCGGAAGTAGCCGGTCAGCTCCTCGGGCGCGCGGAGGCGCTCGAGCCCGCGCACCCACTGCTGCGAGGGCAGGGCGCTGGTCACCTCGAACGCGGCGAGGTGGCCCAGCGACGCGGGCAGCAGCCGGCGCTGCAGGCCGAGCATCGCCATCAGGTTGTTCTGCTCCAGCACCTCCGGCACCGCCTCGCCCACGTGGGCGCCGTAGGCGTCGTCGACACCGGCGGCACGCAGGCCGCCCGCCCACAGACGGCTGTGCACCTGGTCGGGTGAGCCGTTGCCGTACTCGTCGTAGGCGACGGCGAGCAGGTGCGCGGTCGGCTCGTCGTCCAGGCGGGGCACGGCCCACATGGCCGCGTCCTGCTCCTTGCCGTGGTAGACCGACCGCTGCCGCAGCACCGCGTGCAGCTGCTCGGTGGTGGCGCGGCGGCGCACGAACTCGGCGACCGAGGGGCCGGTGTCGGCCTCGCACAGCGCGAAGAAGTCGGTCGCGAGGTCGCCGGTGGCCTGCGCGGCGTGCTCGGCCAGCAGCGGCGCCGCGAGCTCGCGCCAGCGGGCCTCGAGGTCGCGCTCGAGGTCGCGCCGCAGGGCCAGCAGGTCCGGGCGCCACTCGGCGTCGTCGGGCACGTCCTCGAACCCCCGGTGGTGCAGCTCGAAGAGCATCCACAGCGCGAGCTGCCGGTCGCCCTCGTCGTCGGCGGTGGGGCCGGGGTCGAGGCGGTGGTCCGGATCGGCGTCGAGGGGGCGGTCGGCCAGCAGTGCCTCGCGCACCGCGCTCGAGAGCCGACCCCGGGCAGTGGGGCATCGCATGGCGGGCCAGTCCCCCTCCGGCCACGTCCCGCACCCACCCGCACGGGTGAGCGGCGACCCGACCTCCCACTCGCCCTTTCGGGCGGTGTGGCAGGTGCGGCCACCCGGGCAGGGTGGAACGATGGACGCCCAGCCCACCGCCCCCCTGCCCGGACCACCGCGTCCGGCCGCCCCCCGCCCCGGCGCCCCTCGCTCCACCGAGTTCGGTCCGCTGCGCATCGGCTGGGACGACCGCGTGCTCGAGCCGCGTCCGTGGACGACCGCCCAGGCCGAGTGGGGCGCCGCCCTGCTGACCGCCGGGCCCCGCGGCGACGTGCTGGAGCTCTGCGCCGGCGCCGGCCAGATCGGTCTGCTCACCGCCCTCGGCGCGGGCCGCGCGCTGGTGATGGTCGACGCCGACCCTGTCGCGTGCGCCTGGGCGCGCACCAACGCCGCCGCCCGCGGCGGCGACGGCCGGGTGGAGGTGCGCTGCAGCCCGCTGGAGGAGGCGCTGACGCCGCGCGAGCGGTTCGCGCTGGTGCAGGCCGACCCGCCGTGGGTGCCCTCCGACCTCACCGGCCAGCACCCCCGCGACCCCCTGCGAGCCATCGACGGCGGCCCGGCCGGCCTCGACGTCGCGGTGGTGTGCCTGCAGGTGGCCGCAGGGGCGCTGCTGCCCGGTGGCTCGGTGCTGCTGCAGCTGGGCACCGAGGCGCAGGTCGACGCGCTCGGACCCGACGCCGCGCGCCTGGGGTTGGCGTTGCAGGAGGTGCGCACCTTCCCCCGCGGTGTCGTCGCGCACTACCGGCCGGCTGCGGTGCCGGGGGCGTCCGGCGCTTAGCGGGGATCTACCCGGTCGGCCGGGTACCTCCACGCTTGTCGGCCAATATTCAGGCCGACAAGTCGCACCATCACCGGCCAACCGGGTAAAGCAGTGACGGGTGGGGCGCGTGGGACCTGCGGCGTCCCGACCTCAGCCGTTGTCGGCGTCGTGCAGCAGACGACGCGACCGGTCGGGTCGGAACCCGTGGTCGACGCCCCACAGCACGGCCTGGGTGCGGCTCTCGACGCCGATCTTGGCGTAGAGGCTGCGGATGTAGGTCTTGACGGTGTTGAGCCCGATGTAGGCGCGTTCGGTGATCTCCTGGTTGCTGAGCCCCTGGCAGATCAGCGCCAGCACCTCGGCCTCGCGCGGGCTCAGCCCCTGCTCCTCGCCGGGCCAGCGACCCACGACCGGCTGCTCCACCGGCTCGTCGGCGGGGCGCACGGTCTCACCCCGGTGCACGCGCTGGATGGCGTCGACCAGCGCCTCGCCGTCGGCGCTCTTGGAGACGTAGCCGGCCGCACCGGCCTTCAGCGAGGCCTCGACCAGCTCGGGCTGCACGTTCCAGCTGAAGATCAGCACCCGGGCGTCGGGGCTCGAGACGAGCCCCGGGACGTCGATCATCTCGCCCTGCGGCTGGCCGAAGGAGTCGTAGAGCACCACGTCGACGTCGGAGGCCACCGGCAGGCGGCTGTCGAGCTCGACGACGCGCACCTGCTCGGCGTGCCGCGCGAGCACGGCGGCGACACCGGCCACCACCAGCTCGTAGTCGTTCACCACCGCGACGCGGATCGGGGAGGAGGACGACGGCGCGGGCATGCCCCCAGGATAGGGGTCGGCGCCGGTCAGCCCGACCGCACCCGGAGCCCGTCGAGCACCAGGTCGGCCAGGCGGCGGTAGGCGCGCGCGTCGTCGAGCCCGGTGGCCTCGCCGATGGCGCCGCGCTGGATGGCGTGCATCAGCTGGGCTACCGCCGCCCCGACGAAGGCGGCGTCCACGCGCCGCAGCTCGCCGGCGCGCACGCCGTCACGCACCAGCTCCTGCACCCGTCGCGCTGCGTGCTCGGTGTTCTCCGCGTAGACGGCGGCGGCCGGGGGGTGGGCCGCCAGGTCGGCGTAGAACGCCGGCGAGGCCGGGGCGAGCTCCTCGGCGACGGCGTTCAGGTAGGTGCGCAGGGCCGCGGCCGGTCCGCCGGCGCGGGCCACGCGCGCCTCGATCCGCTCGGCGGCACCGCGGAACCACGCGCGCAGCACCACCTGCACCAGCTGCTCCTTGCTGGGCGCCACGAGATAGAGCGTGCTGCGCGAGCAGCGCAGCCGCGCTGCCAGGTCGCCGACGCCGAACGCAGCGAAGCCCTCGGCCAGGAACAGCTCGGCCAGCTGCTCCACCAGCTCCGCGTGCCGGGGCGACCTCGACACCCCCGTCGGAGCCACGCCGCGGCTCACACCGACGGCGCAGCCTGGGCGATGGTGCCGGTGTTGTCGCGGTCGAGGTGGCGGCCGATCACCATCCGCTGGATCTGGTTGGTGCCCTCGAAGATCTGCATCACCTTCGCCTCGCGCATGTAGCGCTCCACGGGGAAGTCGCGGGTGTACCCGACGCCGCCGAGCACCTGGACGGCGTCGGTGGTCACCTTCATCGCGTGGTCGGTGGCCACCAGCTTGGCGATCGAGGCCTCGCGGCCGAACGGCAGGCCGGCGTCCTTGAGCCGCGCGGCGTGCAGGGTCGTCGCGCGCGCGGAGGCGACGGCGGCCTCCATGTCGGCGAGCACGAAGGAGAGGCCCTGGTGGTCGATGATCCGCTGCCCGAACGCCTCGCGCTGCTGGGCGTAGGCCAGGGCTGCGTCGAGCGCCCCCTGCGCCAGCCCGACGGCACAGGCGGCGATGCCGAGGCGGCCGGCGTCGAGGCCCGCCAGCGCGATCTTGAGCCCGTCGCCCTCCTCCCCCAGGCGTCGCTCGGCGGGCACGCGCACGCCCTCGAAGAGCATGGTGGCGGTGGTCGAGCCGGTGAGGCCCATCTTGCGCTCGGGGTTGTCGGCGCGCAGGCCCGGGGCGTCGGCCGGCACCAGGAAGCACGAGATGCCGTTGCGCTCCTGTGACGTGCGCGCCATGACCTTATAGAAGTCGGCCTCGCCACCGTGCGTCGTCCAGGCCTTGGCGCCGTCGATCACGTACTCGTCACCCTCACGGCGCGCCGTGGTCCGCATGGCGGCGGGGTCGGAGCCGGCGTGCGCCTCGCTCAGGCAGTAGGCGCCGAGCAGGTCGCCGGCGAGCATCTCGGGCAGCCAGCGCTGCTTCTGCTCGGCGGTGCCGCGCGTGGAGAGGCCGAAGCACGAGAGCGCGTGCACGCTGACGCCGACTCCGACCGAGGCCCAGACCGCGGCGATCTCCTCGAGCACCTGCAGGTACACCTCGTAGGGCACCCCGCCCCCGCCCTCCTCCTCGGAGTAGGGCAGCCCGAGCAGACCGGTCTTGCCGAGCAGCCGGAACACCTCGCGGGGGAAGACCGCCTCGGCCTCGGCCTCCGCGGCGCGGGGCGCCAGCTCGTCGCGGCAGATCTCACGCACGAGGGTGAGCAGGTCGGCGTGCTCCTGGCTGGCCAGGGTGCGGCGTGCGGGCATGAGGAACCTCCGGCGGACGACGAGAACGGGCGGAGTACCAGAGTACGTCTTTCAGTACTGTCTGGCACCCCGCCCGTTGCTACCGGACCTGCCGCCGCACGTGCCGGCGGCCGCCGTCAGGCCTGGATCGTGCTGACGTCGATGACGGCGCGGTAGCGCACGTCGCCCTCGACGACCTTGTCGTAGTACTCGTCGACCTGGTCGGCGTTGATGACCTCGACGGTGGCCGTGATGCCGTGCTCGGCGCAGAAGTCCAGCATCTCCTGGGTCTCGGGCAGGCCGCCGACCATCGAGCCCTCGACCGCGCGACGCATTGTGAGCAGCGAGAACGCGCCCACCTCGAGCGCCTCCTCGGGGGCACCGAGGTTGACCATGGTGCCGCCACGCGTCAGCAGACCCAGGAAGGAGTCGAGGTCGACGGCGGAGCCGACGGTGTTGAGGATCAGGTCGAGGCTGCCGGCCAGCTCGTCCAGCGCCCCCTCCTCGGCGGTGGCGACGTAGCGCGTGGCCCCGAACTTCTTGCCGTCCTCGGCCTTGGCGTCGGTGCGGCTGAGCACCGTGACCTCGGCACCCATCGCGGCGGCGATCTTGACGGCCACGTGGCCCAGGCCGCCCAGGCCGACGACGCCGACCTTGGTGCCCTGCGTGACGCCGTGGCGCTTGAGCGGGCTGTAGGTGGTGATGCCGGCGCACAGCAGCGGCGTGGCCGCGGCGGCGTCGAGGCTGTCGGGCACGCGCACGACGAAGTGGTCGCGCACGACGACCTGCTGGCTGTAGCCGCCGTAGGTGATCTCGCCGTGGCGGTCCTTCGCGCCGTAGGTCTGGATGACGCCCTGCTCGCAGAACATCTCCTCGCCGTCCTTGCACGCGGCGCACTCCATGCAGGAGTCGACGAAGCAGCCGACGCCGACCGTGTCGCCCACGGAGAAGCCGGTCACCTGGTCGCCGACCTCGGCGACGGTGCCGACGATCTCGTGGCCGGGGGTCAGCGGGAAGCGGGCGCGGCCCCACTCCTCGCGCTTGGTGTGGATGTCGGAGTGGCAGATGCCGGCGTAGCTGATGTCGATGCGCACGTCGTCCGGGCGCAGGTCGCGCCGCTCGAGGTGGACGGCCTTGAAGGTGTCGTCGGCGGACTTGACGGACAGTGCGGGGACCGTGGTCGTCACGGAGTTCCTCCCTGATCGGTGGTGTCTCGGTCGTGGTGTCCACGTTCTGTGGCACACGACAGGTACCCCGTGACCGGCTCCGCGACCGCCGTCGGAGGCGAGCGTGTGTCACCTCACGGCAGCTCCTCAGGAGCGCGCGGACGCCTCCTGGCGCGACCACAGCACCACGGGCACCAGCAGCAGCGCGAGCACGCCGCCGGCGAGCGCCAGGGTGCTGAACCCGGTGCCGGCCACCACGACGCCCGAGGCCGCGCCGCCACCCGCACCGCCCAGCGCCACCAGCACGTCGAGGCTGCCCTGCACGCGACCGCGGTTGCCCGGGTGGGTGGCGTCCACGACCAGCGTGGTGCCGGCGATCAGGCCGATGTTCCAGCCCAGGCCCAGCAGCACCAGCGCGAGCACCAGCATGGCCAGCGAGTCACCCGGCGCCAGCGCCGCCGTCACGCCCGCGAGCAGCAGCACGACGCCGGAGGCGATGGCCATCGGCACCCGCCCCACCCGGTCGACCAGGCGACCGGTGACCAGCGAGGGCAGGAACATCGCGGCCACGTGCAGGCTGATCACCAGACCGACGGCGGGCAGGCCGTGGCCGTGGTCGCGCATGTGCACCGGCGTCATCGTCATGATCGCCACCATCGCGACCTGGGTGAGCACCATGACCGTGCCGCCCACGATCACACCGCGGGGAAGCGTGTCGTCCGGGACCCCGGAGGCGGGCAGCTCGGGAGCCCCGACACCGGCCGTGGGCTCCGCGACGGCGTCCAGCTCGCGCGCGACCAGGAACGGGTCGGGTCGCAGCCGGACCCAGATCACCAGGCCGGCCGCGCCGTAGGCCACCGAGGCCAGCACGAAGGGCCCCGAGAGCGCGGGCAGCCCCACCGACTCCGCGAGCCGCCCCAGCGGACCCACCAGGTTCGGGCCGGCCACGGCACCGAGCGTCGTGAAGACCAGGGCGGTGCTGACGGCGGTGCCGCGCTCCTCGGGCAGCGCCAGGTCGGTACCGGCGTAGCGGGCCTGCAGGTTGGTGGCGGTGCCCGCGCCGTAGACGAACAGGGCGGGCAGCAGCAGCGCCACCGAGCCGAGCACGGCCGCCACCACGACGCCGGCCGCCCCCAGCGCGCCGGCCGCGAAGCCCAGGCCGAGCCCCAGCCGTCGTCCGCGCACCTGGGTCAGGCGGCCCACCAGGTAGGCGCTCAGCGCGGAGCCGAGCGTGAAGAGCGCCGTCGGCACACCGGCCAGCCCGCCGCTGCCCAGCAGCTGCTCGGCCAGCAGCGCCCCCACGGTGATGCCCGCCGCGATGCCGGCGCCGCCGAGCACCTGGCTGAGCGCCACCGTCGCCAGGGTGCGCCGCTGCAGGGCGGCGCGGTCCGGCGGCGCGGTCGCGCCCGTGCGGGTGGGCAGGGCCTCGGAGCTCACGGCGCCATGCTCGCACCGCGCCGCGCCGGCGCCACCTCGGCGACCGCGATGGACAAGTGGCTGGACAGGTGTCTATAACTGGCGTGTCAGTGGAACCTGTTCTACCGGAGGTCCGATGTCGAGCCGCTACGCCGACCTCACCCGCGCGCAGCTCGCGGTGCTGGTGCCCGAGCTGCTGCTCACCGGTCACCTGATCGACCGCTCCGGCATGGCGCACTGCATCGCCGCCCTCGGCCCGGACGGGATGACCGAGGTCGCCATCGAGGAGTGGGCGGCCGCCAGTCCCATCTACACGCAGCGCATGCAGCGGGCGCTGCGCTTCGAGGGCACCGGCGTCACGACCATCTTCAAGGGCATGCAGCTCGAGATCGGCGCCCCGCCGCAGTTCATGGACTTCCGCTACACCGTGCACGACGAGACCCACGGCGAGTTCCACCTCGACCACTGCGGCGCCCTGCTCGACGTCGAGCCGATGGGCGAGGACTACGTGCGCCGCATGTGCCACGAGATCGAGGACCCCACCTTCGACGCCACCGCGGTCGCCACCAACCCGCACGCCCAGGTCCGGCCGGTCCACCGGCCGCCCCGCACCCCCGCCGACCGTGCGCCGCACTGCGCCTGGACCGTGCGGATCGACGACGACGCCGAGCCCGCGCAGCCGACGCCCCTGCTCGCCGTCAACGCGCGCACCCGGGCGGCGACGCTCGAGCTCGACCCGATCGACCCGAGCCGCGGACCCGACGACGGCGCGGCCGACTACTCCGGCCCCCTGGTGGCCGACGTCGACTTCGCCACCTTCTCGGCCTCCGCGCTGGCGCGCATCGCCGACGAGGTGGTGCTGCAGATGCACCTGCTCAACCTGGCCTTCCACGCCGCGGTGGCCGAGCGCGCCACCGCGGACCAGCGCCGCCACGTGGTGCTCCAGCAGCTCGTGGGCCACGCCGGTCTCACCGCCGAGCGGCTGCACCGCGCGCTCGCGCCGCTGCTCGACCTGGGTCGCTCGACCGAGGACGCCGCCCGGGTGCTCGCGCTCCACCCCGCGCTGAACCCGGCCGCCTACGTGGCGCTCGAGCGCGACGGCGCAACCGTGCGCGTCGCGGCCTCGCCCGCCCACGAGGACGGCGGCTGGCTCGCCCTGACGGGGCCGCACTCCCCCGAGCCGCTGCGGGCGATCGTGCGCGCCGTCGACCCCCGTCTCGACGTCGAGCTGCAGGGCGACCCCGAGGAGTGGACCGCCACCGTGGTCCGCCGCTCCGACCCCGCCCCCGAGCACCCCGCCGTCGCCGTCACGCGCTTCAGCGGCGGCGCCGCCTTCGCCTTTCAGCCCCGTACCTCGCTGCCCCTGACCATCCGCTGACCCGGCGCGCGGGCGGACGGGTGGGTCGCCGACCTGTGCGCAGAAGGGACGGGTGGGTCGCCGACCTGTGCGCAGAAGGGACGGGTCAGCGGGTGAGCCGTGCGCACTCACGACGGGTCGACGGGTGAGCCGTGCGCACTCACGACGGGTCGGCGAGGCCGAACAGCTCCCGGCAGGGCTGGAGGCCGAGCACCTGTACGGCGGGGCGGGTGGCGCGGCGGTCGGGCTCGTCCCACGTGGTGCGCCACAGCCGCAGCCGGTCGGAGACGAGCACCTCGCCCTCGCGCACGTCGCGCGAGATGCCGTCGTGCTCGTAGCCGAGGGCACGCGAGACCCCCTGGGAGGCGGCGTTGTCCGGGAAGACCTCGGTGGTGGCGCACGCCGCGCCCAGGTGGTCGAAGGCGAGGGTCAGCAGCGCGACGCGGGCCTGGGTGCCGTACCCGCGCCGGTGGTGCGCGAGGCCGAGCCACGAGGAGGTGCTGACCTCGCGCCGGCTGGCGAACTCCGTGGCCCGCAGGGTGACCATCCCCCGCGGCTCCCCGTCGTCGACGCCGAACACCCCGAGACCCAGCCGCCACACCTCGGGCTGCCAGTCCGCCATCCGCTCCCAGTGCCCGCCCAGCACCTCGCGGGCCCGGGCGAGGGGACCGGCCTCGGTCCACGGGGTGAGGAAGGGCCGCTCACCGGGGGCGTGCACGCCGTCGGCCGCCAGCTCCGCCAAGGCGACCACCTCGGGCTCGCGCGGCAGGCGCAGCTCGACGCGCGGGGTGCGCAGGACGAGTCCGAACAGGGGCCACCAGTCCTCGAGCACCCGCGCACCCTCCCAGCCGGGCCGCGCGGGCGTCAGGTGGTTTTTCAGCCGGCGAGGTGGCGCAGGGCGCTGGTGGCGGCGCGGTAGCCGCACATGCCGTGCACGCCGGCGCCGGGCGGGGTGGAGGCCGAGCACAGGTAGACGCCGGGGACGCCGGTGGCATACGGGTCCGGCGAGACCCGCGGCCGGGCCAGCAGCTGGCGCAGGTCGCTGTTGCCGCCGGCGATGTCGCCGCCCACGTAGTTGGCGTTGTCGGCCTCCAGCTGGGTGGCCGTGCGCACCGAGACGCCGACGACGCGCTCGCGCAGCCCGGGGGCCAGGCGCTCCATCTGGTCGAGCACCGGGTCGGGCGACCCGTCACCGTCGTAGCCGTTCGGGACGTGCGCGTAGGCCCACACCGGGTGCACGTCGTCGCGCACGCGCGTGGGGTCGGCCACCGACTGCTGCGCCACCAGCACGAACGGTCGCTCCGGCATCCGCCCGGCGGCGGCGTCGGCCTCGGCGGCGGCCACCTGCTCGAGCGTGCCGCCCACGTGCACCGTGCCGGCGCGCCGCGCCTCGGGCGCGCTCCACGGCACACCGCCGCGCACGGCCAGGTCGACCTTGTAGGCCGCGGCGCCGTAGCGGAACCGCCGGTAGGCCTTGCGGGTGCCCGAGGGCAGGGCGTCGCCCAGGATCTCGGCCGCGGCCCCCGGCCCCGTGTCGAGCAGCGTGACGTCGGCGGCCGGCAGGTCCGCGCGCGAGCGCACGCGGTGGCCGGTCACCACCGTGCCGCCGAGAGAGGTGAGCAGCGAGGCGAGGGCGCGGCTGATCGCGGCCGAGCCGCCCTCGGCCACCGGCCACCCCCGCGCATGGCCCGCGGCGGTCAGCACCACGCCGACGGCGGCGGTGGCCAGCCCGCTGAGCGGCTGGTAGGCGTGGGCGGCCGACCCGGCGAAGAGGGCGCGCGCCTGCGGGGTGCGGAAGCGGCGCGCCAGCACGGTGGCCGGCAGGCCCGCCCGCAGCCCGAAGCGGGCGAGCGCCAGCGGGTGGCGGGGCACGTGCAGCATCGGTCCCAGCACCTCGGCCGCGACGGCGTCGAAGCTGCGCGCTACCGGGCCGAAGACCTGCCGCCACGCCGTCGCGTCCTCGCCCAGGCCGGCGCAGGTGCGCTTCAGGTCGCGCAGCAGCACCGGGCACGAGCCGTCGTCGAGCGGGTGTGCCATGTCGACCTCCGGCCAGCGCCACACCAGGCCGTGCTCGGCCAGCGGCAGGGAGGAGAAGAACGGCGAGCCCACGCCGAGCGGGTGCACCGCCGAGCAGACGTCGTGCGGCAGACCGGGCAGGGTCAGCTCGGCGGTCCGGGTGCCACCGCCGATCTCGTCCGCCGCCTCCAGCACGGTGACGCGGTGCCCGGCCTGCGCGAGGGTGACGGCGGCGGCCAGGCCGTTGGGGCCGGAGCCGACGACGACGGCGTCGCGGGCGCGGGGGGAGGAGGGGCTCACCGCTCCATCGTGTCGGACCCCTGGTCAGACGGCTGGTCAGACGGGGGCGGGCCCGCCCGCCGCGCGGTCGGCGACGAGCTCGCGCACCCGGCGCGAGAGCACCCGCATCTCGAACGGCTTGGAGAGGAAGTCGTCGGCGCCGGCGCGACGGGCGCGGTCGACGTCGGCGCGCGCCGCCATGGCCGAGATCATCAGCAGCGCCGGACGACCCTCGGCAGGCAGGTCGTCCATCGCCTCGAGCACCTCGAGCCCGGTCATCACCGGCATCGAGTTGTCGAGCACGACGGCGTCGATGCCGCCGCCCTGCAGCAGCTCGAGCGCCGCGGCGCCGTCGGCCACCGCGGTGACCCGGAAGCCGACCGCCTCGAGGGCAAACGTGACCAGGTCGCGGATGTCGGCCTCGTCGTCGGCCACCAGCACGTGGGTCACCCCCTGAGTCTCGGTCGTCGGCGCCTCGCGTCCAAGGTTTGTGGACGGTGAGGTGTGAAGAGGTTGTGAAGCAATCCCTCGCGAGCCCCGCTCTCGGCACTACCGTGGCGCCGTGGCGACCGTGCTGGTGATCGAGGACGAGCAGGAGACCACCGACGTCCTGCACGCCTTCCTGCAACGGTTCGGCTACGACTCCCTGGGCGCTCGCACGGGTGGCGCGGGCCTCGACCTGGTGGCGAGCGAGGACCCCGACCTGGTGGTGCTCGACCTCGGGCTGCCCGACATGACCGGCCTCGAGGTGATCCGGCGCCTGCGGGACTGGACCGAGGTGCCCGTGCTGGTGCTCTCGGGCACCTCCCGCCGCGGCGTCGGCGTCGACGCGCTCGACGCCGGCGCGGACGACTTCCTGCACAAGCCCTTCGACGCCGGGGACCTCGCGGCCCGCCTGCGCGCGGTCTCGCGGCGCAGCACGGGCCACGACGACGCCGCCTCCCCCCGCCGCCACTTCGGGGAGGTGACGCTCGACACCGCCCTGCACCAGCTGCTGGTCGGCGGAGTCGAGGTGCGACTGACCTCGATCGAGTGGCGCCTGCTGGAGGCGCTGACCCGCCAGCCCGGGCGGTTGCTCACGCACCGCTGGCTGGTCAGCCAGGTGTGGGACGCCAACCACGGCGCCGAGACGCAGGCCACGCTGCGCCAGCACGTGCGCACGCTGCGCGGCAAGCTCGACGACGACGCGGCACGGCCGACCTACGTGCGCACCGAGTCCGGCATCGGCTACCGCTGGGTGGCCGCCGCCTCGCCCGCCGCCTCGCCCGCCGGCGCGTCGGAGGCGCCGGCTCCCGCCCCGCCCGAGGAGGCGGCCGCCGTCGGCTGGCGCGGCGACGGCTGGGACCGCCTGGACGCCGCGCTCGCCGGGCTGGGTGCCCACCTGCGCACCGGTGACCACGACGCCGCCACCGAGCGGTTGACCCGGGTGCGTGCGCTCGTCGACCAGCTGAGCCCGGCACGCGAGGCGGCGCGAGAGACAGCACAGCAACCAGACCACGGCGGTCCGCGTGGCGGCCACGGGGCGGCTCCCGCCTGAGCGGTGGGTGCCGACGTCACAGGGGGGAGCCGGCGTGGTGGTACAGCAGGAGGGGACGGGCCACGGGCCCGCACCCGGGGCGGCGGGCGCCGTCGTGACGGCCGAGCCCGTGGGCGCCTCGACAGCCGAGGCGCCGGCGACGACCGACGACGGCGCGCCGCTGCCGCGGCGTCTGCTCGTCGGCGTCGCGTGGGCCACGAGCTTCGGTCTGCTGGTGCTCGTCAACCGGGCGTCCGTGCCCGAGGGAGGCACGTTCGGCCTGGTGGTGGCCGCGGCCGGGGTGGCGTTCCTGTGGCTGCTCTCCAGTCCTCCGACCGTGCCGGCCATGAGCGCGTGCCTGGGCGTCGTCATGCTCGTGCAGGCGTGCGCCCTCGCCGTCGCGGAGACCCCCACCACGCTGGCGGTACCGCTGGTGGTCACCACCACGACGCAGTCGCTCGCCTGCGTCCTGCTGGTGCGGCGCTGGGTTCCCGGCGTCCTCGGCACCGGAGGCGTCGGCAGCCTGCACGCGCCGGCCGCGCTGGTGCGCGGCATCTGCGCGGTCGTGCTGGGCACGGGCGCGGCCGCCCTGCTCGGCCTCGGCCTGGCGGTGGCGCTCGGCGAGCGGCCGGGCGCCGTCGAGTCGCTCGTGTGGTGGGGTCGCAACCTCACGGGTCTGGTGCTGGTCGGGATCCTCGGTCACCTGGTCTGGGAGCGGCTCGACCAGCGTCGCCGGGGCGAGCGGCCGCCGGCGGCCGTCGTGCGCGCTGGACCCGTCGAGGCCGTCGCCCTCGTCACCGTCTCCGTGGTCGCCTACACCCTGGCGTTCACCCAGCAGACGGTCCCGATGGCCTGGGTTCTGATCAGCCTCGGCGTCTGGGCCGCCACCCGCTTCTCGACGCTGGCGGCCGTCACGCACACCACCGTGCTGGGGATGGTCGCGATCGCCCTCACCCGCGCGGGCGACGGACCGTTCAGCAACGTCGGGGACGCCGACCTGGCTGCCCTGGTCACCGAGATGTTCCTGCTGCTGCTCCTGCTGACGGTGCTCGCGGTGGCCACGGGTCGCGACCGGCGGGACGCGCTCACCGCCGACCTCGACCACCTGCACGCGCAGACCACCGCCCGCGCCGAGCTGCTCGACACCATGACCGAGTCGATGGCCGAGGCCCTCGTCGTCAGCGACGCCGACGGTGCCGTGGTGCGCAGCAACGCAGCCGCCCGCACGCTGGTGGGCCACGCTCCGCGCCTGGGCGCCCAGCACACCGCGGAGGTGGCGCTGCACCACCTCTCCGGCGGCGTCGTCGCCGATGGCGACCACCCGGCGCGACGCGTGCTGGCCGAGGGCAGGCTCGCCGCCCAGGACCTCGCCCTGGAGCGCCCCGACGGCGAGCAGCGGATCCTCGCGGTGACCGCGGCCTCGTTGAGCGGTGGCCAGGAGCTGGGTGAGCGGCGCGGCTCGCTGGTGGTCTACCGCGACGTGACCGAGCACCGGCGCGCCGTCCAGCGCCTGGCCGAGTTCGCCGGAGTAGCCGCGCACGACCTGCGCAACCCGCTGACGGCGCTGCGCGGCTGGCTCGACCTGGCCCTGACCATGCTCGAGGAGGACCCCGACGACGCCGCCGTCACCCGCGCCGCCGTCGCCCTGCAGCGGGCCCGCTCCTCCACCGACCGGTTGCGGGACCTGGTGAGCGACCTGCTCGACCAGGCCACGGCAGAGGGTGGGGAGCTGAACCTGCAGCCGCTCGTGCTCGACGGGCAGGACGGCCTGTTGCGCGCCGTCGCCCTGGACCTCGAGGACGACCTGGAGCAGGACCTCGACCTCCGCGTCGGCGACCTGCCGCCGGTGCTGGCCGACCCCGAGCTGATCCGCCAGCTGCTCGTGAACCTGGTGGGCAACGCCGTCAAGTACGTGACGCCGGGCGAACGCGCCCGGGTGGAGGTGCACGGCAGCCGCCGCGGCGACCGGCTCGAGGTGGTCGTGGCCGACCACGGCATCGGCGTCCCCGAGGCCGAGCGCGACCGGATCTTCGAACGATTCCACCGCGCCCATGCCGGCGACGACCGCTACGGGGGCAGCGGGTTGGGGCTCTCGATCTGCCGGACCATCGTCACCCGCCACGGCGGCGCCATCGCCTGCCGGGCGCGTCCCGACGGGCCGGGCACCGAGTTCGTCTTCGACCTGCCCCTGGCGCCGGACGGGTCGCCCGCCCGGAGTCGTTGAGGCCTCGTCGCGTTGGTGGCAGGCTGCGGCCGTGACCTCCTCGCAGCAGCCCGACCCCGGCACCGTCGACCGTCAGGCCCTCCCCGCACTGTGGGCCTCCCACCGGTCGTGGGAGTGCGTGCAGACCCACGACAAGCAGGGCTGGCTGGGACTGATGGCCGACGACGTGGTCATCGAGGACCCCATCGGGAAGACGATCACCAATCCCGACGGGCACGGGGTACGCGGCAAGGAGGCCGTCGAGGCCTTCTACGACACCAACATCGGGCCCAACCGGCTCAGCGTCGCCTGCGAGGAGACCTTCCGCTCCAGCGACCCCTCCGAGGTCGCGCACATCCTCACGTTGACCAGCCGCTTCGACGACGGGCTCACCAGCACGGTGCGCGGGGTGTTCTGCTACCGCACCGACGCCCGCGGCAAGCTCACGAACCTGCGCGGCTACTGGCACCTGGACGACATGGTCTTCGAGAGGTCAGGCGGGCACTGACCGCGAGGCGGCCGCGCCGGTTTGCCGCCGTCACCCGGGGGGAAGGACGCCACTAGGGTGAGCTCACCCAACCGTTGTGGCACCCACGCCGCGACGGCCCCCATCGGTGAAAGTGGGAAACCAGACATGAAGCGACTCGCAGCGGCCGTGGCCGTCGTGGCCCTGACCCTGAGCGCCTGCGGTGGTGGCGGTGGCCGACCCTCGGCCTCCGAGATCGAGAGCGCCCTCAACGACACCGACAACCCAGTCGGCGAGCAGGTCGCCGACACGCTGACGGAGGAGCAGATCTCCTGCGTCGCCGAGGCGTTCGAGGCCTCCGACCTCTCCGACGACGCGCTGCAGTCCCTCGTCGACGGCGACGAGAGCTACGAGGGCAGCGACGAGGACGAAGCAGCGCTGCAGGACATCCTCACCGAGGACCTCACGGAGTGCGCCACCGCCGAGTGACCTCGGTGGCACCTCGCGCTCCCCGCGCCTGACGCGCGGACGCGCTCGACGGGTCCGATCCCTGCGGGGGTCGGGCCCGTCGTCGTCTCACTCTCCCGTTGCAGGACGAGT
The DNA here is from genome assembly GCF_039542785.1 of Nocardioides nanhaiensis. Classification (NCBI taxonomy): domain Bacteria; kingdom Bacillati; phylum Actinomycetota; class Actinomycetes; order Propionibacteriales; family Nocardioidaceae; genus Nocardioides; species Nocardioides nanhaiensis. The sequence goes on from NZ_BAABIM010000002.1 coordinate 1,003,493, forward strand.
CGGGCCCCTGGGAGGAATCAGTCGCCGGCCCGCGCCGACGCCTCCTCCCAGTCCTGCGGTGTGGCGCCGCACCCGACGCCTCGCTGGCTACGCGTGACCTCGCTCCCGACCGCCCAGGCAGCGGCGTACACGTCGTCGCCCGGGAGCGACCGCATCTCGACGCACAGCGCCGCCTGTCCGGGGTCGCTGACGGTGGGGTCCCGGACCACCCAGCCCACCTGCAGGTCCCCGCGGGCATAGCGCCCACGCATCTCGCGGGTCTCCGGTGGCACGACCTCACGCAGCAGCTGCGCGGCCCGCCCCTCGTCCGCCTCGCCACCGGCCGCCAGCTCCCCCGCCACCGCCGGCGCCAGCAGCGACGCCGCCTCCTCGGCTCGGCCCTCGCTGCGGACGTCCCGCACCGTGCGCAGGAGCGGGATCAGCAGGGCCAGGCAGATCGCCACGCCCGCCATCACGGCCACGAACCGCCACAGCGCGCCCCGAGGACGTCGTGCCGGCGGCCCCACGTGCCCGACCTCCTGCTCAGCGCGCCGCCAGCGCCGTGGAGAGACCTCGGCGGGTGGCTGCGGACGATCGGTGACGTCGGCCGGTGGCGTGGCCCGCACGGGATCGCGGCCCAGCGCCCGCTCCACCCACCACGCCTGCGCCTCGTGCACGTCGGGGTGCAGCAGCACCTGGTCGCCCTCTGGCGACACCGGCCACCACAGCTCGTCACGAGCCAGGCCAGCCTCTCCCAGCCCCGGCACCGCCGCCCGCACCACCAGCACCGGCGTGCCCTCCAGCAGCGCCGGGTGGGTACGCACCACCAGACCGCGCTGCTCGAGCCAGGCCACCAGCCGGGCCGCCTCGCCGGTGAGGACTGCCTGGTGGCGGTTCACTCCGCACGACCCGCTGCGCAGGGACACATGAACGGCAGCGTAGGCGGAGCGACGTAGCGCGGCCTCAGCCCTCTCCGGCCCTGCGAAGCACAGCTCGGGCAGAGCGGACGACGGCCAGGTCGACCAACCGTCCCCGGGGGTCGACAGCGACACCGGCTCCCGCCGACCCGGCCTCCTCGAAGCTGGCGATCACGCTGCGCGCCTCGTCGACCTGGCGCGGCGTCGGCGCCAACGCCTCGTGGACGGGGCCCACCTGACGGGGGTGGATGAGCGTGCGGGCGGCGAAGCCCTGGCGCACCAGCTGCTCGGTCGAGCTGCGCAGCAGCTGCTCGTCGTCCAGGTCGGTCTGCACAGGACCGACCGGAGGAGCGATCGCCGCAAGGGCAGAGGCCACCACGACGTCACTGCGAATGGCCCAGAGCTCGTGCCGGTCACCCGACGGCACCATGCCGAGCGCCGCGGACAGGTCGGCCTCGCCGATGCCCAGGCGGTGCACGCGGCGCGACCGGGCGACCGCACGCGCCTCCGCGACGCCCAGCGGGGTCTCCAGCAGTCCCACGACTGCCAGTGGCGGAACACCCGCGGACGTCTCGGCATCGCCCAAGAGCTCGTCGAGCTCGGTCAGGAGATCCGGTTCCGCCCCGGGCAGCAGGACTCCATGGGTACCGGGGCGGACGGCCGACCGGACGCCGTCCTCCAGACACGCACTGTCCACACGGACCCACCACTGGCACCCCGCGACCCGCTGGTGGTCCCGCACGGCCTCGTGCGCGAGTTTCTTGCCCGCCGGGCCGACTCCGTCCTCCAGGTCGAGCACGACCGCGTCCGCACCGCTGGCGGCAGCCGACGAGAAGCGGTCGGGGCGGTCACCGGGCACGTACAGGTAGCTCCGCGCCGGGCGCAGCACCGACTCAGCCACGCGTGGTCGGACGCGAGAGGTACTCACCCCGGGGTTCTCCCACGACCTGGCCGTCGCGCAGCACGTGTCGCCCGCGCAGGAAGGTGTCGGTCACCCGAGCCGTCATGTCGAAGCCCTCGAACGGCGTGTACTCCTGGGTCGACTCCGACTCCGCGGCGCGCACGGTCCAGGAGGCGTGCGGGTCGACCAGGGCGATGTCCGCGTCGAACCCCGGCGCCAGCGAACCCTTGGTGCGCAGCCCGAATCGGCGAGCAGGGTTGGCCGCCAAGAGGTCGGCTACCCGACGCAGCGGCAGTCCCCGCTTCGTCCCCTCGGTGACGAGTCCGGCCAGCAGGTACTCGGTGCCGCCGAACCCGGACTTGGCGACGAACACGTCGTCGCGGTCATCCCCGAACTTCATCTCGTCCTTGCAGCATGCGTGGTCGGACACCACCCAGTCGATGGTCCCGTCAAGCACGTACTCCCACAGCGCCTCGACGTCCTCGCGAGGACGGATCGGCGGGTTGACCTTGGCCCCGTTGTCGGGCGCCGAGTGGATGTCCGCGAGCAGGTGCCCGATGGTCACCTCGCGGCGGAAGTCGATGTGGGGGAAGGCCTGCGCCATCCGCAGCGCGGCGTCGACGGCCTTGCGGGAAGTCAGGTGCAGCAGGTTGATGGTGGGCAGCCCGGTCTCGTGGGCGAGGTAGGACGCGATGCTGATGGCGAGTCCCTCGGAATGCGGCGGACGGCTCTCGTGGTACGCCTCGAGGCCGCTCAGCTCGCCTGCGTCCTCCACCAGCTTGGTGTAGGCGGCCATGATCTCCGCCGTCTCGCAGTGGAGCGACAGCGAGATCTCGTCCGCCAGGTCGGGGAACTGCTCGCGGGCCCGCTGGATGCCGCGCATCACGAACTCGAAGTGCGCGTAGTCGTAGCGCTCCCCCTCGGGGATCATCAGGAAGGAGTTCTGGTCCGCGGACCGGCCGTGCAGGCCGTGACTGCCGTAGAACATGAAGACCTTGAACGACGTGACGCCGTGCTGCCCGACCAGATCGGGGATCTCCTCGATGTGCTTGCCCATCATCGGCGCCAGATGGAACGCGTAGTCCACGTGGGCCCGTCCGCGCACGGTGTCGAGCACCTCCGGGAAGAACTCCGCGTACTCACCGCCCTTGTTCAGGTAGTACTGGCCGGTGCGCATGTACGTGATGCCCGTGGTGACGCCACCCTGGGCACAGGCGCGGCTCTCGGTCACGGCGTCCTCGGCGAGGGGGTTGTAGATGCCCCAGTGCTGGTGGGCATCGACCACCCCGGGGAAGGCCAGCCGTCCATCGCCGTCGACGACCTCGACGTCGGCTGCGACCTCGATGCCGGGGGCGAGGCGGACGATGCGACCGTCCGCCACCTCGATGTCGACGTCGATCGGCTCGTCGTGGTCGGGCGTGACGGCGCGGACGTTCCTGATCAGCAGATCCATGTGCGGTGCCTCTTTCGTGTCTGGAAGCGGGTCGGGACTGGACGGGCCGGTCAGGCCACGGCGACGGCGGTCGGTGCCAGCATCGCCATCAGGTCGTGCACGGGACCTCCGGTGCGCAGGCGCGCGAGGCGCTGCTCCACGGCGGCCAGCTGGGCGGGGGCGAGCGTCGCCGCGGCGTTCTCCCGGAACTTGACGGCGAGCTCCTCGTCGCTGAGCGGCCGGTCCGGTCCACCGCGGTTGACCAGGACCTCCACGCGCTGGCTGGTGCCGTCGCGCAGGTCGGCGGTGACGACGGCGGGGAACTGCTGCGGGAAGATGCGATCGCACTGCTCGTCGGCGACGACCTCGACCTTCGCCATCAGGGCACGGCGCACGGGATCCACGGCCAGCTCGTCGGTGTAGTCGGCCAGGCCGGCACCCAGGCCTGCTCCGCCCAGCATTCCCACGACGAGCGCGTAGGGACCGCTGAACTGGGCCTGGTAGCCGGTGCCCGGCGCCTGCTTGACCGACAGTGGTTGTCCGATGGTGCGCAGCGGGGCCGACGCGACGCCCAGCACGAGACGTCGCACGTCGTCGGGTCGCACGCCGCGCTCCCGGAGCACGATGCCGGCGTCGACGGCCGCGTGCGTGAAGTGGTTGGCCGGGTAGGGCTTGAAGAAGATGCCTGGCACCGACCACACCCTTCCGAGGTCTCGGTCGACGGCGTCGAGGTCGATCTTGTCGCCATGCAACCAGGACTCGAAGAAGCCGAACCGTCCCTCGAGCACCGAGGGAGGACCGGTGAAGCCCCGGGCCACCAGCTGGGCGGCGACCACCCCGGACTCCGCGGCCCAACCGCAGTGCAGCCGCTTGACCGTCCCCCCGGTGCGATTGGCCTCGAGGATCCCCGAGGCCTTGGACGCCGCCAGGCCGAGAGCGTGCACGAGCTCGTCCTCAGCCAGGCCGAGGACCATGCCGGCGGCGATCGCCGCGCCCATGGCCCCGCAGATGGACGTGGCGTGCTGACCGTGCTCGAAGTAGACGGAGTTCCCGAGCTCCTCGTCGTAGCCGGCCATGCCCAGCCGCACCGCCACCTCGAGCCCGACGGCCACGGCGCGGACGACCTGCTCCCCCGTGGCGCCCGCGTGCTCGGCGGCCGCCAGCACCGCCGGCACCACGTTGGCGCTGGGGTGCAGCACCGACGGCAGGTGGGTGTCGTCGTAGTCGAGCGAGTGGGCGAGGACGCCGTTCACGAACGCTGCCGCGGGTGCCGGCAGGCGCACGCCCTCACCGACGGCGTGAGCGTGCTCGGCACCTCCGGCCTCCAAGGCGTGCTCGGTCACGGCGATGCTCGTGGCCAGGGGACGTGCTGCGAGGCAGAGCCCGAGTACGTCGACCACGCGCTGCACGACGCTGTGACTGACCTCGTCGGGCACACCGTCGCGGGCGCTGACCACGGCGAACCGGGCCAGCTGCTGGGCCAGGGTGTGCTCCTGCGCGTGCTCAGCCACGGGAGACCACCGCCAGCGGGCGCACCGGTGATCCGGTGGCACCGTAGAGGGCGAGAGAGGAGAGGACGAAGAGGAACTCGTGCTGGCGAGCGGCGGCCAACTCCTCCAGGTCGAGGGCCTCCACGATGTAGATGCCGTTCTCGACCAGCAGCACCCGGTGTGCCGGGAGCACGCTGTGTCCCGCGCCCGGGGCGAGCCGCTCGAAGGCGATGGTGTCAGCACCGGTGGCGCGCACCTCGTGCTCGGCGATCCAGCGCGCACCGTCCTCACCGACGCCGGGGACTCCGGACTCACCGCCCACGTACGGGGCTCCCTCGTCGAAGCGCCGGCCCCACCCGCTGCGCACGAGCACCACGTCCCCAGCCACGGGACGGGTGCCCTGGACCTCGACCGTGGTCTCCAGGTCGGCGCGGGTGATCTCGTACCCGGCGTCGAGGCCAGCTGGCGACCCGAGCGCGGCCGGGACGTCGAGCAGCACTCCGCGACAGACCATCGGGTCGATGGTGTGCGCGCCGAGCTCGGCGTAGCGGCCGCCGCTGAGGGCTCCGGCGGCCGACACGTCGCCGAACAGCTTGCCCTCGTGCGAGACGTGCGCGAGCGCGTCGATGTGGGTGCCCACGTGGGTGCCCATGCTGATCATGTCGTTGGCCGCCGAGCCGCCGTCGCTGCGGACCATGTCTCCGTGGCGCCGCGGCAGGGAGTGCCAGTAGGCGGGGTGGTTCGGGGACTGGGGCATGCCGACGGTCAGCGGACGACCGAGGTCGAAGACCTCGATGCCGGCGGCCAGCACGTCGAGCAGGGGGGAGGCCGCACTGCGTGCCGGGGTGCCGGCCGGCCTGAGGGTGGTCACGTCGTTGTTCCTTCTGGTCTCGGGGTGCGTCGCCGACGACGCCAGGTGCACTGCTGCCGGTCAGGAAGCGCCGACCGGCCTCGGGACTCTCATGCGACCACCTGCCGTCGGCGCAGATCGGCCACATGGGCGGCGTCGAGGCCGACCTCGTCGATCAGGACGGCGTCGGTGTCGGCGCCGAGAGGGCGGCCGGTGAACCGGATCGCGCCGGGCGTCCCGGACATGCGCCACATGACGTCGTGCATCAGGACGTCACCGAGCTCGTCGTCGGGAACCGTGCGCAGCATGCCGGTGGCGCGGACGTGCTCGTCCTCCGCCAGGTCACGAGCGTCGTAGACGGCAGCCACTGCCGCTCCCGCCGCCGTGAACTCCGCCAGCACCTCGTCACGCGACCGGGTGGCGATCCAGCCGCCCACGTAGCCGTCGAGCTCGTCAGCGTGCTGCGCCCGGGTGTGACCTGAGCTGAACCACGGCTCCTGCACGATCTCGGGACGGCCCACCAGGCGCATGACCCTCTCGGCGATGCGTTGGGCACTGGTGGAGACGGCCACCCATGAGCCGTCGGCAGTGCGATAGGTGTTGCGCGGCGCGTTGTTGGTGGACCGGTTGCCGTGCCGCTGCCCGACGCTGCCGTTCTGCTGGTAGTAGGTGGCCCCAGGCCCCACCGCAGTCATGATCGGCATCAGCAGGTCGGCGTCGATGACCTGTCCGTGACCGCCGTTGCGCTCGCGGGCGAGCAGCGCCATCGACACGGCCGACGACACGGCGATCCCGCAGATGCTGTCGGCCAGGCCGAATGCCGGCAGCGTCGGTGGGCCGGACTCCTCACCGGTCAGGTGGGCAAAGCCGCTCATGGCCTCGGCGAGGGTGCCGAAACCGGCGCGACCGGCGTAGGGGCCCTGCTGTCCGAAGCCGGTCACCCGCACCAGGACGAGTCCTGGATTCTCCGCCAGCAGGACGTCGGGTCCCAACCCCCACTTCTCGAGGGTGCCCGGCCGGAAGTTCTCGACAACGACGTCCGCCGTCGATGCGAGGGCACGGAAGGCAGCAGCACCGTCCGGGTCCGAGAGGCTCAGGCCGACCGTGCGCTTGTTGCGCGAGATCTCCTTCCACCACAAGGGGACGCCGTCCCTGGACTCACCGTGACCGCGCATGCTGTCCCCCGCCGTGGGGTGCTCGACCTTGATCACGTCGGCACCGAAGTCGCCCAGCAGCTGACAGGCCAGAGGTCCTGCGAGGATGGTCGAGACGTCTATGACCCGCAGCCCGGTGAGCGGGCCGTGCTGGGTCGGCTCGGCCGGATCCGCAGTCGGCGCATCGGAGGTGACCGGTGCCCCGCCACCCGAGGCGGCGGCTGCTAGCACCGCGGCGAAGCCAGCAGCGTCCTGTTCAGCGACGAAGTCCGTGGCCTCCGGCAGCCACACCTCGGCGGCCTCCGGGAGAACACGCCGGGCTCGCTCGTGCATGTGACGGATGCGGTCCTGCCCCCCGCCGACGAGGGTCACAGGCAGTCCGGCCCCACGAACCGCGCCGACGGCGTCAGTCAGGTCGAAGCGCCAGATCGCCCGGTAGGCCGTGGCGAAGTCCGGTCCGGCGGCGAGGTAGTCGGCGACCATCGAGGTGACGAGGTCCGGTGGGGCCCACGGGTACTCACCCTGGACGCGCTGCCAGATCCGGGTCAGGTGCCCGCCGTCGGAGTCCGGCTCGTAGGGGGGCGCGAAGCCAGCCATCCGTTCCGTGGCCTCGTCCGGCGTGTACACCGGCAGGCCGTGCAGCACCAGGTGCTCGACGTCGGCGACCCGAGTGGCTGCCATCTGCAGGGCGATCACCGACCCCGTCGCGCGCCCCAGCAACCGGATGGGGCGACCGCCGGTGACGGCGTCCACGCCCTGCCAGAGCGTCTCGGCCAGCTGCTCGACCGAGGTCTCACCCGCCGGAGCCGGCGACTCGCCGTAGCCGGGCGTGTCGGGAGCGAGCGCTGCTCCGTCGCGCGCCAGGTGGCCCAGCAGGGACGTGAACCGCCGCGACGACAGCGGGGACTGGTGCAGGAGAACCCAGGGGGTGCCCGCGTCGTCGCGGGCTGGGTGCCCGGCCACGCGCACGTGCACCGGGCCCGCGGTCGTCTCGACGACGTGGGGCCGCACCGGGGGCAGCTGGTCGCTCATGCGGGGGCCTCCGCACCGACCGGACCTAGCCGCTCGAGGAGCGTGGTCCCGGGTCGCTCCATGAGCGCCACGTCGGGACCACCGGCGTGCACGCCCGCCAAGCGCAGTCCCGCCCACAGGGACGCCAGGTTGCTCGAGACCACCGGGAGGCCCAGGTCGCGCTCGAGGCTCGCCAGCCGGTCGAGAGACCGCCAGTTGGTGCAGCTGATCAGCACGGCGTCGGCACCGGTGAGGTCGACCTCGCGTGCCAACCGCTCGCTCGCGTCGACCGGCAGCTCACCCTTCGCCAGGTTGCTCAGCAGCCCCAGGTCGCGTCGTGCCGTGACGGTGAAACCGCTCTGCTCGAGGTAGCGCACGGCGCCGTCACCGACAGGCGCGACGTAGGGCGTGACCACTGCCAGACGCTCGACGCCGAGCGCCTGCAGAGCGGTCACGACCGCGGTCGACGTGGTGCAGGCGGGGGCGTTCGCCGCGACGCTCAGATCGGCGCAGGTGTCGGCATCGACGTCCCTGCCGTCCAGGAAGCTGGCCGAGGTGCAGGCGAAGATCACGGCGGAGGGCTGGAGGGAACCGAGCTCCGCCGCAGCCGCGGGCACCCGGTCCCGCATCGCGACGATGCTGGCGACCTTGTCCTCCTGGCGCTCCACCTCGACCACCGGCACCCGGGTGGCGTAGAACGCCACCCCCGGCGGTGCGTGGGCGGTGAGCTCGGGCTCGACCACGGAGTTGGTCGAGGGCACGACCAGACCGATCCGGGCGAGGTCTCCGTACATCGCCCTCACCCGCCGTCGACGGTGAGTGGGACGCGGAAGCCCTCGGCCATCTCGGTCATGAGGCCGGTGAGCTCGTAGCTGTGAGTGATCTCGCGGTCCAGCACGGGGTCGTGCAGACGGAACGACCACGTGGACCCGTAGTCGAGTCGACCGTCCAGGGCGACGATGGTGCCGGCGTAGAGCACGAACCCGTGGTCGGGCGGGTTGGCCCGCTCCCGCAGCACCGCCAACAGGTCCTCGGGCGAGAGGAAGGTCCCTGTAGGGGTGCGCTGGTAAGGGCGGCCGTCCACCCATGACTCCAGCACGCAGTCGTCCCAGTGGTCCACGACGTCGGAGAGACGCCACAGGCGCGGCGCGAGCACGTTGGGGCAGGTCTGCTTGCTGTACACGATGCTGACCCGCTCGAGGTCGCGGTCGGTGTGGTCGGATCCCACCCCGACGTAGACGTCGTCCTCGGCCACGACGAGCACGATCTCGACCTCACCGGAGGTCCGGTCCCCGTGCACCTCCACCGCGTCGGAGGTCGTCAGCGCGTGCGGGGCGATCGGATAGATACGAGGCGCCGGTACGTCGAAGGCGATGCGCACGCCCGCCGCGGCCACCTCTTCCTGGTGGTGCACCGCCACCTGGGCGTCGCGCGTGGCGGAGCCGAGGTTGTACATGCGCGCGACCGGGAAGGAACGGGCCTGCGTGGAGCCGTCGACCGCCACCACGTCGGCCTCGAGGGTGAAGGGCATCAGGAGGCCGTCCCCTCGTCGGCGCCGTCCTGAGGGGCGGGTGCGCCCTGCTCTACCCAGCCCTTGCCCTGGAGCATCTCGGCGAACGCGATCGTCGCCGCCTCCACGGTGGGCATCCCGCCGGGCAGTCCCGAGAGGAGGATCGCCTCCAGCACCTCCTGCTCGCTGGCCCCGTACTTCATGGCGTTGCGGGTCGCCCACTCGACCCCTTCACGGTCGCCCTTGACAGCGGTGGTGATGCCCACCAGCACCAGGAAGCGGGTCTTCAGGTCGAGGTGCCGCGGCTCCGGACCGAAGATCAGGTTGCCGGCCAGCGAGTTGTAGGCCCGCAAGATCTCGGGGTCGACGGAGGCCATGACCTCGTGCACCGGCAGCGTGAACCCGCGGCGGGCCCGCACCTCCTCGAGGGCCTCGCGGCCCGCGTCGTCGTAGGTCCACTCATAGCTCACCTTGGACATGTCGTCTCCTCAGATCTCACGGGCGGCCAGCTCGGCCTCCCAGATGGCGTTGAAAACCCGGCGCGGGGACACGCAGTCACCGATTGCGCGCACCTCGACCCCGGCCTGCAGCAGGCCGTGCAGGAGCGCGTCCTCGGCCTTGCTCCCTGTGACGAGAACCAGGGAGTCGACGGGCTCGCGCTGCTCGGTCTCGTCGGTGTGGACGTCGCGCAGGGTGACGACGTCCTCGTCGACCCCGGCCACCTCGCGGTTCGGGGTGAAGACCACCCCGGCCGTGCGCAGCCGCTTGTGCACCCAGCCGACGTCCCGCGTGCCCGCCAGCTCCGGGGCCACCGAGCTGAGCGAGGTGACCAGCTCGACCTGGTGGCGGTTCTTCTGAAGGTGCTCGGCCACCACGACCGCGTGCCGGGTGCCCAGGTCGTCGAAGACCATGACCTGGGGACCCAGCTGCGTGTGGTCCTGCAGAGCCTCCTGCATGGTCACCACGTTGAACTGGTCGACACCCGGCAGCTGGTCACCGGACCCCCAGCGCGCCGGGTGGTTCATGCTCCAGCCGTGCCGCAGCGGGCTCGAGCCGGTGGCCACGACGACGCTGTCGTAGCCCCCCGCAGCCAGCGATTCGACGGTCGCCTCCACGCCCAGCTCAATCTTCACGCTGGTGTCCTGGAGCTGCGTGATCAGCCAGCCGGCGATGCTGCCCCACTCGCTGTAGCTCTCCGAGCGGGCAATCCAGTTGACCTGGCCGCCGAGCTCGGTGCCACGCTCGAACAGCGTGACCTCGTGGCCGCGCTGCGCGAGCGTCAGTGCGGCTCGCATGCCACCGGGACCGCCCCCCACGACGGCGACCGAGCGCGGCGTCACGACCTGCTCGAGCGTGCCCGTGCCCATCTCGGCCTCGCGGCCGACGGCCGGGTTGTGGATGCAGGCCAGCGGTGCGCTCACGATCGACGCCATGCAGTGGTTGGCACCCACGCACGGGCGGATGTCGCGCTCGCGTTGCTCCTGCGCCTTGCGCGGCCACTCGGGATCTGCGATGAGCGTGCGTGCCATGCCCACCATGTCGGCCGCGCCGCTGGCGATCGCGTGCTCGGCCTTCTCGGGCGAGGTCATCCGGCCTGCCACCACGACGGGCAGCTCGGGGACCATCTGCTTGATCTGGCGCGTGGCGTCGACCTGGTAGCCCTGCTCCCGCGGCGTCGTGGGATAGATCAGCATCCGATTCTGGTAAGTGCCCTGCGAGACCGACACGTAGTCGATCAGGCCGGTGTCGGCGATGCTGCGGGCGATCTGTGCCCAGTGCTCGGTGCGCAGCCCGCTCTCCACCTCGCCGTCGTCGCCGTTGATCCGGACGCCGACGATCAGGTCGGACCCCACCTCGTAGCGGGTGCGCTCGATGATCTCGAGCACGAGGCGCAAGCGGTTCTCGTCCGATCCCCCGTACTGGTCGGTGCGGTGGTTCGTCGCGGGAGAGAGGAACTGGCCCAGCAGGTAGCCGTGGGCCAGACCGTGCACCTCCACACCGTCGAGGCCGCCCTCGGCGGCGTACCGCGCCGCCAACGTGTAGCCCTCGACGATCTCGGCGATGTTTGACTCGTCCATCACGTGCGGCATCTCGCGGTAGACCGTGCAGGGGATGCTCGAAGGTGCCCACACCGGCAGGCGGTTCACGACGCCGTTGGTCTCGCGTCCGCGGTGCCACGGCTGCGCCAGGAGCAGGGCCCCGTGCTCGTGGACGGCCGCGCTCAGCTTCTGGTAGTTCGGGACCACAGCCCGGTCGAATGCGAAGATCTTGCCCTCGTAGGGCTGCGTGGTCGGGTGGGTCGCCATCGCCTCCATCGTGATGACGCCGACGCCACCCTTGGCCCGCTCGGCGTAGTAGGCCACGTGGCGGTCGGTGAAGTTGTGATCCTTCACCAGCTGCGTGCTGTGCGCCGTCATCCAGATCCGGTTCTTCGCCTCCTTGGGCCCGATCGTGATCGGCTCGAACAGGTGACCGTAGGGGTGCGTCATCGGGTGGTGGCTCCTGAGATTGCGGGGACGTGGTCACCCGGCGCCCTCGCCGGGAGGATGTGGGTGCCCTCGGGCACACGGACGCAGTGCGCCAGGTGCTGCTCGGTGACCGCGTGCGGCGCGGGCATGCCCGTGACGCAGTCGTCGCGACGCAGTGGGCACCGGGGGGCGAAGGGGCAACCGGGCGGCAGGTCCACCGGGCTGGGGGTCTCGCCCTCCAGGACGTGCCGCACCGGCCGCGCGCCGGTCGTCACGGGGAGCGCGGCCGACAGCAGGGCCTGGGAGTACGGGTGCTGGGGGTTCTCCAGCACCTCGGAGGCCGGGCCCTGCTCGACCACCGTGCCCAGGTACATGACCGCGACGTCGTCCGACATCGCGGCGACCGTCGTCAGGTCGTGGGAGATGAACAGGAACGTGATGTCGAGCTCTCGTTGCAGGCGCTTGAGCAGCCGCAGCACACCGGCCCGGACCGAGAGGTCCAGCGACGACGTCGGCTCGTCGAGCACCAGGAAGTCCGGGTCGGTCGCCAGAGCGCGGGCGATCCCGATGCGCTGCAGCTGACCACCGCTGAGCTCGTGCGGGAACCGTTCGAGATGCACCTCCTCCAGGCGCACCATCCGCATCAGCTCGGCCGCGCGCTGGCGCCGTCCCCGGCCGTCGAGGTCGGTGTGCAACATCAGCGGCTCCTCGACGATGGAGCGGATCCGCATCCGGGGGTTGAGGGACTCGTAGGGGTCCTGGAAGACCATCGCGGAGCGGGCGCGGTGGCGGCGGAGCTGGTCTGCCCGCATCGCGAGCACGTCGTGGTCCCCGTGGCGGACGGTGCCCTCGGTGGGCTCGAGCAGCCGCAGCAGGCAGCGCCCCACGGTGCTCTTGCCCGAGCCGCTCTCTCCGACCAGACCCAGGGTCCGGCCACGGGGGATCACGATGTCGACCCCGTTGACCGCGCGGACCGGTGACCTGGAACCCCGCACCGGGAAGGTCTTGACCAGGCCTCTCGCCTCCACGTGGGCAGTCATCGCGACACCTCTCCGACAGGCTCCGCACGCGGACCGGCCTGGTCGTCGTGCGTCCCGCGCTCGATCGCGGTCAGGGCGGACGGGAAGTGGCACAGCGCGAGGTGCCCCTCGCCCAGCGGCACGTTCGGCACCGGTGCGGCGCAGCTCTCCTCGGCGAAGGGGCACCGTGGCCGGTAGTGGCATCCGTCCGGGAGATCCACCAGGTTCGGCGGGTCGGACCTGTCCTCCTCCTCGGTCAGCTGCTCGTCCAGGGACTCGCTGCTGGCCGCCACGAGTGCACGGGTGTAGGGATGCCGAGGATCACCGAAGACCTGTGCGACGGTGCCTTCCTCGACGATGCGGCCAGCGAACATCACGGCGACGCGATCGCAGTAGTGGGCCACTACGCCGAGGTCGTGGGTGATCAGCAGCACCGCGGACCCGGTCTCGTCGACCCGGGCGCGCACGAGGTCGAGGATCTGGGCCTGCACGGTGAGGTCAAGGCCCGTCGTCGGCTCGTCAGCGATGATGAGGCGCGGCTCGTTGATCATCGCGAGGGCGATCAGCACGCGTTGCGCCATGCCTCCGCTGAGCTGGTGCGCATAGGACTTGGAGCGTCGCGCGGCATCGGGGATCCCGACGTCGCGCAGTGCCTGCACGGCATTGCGCCGCGCGGTCGAGCGCGAGACGCCGCGGTGACGTCGGTTGGTCTGGGCGATCTGGCGACCGATGCTCCGCAGCGGGTCCAGCGCACCGCGGGGGTTCTGCACGATCACCGCGAGGTCACGGCCCCGCAGCCGCCGTCGGCGGCGCTCAGGCATCGTCACGAGGTCGCTCCCCTCGAACTCGGCGGTCCCCGCGACCACCGACGCCCGGGGGCCGAGCAAACCCAGGACCGACCAGGCGGTCAGCGACTTGCCCGCACCGGTCTCGCCGATCAGTCCGACGATCTCGTGCTCGGCGACCTCGAGGTCGACCCCGTTGAGCGCGTGCGCGGTGCCGTCGGGCGTCTCGATGTGGACGCGGAGCCCCTTGACGGAGAGCAGGGAGGGCATGGTCAGTCCTTCCGCGGGTCGAGGTGGTCCTGGATGGCATCGGCGAGCAAGTTGAAGCCGAGCACGAGGAGCATCAGCGCGAGGCCGGGGAACACCGAGGGCCACCACTGTCCGGAGGTCACGTACGCCGAGCCGTGCCGGATCATCGCTCCCCACTCGGGGGTCGGGACCTGGATGCCGACGCCCACGAAGGCGAGCGAGGAGACGATCATCACCGACCACGCCAGCCGTACGGCGGTCTGGATGATCAGCGGCGGGAGCGTGTTGGGCATGATGTGGCGCCACATGATCCGCCAGGGCTTGTTGCCGGTGGAGCGGGCCGCTTCGACGTACATCGCCTCGCGCAGGCTCAGCACCTGGCCCCGGGTCATCCGGATGAAGACGGGGGTGTCGAGGAAGGCGATCACGGCGATGACCGCGGTGATGGACTCCTGGGCAGCGGCCACCACGGCCAGGGCGAGGATCAGCGCCGGGAACGCCTGCAGCACGTCCATGACGCGCAGCAGGATCATCTCGAACCATCCGCCGCGGTAACCCGCGATCAGCCCGAGCGCCACCCCGACGACGATCGAGAGCCCCACGGCGCTCACGGAGATCAGCAGGTCGATGCGGATGGCGTGCACGGTGCGCGCGAAGACGTCCATGCCGTTGCCATCGGTCCCGAACCAGTGCTCGCTGTTCGGTGCCACCAACAGGTCGCGACCGAACACCTGCAACGGGTCAGTGGCGATGAGCACGTCGGCGAGGGCGGCCAGCACCACGAATGCCAGCACGATGGTGGTGCCGGTGAACGCCGCGGGACTGGAACGGACGAAACGCCAGAACCCTCGAGCGGCGGCCCGGGCAGCACCGGGCTGGTCGTGGTCGACGTGGGCTGGCGGGCCGCCGATCGGCAGGCCGGCGCTGGCGTCGGGGGTCGTCGGTACGGTCACTGGAGCTTCACCCTCGGGTCGATCGCGGCCACCAGCAGGTCGGCGACCAGGTAGATGAGTGCGGTCAGGACGCCCATGACGAGGATGAACCCTTGGACGACGGCGAAGTCGGCGTTGGTGATGGCCTCGAGCCCGAGCTGGCCGAGTCCTCCCCACGAGAAGATCAGCTCGGTGATGGCTGCTCCGCCGAGCGCCAGGCTGAACGTGATGCCGAAGTACCCGATCAGGTCGGGGACGGCGTTGCGGAAGGCCAGCCACACGACTCCGCGCTCAGACATCCCGCAGGCCCGGGCGTAGCGGACCGCGGGGCTCCCCAGCGTCTCGACCATCGCGGCCCTTGCCTGCTTGGCGATGGTGGCGCCGGTGATCAGCGTGATCGTGAGCACCGGTAGTGCCAGGTGTGCAAGCGCGGAGACCGCAGTGGCCAGGTAGCCGCTGAGGACGCTGTCGAGCACGAGCATGCCGGTCAGGTGCGGTGGCATGGCCATGCCGCGGTCGACCCGACCGAGGGGGGCGGGGGCCCAGCCCAGCACGGTGAAGAACAGCGTGATCATCAGCAGCGCCCCCCAGAACAAGGGGATGGAGACTCCGGCCAGGGTGATGATGCGCAGCACCTGGTCGACCACTCCACGCTGTCGCACCGCGGAGGCGACCCCGACGAGCACGCCGAAGAGGATGGCGCCGAGGATGCCGAAGCCGATCAGCTCGAGCGTGATGGGCAGCTTCTCCCACAGCTCCTCGGTGACCGGCCGGTTGGACATCCAGGAGGTACCGAGGTCTCCGCGCAGCGCGTCCGTCAGCCACGTCCAGTACTGCACGGGCACCGAACGGTCGAGGCCCATGTCTGCCTCGATGTCACGGATCTGCGCCTCGGTGGCGGTCGGACCCGCCACCATGACCGCCGGGCTCGAGTCACCGAGCCGCACGAGGAGGAAGGTGAGCACCGAGACCCCGAACAGCAGGGGGAAGAGCAGGAGGATCCGGTAGGCCAGGTAGCGGCCGAGTCCCTTTCCCATGCGCCACGTCACCTTTCTCGAGGGGTCTTGCTGGACTGGAGGTTGTGGGCAGGCTGGGCCGCGGGACCGACGAGGTCGTCGTCGGCCCCGCGGCGTCACCGCCGGGTCGGCCGCCTGGCAGACGGCCTGGAGGTCACCGGCTCAGGTCGGCCCAGCGCTCGTGGTTGTCGGGGTGCCAGACCCAGCCCTCGATGTCCTCGGCCATCGCCTCGTGACCACCGATCTCCGCCGAGTACAGCCAGGAGGCATCCTCGAGGTGGATCTGCTGCGCCTGGTTGATCAGGTCGCAGCGCTGCTCCTGGTCGGTGATGACGTTGGCCTCCTGGATCAGGCGCGTCACCTCCGGGTTGTCGTAGGCGTTGCGGTCAGCCGATCCGTCGGGCGTCGAGGTGAGCAGCATGCTGTATCCCGGGTCCAGCACGATGGACTGCTCGTAGAAGGTGAAGAAGGGCAGGTCCCGCTCCGTGATCGCGGCGCGGGCCTGCATGTCGGCGTCGGGGATGCGCTGCAGCTCGACGCGGATGCCCGCCTCGGCCAGGCCGGCCTGCAGCTGCACGCCGAGCGGCTCCTCCCACCAGTTCAGGCCCGAGTACTCCAGTGTGATGTCGACGCCATCGGGATAGCCGGCCTCGGTCAGCAGCTCCCGGGCGCGGTCGACGTCGGTCTCGTAGGACCACAGGTCGGGGTTGACGCAGGGGATCGTGGAGGGCAGCGGGCCGAGGCTCTGCTGGGCCCGGCCGGCGAAGACGTTCTCGAGGATCTGCTCGTGCGGGGTGGCCAGGTTGATCGCCTGGCGCACACGCTTGTCGTCGAACGGCTCGTAGTTGGGGTTCATCAGCGCCCGGGCCTGGAAGTTGCCGGCGACCGACTGAACCTTGACGCCGTCGCTCTCCTCGAGCTCGTTGAGCTGCTGGAAGGTCAGCTCCTCGATCCAGTCGACCGAGCCGGCCTGCAGCAGCTGGACCCGGGTCGAGGCATCGGGGACCGAGCGGTAGACGACCGTCTTGAAGTAGGGCTCGTCACCGAAGTAGTTCGGGTTGGCCTGGAAGACCGCCTCCGACCCGGCGGACACCGACTCGACGTAGTAAGGACCGAAGCCCGCGCTGTTGGTCTCCAGCCACTCCAGTGCCCAGGGGTCCTCGTCCGTGGCGTGCTTCTTCATCTCGGTCGAGTCGTAGATCGAGGGTGTGTACAGGGTCAGCGCCGTCAGCAGGATCGGGCTGGGGTCTGTCAGGTTGAACCGCACCTCGTAGGTGTCGACCACCTCGACGCTCTCGACGTTCGAGACACTGGCGATGAAGGCACCGGTGCGCTCCTGGTCAAGGGACTTGTCCCAGCTCCACTTGACGTCCTCGGCCGTGAGCTCGTTGCCCCAGTTGCTCTCGACACCCTCGCGGAGGGTGAAGGTCACGCTCAGCTCGTCCTCGGCGACCTCCCACGACTCAGCCAGTCCCGGCTCGATGTTCTCAGGGTCGACCTCACGGGCACCGCCCTCGGCGTCCTTGACCCCATAGTTCGTGAGCGGCTCGTACATCTGGGTGACGGTGTGCTGCGTGCCCGGGGTGATGACGTCGCCGTCGAAACCTCCGGGCACGTTCAGCGCGGCGATGATGAGCGTGTCGTCATCGCCCCCGCCGCCGTCTGCATCTGTCGGGTTCGACGCCCCGCACGCGGCGGTCGCCGACACCATCGCCACGGCGATGGCGATGCGCCCGACGTGACCTCGCAGTCCACGTCCCATCCCTGCCTCCTTGCTCAGTCCCGAGAGGTTGTTCCGTTCAAAGAAACGGTGTTCCTCTTACCGTTCTACTGAACCGCGTCTCGTCGACCCCGTCAAGGGTTAGGGCCGGGTTTCATCGGGCCGTAACACGAGCCGATGTCCCGACGCGCATCACCGGGTGGTCACGCCCCCGTCCACGTAGAGCGTCTGGCCGGTGACCATCGCGGCCGCCGGCGAGGCCAGGAAGGCGACTGCGTGCGCGACGTCGTCCACCTCGGCCATCCGCCCCAGGGGGATGCTGGCCAGCTTGTCCGCCATGTAGACCGGGTCCTGTCGCACTGCGGCGGTCATGGCCGTCGCCACGATGGTGGGCGCCACGCTGTTGACGCGGATCGCGTCGCTCCCCCACTCGGAGGCCAGCTGGCGTGTGAGGTGGACCAGTGCTGCCTTCGAGGTCGAGTACGCCGTGTTGTGCGGGACCGCCACGGCAGCCGCGGTCGAGGTGAGGCTGACGATCGAGGCGGCCCGCGAGTCGCACAGGGGCGGGTATGCCGCCTGGACCATCCGGTAGGTCCCGGTCAGGTTGACGTCCATGACTCGGTTCCACTCGGCCGCACTGGTGTCGGCCGCGGGCGAGCGAGCGTTGATGCCGGCGGCGTTGACCAGCACGTCGAGGCGTCCGTGCCGCTCGAGCACCTCGGCCACCACCCTCCCGGGCGCGTCTGCGTCGAGGAGGTCGAGCTCGTGCTCACTGCCTGCGTCGGCGCGGCTCCCAGTGAGCAGGGAGTCGACGGAACGATCGGCGAGGGCGACCGTGGCACCACGCCGAGCGAGCAACGACGCCACGCCGGAACCGATGCCCCCCGCGGCGCCGGTGACCAGCGCCACCAGGCCGTCCAGCCGGATGGGATCGTGGTCGACGGTCGGCTCGGACATGGGGCCTCCTGGTGCTCGGGACTGGTGGTGGCGGGTGGTCGGTCAGGCGCGGGGATCGCCCGGAGTCGTGGGGCGACCGAGCGCGGACAGCACTGCCCGGCGCGCCTCGTGGGTGGCCTCGACGAGCGAGCGCGGCGCCAGTGCGTCGCCCACGACCACGGTCCGGCCACCCAGCCCGAGGGCCTCGAGGGCAGCCAGCGGCGAGTCGTGAGCCCGGCGCGGCGCGACGTCGACCACCAGGTCGACGCCGGGCAGAACCTCCTCGTGAGCCCCGACGACGTCGGACAGCACCAGCCCGTCGTCGACACCCCGCACCGGCCGACGTCCCAGGTGGGTCGAGACGGGTAACGCCTGGAGACGGTCAAGCAGCCCCACCCGGCTGTAGAGGGTCACCCGCCCGAAGAGCTGCGCACCGGGAGAGACGACGTGCACGCGGTGACCGGCGCGCGCCAACGCCTCCACCAGGCCGGCGGCGACCCAGGAGCCCTCGTGGTCCACCACCGCCAGCCGCCGATGCTCGACGCCCGGTTCGGCGAGCGCGATCGCCTGCAGGGGGTCGAGGACCGTGGTGCCGGGCAGGCTTGTCCGAGCGGGCACCGCTCCGGTCGCAAGTACGACGTGGTCGAACGCGGCGGCGTCGACGGAGCCTCCGGCCGGCCTTCCCGGCCGCGCCTCCGGTGTCCCGGTCCACGCAACCCCGGTGCGCAGGTCTACCCCCGCACGATCGGCCGCAGCTACCAGGTCGTCCACGAGGAGCCCCAGTCGCTCGCGACCGGCGAGGCGCCGGGCGTGCTGCACCTGACCACCCGGGGCACCCGCCTCGAGCAGCACCACGGCCGCGCCGGCCTCGGCCGCAGTGACCGCCGCTGTCAGACCGGCCGGCCCCCCTCCGATCACCAGGACGGATCGACCCGGCGAGACGTCACGCCGCGACGCCGCGTCGGCCTCCTCCTCACCGGCCGCCGGGTTGACCACGCACGACAGCGGGAGGTTGAGCTCGATGCGTCCGATGCACGCTTGGTTGCACGCCAGGCACGAGCGCACCTCGTGCGATCTCCCAGCGCCTGTCTTGACCACCAGGTCCGGGTCGGCGATCTGGGCTCGCGCCATCGCGACCAGGTCGGCGTCACCGGCGGCGAGCAGCTCGTCAGCCACCGCGAGGTCGTCGATCCTGCAGACCGCGACCACGGGAAGGTCCGGCATCTCCTGCTTGAAGCGCCGGGGGAAGCGTCGGTAGGGCGCCGGCCCGTGGCTCATGTCGGCGATCTGCGTGGCGAGCGAGGCCTGACCGACGTAGGCGGAGTGACTGACGTGCAGCAGGTCGATCGGCACCACCTCGCGCAGCACCGAGAGCGCCTCGAGAACATCGTCAGGCTCGAGTCCGCCGGGCAGGAACTCATCGGCACTGACCCGGACACCCAGCAGCATCGAGGACGGGAGCGCCCCGGCCACCGACTCCAGCACCTCCCGCGCCAGCCGCAATCGGCGCGCGAACGAGCCGCCGTAGGCGTCGGTGCGGGCGTTGGTGACCGGCGACAGGAACTGCTGCAGCAGGTGCCCGTGCCCGAGGTGCACCTCGACACCGTCGAGCCCGGCGGCCGCCATCGCTCGGGCGCCGTCGGCGAAGGCGTCCACGACGGTCCTGATGTCGCGCACCGTCATCGCGTGCGGGACGGGGCCGCCCTGCGTCCAGCTGATGGGGGACGGCGCCCAGGACGCGGTACGGGTCGCATCTCCGGCGGCCTGGCGACCGGCGTGCATCAGCTGGGCCAGCAGCGGAGCGCCGGCACCACGCACGGCGTCGGCCAGCGCCGCGAACGCCGGCACCGCGTCCGGGTGGTAGGAGCCGAGGGTGCTGTCCCGACCGGCACTCGTGGGGTGGACACGCACCGCCTCGGTGATCACCAGTCCCGCGCCGCCCTCCGCCCGGCGCGCCAGGTAGGCCCGGTGTCGAGGCGTCGGCAGGGAGTCGACCCCGAAGTTGGTGGTGTGACCGGGGAAGACCACACGGTTGCGCAGCTGCACGCCACCGATCGAGAACGGCTCGAGCGCGCGAACCCCGGGCTGCATCATCGGTTCGCCGTAGGACCGCACGCAGCGCTGCCATGATGGTCCTGGAACCTCACGTGAGCACTACCCGTTTCGTTCAGAGGATCGACATTTCGCTGATCGGAAGACTAGGATCCGAGCGCGGACCCTGTCAAAGAGCGCTTGCGCACCCCGCTGCCGATCGACATGCCGCCCGACGAACAGCCACGACGACCTGCCACGACCACCTGGAGCCCACCGCCGTGCCGTCCACCGACACCGCGCCTGCCGCCCGCGGAGGCCGCACCCTCGAAGGGCTCGAGCGAGCCCTCGACGTCCTGATGCTCTTCGCGCGCCCCGGCACCTCGAGCCTGGGCATCTCGGAGATCTCTCGTGCCCTCGACCTGCCGAAGGCCGTGGTGCACCGCATCGTCACGACGCTGTGCAGCCGCGACTTCCTGGAGATCGAGCCGGCTACGCGGCGCTACGTCCTCGGTCCCTCGTGGCTGGTGATGGGCAGCACCTACAGCCAGCGCGTCGACGTCCGGGACCTCGCGCGCGACACCCTGCGGCGCTTGAGCGACGACACCGCCGAGACCACCACGCTGTCCATCCGGCACGGCAACCATCGCGTGTACCTCGACCAGGTCACCCCTGCGCGTGAGGTCATCATGTCGGTGCAGGTCGGTGCGCGCTTCCCCCTGCACGCCGGGAGCTCGAGCAAGGCGTTCCTCGCGTTCTTGACGCCCGAGGAGCAGGACGACTACCTCGACAGCGTCGAGCTGGTCCAGGTCACCGATCAGACTCTCGTCGACCGCCCCGCGCTCGTGAGCGAGCTGCGCGTCATCCGCGAACGCGGCTACGCATTCTCGTTCGGCGAGCGACAGGCCGGCGCCGGAGCCGTCGCGGCACCCCTGCTGGACTTCGAGAACCGCCCCGTGGCCGTCATCAGCGTCTGTGGCCCGGCGGGACGCATCCAGGGACGCATCGAGGAGCTCGCGGCGTCGTTGCTCGAGCAGACCCACACCCTTTCAGCGCGCCTGGGCCACTCCGGCACGTCCTGAGGATGACGGGCGACGCGGCACCACCGCCCCGGTTCCTGGTCCCCTCGCTGCTGCTGCTCACCACGGTCACCGGCGTGGTCAGCAGCCTGGGAGCGCCGTTGGTACCGACCATCGCTGCCGATCTGGACGTGTCGCTGAGCAGTGCGCAGTGGACCCTCACCGCCACGATGCTGACCGCCGCCGTGGCCACACCCCTGGTGGGCAGGGTGGCGGTCGCCCACCGCCGCCGACGAGTGGTGCTCGCAGGGCTGGCCGTCGTGCTGCTCGGCACCCTCCTGTCTGCCCTGGGCGCGGCGCTGCCTCTTCCGAGCGACGTCGGACTGGGCCTGCTGCTCGCTGGCAGGGTGCTGCAGGGCGTGGGCATGGCCCTGGCCCCCCTGGTCATGAGCATCGCCCGCGACCATCTGCCCGCCGACCGGCTCGGGCCTGCAGTGGCCCTGCTCTCCGTCGGGGGTGTCGCCGGCGCCGGCCTCGGCTTTCCACTGACGGCGCTCGTGGCCCAGGTCGGTGGGCTGGCAGCCGCCTTCTGGCTCGGCGCAGCCCTCACCTTCATCACGATGGCCGCGTCCTGGGCGTGCTTGGCCCGCGAGCCCCACGCGGCTCGCTTGCCGGTGCCGCCGGGCGAGGTGGCGCTGCTCGCCGTATCGACGCTGTCCGTGCTGCTCGGCGTCTCCCAGTCGACCTCGTGGGGCTGGGGTCACCCCGGCACGCTCGGACTCCTCGCGTTCGGGCTGGTGACCCTCGCTGCGTGGACCCAGCTGGCCCTCCGCAGCGATGCTCCGCTGGTCGACCTCCGGCTGGCTTTCGGCGGACCCGCTCGGGGACCGCACGTCACCGGACTGCTCGCGGGCACGGGCATGTACTTCGGTCTCACGCTGGTGATGGTGCTGGTGCAGGCCGACTCCCCGGACGGATGGGGGCTCGACCAGCCGGTGCTGGTGGCCGGCATGATGCTGATCCCCTACTCGCTCATGAGCGTGATCGGGTCTCGTCTCTCGCTCCGGTGGGGGCGGCGAGTCCACCCGGCCCGCGTGCTGCCGTTGGGGTGCGGCGTCTACCTGCTGTCCAGCCTGCTGCTGGCGGTCGCCCACGACCACGTGTGGCAGGCCGCGGTCGCCATGGCCCTGGCCGGCCTCGGGAGCGGAGGCACCTTCGCCACGCTCCCGGTGCTGCTGGTCCGCGCCGTGCCGCCCGAACAGACTGCCAGTGCCCTCGCCTTCAACCTGGTCCTGCGCTATGTCGGCTTCGCGACCGGTAGTGCCGTCGGTGTCACGGTGCTGACCCTGGCCGGTGGTCCGGTTCCGGACGAGCGAGGGTTCGTGACCGCGATGCTCGTCAATGCGGCCGTCTGGCTCCTTGCGATCGGCGCCGTCCTCTGGTCAGGCCGCGAGGAGACTCATCCGCGTGAGAGACCCGCGCGCAGAGCCCGGTCCGCCACCCGGTAGCCGTCGCGCGTCATCGCCTGCCACATCTCCAGAGCGACGTCAGGACGCTCGCGGGTGACCCGCTCGATCGCCTCGCTGGAGAGCCGCAGCAGCACCAGGTCCGTGGCCGCGCGGATGCAGGTCTCCTGCACGTCACCGGTGCCGAGCGCCAGCTCGCCGAAGGAGGTGCCGGGACTCATCGTCACCAGGCGCACCGGCTCGCCGTCGGGCCCGTCGACGGTCGCGACCGCCTCCCCGCTCACGATCACGTGGACGCCGGCGAAGCCGCCGCCCGCCTCCAGCACCACCGACCCCTCCTCGACCTCGAGGCGCTCCAGCTCGCCGTCGAGCACCGCGCGCGCCCCGGCGCTGAGGTCGCGCAGCAGCGGGTGCTCGTCGACCAGCTGCTGCTCGGTGGTGGGCGCGCCGCCGTGACGGCGCAGCAGCTCGTCCTCGCACCAGCGCACGGCGGCGTCGAGGTCGTCGAAGCGCGGGGTGGCCAGCTCGGTGCCGGCATCCGGGTCGGGCAGCACACCCTGCGGGTCGACGACGACGGCCTCGCTGTCCGCCTCGCGCAGCAGCGCCCGCAACCCGAGCAGCGTCACGCCCGCCACCTCGGCGACGTCGTCGACGCGGCGCAGGTCGACGACGGCCAGCTCGGGCTCGTCGTCCACCACCGCCCGGACCACCCGCTCCGCTCCGGCGAACAGCAGGTCGCCGTGCAGCTCGTAGACCCGCGACCTCTCGGCGTGCTCGGCCAGCACGGCCTGGTCGGCGTCCGGCCGGCGTCGGCGCGAGGCCAGGTGCGAGAGCGGGTAGCTGGCACGCACGGCCGTGTGCGAGCTGCGACCCACGTGCATCAGGTGCATCTCCATGTCGCGCGACATCCGCTCGCACAGCTGCACGCCACGGGCGCTGTTGCCGTGGGCGTCCAGCCGGGGCGAGAACACGGCCACGCCCACCTGGCCGGGCAGCACCGCGATGATGCCGCCGCTGACCCCGCTCTTGGCCGGCATGCCGACGGTCGAGATCCAGTCGCCGGCCGCGTCGTACATGCCGCAGGTGGCCATCACGCTCAGCACCCGCTCGACGCTGCCGGTCTCCAGCACCCGCTCCCCGGTGACCGGCTGGACGCCGCCGTTGGCCAGCGTGGCGGCCATGAGCGCGAGGTCGCGGGTGTCGACGGCGATGGCGCACTGCCGGATGTACTGCGCCAGCGTCTCCTCCGGGTCGCCCTCCAGGATCTCGTACTCGCGGAGCATGTGGGCGATGGCGCGGTTGCGGTGGGCGGTGCCGAGCTCCGAGCCGTACACACCCTCGTCGACGTCGAGATCACGGCCCGCGAAGGCGCCGTACCATTCGAGCACGCGGTTGAAGCGTTCCTCACCCGTTGCGCCCCGGACCAGCGAGGCCGCGGTGATCGCGCCCGCGTTGATCATCGGGTTGCGCGGCCGGCCGGTCTGCGCCGCCAGGCTGATCTCGTTGAACGCCTCGCCGGAGGGTTCGACGTCGACCTTCTCCGCGACCGCCTCGGCCCCCTGGTCGGCCAGCGCCAGGGCGTAGGTGAAGGGCTTCGAGATCGACTGGATGCTGTAGCGAACCTCGGCGTCGCCCACGGTGTACACGTGGCCGTCGACCGTGGCCAGCGCCAGCGCGAAGCGGTCCGGGTCGGCCGCCGCCAGCTCGGGGATGTAGGAGGCGACCTCACCGGCGGTGCCGCCGCAGCGGTCGGCGATGTCCTGCAGGTACTGCTGCACGGGGCTTCGCATGCCGACGAGACTAGGTGCCCGGCGTGGCGGGCCTGGCCCCCACCGCGGCCCGGGTGAGGATGTGCCCGTGCTCCGACCGCTGCGGCTGATCCCCGCGCTCCTCCTGCTCCCCGTCGTCGGCTGCGCGGCCGAGGAGTCCGATGACGTCACCGCACAGGTCTGCCGGCAGGCCGCCGTGGCCGACGCCTCGCTGGAGGGTGTGCGACGGGCCGTCATCGACGACGCGGACCTTCCCCCGACCGCCGCGAGCAGCTACGCCGCCGCCATCGACCGGCTCGGCACCGCCGTCGCCGACCCCGGCACGCTCGACGAGCAGGTCGAGGAGCGCCTGCTGACCGTGGTCGCCGCCTACTCGCGCTCCCTGGCCGCGATCACCCGCCCCGTCGACGTCGTCGCGGACCCCTCCCCGGACGACATCTCCACGCTGGTCAACGCCGAGCAGCGCGTGGCCTCCGAGCTGCAGGACGCCTGCGCTTCCTGAGCCCCCCGGGCGGGCGGCGGCCACCACACCGGCTGCCGGCTGCCGGCTGCCGGCTGCCGGCCGTGTAGCCGCCGGCCGCTTCGGGGACTGACCTCCATGACGTTGCTCCCTGCCCTGACGGTCCTGTTCATCGTCTGGACCGCGGTCACCCTGCCGGTGGGTGCGTGGCGACTGCTGGCCTACCGCTCGGGGCAGGTCGACCACACCCCCGGCATGCGCAACGTCGCCTACCTCGCGCTCACCCTGGCCGGGGTCGGCCTGGTGGGCCTAGCAGTGTGCGTGGTGCTGCTGCTGGCCACGCGCGGGTAGGCGCCGGCCGGTCGGCCCGTCAGCGCAGGATCCCGGGCCCACCCTCGTCGTCGAGCCAGCCCTCGCCGTCGTCGTGCAGGTCGCGGTCCTTCGCGGGGGCCTCGTCGTCGCGCTTGCCGCCGCGCCGCCCGCCCAGCAGGCCACCCCCGCCGCCGCGGGCCGCGCGGTGGGTGCGACCCGGCGCGCCGCCGGCCATCTCACTCCCGCCGCGGCCGCCGCCCATGGCTCCGGCACCGCCCAGCACGGCCGGGGCGCTCGCGGCCATGCCGCCCATCCGCCCCAGGGCTGCGGCCGGAGCCGCGGAGGCCGCGGAGGCCGCGGCGCGCGCCGCGCCCGCGGCACCAGCGGCCAGACCGAGGGCCCCGGCGCCGCCGAGGGCGACGGTGCCCATGCCGTAGCCGGCCGATCCACCCACCATGTCCTCGGGGTCGTCCCACTCGGGGTCGCCGGGGTGCAGCCCGACCTCGCCCTTCTCCTCGTTCTCGGTCGAGCGCCAGCGGGTCGGCTCCTCCACCACGGGCGTCTCGACCGGGATGGTGGCGGTGCGTGGGTCCTTGCCCACCTGGATCTCCTTCATGACGGCGATGCCACGCCGGAAGGCGTTCTCGTGGTCGTCGGCGGCCCTGCGCGACTCCTCCTCGCGCAGCACCACCTCACCGCCCCCTTGGCGGGGGTGGCGCTGGTCGACGCGCTCGCGCTCCTGCTTCGCCTCCTGGGTGGCGTGCGCGACGTCGCGCAGCGCCTGGGAGCCGCGGTGGAGGTCGCGTGCCTTGACCGAGAGCGCGTCCGCAGCCACCGCGAGTGCCTGCGCCATCGCCGGTCCGGTCTGACCACCGATCTCGGGGTGCCGCGCGGCGGCGGCCTCGATGGCCCGCACCGCCTCCTCGAGCGTGTGGGCGCGCCGCTCCCACTCGTCGGCCTCACGGTCGATGGCACGCGGGCGCGCCTGGTCGACCAGCTCGACCAGGCGGGCTTCCTCGCGACCGGCCATCAGTCCACACTCCGTTCGACCGAGACGACGACGTCTTCGCTGCGCTGCTTGAGGATGGCCAGGAGGTCGGCCGCCTCGGACTCGACCTGCTCGAGGTCGTCGCGGAAGACCGTGATGGCGGTCTGGTGCTGCGCCAGGGCCTCGGACGCCATGTCGAGCGCCCGCATGACGCGCTCCTGCGCGCCCGCGGTGTGCCGCGCCATCCGGGAACCGCGGCGCGAACCGCCGAACGCGCCGAGGTCGACCCCCTCGGGGTAGCCCTGGCGCACGCTGGTGGCGGCGTCGGCCAGCAGGGTCAGCAGCTGACGGACGGTCTCCTCCTGCAGCTGCAGGTCGGCCACCTGGGCCTCGGCCAGGCTGACCTCCTCCGGCGTGACGACGGGGCTGCCACCCAGCGGGCCGCCGGGGAGCGGGGGCGCGGCGCCCGTCACCGGAACCACGGGAGTGGTCGTCGACGCGGGGTCGCCGGTCTCCGTGCCCGGGGCGGGGTGCGACGCGGCGCCCACCTGCTCGCTGGCGTGGTCACGGCCGGCCACGGAGGGGTGGTCGGGAACGGTGGTGTCGGCCGGGTCGGCCATGGCAGCTCCTCGAGGCAGTGCGGGCTCCCCTGGACTACCCGGCGGCGTCCCCGCGCAAACCGCGACACACCGACGGTCGCCCACGGGTCGCTCAGCAGGGGACGAACAGCGGACGTCCCGTCACCGGGTCCTCGACGACGACCGCCGCGAGGTCGAACACCTCGCGCAGCACCGCTGGGGTCACCACCTCGTGCGGTGCGCCGTCGGCGACCACGCGCCCCTCGCGGAGCGCCACCACCCGGTCGGCGTGCCGGGCCGCCTGGTTGAGGTCGTGCAGCACCATCACGACCGTCATGCCCTGCTCGTCGCGCAGCTGCTCGACCAGTCGCATCAGGTCGACCTGGTGGCGCACGTCGAGGTAGGTGGTGGGCTCGTCGAGCAGCAGCACACCGGTCTCCTGGGCGAGGGCCATCGCGATCCAGGCGCGCTGGCGCTCACCGCCCGAGAGCTGGTCCAACCGCCGGTCGGCCAGCCCCTCGAGGCCGGTCAGCGCCAGCGCGCGCCGCAGGGCGGCATCGTCACGGCGCCGCAGCATGGCCCAGGGGCCCAGCTGGGGGTAGCGCCCCTGCTCCACCAGGGCGCGCACCGTGGCACCGGGCGGGGTCACGGCGGTCTGCGGCAGCACCGCCACGCGCCGCGCCACCTCCACCGAGGAGCGCGCGCCGATGGGCTCGCCGTCGAGCAGCACCTCGCCTCCCAGGGGTCGCAGCACCCGGGCCATGGTCATCAGCAACGTGGACTTGCCCGAGCCGTTGGGACCGACCAGCACGGTGATCGTGCCCGGCTCCAGCGCGAGGTCGAGCGGTGCGACGACGGCGCGACGCCCGTGGCCGGCCGCCAGCCGGTGCGCGGCGAGCGGGGACGGGGGACTGGGGGTCACGGGTGACTCTCCTTGCGGATCAGGCTGACCAGGAC
Source organism: Nocardioides nanhaiensis (assembly GCF_039542785.1). Classification (NCBI taxonomy): domain Bacteria; kingdom Bacillati; phylum Actinomycetota; class Actinomycetes; order Propionibacteriales; family Nocardioidaceae; genus Nocardioides; species Nocardioides nanhaiensis. The sequence goes on from NZ_BAABIM010000002.1 coordinate 1,031,442, forward strand.
GGGCGCCCCGATCAGGGCGGTGACGGCCCCCACGGGGACGCCGGAGACGTCGGGCGCGACCCCGGGAACCTGGACCGAGATCGAGAAGGCGACCAGGTCGGCGAGGCTCAGCAGCAGCGCGCCGAGAGCAGCGCTCACCGCGATGAGCACCCGGTGGTCGCCACCGACCAGCAGACGCGCGACGTGCGGCGCCACCAGCCCCACGAAGGCGACGGCGCCCGCCGCGGCGATGGCAGCGGCGGCGGCGGCCACCGCCACCAGCAGGACCGTCGCCACCAGGGGTGCGGCACGCACGCCGAGCCCCGCAGCCGGCACCTCGCCGAGGGCGAAGACGTTGAGCCGCGATGCAAGCAGCAACGCCGCCGGCACCAGCACCACCACCCACGGCCACAGCTGCATCCAGTCCGACGGCGTGCGCGCGTTGAGCGAGCCGACGAGCCAGCGCAGCACCGTGGCGATGGGCGCGGAGTCGACGACGAGCAGGAGCGAGGTGCCGGCCGCGAGCACCGCGCCCAGCAGCACCCCGGCCAGGGCCAGGGCGCCGCGACCGAGGACGAAGAGCAGTGCTCCGGTGAGCACCGCCCCGCCGAAGGCAGCCGCGTAGGTCCAGGCGTGGCCGGGCCACACGACCAGCGTGGCCACCACGGCCAGCGCCGCCCCGGCGCCCACGCCGGTCGTGGCCGGCTCGGCCAGGGGGTTGCGCACGACGGCCTGCACCAGGACCCCTGAGACGGCGAGCAGGGCACCGGCACCGAGCCCCACCAGCACGCGGGGCAGCCGGTAGTCGAGCACGATGATCCGGTGGGCGGGCTGCTCGGCGTCGCCGACGAGCACGCGCAGCACGTCGCGGGCCGGGATCTCGCTGCGCCCCAGCAGCAGGTGGGCCAGCACGAGGGCGACCGCCAGGAGCACGCTCACGCCGAGCACCACCGGGAGCGACCGCGCGGCCCTCATGCGACGCGCACCCGGCTCCGCAGCACCAGCAGCAGCGCCGGCACCCCCACGAGGGTGGTGGCGATGCCCACGGGCAGCTCCACGGGGTAGAGCAGCGTGCGCGAGACCAGGTCGGCCAGCACCAGCAGCACGGCGCCGAGCGCCGTCGTCGTCCAGAAGACCTCCCGGGTGCTCACGCTGTCGAGCAGGCGGCGAGCCAGGTGCGGGGCGAGCAGTGCCACGAAGGCGATCGGGCCGCACACCGAGGCCACCGCGGCGGCGAGCACCGCCGCGACGAGCACCGCGAGGACGCGGCTGCGCGCCACCGCGACGCCGAGGCCGGCCGCGACGTCGTCGCCCAGCGTGAGGGTCTCAACCCGACGCCGCAGCAGCGCGGCCACCAGCACCCCGGCCACGACCCACGGCAGCACCGCCTCGACGTGCACCCAGGTGCGTGCGGCCAGGCTGCCCAGCAGGTAGCGGAAGAGCACCACGACGTTGCCCTGGGTGCCCAGCCCCACCACGGCCACGACCAGGCCGCCGCACGCCGCCGAGACCGCCGCGCCCACCAGCGCGACGTGGTCGGGCGCACGGGTGCGACCGATGGCCAGCAGCACCAGGGCCCCGGCCGCGAGGGCGCCCACCAGCGCCGCGGTGGGCAGCACCGCGACGGGCACCCCCAGGCCCAGGACGACGACGGCGGCCATCACCACCGCCGCGCCGGAGGAGACACCGAGGAGCTCGGGCCCCGCGATCGGGTTGCGCAGCACGTCCTGGAGCAGCAGCCCCGAGACCGCGAGCGCGCCGCCGCACAGGACTCCGAGCAGGGTGCGCGGCAGGCGCACCTCCCACACGGGGACACGTGCCGGGTGGCCGGGATCGGTGAGCGCCGCCAGCGCCTCGCCCGGGCGCACGGACGGCGAGCCGACCCAGAGCGTGAGCCAGACGAGGGCGCACAGCCCGACCGTGAGACCCACCACTGAGGCGCACATGCGAATGATTATCATTTCGTCTCCATCGTCCAGCACAGGAGAACCCATGCGCAACCCAGCCCGGCGCGCCCGCGCCACCGCCCTCGCCCTGGGACTGCTCGTCCCGCTCGCACTCTCCGGGTGCGCCGGTGACGACGGCGACGCCGCCGGCACCCCCGGCGCCGGGGAGAGCAGCGCTCCTGCGGAGGTCGAGTCCGGCCCCGTGACCGTGCAGGACGACACCGGCGCCGAGATCACCCTCGAGCAGCCCGCCCAGCGGGTGGCCTGCCTGACGATGATCTGCGTCGACGCCCTGACCGAGGTGGGCATCACGCCGGTGGCCTACCGCGACGCCCTCAGCCTCGACGAGCGCTACGCCGGGCCGGACGCCGAGATGCGCGAGGTCACCGGCGGGTTCGGCGAGGAGAACGTGGAGGACGTCGTCCTGGCCACGCCCGACCTGGTGATCGGGCTGGCCGGCGCCCAGGACGGGCTGCGTGACGCCGTCGAGCGGGCCGCGCCCCTGTACCTGGTGGACCCGCGCTCGTGGGAGGACTCGGTGGAGTTCCTGCGCACCCTGGGAGACCTGACCGGTACCCGTGAGGAGGCCGACCAGGCAGCCGACGCGTTCACCGCCCGCGTCGAGGAGGCGGCCGGTGAGAGGAGCCCGCTCACGACGCTCTCGATGTTCGGCGAGCCGGGCTCGCTGGGCGTCGACTCCGTGGAGACGCCGGTGGGGTCGCTGCTCGCCGAGGTGAGCGAGTACCCGTGGCCCGCCGGCGACGACCCGTTCGCCAGCGTCGCGGTGGAGCAGATCGCCGAGGTGGATCCCGACGTCGTCTTCGCCCAGGCGTTCTCCGCCTCCGACGACGACCAGCCGCTCTCCGAGCGCCTGGCCACCGACCCCACCTGGGCAGGCATGACGGCGGCGCGGGAGGGCCGGGTGGTCGAGGTCGAGGCCGACGTGTGGGCCACCGGCCGCGGCACGATCTCGCTCGGCATCGTGCTCGACCAGGTCCAGGCGGAGCTGGCCGGCTCCTGATGAGCGACGCCGCCGCACAGCCAGCGAGCGCGCTCGTGGACCCGGTCTTCCGTCGCTACCTCGCGGCACGCGCCGTCGGCATGGCCGGAGCCACACTCACCCTGGTGGCGTTGCCGCTGCTCGTCTACCAGCGCAGCGGCAGCGCGGCGCTCACCGCACTGGTGACCGTGCTGGAGACCGCTCCGTACCTGCTGCTGGGGCTGCCGGCCGGCGCGCTGGCGGACCGCTGGCGCCGGCGTCGTGTGCTGGTGCTCACCGGCTGCCTCAGCGGCGCGGCGATGCTCAGCGTGCCCCTGGCGGAGGTGCTCGGGCTGCTGACGACGGCGCAGCTGCTCGTCGTCGCCGCGACCACCGCCACCATGTTCGTCTTCGCCGACGCCGCCACCTTCGGGGTGGTTCCCCAGATGGTCGGCAGAGCCCGCGTCGCCTCGGCGACCTCGACCCTGGTGAGCGTGGGGACCGCGATCGGCGTCGCGGGGCCGCTGGTCGCGGGTGTGGCGGTGACGCTGACCTCGCCGGCGCTCGTGCTCGGCGTCGACGCCGCCGCCTCCCTGGTCTCGGCCGCGGTGCTGGCGCGGCTGCGGTGGCCCGGCAGCGAGGAGCGGCAGGGGTCGAGAGGCGCGACGCGGCGGTTGCGCAGCGAGGTGGCCGAGGGCCTGCGCTTCGTGTGGCGGCACCGGGTGGTGCGCTGGCTGACGGTGCTCGGCGTCGGCAACAGCCTGGCAGGTGGCGCCGCCGCCGGCCTCCTGGTGGTGGTGGGTGTCGAGCAGCTCGGCCTGGACGCCGACTCACCCGCGCTGGGGTGGCTCTTCGCCGCCGGTGCGCTCGGAACCTTCCTGGGCAGCCTGCTGCTCCCGCGCCTCCAACGGCACCTCGGGGTCGGCCTGATCACCACCGCCGGCTACGCGACGGCAGGCGGCTGCCTGCTGCTGCTGGCCGGGGCCGGCTCGGTGGCGCACGCGCTCCCGGTCCTGCTGCTGATGAACCTGGCCATGACGACGCTGATCGTCAACGGCATCGTGACCCGCCAGGTGGTGACGCCGGACCGGCTGCAGTCACGGGTGGGCACCACCGCACGGCTGATCGCCTGGGGCGGTGCACCGCTGGGGGCCGCGCTCGGTGGGGTGCTGGCCGAGACCGCCGGCACCGCATGGGCCCTGCGCGTCGCGGCGGCGTGCGTGCTGACCAGCCTGGTGGGCGCCGGCGTCGTCGGTCTGTGGCGCTTCCCGCGGCTGGCCGAGCTCAGTCGGCCGCAGCCGGGTTGACCTCGCCGGTGGCGCGGCTGCGGCCTCGGAACTCGGCGAGCACCGCGCCGTCGGCCTCCCGGCGGACGGTGACGTCGTAGAGGCCCGAACGGCCGCGCAGCGCGACCTCCCGGGCGTCAGCGACCAGCCGGTCGCCCGCACGGCCGGGCTCGAGGAAGCTGACGTCGAAGCCGGCAGCCACGGTGACACGGCCGCGGCTGTTGCAGGCCACCGCGAAGGCGGTGTCGGCCAGCGTGGCCACCAGACCGCCGTGGCACAGGCCCCAGCCGTTGACCATGTCGTCACGCACCGCCATCGCCACGGTCGCGGCGCCCGGGGAGACGGCGAGCACCTCGATGCCGAGCGCAGCGCTGGCGAGGTCGCCGCGCATCATCTGCGCGGTGCTGCGCTCGGCGACGCCCTGGCCCGGATCGTCGGTCGCGGGCACCGACGGCTCAGGCATCGAAGTCGATCTCGACGGTGTCGCTGACCGGGTGGGTCTGGCAGGTGAGCACGAACCCGCGCTCCACCTCGTCGTCGCCCAGGGCGTAGTTGCGGCGCATGTCCACCTCGCCGGTGCGCACCAGCGCGCGGCAGGTGCCGCACACCCCGCCCTTGCAGGCGAACGGCAGGTCGCCACGGGTGGCTGCGGCGGCGTCGAGGATGGTCCGGTCACGCGGGTGGGCAGCGGTGGTGGTGCGGCCGTCGACGGTCAGGGTGACGGCGCTGGTCTCGCCGTCGGCGGCGGCACCGGGGTCGGGGCGGTGCACCTCGGGCGGCGGCTCGTCGACGTAGAACAGCTCGGCGTGCACGCGGTCGGCCGGGACGCCCAGCTCGGTCAGCAGCTCGCGCGCCGCGGTGATCATCTCGAACGGGCCGCACAGCCACACGTGGTCGACGACCTGCAGCGGCACCAGCACGTCGAGCATCCGGCGCAGCCGCGGGGCGTCGAGCCGGCCCGAGAACAGCTCGACGTCGCGCGGCTCCCGGGAGAGCGCGTGCACCAGCTCGAACCGCCCGGTGTGACGGTTCTTCAGGTCCGCCAGCTCCTCGGCGAACATCACCGAGGCGGTGGTGCGGTTGCCGTACAGCAGGGTCACGCGCGCCTCGGGGTGGGTGAGCACGGTGCTGGCGATCGAGAGCATCGGCGTGATGCCCGAGCCCGCTGCGATGCACAGGTGCCGGCCACCCTCGGTGGGGTCGGCGCGGAAGGATCCGGTGGGCGGCTGCACCTCGACGACGTCGCCGGGCCGCACCTCGCGGGTCAGCCAGCGCGAGAAGAGACCGTCTGGAATCTCGCGGACGCCGATGCGCGGCGCGCTGCCGGCGGGCGAGCAGATGGAGTAGGAGCGGCGGTGCTCGATGCCGTCGACCACCCGGCGCAGGGTGAGCGACTGCCCGGCGGCGAAGTCGAAGAGCTCGCGCAGGTGCTCGGGCACCGCGAAGGTGACCGCGGCGGCGTCGTCGCACAGCGGGGTGACGGCGGCGACGGTGAGCGGGTGGAACGCCTTGCGCGCGGCGCGCGCCCCCTGGTCGGAGACAGGTCGCTCGAGCTCGGAGGTGGTCATCAGATCTCCTTGAGGTGCTCGAACGGCTCGAGGCAGGCGCCGCAGCGGTAGAGGGCAGTGCACGCGGTGGGCCCGAACTCCGAGACCAGCTCGGCCGGCACCGCCTCGCAGCGGGGGCAGGCCACGGCGCGCTGCCGCGGCAGCAGGGTCAGCGGCACGGGTCCTGCGGCGGCGGGTCCGCGGGCGCCAGGCGGCGAGATGCCGTGCCGACGCAGCTTGGCGCGGCCCGCCTCGCTGATCCAGTCGCTGGACCACGCCGGGTGCAGCGCGGTGCGCACCTCGACCCGATCGTGCCCGGCCGCACGCAGCACGCGCACCAGGTCGTCGCGCATCGCCGCCATGGCCGGGCAGCCGGAGTAGGTCGGCGTGATCGTGACGACGACGCCCCCGTCGTCGACGACCTCCACCTCGCGGAGCACCCCCAGGTCCTCCAGCGTCAGCACCGGCAGCTCGGGGTCGGTGACGGTGGCGGCCACCTGCCAGACCTGCTCACGGGTCGCCGCCGGGCCAGCCGCCGTCGTCGTGCTCACCACTGACCCCTCGGGTGCGCGCGGGCCACGGACTGCATCTGCGCCAACAGCTTGCTCAGCGCCTCGGTGTGCCGGCCGTCGCGACCCGCGCCGCCGGCCACGCGCCCGACCTGCTTGGCCTGCGGCCGCTCGACGCCGCTGGTAGCCAGCACCTGGTCGAGCACGACGTCGACCTCGGCGCGCAGCGCGGCCGGGTCGACGCCCCAGCCCTGCTGGGCGCCCGTGGCCTCGACGGGGTGGGTGGCGAACAGCTCGTCGTAGTGGGGCAGCACCACCTCGAGCCCGGCGACGACGCGCGTGCGGGACTGCTCGGTGCCCTGGGCGAGGGTGAGGAACCAGCGGCCCGCGTAGTCGCGGTGGTAGGTCACCTCCGCCACGCCCTTGGCCGCGATCGCGGCGAGCACCGGATCAGTGCTCTCGCGTAGCCGCTCGAGCAGCGCCAGACGGTGCGTGCTCAGCACGAGCAGTCGGGCGATCGTCTGGCCGAAGTCGCCGTTCTGGATCTCCACCAGGCGCACGTTGCGGAAGGCCAGGTCGTCGCGGAAGAACGCGAGCGCGTCCTCGGGCGGCACCGGGGAGTCCTCGGGCAGTGCGGGCACGACCTCGGGGTCGGCGGCCGCGGCACGGGCGAGCAGCAGCCGCGCCTGACCGAGCAGGTCGAGCGCGATGTTGGCGAGCGCGATATCGTCCTCGAGGTCGGGCGCGTTGCTGCACCACTCCGAGAGTCGGTGGCTGGCCACGAGCGCGTCGTCGCCGAGCATCAGGCAGTACCGGGCCAGCGCGTGGGCGTCGGCGCCCGCGGGCAGGGTGGTGTCGACGCCGGCGAGCGGGTCCTCGAAGTCGGTGCCGAAGGCCCAGTGGGCGTCGTCACCGCCGAGGAGTCCGTCGTAGACGGACTCGTGCGGGTCGGTCTGGTGGGTCTCGTGGGTCTCGGGGTTCATGGGTGCCGGCCTCACATGTGCGGGACGTCGTCGGGCAGGTCGTAGAACGTGGGGTGCCGGTAGACCTTGTCGCCGGCGGGCGCGAACAGCGGGTCCTTCTCGTCGGGGCTCGAGGCGGTGATCGCCTCCGCGCGCACCACCCAGATGCTCACGCCCTCGTTGCGACGGGTGTACACGTCGCGCGCGTGCCGCACCGCCATCTGGTCGTCGGCCGCGTGCAGGGAGCCGACGTGCACGTGGTTGAGGCCGCGCTTGCCGCGCACGAACACCTCGTAGAGCGGCCACTCGCCGCGGTCGGGCGCGTCGAGCCCGCTGGGCACCCCGGTCAGGGGGACGGCGCCGTGGCCGCCGTCGGCGCTGAAGTCGCCGCCCTGCCCGCTCACGCCCGCACCTCGGACGCCTGACGCCGGGCGAACGCGCTGGCGGCCTCGCGCACCCAGGCGCCCTCCTCGTGGGCGCGGCGCCGGTGCGCCAGCCGCTGGGCGTTGCACGGCCCCTCACCGCGCACCACCGCGGCGAACTCCTCCCAGTCGGGCTGGCCGAAGTCGTGGTGGCCGCGCTCGGCGTTCCAGCGCAGCTCGGGGTCGGGGAAGGTGACGCCGAGGCGCTGTGCCTGCGGCACCGACATGTCCACGAACTTCTGGCGCAGCTCGTCGTTGGTGTCGCGCTTGATGCCCCAGGCCATCGACTGCGCGGTGTTGGGGCTCTCGTCGTCGGGCGGGCCGAACATCATCAGCGCCGGCCACCAGAACCGGTTCACCGACTCCTGCACCATCTCCCGCTGCTCGGGCGTGCCGCGCATCATCGTCATCAGCAGCTCGTAGCCCTGGCGCTGGTGGAACGACTCCTCCTTGCAGATGCGGATCATCGCGCGGCCGTAGGGGCCGTAGGAGGTGCGGCACAGCGGCACCTGGTTGCAGATCGCGGCGCCGTCGACCAGCCAGCCGATCGTGCCGACGTCGGCGTAGGAGAGCGTGGGGTAGTTGAAGATCGAGGAGTACTTCTGCGCCCCCGAGATCAGCTTCTCGGTGAGGTCGGCGCGCGAGGCACCGAGGGTCTCGGCCGCGGAGTAGAGGTAGAGACCGTGGCCGGCCTCGTCCTGCACCTTGGCCAGCAGGATCGCCTTGCGGCGCAGGGAGGGCGCGCGGGTGAGCCAGTTGCCCTCCGGCTGCATGCCGATGATCTCGGAGTGCGCGTGCTGGGCCACCTGGCGCACCAGCGTCTTGCGGTAGCCCTCGGGCATCCAGTCGCGCGGCTCGATCCGGTCGTGGCGGGCGAGCACCGCGTCGAAGCCCGCCTCCAGCTCGTGCTCGACGTGCTCGTCTCGTGCCGTCGTCTGCGTCATCGGCGCCTCCCTGGACCCTTTCCTGACCGATCGGTCTGTTATACGGTGACATGCGCGCGGCCACCGCGCAAGCAGCACGCCACCGTCAGCGTCGACACCCGGGAGCCCCGCCATGGCACGCATGATCGAGAGCTACGCGAGCGGCACCTGGTTCCGCGCCGACGACGAGGGGCAGTCGGTGCGCGACGCCGCCACCGGCGAGGAAGTGGCGCGGTTCTCCACCGGCGGCCCCGACCTCGCCGCGATGGTGCGGCACGGCCGCGAGGTGGGCGGTCCGGCCCTGCGCGCACTGACCTTCCCCGAGCGGGCGGCGCTGCTCAAGGCCACCGCGCTGCACCTGCGCGAGCACGCCGAGGAGCTCTACGAGATCTCCTTCCAGACCGGTGCGACGCGCCGCGACTCCGCGGTCGACGTCGACGGCGGGTTCGGCACGCTGCTCTCCTACGCCTCGAAGGGCGCTCGCGAGCTGCCCGACGACACGGTGCTGCTCGACGGGCCCGCCGAGCCGCTGGGCCGTGGCGGCACCTTCCTCGGTCAGCACGTCTACACCTCCCGCCCCGGTGTCGCGGTGCAGGTCAACGCCTTCAACTTCCCGGTCTGGGGGATGCTCGAGAAGCTGGGGCCCGCGTTCCTGGCCGGGATGCCCTCGATCGTGAAGCCGGCGCCGCAGACGGCGCAGCTCACCGAGGCCGCCGTGCGGCTGGTGATCGAGGCCGGGCTGCTGCCGGAGGGCAGCCTGCAGCTGCTGGCCGGCAGTCCCGAGGGTCTGGTCGACCAGCTGGGTGTGCACGACCACGTGGCGTTCACCGGCTCGGCGGCCACCGGGCAGGTGCTGCGCGCGCACCCGCAGGTGGTGCACGGCGGCGTGCGGCTGAGCGTCGAGGCCGACTCGCTGAACGCCTCGGTGCTCGGACCCGACGTCACCGCCGACGGCCCCGAGCTCGACCTGTTCGTCAAGGGCCTGGTCACCGAGATGACCGTCAAGGCCGGGCAGAAGTGCACGGCCATCCGGCGCGCACTCGTGCCCCACCACCTGGTCGACACCGTCGTCGAGGCGGTCGCGGCGCGACTGGCGAAGGTCACGGTGGGCGACCCGCGCCACCCCGACGCGCGGATGGGCGCCCTGGTGAGCCTCGAGCAGCGCGAGGCGCTGCGCGACGCCGTCGCACAGCTGCGCCGTGCGGGTGAGGTCGTGTTCGGGGACCCCGACCACGTGCAGCTGGTGGAGGGCGACGCTGAGCGCGGCGCTTTCGTCTCACCCGTGCTGCTGCGCGTCGACGGCGACGCCGCCGCGCCGCACGCGGTGGAGCCGTTCGGACCGGTCAGCACCGTGATCGGGTACGACACGGTCCCCGAGGCGGTCGCGCTGGCCGCGCGGGGGCGCGGCAGCCTGGTCACCTCCGTCGTCACGCAGGACCCCGCCGTGGCCCGTGAGCTGGTGCTCGGCCTGGCGCCCTGGAACGGCCGGGTGCTGGTGCTCGACCGCGACGACGCCCAGGAGGCCACCGCCGCCGGCGGGCACGGCTCGCCCCTCCCGGTGCTGGTGCACGGCGGCCCCGGCCGCGCCGGCGGCGGCGAGGAGCTCGGCGGCCTGCGGGCCGTGCGCCACCACCTGCAGCGCACGGCGATCCAGGGGTCGCCCGACGTGCTGACCGCCGTCACAGGGCGCTGGCAGAAGGGCGCCGCGCAGCGCACCGACGAGGTGCACCCCTTCCGCAAGAGCCTGGCCGAGCTGCGGATCGGCGACACGATCCGCTCCGAGGCGCGCACGGTCACGCTGGAGGACATCGAGCACTTCGCGGAGTTCACCGGCGACACCTTCTACGCCCACACCGACCCCGAGGCCGCCGCGGCCAACCCGTTGTTCGGCGGCATCGTCGCCCACGGCTACCTGGTGGTCTCGCTGGCCGCCGGCCTGTTCGTGCACCCCGACCCCGGCCCGGTGCTGGCCAACTTCGGCGTCGACGACCTGCGCTTCCTCACCCCCGTCAAGGCCGGTGACTCCGTCGCGGTGACCCTCACGGTCAAGCAGATCACCCCGCGCCGCAGCGCCGACTACGGCGAGGTGCGCTGGGACGCCGTCGTCGCGAACCAGGACGGCGCGCCCGTGGCGACCTACGACGTGCTGACGTTGGTGGCGAAGACCTGGCCGCCTGCGGAGGGCTGACACGCGGTTGTGGGGGGACTCTCGTCGCCGTCCGCTGTCCCGCATGGGAAGGGCGGATGGGATGCCGCTGTCGCGTTGCTCTCCCTGCGCTGCGGCGAGAGGGTGAGTGAATCGCCCCGGGTTTTGTAGAGGCTCAGTTAGTTGGAACCAGCCCCGCTCGGGGTGGGTGTCTCAGGGTAGTGCTGGGGCCTGATGGTGGCCCAGTGGTGGGCTTCGTACTCGGCGGGTGGGACGAGCCCGATCTCGCCGTGTAGCCGTTTGTGGTTGAACCAGTCGACGTACTCGGCGACCGCGATCTCCACGTCCCGCACGGACTTCCAGCCGCCCTTGGGTCGCATGAGCGGGTTGCGGAAGCACTCGGCCTTGAACAGCGAGTTCAGTGCTTCGGCCATCGCGTTGTCGTAGCTGTCGCCCCGGCTCCCGACCGATGCGACGGCCTCGGCTTCGGCGAGCCGCTCGGTGTAGCGGATCGCTCGGTACTGCACGCCCCTGTCGCTGTGATGGATCAGGCCGGTGACGTCGTGGGCGGCCCGGCGCCGGGTCCACAGCCCCATGTCCAGGGCGTCCGAGGCCAGATCGGTGCGCAGCGAGGTGGACACCTGCCAGCCGACGATCATCCGGCTGAACACGTCGAGGACGAACGCGACGTAGCTCCAGCCGGCGTGCGTCCTGACGTAGGTCAGGTCCGCGACCCCCAGCTGGTTCGGGCCCGTGGCGATGAACTTGCGTCGCACCAAGTCCTCGGGCCGCTCGGTCTCAGCGCCGTCACCGAGCGTGGTGCGGCGGGTCTTCTCCCGCGGTATCCCGCGCAGCCCCTGGGCCCTCATCAGGCGCTCCACAGCGCACCGAGCGACCCGGATACCTTCGCGGTTGAGCTCGGCGTGGATCTTCCTCGCGCCGTAGACACCCAGGTTGGCCCGGTGGGCTGTCGTGATGTCGGTGATCAGCTCAGCGTCACGCACAGCCCGCGCCGAGGGCGGCCTGGTCCGGGCGGCGTAGTAGCTGCTCGGGGCGATCTGCACGCCGGCGTCCTTCAACACCGCGCAGATCGGCTCGACCCCGACCTCGCGCCCATCGACCACGTCGTAACGATGGGCGTCGAGGTAGGCCACTACCTGCTGGTGGGGCGGTCGAGCTCCGCCGCAAAGAAAGCCGAGGTTGTCTTCAAGATGTGATTGGCCCGCCGCAGCTCACGGTTCTCCCGCTCGAGCTCAGCCAGCCGCTGAGCGTCACTCGTCGTGGTGCCCGCCCGGACCCCGCCATCGATCTCGGCCTGACGAACCCAGTTGCGCAAGGTCTCGGGATGCATGCCGAGCTGCTCGGCCACGCGCTGGATCGCGCCGTTCTTGGTGGCCGGGTCCTGCCGCCACTCGACCGCCATCCGGGTCGCCCGCTCACGCAGCTCGTCGGGCTACTTCCTGGGTGCTGCCATGACTCTCACCCTCCATGGATTGAGAGCCTCCACCAGACCCGGGGCGATTCAAATCTGTCCGCAGGCTCGGACCTCTGCCAACGCCGCTGAATCTGGTCACCCCGAACTGGCCGGTGGTTCGCCTGCGCGACGCCATGATGGATCGGGGGAGGGCGGTCCGACCTCATCGGGACCGCTGCCCAGATTTGTGTCGCACAGACCTGCGTCAGTTCGCCGCAAGTCTGTCGAGTGGGTCGTCCAGGGGCGACGCAGGAGCGTCGACGCGACGTGCTGAGAGGTGGTTCCAGCCGAGCACTAGGACACCGGCTACAGGCATGGCGATAGGTCAGGAACGGCGTCGCTCCCTACGCAGGAGGGAGCGCAGAGTCTCGGCGTTCGCGTAGCCGACCCGTAGCGCGATCTCGGCGGAGGTAAGGTCCGTGGTTGCTGAGAGGTGCCGAGCTCGTTCGATGCGAAGCCGTTGGACGAAGCCGAGCGGAGTGAGGTTGAGCGCCGCACGAACTCGTCGTTCGAGGGTGCGCCGGCTGGTGCCGAGCGACTGCGCGACGAAGGCGACGTTGAACGGTTCGTCCAGGCGGGCGCGCACGAAGCGTTCGAACTCGACGACGATCGGGTCCTCGTGCCGGAGATGTTCGTAGGCGACGAAGGCCGCCTGCGACGGACGCTCGTCGATGATGAGGAGCTTGGCGACATGTTGGGCCAGGTCGGGGCTGATCGATCGCACGAGTGAGAGCGCGAGGTCGATGTGGGCGAACGCGGCGCCGGCGGTGACGAGGTTCCCGTCGACCACGACCATGGTGTCGAGATCGAGGGCGACGGTCGGATAGCGCTTCAGGAACTCCGGCCCCAGGAACCAGCTGGTCGTAGCCCGCCGATGATGCATCCGTCCGGTCTCGGCGACGGCGAACACGCCGGTGCACGCCGCGGCGATCCGGGTGGTCGCGTCGTCGAGGCGCCCGAGCGAGGCGATGACCGAACGAGCATCTCGGCTCTGGAGGGCGTCGTTGGTAGCGGCGGCCGTGAGGGTTCCAAGCGCAGGGACGACGACCACGTCGAACTCCGCGGACTCCGACAGCGGGTGGTCCACCGACAGGGTCATCGATGCCGTCGTGGTCACTCTCCGTTTCGGTCCGAGGATGGCGAGTTCGATCGGGTCGATCCGCGGGTCGACATCGCCGCGGGCTCCGTCGGCCACCCGCACGACGTCGATGACCGACGCGACAGCCGAACCGAAGCAGCCGTCGATCGCGATCAGTCCGATACGCATGGCGCGAACAATAGCAATACTGCCGTATACGCCACTTCTCACATGCCCTTGCTCGTCATACGCTGAACTCGCTTCACCAAGAAACCTCGACACCTAGGAGAACCCCTCATGTCCACACCCGCATCACTTCCGTATGCCTTCGTCGCCAAGATCGTCGCGGCCGATGGACAGCACGACGCGCTCGCCGATCTGCTCGCCGGCGCTGTCGCGCTCGCCAACGAAGAGGTAGGAACGATTGTCTGGTTCGCGGTCAGGACCCACGCCGACACCTTCTGGATCTTCGATGCATTCCCCGACGAGGCCGCTCGCGACGCCCACGCCAACGGCGCCATCGTCGCAGCCCTGATGGCCAACCAGCACCTCCTCGGCGCAGCACCCGAGATCCTGGCGGCCGACGTGCTCGCGTCCAAGCTCCCGTAGTCCGCCAACGCACGAGACGATCGCGCCCCGCCGAGCCGTCGCCAGGTCGCAACGCAACGCAACGCCACGCTGCGTTGCCGCGCGGTGCGAGGCCTATCGACACACGGACAGGATGCCGGCCGCGAGCGCTCAGCCGGCGAGGGGTCCGTCGCAGAGGAGAGCGACGTCGGTGTCGAGCAGAGCCGTGAGGCCAGCGCATCGCGCGACCACCAGGACCGAACCGCCCTGCCCTGCGTTTCCGCAGGTCAGGGGCTGTTCGCCGGAGCCGCCTGTCGGAATCGAACCGACGACCTAATCACGTCGGCTTTGCGTCTATCGCTTGATGCGCCCACTGGGCGAACGAGTCGCTGACCTGCGCAAACGCCGAGCGTGGGGGACGCCGCCATCCGGTGGTGACCGACGACGACCGACCAGTACCGACCGTTTCACCGGAGCTTGCGGCGGTGTCGAAGCCGAGCAAGCTCCACTCCTTTAGCTCACCGCGCCCTCCTCCTCGCCGGTCCCGTCGTCGTCGAAGACGTGTCAGGGTCTTCTCATCGGCGTCCCACTCCTCGTCGCCTTCCTCCTTGTGATCAGGTCTCTGACCACCGAGTAGCGATCTGCCCGCTCATCGACGTGAGCGGCCGGACCCACGAGCAACGTCAGACCTCACGCCTCACGTCGCCCTCCGCGCTCCACTCACTGCCCGATCGCAGCATGCTCCCCCTTCGAGCGCGTCACTCTCCGGACCTCACGACCCGATGGCGACGTCCGGATCCGACCTGCGACTTCGCCGACCGAGGTCGCACGCACGGCGTCATCACACCCACGACCTCGACACCCGAAGATCCGAGTGCATCTCGACTTTTTCGCTCGTCTGTTTGATCGGATGCACCCATGACTTCCCGTCTCGAGCACGTAGCCGGCCTTCGCGCCGACCTGCTCGAGGGCCCTGTCCCTGTGGGAGCTGACCCCGGCACCGACAGGGAACGCGTCGAGCTGATCACCCAGATGGAGCTGCTCACTGCGCCGCCCAGGCCGACCTAGCCGTCGGCCTCGACACGTCCGTCCGCACCCAGCGTGAGACGGCTGGGGTGCCTCGTGAGCGCTCGGGCTGTGGTGTCGCCTCCCAGGTCGCGCTGGCACGACAGGAGTCACCCCACCGCGGTCAACAGCTCCTCGGGTTCGCCAAGGACCTCGCACGCGACCTGCCCGCCACCCGCCAGGCACTCCGCGAAGGTCGGCTCAACGAGTACCGCGCCACCCTCATCGCCCGCGAGACCGGCTGCCTCGACGCAGACGACCGCCGTCAGGTCGAGGCCGAGATCTGCGACCCCGCCGTCCTCGACGGGCTCGGCAACCAGCAGCTCGCCGGCGAGGTCCGCCGCCGCGTCGCCCAGGCCGACCCCGCCGCCGTCCTGCGCCGCCACCAGAAGGCAGTGAGCGACCGGGCGGTCACCGTCCGGCCCGCCGCCGACAAGATGGCCTACCTCACCGGGTTCCTGCCCCTGACCCAAGCGGTCGCCGCCTACGCGGCGCTGAAGAAGACCGCCGACACCATGATCGGCACCGGCGACAACACCGACCCCGCCGACCCGACGGCCATGCCCCGGTCCCCCGGACAGCTGATGACCGACCTCATGGTCGAGTGGCTCACCGGCCAGAAGCGCGCCGACCACGTCCCCGTCACCGTGTCACTGGTGATGTCGGACGCCACCCTTCTCGGTGCCGGTAGCGAACCCGTCACCATCCCCGGCTACGGACGCGTCCCCGCCCAGGTAGCCCGCGAAGCCGTCGCCCGCGCCGTCGACGCCACCCAGGCCTGGATCCGGAAGCTGTACACCAGCGCCGGGGGCGATCTGGTCGCCCTCACCACCCAGCAGCGCCTCGCCACCGAGGGCCTCGCGGCCTACCTGGCCGCCCCGCGACCAGGGCATCTGCCGCACCCCCTGGTGCGACGCCCCCGAGCGCCACCTCGACCACGTCGTACCCCGCGAGCACGACGGCGCCACCGAGGCCGAGCACCTCCAAGGCCTCTGCCAGGCCCGCAACCACGCCAAGCAAGCCACCGGCTGGCGACAGACCGTCACCGACGACCCCGACCCCTGGTCGCGACGCCACCACACCGTCCGGACCCGCACCCCGACCGGACACACCTACACCAGCCGCGCGCCCGCACCACCCGGCGCCGCCCCGCGCGCTGGCCCACCGCCCACACCGCGCCGGATCGACGTCGGCTTCCGCGCGCTGTCGCTGGAGGGCCATCCAGCCGCGTGACGACCACCGGCGGGGCTGTCGGCGGCCGCGGCGCGCCCGCTCGTCCGGCTGCCTGACGACGCGCCCTGTGGGACCCTGGACCGTGACACTCGCACGGCAGGTCGGTCGCGTGACGCGCACGGGACTCGCCGTCGTCGCTGCCGCGACGCTGCTCAACGTGGGGCTCCTCGTCTTCCTGGCGCTGTACGTGGAGCGCGTGACGACCAATGCGTTCGACGCCGGGCGGGAGTCGCGGCTGGCACACCTGGCGATGGTCGACCAGGAGACCGGGCTGCGCGCCTACCTGCTGAGCGGCGACCGGAGCGCGCTGGCGCCCTTCGAGCAGGGTCGACGCGAGGTGGCGTTGCACGACGCGAACGCTCGTGAGGCGCTGGAGGGCAACGCGCAGGTCCTCGCCCTCCTGGACGAGAAGGTGCAGCGAGCCGAGACCTGGACGCGCAACTGGGCCGACGACGCGCTGATCCGGGGGCCTGCCCTGGCCACGACGCCCGTCGACGGAGCCAAGCGCGGGTTCGTGGCAGCCGGCACAAGCCTCTTCGACGACTACCGTGCCGCTCACGCAGTCCTCCAGGACGCCACCGACGACCTGCGGGCCGACGCCGAGACCCTGCAGCGCAGAGTCCTCCTGGTCGCCGTCCTCGTCGAGCTGGTGCTGCTCGCCGGCGGCCTGCTGGTGCTGCGACGCCAGTCCCGCAACCTCCGCGACTCCGTCGTGGAGCCCGTCCAGGACCTGCTGGACACCATCAGCCGGCTGCGCGACGGCGACCTATCGGCCCGCGCCGCGGGTCGGGGACCCCAGGAGCTGCTGGCCATCGGCCACGGGTTGGACGAGATGGCCGGCGCGATCGCCGAGAGCCGCCGGGCCGAGGACGCCCGTCGACGAGAGCTGGAGGCCGCTCGACGCGAGGCCGACGCTGCCAACGCCGCCAAGTCGGCGTTCCTCGCCACCATGTCCCACGAGATCCGCACACCCATGAACGCTGTCATCGGGATGACGGGTCTGCTCCTGGACACCCCGCTCGACCGTGAGCAGCGCGAGTTCACCGAGACCGTGCGTCACAGCGGCGACGCGCTGCTGACGATCATCAACGACATCCTGGACTTCTCGAAGATCGAGGCCGGCGAGCTGGAGCTGGAGCGGGAACCCTTCGTGCTGCGCGACTGCGTCGAGACCGCGCTCGACCTGGTCGCGGCCCAGGCCACGGCCAAGGGGCTCGACCTGGTCGCCCAGATCGATCCCACGGTGCCACCGGTCGTCGAGGGCGACGTGACGCGCGTGCGGCAGGTGCTGGTCAACCTGCTCAGCAACGCCGTCAAGTTCACCGAGCAGGGTGAGGTGCTGCTCAGCGTGACCTCGGACGGCACCGCGGGTGGCCCCTCGGACGATCGCAGCGTCCTGTCCTTCGCCGTGCACGACACCGGCATCGGCATCCCCGCGGATCGGATGGACCGGCTCTTCCGCAGCTTCAGCCAGGTGGACAGCAGCACCACGCGCCTCCACGGCGGATCGGGGCTGGGCCTGGCGATCAGCCAGCGCCTCGCCGAGGCCATGGCCGGCCGCCTCGAGGTCGTCAGCGAGGTCGGCACCGGCTCCACCTTCACCCTGGTCGCCCCGTTCACCGCCGGCCGTGAGCTCGAGGACCAGGTGCGGGTGGCGCCGGCCGAGCTGCCCGGGCGCGCGGCACTCGTCGTCGACGACAACGCCACCAACCGGCGCATCCTGCGGGCCCAGCTCGAGGCGTGGGGGATGTCCGTGCACGACGAGGGCGACCCGCTGCAGGTGCTGGCAGCCCTCGACGCCGACGACGGGACGTACGACGTCGCGATCCTCGACATGCACATGCCCGGGTTGGACGGCACCGAGCTGGCGGCTCGACTCCGAGCCCGATCCGACTGGCACGACGTGCCCCTGATCCTGCTGACCTCGCTGGGCGAGCGCATCGCCGCGGCGGAGGAGCTGCGGCTCGTGCACCTCACCAAGCCGGTCAAGGCCGCCGCACTGCGCAGCACCGTCGCGCGAGCCCTCGGCGCACGGACGCTCCCGACGCCGCACTCCGACACGACGGTGACCAGACCGCTGCGGATCCTGCTGGCGGAGGACAACCCGGTCAACCAGCAGGTGGCCGTGCTGATGCTGCAGCGGCTGGGGCAGGAGCCGGTGGTCGTCTCGCAGGGGCGCGAGGCCGTGGAGGCCGTGCGTGCCGAAGACTTCGACCTCGTGCTGATGGACGTGCACATGCCGGTCATGGACGGCCTCGAGGCGACCCGGCTCATCCGTGCCGGACTACCCGGCTCACGTCAGCCGCGCATCGTCGCGATGACCGCCAACGCGCTGACGGAGGACCGGGAGCGCAGCATGGCCGCGGGCATGGACGACCACCTCGCCAAGCCGGTGCGCGCCGAGGAGCTCGCCGCGGCCGTGGCGCGCGCTGCCCACGCCGCCTCACGCGTGCCCACCGTCCCGCAGCCGGTCGGAGGCGTCGTGCCGCCCGCGGTGGACGTCCAGACCCTCGACGCCCTGACGGCTGCCCTGGGGCCCGCCGGCGCCGAGCTGCGGGTGACGCTGGTGCAGGCGTGGGTGCTCGAGTCGCGGCGCCAGGTCGAGGAAGCCGACCTCGCAGCCGTTCGGGGTGAGGGAGAGGTGCTCGCCGCCGTCGCCCACAGCCTGCGCTCGGCGAGCGCGAGCCTGGGTGCCGTGTCGGTGGCGGCGTTCTGCCAGGCCATCGAGACCGCGGTCGCGTCGGAGGAGACCATCGACCTCGTGGCCGCGGCCTCGCAGCTGCGGCTGGAGGTCGCCCGTGCCGAGGAGGAGCTCACCGCCCTCCTCTGACGAGGCTCGCGCAGCGGCGGAGATCTCCCCGTGCTCGGGTTCGCGACCGCCGTCGTCGCGGGCACGGTGCTGCCGATGGTGCCGGCGTCGAGCACGGGCGAGGGCGGCACCGACCTGCTCACGGCCCTGTTCACCGCCACCAGCGCCGTGTGCGTGACCGGTCTGGTCGTGGTCGACACCGGCGGCTACTGGTCGACACTGGGCGAGGTGGCGATCCTGGCGCTCATCCAGGTCGGCGGTCTCGGCACGATGACCCTGGCGAGCCTGCTCGGGCTCGCGATCTCGCGCCGGCTCGGGCTACGGGCCCGGATCACCGCCGCTGCCGAGACCAAGGCCGTCGACCTCGGCGAGGTGCGCAGCGTGGTCCTGGGCGACGCCCGCACGAGCCTCGCCGTCGAGGCGATGGTGGCCGTCCCGCTCTTCCTCCGCTTCTGGCTCGCCTACGACGAGTCGCCGGGCCGAGCGGCCTACCTGGGGATCTTCCACTCGGCTCGGCGGGGTCGCGGATCTCGAGCATGACCAGCGCCCGCACGGTCTCGTCGGGTCCCAGGTAGACCACGTCGCTCGCGCCGTTCGCCCGGATGCTAGACGAGGCAGTCCGCCTCGGAAGCTGACCTGCTGCGCTTCACCCGGACCGTCTCGAGCCTCTACGCCAAGCGCACCGAGCCACTCACCTCGGTCGAGCAGCTGATCGAGCGCGTCGACGACGACGCAGGGCACGTGCTGCAGTGGGCCCTCGACCTGGACCTGCTGCGCGACCTGGGTGACGGCACCCTGGAGGAGCTCAGCCCCGCACTCCTCTCTCCGCCGGCGACCAGGCGCGGGCGGCGCTCCAGCTCGATGTCGGCGAGCTGCTCGACGTGATCGCCCAGCTGCGGCGGCACGCCGTCGCCTCCCTCTACCTCGACCTCTTCCTCGACCGCGTCTGGCGCCCCTTCCTCGAGGACGGTCATCGCGCCCAGCAGTGGGCCGAGGTCGAGGACGCGCTGCGCGACGTCCGCCGCCTGGCCACCGAGACGCTCGTCGGTGCCTTCGAGCAGGTGATGTCGAGCCGGGTCACCGAGGTGCTCGACCAACAGGTGGTGCGTCCCGCGGCCTCGGGCAGGGGCAGCGCGAAGCCCCAGCGGTCCCGCGAGCCGGGGTGAGCGACACTGAGCGCACCAAGCGGCAGCCGGGCGAGAGTCGGATCGCCCCGCTGGTCCGGGTCGAGAGAGGTGCGCACGAGACGTCTCGCCTCGTCCTCTGGGTGGTCGAGCACGCGCTGGGCGAGACCGAGGGTCAGCGAGCCAGCCGCACCCGCGGCGTCCACGCGCCTCCGTTCGGGGCAGCGTCGCTGACCGACCCACTGCCGGAGCGGAGCGTCGCGGAGGTGGAGACGCGGACCGTGCCCGGGCTGCCCAGGCAGCGCGTCGGGATGGCGATGCGCGCGGTGGTGGCGCCCGAGAGGTAGCTGGCCCGGAAGCCGGCGCACTCACCGCGGGGCCCTCGGGTCTGCTTGCCCCCCACGAGCCGGAGTGCGTCGAAGCCGCTCTCAGGAGCGATGGCGCCGTAGTAGTTGCGCGGCTTGTTGGAGGTGTCGATCCAGAGCTGCAGGAGATCACCGCTCTCGTTCTGCGAGAAGGTGGCTGTGACGACCAGGCGGGCACGCGTGGCCTTGACCGAAATACCGCGCAGGTCGGCGTCACCGGCGGTGTCGCCGGCGTCCTCGACGACGACCGACGCCGCGGGCGCCCGCTCCGTGGGCGCATGCGCCTGCGCGGTGCCCGCGGCGCCGACACCGGACGTTGCGACAAGGGTGATCATCAGCGCACCGACAGAGCAACTGGTCCTCATCCCCAGCAGGCTAGCCCCATCCGGCGCGGTCGCCGCGGATCCCACCGCTTCTCTTCGACCCTCCGGGAAGTGACTGGCCTTACCGGGAGCGGTGTCCTAGGGTCACGTCATGGGTGAGGCACACGCGTCGCAGAGGCCGTCGTCGGCCACGCCTTCCCATGTCCCGAGCGGAGCAGCCCTCCTCGCCATCGCGCTGACGGAGGAGGCTCGCGGCATCCGAGGCCTCGACGTCCTGCGCCGCAGCGTCGACCGCGCCCCGCCTGGTCGTCCCTAGACGCACACCGCGTCCACGGTCCACAGCACACCGACTCCGTCGGTGTGCATGTTCGCCTACCCGAGGGACAACCATGTTCAGCACCATCCGACGCCCGCGCAGGCCGGGCTCGTCGTCATCCGACCCCCAGCTCGACCTTGCCAGGATGCGGACCCAGCTGCTGCGCACAGCCTCCGTACGCCGGACGCAGCTGCTGGAGCTGCGGCCGATCCAGCCCGGCGACACGGTCGCGCTCCAGCACCGGGCCAGCGTGCGCCGCATCCTCGGCGACATTCACGCGGCCCTCGACCGCATGGACTCCGGCGCCTACGGACGCTGCACCCGCTGTGGGTCGGCAATGGCGCCCGAGCTGCTCACCTCGCGACCGTGGGTCGCCCGGTGCGAGCCGTGCACCCCGAGGACGTCGTGACCCGCGGCGTCCACGGCCCTCCCGGCCTCTCGCCGGGAAGAGCGCCTTCCCCCGCCGACTGAACCCGCTCGCCGCGAGCCGCGACGCCGTCGCGGCTCGCGGCCAGGTCGTGACGGCAGCACCGTGCTCGCCCCGCTCCTGCGCTGCACACCGCGTCGCGACACGGCGCCGTCGCTCGCGTCGTCGCTGGTCGACACCCTCCGCACCCCTCCCACGCAAGGAAGATCTCCATGACTGCTCACGCCATCCCACCGGAGGCCGGTGTCCCCGACGACGTCCGCGCCCGCATCCGGGCCGACCTGGACGAGGCGTCCGCTCACCGTCGCCGACAGCTCGACGCCCTCCTGACTGACGGACCCGGCGCCGGTGTCGACGTCGATCCCGTGGCATCCGCCCAGCGCGCCACCGTCCGGCACCTGCTCCAGCAGGTCCTCGCCGCACAGGCCCACCTCGACGACGACGACTTCGGCCGGTGCTCGGTCTGCCAGGGGCCCATCCCCGTCGCACGGCTGGAGGTCCGCCCGTGGACGACCACCTGCGTCGCGTGCCCCGCGCCATGAGCCGCCGTCACGCCCCGCACCCGCGTCCCCGGTCGGTCGCCGTCGTCGGAGGTGGCATGGTCGGACTGGCCACCGCCTGGCACCTCGCGCGCGGCGGCGCCACGGTCACGGTCCTGGAGTCGCGGCACGTGGCGGCCGGCGCGTCGTGGGGCAACGCCGGGTGGTTGACCCCGGCCAAGACCACACCACTGCCCGAGCCGGCCGTCCTGCGCTACGGCCTGCGCAGCCTTGCCCGTCCCTCGTCCCCCCTGTACGTGCCGGTGCGCGCGGATCCCCGCCTGCTGCGGTTCCTGGCCGGGTTCGCCCGCCACTGCACCGACCGCGCCTGGGCGCGCGCGACGGCCGCCTACGCGCCGGTCAACGCCGCCGCCCTCGATGCCTTCGACGAGCTGGCCCAGCAAGCACCCGGCCTAGCACAGGACTCGGCCGACCCTTTCCTGATGGTCTTCCGCAGCGTGGCCGAGCGAGACGCCGCCCTGGCCGACCTCTCACGCACGCCTGGCGCACACGCTGCCGGCCACGAGGTCTTGGACGGTGACGAGGTCCGCAGGATTCAACCGAGCCTGTCGCAGGAGGCCCGCGCCGGGATCGCGCTGCACGGACAGCGCTACATCGACCCGCCGGCCTTCATGAGCGCCCTCGCCGACGCCGTGCGTGCGCTCGGCGTCGAGATCTCCGAGGGTGTCGCCGTCACGAGCGTGCGAGGTGACGGAGAGCAGGTGCTGCTGACCGACGGCACCGGGGAGGGGCGCCGCTTCGACGCCGTCGTCATCGCCACCGGCGCTCATCTGGCCGACCTGGCTCGAGCTCACGGGGTCCACCGGCTCGTCCAGGCCGGACGCGGGTACTCCTTCACCGTCGCGGGCGAGCAGATCCCCACCGGGCCCGTGTACTTCCCGACCCAACGGGTGGCCTGCACGCCGGTCCGCGTCGCGGGGCAGCCACGGCTGCGGGTCGCCGGGATGATGGAGTTCCGCCGCCCCGACGAGCCGCTCGACCCCGTCGCATCGCCGCGATCGTCGCAGCCACCCGCAGCCTGTACACCGGGCTCGACTTCGAGGACCGTCACGACGAGTGGGTCGGCTCGCGCCCGTGCACGACCGACGGGATGCCGCTGATCGGCCGGACCCGCAGCAGCCGCGTCTACGTGGCCGGCGGTCACGGCATGTGGGGCATCGTGCTCGGCCCGCTGACCGGGCGGTTGCTCGCCCAGCAGGTGCTCGAGGGCACCACCGCCCCCGAGCTGCGCCCGTTCGACCCGCTCCGGTGAGGTCGCCTGCGGGCGAGTGACCAGGGTCCGTCGGGGGCGGCGCCGCCGCGCAACCCTTCCACCGCGCCCGGCCCGGTGGTCGCCGTCCGGGACACGATGCTGAGTGCCGGCAGCCCCGGGCGGGCCGGCTCGCCTCACGATGACGAGGGGATTCAAGGCGCGTCTGGTGCGTCGCATGCCCCAGAGCTCACCAGCCGGATTCGGGACTCATGTCACCCTCCGGAGTCTGCATCCGCACCTGCCGCCGCCGGGACCGCCCCCGGCACCCGGCCCGGCGAGGCTCGGACCGCCGTCGCACACAGGAGGCTGGAGGACTGCCCCCAGTCGGCGCTGCGGGTGGTCCCGCGATCGACGAGCACACAGCGCGTGCCTGTGAACTTCGTCGGCATGCACGTGTTGCAGTGGATGCACAGCGACGGCGTCGTTGCGTCGGCCTCCATGCGTGCCACCAGGTCCGGCTCGCGGAGCAGGGCGCGGCCCATGGCGACGTACTCGAACCCCTCGCGAACCGCACGGTCGATCCCGGCGCGGTCGGTGATGCCGCCCAGCAGCACTATGGGCAAGCCGATCGCCGCGCGCACCTGACGGGCGTCCTCGAGCAGGTAGGAGTCGCGGTAGGGATAGGTCCGGATCAGGCGCTTGCCGACGGTGCGGACCCCGAGGCGGATCGCGGGCGGCATGACCTGTGCGAACTCCTCGACGGGAGCGTCGCCCTTGAAGAGGTACATCGGGTTGAGCAGGGATGACCCAGCGGTCATCTCCAGGGCATCGCAGGTGCCGTCGGCCTCGAGCCACTGGGCGAACGGGACCGCCTCGTCCAGCCAGGATCCGCCGCGCAC
Organism: Nocardioides nanhaiensis; assembly: GCF_039542785.1. Taxonomy (NCBI): domain Bacteria; kingdom Bacillati; phylum Actinomycetota; class Actinomycetes; order Propionibacteriales; family Nocardioidaceae; genus Nocardioides; species Nocardioides nanhaiensis. Next base: position 1,055,573 of record NZ_BAABIM010000002.1, read on the forward strand.
GGCGCTCGAGCGACCAGGTCATCTGACGCGCACGATCATCGCCCGGCAGGCCTACGCAGAAGGAGTCAGCGCATTGCAGTTCAGCCTGCTGACCCGCCGTCGAACCACGACTCCAACACGATCCCGGGTGCGCGACCTCGCGGCCGAGCTCGACACGTCCCAACCGACCATCACTGACGCGCTGGCGACGTTGCGACGCAAGAACTTGGTCGCCGAGGCGCCAGACCCGGCTGAGCGCCGTCACGCCTTCTTCTCCCTGACCGACGACGGGCGCGACCTGTGTGATCGACTGCTGCACTGGGATCGTTCCGTGACCGCGACGATGACCCGCATCGACCCCGCCCTGAAGGGCACGGCCTGCGCGTCGTGCTCGGCATCATCGCTAATCATCAGGCTGCCGGGGTCATCAACGTCGCTTGAACGTGTCTGACCTGTCATTGGTTCGACGACGCCCCCCGTCTTCGACGCACAGGAGGCTCAACCGGGCGAAGAACAGCAAGGTCCCTACCGCTGCAACCTGCTCGACACCCGATTCGACGATCAGCAGCTCCGAATGGACTGCACTGAGCATCGGCCGGAGCCCCGATAGTGGTGCAGCGCTGCGTTTCTTCGCTCGGCCTGATGCGGCGGTCAGTGCGGGGCAGGTCGTCAGTTCCTGTCTCGGGGTCGGTGGTCGGCACGATGTTGACGCGTCAGCGGACCACGACCTCGAGCGCGAGGTAGCCGCGGTCGTCTCGGCCCAGTCGTCGTCGGTCTGCTCGGCCAGGAGCGCGCCGACGAGCCGCACGACCGTCTCGTGCGTGAGGAAGACCCGACGGCGCCGGTGCGACGCCGGGTCTCGCAGTTGACCGCTCGGCGGGGTTGTTGGACCAGATCTTGGTCCACACGCCCTTGAGGAACGCGGTGAAGCCGAGGTGCCCACAGTGTGCTCGCAGACGACTGACCATCATCGGTGGCAACTACCGCCGACACAGCCCACCGACGCCGAAATCAGCGAAGCCCAGGTCAGCGAGCTGACCTGGGCCTTCGGGGTGCTGCGCGCCTGTAGGGATTCGAACCCCAAACCTTCTGATCCGTAGTCAGATGCTCTATCCGTTGAGCTACAGGCGCCTGCTCGGGCTGACCGAGCAACCAGAGCAGACTAGCCGACGCGCTCGGCGGAGGTGAAATCGGATCCGACGCCCCGCGCGCGTGGGAGAATGACGTCAGAGCCTCGAGCGCCCACCGGCGTCTCGAGGCTCTTGTGCATGTGCCACCCATCAGCGCCCGGGGCGACGCCCGGGCCCGTCCACCTCCGCCGAGCCACCCCCGACGACGAGCGCCCGCTGCGTCAGCTGTGGAACCTCTTCCGCCACGACGTCTCCCTGTGCAACGGCGCCCTCCCGGACGCCGACGGGCTGTTCCGCCACGAGCGGCTCGATGCCGCGCTGGCCGGAGAGCCGGGCTGGGAGGCGCACCTGGCCGTCGCCGGGGTGCACCCGGTGGCGTTCGCCGTCAACCGGGCACTCGAGCGACCCGAGCACGTGCTCACCGCGCTCTTCGTCGTCGCCGCCGCCCGTCGTACCGGACTGGGCGTCACGCTGGCCCGGCACGCCGTGGGCCGTCATCCGGGCCGGTGGGCGGTCGCCTTCGCGCCCGGCAACGCCGCGGCGGCGGCGTTCTGGCCGAGGTTCGCCGCCGGCTGGGTGCTCGACCCCGCGGGCGCGCACGGCCCTGACCACTGGGTCCGCTTCACGGTTCCGCCTGCCGCCCCGGGGGGCAGGGGTGGCGCAGTGACCGATCAGGCGCGGTCAACGGTCACCCAGGCACCGCCGACCCGGGGTCGGGGTGCGTGGGTGACCGTTCGCGGCGTGTGAACGGGCACCGACGCACCGCCACCCGGCGGTGACCTCGCCCGTCCCGACCGCCGCCACACCGAACCCGGAGAACGAGTTTTCACGCTGTGATCCGCGCCACGGACCGTGGATCGATCCAATATGTCGGCCCTCTCCCACCCGGTTAGCCTCGGCCCACTCGCGGGCCGTGCGGCGCAGCTGCACCGGGCCGGGACTCCACTCAAGTCGCGACAACGACGCCGCGCGATCCACCTCACCTCGAACGCGCGAGAAGGACTTCCGCTGATGACCGCAGACCTCCAGGCCCCCGTCGATCCCGTGGGCGACGCCCCCACGACGCACCAGGGCATCCTCGACTTCGTCCGCGAGGCGGCCGCCCTGACGCAGCCGGCTCGCGTCTACTGGTGCACCGGCTCCGACGAGGAGTGGACCGAGCTGACCGACGCGCTGGTCTCCACCGGCACCTTCACCCAGCTCAACCCGGAGATCAAGCCGAACAGCTTCTACGCGGCCTCCGACCCCATCGACGTCGCGCGCGTCGAGGACCGCACCTACATCTGCTCGGTCGACGAGAAGGACTGCGGGCCCACCAACAACTGGATGGAGCCCAGCAAGATGAAGGAGCTCATGCGCGGGCTCTACGCCGGCTGCATGCGCGGTCGCACCATGTACGTGATCCCGTTCGTGATGGGCCACCTCGACGCCGAGAAGCCGATGTTCGGCATCGAGGTCACCGACTCGGCCTACGTGACCGCCAGCATGCGCGTGATGGCGCGCATGGGCAGCGACGTGCTCGCCCGGATGACCGAGCTCGAGGCCGACTTCGTGCCCGCGCTGCACTCGGTGGGTCACCCGCTCGAGCCGGGCCAGGACGACGTCGCCTGGCCGTGCAACGACACCAAGTACATCGTGCAGTTCCCCGAGGAGCGGGCCATCTGGTCCTTCGGCTCCGGCTACGGCGGCAACGCCCTGCTCGGCAAGAAGTGCTACGCGCTGCGCATCGCCAGCGTGATGGCGCGCGACGAGGGCTGGCTCGCCGAGCACATGCTGATCCTCAAGCTCACCAGCCCGCAGGACGTCGTCAAGTACGTGGCCGCGGCCTTCCCGAGTGCCTGCGGCAAGACCAACCTCGCGATGCTGCAGCCCACCATCCCGGGCTGGAAGGTCGAGACCCTGGGCGACGACATCGCCTGGATGCGCATCGGCGAGGACGGCCGCCTGTGGGCGGTCAACCCAGAGTTCGGCTTCTTCGGCGTGGCGCCCGGCACCAACGAGCACACCAACCCCAACGCCATGAAGACCATCAACAAGGGCAACTCGGTCTTCACCAACGTCGCGCTCACCGAGGACGGCGACGTGTGGTGGGAAGGCCTGGAGAACCCACCGGCCAAGGCCACCTCGTGGAAGGGCGAGCCGTGGACGCCGGACTCCCCCGAGCTGTCCAGCCACCCCAACAGCCGTTACTGCACGCCCATCAAGCAGTGCGACATCCTGGCTCCCGAGTACGACGACCCCCGCGGGGTCCCCATCGACGCGATCCTCTTCGGCGGGCGCCGCAAGACCACCGTCCCCCTGGTCTTCGAGGCCCGCGACTGGACCCACGGCACCTTCCTCGGCGCCACGCTCTCCTCGGAGACCACCGCGGCCGCCGTCGGCGCCGTCGGCGTGGTGCGCCGCGACCCCATGGCCATGCTGCCCTTCATCGGCTACAACGCCGGTGACTACTTCAGCCACTGGATCAACATGGGCAAGGACCACGACGCCGCGAAGCTGCCCCGCATCTTCTACGTCAACTGGTTCCGCCGCGACGACGAGGGCGGCTTCCTGTGGCCGGGCTTCGGCGAGAACAGCCGCGTGCTCAAGTGGGTCGTGGAGCGCATCGAGGGCCAGGCGGCCGCGGTCGAGACCCCCGTGGGTCACGTGCCGGCGCCGGGCTCGCTCGACACCGACGGTCTCGACATGACGCCGGAGGCGCTCGAGGCGGCCCTCGCCGTCGACCCCGAGGAGTGGAAGGCCGAGATCCCGCAGATCCAGGAGTGGTTCGAGAAGTTCGGCGACGACCTCCCGGCCGTCCTCTGGACCGAGCTCGACGGCCTCAAGCAGCGCCTGGGCGTCTGACCTCCCAGCGCCCCGTTCGACTCACCACACCCCTCACCGCTCGATGCGGTGGGGGGTGTGGTCGTGTGTGGGAGCATCGTCGGCACGGGCGCAAGCACCAGCCGACCGGCGGGCACGGGAGCGCGCCGTGGAAGGGGTGGGGGTGGCCGAGCACGGGCCGGAGCAGCGCGACCTGTTCCAGACCCAGGCCGCGGGGCTCTACGAGACCATCGTGGGCACCTCCGGCATCTCCGAGGACGACCCGCGGCTGCGGCCCGAGCACGAGCTGCGCCCCGCCTTCGACCTCCTCGTCGAGCTGGGCCTGCTGCAGCTCGACAAGACGACTGCGACCTGGGTGCCCGAGGACCCCAGCAACGTCGCCTCCCGCGTCGTCTCGCCGCTCTCCCAGCGGGCCACCACGCTGCTCGAGGAGTCCTCGGAGTGGGCGCGCGCCTTCGCGGGGCTGCAGCAGTCGTGGCGGCGCTCGCCGATGGCGCAGTCACGCGGGCCCTTCACCTACCTGCACGAGGGCGCCATCGGGCCGTTCCTGACCGCGCTCGTGGCCGAGGCGGAGGAGGAGATGCTCACCGCCCAGCCGCAGGCCGGCCGGGATCCCCAGACCCTGGCCGCCGCTGCCCTGCGTGACACGGCGATGCTCGAGCGCGGCTGCTCGATGCGCACGCTCTACCAGCACAGCGCCCGGCGCAGCTCGGTGACGCACAAGTACGTCGCCGCCGTCACCTCGCGCGGCGCGCAGGTGCGCACCCTCGACGAGTTCTTCAACCGGATGATCGTGGTCGACCGCCGGGTCGCCGTCATCCCCGGCGACAGCCTCAGCGTCGCACTGGCGGTGCGCGAGCCCTCGGTGGTGGCCTACCTGGTGGACGTCTTCGAGCGCGCCTGGGAGCGCGCGCGGCCGTTCACCAACAAGGAGAGCTCGATGATGCGCGAGATCGCCGTCGAGCAGCGGGCGATGACGATCCGGATGCTCATCGAGGGCCACGCCGACCCCGTCTCGGCCAAGCGACTGGGCGTCAGCCCGCGCACCTACGCCGGCTACATCGCCGACCTGAAGACGGAGTTCGAGGCCGCCACCCGCTTCCAGCTGGGCTACCGGATGGGCCAGCAGGGCCTCTCGGGCCACGAGGACGTCGAACCGGACGACCACGGCGGGTGACCCCGGCCCGGGCATGACTGTGACCGGCGGTCACCCCTTGACGGGGGACCCCGGTCGATGTGGGAATGAGTCGCGGGCGGTGACTCGAGTCTGGTTCGAGTCACCGCCCGCAACTGTTGAGACCAGCCACAGGGGGGTGGCACGGGGACCGAACAAGTGGGGGGAAAGTTGGGTCCCGGTCTCGGTTCGGGGATCGGGCGCCGGCGCGGTGTCCGGCCGGCCCCGATCAGCGGGGTGCGCTCAGCGCACGACCTTGCAGGCCCCGCCGCAACCCCAGCTGGAGTCGCGCGCCTCGGCGGGCGTGGCCACGCCCAGGAGGCCGACGGAGAGGGCGGTCGCGGCGACCGTGATGCACACCTTGCGAGCGAAGTTCATGATTCCCACCTTTGAGTTTGTTCGTCCGGCCGGACTCTGGCCCAGCCTCTGATCTGCGTGTCCCCGGCCTGGTGAGGCCGCGTGATCGAGTCTGCGTGCTGGCTGCGGTGGGGGGCGAGCCAGCACTTGGCTCATCTTTCTGCATTGCAAGTTTATGCAACGGGAGGGCTCTACGACAGACCTGCCGGCCACCCGAGGGCGGCCGGCAGGTTGTCGTGTGATGGCGGAGGCGGCGGGATTTGAACCCGCGAGAGGAGGATCACTCCTCAACCCGCTTAGCAGGCGGGCGCCATAGACCGGACTAGGCGACGCCTCCCCGCTGGCGTGCTCCGGCGAGCCGGCGCAGCATCAGCGCCGGTAAGGCTACAAGCACCGCGCCCGGGTGCACGAATCCGGTGGGCGTGGCGCGACGTGGCGCGGCGTGGCGCGCAGTGGCGTGGCGGCAGGACGACGACGGGGCGGCAGGACTACGACGCGGCCGGTCCGCCGTCGCGGTCCGACCCGGACTCACGCAGGGGCCGCAGGCCGTGCCCGTGGCGCAGCCGCTGCTGCAGGTCGCGCACCAGCTGCTCGCGCTCCTCGCCCAGGGCGCCGACCGGCAGCGTCGTGCGGCCGCCGGCCTCGAGGTTGAGCACCACGACCGGCGCCCCCGCGAGCGTGGTGGTGCCGACGTCGGCGACCTCGCGCCACGCGGCGGACCGGACGCCGACCCCGAACGCCAGCCCGACCCGGTAGCCCTCGGCGTCCAGGCGCACCAGGTAGGCACGGGCGCGCAGCCACCAGCCGAGCACCGCCAGTCCGAGCACGCCGAGGCCCGCCACGAGCACCAGCAGGTCCGGGGTGGCACCCAGCGTGGCGACCAGCAGCGTGACGACCAGCACGAGCGCGGCGAGCGCGACCAGGGCCGCCCCGACCACGCGCGCGGCGAGGATGCCGGGCAGCCGGTAGTGGGTGACGTCGGGGACGTCGGGGGCAGCGGGATCCACGGCCCCATTCAACCCGACGACCGGCACATGCGCTCCCACGCCTTCGTGCTGCCACTTGTGGCCGGACCGGGCCGCGGGCATGCTGCGGGGAGGAGTCGGCCGCGCGGCCGGCACTCCCCGACGGCTCCCCGGAGGTGAACCGTGCCCCCCGACACCCCCGCCCGGCAGTCCGGCATCCACGGCGCCCTCGCCCAGCTCGACCGGGCACTCGACTCCCCGCGTCGCGACGGCGTCGCGCTGGGCAACTGGCGCTGGACCGTGCGCCAGCGGATGACCGCCGTGCGCGACGTGCTGGCCCACGAGCAGGTGGGTCCCCAGGGCACCGGCGGCGACGGCTGGTTGGCCGCCCGCGGCGGTGCGGCGTTCCGCGAGCGCGAGGGTCTGCTGCTGCGGCTCGGCGCCGCCGGCACCCAGGTGCTCGAGGCCCCGGACGCCGAGGCGGTGCGCGTGGAGCTCAAGCGGTTGCTGGCCGACGTGGCCCACCACCTGCAGCGCGTGCACGACCTGGCCTACGACGAGGTCGAGCTGGAGCTGGGCGGCTCGGAGTAGCCGAGCCGTGCGCGCCACCGCACCGGCGTCGTAGGCTGGCACCACCGGGAGGGGTGCCGGAGCGGCCGATCGGAACCGCCTTGAAAGCGGTCGTAGGGAGACCTACCGCGGGTTCGAATCCCGCCCCCTCTGCGCGGACCGTCGCCGGTCCCGGGGCCTGTCGTCCAGGGTCCCGGGGCTGCGCGGCGGGTCAGACCAGCTCGACCAGCAGGTCGCCCTCCTGGACGACGTCGCCCGGCGCCACGCCCAGCGAGCGCACCGTGCCGGGGTGCTCGGCGATCACGGGGATCTCCATCTTCATCGACTCCAGCAGCGCGACGGTGTCGCCGACGGCGACCGCCGCACCCACCTCGACGTCGACCGAGAGGACGTTGGCGACCATCTCGGCCCGGATCTCGACCACCTGTTCACGAGCCACCCCGCCACGCTAGCCGTTACCCCGCAGTACCCCGCCAGCGCAGTCTCCGGGCGGCGCAGCCGCGGGGGTGCCACGATGCGGCATGCGCCGTCGTCCCACCTCCGTCGCCGCGACACGCCGCCCTCTGCCGAGCCTCCCGGGCAGGCTGCTCACCGTTCTGCTCCTCGGTCTGCTCTCCGCCCTGCTCCCCGGGTGCGGACAGGCGGACGACCCGCCGACGGGACCGCGGGCCGACACGGGCGCACCGGAGGCCGGACCCGTGGTCGCGCACCTCTCCCCCGGCGCCGGCGACGGCATGGCCGCGCTCATCCAGGGACCGCTGGAGCTCACCGGCGACTGCCTGCTGGTGGGTGGGTACCCCGTGGTCTGGCCGCACGGCACCACCTGGGACGCCGAGGCCGGCAGGGTGCGGCTGCCCGACGGCGAGGCCGTCGGCGAGGGTGACCGGGTCAGCGGTGGCGGCGGTTACCTCTACCTCGCGGACCTGGGTCCGGACCTCGCCGACCCGCTGGCCGCCTGCCCCGTGAACGAGTACGGGGAGGTCGCGATGTTCAACCCCGGGGAGGAGATCACCGTCGGGTGATCCCTCGCGCGGCCTCGCGCGGTGAGGAGCACGCTCAGAGCAGCGCGGCGCCACGCGGCGGCTCGGGCCGCACGGCGACGTCGCCCTCGGGCGCGCGGGCCCGCGTGCGGCGGCCCCGGGGACCGGTGAGGGCGAGGTCGAGGCGGATCACCAGGAAGCCGATGACCAGACCCACCACGACGCCGTAGACCACCGAGAGCACCGCCTCGGTGAGCGTGATCATCGGGTTGACCAGGCTGCTGGCCGCAGCCGCCGTCGCGGCCACGCCGAAGGCGCACAACCACCAGCCCTGACGACGCCGCGCGCGCATGTGGCATCCCCAGACGAGCGCGGGGACGCCGAGCACCGACTCCACCGGCCGGGGGAACGCCCCGAGCTCCTCGCGGCTCCAGCGGACGCCGTCGAGCAACGACTCCACGAGGTCCTGGGTGCCGTAGCGGCGCAGCAGCTCGGCGTAGAGCAGCGTGCCGGTGAGCACCACCGCGCCCACCACGACGACGAGCACGCCCCGGCGCCCCAGGCCGTGCAGACCGGCGCCGAGTCGGTAGACGAGCACGAAGGCGCCGGCCAGGGCCAGCGCGAAGGCGGCGTACTCGAAGCGCGCCACCGCCACGACGGGCGCGTACCCGACGACGGCGAGCGCGCCCACCGCCGCCACCAGCATCGCCAGCAGGCACTCGCGTACCGCGTGGCGGAAGCGTGGGGCGGGCACGGTGGTCATCACGCCCAGCACGGCCGCGATGGCGCAGGTGGTGACGGCGGCGCCGGTGCTCAGCCGGTCGTCGTCGAGCAGCACGGCCGCCAGCCCCAGGGCGAGGGCCAGGCCGCCGAAGACCACGGGGCGCCCACCGGTGCGGGCGGCCAGCGCGACGGTGAAGACCGTGGAGATCGTGACCGCGCCGGCGCTCCCCGCCCAGGCGGGGGTCAGCCAGGCCGGGCTCGCCGGGACCATGGCGGCCACCAGCACCGCCGTCGCGAGCAGGGTCGCCAGCGCCAGCACGAGCGCCACCGCGCGGTGCAGACGGGCTGCACGCGGCTGCTCGGACGGGCTGGACACGGGGAGGAAGGCTACCGGCGCTCAGAGCCGGCGATTGGCCAGGGAGGGGTTCGTGCGCCGGGCCGTGAGCAGGATCTCGGGGTCGAGCTCGGCACGCAGGACGGCGGGCTCGGGGCCGGCCTCCACGAGCACGTCGCCGAGCGGGTCGACCACGGTGGAGTGCCCGGTGTAGCGGGGGGCGGGCTGCCCGACGGCCACCACGAAGCAGGTGTTCTCGATCGCGCGGGCCCGTGCGAGCGTCGTCCAGTGCGTCACCTTGCGCTCCCCGGCCACCCACGCGGCCGGCACCACCAGCACCTCGGCGCCGGCCTGCACCAGCAGCCGGGACAGCTCGGGGAAGCGCAGGTCGTAGCAGGTCATCAGGCCGACCTGCCAGCCGCCGACGCTGATCACCGTGGGCTCCACCGGGCCCGCCCGCAGCCGGTCGGACTCGCGGTAGCCGAAGGAGTCGTAGAGGTGCACCTTGCGGTAGCCGGCCAACGGCGCGCCGTCGGGTCCGTGCGCCACCAGGGTGTTGAAGGGGCGCTGCGGGTCGTCGCTGCGCTCGAACATGCCGGCCACCACGGTGGTGCGGTGCTCGGTGGCCACGCGGGCCACCTCGGCGGCGAAGGCACCCTCGCGCGTCTCGGCGAACGGCGCGACGTCGGAGCCGGCCTCGCCGAAGTCGCGCGCCCACGCCTCGGGGAAGACCACCAGGTCGACGTCGTCGGGCGTGTGCGTCGCCAGCGCCGCGCGGTTCTCGGCCGGCTCCAGCGACGCCGGCTGCTGCACCAGCGTCACCCGCAAGGGTGCGCGGTCCGCGGTCTCGAGGCTCTCGTGGTCGTGCTCCGGGTCACTGCTCACGGTGCCACCCTGCCAGCACCCGACCACCCGGTCCCGCGGACTGGCAGGCTGGCCGTGTGGGCGCGATGCACAGCAACGACGTGGGGGACGGCTTCTGCGCCGTCGTGCTGGCCGGTGGCCGGGCGGCGCGGCTGGGCGGCGTCGACAAGGCCGGCATCGAGCTGCGCGGCCGCACCCTGCTCGACCACGCCCTCGAGACGGTCGTCGACGCCGCCGAGGTGGTCGTGGTGGGCGAGCAGGTGCCCACCGACCGACCCGTGACGTTCGTGCGCGAGGAGCCGCGGTTCGGCGGCCCGGTCGCCGGCCTGCTCACCGGGCGCGACGCGCTCCTGCGGCAACCGCGGTGGCTGGCCGTCGTCGCCGTCGACATGCCGCAGCTGGGGCCCCAGACCCTCGCGCGCCTGGGCGCCGCCGCGCACGAGCACGACGGTGCGGTGCTGGTCGGGCCCGACGGACGCCGTCAGGCGGCGCTGTGGCTGCGGGTCGCGCGGCTCGACGCCGTCCGCCCCGGCCGCGAGCAGCAGCACGACCTGGCGCTGCGAGCACTGCTCGCACCGCTCGACCTCGCCGAGGTGCCCGCGCAGGGTGAGGAGCACCGCGACGTCGACACGTGGGCCGACCTGCGCGACCTCGCCGACTGATCCCACCGACTCACCTCGCCCAGGGGCTTGCGGGCCGCGCCGTCCGAGGCCAGCCTGGGCCTGTGAACCTGCACGACTGGATCGACGAGCTGTGTGACGTGCTCGACCTGGAGGTCGAGGTGGACGAGGCGCTCGTGGCCGACCTCGTCGAGGCCGCCCGCACGAACGTGGAGCCGGCCGCCGGGCCGGTGACCGCCTACCTGCTCGGCGTCGCCGCGGGACCCGCCGCCCGCCCGGACCAGGTGGAGGCGCTCGCCGCGCGCGCCCAGACCCTGGCGCAGGGTTGGGATCGCCCGGCCGGGGCACCTGATCCGGACGACGTCGACGACGACGTCCCGGACGACGCCGGGGTGGACCACGCCGGTGAGGAACTCGACGACTGAGAGGTCAGGCCCCACGATGCTGACAGTCCAGCGCACCGCCGACGGCGGCCCCGAGGTGCTGCACCTGATGGAGACCGACGACGAGCAGCCCGGCCCCGGCGAGGTGGCGCTCGACGTGGCGGCCACCGCCGTCAACCGGGCCGACCTGCTGCAGCGGCAGGGCCACTACCCGCCACCGCCCGGTGTCACCGAGGTGATCGGCCTGGAGTGCAGCGGCACCGTGGCCGCCGTCGGTGAGGGCGTCACCGACTGGAAGGTGGGCGACGAGGCGTGCGCGCTGCTGGCCGGCGGTGGGTACGCCAGTCGCGTCGTGTGCCCCGTGGGCCAGCTGATGCCGCTGCCGCCCGGCACCGACCTGGTGACCGCGGCCGCGCTCCCCGAGACCGCCTGCACCGTGTGGTCCAACGTCTTCATGGTGGCCGGGTTGCAGGCCGGCGACATCTTCCTCGTGCACGGCGGCGCCGGTGGCATCGGCACGATGGCCATCCAGGTGGCGGCCGCCGCCGGGGCCCGGGTGATCACCACCGCCGGCTCCGCCGAGAAGCTGGCGCTGTGCCGCGAGCTCGGTGCCGCGGTGACCATCGACTACCACGAGCAGGACTTCGTGGAGGAGGTCAAGGCCGCCACCGACGGGCACGGCGCCGACGTGATCCTCGACAACATGGGCGCCAAGTACCTCGGCCGCAACGTCTCCGCGCTCGCCACCGAGGGCCGCCTGGTCGTGATCGGCATGCAGGGCGGCAGCCGCGGCGAGCTCGACCTCGGCAAGCTGCTCGTCAAGCGCGGCGCCGTGATCGCCACCTCCCTGCGCGGCCGGCCCGCCGACGAGAAGGCCCGGATCTGCGCCTCGGTGGCCGAGCACGTGTGGCCGCTGGTGGGGGCGGGCGAGGTGCGGCCGATCATCGAGCGCACCATGCCGCTCACCGACGTCGTCGCCGCCCACGAGCTGATGGAGTCCGGAGCGCACAGCGGCAAGATCGTCCTCACGCTCTGAGGTCCGATCGCGCGCTGGACACCCCTGGGGGTTTCTGGCCTGGCCGGGGACGCGGGGCGATCCCACGTCGTCGTGGGGACGCCGAGCTCACCGTGCGACGTATCGATCGGTCAGTTCGGCGATCGCGCACACGTCGCGACCCATCCGCCCCACCCGCCTCCCAGGCCACACTCGGCACACTCCAGCACCGGCACCGCGCCCCTCAGGAGCAGTCGGTGCGGCTGGCTAGGGTGGGCGCCATGAGCGAGCCGCAGCCGGAGAGCACCCCGACCCCCGCCCCCGCCGCGAGCGGCGAGGGCGAGCAGCACGTCGTCATCGTGGGGCCCGACGGGCAGCCGATCGGCACCATGCCGGCCTCGGCGCTGGCGGCGGCCACGCAGGGTGAGGACGGCGAGGGCGAGGGCGGCGAGCGCAACATCACCGACCTGGTGGAGCAGCCGGCCAAGGTGATGCGGATCGGCAGCATGATCCGCCAGCTGCTGGAGGAGGTGAAGGCCTCCCCGCTCGACGAGGCCAGCCGCAACCGGCTCAAGGAGATCCACCGCTCCTCCATCGACGAGCTCGAGCAGGGCCTGGCCCCCGAGCTGGTCGAGGAGCTCAACCGCCTCACGCTGCCCTTCGACGACGACACCACCCCGACCGAGGGCGAGCTGCGCATCGCGCAGGCCCAGCTGGTGGGGTGGCTCGAGGGCCTCTTCCACGGCATCCAGACCGCCATCTACGCCCAGCAGATGGCCGCGCGCGCCCAGGTCGAGCAGATCCGCCGCGCCCTGCCGCCGGGCATGATGCCGGGCCAGGGTGGCCCCGGTCAGCCGGGAGCGCCCGGCGCCCCGGGCCAGGGCGGTCCCGCCCAGCCGGGCCAGGGCAACGACGGCCCCGGCAGCGGCGGCGGGATGTACCTCTAGGAGTCAGCGCCCGTCAGCGCCGCACCCGGCGCACCACCGAGAGGCCGAGCAGGCCGAGCACCCCCACCAGCACGAACGCGACGCCGGGGGCGGCACTGCGGGTGAAGGAGGCCGGGCCCGCGGACTCGACGCGCTCGAGCCCCGTGGGCGCTGTCTCGGGCTCGACGGGCACGGCCGGCCGCGAGCCGCCGGTGAGCTCCTCGACGCGGGTCAGCGTGGCGTCGTCGGCCACCACCAGGTCGCAGGGCCGTGCCTGCAGGCCCTCGTTGGAGTCCGCGAAGACCAGGTACCGCTCGCCCGGCTGGAGGTCTGCGGTGCACCCGGTGGCGGCGCCGGCGATGGCCACTTGCACCTCGTCGGAGGTGATCAGCCGCGGGCCGCGCGGCTTGTAGACCTGCTCGGCGTCGAAGGTGACGCTGCTGGGCTGCAGCGCGGCGCTGCCGGCGCTGCCGGTGCCTCCCTCATCCGTGCCGCCCAGCGAGGGCGAGGGCGTCGTCGCCTCCCCGGTGCGGCTGATCGTGCTGATGGTGCCCACGAAGACCGCACGGGCGTTCTTGACCCGGTCGGCCACCGAGGTCTCGGTCGTGCCCGAGGAGCCGGAGCCCGTGCCGGGGTCGGCCGGCGCGGTGGGCGTCTCCTGCGCGCCGGCAGGCGCGCCGAGGCCGACGACGAGCAGCACCAGCAGGGCGACGAGGAGGCCGGCGGCGGCGCACCGGACCGGAGGATGCGGGGTCGCCGGGGAGGGCGGACCACTCACGGGAGCATGGGTCGTCACGGTGCCCATGCAAACAGATGCCCGGTGACTCCGGCCACCGGGCGGGCTCAGACCAGGCCGAAGGTGGCCCGCAGCACCTCGGCGACGCCGTCGGCCTCGTGCGAGCCGGCCACGTGGTCGGCCGCCTCGAGCACGGTCGGGTGCGCCTCGGCCATGGCGTAGGAGGTGCCCGCCCAGCCGAGCATCGGCAGGTCGTTGGGCATGTCGCCGAAGGCGATCACCTCCTCGGGGCCGATGCCCATCTCGGCGCACAGCAGCGCGAGCGTGCTGGCCTTGGTCACCTCCGCGGCGCTGATCTCCAGCAGCGGGCTGGCCGAGGACCAGGTGATGGTCAGCCGCTCGCCCGCGACCGCCGCGGCGGCGTCCCAGAACTCCTGCGGCTCGAGCTCTTCGTGCCGGGCCAGCACCTTGAGCACCGGGCGCTCGAACAGCTCGGCCAGCGGCCGCCGTGCGCTGCCCCCGGGCACCGGGTAGCGCTCGCGGAAGGCGGGTTCGAGGCCGATGCCCTCGAGCGTCTCGACGGCGAACGCGGTGCCGGGCACGGCCGCACGGACCTCCTCGCACACCGCGAGCCCCACCTGCGCCGGCACGGCACGCTCGAGGCGGGGGCGGTCGCGAGCGACGTCCCAGACCAGGGCCCCGTTGGCGACGACGGCGAGCCCGTGGTCGCCGACGTGCTCGAAGACCTCGCGCGCCCACCGCAGCGGCCGGCCGGTCACGAACACCACCGGCACGCCCCGCTCCTCGAGCTGGGCCAGCACCGTGCGCGTGAGGGGCGAGACGCTGCCGTCGGAGCGCACCAGCGTGCCGTCCAGGTCGGTGGCGACCAGTCGCGGCAGTCGCTGCAGCCCCGATTCGCCCGTCACGGGCGCACCATCACGAGCTGACCGTCCTCGGTGGCGCCGCGCAGTCGCGTGTAGCCGCAGCCCGCCAGCAGCCGCAGCCCGGCGGCGTCGCCCGGCTCGGTGGCGGCCCGCAGCCGCACGCCCACCTGCTCGGCGGCCGCCGTCAGGGCCGCCAGCGCCTCGGCGGCCACGCCCTGCCCACGCACGGCCTCCACCAGACCGACGGCGACGTCGGCCTCGCCGTCGACCGGCGGCGCGAAGCAGCCGATCATCCCGACGGCGTGGACGCCCAGGACCACGTGCCGCGGACCCCAGCTGGCAGCCGCCGGCTCGGCGTCGGCGCGGACCAGCGCTGCCACGGCGACGTCGTCGGGGCGCGGGTAGTCGGCGTGCCACCGCTCCTGGTGCCGCCCCGCGGTCATGTCGGCGGCGTCGGTGGCCGAGATCGGGATGAGGCGCAGCCGTGCGGTGCTGATGAGTGGGGGGAGGGCGGGCACGGCGTCGCTCACGCCGGGAACCACCGCTCCAGCTCGACGGCGCACCCGTCGTCGTACACGGTGGGCGCGACGTCGTCGGCGGCGTCGAGCACCTCCTGGACGGCCTGGCCCATGGCCACGCCGCGGCCGGCCCAGCGCAGCATCTCGAGGTCGTTGCGGCCGTCGCCGACGGCGAGGACGTCGTCGGCGGTCAGGCCGAGGGTGGCGCACACGTGCTCCAGGCCCGAGGCCTTGCTGACGCCCTTCGGTGTGAGGTCGAGCCACGCGGTCCAGCCGACGACGTAGTCGGTGCCGTGCAGGCCCAGCGTCTCGGCCAGCCGGACGAAGTCGTCGACCTCGGCCTGCGGGTCGCGGATGATCACGCGGCTGACCGGCTCGGCCACCATCTCCTCCAGCACCCCGTCGACCATGACGCCGGAGAGCTCACCGTCGGGGAAGGGCGCGGAGACGCGGTAGCCGACCCCGCGCTCCTCGACGGCCACGAGCGCCTCCGGGTGCTGCTCGAGCACCGCGCGCACCGCCGGGGCGGCGTCGAAGGTCTCCTCGTGCACGACTTCGAGGGGCTGCTCGGCGGGCTGGCCGGCGGTGTAGCGGAAGACGACGGCGCCGTTGCTGGCCACGATCCACAGCGGCTCGCCGTCGGGCTGGCCGCGCAGCTCCAGGAGGTCGGCGATCGTCGTCATGCCGTGCGGGGAGCGCCCGGAGGAGAGCACCACGTGGGCACCGGCGGCGAGCGCGCGGTGGATGGCGTCGCGCAGTCGCGGCTCGACCTGCTCGTAGGTGGAACCGGCCCCCTCGACCCACTTCAGCAGGGTGCCGTCGATGTCGAGCGCGATGAGTCGGGGACGCCAGCCGGGCGCGGGCGAACCGCCGTCGACCGAGGTGCTCACGCGGTCACCGGCTCCAGCACGTCGCGGCCCAGGTAGGGCCGCAGCGCCTCGGGCACGCGCACCGACCCGTCGGCCTGCTGGTGGGTCTCGAGGATCGCGACGATGGTGCGCGGGATGGCGCACAGGGTGCCGTTGAGCGTGGCCACCGGCCGGATCTCCTGCCCGAAGCGGCCGCGGGTGTCGAGCCGCCGGGTCTGGAACTCGGTGCAGTTGGAGGTGGAGGTGAGCTCGCGGTAGCGGCCCTGGGTGGGGATCCAGGCCTCGCAGTCGAACTTGCGCTGCGCCGAGAGGCCGAGGTCGCCGGCCGCGGTGTCGATGACGCGGTAGGCCAGCTCGAGCTTCTCCAGGAAGGACTTCTCGATGTCGAGCAGCCGCTGGTGCTCGGCGAAGGACTCCTCCACGGTGGTGTAGACGAACATCTCGACCTTGTCGAACCAGTGCACCCGGATGATGCCGCGGGTGTCCGTGCCGTGCGAGCCGGCCTCCTTGCGGAAGCACGGGCTGAAGGCGGCGTAGCGCAGCGGCAGCGAGGCGCCGTCGAGGATCTCCTCGGAGTGGAACGCCGCCATCGGCACCTCGGAGGTGCCCACGAGGTACATGTCCTGGCCCTCGATGCGGTAGACGTCGTCGGCGGCCTGGCCCAGGAAGCCGGTGCCCTCCATGGCGCGCGGCTTGACCATCGAGGGCGCCACCACCTGGGTGAACCCGTGCTCGCGGGCGGTGGCGTTGGCCAGGTTGACGAGCGCGAACTCCAGCTCGGCGCCGACGCCGGTGAGGAAGTAGAAGCGCGAGCCGGAGACCTTGGCGCCGCGCTCCAGGTCGATGGCGCCCAGCATCCGACCCAGCTCCACGTGGTCGCGGGGGGTGATGCCCTCCGCCTGCAGGTCGCGCGGGGTGCCCACGTGCTCGAGCACCACGTAGTCGTCCTCACCACCGGCGGGCGCCTCCTCGGCGGCCAGGTTGGGGATCGAGAGCAGTGCCTCCTGCCAGGCGGCCTCCGCCTCGCCCTGCGCGGCCTCGGCGGCCTTGACCTCGGCGGAGAGCTCCTTGGTGCGCGCCAGCAGCTCCTGCTTCTCCTCACCCTGCGCCTGCGCGACCTGCTTGCCCATCGACTTCTGCTGGCTCCGCTTGGCCTCGTACTCGGCGATGGCGGCGCGCCGCGCGCCGTCGGCGGCCAGGGCGCGGTCCACCACCTCGTCGGAGAGCCCACGCTTGGCCTGGGCTGCTCGCACGCGGTCGGGGTCGTCGCGCAGCACGCGGGGGTCGATCATGTGACGAGGCTATCCGCCGCCGGGGAGGCTCACGATCCCGGCCGCGGGGCACTGGTTGGCCATACTGTCCCGGGTCCCCCGCGGCACCCCCGACCACCCCGACCACCCCCGACCCGAGGAGCGCCCGTGCTCGACCGCTCGCGCCGCGTGCTGCTCGGTTGGGCCCTGGCCTGCCTCGCCGGCTTCGGTGTGCTGGCCCTCGGCGTCAGCCAGGGCTGGGTGTGGCTGGCCGAGATCGACGACGAGGGCCAGGGCCTGCGTGACTGGGCGCTCGACGACGCCGGCCTCGGCGGCTTCCTGCGCGTCGTCGAGGAGGTCTTCCACGCCCAGTGGGTGCTGCTGGCCATGGCCGCCACCGCGCTGCTGATGCTCAGCCGCGGCCACCGCCGCGCCGCGGTCTACACGGTCGGCATGGCCGTCGCCGCCTTCGCGGGGTTCCGTGGGCTCAAGATCCTCGTCGACCGCGAGCGACCCCCGTGGCAGCTGACCACGAGCCTGCACGAGACCGAGTCGTTCCCCTCCGGCCACGCCACCATGGTGACGGCGCTGGCGATGGTCGTGATCGTGCTCGTCGTCATGCTCGTGCGCCGCGCCGTCGTGCGACGCCTGGCGGTGACGCTCGCGGCGCTGGTGGTGCTCGTGGTGTGCCTGGACCGGGTGCTGCTCGGCCGCCACTACCCCTCCGACGCCGTCGGCGGGGTGCTGCTGGGCGTCGGCCTGGGCCTGCTCGGCCTGGTGGTCTACAGCCCGCTGCCGCGGAGCCACGCCCTCAAGATCGACCCGCTGCCCGAGGCGATCCCCTCGGCGAAGCGGCTCGCGGTCGTGCTCAACCCGATCAAGGTCGAGGACGTCGAGGCGTTCCAGTCGATCGTCGACCAGATGGCCACGGGCGCGGGCTGGTCGGCACCGCGCTGGCACCTCACGACGGTCGAGGACTCCGGCACCGGCCAGGCCGAGCGCGCCTCCATCGAGGGCGCCGACCTGGTGATCGTGTGCGGCGGCGACGGCACCGTCCGCGAGGTGTGCGCCGAGCTGGCCGGCACCGGCATCCCCGTCGGCATCGTGCCCGCCGGCACCGGCAACCTGCTGGCGCGCAACCTGGGCATCCCGCTCTACATCCGCGCCGCCCTCGACATCGCCCTCACCGGCCAGGACCGCGCCATCGACATGGTCTCGGTGCGCGGCGACCGCGGCGAGCCCGAGGCCGAGGACCACGGCGAGCCGGCGCCCGGCGGCTTCGAGAGCCACTTCCTGGTGATGGCCGGCATGGGCTTCGACGCCGCCATCATGGAGGGCGTCAACGAGGACCTGAAGAAGCGCGTGGGCTGGATCGCCTACGTGGTCTCGGCGCTGAAGTCGCTGATGTCGCCGGTGGTCAAGGTCGAGGTCTCCATCGACGGCGGGGAGTACACCAAGCACCGCGCCCGCACGATCGTGGTCGGCAACGTGGGCTCGCTGCAGGCCGGCATGCCGCTGCTGCCCGACGCCTCGATCGACGACGGCCAGCTCGACGTCGTGCTGATCTACCCGCGGCGCTTCCTCTCCTGGATCCCCGTCGCCTTCCGGGTGCTCGCCAAGCGCCGCCGCACCGACGACACCGTCAACCGGATGACCGGCCGCACCGTCTCCATCCGTGCCGGCGCCGACACACCCCGCCAGCTCGACGGCGACTCCATCGGCCCGGGCCGGGAGCTGCACATGGAGTGCATCCACGGGCGGTTGCTGGTGCGGGTGCCTCGCTGAGGCGGGCGGGGACAACAGGCCCGCAAGTCCGCCGTCCGCACGCCGCTGCCCCGCCCCGCCCCGCCCGGGGCGAGCACGTCAGCATCGCGGCGGCCGGCGTCAGGGAGTCGTCAAGGAGCCTGGAGCGGCGCCGGCGTCGCGCCTAGACCGGGTGCATGACAGCCACCGCAGCCGGGTCCGGCCCTCGCCGCCTCGCCCCCACGCCCACGCTGACCCGCGAGGCAGCCGATCTCGTGCTCCTCGCGCTCGCCCGGGCCTTCGACGACGCCGTGGCCGCCGCCCTCGCAGGCGACGTCGCGGGCGCCCGCGCAGTGCTGCGCACCGGACGTCGCCGCCGGGCCCGGCTGGGCCGTGCGACGACGATCGCCGGGCTCGGGCTGCCGGCCGGCACCTCCCGGCAGCGGCGCGCCACCACGGACCGGGTGCTGCTGGCAGGGGACCTGCAGCGGCTCGAGGTGGTGCTGGAGCAGCTGGCCCGCGTGGTGGTGGCCGGTGACGCCGCCGACCCGGACGGCGACACCCGCGCCGCCCTCGAGCGGCTGCGCGCCTGCGGCGTCGAGCGGTTGCACCACCTGGCCACCCGCCCGTGCGGTCCCTCGATGACCCGCGACCACCACCGTTGCGGGCAGACCCTGCTCGGGCTGCTCGGCGCCTTCGATACGCCCTCCCCGGAGCCGGGGGACGACGAGCCCCTGCGCCGTACCGCCGCGGCCTTGACCGCAACCCTGCTCGACGCCTCGCGCCACGCGGCACGGGCCGCTCTCGGGGACCAGGTCGCATGAACGGCGGCACCGGCCTGCTGGCCCTGGCTGCCGCGACGGCCTGGCCGTGCTGATGCGGGTGGTCGTGGGATGAGCCGGTGGACGCCGCTCGCGGCACTGCTGCCGGCGCCCGTCTGCGGCGCCCTGGCCACCGTGCGCGACACGGTGGGCCCCGGTGACGCCGCCCTAGTGGTGGTGCTCGTGGTGGTGGGTGCCGCCGCCCTCGGCAGCCTGCTCGACGGCGTGCTGGCCGACCTGGTGGGCGCCGTGCTCGCCAGCGAGGCCCGTCGGGCGGGCTGAGGGCCCTTCCCGCCCCCGACCGCTCCCCGAGCGCCCTCCGCGCAGATCCCGTCAAGGCCCGCGGGGCACCCGTCAAGGACGCGTCAAGAGGTTCGTGCCCGGAGCCGCGCCGGGCCTAGACCTGACTCTCGTGACCGATGTCCTCTACCTGCTGATCACCGTCGCCTCCTTCGCGCTGCTCGCGCTGCTCGTGGGGGTTCTCGACAAGTGAGCGAGCTCCTGCCCGCCCTGGGCCAGATCCTGCTGCTGGTGCTGCTGCTGGTGGCGGCCGTGCCGCCTCTGGGCCGCCACCTGGCCCACACCTACTCCTCGCCCGCGCACTGGCGCGTGGAGCGCGGTACCTACCGGGTGCTGCGCCTGGACCCCGACGCCGACCAGACCTGGCGCGTCTACGCGCTGAGCGTCCTGGGGTTCTCCCTGGTCGGCATCGTGGCCCTGTACGCCCTCGGCCGCCTCCAAGAGCTGCTGCCCCTCTCGCTCGGCCGCGCCGGTCTGCCGGCCGACGGCGCCTGGAACACCGCGGTCAGCTTCGTCACCAACACCAACTGGCAGTGGTACTCCGGTGAGGTGGCGCTGGGTCACCTGATGCAGATGAGCGGGCTGACGGTCCAGAACTTCGTCTCCGCCGCCACCGGCATGGCGGTGGCCGCAGCGCTGGCGCGCGGTCTCGCACGCAGCCGCGCCGAGGGCCGGGTGGGCAACTTCTTCGTCGACCTGGTGCGGGGCGTGGTGCGGGTCCTGCTGCCGATCGCCGCGGTCTCCGCGGTGCTGATGGCGCTGGCCGGCGTCGTCCAGAACTTCCTGGCGCCGGTCGCGATGCGCACCCTCGACGGCGGCACCCAGATGCTGACCGGCGGTCCCGTGGCCAGCCAGGAGGCCATCAAGCAGCTCGGCACCAACGGCGGCGGCTTCTTCAACGTCAACTCCGCCCACCCCTTCGAGAACCCGACCCCGCTCACCAACCTGCTGGCGATCTTCCTGCTCCTGCTCATCCCCTTCGCGATGGCGTGGGCCTTCGGCCACCTCGTGGGCGACCGCCGCCAGGGTGCGGCCGTGCTCGCCGTGATGGCGGTGCTGCTCCTCGTCGGCGTCGGCCTGCTCACGTGGGCCGAGATGGCGGGGCCCGGCACGGCGCCCCAGCTGGCGGGTGGGGCGCTGGAGGGCAAGGAGACCCGGTTCGGGACGGCGGGCTCGGCCCTGTTCGCGGCAGCGACCACCGGTACCTCCACGGGAGCCGTCAACGCCATGCACGACTCGCTCACGGCGCCCGGCGGCGGCGTCGCGATGTTACTGATGCAGCTGGGCGAGATCGCGCCCGGCGGCGTCGGCTCGGGGCTCTACGGCATGCTCGTGCTCGCCGTCGTCACCGTCTTCCTCTGCGGCCTGATGGTCGGCCGCACCCCGGAGTACCTGGGCAAGAAGATCGGGCAGCGCGAGATCGTGCTGGTGGCCGGCTACGTGCTGGCGACTCCCCTGGTGCTGCTCACCGGCGTCGCCGTCGCCGTGACGGCGCCCGCCGGCCTGGCCGGGTTGCAGGAGACCGGGCCGCACGGGCTCTCCGAGATCGTCTACGCCGTCACCTCGGCGTCGAACAACAACGGTTCGGCGTTCGGCGGGCTGACCACCGGGACGCCGTTCTGGAACACCCTGCTCGGCCTGTGCATGCTCCTGGGTCGGTTCCTGCCGATCGTGCTGGTGCTGGCGCTGGCGGGCCGCTTCGCCACCCAGCAGCCGGCACCTCCCGGCGCCGGCACGCTCCCCACCCACCGCCCCCTGTTCGTCGTCCTTCTCGCCGGTGTGGCGCTGGTGCTCGTGGGCCTGACCTACGTGCCCGTCCTCACCCTCGGCCCGATCGTGGAGTCCCTCGCATGATGCTCGACCTCACCCAGCTGCGCACCGCCCTCCCCGGCGCCCTCCGCAAGCTGGACCCCCGCCTGCTGCTGGCCACCCCCGTCCTGCTCGTGGTGGAGCTGGGAGCAGTGCTCACCACCGTGCTCTCGATCCTGGACCCCAGCACGCTCGGCTGGATGGTCACCGTCTGGCTCTGGCTGACCGTGCTGTTCGGCAACCTGGCCGAGTCCGTGGCCGAGGGGCGCGGCAAGGCGCAGGCCGCCAGCCTGCGCGCGCTGCAGACCGAGACCACCGCGCGACGCCTCACCGGCGGCAAGCCCGACGGCGAGGGCGCGCAGGAGGAGCAGGTGCCCAGCACCACGCTGCGCACCGGCGACCTGGTCGTCGTCGAGGCCGGCGAGCGCATCCCCGGCGACGGCGAGGTGGTGCAGGGCGTCGCCTCGGTGGACGAGTCGGCCGTCACCGGCGAGTCCGCCCCCGTCATCCGGGAGTCCGGTGGCGACCGCAGCGCCGTCACCGGCGGCACCACGGTGCTCTCGGACCGGATCGTCGTGCGGATCACCTCGGAGCCCGGGCAGTCGTTCGTGGACCGGATGATCGGGCTGGTCGAGGGCTCCGAGCGGCAGCGCACGCCCAACGAGATCGCGCTGAGCGTGCTGCTCGGCTCGCTCACCGTGGTCTTCGCAGCGGTGGTCGTCTCGCTCTACTTCGTGGCCGACTACAGCAACGCGCCCCAGTCGGTGCTCGTGCTCACCGCCCTGCTCGTCTGCCTCATCCCCACCACGATCGGAGCACTGCTCTCGGCCATCGGCATCGCCGGCATGGACCGGCTGGTGCGACGCAACGTGCTGGCCATGTCGGGCCGCGCCGTCGAGGCCGCCGGCGACGTCGACGTGCTGCTGCTCGACAAGACCGGCACCATCACGCTCGGCAACCGGCAGGCCACCGAGCTGCTGGCGCTCGAGGGCGTCGACCCCGACGAGCTGGCACAGGCGGCGCTGCTCTCCTCGCTGGCCGACGAGACCCCCGAGGGGCGCTCCGTCGTCACGTTGGTGGCCGGAGAGGGAACCGTGCCGGCCGTGCCCGCGGGCGCGGAGCTGGTGGAGTTCAGCGCCACGACCAGGATGAGCGGCGTCGACGTCGACGGGCGCCAGGTGCGCAAGGGCGCCGCCTCCGCGGTCACCGCGTGGGTGGGCCGCAGCGACCCCGGGCTGGACGCGCTGGTGCAGCAGGTCAGCAGCACCGGTGGCACGCCGCTGGTGGTGGCCGAGGACGGTCGGCTTCTCGGCGTCATCCACCTCAAGGACGTGGTCAAGCCGGGGATGCGCGAGCGCTTCGTTGAGATGCGGGCGCTGGGGATCCGCACGGTGATGATCACCGGCGACAACGCGGTCACCGCGCACGCGATCGCCGAGGAGGCGGGCGTCGACGACGTGCTGGCCGAGGCGACGCCGGAGGACAAGCTGGCGCTGATCCGCAAGGAGCAGGAGGGCGGCCGGATGGTCGCCATGTGCGGCGACGGCACCAACGACGCACCGGCGCTCGCGCAGGCCGACGTCGGCGTAGCCATGAACACCGGCACGGTGGCGGCCAAGGAGGCCGGCAACATGGTCGACCTCGACTCCGACCCCACCAAGCTCATCGAGGTCGTCGAGATCGGCAAGCAGCTGCTCATCACTCGGGGTGCGCTCACCACGTTCTCGATCGCCAACGACGTGGCCAAGTACTTCGCGATCCTGCCGGCCATGTTCGTGGTGGCCTTCCCGCAGCTGGAGGTGCTCAACGTGATGCGGCTGGCCTCACCGGAGTCGGCGATCGTCTCGGCTGTGGTGTTCAACGCCCTGGTGATCGTGGCGCTGATCCCGCTGGCCCTGCGCGGTGTCGGCTACTCGCCCGGCTCCGCGCAGGCGCTGCTGCGGCGCAACCTGCTCGTCTACGGCCTCGGCGGCCTCGTGACGCCGTTCCTCGGCATCAAGCTCATCGACCTCGTGGTCTCCACCCTGCCCGGCCTCTGAGCCCCCGGACACGACCACACCCGACCCGCACCGCACCCGGAAGAAGGACCACCGTGAAGGACCTGTTGCTGCTCGCCCGCACCACCTGGGCGGGGCTGCGGCTGCTGCTGGCCGCCACGCTCGTGCTCGGCCTGCTCTACCCGCTCGCGATCACGGGCATCGCCCAGGTGGCCGCACCCTGGCGCTCCGAGGGCTCGCTGCTCACCGCCGAGGGCGAGCACACCACCGACCCCGAGCTGGCCGTCGGCTCGGAGCTGGTCGGGCAGGGCACCACCGACCCCGCGCAGTTCCAGCCGCGGCCCTCCGCCGCCGGCGAGGGCTGGGACACCCTCTCCACCTACGGCTCCAACCTCGGGCCGGAGAGCCCCGACCTGGTGGCCGCCATCGAGGAGCGTCGCGCCGAGGTGGCCGAGCGGGAGGGCGTCGACCCCGGCGACGTGCCGCCGGACGCCGTCACCGCCTCGGCATCGGGCCTGGACCCCGACATCTCGCCGGCCTACGCCGCACTGCAGGTGCCGCGGGTCGCCCGCGAGACCGGGCTCTCCGAGGACCGCGTCCGCGAGCTGGTCGCCGAGCACACCGACGGCCGCACGCTCGGGGTGCTCGGCGAGCCGCGGGTGCACGTGCTGCCCCTCAACCTGGCACTCGACCGGGCGCTGGCGGCAGCGCAGGCGGGCAGCCCGGATGCCGGGTGAGACGATCGGGGGCGTGGAGCCACCACGTCCCCGCCGCGGCCGGCTGACGGTCTACCTGGGCGCCGCGCCCGGCGTGGGCAAGACCTACGCCATGCTCGGCGAGGCACGGCGTCGCTGCGAGCGCGGCACCGACGTGGTGGTCGGCTACGTGGAGACCCACGGCCGACCGTACACCGAGCAGGCGCTGCAGGGGCTGGAGGTGCTGCCGCGGCGGCACGTGGAGCACCGCGGTGCGCAGCTGACCGAGCTCGATGTCGAGGCGGTGCTGGAGCGCGCCCCGGCCGTGGTGTGCATCGACGAGCTGGCCCACACCAACGTGCCGGGCAGCGCGCGGGAGAAGCGGGCCGAGGACGTGGAGGTCATCCGCGCGGCCGGCATCGACGTCATCACGACCGTCAACATCCAGCACCTGGAGTCGCTCAACGACGAGGTCGAGCGCATCACCGGCGTGCGCCAGCGCGAGACCGTGCCCGACCAGGTGGTGCGCACCGCCGAGCAGATCGAGCTGGTGGACATGTCGCCCGAGGCGCTGCGCCGGCGGATGGCGCACGGCAACGTCTACCGCGCCGAGAACGTCGACGCCTCGCTCACCTCCTACTTCCGCGTCGGCAACCTGACGGCGCTGCGCGAGCTGGCCCTGCTGTGGCTGGCCGACCGCGTGGACGACGCGCTGGGCGACTACCGCCGCGCGCACCGCATCGAGCACCCCTGGCCCACCAAGGAGCGGATCGTCGTCGCGCTCACGGGCGGCCCCGAGAGCGAGACGCTGCTGCGCCGCGGCGCGCGCCTGGCCCAGCGCGCCGCCGGCTCGGAGCTGCTGGCGGTGCACGTGCTCGCCACGGACGGCCTGGGCGCCCCCGACGAGCGCCGCCTGGCCCGCGCCCAGCAGCTGGTGGACTCCCTGGACGGCAGCTTCCACACCGTGGTGGGCGAGGACGTGCCCGCCGCCGTCGTCGACTTCGCCTCGGGCGCCAACGCGACCATGGTCGTCGTCGGCGTCTCCCGGCACTCCCGCCTGCGCCGGCTGTTCGCGGGCAGCACCGGCGACCGCGTGGCGCAGCTGGCCGGCAGCATCGACGTGCACCTGGTGACCCACGACCAGGTGGCGCGCACCGGCCGCGTGCGGCCCGCGCTGTTCTCGCCGCTCTCGCCGCGCCGGCAGGTGGTCGGCTGGGCGGGCGCGGTGGTGCTGCCGCTGCTGCTCGCGCTGCTGCTGCGCGACACCGCCGAGACCGACCAGCTGGCCGTCGTCGAGCTGCTGCTGCTGGCGGCCACGGTGCTCGTGGCGCTCGTGGGTGGGCTGCTGCCGGCCCTGCTGGCGGCGCTCTCCAGCTTCCTGTGCCTCAACTACTGGTTCACGCAACCGACCGGCGGTCTGAGCGTCAGCCGGGGCTCGGACGTGGTCGCCCTGGTGGTGTTCGTCGCCGTGGCCGCCGGCGTCGCCTCGGTGGTCGACCGCGCCTCGCGCCGTGCCGGCGAGGCCCTGCGGGCACGCACCGAGGCCGCCACCCTGGGCGGTCTCTCGCGCTCGGTGCTCACCGGCCAGGACACCGCCGAGGCCGTCGTCGAGCGGGTGCGCGAGATGTTCGGTCAGGAGTCGGTGGCGCTGCTGGAACGCAGCCCCGCGGGGTGGACGGTGCTCGCCGCCAGCCCGGGCCCCGGCGGACCGTGCGCCACCACCCCGGAGGAGGGCGACACCCGGGTGCGGGTCGACGACGACCGCGAGCTGGTGCTCTGCGGCGAACCGCTGCGCGCCACGGACCGGCGCGTGCTCGAGGCCTTCGCCGTCCAGTGCTCGCTGGTGCTCGAGTACCGCCGGCTGCGCACCCGGGAGGACCGCGCCGTCGCGCTGGAGTCGGCCGAGGCCACCTCCACCTCGCTGCTGCGCGCCGTCAGCCACGACCTGCGCACCCCGCTGGCCACCATGCGCGCCTCCGTGGACGGCCTCGTCGGCGGGCTCGAGCTGCTGGCCCCCGGTGACCGCGAGGAGCTCGTCGGCTCCCTCGACGACGCCACCCACCAGCTGGAGCGCCTGATCGACAACCTGCTGGACCTCAGCCGGGTGCAGGCCGGTCTGCTGACGCCGGCGCTGCGGGCGCTCTCCCTGGAGGAGGTGCTGCCGCTGGCGGTCTCCGGTCACCCACCGGGGGCGGTGGAGCTCGACGTCGCCGAGTCGGTGCCGCTGGTGCGCACCGACGCCGGCCTCCTGGAACGCGTGGTGGCCAACCTGGTGGGCAACGCGGTGCGGGTCTCGGCGGGCGAGCCGGTGCGCGTGCTCGCGCACGTGCTGTCCGAGACGGTGGAGATCCTGGTCGTGGACCGCGGGCCCGGGGTGGCTCCGGCGCGGCGCGAGCGGATGTTCGAGCCGTTCCAGCGACTCGACGACACCTCCCCCGGCGGGCTGGGTCTCGGTCTGGCGGTCGCGCGGGGCCTGGCGGAGTCGGTGGGTGCCACGCTGGACGCCGAGGACACGCCGGGCGGCGGCCTGACGATGGTGCTGGGGGTGCCGCGCGCGTGAAGGTGCTGGTGGTCGACGACGAGCCGGCGCTGGCCCGCGCCCTGGCCATCAACCTGCGCGCCCACGGCTGGGAGGTCGTCACGGCCGCCGACGGGCGCGGCGCGCTGCGTGCCGCCGCCGCGGAGCACCCCGACGTCGTCCTGCTCGACCTGGGGCTGCCCGACCTGGACGGCACCGAGGTGATCGCGGGGCTGCGCGGCTGGAGCCCCGTGCCGATCGTGGTGCTCTCCGCGCGCCAGCACGGCGAGGACAAGGTGGCGGCGCTCGACCTGGGCGCCGACGACTACGTGACCAAGCCCTTCGCGATGAACGAGCTGATGGCGCGCCTGCGGGCCGCCGCGCGCCGCGGCGCCGCCGTCGAGTCCGCGCCCGCCGTGGTGGAGGTGGGCGAGCTGGTGGTCGACCTGGCGCGCAAGCGGGTGACCCGCCGGGGCGCCGAGGTGCGCCTGACCCCCACGGAGTGGCACTTCCTGGAGCTGCTGGCTCGCAACGTGGGCAAGCTGGTGACCCGCGAGCAGCTGCTGCGCGAGGTGTGGGGCCCCGGGTACGAGCACGAGGGGCACTACCTGCGCGTCTACGCGGCGCAGCTGCGCCGCAAGCTGGAGGAGGACCCCGCGCAGCCGAGGCACCTGGTCACCTCCCCCGGGCTGGGCTACGTGCTGGAGCCCTGATCCTGATCCGTGGCCGGCGGGGCCGGAGTCGGCGGCGGGCCCTGCGGCACGAAGTCGCGCTGGCGGATCAGCACCAGGGTCAGCGCCGCGGCGGCGAAGGCGATCACCGCGCTGATCAGCGTGATGTGGTTGAGCGCGTCCACGAAGCTGGCGGTGGCGACGTCGGAGAGCTGCGCCCGGGCCTGGGCGGGCGCCGCCTCCAGCACCCGCGCCAGCTGACCGCCCGTGACGGCGTCGGCCACCTGCTCGGCCTGGCCCGCGGCCGGGGTTCCGGCCAGCCCGGAGCGGATGCCGTCGGCCACCTCGTTCGCGAAGATCGAGCCGAGCGCCGCGATGCCCGTGGCGATGCCGACCTGGCGGAACGTGCTGTTGACGCCGGAGGCCATGCCGGAGCGCTCCGGCGTCACCACGCCGACGGCGGTGGAGGCCAGCGGCGGGTTGATCATGCCGATCGCGACGCCGGCGACGGTGAGGCCGGGGATCAGGTGCGTCCAGGAGCTGCCCGGCTCGATGCCGTGGATCAGCAGCAGGCCCACCCCGAGCACGAGGAACCCGGGCCCGATCAGCCAGCGGGTGGGCACGTGCGAGGTCAGGCGGCCGGCGATCACGGCCGCCACGAACGAGGCGCCGGAGAGGAACAGGAACCGGACGCCGGTGCCCACCGCGGAGTAGCCGAGCACGTTCTGCACGTAGATCACCAGGTAGGTGAGCAGCGAGAAGATCGAGGCGGAGATGGCGAAGGCCGCCACCAGCCCACCCACGAAGGTGGGCTTGCGCAGCAGGGTCAGGTCGAACATCGGGTCGCGTCGTCGCACCTGCACGACGACGAAGGCGACGAGCAGCACCACGGCGGCGGCCAGGCAGGCGACGACGCGGGTGGCGCCCCAGCCCTCCTTGCCGGCCTCGATCAGGCCGTACACGAGCGCACCGAGCGCGATGCTGAAGGTGAGGAAGCCCAGCCAGTCGGGGCGACCGGCGCGCGGGTCGGCGGACTCGCGCACCTTCAGGAGCGTGATCGCCAGCGCCACCAGGCAGATGGGGATGTTGACGAAGAAGATCCAGCGCCACGACAGGCCGCTGGTGAGCACGCCGCCCAGCACCGGGCCGATCGCGACGGCCACACCGGTGGTGGCCCCGAAGGCTCCGAAGGCGACGCCGCGGTCCTTGCCGGTGAACGCGGAGGCCAGCAGGGCGAGCGCCGTGGCGAACATGGCGGCGCCGCCGATGCCCTGGAAGGCCCGCGCCACCGAGAGCAGCGTGATGTCCTGGGCGGCACCGCACGCCACGGAGCCGACGGTGAACAGCACGGTGCCGATGGCGAAGACCCGTCGCCGGCCGTAGAGGTCGGCCAGGGAGCCGGCCGTGAGCAGGAGCGCCGCGAGCGAGAGCGCGTAGGCGTCGATCACCCACTGCAGGTCCGAGAGCGTGGCGTCGAGCTCGCGCTGGATGTCGGGCAGCGCCACGTTCACGATCGTGATGTCGAGCAGCAGCATGAAGACGCCGGTGCAGACGGCAGCGAGCGTCCACCACTTGGTGTCGCCGGCGGCGGCGTGGTGCGTGGGCTCGGCGGCGTGGGTGCCTGTCGTCATGGGATCCCCCTGCGGTTCGTCATCAAGTGAATCGTCACGTACTTAACGATCACCCTCGGTACGATACGCTGGAGACCGCAATCGTCAAGGTCGCCGTTGCCGGTGGGAGGCAGGTCACGTGTCGCAACAGCACGAGCCGTCGGTGCTGCTGCCCGAGCTGGCCGACGTCCTGGGTCACCTGTTCTGGCGCGGCAACGCACGCGCCGTCGCCGTGCTCACCGCACACCTCCCTCCGCCGCTGGACGCCCACGGCCACGCCGTGCTCACGACGCTGGTCGATGAGGGAGCACCGCTCTCGCAGCAGGCGGTCGCTGACCGGCTGCTGCTGAGCCGCACGACCCTCACCACCGTGGCGGCCCAGCTGCTGGCTCACGGCCTGGTGGAGCGGGTGCGCAACCCCGAGGACCGTCGGGCCTACCTGATGACCCCCACCCCAGCAGGGAGGCGGACGCTCGCCGCCGGGCACCGCAGGCTCGGCGCCGCGGACGCCGAGCTGGGTGAGCCCCTGGGCCCGAACGGTGCGAGCGAGCTGCTCGCGCTGCTGCCGCGCCTGCTGCGCCCCCACCTCGCCGAGGCGGGGGCGCAGCCTCCCGACCGGTTGCTCGCCAGTCTCGCGTTCCTGCTCACCCGCACCCACGCCCTGCACCACCGGGTGGTCGCCGAGGCGGTGGCGCCGCTCGACCTCGAGCCGCGCGACCTGGGGGCCCTCACCGCACTCGACGCCCTGGGCCCCGTGCCGCAGACCGAGCTGGCGCGCGCGCTCGGCGTCAGCGGTGCGCACCTGGTGCAGATCGCCGACGACCTCGAGCGGGTCGGCGCCGTCGAGCGTCGTCGCGCACCCGAGGACCGGCGCACCCAGCTGCTGCACCCACTGCCGGCCTCGGCACGGCTGCTCACCGCCGCGCACGCCGCCGCCCGGGGCGCCAGCGAGCCCTGGAGCGCCGCGCTGCCCGCGCGGTCGCGGCAGCGGCTGCGACGGCTGCTGGTGCAGCTCGTCACCGGCTGAGCGCCCCCCGGTCGGTGCCGAGTCGGCGCCACTGCGCGCTCACACGGGCCCGAGTCGGCATACGCCCTGCCCGGTCAGCAGCGGCGCGCCGTGCCAGCGGCGTCGTCGACGCAGAACGTGCCGAGCGGGGAGGCCACGAGCGCCTCGCCGTCGAAGCGCCAGGTGAACACCACGACGGGGGTGTCGGCGTCGTCGTCGACGGTGCCCACGCGGGTGTAGAGGGCGTCGTCGGGGCCCACCCAGGTGCGCCAGGCCGTGCCGTCGGCGCGCACGCCGCTGCCGAAGGGCGCGCCCCGCGTGGGCCGCACGGTCGGCGGCTCGGCGAACCCGGCCGCGCCGGTGGCCAGGTAGCTCATCTGCGTGCCGTCGCCGGACTCCTGCTGCACCAGCAGCGAGACGCCGTCGAGCATGCCGACCTGGATCGTCCGGGGGTAGAGCACGGGCGTGCCGCCGGCCGGCAGCGGCACCCGCTGCTCCCCTGCCGCGCTGAGGTCGAGCACCAGCTCTGCCTCGCCCTCCTCGACGTCGCCCCCGGGGCCCTCGATGCCCAGGGTGTCGGGCCGCTGGTCGAAGTCGACGTCGTCGAACGCGGCGCTCTGCCCCACCCCGACCGTGGCCGGCCGCTCGGGGAAGAACCCCGGCACCGCGTCGGTCTCGCCGTCGGCGCAGGCCCGGCCCGCGGGGGTGCCACCGCCGTCCTCGAGCGCGTCGATGCACACCTCGGGGACCGGCTCCGGCACGAGCCGGCCCTCCTCGATACGCCAGGCCCAGGCCAGCGAGCGGTAGGTGCGGGGGACGTTGAAGTAGGTGGCGACGCCACCCGTGGCGTAGCTCTCCACCGAGCGTGAGGAGTAGAGCGTGCCGTCCTGCACCCACCGGTTGGTGGCGAAGGCGAAGAACTCACCTCGTCGCTGCGGCTTGCTCTCGTCGGTGATCGCGTCGACGCTCAGCGGGGCGGACTCCTCCCGCGGCACCTCCACCAGGTAGCCGCCCACCAGGTCCACGACCAGGAGGTCCCCGCCGCCGACGCCCTCGGCGTCCGGCCGGTAGACCACAACCTCGTCGGAGCCGTCACTGTCGGCGTCGATCGTGGCCGGGGAGAAGAAGTTGGTGAAGGTGCCGTTGTTGTCGAAGGTCCCGTACGCCAGCTGCCCGGTGCTGCTGAGCACAGCGTCGACCCGCGCCGGGTTGTCGGGGAGTCCCTCGGTGCCCGCAGAGGAGTCACGCAGTCGCAGCTCCTCGGGCGTTCCGTCGCCGTCGAGGTCCAGTCGGGTGCGATCGACGACGCCCCAGTCGGCGCCGACGTCGTCGGGCACCTCGGCGGGGACGGTGGGGCTGGGGGCGGGCTGCGGCACGTCCTGGCCGTCCTCGCCCAGGTCGCTCCACACCACGCCCGCCGCGACGGCGGCGCAGGCGGCGGCCGCGGCGAGCGCGATCGCGACGCGGCGGCGGCGCAGCGGGACCACCTCGGCGCCGCGCTCGGGGGTGGGCGCGGGGGCGTCACGCAGGTGGTGCGGGTGCACCTGCTCGGCACGCGCCGCGAGGGCTGCGGTGAGCCGCTCCTCCAGCGGCGTCAGGGTGCTCATCGGGTCTCCTGGGAGGTGAGGGCGGTCTCCAGCGCGGTCATCGCGCGGCTGGCGGTGGACTTGACGGTGCCGCGGGAGATCCCGAGCGCGGCGGCGATCTCGGCCTCGGAGAGGTCGGACCAGTAGCGCAGCACGATCACCTCGCGCTGGCGGGGGGCGAGGGTGCCGAGCGCGGCCAGCACCTCGCGGTGCTCCTCGGCCAGCACCGCGACGGCGTCGGGCGCGTCGTGGTCGGGCTCGTGCGGCGGCGTGTAGGCGCGGGCGGTGCGACGACGACGCAGCGCCGAGCGGGCACCGTTGACCACCGAGGTGCGCAGGTAGGCCACGGCCGCCGAGCGGTCGCGCAGCCCCCCGCGCCTGGTGGTCAGCGCGGCGAAGGCGTCCTGCACGACGTCCTCGGCCGAGGCCCAGTCGTCGACCAGCAGGATCGCCAGCCGGGTCAGGGAGAGCCGGTGGGCGGCGTAGAGCTCGGCGAGCTCCTGGCCCCCGATCCCCTCCGGCGCTCCTCCGGGATCAAGCGCACCCCGACCGCGTCGTCTCACGTCCGTCGTCATACCCCTGAGACGCCTGGCGGCGCCTCAGGTTGCCTGCGGCGGCGTGTCGGGCGCGGGTGCGTCGATCCCGGACGCCACAGCTAGCCGCGCAGGTCCCCGACCGCGTAGTCGGTCCGCCCACCACGCCCCTCGACCTGCAGCGCGTCGAACCTGGCGGCCGGCACGAGCACGAGGTAGAGCGATCCCTGCCAGGGGCCGCCGGCGACGGCGGGCACGGCGGTGCTGGCGCCGGAGGTGTCCCGCCACGCCACCTCGCTGACCTCGCCCGCGCGGTCGTGCAGGGCGACCAGCAGCTGGGCGGACTCGACGCCGACCACGTCGTCGGGGTCGGTCAGCTGGCTGGTGAGGTCCATGGGGACCGGCGCCGAGGGGAGGGTGGACACCGTCCTGGTGCCCGTCCGGCTCCCCGCGGTCACGCAGACGCGGGCCCCGCAGGAGTCGGCGTAGGCGGTGGTCCGCTTCTCCAGGCCCGAGACGTCGTAGGTCGGCCGGTCGGCGACCAGCACCGCGGTGGGTGAGACGTCCTCGGCGCGCAGGTCGTCGGCGCCGGGCTCCAGCCCCTCGACCACCAGCGGCACGGACGACGAGCCCGCCGCGGGATCGTTGCTGCACCTGGTCACCGTCAGGAGCCGGTAGCTCCCCCCGCTCCGCTCGAAGGAGGACCGACTGGCCAGGGTCCCGTCCGCGTTGCCCAGGCGCAGGGTCGCACGGTCGCCGCGCAGGACGACCTCGTGCCGGGGCGCACCCGCGGCCTCGCCCGCGGGCCGCCCCTCGGGGCTGAGCTCGGGGAGGAAGGAGTCGTCGTCGGAGGGGAAGTCGGTCCGCTGCTGCACCGGGCAGGAGAACTCCTGCTCGACGCCGTCCGACGGTGACGACGGGTCCTCGCCCGATCGGTCCTCGGAGGTGATCGGCGCCACGACGACGGCCACGGCCGCCGCGGCCGCCACCGCCACCGCTGCGGCGGCTACGCGCCAGGCACGCCGCCGTCCGGCCCCGGTGGGCACCTCCGCGGGCCTCCCACCCGCCGACGCGCGTGCCAGCGTGGCCGCGTACAGCGCCGCGACGTCGACCTCGTGAGCCTCCCCCTCCCGCGCCAGGGCTGCGCGCAGCCGCTCCTCGCGGTGATGGTCGTCCGTCACGCTGGTCACGAGGTGCCCCTCTCGTCGTCGATCTCCGCGGACCAGGAGCGCAGCGCCTCCAGCGCCCGCGACACCTGGGACTTCGCCGTCCCGGTACGGACACCCATCGCGGCCGCGACCTCCTCGTAGGACAGGTCGAGCCAGAAGCGCAGCACCACCGCCTCGCGCTGGCGCGGGGGGAGCGCGGCCACGGCCTCCCGCACCCCGAGGCGGTCCTCGCTGCCCGAGGGCACGACCACCTGGTCCTGCTGCACCAGGTGCGCCTTGCCGGCCGCGACCCGGTGCCGGCGGTGGCGGTCGCGCACCTCGTTGACCACGCTGCGCGTCAGGTAGCGCGCGGCGTCGGACTCCTCACCGCGCAGCCTGGCCCGGCCACCGAGGACGTTGCAGCAGACCTCCTGGACGACGTCCTCGGGGTCGGCGGCACCGAGGAAGCCAGCGAGACGGACCAACCTCGCGGCGTGGGCGAAGAACAGTCGGGCGAACGCGTCCTCGTCCATCCCGTCCCTCGCTCCCAGGGGCAGCAGTGTGCTCACACCCTGACCTACGTCGACCTCGGCCAGAAGGTTGCTCGCTGCCCGGAGGAGCTGCGCCGGGGCGCCGGGAACGGCCGGCCCGGATCAGCCGACGGCGACGCTGCGGGTGCGGGTGGCGCGCTGGCCGGAGGTGTCGACGACGGTCAGGGTGGCCCGGGCGGTGCCTGCGGCCAGGGTCCGCGTCACGGTGCGACCCTTGGCCTGGGTGGTCCGACCGTTGGCGGCGGTGAAGCTCCAGCTGTAGGAGCGGATGCCGGTGTCGTCGGCGGGCTTGGCGGTGAAGGTGCACCGGGTGGCCCGGCAGTCGAATGCGAACGCGGCACGCGGGGGCTCGTCGACCAGTCGCAGCAGGCGGTCGGGCGAGCCGGCGCCGCGGTTGCGCACCGTGCCGGGGGTGGCGGCGGCGAGCACCTTCTGCTCGGCGGCCGCGACCGAGAGCCTGGGACGGGCGGCGCGCACCAGGGCCAGGGCGCCGGCCACCAGCGGGGAGGCCATCGAGGTGCCGCTGATGTTGCGGGATCCGCTCGCGGTGCCGGCGCGGGCGCCGGTGATGTCGACGCCGGGTGCGAACACGTCGACGCAACGACCGAAGTTCGAGAACGGCGCGCGGCCGTCGCTGCGGTTGGTGGCGCCGACGGTGAGCGCGGCGGGCACCGCTGCGGGCGACTCGCGGCACGCGTCGCGTCCGCTGTTGCCGGCCGCCGCGACCACGGAGACGCCACGACGCACGAGGCCGCGCACGGCGTTCTCGATCGCGCTCGAGCGCGGACCCGAGAGGGAGAGGTTGACGACGGCGGGCTTGCGGGCTGTGCGCGCGACCCAGTCGAGGCCGGCGACGACGCCGGAGACGCTGCCCGAGCCCCGGCAGTCGAGCACGCGGACGCCGTGGATCGTCGCGCGCTTGGCCACGCCCCAGCGGGTGCCGACGGCGGTGCTGGCCACGTGCGTGCCGTGGCCGTTGCAGTCGGCCCAGGCGTTCGGGTTGGGACGGCGGAGCAGGCCGCCCACGAAGTTGCGCCCCTCGCCGACGCGTCCGCGGAACTCGGAGTGGCCCGAGAGCCCGGTGTCGACCACGTAGACGTGCGCCCCGCGGCCGGCCTTGTTCGGGTAGCTGAAGCGGCCGTCGAGTCTGCGCTCGGCCTGGTCGACCCGGTCGAGGCTCCAGATCGGCTTGCGCTGGGTGCGGGCGATCGTCATGGTCGCGTCCGGCTCGACCGAGGCGACGCCGGGGACGGCGGCCAGGGCCAGGGCGGCGGCCGGCGTCAGCTCCGCGGCGAACCCGTCGAGCGCGGTGCCGAAGGTCTCGGTGACCGTGCCGGCCAGCGGGGCCACCAGCGTCTTCGCCGTCGTGCCCAGGCGTCCGACGCCGGCGTCGTCGAGGACGACGACGTAGCCGCGCGTCACGCCCCCGGCCGCCGGGGCGGGCTCGGGGTCGGCGGCGCCGGCGCCCGGACCCGCGGCGAGCAGGCCGGCGACCATCCCGAGCGGGATCAGCGCGGCGAGGGGGCGGAGCAGGGTGCGACGGGGGCGCGGCAGCGTGGTCATCACAGGCTCAACGGTGCCCCAGCCCCCCAAGTCACGTGACAGCGGGCACGAGATGACTTATCGTTTCTCGATACCATCGACCAACGATATGGAGCGTGCCGTGCTGAGGATCCGCCAGCGGGACCCCTTCGGAGCACTCGACGCCGTGGTGTCCGTACTGTTCTTCTTCGCCCTTGCCTCCTTCGCCGTCTTCCTCGCTCTGGGGCTCATCGGCCTGCTCGACGGCGGGCGAGCCCAGGTGCACGTCGCCGGGCTCGGTGACGGCGAGACCTGCCTGGAGGTGCCGAACAACAACCGGTACGTGCCCTTCACCGACACCCGGCGCACCCCCCGCGCCGAGAACGCCGGCATCTCGGTGACCGCTGAGGAGCTGCGCGTCTGCCTCGACGACGCGACGCCCACCCAGGAGGCCGCCGCCGCCGTGGCCCCGGTGGGCTCGCTCGTCCTCGGCCTCGGCGGCCTCTTCCTGGCCCGTCGGGCGATCCGGGCAGGCCGGCGTGAGGGTTTCTCCAGCCTCGCGCTGGCGAACGCCGTCCGGCTGACGGGGTGGTTCCTGGTGGTCATGACCATCGCGTGGCCGGTGCTGGCCGCCGTCGCCCGCCAGGTGGCCCTGGGCCCCGTCGGCGCCGAGTCCACGTGGGCCGACATCCTGCTGGAGCCGCCCGGCCACCTCGGCATGGCCATCATGTCCCTCGGCGTGCTGACCACCGCCGGGCTGCTGCGCCACGCGGTGCGGCTGCAGGCCGACGTCGACGCCACCATCTAGTGGCCGGCTAGTGGCGCGCGGAGCGCGGCGGACACAGGCCGCGACGGACGAGGGCGACGACCACCGCGTCCAGGTGCACCTGGACCGCGTGCTCGCCGAGCGTGGGATGACGCTCACCGAGCTGGCCGACCGGGTCGGCGTCACCGTCGTCAACCTCTCGGTCCTCAAGAACGGGCGAGCGCGCGCCGTCCGGTTCAGCACCCTGACGGCGATCTGCGAGGTGCTGGACTGCCAGCCGGGCGACCTGCTGTCGGTGCGCCCCCGCGAGGGGTGAGCGCTGGCTGAGGCGTCAGGCCGGCTTGGCGTGGTCGATCGCCTCGGACTCCTCGGGCGAGAGCTGCTGCTCGCAGCGCCAGTCGGTGATCGCCTTGGCGTAGGTGCGGGCCTCGCTGCGGCCGTGGATCGAGGTGACCACCACGCCGCTGCCGGCGTCGTCGAGGAGCGCGAGCGACCACGAGAGGTGCCCGCCCATGTCGTCGAAGGCGTCGTAGCGGACGACGGCGAGGCGGCGCAGCGCCTGCCCGGCGTCGCGGGTCAGCGCCGCCACCTCCTGGCGCAGGCCCAGCACGTCCTCGGGGAGCGCGTCGACGTCGCCGACGGGCCGGCGCGCGGTGCGGCGCAGCGCCACGAGCGCCCCGGCCAGGGCGGCCAGCGCGAGCACGAGCGAGACGACGGCGAGGGCGGCCACCGCCCAAACCTAGACTGCGCGGGTGACGAAGCAGCGGATTGCCTACCAGGGCGAGCCGGGCGCCAACTCCCACACGGTGTGCGTGCAGCACTACCCCGACTGGGAGGCCGTGCCCTGCGCCTCGTTCGAGGACGTCTTCGCCCTGGTGGAGGGCGGCGAGGCGGACCTCGCGATGATCCCGATCGACAACTCGATCGCCGGGCGCGTGGCCGACATCCACCACTTCCTGCCCGCCTCGACGCTGCACATCGTGGCCGAGAAGTTCCTGCGCATCCGCTTCCACCTGATGGGCGTGCCCGGCGCGACGCTGGAGTCCATCACCACCGCGCACAGCCACGTGCACGCGCTGGGCCAGTGCCGCAAGATCATCCGCGAGCGCGGGCTGCGGCCGATCATCTCCGGTGACACCGCCGGCGCCGCCCGCGAGGTGGCCGAGGCCGGCGACCCCACCCAGGCCGCGATCTCCCCGCCGCTGGCCGCGCAGATCTACGGCCTGGAGATCCTCGCCGAGGACGTGGAGGACGAGGACCACAACACCACCCGCTTCGTGGTGCTCTCGCGCGACCTCGTGCAGGCGCCCGCAGGTCAGGGCCCCGTCGTCACCTCGTTCATCTTCAACGTGCGCAACCTGCCGGCCGCGCTGTACAAGGCGCTCGGCGGCTTCGCCACCAACGGCGTCAACATGACCAAGCTGGAGAGCTACATGGTCGACGGCTCCTTCACCGGCACCCAGTTCCTCGCCGAGGTCGACGGCCACCCCGACGACCCCGGCCTGGCCCGCGCGCTCGAGGAGCTGGCGTTCTTCACCACCGACGTCAAGGTGCTTGGCGTCTACCCCGCCGACCCGTTCCGCACCGCCGCCGGCTGAGCGGCGCGGGGGCACCCTCCCCCAGCCCCTAGGCTGCCGCCATGAGCACGACGAGCACCCCGGGCACCGGGCCGGACCACGCACCCCACGGCGCCGACAGCGAGGTGGGGCGGCTGCGCACGGTGATGCTGCACCGCCCCGGGCCCGAGCTGAAGCGCCTCACCCCGCGCAACAACGACAAGCTGCTCTTCGACGGCATCCCGTGGGTCGCGCGGGCGCAGGAGGAGCACGACGCGTTCGCCGAGGCCCTGACCGCGCGCGACGTGGAGGTGCTCTACCTGACCGACCTGCTCACCGAGACCCTGGCCGACGCCGACGCGCGGGCGGCCGCCATCGAGGAGGCCCTCGACGAGCTCGACCTCGGCGACACGATGGCGCGGTACCTGCACGGGATGCTGGGCGAGGCCTCCCCCGAGGAGCTGACGACCATCCTCACCGCCGGCGTGCGCAACGACGAGGTGCGCGGCGGGTTCGGCCTGGTCACCTCGCTGCTGGCGCCCGACGACTTCCTCATCGACCCGCTGCCCAACCTGCTGTTCACCCGCGACTCCTCGGTGTGGGTGCGCGACCGGGTGGCGATCACCTCGCTGGCCATGCCCGCGCGCAAGCGCGAGACCGAGCTGACCGAGCTGATCTACACCCGCCACCCGCGCTTCGTGGGCAGCCCGCGCATCCACGGCTCGCACTACGAGCACGTCGAGGGTGGCGACGTGCTGCTGCTCGCGCCCGGCGTCATCGCCGTCGGTGTGGGGGAGCGGACGACGCCCGCCGGCGTGGAGCGGCTGGCCCGGCAGGTCTTCGAGGCCGACCTGGCGCACACCGTGCTCGCGGTCCCGATCGCCCAGGAGCGCGCCACCATGCACCTGGACACGATCTGCACCCTGGTCGACGTCGACAAGATGGTGGTCTACCCCAACGTCGCCGACTCCCTGGTGGCGCACACGGTCACCCACCGCGGCCCCGAGGCCGACGGGCACCTGCTGCTCGACGTCGCGGAGCCGCAGCCGTTCCTGCTGGCCGCCGCCGCGGCGATGGGCATCGACGCGCTGCACCAGATCGACACCGGTCTGGACCCCGTGACCGCCGAGCGCGAGCAGTGGGACGACGGCAACAACACCCTGGCCCTCGCGCCGCGGGTGGCGGTGGCCTACGAGCGCAACGACGAGACCAACGACCGGCTGGAGGCCGCCGGCATCGAGGTGGTGCGGATCGCGGGGTCCGAGCTGGGCTCGGGCCGCGGCGGCCCGCGCTGCATGAGCTGCCCGATCAGCCGGGAGCCGCTGGTCGTCTAGCCCCGGTCACGGCGCGACCGCCGTCAGCCACGGCAGTGTGACGACGGACGCGGCCGGGGAACCGGAACCTCGGCGGGACCCAGCCGTTGACACGGTGGACACCTGCACACCGAGCCGCCATCATGCGGCTCGGGACGCTCCCACCGCGCGGCACCCCCGCACGACCCCGCATCACCCCTCGAAAGGCTGGTCACGATCCCCATGGCATCGTTCTTCGACTCCTTCTCCCCCGCGGAGGTGGCCCGCATCAGCGCCCACGGCCGACGCCTCAAGCTGCCCGAGGGCTGGTCGCCGATCTGGGAGCGCACCCCGGCCGACAAGGCCTACATCCTGCTCGACGGCACCGTCTCGGTGCGCAAGGGCGGCGAGGAGATCGCGCAGGTCGGCGCCGGCGAGATCTTCGGCGAGGCCGCGATCATGGGTCACTCGCTGCGCACCGCCTCGATCGTGGCGCTGACCCCCCTCGAGGTCATCCACCTCACCGACGACGCCGTGCGCGAGCTCGTGGCCGAGATGCCCTCCTTCAAGGAGGCCATCGAGAAGGTGACCGAGTCCCGCAAGAGCTGAGCCCCGGAGTGAGCGAGGCCCTGGGCGACCAGACCGACCTGAGCGACCGGAACGACCTCGCCGACGCCGCCGGCGTCGTCGAGCACCGGCTGCTCGGCGCGGCTCCGTCGCTCACCCGCGCGCAGGTGGCCGCGCAGGCCGAGGTGCCGCTGGAGCTCGCGACCGAGCTGTGGCGGCTGCTGGGCTTCGCGCAGGCCGCCGACGACGACGTCGCCTTCACCGAGGCCGACGTCGAGGCGCTGCGGCTGGCCAGCGAGCTCCAGCAGCTGGGCGTCCTGAGCCCGGAGCGGCAGGCCGCGCTGGTGCGCACCTGGGGCCGCTCGTTCGCGCGGCTGGCGGAGTGGCAGACCGAGCTGCTGGCCAGCGTCGCCCTGGAGCGCGACGACCCGGCCGGCACGTTCGCCGAGCTCTCGGGCGAGGTGCTCCCCCGCGTCGAGCGCCTGCAGGGCTACGTGTGGCGGCGCCACCTGGCCGGCGCGGGCGCGCGCCTGCTCGGCGTCGAGGACCACGCCGGCGGTGCCACGAACCGGCTCTCGGTCGTCTTCGCCGACATCGTCGGCTACACCTCGCGCAGCAAGGAGCTCGGCGAGCACGAGCTGGTGGCCTGGCTCGAGCACTTCGAGAGCCGCACCACCGACCTCGCGGTCGAGCACGGCGCCCGCGTGATCAAGAACATCGGCGACGAGGTGCTCCTGGTCGCCGACGACCCCGCGGCCGCCGTCACCATCGCGCTCACCCTGACGGCGTGGGGCGAGAGCGAGGACGACGACTTCCCCCGCGTGCGGGCCGGGGTGGCCCACGGCGAGGTGGTGAGTCGGCTCGGCGACGTCTTCGGCCCCACGGTCAACGTCGCCTCTCGGCTGACGTCGGTGGCCCGGCCCGGCACCGTCGTGGTCGACGAGGGGGTGTACGACACGCTGCACGGCTCGGCCGGCGGCGAGCAGGACGACGACTCACGCCAGGACGAGAGCGGCGATCTCGACTTCCGACGGATCCGGCGGCTCTCGGTGAAGGGCTACCCGCGGCTGCGTGCCTGGGCCGTGCGGGGACCCTCGAGCGGCTGACCCGGCGGATGACCCGGCGGATGACCCGGCCAGGCACGGTCGGCGAGGGGAGCCCGGCCGCCGACGTGGGGGGACGTGCGGCGGCCGGACACCCACGAACCTAGGGGGTCGGGCGAGGCCCGCCGGCGCAGGCGCGCCGAGCGGGCTCGCGCCGTGGTCGAGGCGTCAGCGGATCGTGACCTGGCGGTTGGCCAGGCCCGAGCGTGCGGAACGCTGCTCGGCGGTGAGCTCCGAGGTGTCGGCGAGCGCCTCGTCGAGCGCGGTCTTGAACGCCGCGGCAGGCTCCTCCAGCACCTCGGCACCGGTGCCGACGGGCAGGTCCCACACCGGGCAGAGCAGTCCGTGGGCGCGGAACATGCCCACCAGGCGCGCCTCGGGCACGATCACGTCGGCGCCGGAGACGTGCAGGCGGGAGAGCGCGTCGAGCAGCGCGTCCTCGGGCTCCGGCATCACCCAGCGCAGGTGCTCCTTGGTGCCCACGTCGGTCCAGTAGGCGGCCTCGACCGAGGTCAGCCGCCGGGTCGGCGTGATGCTGCCGTTGGCCTGCTCGAGGGCGGCCGCCAGCCCCTCGCGGTCCTCCTCGTCGACGTCGTCGAGCCAGTAGTCGAAGCCCTCGTGCACCGTGACGTCGAGGGTCTCGTTGGTCACGAGGTCCTGCAGCCGCGGGCCGGGGCCGGGGTCGCTGGTGAGACCGACGACGCCGGGCTCGGCGTCGAGCGCCTTCTGCAGCACGGCGGCGAGGTCGCGGGAGGGGTCGCCGAACTGGTGCTGCACCTGGAGGCCGACCCACACCTCGCCGCTGTCGCGCGACATGGCGGGCGCGGCACCGGGCAGCAGCGAGCACAGGCGCACGGTGCGGTCGGAGTCCTTGACCTGCAGCGGCGCGCTGGCGGCCGGGACCAGCTCGCGCAGCGCGATGATGTCGCACTCGCCGGGCAGCCCCTCGAAGGGCCGGCTCACGAAGGCCGAGGCACCGCCGTCCTTGCCGCCGTGGCAGGCCTTGTAGCGCTTGCCGGAGCCGCAGGGGCAGGGCTGGCGCGGGCCGACGGCGCCCTCGGGCGCGTCGGTGCCGGTGCCGTCACCGGTGCCGGGCTGCGTGCTGGGCTTCGTGCGCGATCGCTTGGCCATGGCGCGAACCTACCGGGACCCCGGCTCCAGCCCGTCGACGAGGTCGAGCAGGTAGGCCGGCCGGTCGGTGATGCAGGCCGTGACCCCCAGCGAGCGGCACAGCTCGAGCTGCTCGGGGGTGTTGACGGTCCACACGTGGATCTCGTGACCGCGGCGCACGATGCTCTGCCCCAACCGGGGGTGCTCGGTGAGCTCGTCGATGCCGGGCCCGATGATCCAGTGCCTGCCCACGGTGCGGCGCAGCAGCCGCCAGGTGGCCACCTTGTCGACCAGCTGCACCAGCCGCACGTCGGGCGCGAGCCGTTCGACGCGCTGCAGCGCGGTGAAGGAGAAGCTCATCACCCGCACCGGGGAGCCGGG
Source organism: Nocardioides nanhaiensis (assembly GCF_039542785.1). NCBI lineage: Bacteria > Bacillati > Actinomycetota > Actinomycetes > Propionibacteriales > Nocardioidaceae > Nocardioides > Nocardioides nanhaiensis. The sequence continues at coordinate 1,097,936 of NZ_BAABIM010000002.1, forward strand.
CCGGTCCCAGCCGAAGTCGCGCAGCATCGCCACCAGCCGCTTCTCCACCAGGCCGCCGTAGCGGGTGGGGTGCTTGGTCTCGATGGCGATCTCGACCCGGCGGTCCAGGTCGGCCACGGTCTCGAGCAGGCGCCGCAGCGTCAGCACCCGGTCGAGCGACTCGTCGCGGTCGGGCGCCTCGTCGTCGAGGTCGGTCCAGGGGTTCTTCCACGAGGCGAAGTCGAGCTCGGAGAGGTCCGCGAGCTCCATCGTCGAGACGCGGCCGCGCGCGCTCGCCGTGCGTCGCAGGTCGCCGTCGTGCACGCAGACCAGGTGGCCGTCGGCGGTCAGCCGGACGTCGCACTCCAGCCCGTCGGCACCTGCCTCCAGCGCGGCCAGGTACGCGCCCAGCGTGTGCTCGGCGTTGTCGTGGCTGGCGCCCCGGTGGGCGACGACCTGCGGCCGGTAGGGCGTCATGGCTCAGTCCTCGGCGGCCAGACGCTCGAGACGCACGAGCGCCGCCAGGCAGACGACGCCGTAGGCCGGCGCCCACCACGGCACGTGGAAGGTGACCCGGCAGCCCTTGCGCGTCGTCGCGACCGTGTGACCGGTCGCCGGCACACCGGCCACCGACCAGGACCACGAGACACCCTCCTCGTAGGAGGTGACCCGGAACGGGATCCACACACCCGGCGGCACCCGCACCTGACCGGTGCTGCCCGGGCCGATGCGCGCGGAGCCGTCGTCGAGCCGGGCGCCCAGGACCGAGGGACCCCAGTGCGGCCAGGCCTCCACGGTCGTCAGCAGGTCCCACAGCACGGGGGCGGGCGCCAGCACGCGACGCGAGAAGGGCAACGACATGTGCACATCCTCCCCCAGCAGTCGCCGTCCAGACCCGTGCGGACTCAGGTCGTGGCGCGCTCCTCCTCGGGCACGACCGTGATCGTGCCGTTGCGGCGTCCCTCCCGGAAGTCGCGCAGCTCCTGGCGGACCTTGGGCAGCAGCAGGTAGCAGGCCAGCAGGTTGGGCACGGCGCAGACGAAGAGCATCGCGTCGGCGAAGCTGAGCACCTCGGAGAAGTTGACCACCGAGCCGATGACCACGAAGAGGCAGAAGATGACCTTGAAGATCATCTCGCTGGTGGTGCTGCGGCCGAACAGCGTCGTCCAGGCCTTGAGCGTGTAGTAGCTCCACGTGATGAGCGTCGAGAACGCGAACAGCGCCACCGCGATCGCGAGCACCACCGGGAACTGCGGCAGGAAGGTCTCGAAGGCGCGCGAGGTGACGACCACGCCGTCGGGGGCGTCGGCGCCGCCGGCGACCGCCGTGACGGCGTCGTTGTAGTAGGCGGTGTCGGCGATGACGATGGTCAGCGCGGTCATCGTGCACACCACGACGGTGTCGATGAACGGCTCGAGCATCGCGACGAAGCCCTCGCTGACCGGGTGCTTGGTCTTGACCGCCGAGTGCACGATCGGCGAGGAGCCCACGCCCGCCTCGTTGGAGAACGCCGCGCGCTGGAACCCGACGATCAGCACGCCGACCACGCCGCCCGCGGCCGCCGTCGGGGCGAAGGCCTCGGAGATGATGGTGCCGATCGCGCCGGGGATGTTGCCGAAGCTGCCGAGGATCACCAGGGTGCAGGCGGCGAGGTAGATGAAGGCCATCGTCGGGACCAGGCGGCTGGTGACCTTGGCGATGGAGTTGATGCCGCCCAGGATCACCGCGCCGACCAGCAGGGCCAGCACGATGCCGAAGACCAGCGCGGAGCCCGAGGAGCCCAGGAAGCCGTCCTCGCCGCCGGTGACCTCACGGGCCTGCGCCATGGTCTGGTTGGCCTGGAACATGTTGCCGCCGATGGCGCCGAAGAGGAACAGCGCGACGGCGAAGAGGCCGACCATGCCCTTGCTGACGCCGGCACCGAAGCGTGCGAAGGCGACCGGCAGGTAGGTGAACGGGCCGCCGGTGACGGTGCCGTCCTCGTGCACCTGGCGGTACTTCACGCCGAGCGTGCACTCCACGAACTTGGTGCACATGCCGAGCAGCCCGGCCAGGATCATCCAGAAGGTGGCCCCGGGGCCGCCGATGACCACGGCCGCGCCGACGCCCGCGATGTTGCCGAGGCCGACCGTGCCGGAGACGGCGGAGGAGAGCGCCGCGAAGTGGCTGACCTCGCCGGGGTCGCTGGCGCGGGAGTACTTGCCCTGTACCAGGTCCTTGGAGGTCTTGAGCCCGGTGGCCTGGATGCCGTGGAAGTAGATGGTGAAGATGACGCCGGCGGCCACCAGCCAGAAGACGATCAGCGGGGCGTCGGTGCCGCCGATCGGGACGGTGGCGAAGACCACCGAGCCCACGGCGTCGGAGATCGGCTCGAAGGCGCCGTTGATGACGTCCTCGGTCTTCGAGAGCCACCCCCAGGTCTGCGCGGGTTCGTCGGCCGCGAGGACGGCGAGGGCGGTCGGCATCGGGTCAGCCAACCCGACGACGACGCCGACCGCAACGGTCCGCGAACGATCCGGGCCGATCGTTACCTCAGAGCGGCGCTCTCGAGTCCCGGCTGCTCATCCCCCGGCCGCTCGTCCCCGGCTGCTCAGGCGCGGGTGCGCAGGAAGCGCCCGAAGTGCGGGACGGTGAAGGCCACCCGGCCGCGCTCGGCGGAGTAGACGAGCCCTTTCTTGATCAGGCCGTCACGGGCCGGAGAGAGCGACTGGGGCTTGCGCTCGAGGTGGCGGGCGACGTCGGCAGTGGCCACCGGCTCGTCGCCGGTCTCGCTGCCCAGCTCGGCCATCGCCGTCATGTAGTCGCGCTCGGCGGGGGTGGCGCGCTCGAACCGGGCCCCGAAGAAGCCGACCGCCAGCTCGGCCTCGGCCTCGGGGGCGGCGGCCTCGACGTCGGCCGGCCCGATGGGGTCGGCCAGGGCGGCGTCCCAGGTGACCTTGCCGTAGGCCTGCACGAAGTAGGGGTAGCCGTCGGTGAGCCGGTAGAGCTCGTCGAGCGCCTCGGTGGTGAAGGTGACGCCCTCGGTGGAGGCCGGCACCCGCCAGGCCCGCTCGGCCATCTCGCGCGGCAGCCGGTCGACGGTGACGTAGCGGAAGAGCCGCTCGGCGTAGGACTTCGACGCCGCCAGCGCCACCGGCAGGTGCGGCAGACCGGCGCCCACCACCACCAGCGGCGCACCCTGCTGGCTGATCTCGTGGCAGGCGCCGCACAGCGCGGCGAGCTCGTCGGTGGCGATGTCCTGCATCTCGTCGATGAACAGCCCCACGCCGACCCCGAGGTCGCGCGCCAGGGCCGCGACGTCGGTGAACAGCTCGACCAGGTCGAGCTCGAGGTCGCCGGAGTCGGCGCGGCCGCGCACCGCGACGGCGTCGACCGGCGGCGTCCAGCGCAGGCCCTTGCGGTCGGCCTGGCTGGTGCGCAGGGCGAAGGACTTCAGCACCCCGGTGGCCTCCTCGACCCGCTCGGGGTCGCGGTGGCGGTGCGCCACCTCGCGCAGCGCCGCGTGCACGGCCTGGGCGATCGGGATCCGGACGCCCTGGTCGGGTCGCGCCTCGATCTTGCCCGTGCCCCACGCTCGACCCACCGCCTGGCCGCGCAGGGCGTTGAGCAGCACGGTCTTGCCGACGCCGCGCAGCCCGCTCAGCACCATGCTGCGCTCGGGACGCCCGGCGGCCACCCGCTCCAGGGTCACCTCGAACTGCTGCAGCTCGCGGTCGCGACCGGCCAGCTCGGGCGGGCGCTGCCCGGCCCCGGGGGCGTAGGGGTTACGGATCGGGTCCACGTCAGGACGGTATCGGGCTGTCTAGCGCTGGCCGTAGACATCTGCCGGCGCGCCGGAGTGCGGCACGTGGCGGTGCGCTGGGGTACCACACGCGTCCCACCTGCCACTCCCGCGCGGCGCGGGGGGCTTGTCACGGAACCGGGGGGCCAGAGTTCCGGCCCTCCTGTTCCGTGATCCCACGTGGACGTGGGATCACCCCCCAGCCGCACCCACCGCCCCAGCGCGGTCAGCCGGCCCGCTGGCCCCGCAACCGGTGCACGTGCTCGGAGAGGGCGGTGGCGTAGGCGTCGTCCAGGCCCGCGCGCAGCACCTCGATCAGCGCGGGCACCTCGTCGACGGCGAGCCGGAACGAGGCGGTGCAGGTGTTCTCGCGCCACAGCGAGACGACGACCAGGCCCTCGTCGTCGTGCCAGGTGAGCCGGAGCGCGCGGTCGACCCCACGGGCGTCGGTGAAGATCGCACCCGTGCGGGGCAGCGGCCGCACACCAGGCATGCCCCATCATCGCCCCGACCACCCTCCGCCGTCCATGGCTTCTGCCTAGACTCACCGCATGCCGGAGCTGCCCGAGGTGGAGGCGCTGGCCCTCGACCTGCGGGGGCGCCTCGCCGGGCGCGCCATCGCGAAGGTCCACGTGGCCGCCTTCAGCGCGCTGAAGACCTACGACCCGCCGATCTCCGCGGTCGAGGGCGCCCTGGTCGACGACGTCACCCGGCACGGCAAGTTCCTCGACGTCTCCGCCGGCGGCCTGCACCTGGTGCTGCACCTGGCCCGCGCCGGGTGGGTGCGGTGGAAGGAGGAGGTGCCGGCGCTCCCGCCGAAGCCGTCGGCCAAGTCACCGCTGGCCGTGCGGGTCGTGCTCGACGACGGCACCGGGCTCGACGTCACCGAGGCGGGCACCAAGAAGAGCCTGGCGCTCTACCTGGTGCGCGACCCCCAGGAGGTGCGGGGCATCGCCAGCCTGGGCCCCGACCCGCTCGTGGACGAGTTCACCCCCGCGGTGCTCGGCGAGATCCTCCGGCGCGAGGGGCGCAAGCAGCTCAAGGGGGTGCTGCGCCACCAGGGCACGATCGCCGGCATCGGCAACGCCTACTCCGACGAGGTGCTGCACGCCGCCCGCATGTCGCCCTACAAGCCGGCCAGCAGCCTGGACGACGACGAGGTCGCGCTGCTGCACGCCGCGATCCGCGACACGGTCGGCGCCGCCGTCGAGCGCTCGCGCGGCCTGGCCGCGAGCCAGCTCAAGGGCGAGAAGAAGAGCAACCTGGCCGTGCACGGCCGCACCGGCTTGCCGTGCCCGGTGTGCGGCGACACGGTGCGCGAGGTCTCCTTCGCCGACTCCAGCCTGCAGTACTGCCCCACCTGCCAGACCGGCGGCAAGCCGCTCGCCGACCGTCGGATGAGCCGGCTGCTCAAGTAGGCGCCCGGCGCTCCGGGCTCGCGCGACCGCCCTTTCCTGGGATCGGCGGCCTTCCTAGGATGGCGGCGATGAGGACGACGGCGATCCGCTCCGTGCCGACGCGCTCCCCGCGTCCGGCGAGGAGGGTGCGCGCCCTCGCGCTGACGGCGGCGGTCGCGGCGATCGTGCTGGGCATCCTGGGCATGCACGCCCTGAACCTGCACTCCGTGCACGCCGGCAGCGGCGCCCACCCACCCGACCACGTGGGCGCTCCGGCCGCGACCGCCGGCCTCGTCGCGCACGGCCACCCGGGAGACCTGGTCGACGCGGCCGCGTCCACCGGCGCCGTGCCTGCTCCGGCCTCGACCCAGCCCGACCCACCGACCGGCGGCAGCCACGACGCCGGCGGCATGGTGATGCTGTGCCTGGCGATGCTGACCGCCACGTCCGCGCTCCTGCTCGTCCTCCTGCACCTGCGCCGAACCTCTCGGGTCGGGTTCCTCGCCCGGGTCCCGCGCCCCACCACCCTCCGCGCGCGGCGCGTCGCTGCCTACCTCCCCACCGGGCCTCCGGTGGTCTGGCGCTTCTCCGTCGTCAGGTGCTGAGCGGCTGACTGCCCCACCCGCGCGACCCGTCGCCCTCGCGACGTCGCGTGGACGGGCACGTCGTCATCCGCCCACCCCCGACCTGACACCAGGAGAACCCACTGATGCGCACCTTCCGGCAGAACCCGACCCACCCCTCGCGAGCGCGTACGGCCGCTGCGGCCGCGCTGGCGGCCCTCACCCTCGCGGCGACCGTCGCCTGCGGGGCCGACGACGGCGCTGGCGACACCACCAGCGAGGTGTCGGCGACCGAGCACAACGAGGCCGACGTCGCCTTCGCCTCCGACATGATCCAGCACCACGCCCAGGCGCTGTCGATGGTCGACCTGACCCTCGGGCGGACCCTCGACCCGGAGGTGCAGGACCTGGCCGAGCAGATCCGCGAGGCCCAGGCACCCGAGATCGAGCTGATGGCCGACTGGCTCACCGGGTGGGGCGAGGACGTCCCGGAGACCATGCGTGACCACGTCAACGCCGGTCACGACCACGGCGGGGCCGCCGAGTCGATGGAGGGCATGGAGGGCATGGACGCCGACATGCCCGGGATGATGTCGGCCGAGGACATGACCGCCCTGGAGGACGCCTCGGACGCCGACTTCCAGGCCCTGTGGCTGGAGATGATGATCGAGCACCACACGGGCGCCGTCGAGATGGCCGAGACCGAGCAGGAGGACGGCCGATACCAGGACGCCGTCGAGCTCGCCGGCACGATCGTCGAGAGCCAGACCGCCGAGATCGAGACCATGCAGGGCCTGCTCGGCTGACGCGTCACCGGCGTGGTGGGTCCGCGCGGGGGCTCACCGCGCCGGGTGCTCGGCTCGGGTCAGGCCAGCGCGAGGAAGAGCTTCTCCATCTTCGCGACGTCGACGCTCTCCAGGCCGTCCTCGCTCTCGGCCAGGCACTGCTGCAGCCCGGTGGCGACGATGGCGTAGCCGCTGCGCGCGATCGCCTTGTTGACCGCCGCGAGCTGGGTCAGCACGGCCTCGCAGTCCGAGCCCTCCTCCAGCATCCGGATGACGCTGCCGAGGTGGCCGTGGGCGCGCTTCATGCGCGTGATGATCGCCTTGATCTCGGTGGGCTCGAGGTCCATGGGGTGCTCCTGCTCTGGGTGCTCTGGGTGCCGCGGGTGGTGGGGTGAGGGTGTCAGTCGGTGGGGGCGAGGGCGTCGAGCGCGGCGGACAGGCGGGTCCGCGCGTCACCTGCCACCCGCGCCAGCGGTGACTCGGTGTCGCCGTCGGCACCAGCTCCGGCTCCGGCTCCGGCTCCGGCTCCGGCTCCGGCCAACGCCATCATCGCGTCGGGGTCGAACGCCTCGACGACGCTGGTGGTGGCGTCGACGCCGCGCACCACCACGTTGCAGGGCAGCACCGCCGCGATCGAGGGGTCGGCCTGCAGCGCCTCGTGCGCCAGCTGGGGGCGGCAGGCCCCCAGGATCACCTGCGGGGCCACCTCGACGCCGAGCTTGGCGTGCAGGGTCGCGGCCAGGTCGATCTCGCTGATGATGCCGAAGCCCTGCTCGGCCAGGGCCGCGCGCACCTGGGCGACGGCGTCGTCGTAGCCGGTGGGCAGCGTGCGGCTCAGGGTGAAGGTGCTCATGCTCCTGATCGTACAACCCCCCAGGGGGTTACAGCCAACCCTCCACCACCGACCCGTCTCTCGTCGCGCCGGGTCAGCGCCCCACCCGTGCGCAGTCGCGCCGGGTCAGCGCCCCACCCGTGCGCAGTCGCGCCAGGTCAGCGCCCCACCCGTGCGCACCCGCGCCAGGTCAGCACCCCACCCGTGCGCACCAGCGCCAGGTCAGCACCCCACCCGTGCGCACCCGCGCCAGGTCAGCGCCCCACCCGTGCGCATCCGCGCCAGGTCAGCGCCGGGTGGGCCGGGTGGCTACGGTGATCGGCGTGAACATCCCCACCGTCGCCATCACCGGAGTGCCCGACCCGCTGCCCGAGGGTCTCGTCGTGCTCGACGTCCGCGAGGACGACGAGTGGCGTGCCGGGCACGTGGAGGGCGCCGTCCACATCCCGCTCGGCGACCTCGGCGAGCGGGTCGCGGAGGTGCCCACCGACCAGCAGGTGCTGGTGGTCTGCAAGGTGGGCGGGCGCTCGGCGCGCGCCACGGGCTGGCTGGCGCAGCGCGGGGTGGAGGCCGTCAACCTCGACGGCGGGATGCTGGAGTGGGAGGGCGCCGGGCGCCCGATGGTCTCCGAGGACGGCGAAGCCCCCCGGGTCGTGTGACCCGAGGGGCTCGCGAGGCTGGTTGCTACCGCAGGTCCGGCACCGTCACTCGGTGGGGACCTCGGTGAGCAGCTCGGAGGGGAAGTCGCTCGGCAGCTCGAGGTCGCTGGGCAGGTCCGAGGGCATCTCGGGCATGTCGGGCATCTCCTCCATCATCTCGCCCATCATGTCCTCCATCGGGTTGCCGCAGTTCTCGTTCGTGTACTCGGTCAGCGCCTGCGCGGCCTCCGGGTCACCACCGAACTCCTCCTCCAGCGCCTCCAGGTTGGAGGGGTCCTCGAGGTCGTCGGCGGTGATCTCCTGCGCGCCGTCGATGAAGTCCTCGAAGCCCTGGCGGGCCTCGTCGGGCATGTCCTCGGGGGTGCCGGTCTCGGCCAGCTCGTCGGCCCACTCCTTGATGCCGTCGACGGCCTCCTCGGCGGAGGGCGTCTCGATGGCAGAGGGGTCGCTCATGTCGATGTCGTCGAGCAGGTCCTCGATGTAGCTGGTGTAGGCGTCGCAGAAGTCCTCGACCGAGGCGCTGTCCGGGGCGGAGGCGCCGTCGTCGCCGCCGCAGGCGGTGAGGGAGAAGGCCAGGGCCGCGGTGGCCGCGGCGGCGAGGGAACGGGTGAGCTTCATGGGGAGCCCTTTCGTGGGTCCGGGACGTCGGGCCCGGGTGGGGAGGTGCGTTCGGCTCTCCTTGCCCATCCGGGCCCCGGTTCAATCCTCCGGGCGCGGGCTGACCGGACCAGCGGGCCCGGAGACCGGCGACGACGGGGGCCGCCAGGGCACCGGTGGCGCCGCCAGCAGCGGCGGAAGGCGCCGCAGGTAGGCCTCCCGCGGCACCTCGCGCACGCCCAGCGACGCCAGGTGGGGTGTGACCCACTGCACGTCGACCAACCAGTCCGCGCCGCGGGCCTGCTCGAGCAGCCGCACCAGCCCGAGCAGCGCCACCTTCGAGGCGTCGCGCTCGCGGTGGAACATCGACTCGCCCGCGAACAGCGCACCCACGCCCACGCCGTACAGCCCGCCGGCCAGGCGGCCTTCGCGCCACGCCTCCACCGAGTGCACCCAGCCGTCACGGTGCAGCCGTCCGTAGGTGGCGCGGATGCGCGCATCGATCCAGCCACCGGGGCGGCGCGGGTCGGCGCACGCGCCCAGCACCTCCTCGAAGGCGCAGTCCACCCGGATCTCGTAGTCGCGGGCCGCCCGGCGCAGGGAGCGGCTGACCTTCAGCGCCCCCGGCTCGAGCACGCCCCGCTCGACCGGGCTCCACCACCCGAGCGGGTCGCGGCGGCCGCCGAGCGGCATCGGGAAGACGCCGTGGCGGTAGGCCTCCAGCACGGTCCCCGGCTCGAGGTCGGCCCCGGCACCCACGAGGTCGTCCTCGGGATCCCAGCGCTCGGGTGGGCCGAAGCGCCAGCCCGTGGCGGGCGGCTCGACCGGCGGGAAGGGGACGGACACCCGGGCAGGCTACGGCGTGCCGGCGACACCGATCACGGCTGATCACGGCCGCACGGGGCACTCCGTCGCGCGCCACATGATTGGGGCGACCTCCCTAGGATCGGGCCCATGAGCATCAAGCAGCGTGTCGGGCGCCAGATCGGCGGGGCACTGGCCCCGCGCCTCACCCAGGTCGCCCCCGGGGTCACCACGGGGTTCGTCCGCCAGGCGCTGCAGCGGGCCATCGCCGGCGTCGGGCCGCTGGCTCCAGCCGCCTCCGGCGCCGAGGCCCACCTGCGCGAGCAGGACGACGACGTCGACAAGGCGGTGCGCGCGGTGATCGACCACCACGTGCGCTACGCCGGCGCGCAGGGCTTCCTCACCAACATCGGCGGCCTGGTCACGATGACGGTCACGGTGCCCGCCAACATCACGGGCCTGACCCTGATCCAGTGCCGGATGATCGCCGGCATCGCGCACCTGCGCGGCTACGACCTCGCCGACCCGCGCACCCGCAACGCCGTGCTGGTCAGCCTGCTCGGCGAGGACGCCGTCAGCCAGCTGGTCAAGCAGCGCAAGATCCCTGCACCTCCGATGGCGCTGGCCACCGCGCCGCGCCACGACACGGCGCTGGAGACCGTGATCTCGCAGGTGGTGGCCCAGGAGCTCATCTCGCGCGTGGCCGGCAAGCGACTGGCCAGCACGGTGGGGCGTCGGGTGCCGGTGGTCGGGGGCCTGGTGGGTCTGGGCGCCGACGGCTGGAGCACTCGCAAGGTCGGCCACTACGCCGCCAAGGAGCTCCTGCCCCGCGCCACGCGGTAGACCTTCAGCAGCGCCCGGCCCGCGCGCCCGCCCTGCAGGCGGGCCACCAGCTTCTCGCGCAGCCGGTAGGTGGGGCGCAGGTAGGCCCGGTGCAGCGCCTCGTGCGCCTGCGCCAGCTCACCGGCCAGCCGCTCCTCCTCGTGCCGCAGCCGCGCGTTGTCCAGCAGCAGCGCCGTGACCGCGGCGACTCCGGCGCGCGCCACCTGTGCCTCGACCGGCTTGTCGGGGTCGGCCCAGCGCCGCGGGTCCGGGACCGCGCCCACGAGGTCCTCGAGGTCGCCGACGACGTCGTAGCGGCGACGGCGCAGCTCTGCGAGCCACTGCTCGGTCAGCTCGGCCACCCAGGGGTGCAGGTCCGGCGGCAGCGAGAGGCGCGGAGAGCCGGTGCGCTGCGAGAGGGTCTGGTGGGCCAGCAGCTCGCGCACCAGCGGCCGGTAGTCGGCCGGCGCGAGCTCGCGGTGGGCGGCGGCGTTGATCCGGCGCAGCAGGGCGGTCTCGGGCACCCCGAGCGAGGGGTTGCTGCGCTCGGCGTGCAGGTCGAGGTCGACCTCGTCGAGCCCGAAGGCGTGGCTGAAGCGCCGCCACAGCAGCTCGGGGCCGCCGCCGGGTGGCGGCACCGTGATCAGGTGCACCCGCTCGGGCGGCAGGTCGTGGCCCCACCGGTCCAGGATGTCGGGCACCTCCTGCACGCCCCAGAACCAGCTGCCGATGCGGGTGGCCCGGTCGGGGTCGCGGATCTGCTCGAGGAACTCCGCGTAGCGGATCCGGCTGCGGTGCTTGACGTTCTCCTGCCACTCGGCCGGGATCTGGCGCACCAGGTCGCGCACCGAGAGCAGCACGTGCACCTCGGCGCCGTCGCCGTGGCCGAGCGACGCGAGGGCGCGGCCCACCTGGGTGCGCGAGGCGGTGGCGAGGATCTCGTGGCTGACGATGCTGGTGCCCTCGTGGGCGCGGACCCGCGCGGCCAGCGCGTCCCAGGCGCCGATCGCCTCGGCCTCCAGGCCCCCCCACGGCATCCGCATCAGGTCGAGCGCGGCCAGGAAGTGCGCGTCGAAGCGGTGGGCGGGATAGCTGATGCCTGCCTCGGCGAGCGCCCGGGTGTTGCGGAACAGCACGTCCTGCAGGTAGCTGGTGCCGGTCTTGGGGGTGCCGACGTGCAGCAGCACGCGCCGCGTCATCGCTCCTCCTCGTCCGGTGCCGGGCCGTTCCCCGGGCTGGGTCCCGCGCTGGATCCTGGGCTGGCTCCCGGCGTGGGTCCCAGCACCATAGCCAGCGCGAGCGCCAGGACCCCGGCGTCGGTGGGCTCGACGTCGCTGCGGCGTGTCGCCGCGGGCAGCAGCAGGTCGGGGTCGCCGAGCACGGGGTAGTCGGCGCGGCACAGCTCCTCGCGCATCCGCGTGGCCACCTCGGTCAGACGGGCCAGGCGGCGCTGCGGCACCGCGACCCCGGTGCCGCGCGCCGCCGGGAGGTCGGCCAGCGCCGGAGCCCAGGCCTGCTGCAGCAGGCGCGTGCGCTGCTCGGGCAGCACCAGCAGGCCCAGTGCTGCACCGACCCGGCGGCTCAGCTCCAGCGCGTCGGCGCTCAGCGGGAGCGGCCCCGGCAGCGGTGCGCGCGTGCCCAGCAGGCCCGGGAGGAGCGCGGGGTCGAGCACCACCCGCACCCGCACGGGACCCACCCGGGTCGCCCAGGCGCCGGCGACGGCGGGCAGGTCGATGCGCGGCGGCACGCGGCGTCGTCGCACCAGCGGGTCCAGCCAGTCGCGCCACGCCGGGGCGGCACCCACCAGGGCACGCGCGCTCCAGACGTGCTCGAGCATCGAGGCGAGGTCGGCACCCACCACGTGCACGGTCGGCTGCTGCCCGCCGGGGGGACGTCGGCGTCGCACCAGCTCGGCGCGCGCGGGGTCCGCGAGCCACGGGTCCCCCACCAGGCGGTAGCGACGCCGCCAGGGCCACGCCCGGCGTCCCGGCTCCGGCGCGGCCGGACCGCCCGCGACGACGTCCTCGGCCAGCAGGCCCGTGGCGACGCGCACCAGCTCAGCGTCCGGGAGGTCGGCGGGGTCCACCGGGCGGGGGCCGAAGGGGGTGTCGCGGGCGGCGCCCACGAGCTCCAGGTCGGCGATGCCGCGCCCCGGTGCGCTGGTGGCCAGCACCCGCTCCGCCAGCGCGGGCCCGGGGCGACCGGCCTCGTTGAGCCGCCGTAGCAGCTCCAGCTGCTGGGCACCGGGCAGGTAGCGCAGATGGCGCGCCGTCCCCCCCGGGTCGGGCTCGCCGCCCGTATCCGCCGTCGCGTGGTCCGCGGCCGCGCGCCACTGCGCCCACGGCGTCGTGCCACCCGCCGTCAGGTGGGCCACCCAGGCGCGGGCGGTCGGCGTCACGAGGTCACCCCCGGATCAGCCCTGGAGCCGGCGGGCGGCCGCCGAGCGGGCCCGCGCCACGATCTGCCGGTCGGGGTCGTTGCGCCGCGCCGCCTCCGTCGTCATGGCGGACAGCGCGTCGAGCGCGGCGTCGAGCTGGCGCTTGGCGGCCACGTTGTCGGGGTCGGCGTAGCGCTCGTCCTCGGCGAGCGGCAGCGGGGTCAGGTCGGCAAGGTCGCCGACGACATCGACGCCGCTGCCCCGCACCCAGTCCAGCCAGCGCTCGGTCTCCGCCTCGGCCCAGGGCAGCAGCCGCGGCGGCAGCCGCACGGGCTGGGAGCGGGTGCGCACCAGCGTCTCCTGCGCGAGCATCTCCCGGATCAGCTCGTCGAAGACGGCCTCGCGGCGGGTGGCGCGCTTCATCCGGCGGTTGAGCTGGCGCAGCATGGTGGTCTCGGCGACGCCGAGCGAGCGGTTGGCCTCGGTGCTCTCCTGCGGGCCGGCCGCGGGGTCCACCTCGAGGGTCCGACAGAAGCGCTCCCACAGCACGCCGCGGTCGGCACCGCGCGGGGGCACCGTGACCACGTGCACGCGCTCGGGCGGCAGGCCGGCGCCCCACGCGCCCAGCACGCTGGGCAGGTCGAGGGCGCGGTAGAACCACGGCTTGCCGTGCTCGAGCTTGCGCAGGAAGGCCTGGTAGGTCCAGCGTCGGCCCTGCTTGACGCTCTCCTGCCAGGCGGCGGGGATCTGCCGGGCGAGGTCGCGCGCGGTGTAGACGACGTGCAGCTCGCTGGAGCGTCCGGCGCCCAGCTCGGCCTTGGCGCGCTCGATGGCGTCCGCCGGTGCGGGCGCCAGGATCTCGTGGCTGACCACGACGGTCCCGGAGCGACGTCGCACCTTGCGCACCAGCGACTCCCAGCTGCCCTCGGCGTGTCCGGGCGGGCCGCCCCAGTCCTGGCCCAGCAGGTCGAGGGCCGCGCGGAAGTGGAAGAGGGGCGCCGGCACCAGCGGCGACCCGGCCGGCACGTGCACGCCGGCCGCGGCCAGCGAGCGCGCGTTGAGCTGCAGGCGGTCCTGCAGGTAGGTGGTGCCCGTCTTCGGCGCACCCACGTGCAGGACGACGCGACGGCTCACTCCGGCGATTGTGCCAGCGCCCTCACCACGGCGGAGGGGCTGGGGCGGCCGAGGTGGCCGGCCATCCACGTGCTGGCCTCCACGACGGCGGCCAGGTCGACCCCGTGCTCGACGCCGAGGCCGGTGAGCATCCAGACGAGGTCCTCGGTGGCGAGGTTGCCCGTGGCGCTCTTCGCGTAGGGGCACCCACCGAGCCCGCCGGCGCTCGCGTCGAAGGTCGTGACGCCGGCGCGCAGCCCCGCGTGCACGTTGGCGAGCGCCTGCCCGTAGGTGTCGTGGAAGTGCAGCGCGAGTCGCTCGGGGCCCACTCCGGCGTCGTCGAAGGCAGCCACCAGCCGGCCGACGTGACCCGCGGTGCCCACGCCGATGGTGTCGCCGAGGCTCAGCTGCGCCGCCCCGAGGTCGAGCAGGCGTCGTCCGGCCTCCACCACCTGTGCCACCGGCACGGCTCCCTCCCAGGGGTCGCCGAAGCACATCGAGAGGTAGGCGCGCACGGTCAGTCCCGCGTCGGTGGCGCGCGCCACGACCGGCTCGAACATCGCGTACTGCTCGTCGAGGCCGCGGTTGAGGTTCTTGCGGGCGAAGGTCTCGGTGGCCGAGCCGAAGACGGCGACGTGGCGCAGGCCCAGCGCCAGGGCGCGGTCGAGGCCGCGCTCGTTCGGCACCAGCACCGGCAGGCCGGCCGCCGCGTCGCCCAGCTGCGCCGTCAGCCCGGTCATCAGCTCCTCGGCGTCGGCGAGCTGGGGCACCCAGCGCGGGTGCACGAAGCTGGTGGCCTCCACGACCGGCAGCCCCGCGTCGAGCAGCCGCCCCACGAACGCGGCCTTGACCTCGACCGGCACGATCGCCTTCTCGTTCTGCAGCCCGTCGCGCGGGCCGACCTCGTAGATCGTCACGCGCTGCGGCATGCCGGCCTCCGGCTCGACCATGGGCAGGGCGGTCACGCGGACTGCTCCTGCCCCGCGTCCGACTCCGGCTCGACGACGAAGAGCACTGCTCCCAGAGGCACCTGGCCGCCCGTGGTGGCCTCGACCGTCGTGAGGGTGCCTGCGAACGGCGCGGTGAGCGAGAGCTCCATCTTCATCGCCTCCAGCACTCCCAGCACGTCGCCCTCGGCGACGCTGTCGCCCACCGCCACCCGGACGTCCAGCACGGTGCCCGGCATGGGTGCGGTGATGCTGCCGTCGCCCACCTGGACGGTGCCCGCCAGGCGATCGGGTCGGGTGAAGGTGAACCGGTGCCCCTGCCAGGCCACCTCGACGACGTCGGCCTGCACGTTGACGACGGCGCGCACCCGGCGCCCGTCGACGACGGCCTCGAGCACGTGGTCGGCGGCGGCGAGCTCGCGCACCGGCACGCCGTCGACGGTGCCTGCTGCACGGTCGACCACCACCTCGCGGTCGAGCTCCACCAGCGTCGGGGCCGGCGGCGCGCCGAGCCGGAAGCCGTCGGCGGCGAAGGCGTGCCCGGTGTCGGAGGCGGCGATCATGGCCGAGACCCAGGCGCACAGCTGCCGGGGCAGGGCGTCGTCGGGCCGGGGCACCTCGACGTCGAGGTCGACCCGGTCGAGCCAGGCCGTGTCGATGCGGTTCTGGCGGAACGCCTCGGAGGCCACGAGCGCGCGCAGGAAGCCGGCGTTGGTGGTGAGACCGAGGATCGCGGTGTCGTCGAGGGCGCGCACCAGCGCCCGCCGGGCGGCCTCGCGGTCGGGTCCATGCGCCACCACCTTGCCGAGCATCGGGTCGTAGGCGGTGCTCACCACCTGGTTAGCCCCCAGCGCGTGGTCGACCCGCGCGGTGGAGGGCCAGCGGACGATCGAGGTGGTGCCCGCCTGCGGCAGGAAGCCCCCGAAGGCGTCCTCGGCGTAGACCCGTGCCTCGATGGCGTGGCCCTCGGTGCGCACGTCGTCCTGGGTGATCGGGAGGGGCCGCCCGTCGGCCACGAGCAGCTGCAGCTCCACGAGGTCCAGGCCGGTGACCGCCTCGGTGACGGGGTGCTCCACCTGCAGGCGGGTGTTCATCTCCAGGAAGTAGAACTCCCCGGTGGCGTTGTCGAGCAGGAACTCGACGGTGCCGGCGCCGGTGTAGCCCACCTGGCGCGCCAGCGCGACGGCGGCTCCGTGCAGACGGGCGCGCGTGGCGTCGTCGACCGTGGGGGCGGGGGACTCCTCGAGCACCTTCTGGTGCCGGCGCTGCGCCGAGCAGTCGCGCTCGCCGAGGTGCAGCACGGTGCCGTGCGCGTCGGCCATCACCTGCACCTCGACGTGCCGTCCCGACTCCACGTACTTCTCCACCAGCATCGTGTCGTCGCCGAAGGCGGCGGCCGCCTCGCGCCTGGCCGCGGCCACGGCGTCGTCCATCTCGGCAGCCGAGCGCACCACCCGCATGCCCTTGCCGCCGCCGCCGGCGGCGGCCTTGACCAGCACCGGGAAGTCGGCGTGCTCGCCGGTCGGCACCACCGGGACACCGGCCTCGACCGCCACCTCGCGGGCGGCGTCCTTGCGACCCATCAGCTCCATCACCGCGGCGCTCGGGCCGGCCAGGGCCACCCCTGCCTCGGCGAGAGCGGCGGCGAAGGTCGACCGTTCGGAGAGGAACCCGTAACCGGGGTGCACGACGTCGGCGCCCGTCGCGAGAGCAGCGCTCACGACCGCCTCGACGTCGAGGTAGCTGGGCACCTGCACGGCCTCGTCGGCAGCGCGCACGTGCGGCGCGTCGGCGTCGAGCTCGGTGAAGACCGCGACGGTGCGCAGGCCCAAGCGGTGCGCGGTGCGCATCACCCGCAGCGCGATCTCGCCGCGGTTGGCGATCAGGACGGTCTGGAGAGCCATCGTCATCACATCCGGAAGATGCCGTAGGAGGGCTCGGGCACCGGGGCGTTGGCAGCCGCGGCCAGCCCCAGGCCGAGCACCCGGCGGGTGTCGGCGGGGTCGATGACGCCGTCGTCCCACAGCCGAGCGGTGGCGTAGTAGGGCGATCCCTGCGTCTCGTACTGCTCGCGGATGGGCGCCTTGAAGTCGTCGACGTCGGGGTCCTCGGCGCGACCCGCCACGGTGGCCAGCACCGAGGCGGCCTGCTCGCCGCCCATCACCGAGATGCGGGCGTTGGGCCACATCCACAGGAAGCGCGGGTCGTAGGCGCGCCCGCACATGCCGTAGTTGCCGGCACCGAAGGAGCCGCCGATCACGACGGTGAGCTTGGGGACCACCGAGCACGCGACCGCGGTGACCAGCTTGGCGCCGTCCTTGGCGATGCCGCCGTTCTCGTACTCCCGGCCGACCATGAAGCCGCTGATGTTCTGCAGGAAGACCAGCGGGATGCCGCGCTGGTTGCACAGCTCGATGAAGTGCGCGCCCTTGAGCGCCGACTCGCTGAACAGGATGCCGTTGTTGGCCACGATGCCCACGGGGTGACCCCACACGTGCGCGAACGCGCACACCAGGGTCTCGCCGTAGAGGGCCTTGAACTCGGTGAACCGGCTGCCGTCGACGACGCGCCGGATCACCTCGCGGACGTCGTACGGCGTGCGCGTGTCGGCGGGCACCACCTCGGTCAGGGTGGTGGGGTCGAGGGCGGGCTCCTCGGGCTCACGGACCTCCCACGGGGCCGGTGACTTGGCGGGGAGGGTGTCGACGATGCCGCGCAGGATCGCCAGCGCGTGGCGGTCGTCGTCGGCGAGGTGGTCGACGACGCCGGACCTGCGCGCGTGCACCTCGCCCCCGCCGAGGTCCTCGGCGCTGACGACCTCGCCCGTGGCGGCCTTCACCAGCGGCGGGCCGCCGAGGAAGATCGTGCCCTGCTCCTTGACGATGACGGTCTCGTCGCTCATCGCCGGCACGTAGGCCCCGCCGGCGGTGCACGAGCCCATCACGGCGGCCAGCTGCGGGATGCCGCGGGCGCTCAGGTTGGCCTGGTTGAAGAAGATCCGCCCGAAGTGCTCGCGGTCGGGGAAGACCTCGTCCTGCATCGGCAGGAAGGCGCCGCCGGAGTCGACCAGGTAGACGCACGGCAGCCGGTTCTCGGCCGCCACCTGCTGCGCGCGCAGGTGCTTCTTGACCGTCAACGGGTAGTAGGTGCCGCCCTTGACCGTGGCGTCGTTGGCGACGACCACCACCTCGCGGCCGTGGACCCGGCCGATGCCGGTGACGATGCCGGCGCTGGGCACGGCGTCGCCGTACATGCCGGTGGCGGCCAGCGGGCTGAGCTCGAGGAACGGGCTGCCGGGGTCGAGCAGCCGGTCCACGCGGTCGCGCGCCAGCAGCTTGCCGCGGCCGGTGTGCTTGGCCCGGGCGGCCTCGCTGCCGCCGCGCCGCACCTGCGCCAGGCGCTCGCGCAGCTCGGCGACCACGTCGGTCAGGCCAGCGGGTCCCGGGGCTGCCGAGGTCGTCGTCTCACTCACCCCGTCAGGTTAGCGATCATTAACCTGATTCGTCCACGCGTGACGGGCGCCACGTCGTGGAAGGCTTAAGTCGACAACTTCGATCTAGTTTAGGATCGCCGCATGACCTACCGCCCCGAGACCCTGACGGTGCACGCCGGGCAGGAGGAGGCCGACCCGGCCACCAACGCCCGTGCCGTGCCGATCTACCAGACCACGTCCTACGTCTTCAACGACACCGAGCACGCGGCCAACCTGTTCGCGCTCGCCGAGCCCGGCAACATCTACACGCGGATCATGAACCCGACCCAGTCGGTCTTCGAGGATCGGATGACCCAGCTCGAGGGCGGCGTCGGTGCCCTCGCCACGGCCTCCGGCTCCAGCGCGATCACCTACGCGGTGCTCAACCTGACCTACGCCGGCGACAACATCGTCGCCCTCTCCACCCTCTACGGGGGCACCTACGCGCTGTTCGCCCACACGCTCCCCCAGTTCGGCATCGAGGTGCGCTTCGTCGACCCCGACGACCCCGCCGGGCTCGCCGCCCACGTCGACGAGCGCACCAAGCTGGTCTTCGCCGAGACCGTCGGCAACCCGCGGATCAACGTCGTCGACATCCGCGCCTGGGCCGACGCCGCGCACGAGCAGGGCCTGCCGCTCATCGTCGACAACACCGCACCCACCCCCTACCTCGCGCGGATCTTCGACCACGGCGCCGACGTCTCGGTGCACTCCGCCACCAAGTACATCGGCGGCCACGGAACCTCCATCGGCGGCGTCATCGTCGACGCCGGGACCTTCGACTGGGCCGCCCACGGCGACCGGTTCCGCGGGCTGACCCAGCCCGACGGCGCCTACCACGGGGTCGTGTGGACCGAGGCCGTCGGCAACCTGGCCTACATCATCCGCGCGCGCACGGTGATGCTGCGCAACACCGGCGCCGCGATCACCCCGATGAACTCCTGGCTGTTCCTGCAGGGCCTGGAGACCCTGCACCTGCGCATGGAGCGGCACAGCGAGAACGCGCTCGCCGTCGCGCAGTACCTGCAGGCGCACGACGACGTCGCGTGGGTCACCTACCCCGGCCTCGAGGACGACCCCAGCAAGGCAATCGCCGACCGCATTCTCACCGGCCGCGGCTACGGCGGGCTGCTCAGCTTCGGCCTCAAGACCGGGCGCGAGGGCGGCAAGAAGTTCATCGAGTCGCTGCAGCTCTTCAGCCACCTGGCCAACATCGGTGACGCCAAGTCGCTGGCCATCCACAACGCCACCACCACGCACAGCCAGCTCACGCCCGAGGAGCTGACGGCGGCCGGCGTCCCCGAGGACATGGTGCGGCTCTCGATCGGCATCGAGCACGTCGACGACCTGGTCGCCGACCTCGAGCAGGCGCTGGCGGCCTCGCGCTGACCAGCTGGCACGCGCGGGTCAGCGGTGCCCCGCTGCCCCCCAGCACCCGGCGGGTCGTCGTCGCCACCGACGACGACCCGCTGGTGCTGGCCTCCGGGCGCACGCTGGCCCCGGTGGAGGTGGCCTACGAGACCTACGGCCGGCTCGACGACGACGGCGGCAACGCCGTCGTCGTGTGCCACGCCCTCACCGGCGACGCGCGCGCGGCCGGCGAGGGCGGCTGGTGGCGGACCATGGTGGGCCCGGGCCTGCCGGTCGACACCGACCGCTACTTCGTCGTCTCCAGCAACCTGCTCGGGGGCTGCCGCGGCACCACCGGGCCCTCCTCCACCGACCCGCGCACCGGCCGCCCCTACGGACCGGACTTCCCGCTGCTCACGCTGGGCGACCTGGTGGCCGTGCAGCGGCGGCTGCTCGCGCACCTCGGCGTCGCACGGCTCCACGCCGCCGTCGGCGGGTCGCTGGGCGGGATGCAGGTGCTGCAGTGGGTGATCGACGACCCCGGCTTCATCGACCGCGCCGTGGTGGTGGCTGCCTCCTCGCGCCTGAGCGCCGAGAACATCGCTTTCTCCGCCGTGGGCCGCGAGGCCATCACCAGCGACCCCGACTGGCACGGCGGGCGCTACCTCGAGCACGGCACGCTCCCCCGCACCGGGCTGAGGGTCGCGCGGATGGCCGCCCACATCACCTACGTCGCCGCGCAGACGCTGGAGGGCAAGTTCGGTCGCACCCGCCGCGCCGACGGACCGCCGTCGCTCGAGCCCGACTTCGAGGTGGAGCACTACCTGCGCCACCAGGGTGAGGGCTTCGTCGAGCGCTTCGACGCCCTCACCTACGTCTACCTGACCCGGATGCTCGACTACGTCGACCCCTTCGCCGACCCCCGCACCGCCGAGGCCCTGCGGCGCACCCGCACCCGCTTCCAGCTGACCTCCTTCGACTCCGACTGGCGCTTCGACACCGCCCAGAGCCTGCGCCTGCTCGAGCAGCTGCGCGCCCTCGGCGTCCGCGCCGAGCACGCCGAGCTCAGCTCACCCCACGGCCACGACTCCTTCCTCCTCACACCCCCGGGCTACCTCGACCGCGTCCGCGCCTTCCTCACCGACCCGTCGTGACGACGCACGGCTCGACCGCCGACCCGGCCCGAGTACGCACAGCTCGACCGCCGACCCGGCCCGAGTACGCACGGCTCGACCGCCGACCCGTCCTGACTGCGCACGGGTCGGCGTCCCACCCGTGCGCACGAGAGCCGGGTGGGCGTTAACGCGGGTTAACCTGAGCCGGTGAGCACCCGCGAGGCCCCGGTGGTGGGGAGCGAGCCCTCGCGGCGCGAGCAGCTGCTCGCGACGGCGGCCGACCTGTTCGCGGCCCGCGGCTTCCACGGCGTCAGCGTGGCCGAGCTCGGCCGGGCGTGCGGGATCTCCGGGCCGGCCCTCTACAAGCACTTCGCCTCCAAGGACGCGATGCTGGCCGAGATCCTGGTCTCGGTCAGCCGCGAGCTGCTCACGGTCGGGCGCGAGCGGGTCGAGGAGGCGCCCGACGCCGCCGCCGCGCTGCGCGCCCTGGTGGCCTGGCACGTGGAGTTCGCGCTCACCCGCCGCGCCACCATCGTGCTGCAGGACCGCGACTGGAGCGCGCTGCCCGACGACGCCCGCGAGGAGGTGCGGCGGCTGCAGCGCTCCTACGTCGACACCTGGGCCGACCAGCTGCGCCGCCTCGACGGCGACCTCGCCCCGGCGACGGCGCGAGCCACCGCGCACGCCGTCTTCGGGCTGATCAACTCCACCCCGCACAGCGCCCGGCTGCCCGGCCCCGAGATGCGCGCGCTGCTGCGCGGCATGGCCGAGCGGGCGCTCGGGTTGGACGCCGGGATGGACGTAGGCTGACCCGATGGGTGGCGGGCGTCGGGTCAGGGTCCTGCTGCCGGTGGTGGCGGGCGTGGTCGGAGCGGCCGCGGGCATCGCCACCGCTTTCGTGGCGCCCCCCGACCAGGGCGGGACGCCGGCCGCGGAGTCGTTCAACGACCCCCTGCACCTCGGCATCCCGCTGGTCGACCTCGAGTGCACCGGCGAGGCGCTGCTGGTGGTCGCCCGCGGCGACTCCGCTCCCCCGCTGGCCAGTGCCGTCGCCAACTCCGGCGACCTGGGGCTGCGCTACCTGCGCACCGACGACTCCTGCCCGACGCGCTACGGGTCCCGCCCCGACGACGTGCCCGAGTACGTCGTCTACGCCGGGCCCTACGACTCCATGCCCGAGCCGTGCGAGCTGCGGATGCTGGAGAACAACAAGGGTGACGCCGTCACCAACCTGACCAGCGGGAACGACAGCTACGTGCGGTGCCCCTGCGTGCTGCCGGTGGTGACCTTCCCCGAGCTGGTGCCGGGCATGCTCGTCGACCCCGGCAACGCCATCTGGGTCCGCTCGCTGCAGGGCCTGCTGGTCGACCTCGACGACGACCGCGAGGAGCGCGGCGAGCCGGGGCCCTACTTCGAGGCCCGCGACGTCACCGGCCGCTACGACGAGACCACCGAGCAGCGCATCCGGCTGCTGCAGGAGGACAACGACATCTCGCCCACCGAGTACGGCTCGGTGCTCACCCCCACCTGGCGCACGCTCGTGGAGAACGTCTGCGGCGTGCTCGAGTTCTAGCCTCCGCCACGCAGCCCGCCGCAAGAGCAGCCAGAGCAGCTAGAGCAGGTGCTCGACGCCGGCCGTGGGGTCCTCGGTCAGCTCGAGGATGCGCGCGGCGCGCTCGGCGGCATCCAGGGCGACGTCGAGCGCCGGGTCCTCGGACCCGTGGGATCCGGCGGCAGCACCCGGGCGCCGCGGACCCGGGTCGCCGCGGGCGTGCAGGGCGGCGAGCAGCTCCTCGCGTGGCACGCCGCGCAGGTGCAGCAGCACGAAGGGGTCGGAGTCGACCAGCCACGCCAGCTGGCTGAGCAGGGCGAGGGCGTGCGGGCACGGGTCGGTCCACGCCTCGCACGTGCACGTCGTCTCGAGCTCGCCGCCGAACGGCAGCAGCTCGACGCCGAGCTCCTCGGCGTGCTCGACGAGATCGTGCGGCAGGTCGCCGCCGAGCAGCGCCCCGAGTCGCCCCACCTGGGCTGCGACCACCTCGACCAGCGAGGCCCGGCCCTCCTGCTCGAGCACCGGCAGCCGCAGCTGGACGGTGTGCAGCCGGTCCCGCTCGGTGACGGCGGCGACCGCCGAACCTGCCTCGACGGCGATGCCGCCCACCCCGCCCTGCCGAGCCAGCGCGCGGCCGCGTCGCAGGTCGGGCTCGCCGTAGGCGGCTTCCTCCAGCGCCCGCACCCACGCGCGGCCCCACCAGCTGACGGCGCGCGCGCCGCCTCGTCGCGGGGCGAGCGGCGGGTGCACGAGCGGGCTCACCACGCACTCACCCCGACTCGCCGGAGCCGGGACGTGCCGAGGGCCGGGCGGACGGACGCAGGGCCACGAGGTCGCGCAGCTCCTCGTTGCTGAGCTCGGTGAGCGCGGCCTCGCCGCGGCCCAGGACGGCGTCGGCCAGCGCCTGCTTGCGCGCCAGCAGCTGGGCGACCCGCTCCTCGACGGTGCCGCGGGTGACCAGGCGGTGCACCTGCACGGGCCGGGTCTGCCCGATCCGGTAGGCGCGGTCGGTGGCCTGCTCCTCGACCGCCGGGTTCCACCAGCGGTCCACGTGCACCACGTGGTCGGCCCGGGTGAGGTTGAGGCCGGTGCCGCCCGCCTTCAGCGAGAGCAGGAACACCGGCACCTCGCCGGCCTGGAAGCGCGCCACCATCTGCTCGCGCTCGCGCACCGGCGTGCCGCCGTGCAGCAGCTGGTGGGGCACGCCGGCGGCCGCCAGGTGGTCGACCAGCAGGCGCGCCATCGCCACGTACTGGGTGAAGACCAGCACGGCGCCGTCCTCGGCCAGGATCGTGGCCAGCAGCTCGTCGAGCAGCTCGAGCTTCTCGGAGCGACCGCGCAGCCGGACCGCACCGGACTGCCGCAGGAACTGGGCGGGGTGGTTGCAGATCTGCTTGAGCCCGGTGAGCAGCGCCAGCACCATGCCGCGGCGCGCGTCCTCGTCGGCGCGCTCGATGCGCTCCATCGTGTCGCGCACGAACGCCTCGTAGAGCACCACCTGCTCGCGCGTGAGCCCCAGCAGGTGGTCGGTCTCGGTCTTCGGCGGCAGCTCGGGGGCGATGCCGGGATCGGACTTGCGACGGCGCAGCAGGAACGGCCCGACCAGCTCGGCGAACTGTGCGGCCTTGGCCGGCTCCTTGCCCGACTCGATCGGCTGGGCCCACGCCTTGCGGAAGGCGTTGCGGCTGCCGAGCAGCCCCGGGATGCACCAGTCGAGGATCGCCCACAGCTCGACCAGCTCGTTCTCCACCGGGGTGCCGGTCAGGGCCACGCGCGCCCGCGAGGGGATGCGTCGCAGCATCCGCGCGGTGGAGGCACGCGGGTTCTTCACGTGCTGGGCCTCGTCGGCCACCACCAGGTCCCACGGCACCTGCGCCAGCGCCTCGACGTCGCGCCGCATGGTGCCGTAGGTGGTGAGGACGAACCCCCCGCTGCCCTCACCGACGCCGGCGAGGTCGCGGGCGCTGCCGTGGAAGCGGCGCACCGGGGTGCCGGGGGCGAACTTCTCGACCTCCGCCTCCCAGTTGCCCAGCAGGCTGGCCGGGCACACGACGAGCGTGGGGCCCGGCTCGCCTCCCTCGGCCCTCGCGAGCTCGGCCCGGTGCAGGTGCAGCGCGATCACCGTGACGGTCTTGCCCAGCCCCATGTCGTCGGCCAGGCAGGCGCCGAGCCCGAGCGCGGTGAGGTCGGCCAGCCAGGTGAGGCCATGGCGCTGGTACTCCCGCAGCTCGGCCCGCAGCGCCGCCGGCGGCGGCACCGGCTCGCGGGTGGCGGCGGCCAGCAGCTGCTCGCGCACCCGCAGCACCGAGGCCCCCACGACGACCGGCACCTCCTCCGCCTCCGCCGAGGGCCCGACCTCGACGACGCCGGTCAGTGCCGCGGCCACCGCCTGGGCCGGGGTGACCGTGCGCAGCAGTCGCTTGCGCGCCTTGCGGGCGAGCGCGGGGTCGACGACCGTCCAGCTGCCGCGCAGCTTGAGCACCGGCGAGGCGGCCGCCGCCAGCTGGTCCATCTCGGTCTGCGTGAGCGGCTCGCCGTGCAGCGCCAGCTGCCAGGTGAACCCGAAGATCGCCTCGGTGCCGAGCAGCGGGTCCTGCAGCGGCTCCTCGCGCACACCGGACGTGGGCCTCGGGCCACCCGGCGAGGGCCGACGCTCCAGGACCGCGGAGGCCGTCAGGTCGCGCCCCAGGCTGCGCGGCCACAGCACGTCGACGCCGCGCTCGCGCAGCGCCCCGACGCCGTGCTCGAGCAGGCCGGCGACCTCGTCGCCGTCGAGGGAGAGCTCGTCGGGCACCCGCAGCTCGAGCATCCGCTCCAGCACCGGCCACGCCTCGGCCGCCGCCCGCAGCGCGATGGCGGCGTGGGTGCGGGCACGCGGCCCGAACCCGTGCCCGCCCGGCTCCTCCGACCCGGTCTCGGCGAAGAGCTCGGCGGCGTCGCACACGTGCAGCGGGTCGCGCTCGTCGTGCACCTGCAGCACCACTCGCACCCCGCCCAGGCGCAAGTCCTCCTCCGCGGCCTCGACCCGCAACGAGATGCGCACCAGCTGCGGCAGCTCGTCCGGCGTGCCACCGGCCTCGGCGGCCTCGGCCGGGTCGGCGCGGTGACGGCGCAGCCGCGCGGCCAGCCGCTCCTGGAAGTCGGGCCGGGCGCCGGCGGCGTCGCGGGGCCGCGGGACGGGCGCCGCGGTGAGCGAGGAGGCCGCCGGGGTGGCCCGGGGCAGGGTGTCGACGACGGCCTCGAGCATCGCACGCACCACCCGCTCGGCGCCGGCGTCGTCGAGCTCGGCGGGGCGGCGCGCCTGCGCGAGCCGCAGCACCCGCTCCTGGTCGTGCGGGTGCAGCCGGCCGGTGCGCCACGAGTCGCCGTCGGCCGAGGGCTCGAAGCGGCCGCTGGCCACCACCTGCAGCGCCAGCAGGGCGCTGCCCGCCAGCAGGGCCACGCTGGGGTGCTGCTGCTCGGCCGCCGTGGCCCGGGCACGGGTCAGCACCGGGATCGCCGCGCGCACCGGCAGCTCGACCGAGCGCCGGCCGCGCTCGCCGTCGGTGAAGACGACGACCGACTCGCGCGGGGGCATGGCCGGGCGCAGCGTGGCGGGGCCGGTCAGCGGCACGAAGCTCAACCCGACCCCCTCCTGGCGACTCCACCGTCTCCTCCGACGGCGAGCACCCGACGGTAACGACCGGCACCGACAACCGCCCACCGGCGTCGTCGAGTGGTCGATCCCACGCTCCGCAGCGACCAAAGTCGGATGACTCGAGCAACCATCGGCGCCTAGCCTTCCCCGGTGAGCACCCCGACCCGCCCCGTGGACCCCACGCCCGAGCCCGGCTCGCCCGCCGGCGCCGGCTCCGACAAGCTCGACCGCGCCACCTTGATGGTCGCCGGCGTCGTCGTCCTCGGCGCCATCATGTCGATCCTCGACATCACCGTCGTCAGCGTCGCCCAGCAGGAGTTCCAGCGCGACTTCTCCGCCACGCCCGCGCAGACCGCGTGGACGATGACGGGCTACACCCTGGCGCTGGCCACCGTGATCCCGCTCAGCGGCTGGGCCGCCGACCGGTTCGGCACCAAGCGCCTCTACATGCTGGCGCTGGTGCTGTTCACCGCCGGCTCCGTGCTCTGCGCGGCCGCCGACAGCGTCCAGACGCTCACCGCTTTCCGCGTGGTCCAGGGCCTCGGCGGCGGCATGCTGATGCCGCTGGGCATGACGATCATGACCCGCGCCGCCGGGCCCGAGCGAGTGGGCCGCGTGATGGCGGTGCTCGGTGTTCCGATGCTGCTCGGCCCGATCTTCGGCCCGATCCTCGGCGGCTGGCTGATCGACATCGCCAGCTGGCACTGGATCTTCCTGATCAACCTGCCCATCGGCGTCGCCGCGCTGGTCTACGCCGCCGTCGTGCTGCCCCCGGACCGGGTCAGCCCCTCGGAGACCTTCGACTTCGTCGGCATGCTGCTGCTCTCGCCGGGCCTGGCGCTGTTCCTCTACGGCGTCTCCAGCATCCCCGAGGAGGGCACCGTGTGGGCGGCCAAGGTGCTCGCCACCGCGGCTGTCGGGCTGGTGCTGATCGTCGCGTTCGTGCTGCGCACCCTGCTCGCTGCGCCGGAGCACCCACTGATGGACCTGCACCTGTTCCGCAACCGCAACCTGACGGTCGCGGTGCTGGCGATGTCGCTGTTCGCCATCGCGTTCTTCGGCGCCAGCCTGCTGTTCCCCCAGTACTTCCTGCTGATCCGCGACGAGACGACGCTCTCGGCCGGCCTGCTGCTGGCGCCCCAGGGCATCGGCGCGATGCTCACCATGCCGATCGCCGGCGTGCTCACCGACAAGATCGGCCCCGGCAAGATCGTGATGGCCGGCATCGGTCTGATCGTCGTCGGCATGGGGATGTTCACCCGGGTGGGCGTCGGCGCCGGCGCGATCTCGGTGGACACCTCCTCGGCCGGCGCGATGGTGG
The DNA here is from genome assembly GCF_039542785.1 of Nocardioides nanhaiensis. NCBI lineage: Bacteria > Bacillati > Actinomycetota > Actinomycetes > Propionibacteriales > Nocardioidaceae > Nocardioides > Nocardioides nanhaiensis. The sequence continues at coordinate 1,125,039 of NZ_BAABIM010000002.1, forward strand.
CCACGGCCACCGAGCCCTCGACGCTCTACCTGCTGGCCGCGCTGTTCGTGATGGGTCTGGGCATGGGCGGCACGATGATGCCGATCATGACCTCGGCGCTGGCCAGCCTGGCCGACGCCGAGATCGCCCGCGGCTCGACGCTGATGAACATCACCCAGCAGGTGGCTGCCTCGATCGGCACCGCGCTGTTCTCGGTGCTGCTCACCAACGGCTTCAACCGCAGCGCCGAGGCCGAGGCGATGCGCCAGAGCCTCGAGGGCGACCCGAGCGGCCTGCCCCAGGACCCCGCGCAGATGGGCGACTTCGTGGCCTCCGCGCTGGCCGGCATGTCACAGTCCTTCGGCGACGCCTTCTGGGTGGGCACCGCACTCGTGGCGCTGTGCCTGGTGCCGGCGTTCTTCCTGCCGCGCCGCAAGATCACGCGGGAGATCGACCCGGCCCTGGTGGCGGGTCACTGAGCCGGTCGGCGGGCCGACCGCTCAGGCGCGGGTGGCCAGCGCCAGCGGCAGCACCTGGTCGGCGCCGGCCTCGGTGAGGTCGTGGGCGGCCAGGGTGAGGGTCCAGCCCGAGGCCACGAGGTCGTCGACCAGCAGCACGGAGGCGCCCTCGGGCAACGGCTCGTCGAGCTGCAGGGCGTGACGACGGCGCACGGCGGCGATCCGCTGGGGTGAGTTGGTGGCGCCGCGGCCGGGCGCGACGCCCGGGTCGACGACGGCGAAGCGCCCCGCCACCGGCACCTGCAGGTAGCGCGAGAGCCCGGCGGCGAGGTCGGCCACCAGGGTGGGTCGGCGCACCGACTCCACGTGCACGATCGCCGAGACGCGCGGCTGCCACTCCTGGAGCACCTCGACGACCGCGCGCACCAGGCCGACGGGCACGGTGGCGTCGGGGGTGAGCGGGGTGCCCTCGCCGTCCTCGCGGAACAGGTCGCGCAGGGCGGTGCCGTAGCCCAGGTCGGTGAGTCGGGCGACCACGCGCCCCTCCTGCGCCGGCGTGCGGATCTTGCCCTTGAGGCTGACGCCGAGCTCGCCCAACGCGGTGGGCCACTGGCGCCGGGGCTCGACGGGCACGCCGGGGCGGGAGAGCCGCTGCTCGGCTGCCTCGACCGACTCCGCGGAGACCTCGCCGGGCAGCTCCAGGCCGCCGCAGCTGTCGCAGCGCCCACAGGGCTGCGCCTCGGGGTCGTCGAGCTGCTCGCGCAGGAAGAGCATCCGGCAGCGGTCGGTGGAGAGGTACTCGAGCATGGCGCTCTGCTCGCGCTCGCGGGCCTCGCGCAGGCGTGCGTAGCGCTCGGCGTCATAGACCCACGGCTGCCCGGTGGCCTCCCAGCCGCCGCGCACCCGGCGCACCGCGCCGTCGACGTCGAGCACCTTGAGCATCGTCTCGAGCCGGGTGCGGTTGAGCTCCACGTGGGTCTCGAGCGCCGCGGTGCTCATCACCCGCCCGGAGGACTCCAGCGCCTCGAGGGTCTGGCGCACCAGCTCCTCGCGCGGGAAGCCGACCGAGGCGAAGTAGGCCCAGATGTCGCGGTCCTCGGTCGCGGGCAGCAGGACCACGGTGGCGCTCTGGCCCGGCGGCAGACCGCGACCGGCGCGGCCGACCTGCTGGTAGTAGGCCACCGGCGAGGAGGGTGCCCCGAGGTTCACGACGAAGCCGAGCGCGGCGTCGAAGCCCATCCCCAGCGCGCTGGTGGCCACCAGGGCCTTGACCCGCCCGGCGGCAAGGTCCTCCTCGAGGCGCAGCCGCTCGGTCTGCTCGGTCTGGCCGGAGTAGGCGGCGACGTCGAGCCCGCGCGAGCGCAGGTAGTCGGCCACCTCCTGGGTGGCGGCCACGGTGAGGCAGTAAACGATGCCGGAGCCGGGTTGCTCGGTGAGGTGGTCGGCCAGCCAGGCGAGCCGCTGCTGGGCGGTGCTCAGCCGCACCACGCCGAGCCGCAGCGACTCCCGGTCGAGCGAGCCGCGCAGCACCAGCGCCTCGTGGCCCAGCTGCTCGGCGACGTCGGCGGTGACCCGCGCGTTGGCGGTGGCGGTGGTGGCCAGCACCGGGATGCCCGTGGGCAGCTCGTCCAGCAGTGTGGCGATGCGGCGGTAGTCGGGACGGAAGTCGTGCCCCCAGTCGGAGATGCAGTGCGCCTCGTCGACGACGAGCAGGCCGCAGGTGGCGGCCAGGCGGGGCAGCACCTCGTCGCGGAACCCGGGGTTGTTGAGCCGCTCGGGGCTGACCAGCAGCACGTCGACCTGACCGCCGGCGATCGCCGCGTGCGCCTGCTCCCACTGCTCGAGGTTGGTGGAGTTGATGGTGACCGCGCGGATGCCGGCGCGCTCGGCCGCCGCGATCTGGTTGCGCATCAAGGCCAGCAGGGGGCTGACGATGACGGTGGGGCCGGCGCCGCGGGCGCGCAGCAGCAGCGTGGCCACGAAGTACACCGCCGACTTGCCCCACCCGGTGCGCTGGACGACGAGGGCGCGGCGCCGGTGCGCCACCAGCGCCTCGATGGCCACCCACTGGTCGTCGCGCAGCACCGCCTCCTCGCGGCCGACCAGCGCGCGCAGGTGCCGCTCGGCCTCCTCGCGCGCGACCTCGACCGCCGGGGCGTCGGTCGTGGCGTCGGCGGTGACCGTGGGATCGGCGGGACCGGCGGGATCGGGCATGCGCTCTGTCTACCAGCGGCCACCGACGGACGGCGCCGGCCCTCCGCAGGGACGGTGCGCCGGGGAGGCGTGGTGGGTCCGGAGGTTCCGTTGTGACTGTTGTGGTGAATGGGGCGCACGGGAGGCGGGGCGATCCCACGACCACGTGAGAACGCGGAACTCACCGATCGATACTTCGGCCGAGAAGTTGGGCGACTGCCCCCTGGCAACCTCTCGACGATGGGAGCGAACCACCAGGCACCCCCGCGCGTCCTACTCGTGAGCGCACCTCGGCGCACCCTCGGGAAGGAAACCCATGACCCCTCGCACGCACCTGGCCACCCACCGCTCGTTGCTCCCCCGCACCCTGGGCGCCGCCGCCGTCGCCGCGGCCGCGGTGGCGGCCGTGCTCACCGGCCAGGCCCCCACCGACGCCGCGACCAGCGCACCGAGCGCCGCGGCCGCCCCCACGTGCTTCGGCGAGACCGCGACGATCCGGGGCACCGGACTCCTGCGCGGCACCCCCGGCGACGACGTGATCGTCGCCGGCGACGCCGGCACCGAGGTGCAGGCCGGCGGCGGCGACGACCGCATCTGCGGCGCCTTCATCGTCTACGGCGGCACCGGCGACGACCGGATCGCCTTCTTCCGCACCGGCTACGCCGAGGCCGAGCTGCGCGGCCAGGCGGGGCGCGACCGGATCTACAGCAGCACGACCTTCGCCTACCTCTACGGCGGGCAGGACGACGACGTGCTGGTGGGCGGGGGCGGCGAGCAGTGGGTCCTCGGCGAGGGCGGCAACGACCGACTCGTCGGCGGCCGCGGTCCCGACCACCTGCTCGGCGGCACGGGCCGTGACCGCGCCGACGGCGGCGCCGGCCGCGACGACTGCGACGCCGAGCTGCGCCGGGCCTGCGAGGGCTGAGCGCAGGCCCGCGTCAGGCCCGCGTCAGGCCCGAGTCAGGCCGGCGTCGGGCCCGCGCAAGGAGCCGGTCAGGCAGCGGGCCCGCGCCGGCGCACGTCGTCCACCGACTCCATGGCGGTGCGCAGCTCGGCGAGCCAGTCGCCCTCGTGCTGGCCCACCAGGCGCACGCACCACCCGAGGGCGTCCGAGCGCGAGCGCGCGACGCCGGCGTCCACCAGGGTGTCGAGCACCTGCCGCTGCGGCTGGCGCAGCCGGGTCATCACCGGCGCGGCGACGTGGGTCCACAGCTCGGTGTGCGCCTGCTCCCCCTCCCCGACGCGGACCCCCCACGAAACCGTGCGCTCGAAGCGGTGCTGCGCCTCGCGGGCGATCTCCATGCGCTGCTCGCGGGTCTCCTCGCGCACGGCCTTCGCGCGGCCGGCACGGGCCTCGGCCAGGGCGGCCTCGCCGGCCCCGGCCAGCTCGACGTCGGCCACGGAGAGCAGGACCGTGACCTCCTCGCGGTCGACGGTGGTGACGACGGGGGTGTGCTGCCACGCGGCGGGCAGCCGGCCCGCGAACCAGCCGTGCACCCGCTCGTGAATGGTCTCCTCGGTCATGCTTACATGATTACACACTTGCACAACTGTCAGGCGCTGCACCGATGGACGGATGCCGGCCTACTCGTCGACGGCGATCGTGATGCAGTAGACGCCCAGGGTCGCGGTCGCGCCGTCGGTGGTCGTGCGCGTGAGGGTCAGCAGGCCAGGGCGCCCGTCGGCCTCCGAGGTGAAGACGCTGTCGACCGTGGTGACCTCGCCGCCCTCGCCCTCGAGGAACCCGCCCGACATCGGGAAGGCCTGGCCGTCCTCGACGTAGCTCAGGTCGTAGCCGTAGGCGGGACTCTGCGCCTCGTCGTAGCCCGAGTCGACGAACGTCAGCTGGTTCTCGCCGTCCCCGAACACCGCGCCCTCCTCCGGTGCCGTGGTCACCGCGGGGTCGCTGAACAGCTCGTAGCCCTCCGTCGACACCTCGCAGTCACCGCCGCCCGACCCGGCACCCGACCCGCCCGAGCCTCCGTCGGACCCACCGCCGCCGGTCTCCTCCTCTCCTCCACCGCCGCACGCGGTCAGGGTCAACCAGGCGACCAGCACCGCGGGCAGCGCCACCACCGCCCGGGAGCGTGGACGGCGTCGCGGGGCGAGGTCGGGGCGCATGCCACCAGTGCAGCGCCCCGCGCCCGGGCGCGACAGTGGCAGGACGGCTTATTCGCCGCTCACCCCGGTGGGGGGAGCCCCGGGCCGCCAGCGCCCCGAGACGACCGCGTGCGCGACCGCCGTCCGGCCGTGCAGGCCCCAGCGGGCGGCGACGTCGCCCAGGTGCTTGCGCACCGTCCGCACGCTGATGCCGAGCGCGGCGGCCACCGCCTCGTCCGGGAGTCCGCGCGCCACCAGCACCGCCACCTCCGCCTGACGCGCGGTGAGCGGACCCAGCGGCGCTGCCTGGACCGCACCGCCCGCGGCGCCGGCGGGCACCACCGCGGTGTCACCAGGCGCCGCATCGCCCGCCCGCCCGGGCAGCTCCGCGCGCGTGGCGACGCCGAAGGCCGCCAGGACGCGGGAGACGTGGGCGCGCACCGTGTGCGGCGAGAGGTGCAGCCGTCCGGCGACCTCGCGGTTGGTGGCACCGGCCACCACCAGGCGCGCCACCTCGGTCTCGCGCGGGGAGAGGCTCGACCAGCCGCTGCCGGCCAGCGGCGCCAGGCGCCGTCCGAGCGGGCGCAGCTCGCGAGCAGCGGAGCGACGCGCCGCCCGCAGGCCGGTGCCCTCGGCGTCGTCGACCAGCGCCTGGAGCGCGTGCACCGCATCCGCCCGCACACCCGACCCACCACGCAGCCGGGCGCGCCCCAGCACGATGCCGCCCTCGGCCGCCTCGACCCGGCGATCGGCCCGCTGCGCCCGGGCGACGGCCTCCTCCGCGGCCACCACCGCCTCCTCGACGCGACCGGCCAGCAGCGCCACCCGGCTGACGGCGCGCAGCACCGTGGAGTCGGCGATGGGGCTGGCGAGCAGCGGCAGCAGCTGGACCAGCCACGCCTCCGCCGCGTCGAGGTCCTCGGCGTCCGCCGCGAGGGCCACCAGCATCTCCAGCCCCAGCGCCCGGTCGACGACGTCGAGCCGCGACAGCGCGGCGTCGCCGCCGGCGAGCAGGACCCGACGGGCGGCCGCCGTGACCTCGCCGAGCGCGATCAGCCCGAACGCGACGAGCATCTGGCAGCCGGCGACCACCAGGTCGCCCTGCGGCGGGTCGGGCAGCAGCGCGTCGACCTTGGCCACCAGGCGGCGCACCTGCGCCGGCTGCAGGGCGTTGCCCAGCACCAGGCAGCGCGTGGCGGCCACCAGGGCAGCCACGCGGGGGTGCTCGGGCGGCGTGATCGCCGCGAGCAGGCGCTCGGCGAGATCCACCTCGCCCCGGAAGGCCGCCAGGCGCGCACGGCACAGCTGCACCACGGGGTCGAAGGCCTCGGCACCGGGCAGCAGCGGTGCCTGCCAGAGCCGCTCGCCACACCGCTCGGCGAGGGCCTGGGCGAGGTCGAGCCGCGCGTGGGCCAGCGCTCCCTCGACCAACAGGTAGGCGGCGGTGCGCTGCACCGCGTCCCCGACGTCGGGCACGGCGCCGGACAGGTCGCCGGACAGGTCGCCGAGCAGGTCGCCGGACCGACCGTCCGGCGGGCCCTGCAGCACGGCGAGCGCGTCGGCGGAGCCGGACGTGGGGTCGGCCGCGGCGGTCCACAGCGTCACGGCCGCGCGCAGCCACCGCGCACCGGCGTCGTCGACCGCCGGCGCGGGTGTCGCGGCCAGCGCCCGGTGCGCCTCCTCCCAGCAGCCCGACCACACGAGCGCGAGCGCCTGCAGGACGCCGGCGAAGGCCGCCTCCTGCTCCCCGGGGGCGGTCGGCGCGGGCGCGCCCGTGACGACGGCGCTGAGCACCGTCGCCAGGTCGCGCTCGCGCCGGGCGCTCAGCAGGCGCCCTCGTGGGTGGTCCGCGCGAGGCGCGGCGCGTCGATGGGCAGGGCGTTCTCGCGGTCCAGCAGGAAGTAGCGCAGCCAGTCCATCTGCATCCGGCTCGGGTTCATCCGCGTCGCCTCCGGCGCGAGCATGGAGAACCGCACCGTCAGCGGCACGCCCGAGAGCGCGGCGGCGCGGCGGTCGCGGCGCACCGCGTGGGCGTCGACGAACCAGGTGACGCTGCGGTCGGTCACCTCGACGCCGAAGGTGTGCCACTGCCCGTCGGTCAGGTCGAGCGCCTCCGAGGCGCCGAGCTCGAGGTCGGGCAGGTTGCGCACCCAGAAGTCGGCGTCGCTGTCGCCGAAGGTGTAGCTGACCAGCCCGACGTCCTGGGCGCCGCAGTGCTGCTCGCGCTTGCCGGCGGGCACCAGCTCGGTGCGCACGGTGAAGGGAGTGGCACCGGTGGAGAACTGCTTGCTGCGCAGCCGGATCTCCCACCGCCCGGTGGCGTGGCCGCGCACCCGGCGGATGGCGGTGACCGTGCCGGCGCCGGTGGTGTTCAGGGTCAGCATCCCGTGCTGGGCGCGCACGAGCCCGGGACCCTCGACGCGGTAGGGCCCGCGTCGTCCGTCCTCCCACTCGTCCTGCCAGGTGGGGCGACCCCACTTGTAGGTGCTCTGGGCGTTGACCGGGCCGGGCGGGTCGGCGTGGTGGACCAGGGTCGTCCGCCCGAGCTCGGGCGGGCCGGGGTCGAGGAGCACGGTGAGGCCGAGGAGGGTCGCGACGACGGTCAGCGCGGCGGGGGTCCGCGCCGGCCGCCGCACCCGGGGGGAGGTGGGGGTCACCGCGGCAACCTACGCCGATCGCGCGCGGAGCCGGCCCGGATCGTGGCGACGCCGTCCGAACGGAGCCGGGGGATGACCCGGACGGGTCACCCCCGGTCGTCCGTGGTCACCAGATGCGGACCCGCGCCTCGGGGTCGAGCCACAGGCCGTCACCCTCGCGGGTGCCGAAGACCTCGTGGAACTCGTCGAGGTTGCGCACGATGTTGGCGCGGAACTCGGCGGGGCTGTGCGGGTCGATGGTGAGCAGCTGCAGCTCCTGCTCCTTGCGGCGCTTGGTGCGCCAGATGTTGCCGAAGGAGAGGAAGAGCCGGCGGCGCTCGTCCTCGTCGGCCTCGCCGCCGCGCGAGATCAGGTAGGCGGTGTGGGCGATGGTGATGCCGCCGAGGTCGCCGATGTTCTCGCCCACGGTGAGCGAGCCGTTGACCCGCTCGCCGGGCAGGGTGCGGGGCTCGAAGCCGTCGTACTGCTCGATCAGGGCACGGGACTTGACCTCGAAGGCGGCCTTGTCGTCGGCGGTCCACCAGTCGTTGAGGTTGCCCTGCCCGTCGTACTGGGCGCCCTGGTCGTCGAAGCCGTGGCCGATCTCGTGGCCGATGACCGACCCGATGCCGCCGTAGTTCTCGGCCGGCTCGGCGTCGACGCTGAAGAAGGGCGGCTGCAGGATGCCGGCGGGGAAGCAGATCTCGTTGGTGCCCGGGTTGTAGTAGGCGTTCACGGTCTGCGGCAGCATGAACCACTCGTCACGGTCGACAGGCGCGCCGATCTTGCGCAGCTGGCGGTCGGTCTCGAACGCCGAAGCCGCGGCGACGTTGCCGAGCAGGTCGTCGGAGCGCACCTGCAGCGCCGAGTAGTCGCGGAAGCGGTCGGGGTAGCCGATCTTGGGCCGGAAGATGGCGAGCTTCTCGTAGGCGCGCTGCTTGGTCTCCTCGGTCATCCAGTCCAACCGCGAGATGGACTGGCGGTAGGCCTCGAGCAGGTTGGCGACCAGCTCGTCCATCTGGGCCTTGGCCTGCGGCGGGAAGTGGCGCGCCACGTACTCGCGGCCCACGGCCTCGCCGAGCGCGCCCTCCACCAGGGTGATGCCGCGCTTCCAGCGGGCGCGCAGCTCGGGGGTGCCGTTGAGGGTGCGGCCGTAGAAGTCGAAGTTGGCCTCCACGAAGTCGTCGGTGAGGTAGGCGGCGCTCGAGCGCAGCACGTGCGCGAGCAGCCACACCTTCCAGTCCTCGATGCCGACCTGGCGGAGCACGCCCGAGAGGTGCTCGAAGTAGGAGGGCTGGCGCACGATCACCTCGCCGAGCACCTGCTCGACGTCGATGTCGGCGGCGCTCGCACCCAGGTTGGTGATGTAGGCGTTCCAGTCGAACGCCGGGCACAGCGCCTCGAGCTCGGCACCGGTGAGCAGGTTGTAGGTCCTCTGCACGTCGCGGGTCTCGGCGCGCTCCCAGTGGCCCTCGGCCAGGCGGGTGTCGATCATCAGCACCGTGGCCGCGGCGGCCTGCGGGTCGGTCTGCCCGGCCAGCTCGAAGAGGCGGGCCAGGTAGCCCACGTAGGCACCGCGGGTCTCCTCGAACTTGGGCTCGCGGTAGTAGCTCTCGTCGGGCAGGCCCAGGCCGCCCTGGCCCAGGTGGAAGAGGTAGCGGTCGGAGTCGCGGGCGTCGGTGTCGACGTAGGAGCCGAACAGGCCGTAGCCGCCGATGCGCTCGAACTCGCCGAGGAACGCCGCCAGGTCGCGCACGTCGCGCAGCGCCTCGACGGCGGCGAGCAGCGGCGCGATCGGGCGGGTGCCGGCGGCGTCGACGGCCGCGGTGTCCATGAAGGAGGCGAAGAGGTCGCCGATCTTGCGGGCGTCCTCGCCGTGCTCGGCGTCGATCCGGCCGGCGGCGCAGTCCTCCACGATCTCGCGCACGTGGGCCTCGGCCGCCTCGGCCAGCAGCACGAACGAGCCCCAGGCCGAGCGGTCCTCGGGGATCTCGGTCTCGGCCAGCCAGCGGCCGTTCACGTGGCCGAACAGGTCGTCCTGCGGCCGGATGTCGGGGTCCATGCCCGCGCGGGCGTCGTCGAGGATGCTCACCCGACCGAGCGTAGAGGAGCCCCGTGCGGGGGCCGGGGGCGCCGTCAGTCGCGGGTCGGTCGCGGGTCAGTCGCGGATGCGGACGACGGACTTGCCCAGCGTGCGGCGCCGGTCCATGTCGACCAGTGCCCTGCCGAACTCCTCCATGGCGTAGGTGGCGCCGATGGGGGGCTTGACGACGCCGCTGGCCATCATCGGCACGAGCGCCTCCCACTGCTGGTGCATGTAGCCGGGGCGCGCCATCGCGTAGGCGCCCCAGCCGACGCCGCGCACGTCCACGTTGTTGAGCAGCAGCCGGTTGACCTTGACCTCGGGGATGCCCTGGCCGGCGGCGAAGCCGACCACGAGCAGGCGGCCCTGGGTGGCCAGGCAGCGCAGCGAGTCGGTGAAGGCGTCGCCGCCGACGACGTCGAGCACGACGTCGACGCCCTGGCCGCCGGTGAGCTCCTTGACGGCGTCCTTGAAGCCCTCGAGCAGCACGACCTCGTCGGCTCCGGCGGCGCGGGCCACCTCGCCCTTCTGCTCGGTGCTGACCACGGCGATCGTGCGCGCGCCCATGCCGCGTGCGACCTGGATCGTGGCGGTGCCGACGCCACCCGCGGCGCCGTGCACGAGCACGGTCTCACCGACGCCGAGCCCGGCGCGCTCGGCGAGCGCGAACTGCGCGGTGAGGTAGTTCATCGGCAGGGCGGCGCCCTCGTCGAAGGAGAGCTCGTCGGGGAGCGCGAAGACGGCGTCGGCCGGCAGCACGGCCAGCTCCTGGGCGCCACCCCACCCGGCCACCGCAGCGACCCGCTGCCCCGGCTCGAAGCCCTCGCCGCTCACCACGGTGCCGGCGACGTCGACACCCAGGGAGAACGGCGGCTCGGGCTTCATCTGGTACTCGCCGCGGCTCAGCAGCAGGTCGGGGAACGAGACGCCGACGCTGTGCACCTCCACCAGCACCTCGCCCGCCCCGGCGGTGGGCTCGGGGACGTCGGTGACCTGGAGGTCGTCGGGGCCGGTGGTGGTGAGGACCTGGACTGCGCGCATGCGGGCACGGTAGCGGCCACTGCCGAGCCGCCGTCGGCGGCCACGGCGCGACGTCGTCGAGATGGATGTCGATTGAGGCCGGTAACCGACCGCAGCGGCCGCGACGATCGACCCATGACGACCCACGACCAGACCGACACCCGCACCGACGACATCGACCAGGAGCGCCGCGACCTGCTGGAGAGCCTGCACACCCAGCGCTTCTTCCTGCGCCACACCGTGGCCGGCCTCAGCGACGACCAGGCGCGTCAGCGCACCACCGTCAGCGAGCTGACGCTCGGCGGGCTGGTCAAGCACGTGATGCTCACCGAGGCGGGGTGGCTCGACTTCGCTGAGCACGGTGCGCCGGAGGGCTTCTCCACCGACGGTGGCGAGGGCCCCAGCGAGGAGCAGCTGGCCGCGCGCGCCGCGGAGTTCACCCTGCTGCCCGAGGAGACGCTGGCCGGGGTGCTGGCGCAGTACGAGGAGGTGGCCGCGCGCGCCGACCGCCTGGTGGCGACCCTCGACCTCGACCACGCCTGGCCGCTGCCGCCCGCCCCGTGGTTCGAGCCCGGCGGCACCCGCAGCGTGCGCCGCGTGATCACCCACGTCGTCGGCGAGACCGCCCAGCACGCCGGCCACGCCGACATCCTGCGCGAGGCCCTCGACGGTCAGAAGACGATGGGCTGACCCGTCCGGTGGGGCGTCGGCGCCGAACCACCCGGCGTGCGACGCCCCACCGACCTGCTCTCCGCCGCGCTGATGCACGCCACCGCGCGTTTCACCGTGCGCTACGGCGAGGAGCTGCGGTTCGCCGGCACCGACCTGCCGGCGCCGCGACGCCACCGGGTGCCCACCCGGCACGGCCGGATCCCGGTGCACGTCTACGGCGACCTGGGGGCCCCGAGCGTCGTCCACTTCCACGGCGGAGCGTGGCTGATGCGCCATCCCGCGATGGACGACTTCTGGTGCCGCTACCTGGCGGCCGAGGCCGGGTGCGCCGTCGTCAACGTCGACTTCCGCACCGCGCCCTACGTCACCTACCCGGTGGCGCAGGAGCAGTGCCACGACGCCGCCGCGTGGGTCGCGGAGCAGGGCGGTCCCGTGGCCGTCAGCGGGCTCTCCTCCGGCGGCGGCAACGCGGCCGCGACCTGCCTGCAGGCGCGCGACCTGGGCAGCTTCACCCCCGTGCTGCAGGTGCTGGGCGTGCCCGCGCTCGACCTCGCCTCCGACCTGCCCACCGGCCCGGGCATGATCTCGCCGCAGCTGCGCGCCCTGGTGCGGCGCGTGTACTTCCCCGACGCCGCCCGCCGCTCGGAGCCCTACGCCTCCCCCGTGCTCGCGCCGGACCTCACCGGCCTACCGCCCGCGGTCGTGATGGTCGCCGAGCGCGACACCCTGCGACCCGACGGCGAGCGCTACGCGGCCCGGCTGCGCGAGGCCGGCGTCCCCGTGACCCTGCACCTGACCCCCGGCGCCGACCACTACTGGCTCTCCCACGACCTGGCGCTCGCCCGGGAGACGATGGCGATGGTCGCCGGCGAGGTGCGCCGGGCGCTCGGCACCTGAGATCGCCTCGGACCGGATCTTCCTGAGCAGCGCGATCGCGTCGGCCAGGAGGTCAGCCGGGGTTGACGATCCGGCTCAGCTCGAAGTGCATGGGGTCGGTGTAGCTCCAGTCGCCGCCCCAGGCGAAGCCCCACTTCTTGAAGATCGCGACGACGCCCCGGTCCATCTCGCCCACCGTGCCGCGCAGGTTGCCGGGCACGTTCATGTCGAGGGCGAGGCCGAAGGAGTGGTTGGAGAGCGAGGTGGAGCCGGCGATGAAGCGCGGGTAGTAGCAGCCGGCGTACTCGTCGGGGTTGATCTCGTCGGCCAGCCCGGTGGTCACGATCTCCTGCAGAGCGGCCTTCAGCTGCGGCATCAGGTACCTGTTGCAGGTCACCTGGCCCAGGATCGGGACGGTCTCGGTGACGATGTGCTCGCGCACCCATGAGGCGGCCGGCTCGATGCGGCCGCCGCCGGTGGGCGTGTAGGTGAAGGTGCCGACGGCGTCGGCGAAGGTGCCCACGGGCACGACGGTCTGGAACACGTCGGGGTCGAGCCCCCGCCGGCTGGCGATGTCGAGCATCTGCGGCGCGAGGTCGGAGCCGATGGCCTCCTGCACCTCCTCGCGCACCGCCTGCGGGGTGCCGGTGCCGGTGGAGACGAGCAGCGCGTTGGTCTCCGGGATGCCGAGCTTCTCACCCCACTTGGCGTTGGCGACCAGCTCGATCGTGGGGATCTGCGGGGCGTAGGCGCCCACGTGGATGATGGGGTCCTCGCCGTCGGTGCCCAGGCGGACGAACTCCTCGGCGTTGATCGGCAGCCGACGCTGGACGGCGGGCAGCACGCCCAGCTCACCGCCCGCGACCCGCTCCCAGATCTCGTCGTTGGTGGCGGCCTCGGCGCTGACGAAGCGGCGGTAGGTGCCGGGGTCGACGATCGCGAGGTCGTAGACCCGGCTCTCGACGACGACCTGACCGACCCCGATCGGCAGCACCTCGGCGACGCCGTCGATCTCGGCGATCCGCGTGATCACCTCGGGGTCGAGCGAGGCGTCGCTCGCGATCAGGATGTCGGGGTTGGCCGTGGGCGCGCGGAAGGGTGCGGGCGGATCGACGGCCATCGCGGGGTCGATGGTCGTGCCGGGTGGGATGGCGGTGGCCGAGGGGTCGTCGGGCAGGGCGGTGGCGGCGCCGTCGCCCACGGGGCTGGCGCTGGGATCATCTGTCCCCGGCTGCTGCCCGGACGCCGAGCCGTCGGCGCCGGGGTCCTCGCCCTCGCGGGCGCCGGGCTGGCACGCGGCGCCGGCCACGACCAGCGCCGTGAGGGCGACCGAGGCCCACGCGCGACGGATGCGCACCGCCACCACCCCCGCTCCCTCGCGCCGCTGCTGCTCGTCTCGGACCCGCAGCCCGACCCGCGGTCAGCCCAGCGTACGTGGCGCCCGTCACGGGAGCCTTCACGACCACCACCGCGTGGACCTAGCCTTAGCGGGTGGATCCGCAGGTCGCGCAGCGGCGCCTGGGGAGCACGTCGACCGGCTGGCAGACGAGCACCCCCCGATCGACATGGCCGCGGTGGACTTCGAGGTGCGCCGGCCCGACCTGCTCGCGCAGCGGTTCGGCCACGTGCTCGACTACATGGCGCGGGTCGAGCTCGAGGTCGACCGCAACGTCGTCGAGCTGGCGGTGCTCCTGCCCGACCCGCCCGAGATCGACGTGCGCTTCTTCCGCGACGTGTGGCACCCGCAGGAGGTGCGCCACGGCGAGATCCTCGACGAGCCGCAGCGCCGTCTCGGCCGCGACGGCGCCGCGCCCGACCTGGGCGGCGTGGGCACCAAGATCCGCGTCCTCGGCGCGCTCGGGCACCTTCCCGCGCTCCAGGACGTCAGCCGGATGCTCTACTACCTGACCGACGTGGCCACCGAGCGGTCGGCGGTGCTGGCCTACAACCTGCTCCACGAGGGGCTCGTGGAGATGGGCGAGCACGCCGTGGCGCAGACCGCGGTGGCACGGATCAGGCGGCAGGAGCCCGGGCACTTCGCCTTCTACCGGCTCTCGGCGCGGGCGCACTGGGCCACCCTCGCCACCTGGCAGCGGTGGCTGGTGCGGCGGCTGCGGGCCATCTCGTTCGCACCGGTGGGCGTCTACTCCCCCGCCCAGTCGGCCGACTTCGGTGACCTGATGGCCAGCCTGGGCATCACCGAGCAGCTCGACGACTTCACGGCCTCGATCGCGCGCGTGGAGCGCGAGCTGCTGTTCGCCCGCGAGCGGGGGCTGGCGGTGCCGCCCTACGTCCGGCGCGCCTTCGCCGAGGCCGTGGAGCGCTCGCGCGAGGGCGCGCGCACCGGCGAGGCCGCCTGACGTGGCGAGCCGGCGTCAGCCCTCGTGGTCGGGGCGCAGCACCCGGGCGGCGATCCAGGCGATGTCGGCCGCTGTCTCGCCGGGGGTGCCGGAGGGCTGCATCACGTGGCTCAGCACCACCCGCACCACCATGTCGATCGCGGCGCCGAGCCGGGCACTGCCCAGGCCGACGGCGTAGGGCTCGAGCCGCTCGGCGATCACCAGCTTGGCGGCGTCGAGCAGCGAGTCGGCGTGCGTGGTCAGCAGCGGCAGCAGCTCGGTGTCGGCCCCGTGAGTCGCCGAGACCACGGCGTGCAGCAGGTGGTTGTCCTGGGCGTGCTCGAGCACCAGCCTCGAGGCCTCCCCGATGGCGGCCACCAGGTCGTCGGGGTGGCGGTCGAACGCCACGCTGACGATGCCCATGAAGCGGTCCAGCTCGCGCAGGATCATCGCCTCGGCCAGCTGCGGCTTGGTGCCGATCTCGTTGTAGACCGTCTGCCGGCTCACGCCCACCTGCTCGGCGAGCTTGGCCATCGTCACCTGCGACCAGCCGACCTCGGCGGTCATCACCACCGCGGCGGCAACGACACGCTCGCGGGTGGTGGGCGGGCTCGACGGCGGGGCGGCCACGGCCGTCGCGTCCCTCCCCGAGCGCTCCACGTCGGCCAGCGTAGTCGCCGTCACCTGGGGCTCCCTTCGCGTGCGACTCGCGGCGGGCGCGGGGCGTGCCCGGGGGGAGTGCCCGCCGCGAGGTCGGGGTCGGCCAGTCAGTCGGCCAGCGTCAGCGCGAGCACCGGGCAGGCCTGCACGGCGGCGTGCACGTGGGCCCGGTCGCTCTCCGGCGGGTTCTCGTCGAGCACGTGCATCTGCTCGTCGTCGTCGAGCTCGAAGTAGTCGCTCGCCATGGCCTCGCACATGCCGAGGCCCTCGCACTTGTCGTAGTCGACGCTGATCCTCATGCTCACGCCTCGACCTTCGTGGCGGGGACGAAGTCCGCGGCCTCGCGGACGCCGCAGTCGGGGCAGCACCAGTCGCGCGGGATGTCCTTCCACGCGGTGCCGGCGGCGAAGCCCTCGAGCTCGTTGCCCACCTCGACCTCGTAGGTGTAGCCGCACCCGGGGCAGCGCATCGCCATCACCTCGTCGACGACGGTCTCGGTCTCGGTCGGGCTCGCGGCAACAGCGGGCGTGGAGGCGGGGGCGCTGGCCGCGACGCCGTAGCGCGCCAGGATCTTCTCGCGCTTCGGCGGGTGGATGTTGGCCAGCGTGACGTCGCCGCCGAAGTGGTCGACGACGCGCTGGTCCATCGCCCTGCGGAACAGCGGCGGCACCAGGGCCAGCACGATCATGCCGGCGTAGCCGGTGGGCAGCACCGGGCTCTCCTCGAAGTCGCGGAGCGTCTGGTAGCGCCGCGTGGGGTTGGCGTGGTGGTCGCTGTGGCGCTGCAGGTGGTAGAGCAGCACGTTGGTGGCGATGTTGTTGGAGTTCCACGAGTGCGAGGGGTCGACCCGCTCGTAGCGCTCCTTGCCGGGGCGCCCGACCTTCTGGCGCAGCATCCCGTAGTGCTCCATGAAGTTGACGACCTCGAGCAGCGAGAAGCCGATCACGGCCTGGACCAGCAGGAACGGCAGGATGCCGACGCCGAGCCACACCAGCAGCGCACCCCAGAGCACGGCCGACATCAGCCAGGCGTTGAGCACGTCGTTGCCGAGGTGGAAGGGGTGGGTCTTCTTGCGGGCGTAGCGCTTCTTCTCCAGGTGCCAGGCGCTCTTCAGGGAGCCGGCGACCGTGCGGGGCCAGAACTGGTAGAAGTTCTCGCCCAGCCGGCTGCTCGCAGGGTCCTCGGGGGTGGCGACGCGCACGTGGTGGCCGCGGTTGTGCTCGATGTAGAAGTGGCCGTAGAAGCTCTGCGCGAGGGCGATCTTGGAGAGCCAGCGCTCGTTGGCCTCGCGCTTGTGGCCCAGCTCGTGGGCGGTGTTGATGCCGATGCCACCGATGCAGCCGATCGAGGCCGCGAGACCGATCTTGTCCACGATCGTGAGGTCGCCACCGATGCCCAGCGGGTCGCCGCGGGCGATCAGGTACATCGCGCCCACGAAGCCGAGGTACTGGATCGGCAGGAACAGGTAGGTCACCCAGCGGTAGTACCGGTCCTGCTCGAGCGCCTCGATGACGTCGTCCGGCGGGTTGGAGCGGTCCAGGCCGGCCACGAGGTCGATGGCCGGCACGACCGCGAGGATCACGACCGGGCCGATCCAGAACCAGAAGCCCAGGCCGGTGGCGAGCCACAGCCCGTAGGCCAGGAAGGCCAGCGAGGGCACCACCAGGCCGATCAGCCACAGGTAGCGCTTCTTGTCGGTCCAGCCGTCCGTGGAGCCGGCCGGGACCGTGCCGTGGGGGATCTGCGTACTCATCTCGCTCACCTCGTGCGGGGGTGGTGGGATCGGGTTTACACGAAGGTAAGGGTTGTAAAGCAGATTGACAAGAGGCGTGCCGATGTAAAGTCACCGGTCCAGCCCGGCGGAGCCGGTGGCCTCAGTCGACGACCAGCCGCTCCGGCACGACCGCGACCGCGTCGCGAGCCATCTCCAGCAGCTCCTCGGCACCCCGCACGTCACGGTCGGCCAGCACCTGCACCCGGTTCCTCAGCTCCCCCAGGGTCAGGGTCGGGTCCGCGACCGGCCGCTGCCCCTTGACCAGGAGCGCGAGGTCGGCGACGGCGTCGGCGAGCGCGAGGTCCGAGGACGGCGCCGCACCCGGGTCGCCGGTCACGATCGGCGACGTCGCACGGCCGTCTCCGCTGCCGGCGCCACCGACCCCGACCGGGCGCCAGCGCACCTCCGCCTCGCCGAGCACCGTGCCAGGGGCGACCCCCGGGGCGGTCCGCACCTCGTAGAGCGCGGTGGCCCGGTGACCGGCGCCCAGCTCGCCCGCGTCGACGTCGAGGTCGGCGAAGTCCTCGTCGGCGATCTCGCGGTTCTCGTAGCCCACCAGGCGGTAGCCCTCGACCACCTCGGGGTCGAAGCGCACCTGCGCGCGGGCCTGCGCCGCCACCGGCGTCAGCGTGGTGACCAGGTCGGACCCGAAGAGCCGCTCGGCCTCCTCGAAGGTGTCGACGTAGGCGTAGAACCCGTCGCCCAGGTCGGCCAGCTGCTCCATCAGGTGGTCGTTGTAGTTGCCCATCCCGTAGCCCACGGTGACCAGGTGGATGCCCTCGGCGCCCTCCTCGGCGATCCGCTCGGTGATCGAGCCCGGACCGGTGGCGCCCACGTTGGCGACGCCGTCGGAGGCGAGCACCACCAGGTTGACCGCGCCGGGGTCGAAGGCCTCCCGGGCCTGGTCGTAGCCGAGCGCGAGGCCGGCCTCCAGGTGGGTGCTGCCGCCGGGCGTCAGCCGCTCGACGGCGTCGAGGATCCGCTCGGTCTCGGAGACGGGGGTGGGCGCGAGCAGCGGACGGGCCTGGTCCTCGAAGGAGACCAGCGAGACGGTGTCGTCCTCGCGCAGCCGGTCGGCAAGCAGCGCCAGCGAGGACTGCACCAGCCCCAGGCGCTCGCGCACGTCCATGCTCCCGGAGCGGTCGACCACCAGGGTCAGGTTGACGCGCGGCCGGTCGGCCGGCGTCACCTCGCGGGCACCGACGGCGACGCGCACCAGCTGGGTGTCCTCGGAGCCGGGAGCGGCCACGGCCTCGGTGCGCACGCCCAGGTCGGCGTCGGTCGGCGCCGGGTCGGCGTAGGGCATCGCGTTGACCCACTCCTCCACCCGGATCGACGCCGCGGGCGGCACCAACCCCTGCGCGAGCAGCGTGCGGGCCACGCCGAAGGACCCGGAGTCGACGTCGAGGGCGAAGGTGGAGGCGGCGTCGGTACCGGCGTCCACGAAGCCGCTGGTGCCGGCCTCGCGGAAGGTGTTGTCCTCCAGCGGACCGGGCTCCGGCTGCCGCGGCCGCCCGCGCCCCTCGGGCTGGGCCAGGGGCGGCGGTGCGCCCGCGGAGGCGCTCCGGGGCGCGGACTCCGAGACCGACCCGGCGGAGTCACCCGCCGCGGCGCTCTCGTAGTCCCGGACGTACTCCGCGGCGTCGATGCCGCGGGTCAGGGATCCCGGACCCTCGGGTCCGGTGCGCGGGGTGTGGGCGGGCTGGCAGGCACCGAGCGCGAGGGACGCGACGGCGGCCAGGGCGAGGGCGCGGACGTGGGGTCGGGTCATGCCGGCTGGGACGGCGGCGCCCGCCGTCCGGTTCCCCGCCGGGGTGGGGCCCCGCGGCTACAGCGTGCGGAAGATCGGCGTCCGGCGCAGGATCTCGATGCGCTCCTCGACCTGGGCGGCCAGCTGCGGGGCGCCGGAGCAGCGGATCCGGATCACGTGGCCCGGCGTGGTGATCGCGAGGCTGCGCGAGAAGCGGCGGGTGCCGACCTCGACGCCGGTGACCTCGCGCAGGTTGACGTCGAGCATCGCCATGCCGCGCCCGGCGCGGTGCGGGATGAAGTTCAGGTGCAGCTTGGTGAGGGTGAGCCGACCCGGCACCCACATGGCCCCCCACATGGTCCGGAAGCGGTGCAGGGTGCTGTCGCTGCCGCCGGAGGGCATGGCGTCGCCGGTCTCGACCAGGACCTGGCCAGACCTCGAGAACAGCACTCCGTACGCCACTCTCCGCATTCTGCTGGAGCGCGATGCATAGGCCGCCAGCGCGACGGGTACAGCGCACCCCCAGCGCGGTAACGGTTCAGTAAAGCGTGGCGGAGAACCCCGCACGCCGGGGCGTGACTCGTGGCCCAGGTCACCCTGCGCACCTGGCGGGGCGGCATGATGGGCACGTGTCCCCCGCACCTCTCCGCCCTCCTGGCGCACCCGTGCGCGGGCGTATCCATGACGAGCGGGGCGCGCTGCGCCGTCGCACGCTGGTGGTCGTGCCGCTGCTGCTGGGCGGCGTCGCGGTGGCCGGTGCCTACGGCGCGCGGATGATGCTCAGCGAGGACCGCAGCACCGGCGCGGGCGTCGTGTGCTGGAACGGGGTGGCCGAGCGCACCGCCGCGGACTGCTCGCCGCTGGCCGGGCGGGCCGGGCTGGCATGGGTCTTCCCCTCCTTCGACCCCGACCGCCTCGACTGCACCGACGACCTCGCCACCGGCGACGGCGCCAACCTGCGCCCGACCTCGTGGACCTGCAACGCGCAGGTGGGCGACAACGCGGTGCGGATCACCTACTACCGGATGTCGGACCCGCAGCAGGCCGCCGCCTACCAGGAGCGACGCTTCGGCGAGCCGGGCGGGCGGACGGCGGTCGGCAGCCCCGTGGGTCCCGGCGAGGCGCCCCAGCAGGTCTGGCGGGGTCGCGTCCGCGGCGAGTTCCTCGTGGTCGCCGCGCGCACCGACGTGCCCTTCGCCGTCGAGGTGGCCGCCGAGCTGCCGCGGGCGCGCGACCGCGCCGTGGGCACCGTGCGGATGCGTACCGGTGAGCTGCGCCTGCGGTCCACCGAGGCCGCGGGCGGCTAGGTCGGGCGGCTGTCCTGGACCGCCCAGGGGCCATGGGCGGGGCGGATGGGGCCCTGGTGACGGGTGAGCTCCTGGGTGGTGGCGATCGCCCAGCTCGCCGATCGATACGTCGGTCGGGAAGTGCGGCGTTCCCACGATCTCGTGGGACCGCCACGCGGCCCACCCCACCGCTCTTCTTGACTAGTTCCAGAAAAGTGGCAGGGTGGGGCCATGAGCACACGCACGGACCCGGCCGCCCTGGCCGACCAGCTGCGCTCCGCGGCACTGCGGGTCACCCGCCCGCGCGTGGCGGTGCTGGGGGCGGTCCACGCCCACCCGCACGCCGACACCGAGACCATCCTCGGCGCGGTGCGCGCCGACCTCCCCGCGGTCTCCCACCAGGCCGTCTACGACTGCCTGGCCGCGCTCACCCGCGCCGGGCTCGTGCGGCGCTTCCAGCCCGCCGGCTCCACGGCGCGCTACGAGACGCGCACGGGCGACAACCACCACCACCTCGTGTGCCGCGCGTGCGGCCGCGTCGTCGACGTCGACTGCGCCGTCGGCGCCGCCCCGTGCCTGGTGGCGGCCGACGAGCACGGCTTCGCCGTCGACGAGGCCGAGGTCACCTACTGGGGCCGCTGCGCCGCGTGCGCCGCCGGGCCCACCCCCTGAGCCACCCACCCAGCCCAGCACCAGCAACGTCCAGAGATCGCTACGGAAAGGTTGAGCATGGCCGAGCACGACGCCGTCGTCGGCGACATGAACGAGGAGGCCCGCGAGGGCACCTGCCCCGTCGCCCACACCGCCCAGAACACGCCCTACCCCAGCAACGGCAGCGCCCGTGACTGGTGGCCCGAGCGGCTGAACCTCAAGATCCTGGCCAAGAACCCCGTGGTGGCCAACCCGATGGGTGAGGACTTCGACTACGCCGAGGCGTTCTCGAGCCTCGACCTCGCCGCCGTCAAGCGCGACATCGCCGAGGTGCTCAGCACCTCGCAGGACTGGTGGCCCGCCGACTTCGGCCACTACGGCCCCTTCATGATCCGCATGGCGTGGCACAGCGCGGGCACCTACCGGGTGCACGACGGCCGCGGCGGCGCCGGCGCCGGGCAGCAGCGGTTCGCGCCGCTCAACTCCTGGCCCGACAACGCCAACCTCGACAAGGCCCGCCGCCTGCTGTGGCCGGTCAAGAAGAAGTACGGCAAGAACCTGTCCTGGGCCGACCTCATCGTCCTGACCGGCAACGTCTCGCTCGAGACCATGGGCTTCGAGACCTTCGGCTTCGCCGGCGGCCGCGACGACGTGTGGGAGCCCGACGACGACGTGTACTGGGGCCCCGAGACCGAGTGGCTCGGCGGCGAGGACGGCGGCGCGCTGCGCTACTCCGGCGAGCGCGAGCTCGACGCGCCCCTCGCGGCCGTCCAGATGGGCCTGATCTACGTCAACCCCGAGGGCCCCGAGGGCAAGCCCGACCCGGTGGCCTCCGCGCGCGACATCCGCGAGACCTTCGGCCGGATGGCGATGAACGACGAGGAGACCGTGGCCCTGATCGCGGGCGGCCACACCTTCGGCAAGACCCACGGCGCGGCCGACCCCGACGCCCACATCGGCGCCGAGCCCGAGGGCGCCCCGCTCGAGGCCCAGGGCCTGGGCTGGAGCAACAGCCACGGCACCGGCGCCGGCGCGGACACCATCACCAGCGGCCTCGAGGTCACCTGGACCACGCAGCCGACGCAGTGGACCAACGACTACTTCACCCACCTGTTCCAGTACGAGTGGGAGCTGGAGACCAGCCCCGGCGGCGCCGTCCAGTGGGTGGCCAAGGACGCCGAGGAGACCATCCCGCACGCCCACCACGAGGGCGTGAAGATCAAGCCCACGATGCTCACCACCGACCTGGCGCTGCGCTTCGACCCGGTCTACGAGCAGATCTCGCGGCGCTTCCTGGAGAACCCGCAGGAGTTCGCCAACGCGTTCGCCCGCGCCTGGTTCAAGCTCACCCACCGCGACATGGGCCCGGTCGTGCGCTACCTCGGCCCCGAGGTGCCGCAGGAGTCGCTGCTGTGGCAGGACCCCCTGCCCGAGGCCACCGGCACCCCGCTGGCCGAGGCCGACGTGGCCGAGCTCAAGCAGCTCATCGGCTCCACCGGCCTGACCAGCACCCAGCTGGTCTCCACCGCGTGGGCCGCGGCCTCCTCCTTCCGTGCCAGCGACAAGCGGGGCGGCGCCAACGGCGCCCGCATCCGCCTGGAGCCCCAGCGCGGCTGGACCGTCAACAACCCCGACGAGCTGGCGCAGGTGCTGCGTGCGCTCGAGGGCGTCCAGGCCGACTTCAACGGTCGCGGCGGGGCGCACGCCTCGCTGGCCGACCTGATCGTGCTGGGTGGCGGCGTCGGCGTCGAGCAGGCCGCTGCGGCGGCCGGCGTCGAGGTCACCGTGCCGTTCACGCCGGGTCGCGTCGACGCCACGCAGGAGCACACCGACGAGGAGTCCTTCGCCTGGCTGGAGCCCGTCGCCGACGGCTTCCGCAACTACTACGGCAAGGGCAACCGCCTGCCTGCGGAGTACCTGCTGGTCGACAAGGCCAACCTGCTGGGCCTCTCGGCCCCGCAGATGACCGTGCTCGTGGGCGGCCTGCGCACCATCGGCGCCACCTACGACGGGTCGAGCACGGGCGTCCTCACCGACCGTCCGGGCACGCTGAGCAACGACTTCTTCGTCAACCTGCTCGACCTCGGCACCGCCTGGAAGGCCGTCGACGACAGCCGCGAGGTCTACGAGGCGCGCGACGCCTCGGGTGCCGTGCGGTGGACCGGCAGCCGCGCCGACCTGGTGTTCGGCTCCAACTCCGAGCTGCGCGCCCTCGCCGAGGTCTACGCCAGCGACGACGCGCGCGAGAAGTTCGTGCACGACTTCGTGGACGCGTGGGTCACCGTGATGGAGAACGACCGGTTCGACCTGCACCGCTGATCGGCCACTGACCGGCTGACACGGCCGGCACACCTGGCACACCGACGACGCCCGGTCCCCCGCGAGGGGGCCGGGCGTCGTCGTCTGCTCGGCGGCACTCGTCCCACGCGTCACGCAGGCCTCAGATTTACCCGGCTGACCGGGTATCACCGAGCTTGTCGGCCAACGCGTTGGCCGACAAGTGGCACACCAGGCCGACAAGTCCGCGCCCCTCGACCCGCCAGGCCCGCCCGGCCCGCCCAGCCCGCCCCGCCATCGCGGCAGGGCTGCTGGGCCACGTCAGCGGTGGTGGCCGGAGTCGCGGCCGCTGATGGCGGTCGCGACGGCGTGCGGCACGTCGGGGTGGAAGACCGAGGGGATGATGAAGGTCGGGTTGATCTCGTCGTCCTTGACGACGTGCGCGATCGCCGCGGCGGCCCGCAGCAGCATGTCGACGCTGACCTCGGAGGCGCGGGCGTCGAGCAGGCCGCGGAAGACGCCGGGGAAGGCCAGCACGTTGTTGATCTGGTTGGGGTAGTCCGAGCGGCCGCTGGCCACGACGGCGGCGTACTTGGCGGCCGCGGCGGGGTCGACCTCGGGGTCGGGGTTGGCGAGGGCGAAGACGACGGCGTCGTCGGCCATGTCGGCGATCCACTCCGGCTGGAGGATGCCGGGGGCGCTGACGCCGATGAACACGTCGGCGTCGCGCAGCACGGTCTGCAGGTCGCCGCGCACGCCGCGGGGGTTGGTGGCAGCGGCCAGCTCGCGGTGGGCCGGGGCGAGCGTGTCGTCGTCGGAGGCCAGCGCGCCGGCCCGGTCGACGACGACGACGTCGGTGACGCCGGCGGCGAGCAGCAGGGTGACGATCGCGGTGCCGGCCGCTCCGCCGCCGGAGACGACCACCCGCACCTGTGCCAGCTGCTTGCCCACCACGCGCAGCGCGTTGGTGAGCGCCGCGAGCACCACGATGGCGGTGCCGTGCTGGTCGTCGTGGAAGACGGGGATGTCGAGACTCTCGCGCAGGCGGGCCTCGATCTCGAAGCAGCGGGGGGCCGCGATGTCCTCGAGGTTGATGCCGCCGAACCCCGGGGCGATCATCTCGACGGCGCGGACGATCTCGTCGGTGTCCTGGCTGGCCAGGCAGATCGGCCACGCGTCGATGTCGGCGAAGCGCTTGAACAGCGCGGCCTTGCCCTCCATGACCGGCAGCGCGGCACCCGGGCCGATGTTGCCGAGCCCCAGCACGGCGGAGCCGTCGGTGACGACGGCGACGCTGTTGCCCTTGACGGTCAGGCGGCGCACGTCCTCGGGGTTGTCGTGGATCGCCATGCTCACGCGGCCGACGCCGGGGGTGTAGGCCATCGAGAGGTCGTCACGGTTGCGCAACGGCACCTTGCTGCTCACCTCGATCTTCCCACCGAGGTGCAGCAGGAAGGTCCGGTCGCTGACCTTGTACACCTCGACGCCCTCGATGGCGTCGACGGCCGCGCGCAGCTCGGCGGCGTGGTCGGCGTCGCCGGCCGAGCAGGTGACGTCGACGACGAGCCGGGTGTTGCTCGACTCGGCGACGTCGACGGCGGTGACGATGCCGCCCGCCCCCGCGATGGCCGTGGCCACGGCGCCGACGACGCCGTGGTCGGGCGCCGTGTGCAGGCGCATGGTGATCGAGTAGGAGGACGTCGTCGCAGAGCGGGCCACGCGACCACTCTCGGGCGTGACGTGCGTTACCAGCAAGTCACCTGCGCGCCGGGCCGACCACAAGGACCACAACGTCCACAGCTGGCCACGCAGCCCCTGTGACGGCCGCCACATTTTTGCACTATTTGGAGCAGGGTGCAAAACTGCACTCCATGAGTCAGAGTGCAAACACGAGGGAGGCGCGGCGCCTCGCCACCGAGCGCCGGATCGTGGCCTGCGCCCAGGAGCTGACCCTCGAGCACGGTCTCGACGGCTTCACGATGGACGACCTCGCCGAGGCCGCCGAGGTCTCGCGCCGCACCCTGTTCAACTACTTCCCGAGCAAGATCGACGCCGTCCTCGGCGGCGTCCCCCAGCAGGACGACGAGGGCGTCGAGGTCTTCCGCGCCGGCGGTCCCACGGGCCGGCTGATGGACGACGTCGTGCACGTGGCGCTGCGCCTGATCACCGACGACGACCTCGGCCGCGCCGAGCTCGAGCGCGGCCAGCGCGTGGTGGCCAGCGACCCCAAGCTGCTCGCGGCCGCCCACGAGCGCTTCGAGCTGATGGTCGGCGAGTACGTCGACGTCATCCTGGCCCGCGAGGGCGAGGACTTCGGCCGCAGCCGGGCCCAGCTGCTGATCCGGCTCGTCGTCGCGATCTTCGACTCCTGCCTGCCCTCCCCCCTGCACGGCGCCCGCACGGACGCCGAGCAGGCCGCCGACGACCGGCCCTTCGAGGCCGTCTTCACCGAGCAGATCGCCGCCGCGCGCGAGCTCTTCGCCTGACCCGCACCAGACCGCACCTTCCCCACACCCAGGAGACCCCACCCCATGGCCACCTTCCTCCAGCGACTCGGATCGGCCGCCTACCGGCGCTGGCCCGTCGTCGTCGCCGCCTGGCTCGTCGCCCTGATCGGCGTCGGCGCGCTCGCCGCCGGCTTCAGCAAGCCGATGTCGGACACCTTCTCGATCCCCGGCATCCCCTCCGAGCGGGCCGCGACCCTGCAGCAGGAGCTGTTCCCGACCGCGGTCGACGCCTTCGACCAGGCCAGCGTCACCGTGGTCGTGCAGGCGCCGCAGGGTCAGCAGCTCAGCGACCCCGCCGTCGCCGAGCAGGTCGGTGAGCTCGTGGCCGCCCTGCAGGGGCTGCCGCAGATGCCGCCCGCCGACGTCGCTCCGCTGGCCGACCCGGTGACCGCCGCGCAGGCTCAGCGCGAGCAGCTGGTGGGCGCCGCCGTCGAGGGCGGCACGCCCGAGGAGGTCGCCCAGGCCAACGCCGACGCGCTGAGCCCGCTCAGCGAAGACGGCACCACCGGCCTGATCCCGTTCACCTTCGACGTCGACACCGTCGCCGACGTCGAGCCCGCCACCGTGGAGGCGCTGACCGACGTCATGGACGACGCCCGCGAGGGCGGCCTGACCGTCGAGGCCAACGGCTCGGGCCTGCAGACCATCCCCCACCTGGGCGGGACCTCCGAGCTGATCGGCATCGGCGTGGCCCTGGTGGTGCTGGTGCTCACCTTCGGCTCGCTGGTCGCAGCCGGCCTGCCGATCCTCACCGCGCTCTTCGGTGTGGGCATCGGCGTCGCCGGCATCACCGCCGCGACCGCCTTCACCGACATCGGCTCCACCACGCCGCTGCTGGCCACGATGATCGGCCTGGCCGTCGGCATCGACTACACGCTGTTCATCCTGGCCCGCTACCGCAGCGAGCTCGAGCACACCGACGACCGGCGCCAGGCCATCGGCATCGCCGTGGGCACCGCCGGCTCCGCCGTCGTCTTCGCCGGCCTGACCGTGCTGATCGCCCTCTCCGCGCTCTCGGTGGTGCGGATCCCGTTCCTGACGAGCATGGGCATCGCGGCCGCCGTCACCGTGCTGATCGCGGTGCTGGTGGCGCTCACGCTGCTGCCGGCCGTGCTCGGCATGCTGGGCAAGCGCTCCTTCGGGGGCGTCGTCCGGCGCTACCGCCCCACCCGCGACGCCGAGGGCCGCGTGCTCAACAACGGCGTGCGCTGGGCCCGCCTCCTGGGCAAGCGCCCCGTCGCCGTCGTCCTGCTGGTCGTGGTCGGGCTCGGTGCGCTCGCGCTGCCCATCCGCGACCTGTACCTGGCCTTCCCGACCGACTCCACCGCCTCCAGCGACACCACGCAGCGCCAGGCCTCCGACCTGATCGCCGCCGAGTTCGGGCCCGGCCGCGACGCGCCGCTCGCCGTCGTCGTCGACGCCCGCGGTCTCGACGAGGAGCAGGCCGGCGCCGCGTTCGGCGCCGTCGCGGAGTGGGCGGGCGGCCAGGACGGCGTCGCCAACGCCCAGGTCGTGGCCACCAACGCGCCCCTGGGTGCCGACGGCGCCCCGACCGGCCCCGCCACGGGCGCCCAGGTGCTGGTCACGCCCGCCACCGGCGCCGAGGACCAGGACACCGAGGAGGTGCTCCAGGCGCTGCGCGACGGGCAGTCGGGCATCGAGGAGGAGACCGGCACCGAGATCGGCGTCACCGGCCTGACCGCGATCACCGTCGACGTCTCCGAGCGCCTCGCCAGCGCGCTGCCGATCTACCTCGCGATCGTCGTCGGACTGGCGTTCATCCTGCTGATGATCGTCTTCAGGTCGATCCTGGTGCCGCTCACCGCCACCCTGGGCTTCCTGCTCTCGGTGCTCGCCACCCTGGGCCTGACCGTCCTGATCTTCCAGGAGGGTGCGCTCGGCCTCATGGAGGGCCAGCCGATCGTCAGCTTCATCCCGATCTTCCTGATCGGGCTGGTCTTCGGGCTGGCGATGGACTACCAGGTGTTCCTGGTGACCCGGATGCGCGAGGCGCACGTGCACGGCATGGGCACGCGGGAGGCCGTCGTCGACGGGTTCCGCAACAGCGCCCGCGTGGTGACCGCCGCCGCTGTCATCATGATCTCGGTGTTCGCGGCCTTCATCCTGATCGACGACCCGATCATCAAGTCCATGGGCTTCGCCCTGGCGGTGGCGGTGTTCCTCGACGCCTTCGTGGTGCGGATGACGCTGATCCCGGCGCTGATGTACCTGCTCGGCGAGAAGGCCTGGTGGCTGCCGCGCTGGCTGGACCGGCTGCTGCCGAACGTCGACGTCGAGGGCGAGAAGCTCGAGCGCCCCGCCGGCTCCACCGGTCGACGCGACCCCGACGCCGGCTCCGGCGCCGGTGACCGCGAGCCGGTCTCCGCGGGGGTCTGAGGGCGCGCACAGGGGCGTGGGGATGATCCCACGTCCACGTGGGATCGCGGAACCGGGGGGCCGGAATTCTGGCCCCCCGGTCCGTGACAGGTCCCCCGCGCGAGGCAGGTGGGGCGGGTGTGACGGCGGCGTCCACCACCACCCGGGCACAGTGGCACCTGTGAGCGTGCAGAACTGGGGCGGCAACGTCACCTACACCCCGTCGGAGATCCACCGCCCCACCTCGCTGGCCGACCTGCAGGCCCTGGTGCGCAGCAGCGCCCAGGTGCGCGCCGTCGGCAGCCGCCACTCCTTCAACCGCATCGCCGACGCCGGCGCGCCGGGCGGCGTGCTCGTGGCCACCTCGGCGATGCCGGCCGAGCTGGAGGTCGACGCCGGCGCGCGCGTCGTGCGCGCGTCCGGCGGGCTCACCCACGCCGCGCTGGCCGCGCAGCTGCACGCCGCCGGGTGGGCGCTGCCCAACCTCGCCTCGCTGCCGCACCTCAGCGTCGCGGGAGCCGTCCAGACCGGCACGCACGGCTCCGGCGCGCGCAACCCCGCGCTGGCGGCATCGGTGGTGGCCGTCGAGCTGGTCGACGCCGACGGCGAGCTGCAGCGCGTCACCGCCGAGGACGCCGACTTCCCGGTCGCCGTCGTCGGCCTGGGCGCGCTCGGCGTCGTCACCACCGTCGAGCACCGGCTGGCGCCCACGTTCGAGGTGGAGCAGCGCGTCGTCGGCGGTCTCGCCTGGGACCGGATCCTCCCGCAGCTGGAGGAGGTGATGGCGAGCGCGTACAGCGTCAGCCTCTTCACCGGCTACCTGCCGGGCGAGCCGGTGCGGGCCTGGGTCAAGCACGCCGTCGACTCCCCCGACCAGCCGAGCCGGTGGCCCCAGTGGCTCGTGGACGAGCTCGGCGGGCACGAGGCCGACGAGCCGGTGCACCCCGTGCCCGGCGTGCCGGCCGACGGCGTCACCACCCAGGGCGGCGTGCCCGGCCCCTGGCACGAGCGGCTCCCGCACTTCTCGGCCGACAGCGTGCCCAGCGTCGGCGACGAGATCCAGACCGAGTACTTCGTCGACGTCGAGCGCGGCGTCGAGGCGATCGAGCTGCTGCGCGGGCTGGGCGAGCAGCTGGCGCCGGCGCTGCGGGTCGCCGAGGTGCGCCGCGTCGCGCCCGACGAGGCGTGGCTCAGCCCGGCCTGGCAGCGCGACAGCCTGGCGCTGCACTTCACCTGGCGCAACGACGACGACGCGGTCGCCGCGGCCGTCGCCCTCCTCGAGCAGGTGCTGCTCCCGCTGGGTGCGCGCCCGCACTGGGGCAAGCAGTTCGCCGCCTCGCACGACCAGCTGGCCGCGGCCTACCCCCGGCTGCGCGAGGCCGCCGCCGTCGTCGCCCGCCGCGACCCCGCCGGCCGCTTCCGCAACGAGTTCCTCAGCCGGGTGCTCGGGCTGGGCTGACCCGCGGCCGAGCGGCGGCTCGCGCCGTCAGCCCCGCACGCCCAGGTGGGCCAGCAGGTTCTTGCTGAACCGGTCGCCCATGGTCGCCATCACGCCCTTCATCGCGGTGCGCACCGCGGGCGCGGAAAGCTTGGGCAGCGGCGCGTCCAGGCAGATGTCGAGCTTGGTTTCGAGCCGCGTCGTGCCGTTCGGGCCGTCGGAGAGGTCGTACCAGCCGTTGACGCCGGCGCGCTCGGGGGAGCCCTCGGGCGGCTCGTGGTGGAACTCGATGCGGCGCGGCTCGTCGAAGACCATCCGCTCGGTGAAGGCGGGCGAGATCCGGCGACCGAGCACGTCGAACCCGCTCATGCTCCAGAACCAGTACTCGCCGTCGGGCTCGATGCTCTTGACGAAGGGCGTCAGCTTCGCCACCAGGGCGGGGTCGGTGAGGGCCGCCCAGATGTCGGCACGGTCGGCGTCGACGTCGGCCTGGGCGGAGGTGGACGCCGAGAAGGTAGCCATGGGAGCCGGTTACCCGGCCAGCGCCTTCTCGATGTCCTTGCTGATCTTCTCGGGCTTCGTCGTGGGGGCGTAGCGGTCGATGACCTGCCCGTCCTTGCCCACCAGGAACTTGGTGAAGTTCCACTTGATCTTGCTGCCCATCAGGCCGCCCTTCTGGTCGCGCAGCCACTGGTAGATCGGGTGCGCGCCGTCGCCGTTGACCTCGACCTTGCTGAACAGCGGGAAGGTGACGCCGAAGTTGCGCTCGCAGAAGCCGGCGATCTCGGCGTCCTCGCCCGGCTCCTGGCCACCGAACTGGTCGCACGGGAACCCGAGCACGGTGAAGCCCTGGCCCGCGTAGGTGTCGTGCAGCTGCTGCAGCCCCTGGTACTGCGGGGTGAAGCCGCACTGCGAGGCGGTGTTGACCACCAGGACCACCTGGCCCTGGAACGCGGAGAGGTCCGTGGCCTGACCGTCGATGGCGGTGGCGGTGAAGTCGTGCAAGGTCGTCATACCGTCAGTCTGACATCCCCACCACAGCGCCCCGCCGGTTCAGCCGGCCGGTGGCGGTCGCCGCCGGTCGGGGTGGAAGGGCCAGTCGTCGGGCTCCTCGGGCTCGGCGACGCCGACGCGTCCCGCGAACCGCCACGCCAGCAACCCCGCCAGCACCAGGGCCAGGTCGGCGAGCAGCGTGACGCCGAGCAGCACCCCGCCCACACCCAGGACACCGCCCGAGCCACCCGCCTCGCCGGCCAGCTCGAGGACCTGCGGCCGCCCGGGCAGCACCCGCACGGTCGTCTCCCCGGCGGTCAGCGCGGCGTCGAGGGCCTCGGCGGAGGTGGGCACCGACTGCTCGCGCTCGGTCTCGGGCACCGCCCGATCGCCCACCTCCTCCGGCAGCCGCACCACGAGCGACCCGTCACCCCCCGCCTCCAGCGCCCGGGCCCGCACCTCGACGCCGTCGCGCGCCAGCTGCGCGCGCTGCCAGGCACCGTGCACCACCGGCAGGTTCACCACCACCGCGAGCAGCAGCAGGGCCAGCAGCACCCGGCCGCGGCTGCGCACGAGCCCGCCTACCAGGCCGCGGAGGTGTCGGTGGAGTGCGAGACGTAGGCCAGGAAGCGACCCTCGTCGGTGGGGTCGAGCCGCCGCTGCACCGGATAGGTGGTGGGGCGGCGGGCACGGTCGTGCCAGAACTGGTGGTCCTCCTCCAGCGCGGACGCGGGGCGGGTCGCCACGAGCCAGACGGCGGTGTCGGCACCCCCTGCGGCATCGCGCAGGATCGGGCCCACCAGCTTGCCGAAGCCCGGCAGCGCGTCGGTGACGCCGGGGGTGTCGGCCCAGCCGGGGTGCATGCTCACGACCCGCACCCGGCCGCCGCGCAGGCGGCGCGACCACGCGTCGGCGAGCACGACCTGCATCCGCTTGGTGCGGGCGTAGGCGCGCACACCGTCGTACTCCGACTCGCGGTACTCGATCTCGTCGGGCTCGGTGCGCAGCCCGGCGGAGTACATGCCGCCCGACGACATGAACACCACGGTGCCCGCCCCCTCGCCCAGCAGCGGCAGCAGCAGCTCGTTCATCAGGTGCGGGCCGAGCACGTGGGCGGCCAGGCCCAGCTCGTGACCCTGCGCGCTCTCCTCGCGCTGCTTGGTCATCACGCCGGCGTTGTGCACCAGGCCGTGCACCGCCTCGACCCGCTCGGAGAGGTCGGCGCACCAGGCGCGGACGGCGTCGAGGTCACCGACGTCGCAGACCTCCTCGACGACCTCGGCCGTGGGCACGTCGCGGCGCAGCTCGGCGGCGTAGCGGGCCACCTTCTCGGGGTTGCGACCGAGCAGGTGAACGGTGGCGCCGAGGTCGAGGAAGGAGCGGGCCATCGCCTCGCCGATGCCGGAGGTGGCGCCGGTGACGACGACGCGCTGTCCGGCCAGGGCGCCGGCGGGCGGGTCGGCCGGCCACCAGCGGCGGCGCAGCGCCGGCCCGATCTTGGAGTAGCCGAGGACCAGCGAGCGGTCGAGGACGGCGTCGAGCACGGAGGAGGGGCGCATGCGGCCAGCCTAGGAGCGCGATCCCCAGGTGCGATCCCCAGGACGGGGCGCCGGTCGGGGGGACGCGGCCCCTGCTCTCCCCCCACGGTCGACCAGGGGCCGCTACGGCACCCGAGGGCGCCGTTGGGCCAAGCGTAGGGCCCCGTGGGCGTCTGGACCAGTAGGCCGCCCCGCGCCTGGGGAGGAGACTGCCCGCCCCGGCTACCGCGGGGCAGGTGCGGCGGTGCGCGGGCTCACCCACACGCCGAGGGCCGCCAGCGCCACGACCACCACCACGAGGCCGCTCAGCCCGAGGGCGACGGTGGCGGCGGTGGCCACCAGCGCCCCGCCCACACCGACGAACACGGCCTGCGCCAGGCCGTCACCCAGCTGGGCCGCGGCGGAGTTGGCGCCCACCAGCGCCGGCGGCGAGGCCTCCAGCAGCAGCTGGGAGATCGCCGAGAAGCCCAGCCCCATGCCCAGCCCGGCCACGGTCCACGCGGGCACGGCCACCCACGCGGCGCCCCAGGTCGGCGTCACGAGCAGGAGCGCGGCCGCCCCGGCGGCGACGCCCGCGAAGCCCACCCGCAGCAGCACCGGGCGGGCGAGGTCGGGGTGGCGTCCCTGCCAGGCCGAGGAGGCCGACCAGCCCAGCGAGCCCGCGATCAGCGGCGTGCCGGCCGCCGTCAGCGACCACCCGTGCACGTCGGTGAGCAGCAGCGGCAGGTAGGCGGTGGTGGCGAAGAAGGCGCCGGCGATCAGCCCCCGGCACAGCACGACGGCGGCCACCCCGCGCCGTGCGCTCAGGGTGCCGGGCGGCAGCAGCCGGCGCAGGGCGGGCACGAGCACGCCGAGCGACGCCGCGGCGACCAGGCCGACCACCCACGACGCCGCGCCACCGCCGTCGGCCTCCTGCCCGGCCCAGCTGAGCGCCGCGACGGCGAGCGCGGCCGCGGTGGCGGGCAGGAGGACCTGCGGACGCCGCGTGCCGCCGTCGCCGTCCCCGTCGCCACCGCGGGCCAGCGGCTGCAGGGTCCGCACGGCGGGTGCCACCAGCGCCATGGCGAGCACGACCAGCGGCACCAGGCCGAGGAACACCCAGTGCCAGGAGACCGTGTCGGTCACGAGCCCTGCCACCGGCGGTCCCACCAGCGAGGGCAGCACCCAGGCGGAGGAGATCAGCCCGAAGACCGCCGGCCGCGCCGCCGCGGAGTAGACCGCGGCGATCAGCACGTAGACGGCGACGCCCTGCACGCCGGCGCCGGCCCCCTGCAGCACCCGCCCGAGCAGCAGCTGGGCGAAGGTCTCCGCGGTGCCTGCGACCAGCAGGCCGGCGCCGAAGACCGCGGGTGCCACCAGCAGCGGCCACCGGGCCCCGTGGGTGTCGCACCAGCGGCCGCCGAGCACGGTGCCCAGCACCGAGGCCGCGACGAACGAGACGAACGGCCAGGCGTAGAGGTCCACCGAGCCGAGGTCGGCCACCAGCGCCGGCATGGCGGTGCTGACGCCCATGTTCTCGAAGGCGATCAGGCTGATCAGCAGCACGATGCCGACCGTCACCGGGCGCCTCCCCGGCCCCACGAGCTCCTCGCGCACGGAGGTGGAGGCGGCTGCGGTCACGTCGCTCATCCTCGCCCCTCCCCGGTCACGTCCACGATCGGCCTCGACGGTAGGACTTCAACCGCAGTCGAGGTCAATCCGGCGTCGGGCGGAGTGTGGGTGAGTTGTTGACCGGCTGTTCTTGAGGTCACCCCGCCGGTGCTGAGAGGTTCGAGGGAGTCGAGATCGAACCGTCACCGGGGGGAGACGTGGTCGGACAGGTACGCCGCTTCTGGGCGCGGGAGCGTCCGCTGCTCGTCGTCGCGCTGCTGGTGCTCGCCGGGACGACGCTCGGCCTGTGGCGGGCCGCGGCGGCCCCGCCGGCGCCCGACGAGGCCTCCGCCGGTCTGGCCGGTGCCTGCCGCTACGACGCCGAGGCGGCCGAGGTCGTCGTCCCCGTGCGTGTCGACGCCCGCGCCACCGAGCCGTCGCGGCTGGAGGTGACCGCCGGCGTCGCGACCGACGACGGCACGCAGACCGGCTATGCCGCCAGCCGCACCCTCGAGATCGACGGTGCGCCCGGCGCGGAGCAGACCGCCGAGGTGCTGCAGGTGCGCGTCACGCTCCCCGAGCCGGTGTGGGAGCGCGGCGGGCAGGACTGCTGGGTGCGGGTGGCCTGAGTCCGGCTCTGGCCGACCGCCACCGGTCCAGACCACGAGCACCTCGTCCGGCGCCGATGTCCTGACGGGCCGGGTCGGCGTCGTGAGCATGGTGAGGACGGCACCTGGTCGTCCCGTCACCCGAGGAGCCGACAT
The DNA here is from genome assembly GCF_039542785.1 of Nocardioides nanhaiensis. Taxonomy (NCBI): domain Bacteria; kingdom Bacillati; phylum Actinomycetota; class Actinomycetes; order Propionibacteriales; family Nocardioidaceae; genus Nocardioides; species Nocardioides nanhaiensis. The sequence goes on from NZ_BAABIM010000002.1 coordinate 1,158,999, forward strand.
GCCGCTGTACGCCGCGATCATCTACACCCACGACACCGACTGGACCGCCCCCGGGCACGCCGCCGAGATGGGCGAGTACGGCGCCTTCTCCGCCTCCGCCGCAGAGATCCTGCGCGGCGGGGCCGCGCTCTTCCCGACCGCACCGCCACCACCGTGCGGGCCCGGGGCAAGGGCGGGGAGGTCGTCGTCGCCGACGGGCCGTACGCGGAGACCAAGGAGGTGCTCACCGGGTTCTTCCTGATGGAGTGCACCGACCTCGACCACGCGATCGAGGTGGCCGCCACCATCCCCGCCGCGTGGAACGGCGCCGTCGAGGTGCGGCCCGTCCTCCCGATGGGCTGATCGCGTGCCCGACGACCCGACGCCCGCCCACGAGACCGAGGCTCTCGCGACCCTCGTGCGGGAGTCGGGTCGCGACGTCCTGGCCACCCTGGCCAGGCAGGTGGGCGACCTCGGTCTCGCGGAGGACGCCGTCCAGGACGCCGTCCTCCGCGCGCTCGAGGCGTGGCCGCGCGACGGCCTGCCCCCGAACCCCACGGCCTGGCTGCGGCTCACCGCCCGCCGCCGCGCCATCGACCTGCTGCGCCAGGCGCGCAGCCGCGGAGCCCGGGAGGAGCGTGCCGTGGCCACCGATCCCGAGCTGCGCCCCGGCTGGACCGCCGACCTCGAGCCCAGCGTGCTGCACGACGACCTGCTGCGGCTGCTCTTCACCTGCTGCCACCCCGCACTGCCGACGACGAGCCGCGTGGCACTGGCACTGCGCACGCTGGGCGGGCTGACCGAGCCGGAGATCGCCAGAGCACTGCTCACCACCACCGACGCCGTGGCCAAGCGTCTGGTGCGGGCGCGCGCCAAGATCCGCGACGCCGCCATCCCCTACGCGGTGCCGCCCGACCACGCCCTGCCGGAGCGCTGGGAGGGTGTGCTCGCCACCGTGCACCTGATGCTGAACGAGGGGTACGCCGCCACGTCGGGCGAGGCGCTCACCCGGCCGCCGCTCGTGGCCGAGGCGCTGCGCCTGGCCCGCCTGCTGGTGCGGCTGCAACCCGACGACGCCGGCGCGCTCGGGCTGCTGGCCCTGGCGCTGCTGCAGGACTCCCGCCGCGCCGCCCGGGTGGGCCCGGACGGCGCAGCCGTGCTGCTGGCCGACCAGGACCGCGCCACGTGGGACGCCGAGGCGATCCGGGAGGGCGTCGAGCTGCTCGGCGAGGCGCTGCGCCGCGCCGGGGCGGACCCGGCCGGCCGCCCGCACCGCTTCGTCGTCCAGGCCGCCGTGGCCGCCTGCCACGCCCTCGCACCCACCTTCGAGCAGACCGACTGGGCGGCGATCGTCAGCTGGTACGACGTGCTCCTGCGCCTGGACCCCTCCCCCGTCGTCGCCCTCAACCGGGCTGTCGCCGTCGCGCACGCGGACGACGCGTCCACGGGCCTGGCCCTGGTGGACGCCATCGAGGGACTGCAGGACTACCCCTACTGGCACGCCGCCCGAGCGGTGCTGCTGCGGCGGCTGGGCCGCGACGACGAGGCCGCGGAGGCGGACGCCGTCGCGGCACGCCTGCCGGTCAGCAGGCCGGTGCTGCAGCGGCTGGACGGCCGCACGTGACCGCCCGGGTGGTCGTCACGAGGCACGCCGCGACGTCTGCATCAGCGCACCCAGCGCGATGCCGACGCCACCGGCAGCCATCACCGCGGCGACCGTCGTCGGGTAGTCCATCAGGACGCCCAGCAGGGTCATGCCCAGGCCTGCCAGCAGGGTGACCCCGATCGCCGGCGCCGCGGGCAGGGTGCTGCGCAGCCACACCACGGCCACCAGCGCGATCGTCGCCAGCAGGGAGACCCAGTAGCCCGCCGACATCCCGACGGCGTCCTTCGGGAACATCATCCAGGAGGCCAGCAGCGCCGAGGTCGCGCTCAGCACCACCAGCACCCAGCCCAGGTCGCGGGCCTGCTCCAGCTCCGCCGGCTCCTGCCAGGGGGCCGGACCGTCGACGGCGACCGGTCGGTCCGGCCGCGCCACCAGGTCGGCGCCGCCCCCGGCGCCGTGCTCGCCGGTCGGGGTGGTGGTCGGATTGGTGGCCGGGGCGGTGGCCGGGCTGTTCGTGGGGGTGTCCGTCGTCATGTCTCTCGTCTCCAGGGTCGTGGGCGTCGTCCGTGGGTGGACCGCCCGGGATCAGGGCGTCGGGAGACGACGGGAGGAGGGACGCCGGCACGCGCCGCGCCCCGCCGGCGCGCTGCGGTCACCGCCCGGGGGTACGGCCGGGGGTAGGGGTCGTGGCGCACGTGTCCTCCCGATCGAGTCGGAAGGTCTTCCCCACCTCGCCGTCGGACGAGGCGGACCACCGGGTCGGCATGGCCGACCGGAATGACGACGGCCCGTTGGCGGGGTACTCCCCTTCGACCTCCACGGTACAGGGGCCGGTGACACGACGACGGCCCCGGGAAAGCTCCCGGGGCCGTCGTGGTGATCTGGTGCGCGAGGGGGGAGTTGAACCCCCACGTCCTTTCGGACACACGGACCTGAACCGTGCGCGTCTGCCTATTCCGCCACTCGCGCAAGTAGCCCGCCGAGGTTATCCCAGGGCGGTGCCCGGCCCCAAACCGGGCCGGTCGGCCACGGCCGGAGACCTGCGCGGGCTCGGTCGCAGGGGGCGTCCCGCGCGCGGGTGGGTACCCGGGACGCGGCGTCGACCTCGCTACGATCGACCCGGCCTCACCTACGGTGGGTCGCTGACGCCTGCCGTGACATCCAGACAGCACCGAGACGAGCACGACCCGACCCGCCAGCAGAGAGCCAGCCGAGAGGAGGTCCCCGTGGGCTTGCAGGACTTCGAGCGCCGCCTCGAGCAGATGGTCTCCGGGGTCTTCGCCCGCGCGTTCCGCAGCGCGGTGCAGCCGGTGGAGATCTCGGCCGCGCTGCAGCGCGAGCTCGACAACAACGCGCAGATCCTCTCCCGCGACCGCCGGCTGGTGCCCAACGCGTTCCACGTGGAGCTGGCGCAGACCGACATGGAGCGTCTCTCGCCCTACAGCTCCACGCTGGCCCGCGAGCTCACCGACCAGCTGCAGGACCACGCCGACGCCCAGTCCTACGTGTTCGCGGGCCCCATCAGCATCGGGTTCGAGTCCACCGACGAGCTGACCACCGGCCGGTTCCGGGTGCGCAGCCAGGCCCAGGCGCAGGTCACCGGCCACAGCACGCACACCCAGGTCAGCCGGGCCCGTGCCGTGCTCGAGGTCAACGGCACCCGCCACCCGCTGCAGCCCCCGGGGCTCGTGGTCGGTCGCGGCACCGAGGCCGACCTGCGCATCAACGACCCCGGCGTCAGCCGCAAGCACGTGGAGTTCCTCGTGCTCTCGCTGGGCTCCGAGACCACCGACCCCGAGCTCGAGGTGCACGACATGGGCTCCACCAACGGCATGCTGGTCAACGGTCGCAAGGTGCCCCGCGCCGTGCTGCACGAGGGCAGCACCGTGAAGATCGGCAACACGACGATGACCGTGCGGATGAGCCGCGAGGGGGCAGCCGGTGTCTGAGCTCACGCTCTTCCTGATCCGGATGGCCTACCTGGCGATCCTGTGGATCTTCGTGCTCTCCGCCATCTCGGTGATCCGCTCGGACATGTTCGGTGCGCGCGTGCCCGAGAACGCCCGCCGCGACGCCACCCCGAAGGGCCGCAAGCAGAAGCAGCCCTCCAAGCGCCGCGGCTCGCCCACCCAGGTGGTCGTCACCGCCGGTGGCAACGAGGGCGCCACCGCCGCGCTCGCCGAGGCACCCATCCTGATCGGCCGCGGCACCGACGCCGCCATCCGCCTCGACGACGACTACGTGAGCACCCGCCACGCCCGGATCGCCGCCGCCGGCGACCAGTGGTTCGTGGAGGACCTCGGGTCCACCAACGGCACCTACATCGGCACCGTGCGCATCACCCAGCCCACCACCATCACGCTGGGCACCCAGGTCCGGATCGGCAAGACGATCCTGGAGCTGCGCAAGTGACCTCCCCCGGCCTGCGGCTCCACTACTCGGCGATCTCGGACGTCGGGCGGGTCCGCAAGGACAACCAGGACTCCGGCTACGCGGGGCCCTGGCTGCTCACGGTGTGCGACGGCGTGGGCGGCGCGGCGCGGGGCGACGTCGCCTCCAGCACCGCCGTCAGCGAGCTGCGCGAGCTCGACGTGCCGCCGCCGGCCCCCCAGCAGAGCCGGCAGCCGGCCGAGACCCTGGTCGACACCCCCGCCGTCACCGACGAGGGCACCGCCCCCACCAGCACCGCTCCCAGCACCCCGGCCGACGGGACGCCCGCCCCCTCGGGTGGTCGCGCGCTGACCGACCGCGTGGCGCACCAGCTGCACGAGGCGCACGTGCGCATCGGCCGCCTGGTCGACGAGGACCCCGCGCTCAACGGCACCAGCACCACCGCCACCGTCGCGCTCTTCGACGGCGCCCGGCTGGGCATCGGCCACGTGGGCGACAGCCGTGCCTACCTGTTCCGCGAGGGCGAGCTGAGCCAGCTCACCACCGACCACACCTTTGTGCAGAGCCTGATCGACGAGGGCCGGATCACCGAGGCCGAGGCCCGCACCCACCCGCACCGCAACCTGATCCTCAAGGCCCTCGACGGCATCCACGAGGCCGAGCCCGACCTGTTCGTGCTCGAGCTGGTGGCCGGCGACCGGCTGCTGCTGTGCAGCGACGGCGCCAGCGGCGTGCTCGACGACGGTCGCCTGGCCGACGTGCTCTCCATGGGCACCCCCGACTTCGCCGCCGTCGAGCTGGTGCGCGCCAGCCTCGAGGCCGGCAGCTCCGACAACGTCACCTGCCTGGTGGCCGACGTCGTCACCGCCGAGCAGGCCGAGGCCGACCCCGCCTACGGCGAGCTGGAGCCGCTCCTGGTGGGCGCCGCCTCCGAGCTGCGCCGCCGGGTCGGCCGCGGCGGCGGCGTGGCCGCCGGCATGGGCAGCCTCTTCCGCGGCCACCGCTCCGGTGACACCGGCGAGCTGGAGCCGATCGACGCCGAGATCCCCGCCGACCTGCCCTTCGCCGTCGTCGCGGACCCGCCGGTCGACCCCGAGACCGCCCGCTACGCCCCGCGGCCGCCGCGCCGCTTCCAGTGGGCATCGCGGCTGCTGGCGCTGGCCGTGGTCGTGGGCCTGGTGTGGATCGCGGGCGCCGCCGCGTGGTCGTGGTCGCAGGCGCAGTTCTACGTGGCCCAGGACGACGGCCGCGTCGCCATCTTCCGCGGGGTCGACGCCAGCCTGCCCGGCCTGGAGCTCAACCGCGTGCACAGCACCAGCGACGTCGAGGTGGCCTCGCTGTGCCAGATCGACCGCGACCGGGTGGCCGACGGCGTCTCGGTCGCCGACCTGGAGGCCGCCGAGGCGCTCGTGCAGCAGCTGGCCGACCTGGCCGCCGAGCAGGAGACCCGGCCGTGCAACGAGGACGACGCCGCCGCGGAGGGATCGGTCTGATGGCGCGCGGAGCGAGCACGGCCGAGGGCGGTGCGGCCACACCCACCTTCCTGGGGTTCGTGCACCGCCGTCGCCGCGGCGCCGAGCTGTTCCTGCTGGTGCTGGCGCTCGCCGTCGGCATCGGCGCCTACGCCGCCGTCGGGCTGGGCGTCGAGGGCACCGTGCCGGTCGACCTGATCGGCTACGGCAGCTGGCTGGCCGCCCTGCTGGTGGGGGCCCACGTGGTGGTGCGCTTCGTCGCCCCCTACGCCGACCCGGTGCTGCTCCCGCTCGTGGCCGGCCTCAACGGCCTCGGTCTGGCCGTCATCAACCGCCTCGACCTCGCCGAGGACACCACCTTCGCCCCGCAGCAGCTCACCTGGATGACGGTGGGCGTCGCGCTGTTCGTCATCACCCTGCTGGTGGTGCGCGACCACCGGATGCTCAGTCGGTTCACCTACACCTCGGGGCTGGCGGCGATCCTGCTGCTGCTGCTCCCGCTGGTCCCGGGCGTCGGCAAGACGATCAACGGCGCGCGCATCTGGATCGGCGTCGGCCCGTTCAGCTTCCAGCCGGGCGAGGTCGCCAAGGTGATGCTGGTGGTGGCCTTCGCCGGCTACCTCGTGCTGCACCGCGACGCGCTGGCCCTGGCCGGTCGCCGGGTGGTCTTCGTCGACCTGCCCCGCGGCCGCGACCTGGGGCCGATCCTGGCCATGTGGCTGATCAGCCTCGGCGTGCTCGTCTTCCAGCGCGACCTCGGCTCCAGCCTGCTGTTCTTCGGCCTGTTCCTGGTGATGCTCTACGTCTCCACCGAGCGGCCCGGCTGGCTCGTCGTGGGCGGTCTGCTGTTCTTCGGGGGCGCGGCAGCGGCGTACTCCGCCCTCGGCCACGTCCAGAACCGGGTCAACATCTGGCTCGACCCCATGGAGTACTTCGACCAGACGCCGGGCAGCGGCCAGCTGGTCGAGGGGCTGTTCGGCATGAGCTGGGGCGGCCTCGTCGGCCGCGGCTTCGGCGAGGGCGACCCCGGTCGCATCCCCTACGCCGAGTCGGACTTCATCGTCGCCGCGATCGGCGAGGAGCTCGGCCTCACCGCCGTCATCGCCGTCATCCTCATCTACGGGCTCATCGTGGAGCGCGCGCTGCGCGCCGCGCTGGTCTGCCGCGACGGCTTCGGCAAGCTGCTGGCCACCGGCCTGGCCGCGATCTTCGCGCTCCAGGTCTTCGTGGTCATCGGCGGCGTCACCCGGCTGATCCCGCTCACCGGCCTGACGACGCCCTTCCTCTCCTACGGCGGCTCCTCGCTGGTGGCCAACTGGGCGATCCTGGCGCTCCTGCTGCGGGTCTCCGACCAGGCCCGCCGCCCGGTGCCCGACCTCTCGGCCGACGACGAGGAGCCCGTGGACGACCAGAGCACGCAGGTGATCAAGCTGTGAGGAGCCCGCGTCCCGCCCGGTCCGAGACCATCCCGAGCCTGAGCACCCAGGCCAGCACCCGAGAGGAGAGCCCCGCGTGAACAAGCCGATCCGCACCATCGCGGTGTTCTGCCTGCTGCTGTTCGTGGCGCTGATGGCCAACGCGACCTACCTGCAGTTCTGGGCCGCCGGCGACTACAACAAGGACCCCAACAACCGTCGCATCATCGAGGCCGCCTTCTCCCGCGAGCGCGGCGCGATCCTGGTGGGCCGCGACCCCGTGGCCGAGAGCGTGCCCAGCGACGACGAGTACCAGTTCCAGCGGCAGTACCCCTCGCCCCTGGCCTACGCCCACCTGACCGGGTTCTTCTCCTTCTACACCCAGACCGCCCTCGAGCAGAGCCAGAACGAGGTGCTCTCGGGCGAGGACCCGCGGCTGTTCGTGACCCGGCTGGTCGACCTGCTCAGCAACGAGGGCAACCAGGGCGGCAACGTCGAGCTCACCATCGACCCGGCCGCCCAGGAGGCCGCCTACACCGCGCTGCGTGACCAGCTGCCCCAGGGCGCCGAGGCGTCGGTCGTGGCCATCGAGCCCAGCACGGGCAAGATCCTGGCGATGGCCTCGATCCCCTCCTACGACCCCAACGAGCTGGCCTCCCACGACCTGCAGTCGGTCACCGACACCTACGACCGGCTGCTCGCCGACGACTCCGAGCCGCTGATCAACCGCGCGATCAACAAGCGGCTGCCCCCCGGCTCCACCTTCAAGCTGGTCACGGCCGCCGCCGGCATCGAGCGCCTCGACCTGCAGGCCGACGACGACGTGCCCTCGGGCCCCGGCTACCAGCTGCCGCAGACCAGCGGCGACACCGGCCTGATCGACAACGACGGCCGCACCGCCTGTGACACCGACCAGGTCAGCTTCACCACCGCGATGGCCAACTCCTGCAACACCGTCTTCGCGCGGATGGCCGTCGAGGTCGGCTCGGAGGCCATGCTCGAGCAGGCCGAGGCGTTCGGGTTCAACTCCGACGTGTTCAGCGACATCCGGCCCGCCGCCACCTCGGTCTACCCCGAGGACCCCAACGAGCCGCAGGTCGGGCAGACCGGCATCGGCCAGTTCGAGGTCTCGGCCACCCCGCTGCAGATGGCAATGGTGGCCGCCGGCATCGCCAACGACGGCACCGTGATGCGCCCCTACGTGGTGAACAAGGTGCAGTCGGCCGACTACCAGGACCTCGAGCAGACCGACGAGGAGGAGCTCAGCCAGGCGGTCAGCTCCTCCACCGCCGAGGAGCTCACCCAGCTGATGGTCGCCACCGTCGACGAGGGCACCGCCAACCCCGCCGCCATCGAGGGCGTGCAGGTGGCCGGCAAGACCGGCACGGCCCAGTCCGGCATCGACGACGTGCCGCCCTACGCGTGGTTCACCTCCTTCGCTCCCGCCGACGACCCGCAGGTCGCGGTCGCGGTGATGATCGAGTCCGCCGACATCCCGCGCGGCGAGATCGGCGGCGGCAGCATCGGTGGCCCCATCGCCAAGGCCGTGATGGAGGCGGTGATCCAGTGAGCGACGACCTCCCCCCGACCCAGGCCACGGCGGCGCCCGGCCCCGGCGGGGGTCCCGAGCGCTTCGCCGACGACCGGCGCCGCTACCGCCTCGACTCCCGCATCGCCACCGGCGGCATGGGCGAGGTGTGGCGCGGCACCGACACCACGCTGGGCCGCGAGGTCGCCGTCAAGCTGCTCAAGGCCGAGTACGCCGACGACCCCGCCTTCCGCCAGCGCTTCGAGATCGAGGCGCGGCACGCCGCCGCGCTGCACCACCCCAACGTGGCCGGTGTCTTCGACGTCGGCGAGAGCACGAGCGACGACGGCTCGGGCTCGCTGCGGCCCTTCCTCGTGATGGAGCTGATCGACGGCGAGCCGCTGAGCACGCTGCTGCGCCGCGGCGTCGACGACGGCCGCTCGCTGGACCGCGAGGTGCTGCGCGACCTGATGGCGCAGGCCGGCGACGCCGTGGGCGCGGCGCACGCGGCCGGCATCGTGCACCGCGACATCAAGCCCGCCAACCTGATGGTGACCCCCCAGCGGCAGGTCAAGATCACCGACTTCGGCATCGCGCGGGCCGCGGACGCCGTCGGGCTGACCCAGACCGGCGCGGTGATGGGCACCCCGCAGTACCTCTCACCCGAGCAGGCCCGCGGCGAGACCGCGACGCCGCGCTCCGACGTCTACTCGCTGGGCGTCGTCGCCTTCGAGTGCCTGGCCGGACGCCGTCCGTTCGAGGCCGACTCGCCCGTCGCGACGGCGCTGGCCCACCTGCGCGAGCCGGTGCCGGACCTGCCCCCCGACGTGCCCTCCGACCTGGCCGCGGTGGTGCAGCGCGCGCTGGCCAAGGACCCCGCCGACCGCTTCGCCGACGGCACCGCCTTCGCGGTCGCGCTGCGCGACCCGGCCACCGCGGTCAGGATGGCGCCGGTGCCGCCCGTGGTGCCGGTGGCACCCGAGATGCCGGCCGCGGGGGCCACCCAGGTGATGCCCGCGACCGGTGCCGGTCCGGTGGCCGCCCCGGCCACGCCCGCCGAGCCGGTCGTGCCGGTGGCGCTGCCGCCCGAGGAGCCCGAGCGGCGCCGCTCCGGCGTCTGGCTGGTGCTGGGCCTGGTGCTGCTGCTGGCCGCCGCCGTCGCGGTGCTGGTGCTGGCCCTCGGGGGCGGCGGTGACGACGAGGAGGACCCGGACCCGCGGCCCACCCGGGAGCCCTCCTCGCAGGCGCCGACGCAGGAGAGCGAGCCCGCCGAGGAGCCCACCGAGGAGGCGCCCTCCGAGGAGCCCCCGCCCGAGGAGCCGACCCCGGAGCCCACGCCCGAGGAGCCCACGGAGGAGCCCACCACCGAGGAGCCGACGCAGGAGCCCACCGAGGAGCCCACCGAGGAGCCGACGCAGGAGCCCACCGAGGAGCTGCCGGCGACTCCCAGCGCTCCCGCGGCGGCCCCGACGGCGGGCCCCGGCACCGCACCCGACACCGCACCCGACGCCGCACCCGTGGGACGGGGCGAGGAGGTCCCAGGTGAGTGACACCCCGTTGATCGGCGGGCGCTACCAGCTGGGCGAGCTGCTCGGCCGCGGTGGCATGGCCGAGGTGCGCAAGGGCACCGACTCGCGGCTGGGCCGCACGGTCGCCGTCAAGCGCCTGCGCACCGACCTGGCCAGCGACGCGACGTTCCAGGCCCGGTTCCGCCGCGAGGCGCAGAGCTCGGCCTCGCTCAACCACCCCTCGATCGTGGCCGTCTACGACACCGGCGAGGAGACCGCCACCGACGGCTCCGGGGTCGCCCAGCCCTACATCGTCATGGAGTACGTGGCGGGCCGGACCCTGCGCGACATCCTGCGCGAGGGACGCAAGATCCTGCCCGAGCGGGCGCTGGAGATCAGCAGCGGCGTCCTGGCGGCGCTCGACTACAGCCACCGCGCGGGCATCATCCACCGCGACATCAAGCCCGGCAACGTGATGCTCACGCCCAGCGGCGACGTCAAGGTGATGGACTTCGGCATCGCCCGCGCCGTGAGCGACGCCGCCTCGACGATGACCCAGACCGCGGCCGTCGTCGGCACCGCCCAGTACCTCAGCCCGGAGCAGGCGCGCGGCGAGACCGTCGACTCGCGCTCAGACGTCTACTCGGCCGGCTGCCTGCTCTACGAGCTGCTCACCGGTCGCCCGCCGTTCGTGGGCGACAGCCCGGTGGCGGTGGCCTACCAGCACGTCCGCGAGCCGGTGACGCCTCCCTCGGACCACGACACCGACCTGCCGCCCGAGGTCGACGCCATCGTGATGAAGAGCCTCGCCAAGCGCGTGGAGGACCGCTACCAGTCGGCGGCCGACATGCGCGGCGACATCGAGAGCTACCTGGCCGGGCGTCCGGTCAACGTCAGCGTGCCGCCGCCCCCGCCCGACCCGACGCCCACCACGGTGGTGCAGCAGCAGCCCCGCGCCGTCGCACCCACCCCGGTGACGCCGCGGCCGCTGCCCGTGGACGAGGACTTCGCGGAGGACGAGCCCCAGCGCAGCCGTGCCGGGTGGTGGGTGCTGCTCGGGCTGCTGGTCGTCGGACTCATCCTGGCTGCGTTCTTCCTGTGGCCGCGGCTCTTCGAGCAGGCCCCCGAGCAGGTGTCCCCGCCCGACGTGGCCGGCCGGACCGAGACCACGGCCCGCGAGATGCTCTCCGAGGCCGGCTTCGTGGTCGGACCGATCCAGACCGAGACCAGCACCGACGTGGCCCAGGGTCGCGTGATCCGCCAGGACCCCGGCCCCGACGACATGGTCGACCCCGGCGCCACGGTGACGCTGGTGATCTCGGAGGGCCGACCCCAGGTGCAGGTGCCGTCCGTCACCGGGATCCCGCGCGGCGAGGCCGCGGCGCAGCTGCGCCAAGTGGGCCTCAGTCCCGATCCCCAGGAGGAGGACTCCGACGAGCCGGCGAACCAGGTGCTGCGCACCGACCCGGCCGCGGGCGCCACGGTGGCCGACGGCAGCACCGTGACGATCTTCTACTCCGACGGCCCCGAGGAGGTGCCCGGCGTCGTCGGGGAGACCCGGGAGGACGCCGAGCGCCTGATCACCGAGGCCGGGTTCGTGCCCTCGGTGGTGGAGAACCCGACGCTCGAGGACGTGCCCAACGGCGAGGTGGCCCAGCAGAGCCCCGAGGTGGGGCAGCCGGTGCCGCAGGGAACGGTGGTGACGATCGTGGTGAGCACCTACGTGGAGCCCACCGAGGAGCCCACGCCCACGGAGACCCCGACCGAGACACCCACCGACGAGCCCACCGACCAGCCCACCGAGCCCCTGCCGCCGGACCCGGTGCCCCAGCGCCAGGCGCTGCCACCGCGCGGGGCGGGCACGCGGGCCGGTCGGCGGGCGGGTCGTCGGGCCGGTCGTCGGGCCGGTGGGGTCCGACCGGTCAGCTCGTGAGCGGGCGGGCGTAGCCCAGGTCGAGCAGACCCTCGTAGGCCGGGGCCTCGATGTCGTCCTCGGCGTCGAGGTCGAAGCCGATCTCGAGCAGCGGGTTGGCGGCGTCGTCGCGGTAGGCCTGCACGTCGGCGTCGCCCTCCAGCGCCGCCTGCAGCCGGTCCGGGTCGCCGACGGCGGAGATCACGAACGGCTGCGCGTAGGGGATGCCCTGCAGGGTGACGGCGTTGCCCTCGCACCGGATGCCGGTGGTGCTGACGATCCGCTGGCCCTGGAGGGTGACCGCCTCGGCGCCGCCGAGCCACATCGCGTTGACGACCGCCTGGATGTCCTGCTGGTGCACCACGAGCCGGTTCAGGCTGTACCCGGCGGCCTCGGCGGCGTCGACGTTCTCCGAGGGGCCGTCGGCCAGGCTGACGGTGATCCCCTCGCCGCTCACGGGAGTCAGCCCGGCGCTCGGCTCGAGCCGGGCGACCTCGCGGCGCAGCCGCTGCACGCGCGTGCCGGCGATGCCGGCGCTGAGCCGCTCGATCTGGGAGTCGAGGTCGTCCACCTCCACGCGCAGCGCGTCGTAGGAGTCCGACTCGGCCTCCACCAGGGCGGCCAGGTCGGTGTAGCGGCCCGGCCGCAGGTCGGTGCCGTCGCTGTTGGCGTAGCTGATCGTGAACAGCGCGCCACTGAGCAGCAGCACCACCGGGGTGCCCCAGCGCCACGCTCCGCGACGTCGCCCACCCGCGACCCCGCCCTCGGCGGGGTCCGGCTCGGGGCCCGTCTCCGGGGCTCGCGTGGCAACGTCGGTCACGCCCACTAAGGTAACCGGGGCGTGCGCCCACGCCAGCACGCCCGTCGACTGCACGCCCGTCGACCAGCACGCCCATCGATCCAGCACGCCGTCGCAGGTAGGGAGTCAGCCCCCGTGGCCAAGACCGAGAAGTCCGAGCAGCAGTTCGTCGACCCCAACCGCCCGCCGGTGGTGAGTGCGCGCCTGGTGCTCGCGATCGTGCTGGTGGTGGCCGGTCTCGCGTGGATCGCCTACTACTACGCCGCGGTGCGGGTCGACCCCACCGTGGTCCCCGCCCCCGCGGCGGGCGGTCCCGCGTTCATGGCCGACCTCGCCGGGTGGAACTACGTGATCGGCTTCGGCGCGTTCTTCCTGGGCCTGATGGTCTCCGCGCACCCCACCACCCCGCTGGGCCGCGGCCGCGGCGTCGTCGTGGGCATGCTCGGCTGCTTCGTGCTCGGCCTGATCTGGATCTGCACGTTCTACCTGTTCAGCAACTCCGCCGACGCCGGCGGCATCCCGGTGATGAACGACCTGGGCAACTCCAACCTGGTCGTCGGCATCGGCTTCATGGCCGTCGGCTTCGCGTTCGCCACCCGCTGGGAGTGAGTCGGCGCCGGCGCGTGGGTGCCGGGGGTGATCCCACGTCCACGTGGGATCGCGGAACAGGGGGGCCAGGATTCTGGCCCCCCTGTTCCGTGATCGAGCGCCCGGTCCCGTCCCGTTCGGCCCACCTCTCGTCCACAGGCGAGTGGGGCGGTCAGCGCGGCGGGTCGCACTCCGACGGTTCTCCACACCTGGGGAGAACCCTGTGGAGAGTTACACGCGTGTAGTTATCCGCAGCCTTCTCCACAGCTGGGGAGAACCAGGGTCAGGCCAGGACCAGCGTGCGCGCCAGGACGACGAGCACCAGCAGCACCGTCAGGCCTGCGAGCGCGGCCACCTGGACGGCGGTGCGGCGCGGCCCGCGCGGGGCGTAGACCAGCAGCGCCATGGTGGCCAGGCCGCCGAGGAAGCCACCGAGGTGACCCTGCCAGGAGATGTCGGGGATGACGAAGGTGAACACCGCCGACATCACCAGCAACGGCAGCAGCGCGGAGAGGTCGCGGTCGACCTTGAGGGTGCGCACCACCAGGGCGCCCACCAGGCCGAAGATCGCACCCGAGGCGCCGTAGGTGACGGTGGCGGGGCCCACCAGCAGGTAGACGGCGACGGAGCCGGCCAGCGCGGAGAGCAGGTAGAGCGCCACGAACCGGGCGCGACCGAGCACGGCCTCCAGCTGCGGACCGAGGAAGGCCAGCGCGAGCATGTTGCCGGCGATGTGCCAGATCTCCACGTGCACGAAGGCGTTGGAGAGCAGCTGCCACAGCCAGCCGTCGGCGACGCCCCCGACGTAGAAGTCCCCGCACATGGCGGGGGTGGCGCCGGCGTCGAAGCTGGCGCGGCCGTCACCGGTGACGAAGAAGCACCCGCCGTCGGTGTGCAGGCCCAGCAGGTCCACGAGGCGACTGCGGTTGCCGCCGGTGACCAGGATCGCGATCCAGACGACCACGTTGATCCCGATCAGCACGCTCGAGGTGAGCATCGGGTTGCTGCTGGCCCGGCCGCCGTAGGTGGCCCGGCCGGCGCGCGTGCAGCGCGCCCCCTCCGCCACGCAGGTGGGGCACTGGAAGCCGACGGCGGCGTCGGTCATGCAGTCCGGGCAGATCGGGCGGCCGCAGCGCTGGCAGGAGATGTGGGTCTCGCGGCCGGGGTGCCGGTAACAGGTCGGCACCCCGGCCGGCGGGGGCGTCGGGTTCAGCCGACGACCTCGACAGACTCGAAGACCACCGGCTCGACGGGGCGGTCGCCCGGGCCGGTCTTGGTGGTGGCGATGGCGTCGACGACGTCGCGCGAGGCCTGGTCGGCCACCTCGCCGAAGATCGTGTGCTTGCGGTTGAGCCACGGGGTCGCGCCCACGGTGATGAAGAACTGCGAGCCGTTGGTGCCCGGGCCGGCGTTGGCCATCGCGAGCAGGTAGGGCTTGTCGAAGACGAGCTCGGGGTGGATCTCGTCCTTGAACGTGTAGCCCGGGCCGCCGGTGCCGGTGCCCAGCGGGCAGCCGCCCTGGATCATGAAGCCCTCGATGACCCGGTGGAAGCCGAGGCCGTCGTAGAAGGGGCCGCTGCGGCCGTTGCCGGCGTCGTAGGCCTTCTCGCCCTTGGCGAGCCCGACGAAGTTCTCGACCGTCTCGGGCGCGTGGTTCGGGAAGAGGTTGATGGTGATGTCGCCGCGGTTCGTCTTCAGCACGGCCTGCTGCTCAGCCATGGGCTGCCTTCCTGGTGGGTACTGATGCACGGACGATCCTCGCACGCACCCCCACACCCGCCCCTCACCCGCCCGCCGGGCGGGGTGGCCGCCCAACCGGGCCCGTGGTGGGATGGGGACATCGGACCACCCGCCAGCTGGCTGACCATGATGGCGACGCCGGCAACCACGAAGGAGCTGCCCGCGATGGGACTGCGTAGGAAGAAGACGTTCATCGAACAGGCCAGGGAGCAGGCCGTCGACGTCGTCGAGAAGGTCCGCCCGGCCGCCGAGACCGCGCTGGACCAGGCACGCGACTTCGTGAACGACACCGTCGTGCCCGCACTCGACGACGCGCGCGAGAAGGCCGGCCCCGCGCTGGCCGACGCCCGCGAGAAGGCCGCCCCCAAGCTGGCCGAGGCGCGCTCGCGTGCCGGCGAGGCCGCCCACAGCGCCCGCGAGAAGGCGGGGCCCGCCGTCGCCGCCGCCACCGCGACCGCCGGCGCCAAGGCCGCACCGGTCGTGGAGGGTGCCCGCAAGGCCGCCGCCGAGCGCGCCCACACCGCCCGCGAGCTGGCGGCCGACCGCGCCCAGACCGCGCGTGAGCTCGCCGACGCCAAGGTCGCCCAGATCAAGGGCGAGAAGCCCAAGAAGGGCGGCAAGCTCAAGAAGCTCGTGCTCTTCGGTGCCGTCGCGGCCGTCGTCGCGTTCGTGGCCAAGAAGCTGCAGGGTGGCGGCCAGAGCGACAACTGGCAGTCCAGCTACCAGCCGACGCCTCCCCCGGCACCCGCGAGCACCGCTCCCGCCAGCCCGGCCTCGGCCGGTCCCGCCGCCACGCCCCCGGGCACCCCGACGCCGTCGGCCCCGCAGGCCGGCGTCGACGACACCGCCGGCGCCTCCCCCGACGAGGCCCTGAGCGACGCCGTCGAGGCGCCGCACCCGGTCTCGACGCCCGACGAGCCCGCCGAGGTCATCGACATCCAGGACCCCGGCACCAAGTGACGCCGTAGGGCTCACCCGCTGCACGACATCGACGGCCCGTCCGCGCCCCTCCCGGGGCCGGGCGGGCCGTTGTCGTCAGCGGCCCGTCGTCAGCCGTCTCGGCGAGGGCGCCACGGGCGACGACGCGCAGGCACCGGCAGCTCCTCGGGGCGGTGCTCGGCGATCCAGTCGTCGACCCGGCCCCACCAGTCGTAGAGCCACTCGATGCGCTCCTCGCGCCCCGCCGGGATCTCGCTGCGCGGCACGTCCCACCACCGCATCACGATGCGCTTGTCCATGGGCAGCTCGCGCCAGACGTCGCCGACGCTGTCGAGGTGATCCAACCCGGTGTGGGCCACCAGCAGCACGTCGGCCTCCGGGGCGGCGTCGAGCGCGGCGATGAAGCCGCCCGGACGCGGGGCCAGCACGTGGGTCAGCGCCTCGGCGCGCTCGGCCATGCGCTCGAGGCCGAGTGCGCGCAGGCGATCGATGCCGCGCTGGCGGCGCGCCGAGGTGAAGTTGCCGCCCTCGGGGAAGATCACGAAGGCGTCGTCGTCGTCGAGGTCGCCGGCCAGCGCCGCGATCTGGTCCTCCAGCTGCTCGCCGGCGCCGGGCTCGGGGCTGATGAAGCGCGCAGGGATGCGGGTGAGCAGCACCCCGATGACGGGGTCCCAGGCCAGCGTGTCCTTGAGCACCACCCGGGGCTCGCGGCGGTACCAGTGCATCAGGGCGTGCACGAGCACGAAGGAGTCACCCACGCCGGCGTGGCGGCACGCCACCAGCAGCGGGCGCCCGGGGTGCGCGGCAGGGTCGGGGCCGTCGGTGGCGATCGTCAGGTGCAGCACCCGGCGCGCCTCGCGGAAGAAGACCCACATGACGCCCTGCACCAGGTCGTAGTGGATCCCCTCCCAGTAGGGCCGGCGCACGGCACGGCCGCACCCGCTGGCCAGCCACAGACCCAGCAGCACGGGCAGCAGCACGCCCTGCATGGTCAGGTAGACGACGAACACCCACAGCAGCCGCAGCGCCCGCCAGCGGCCCGGCAGCAACGGCGAGAGCGCTGCTCCCGCGAGCAGCCACAGCGGCAGGGTCACCCACATCAGCACCGCGAGCAGCACCACCGCCGGGGCGAGCACCCAGCGTCGCACCGCCCAGCGGGCGGCGCGGGCCACCGGGGGCGAGCTCACGGAGCGCCCGCAGGGTCCGGGAGGTGCTGGGCGAGGTACTCCCGGCACGCGTCGTAGGTGCTCTCGATCCGCCGCTCGACCCCGGAGAAGTCGCGGGTGGCGAAGATGGTGTCGTCCCTGCCCGAGGTGCCGCGCGCGGGCAGCACGTGCACCTCGACGGCGCCGCCGGGCCGCTCGGGGTCGGTCACCTCGGCCAGCTCGCGGTGGAAGCGGTGGCGGCGCGCGATCTCGAAGCTCACCCGCGCCACCTCCCAGGGGCGGCGCGGGGGCGTGAGCGGGCGGTCGATGCGGCCCACCTGCAGGACGAAGACGCGGGTGGCGCCCAGCTGCACCGCGCGACCCAGCGGGATCGAGTTGACGATGCCGCCGTCGAGGTAGTGCTCGCCGTCGACGCGCGCCGGCGGCAGCAGGCCCGGGACGGCGGCGCTGGCCACGACCGCCTCGACCACCGGGCCGGTCTCGAACCAGTGCTCGGCGGCGCGCTCGATGTTGGCCGCGCACACCTGGAAGGGCACGACGAGCTCCTCGAGGTGCACCGCGCCGAGCTCGTCGGCCAGCCGCTGGCGCAGCGGTCCGGCCGACCACAGGTGCGTGCCGGTGGCGAGCGCCCGGCGCACGGTGCGCACCGGCCCGTCGCCGTAGACCTCGCGACCCTCGGTGGCCGCGCTGCGCCACAGGTCGGTGAGCCGGGTGAGCATCCGCGGGTGGGGGTCCTGCGCCACGAAGGCGCCGTTCAGGGCGCCGATGCTGGTGCCGAGCACCAGGTCCGGCCGCACGCCCGCCTCCAGCAGGGCCTGCAGCATGCCCACCTCGACGGCGCCCAGCACGCCGCCGCCGCCGAGCACGAAGGCCGTGCGTGGGGCGCCGGGCGCGGTCACGGGGTCACGGCGTCATCGAGCGGCCGCGAGCTCCGGCACCTGCGCGCGCACCCGCCGGGTGGCGCGGTGCTCGGCCCAGAACGACAGCAGCGGCACGGTGCCCGAGAGCAGCGTGACGGCGGTGAAGCCGAGCTCCCAGCGGGCCCGACGGCTGAGCCAGAAGGCACAGAACAGGAAGATCATGTAGAGCCAGCCGTGCGCCACCCCGAGGTACTCGGAGATGTCGGAGCCCAGCTGCCACCCGGTGCCGGAGTCCTTGGCCAGCCAGGCGGCGTCGCTGACGACGTAGCCGTAGTGCAGCGGCAGGCCGACCAGGCACAGCACCACCAGCAGCACGCCGACGACCGTGGCCATCACCCGGTAGGCGCGCAGCGGGGTGCGCACGTCCTCGGCGGTGGGGGCCTGGTGGTCGTGGTCGTGGTGGTCCTGCACGGGGTGCGGGTCGAGCTCGCTCACGGTGTCGAACCTACCGGGTCGTCCTCGGTGTCGCGCCGTGGCGGCGCCGTCGCAGCGGCGGCCTCGGCCACTCGGGCGGCCTCGCCGGCGTCGCGCACGAAGCGCCACCAGATGAAGGCCGCGAACGCGCCGAAGACCCACCACTCCAGGGCGTAGAGCAGGTTGCGCAGCCCGGTGAAGCGGTCGGGCTGGGGCAGCTGTGCCGGCGTGACGGCGGCCAGGCCGCCGCTGGGCTCCTGGGCGATCGCGTAGCCGCTGTAGAAGTCGGTGCTGACCCGCTGCGCCAGGTCGGCGGTGCGCACCGAGCCCAGCACGTCGCCGCGGGCCGCGTCGTCGCCGGCCAGGGGCTCGCCGGGACCCTCCGAGGGCTGCAGCCAGGCGGTGAGGTCGGCGTCCGGGCCCATCGGCGGCGGGCTGGAGCCCACCCGCGCCGTCCAGCCGCGCACCACGGGCAGCACCGAGCCGGAGGTCGTCGTCACCGGCGTGAGCACCCAGTAGCCCGGCTCGTCGCCGGCGGCATCGTCCGTGCGGTCACGACCGGCCACGTAGACGGTCTCGTCGGCCAGCCAGGTGCCCTGCACCTGCACCGGCCGGCCGACCTCCTCGCCGGGGAAGCCGTCGTCGGGGCCCAGCACGTCGTCGAGGGGCACGGGGGTGGCGCCGGTGAGGTCGCGCGCCTCCACGGTGCGCTGCGCCTGCCAGGAGTCCAGCTGCCAGTAGCCCAGCAGACCCGCCACCGTGACGCAGACCAGCGCGAGCAGGTGAGCCCCGACCATCACGGGGGTCAGGTAGCGGCGCACCCCTCCAGGGTACGGAGCGGCCGGACCGACCCCGGCGACACCGCCCGTGCCCTACCGTTCTCCGGGTGCCCCTCCGCGACGACCAGACGGCGTGGTTCGCCGACGCCTTCACCAAGATGGTCGAGAACGTGGGCCAGGCCGTGCTCGGCAAGGAGCGCGTGGTGCGCCTGGCGCTCACCTGCCTGGTCTCCGAGGGCCACCTGCTGCTCGAGGACCTGCCCGGCACCGGCAAGACGATGCTGGCGCGGTCGCTGGCCGCCACGGTGCGCGGCACGCACGCACGCATCCAGTTCACGCCCGACCTGCTGCCCACCGACGTCACCGGCGTCACGGTCTACGACCAGGCCAAGGGCACCTTCGAGTTCCACCCGGGCCCGATCTTCCACGACATCGTGCTGGCCGACGAGATCAACCGCGCCTCGCCCAAGACCCAATCCTCGCTGCTGGAGGTGATGGAGGAGGGCCACGTCACGGTCGACGGCGTCACCCACCCCGTGCCGCGCCCCTTCATGGTGATCGCCACCCAGAACCCGGTGGAGCAGGCCGGCACCTACCGGCTGCCGGAGGCGCAGCTGGACCGCTTCCTGATGAAGATCTCGGTGGGCTACCCCGACGCCGCCGCCACCGAGGCGCTGCTCCTCGACGCCGGCCTGCGCGACCGGGCCACGCTCGTGCGGCCGATCGCCACCACCGAGCACGTGGCCAAGATGGTGCAGATGGCCTCCGAGGTGAGCCTGGACGCCGCGATCGCGCGCTTCGTGCGGCAGCTGGCCGAGGCCTCCCGTGAGCATCCGCGGGTGGCCATGGGCCTCTCGGCACGCGGGGCGCTGGCGCTGGTGCGGGTCGCCAAGACCTGGGCGGCCTCGCAGGGCCGCACCACCGTGGTGCCCGAGGACGTGCACCAGCTCGCGCAGCCCGTGCTGTGCCACCGCCTGGTGCTCGAGGCCCAGGCGCAGTTCGACGGCGTCGCCGTGGACGACGTGGTGGCCGAGCTGCTCGCCGCCGTGCCGCCGCCCACGCGGCGGGGCTGAGCGGCGGGCGTGGCCGAGCTCAGCCTCCCGGACCTGGGCCGCCCGGTGGGGCGGTTCGCCCGGCCGCTGCGCGTGCTGACGACGTCGGGCCGCTCGGTGCTGCTGCTGGGCGTCGTGGGCCTGGTGGTCGGGGTGGCCGCCGGCTGGCCGGCGCTGCGCGTGGTGGGCCTGACGGCGGTGCTGCTGCTGCTCGTGGCGCTGGGGCTGGTGCGGCTCCCCGCGCGGGCCCGCGGCCGCCTGGAGCTGGTGCCGGACCGCACCACGGCCGGCGAGCACGCCGGCGGGGTCCTGCACGCCGTCTGGGAGGGCGGCGAGCCGCTGAGCGGTGCCCTGGTGGACCTCGACCTCGATGTCTCGCGCCCCAGCCGCACCGGGGCGCCGGCCGCCACCGTGCGGCTGCCGGTGCTGCGCCGCGGGACGCCCGGGCAGGTGCGGTTCGCCCTGCCGCCGCTGGAGCGCGGCGTGCGCCGCGTCGGGCCCGCCACCACGCGGCGCACCGACCCGCTCGGGCTGGTGGTGCGCCGGATGCCGCTGGCGGCCGCCGTCGAGCTGTACGTGCGCCCGCGGATGATCGGCGTCGAGCACCTCGGGCCCGGCTTCGTGCGCGACCTCGAGGGCACGCCCAGCGACGAGATCTCGATGAGCGACCTGTCCTTCCACGCGCTGCGCGAGTACGTGCGCGGCGACGACCTGCGCCACGTGCACTGGCGCTCCTCCGCGCGGGTGGGCCAGCTGCACGTGCGGCAGTACCACGACACGCGGCGCTCGCACGGCGTCGTGCTGGTCGACGACACGGCGGCGGCCTTCGGCGGCCCCCGCGAGCTGGAGCTGGCGCTGAGCGTGGCCGCCTCGGTGCTGGTGCGGCTGGCGCAGGACGGCGTCGACCTGACCTTCGGGTGCGGCGCCGAACGCGCGACCGGCCCGGTGCGCGCCGTGCTGGACGCCACCTGCCGCGCCCGGATGGGCTCCCCCGGCGACGGGCTCGTGGACGCGGCCCGGCGGCTGGCGGCGCAGGCCCGTGACGCCAGCCTGCTGGTGCTCGTGGGCGGGCGCGGCCTGGAGGCGCGCGCGGTGCAGCAGGCCAGGGCGGTCTTCCCGGCCGACGTGCGGGTGCTGGTGCTCCGCGCCGACACCTCGCCGGAGGCCCGGAGCGGACCCGGCGGACCGGGCACGCTCGTGGTCGCGGACCTCGACGACCTGCCGCGGCTGCTGGCGGCCGCGGCCCGCGGCGCACTCGGGGTGGTCTCGTGAGAGCGGCGCTCCGGTGAGGGGGGCGCACCGCCAGCGAACCCTGCTCGCCGAGGACTGGTACGACGTCGGCCTCGCCGGGCTGCTCACCGCCACCACCCTGGTGGGGTGGGCGGCCACCTACCGCGGAGCGGGGCTGTGGTTCTTCGGCCTCGGCGCGGTGCTGGTGGGCCTGGCGGTGGCGGTCACGGTGGTCTCGCTCGGGGGCGGCGCCGAGCACGTCACGCTCGCGCTGGTGCTGGTCTACGTGGTGGCCGCGGGGCCGGTGGGGGGAGGCGTCGACGCCCTGTGGGGGTTGGACGCGCTCGGCGCCGGCACCACGGGCACGCTCGACGGCTGGCGCGCCCTGGTGGGCACCCACCCGCCCCTCGACGCCGCCGGCGCCACGCTGCTGCCACCCGCCGGTCTCTGCCTGCTCGCGGCCGGGCTGAGCGCCGCCCTGGCGATGCGCTCCGACGTGCCCGGGCGCCCGCTGCTGCCGCAGCTGGTGCAGCTGCTCGTGGTGCTCGCCGCCGCCCGCGCCGAGACCGTCGCCGTGGTGGCGCACGGCATCGGCTTCGTGGTGCTGGCCCTGGTGTGGCTGCGGGTCCGCACCCGGCAGAGCGAGTCGGCCGAGTCGGGATCGGCCGGCCGCGGGACGACGCCCGGGCTTGCGGCGGCACCGAAGCCGGGCGCTCTGCCCCCGACCCGCTCGCGCGGACGCGGGCCGCTCTTCCCGGCCGGGGCCGGGCGCGCCGCCGTCGGACCGGCGATGGTGGCGGGCGCCGTCGTCGTCGCGCTGCTGCTGGCCGGCGGCACGCCGCTCACCGAGCGGCGCGTCCTGCGCGGCTCGCTGCCCGCCTACGACCCCGCACCGGTGCGCACGCCGCTCGACGACTTCCGCGACTACACGCGTCGCCGACCCGCCTCCGAGGGCAACGTCTTCGACGCGCGACTGCTGCGGGTGCGCGGCGTCGAGCCGGGCACCCGCGTGCGGATCGCCGTGCTCGAGGCCTACGACGGCGAGCGCTGGAGCGCCGCCGAGCAGACCGATCCCGCGCGCATCGACGACCGCTACCTGCGCCTGGCCAGCACCGTCGACAACCCGGCGGCGGGCACGCCGGCCGAGGCGGTGGTCACGGCGCTGGGCGGCTGGTCGGTGCCGTGGGTGCCCACCGCGGGGGCTGTGCAGGGGTTCACGTTCCTGGGCGCCGAGAGGGAGGCGCTCACCGAGCAGCTGCGCTTCGACCCCGCCGCCGGCAGCGGGCTGGTGACCACCCCCGAGCTCGCGCCCGGCACCGACTACGCCGCCCGGGTGCGGCTGCCCGAGGTCGAGCTGCCCGCCCCCGACGACGAGCCCTTCCCCGACCTGGCACCCGGGTTGGCCGAGGCCGGGGCCTTCCTCGACCCCGCCGTCGAGGCGTGGTCGGCGGGAGCCGCCTCGCCGATGGAGGCGGTGCTGCAGGTGGCGCGCCGGCTCAAGCGCACCGGCTACTACACCGACGGCGCCGCGCGCGGCGAGGAGGACTACGCCGCGGGGCACTCACAGCTGAGGCTGGGCCGCGAGTTCGTGCTGGCCGCCACCACCGCCGGCAACGACGAGCAGTACGCCGCCGCCATGGCCCTGATGGCCAACCGGCTCGGCGTCCCGGCCCGGGTGGTGGTGGGCGCGGTGCTGCCGGGGCGCGGCATCGTGCGCGGGCGCGACGTCGAGGCCTGGGTGGAGCTGCGGGTGGCCGACGGCTCCTGGCGCACCCTGCCCACCGCCGCGTTCATGGGCCGCCGCCCTCCTCCGAGCGAGGAGGAGGAGCGGCCGGCCGGCTCGCCCCCGCCGCAGCGGATCTTCCCCGAGCAGACCCCCGACGACACCTCGCCGCCGCGCCAGCAGCCCGAGCGGCCCGAGCCCGAGCCGGAGGACTCCGCGGACTCGGAGTTGGCGGACTCCGCGGAGGAGGGCTCCGGAGTGCTGGGCACGGTGCTGCGGTGGCTGCTCGTCGTCGTGCTGCTGGTGGCGCTGGTGGGCCTGGTGCCGGCCCTCAAATGGTGGCGCCGACGGCGCCGTCGGCTGGCCGCGCGGCCCAGCGACCGGGTCAGCGGTGGCTGGGAGGAGCTGGTCGACGCCGCCCGCGACCTGGGCACCGCGGTACCCGGCGGTCTGACCCGGCCGGCGCAGGCGCAGTGGCTGGAGCCCGGCGCCGGCGCTGCGGTCGGCACGATGGCCGAGCGCGCCGACGTGCTCGTCTTCGCCCCCGACCCGCCGGACGACGCGGAGGCCGAGCGCTTCTGGTCGCTGGTGGAGGCCGAGCGCACGCGTCTGACCGCCGCCCGCTCCCCCCTCCGGCGCCTGCGAGCGCTGCTCAACCCGGCCTCGCTGCTCCCCCGCCGCGACCGATAGCCGGGACCTCCAGCAGGCCCCACCCCCGATAGTCCGCAGCAAGATGGTCGCGCTCGGGCGAGAACAGCGACCAGTTTGCTGCGGACTATCGTGCTGGACGCTGAACACTGGTCTGACCAGTTGACCAGCAGCCAGGTGGTGCGGCAGGGTGCGGGTCATGCCCCTGCACCCGGTCCAGCGACGCTCCGTGCCCGACGAGGTCTTCGACCAGGTGCTGGCCGAGGTGGTCGACGGCGGGTGGGGCGCGGGTGAGGCGCTGCCCAGCGAGCGCCGGCTGGCCGAGGTGCTCGGGGTGTCGCGGCCCGCGGTGCGCGAGGCCCTGCAGCGCCTGGCCCAGGCGCGGCTGCTGGAGGTGCGCCAGGGTGGGGCGACGACGGTCCGCGACATCCGGCGCGCCGCCGGGCTCGACCTGCTGCCCCAGCTGCTGGTGCGGCGCGGACGCCTCGACCCCGCCGTGGCCCGCAGCATCCTCGAGGCGCGACTCGCCGTCGGCCCCACCGTGGCGGCACTCGCCGCGGAGCGCAGCGGCCCCGCGCTGGCCCAGCCCCTGGCCGAGCTGCTCGACCGGCTGGCCGGCACGCAGGACGCCGTCGCCCGGCAGCTGCACGCGCTGGCCTTCTGGGACGCGCTGGTCGACGCCGCCGACTCGCCGGTCTTCCGGCTGATGTTCAACAGCCTGCGCGCGGCATACGAGCCCGCGCTCGAGGCGCTCGGCCCCCTGGTGGCCGCCGAGCTGGGGCAGCTCACCGCCTACCGGGTGCTCGCCGACGCCGTCGCGGGTGGCGATCCCGGCACGGCCCGCGCTGCCGCCGAGCGGGTGCTGCGGCCCGCCACCGAGAACCTCAGCGCGGCGCTGGCCGCGCTCGACAGCACCGACCAGCCCGACTCCCCCACCCAGGAGCCCCGATGACGACGCCGCAGCCCGACCTCGAGAAGTTGGCCGCCGCGCGCCTGGCCGCCGACGAGCGCCGCATCACCGGCGCGCGACGGCGCGACGTCGTCACGCTGGGGCGGGCGTGGGCGGACTTCTGGCGCCACCCGAGCCCGCCGATGATCACCGCGTTCCTGGTGGGGTCGGTGGTCGCGCGGGTGCTCGTGGGTGGCGGCTCGTGGTGGGAGCTGCTCGTCCCGGCAGCGCTGGTGGCACTGTTCCCGCTGATCGAGCGGGTGATCCACGTGGCGCTGCT
Organism: Nocardioides nanhaiensis; assembly: GCF_039542785.1. Lineage (NCBI taxonomy): Bacteria > Bacillati > Actinomycetota > Actinomycetes > Propionibacteriales > Nocardioidaceae > Nocardioides > Nocardioides nanhaiensis. Next base: position 1,184,037 of record NZ_BAABIM010000002.1, read on the forward strand.
GCACGGTCGCCCCCGGCAGCTCGGCCCGGTGCGCATCGACCCACTGCTGGCGCGTGAGCACCGCGCCCACCACGCCGACCCCCGCGACGTGCCGCTGGTCTTCATCCCCTGGCGCACGCTGCTGTGGCTGCTCCCGGCCTACGTGGCGGTCGCGCTGCTCACGGTCCCCAGCCTCCCGGCGGCGCTCACGCTGCTGGTGAGCATCTACGGCCTCAAGCTGGGCTACGAGTGGACGCACTACCTGGTGCACAGCGACTACCGGCCTCGCAGCCGCTCCTTCCGCGCGGTGTGGCGCAACCACCGCCTGCACCACTACAAGAACGAGCACTACTGGTTCACGGTCACCTCGGCCGGCACCGCCGACCGGCTGCTCGGCACCTACCCGACGCCGGCGCAGGTGCCCACCTCGCCGACGGTCCGCCGGCTGCACGACCTCGACGCCGGCTGACCCTCTCTGCCAGCATCGCCGGATGAGCACCCGCGTCCACCACCTCAACTGCGGCACCTTCCGCCCTCCCGGCGTCGGCCGCTTCGTCGCGCACGTGCTGCTGGTCGAGCGTGCGCAGGGCCTGCTCCTGGTCGACACCGGCTTCGGCACCGGGGACCTCGCGCAGCCGCGCAGGCTGGGCGCGCCCTTCCGGGCCTTCATGCGGCCGGCTCTCGACGCCGCCGAGACGGCGCTCGCGCAGGTGCGCGCGCTGGGCCACCGCCCCGAGGACGTCACCGACATCGCCCTGACCCACCTCGACCTCGACCACGTCGGTGGCATCGGCGACTTCCCGCAGGCGCGCGTGCACGTGCACGCCACCGAGCTGGCCGCGGCGCGCAGCCCGAAGATCAGCGAACGGATGCGTTACGTCTCTGCGCAGTGGTCGCACGGTCCACACTGGGTCGAACACCGGGCGGACGGCGAGAGGTGGCTCGGCTTCGAGGCCACCCAGGCCGTGGGCGACGACGTGCTGCTGGTGCCGCTGCACGGCCACAGCCGCGGCCACACGGGCGTCGCCGTCCCCCGCCCCGGGGGTGGGTGGCTGCTGCACGCCGGCGACGCCTACTTCGACGCCGGCGACACCGCGACGCCGCCCGCCGGGTCGCGGCGGCTGGCCGTCGTCCAGCGCGCGCTCGCGGCCGACGACGCCGCCCGACGCGCCAACACCGAGCGGTTGCGCGAGCTGCGCCGCGACCACGGCGACGAGGTCACGGTCTTCTGCGCCCACAGCGCCGCGGAGTACGACGCGCTGGCCGGCGCCTGACCTGCGGGCTCAGCCCCCGCACACCGCGAACGGCAGCTGCCGGCGCAGCGCCAGGTCGGCGGCCGCGGCGGGGTCGGTGATCTCCCAGCCCAGCCGACCACCGCCGGGGTCGGCCACGGGGCGGACGAAGACCTCGTCGAAGTCGGGGTCGGTGGCCGGGAGGACGCCGGGCAGGCCCAGCCGCGAGAACGCGTCGGGCCGGGCGCTGCCGAGCTGCGCGGTGGCCAGCTCCGAGCCGAGCGTGAGCGAGAACGGCCCGAGCTCGTCGAGGTCCTCGACGTCGGCCGCAGGCACCGGCGCCAGCTCGCCCTCGGGGACGAGGGAGTCCTCGGTGACGCAGGTCCTGCTGACGAAGACGCCGGGGCTCTCGGCGCCCGCCAGCGCCGTCAGCTCGGGCTCGGCCGCCCAGCTGGCCTCGCCGTTGCCCTCGGCGTTGCGGGTCACCAGGTGGCTCTCGGCGACCACGACGGCGCCCGCCAGCGGTCCGACGCCGGCCTCGACCGCGCGGGAGACGTCGCCCATGGGCAGGTCGTCGCGGATCTTGAGCACCCAGCCGGTGCCCTCGGGGCCGCCGAAGAGGGCCTGCCAGTCGACGTCGTCGGAGGTCCAGCCGAACTCGGCGGCCAGCTGGTCGTCGACCTCGCGCAGCACGTTGGGGCCCAGCAGGGAGGCGGTGCGCTCGGCGCGCTCCCAGAACCGGTCGCTCTCCGCGCGCGGGTCGGAGCCCTGCAGGTCGGGCACCCCGAGGTCCAGGCGCACCTGCTCGTAGTCGCTGACCGCGAGGTCGGTCATCGAGCGCGGCACCAGCGCCATGACGCCGAGCGCCGGCGGCGCCGCGGGATCGAAGGCCGGCGCGTCCGTCGGTGCGGTCGTGAGCGGCGGGGCCGGCTGCGGCTCCCCGGGGTCGCCCGAGCACCCGACGAGGGTGGCCAGCAGCACCGACGTCAGGACCGCGGCCCTCATCGCCGACCTCACGGGACGAGTGTGCCAGCCGCACCCGAGGCAGGCAGCAGAACCCGGTGCCCACCGGTCGGACGCCGCGGCGGTCCAGACCGCCGTCGCGCGACGTCCTCGATTGGAATCGCTCGTGCGCCACTGGGTACCCTGGAGAAGGTCGAAGGGGAGTATCCCGTCGGCGGAGGATCGACACTACGGCTCGGCGCAGATCGCCGGACCCGGTCCCCGCGGCCCCGCAGGGGCGGAGAGACCTTCGCGAACCGTGTTCCCGATTCGCGAGAGGACTCACCCTCCCCATGAACGACTTGTTCCCCTGGCTCGCCCTGGCCGGCGGCATCACCGTGCTGCTGGTCATCGACCTGCTGGTGGTCGGCCGCCGCAACGAGATGTCCCTGCGTGCGGCCGCGATCGCCAGCGCCATCTGGGTCGCCATCGCCCTGGCCTTCGGCGCCGTCCTGCTGTTCACCCGCGGCGGCGGTGACGCCCAGCTCTACCTCTCGGGCTACCTGGTCGAGAAGTCGCTGTCGCTCGACAACGTCTTCGTCTTCCTGCTGGTCTTCTCCGCCTTCGCCGTACCGGTGGCCGAGCGGCACCGCCTGCTGACCTACGGCATCGTCGGCGCGCTCGTGCTGCGCCTGGTGATGATCCTGGCCGGCGCCGCGCTGCTCAACAACTTCTCCTGGGTCGCCTACATCTTCGCCGCCTTCCTGATCTACACCGGCTGGAAGATGTGGGCCCACCGCAGCGACCACGGCTCGGAGGAGAAGATGGTCGCCAAGCTGCGCGACCGCTTCCCGCTGGCCGAGGCCGAGAAGCCCGGCCAGCTGCTGGGCCGCATCGACGGCAAGCGCGCGCTGACCCTCGGTGGTGCCTCGCTGTTCGCGATCGCCGTCGTCGACGTCGTCTTCGCCGTCGACTCGGTGCCCGCGATCCTGGCGATCACCAGCGACACCTACATCGTCTTCGCCGCCAACGCCTTCGCGCTGCTGGGTCTGCGGCCGCTGTTCTTCCTGGTCGCCGACCTGGTGGAGCGCCTGCGTCACCTCAAGGCGGCGCTCGCCGTCCTGCTGATCTTCATCGGTCTGAAGATGGTCTACGGCGAGATCTGGGGCAAGGTCGGTCCGGAGGTCAGCCTGGCCGGCATCGGCCTGATCCTCACGATCGGCGTCGTGGCCTCGCTCATCGACAAGCGCCCCAGCCCCGCCGAGGAGAAGGCTGCCGCCGCGAAGGCGCAGGACGAGGACGACGACCGCGTCGGCGCCTGAGCCCCTGCCCTGAGCCTGGATCGACGCCGAGCAAGCGCGGGTCGGGTCACCCCACGATCGTGGTGGTGACCCGGCCCGCGTCCACGTGCCAGCGCTGGTGCAGCCGCACCTGGTCGAGCAGCCGCCGGTCGTGGGTCACCAGCACCAGCGCGCCCTCATAGCCCTCGAGCGCCTGCTCGAGCTGCTCGATGGCGGGCAGGTCGAGGTGGTTGGTGGGCTCGTCGAGCACGAGCAGGTTGACGCCGCGCGCCTGCAGCAGCGCCATCGCGGCCCGGGTGCGCTCCCCCGGTGAGAGCGCGCCAACGGTGCTGGTGACCTGGTCGGCCTTGAGCCCGAACTTGGCCAGCAGGGTGCGCACCTCGGCCGGCGTCAGCTCGGGCAGCGCCAGCTCGACGGCGGTGCCGAGCGGCTGGGCGTCGTCGAGACCCGTGCGGGCCTGGTCGATCTCACCGATCGCCACCGAGGCGCCGAGCGCCGCGCGGCCGGTGGTGGGCGTCAGACGGCCCAGCAGCAGCCGCAGCAGGGTGGTCTTGCCGGCACCGTTGGTGCCGGTGACGCCGATCCGGTCGCCGGCGCTGAGCTGAAGCGAGACGGGGCCGAGCGTGAAGGTGCCCAACGTGGCGGTGGCGTGGTCGAGGGTCGCCACCACCGAGCTGGAGCGGGGCGCGGCGCCCACCGAGAACTGCAGCGCCCACTCCTTGCGCGGCTCGGCCACCTCGTCGAGCCGGGCGATGCGCGACTCCATCTGCCGCACCTTCTGCGCCTGCTTCTCCGAGGACTCGACGCTGGCCTTGCGCCGGATCTTGTCGTTGTCGGGCGCCTTCTTGATGGCGTTGCGCACGCCCTGGCTGCTCCACTCGCGCTGCACGCGCGCGCGACGCTCCAGGTCGGCCTTGGTGTCGGCGAACTCCTCGTACTGCTCGCGCGCGTGCCGGCGGGCGATGGCGCGCTCCTCCAGGTAGGCCTCGTAGCCGCCGTCGTAGACGTGGACGGCGTGCTGGGCCAGGTCCAGCTCGACGACCCGTGTCACCACCCGGGCGAGGAACTCGCGGTCGTGGGAGACCAGCACCACCCCGGCGCGCAGGCCGCGCACGAAGGCCTCCAGGCGCTCGAGGCCGGGCAGGTCGAGGTCGTTGGTGGGCTCGTCCAGCAGGGTCAGGTCGAAGCGGCTGAGCAGCAGCGCCGCCAGTGCCGCGCGGGCGGCCTGGCCGCCGGAGAGCGCCGTCATGGGGGTCGCGGCGTCGACGTCGAGACCGAGGTCGGCCATGGTGGGGCCGAGCCGGTCCTCCAGGTCGGGGGCGCCGCTGGCCAGCCAGTGGTCCAGCGAGCGGGCGTAGGCCTCCTCGACGGCGGCCGAGGCGCCGTCGGGATCACCGAGCGCCTCCGCGTCGCGCTCCATGGCCTCGGTGGCGGCGCTGACGCCGGTCCGCCGGGCCACGTACTGCGCCACCGTCTCGCCGGGGATCCGTTCGTGCTCCTGCGGCAGCCACCCCACGAAGGCGTCACTCGGAGCAGTGCTCACGGTTCCACCCAGAGGCGCGAGATCGCCCGCGAGGATGCGGAGCAGGGTGGTCTTGCCGGCCCCGTTGGCACCGACGACCCCCACCACGTCACCGGGCGCCACGGTGAGGTCGAGGCCCTCGAAGAGGGTGCGGTGGGCGTGCCCCCCGGCGAGGTCCTTCGTCACCAGGTGCGCGCTCACGACCCCACCCTAGGAGGCCGCGACGCGCGGTCGCACCCCGTTACTGCGTGGGCTTCTCGCAGAGGAACGGCGCCCGGTTGCCGCCGGCGTGGTACTCGTAGCTCGTCCCCCCCGACTCGAGCACGATCCGGGTGCCTTCCACGAGGGCCTGGGTGTACATCATCCCGGGCTCGGAGCAGCCGAGGCTGCCGTCGCGCCACGTGACGGCCTCGCTGGAGGTCACGGTCACCTCCTCGGGCGCGACGCCGAGGCGCTGGGCCAGGTCGGCGATCGCGGCGTCCTGGGCGGCGCCGCCGGCACCGTCGTTGCCGGGCATCTCGGTCTCCTGCTCCTCGGGCTGGCTGGGGGTCTCGCTGGGGGTCTCGCTGGGGCTCTGGCTCGACGCCGGGTCGGTCGCGGCGTCGTCGTCGTCCTGGCCGCCGCAGCCGGCGAGGGCCAGGCAGAGGGCGAGGGCGGCGAGCCCCGTCGGGAGCGCGGTGGTGCGTCGGGTCATGGGAACCTCTCGGTCTCGACGAGCAGGCGGTCACCGGGTGGGACGGCCCCCATCCCACCACGGTTCCCGGACGCCGACCGGGCGGCCACCCCGAAGGATGACCGCCCGGTCAGGTGCTGCTGGGTGATGCAGGTCGTGCAGGTCGTGCAGGTCGTGCAGGTGGCGCGGGGTCAGCGACCCCGGCCGGCGTCGAGCACCTTGACGAGCGCGGTGCGCTTGGGTCCGACCGCGTAGCCCGAGCCGGGCACGACCACGATCCGCACGGTGCGCGGACCCTGGCGGCCGGGCCGGTTGACGACCCGGACGACCTCGCGGGCGGTGGTGGCGCCCTTGGCGAAGGTCACCTTGCGGTCCATGAACCGGATGTCACGACCCTGCTTGGCCGAGCCGCGCACCTTGTAGGTGACGGTCACCCGCTCGCCCTTGGCCGCGGCCGGCCGGCGGAACACGACGAGCCCGTCGGTGCGGGGCTCCCTCGCGTTGCGCTGGGCGACGACGTTGACCTTCGGGTCCGCGCCGGGCTGGGGCGGCACGACCTCGCCGCCGAGGCGGTTGATCGTCACCGGCAGGGTGCCGATGAAGGTCCCGCCCGGTGCCGAGTACAGGCTCAGCGAGCCGTACCAGGTCTGGCCGGGCTCCATCGCCGGCTCGTCCCAGCTGGTGGTGATGGTGAAGGGCTCGTTGAGCGGGTTGGTCTCAGGACCCTCCGCCGTCAGGTTGCCCTCGTCGCCTGCCACCACGGCGCTCTCGACGTCGACGGTGTCGGTGCCCGACGCGCTGGCCTCCCAGTTCTGCACCAGGATCCACCACGGACCCTCGTCGCCCTCGCCGAGAGCGAGATCGATGCTCTCGGCCGAGCCGCCCGAGGCGCTGGCTGCCACCGCGGTGGCTGCGCTCGGGGTGGTTCCCTTGCCGACGTAGAGGTCGAAGTCGGGCGCCGTGGCGTTCTTGAGGTTGACGATCAGTCGCGTCGCACCCTCCGGGACCTGGACGGTGGTGGTGCCCACGCCATTGCCGTCGAAGGGGTCGGGGTTGGTGGTGTCGAGCGGGATGGTGAAGTCCTCGATGGTCGAGGGGACCAGCCCGTTGGCCTCGATGTCGAGATCAGTGATCTCCACGGCCCGGATCGGGTCGGACTCCTCGGAGCCCTCGTCGCTGCGGGTGTCGATGACGATCTCGTCGGGCAGCGCGCCGTTGGCGGGCAGTGCCGCCACCGGCAGGTGCGCGGCGGGGGCGTCGGAGCCCGCGCCGGGCGTGAGCACCACGTTGCCGAACTGGTAGTCCTCGACCGAGGAGCCGGTGACGTCGGCGGTGATGGTGATCTCCTGCGACTCGCCGGCGGCGAGGTCGAAGGAGGCCGGCTCGATCGTCACATCGATGCCGTCGGTGACGGCGACGCCCTCGGCGGTCCAGGTGCCGGCGCCGGTCTCGGTGGCCTCGACCGTGCGGGTCCAGGAGCAGATCTGCAGGCAGTCGGCCTCGGCCATGCTCGCGGTGTTCAGCGCGGTCACGTCGCCACCGGTCACGGGGTTGGCGGCCAGGTACTCCGCCTCGGTGACGTCGAGCACGAGCCCGGCGTCGGCGGCCTTGGTCAGGTCGACGCGGCCGGAGCCCATGTCGAACCAGTCCGCGGCGGTGCCGTCGTTGTCGGTGACCTCGGTGACCGCGGTGGTCATGATGGCCGACTGCGCCTCGGCGGGCGTCCAGTCCGGGTTCTCGGCGGCCACCAGCGCGAGCGCGCCGGCCACGTGGGGGCTGGCCATCGAGGTGCCGGAGATGAAGCCCCAGGAGACCTCGTTGGCGACGCCGTTGGCGGCGAGGATGTCCACACCGGGGGCGGAGATGCTCGGGCTGATCAGCTCGACGGCACCGTTCGGGCCGCGGCTGGAGAAGCCCGCCATGATGTCGGCGACGTCGTCACCGATGTACTCCGTGCCACCCGAGAGCGAGCCCTGCTCGCCCTCGACGCTCTCCATCCACGTGCGCAGCTCGACGCCGTCGTCGTAGGTGATGTGGACGGCGGGGAGCGCGTGCGGGTCTGCGTTCAGCGAGTCGCCGCTGGCCTCGTCGTTGGCCAGGATCATGCCGGCGGCACCGAGCTCGGCCAGGACCTGGCCCTTCTCGACGCGACCGTTGCCGCCACGGTCGCAGACCACGATCTTGCCCTCGACGTCGGCGGCCTCGAGCTCGTCGGTCTGGCACAGGGGGGCGTCCAGCGCCGCGGCGTCGACGATCGGGAAGCTGCCGTCGGTGGCGTTGGCGAAGGCCAGGCCCTCGATGTCGGGGTGGGTCGCACCGCCCTCGGCGGTGAGGTCCTGCACCGAGGCGCGCCACTGGCGGTCGTGCTGCGTGGCGCCCACCGAGGTGATCCACGGGACGTCGGCGGGAGCGCCGACGGTGGCGCCGCCGGGGCCGGAGTTTCCGGCCGAGGTGGCCACGTGGATGCCGGCCGCGCGGGCGTTGAGGAAGCCCACGGCGTCGGGGTCGGTCCATGGGTTGGAGGAGGCCTCCGCGCCGATGGAGTAGTTGATGACGTCGACCTTGTCCTTGATGGCCTGGTCGATGCCGGCGATGATCGCGGTGCCGGGGCAGCCGCCGGAGCAGACGTCGTAGGCGATCACGTTGGCGTGCGGGGCGACACCCTTGATGGTGCGGGTGGCCGAGAACCGCTCGGCGGGGTCCTCCTCGGCGCTGTACGTGGTGGCCTCGACCTGGTTGCCGGCCGTGGTGGAGCCCGTGTGGGTGCCGTGGCCGTCCTCGTCGTAGGGGTTCGTGCTGTCGGCGGGGGTGAAGTCCCAGGCGCCGATCAGCTTGTCGTTGCAGCCCCAGCGCGGGATGTGCACCGCGGACGTCGGGTTGCAGACGCCGACGTAGTTGCCCTTGCCGAGCGGGTTGGTGTGGTCGTAGCCGTCGCCGCCATCGGCCTCGGAGACCGAGTCGGCGAAGGAGGGGTTGGCGGGGTTGATGCCGGAGTCGATGATGCCGGCGACGATGCCCTCGCCCTTGTTGCCCTCACCGCTGGGGGTGGCCGAGCCGTCCCAGATGCTGGGGGCGCCGATCCACTCGGGGCCGCGGTCGGTCTGCAGCTCGCGCTCGAAGTCGACCCAGATGCCGGAGACGCCGTCGAGCTCGGCGACCTCGGCGGCCTCGGTGCGGGTCAGCGGCAGCGCGAATCCGTTGAGCGCCTCGGTGTAGGTGAAGGTCGGGGTGGCCTTGCGGCCGGTGACCTGGCTGATCTCCTGGCGCAGCGAGCCCTGGTCGGCGACGATCTGGCGGCGATAGGCCCGCTCGGTGGACCCGTCGGTGCGGTAGGTGCGGTTCTCGGCGCGCGCACCGGCACCGCCGACGGTCTGGCTGGGCACGGCGGCCCGGTCGAGCTGGACGATGTAGAGCTCGCGGCCCTTGCCCTCGCCGAGCGAGATGACGGGGCCGGACTTCTCCTGCCCGCGGCTCTCGGTGGCGGTGGCCTGGCTGGTCGACTGGCTCGTCGGCTGGTCGGCCGCGGCTGGTCCGCTGCCCGGCTCGGCGGAGGCGACCGGGCCCAGGAGGCCCACCGCCAATGCCGAGGTGGCAGCGATGGCAAAGCTTCGACGGATCACGTCGGGAACTCCCCTATCGATGACGAAATGACATGAGGGAACCCGATGGGGCCGAGATCCCCGCGCGGACGCGCGGTCTCAGGACTACGTGACCGGATACACGCTGGTCAACGGGTCGGCGGCCAGATGATCGTTCCGTGTCCAATTCGTGACGTGCGACCGAAGGGGCGCCGCTCGCCCCATCCGTCACTCGCGGCTTCTTGCGCCACAGCCTCGGGCTTCCACCACCCGCTCGCCGTACTAGCCTGCCGCGGTGGCCGCTCACCCGGAGGACTCGCACCGCAGGCGCCCCGACGTCACCGAGCTCGAGCTGGTCGGCGGCACCGAGAAGCGCACGCTCGTGCTGGTCGACCACGACCCTGCCTGGCCGCAGCGCTACGCCGTCTTCGCCCAGCGGATCCGGGAGGCGGTGGGTGACGTGGCGGTCGACGTCGAGCACATCGGGTCGACGTCGGTGCCGGGGCTCGCTGCCAAGCCGATCATCGACGTGCTGGTCACGGTGCCCGACATCACCGCCGAGGAGGACTACCTCGAGCCCCTCGTGGCGGCCGGCTTCCCGCTGCGGGTGCGAGAGCCCGGGCACCGGCTGGTGCGCACGCCGGAGCGGGACGCGAACATCCACGTGGTCGAGGTCGGCGCCCAGGCCGCCGAGGACTACCTGCTGCTGCGCGACCAGTTGCGCGCCGACCCCGAGGACCGCCAGCTCTACGAGGACACCAAGCGCGAGCTGGTCAAGCGCGACTGGCCCGACACCAACGCCTATGCGGACGCCAAGACCGAGGTGGTCGAGGCGATCAAGGAGCGGGCCCGGATCCGGGCGCATCCACCCACACGCTGATCCGTCACACCACTGGACCGACGTCTGGCTCAGCTGCCGCCGAAGCGCGCCGGCCGCTTCTCGGCGAACGCGGCCACCCCCTCCTGCCCGTCGGGAGTGGCAGCCAGCGCGCGGATGCTCAGCGCCTCTCGACGCATCACCGACTCCGGGTTGCGCTCGGCGGTCTCGCGCATCAACCGCTTGGCAGCGGCGAAGGCGGGCGCGGACCCGGCGAGCAACGTGTCGACCACCGTCTCGGTGGCCGCCTCCAGCTCGTCGTCGGGCACCACCCGCGCGACCAGTCCGGCCGCCTGGGCCTCCGCCGCGCTGATCCGGTCGTTGAGCAGCACCAGCTGCAGCACCCGGTGCAGGCCGAGGGAGTGCACGAGCAGGGTGCTGCTGCCGTCGTGGCTCAACCCCAGCCGCGTGTAGGCCAGGGTGAACGACGCCGACTCGGCGGCGACCACGATGTCGGCCGCCGCCGCCAGCGCGAACCCCGCGCCCGCGGCCGGCCCCTGGACGGCGCTCACCACCACCGCCGGTGAGTGGGCGAGCTCGCTCACCACCCGGTGCAGCATCTCCGCCAGGTCGTCGACCAGCAGCGGCAGGTCGTCGGCGGCCGCGAACCCGGCGACGTCGCCCCCGACGCAGAAGAAGCGGCCCCGGCTGCGCAGCACGATGACGCGCGCCCCGTCGGCGTGGGCGCCGCGAACCCCCTCCAGCAACGCCGTGGTGCTCTCGAGGTCCAGCGCGTTGCCGCGATCGCCGGCTGCCATGGTGAGGCGGGCGACGCCGTTGGAGAAGTCGTAGTCCAGGGTGCTCATGCCACCTACTGTGCCGGGCGTCGGGCACCGTCGGGAGGCGGCCCGAGCGTCGGACGCTCGCTCTGCGCGCCCTCCTGACCTACTGTCGTGCGATGGCCTCCCCCGGATCCGCGGACCCGCGCACCGCACGAGCCTTGAGCATCCTGCTCGTGGTGGTGGGCATCGTGCTGGTGATCACCCACTTCGTCCTCGACGCCGGCGACGGCGAGGCGCCGCGGTGGATCATCTACGCGGCCGTGGTCTCCGCCCTGGCGGGCGCGGCCGTGGCCGGGACCACCTACGGTCGACGTCGCTGACGCCACCGTCCGCACCATGAGCTGATGGCGGGCATCGATCACGGTTGCATCCAGATCCAGTGCCCGGTCCGCATCGAGCTGGCACGATCTGGTCGTGACCCCCGAGCAGCGCCTCGCTGAGTTGGCGATCCGACACGCGGCTCTCGCCTGGCTCGACCAGCAGCGAGCCAAGGGCAAGGAGGTGTTCTCCCAGGCCGACACCAGCGGTGTGGTCCTGGCGGGTCAGACCATGCGCCTGATGCCCACCCAACAGGGGATCTGGAAGCCGAGCCAGCTTCAGGCAGCCCTGTCCATCAGGACGGTGTATCGACCTGAGGGAAGCACCCGCCCCTACGACGACGCGGTGGGAAGCGACGGCCTGTACCGCTACAAGATGCGCGGCGAGGACCCGGACCACTACGAGAATCGAGCACTGCGCTCTGCCGCCGTCGCCCGACTACCTCTCATCTGGTGGCTCGGCGTCCAGGGCGGTGGTTACAGCGCCCTCTACCCGATCTACCTGGTCGGGGAGGAGCGCACCGCCCTGCAGTTCGTCGTGGACATCAGCGCGGTGCCGCAACCGGACATCGTCTGGCCGGCGGCGGAGCTCGACCTCGACCCCGCCTACCGCCAGAGGCTGACCACGGTGCGGCTGCACCAGCGGCCTTTCCGGGCAGCAGTCCTGCGGGCCTACGAGACCGCGTGCGCCGTCTGCTCGTTCCGACACGGGGACCTGCTGGATGCGGCGCACATCCACGAGGATGCGCAGGGCGGTCGGCCCGTCGTCACGAATGGGCTCGCGCTGTGCAAGATGCACCACGCCGCATACGACCGGCACATACTCGGCATCACCCCCGACTACGAGGTGCGAGTCAACGAGGCCGTCCTGCACGAGGTGGACGGGCCGATGCTGCGGCACGGCATCCAGGAGTTCCACGGCCGCGCACTGATGGTGGTGCCTCAGCGCCGGTCAGAACGGCCGGACAAGCCCGCTCTCGATGCCCGCTACCAGCTGTTCAAGGCCGCCGGATGATGCGCACGGCGCCGTGTCGGCTGAGTGGAGCCTAGGGGACTCGAACCCCTAACCCCCTGCTTGCAAAGCAGGTGCGCTACCAATTGCGCCAAGGCCCCGGGTGACGGCATTCGCCGCCGGGTGGATCAGGCTGGTGTAGCCAGCGTCAGCGCTTGACGCTGTCGGTGGCCTCGGCCCAGAGTGCCTGCTCGGCCTTGCCCTGGTCCATCTTCTTCTTCGCGAACACGGCGCCACCGGCGGCCAGCGCGAGGAGCAGGATCTTCTTCATGTGCGTCTCCCTCATCGGGTGCCGCAGACCGGCTGGCCGGCTGGCTCGAGTGGTGCGGGGGTCGTGCTGGGTGGGCCTAACAGGACTTGAACCTGTGACCTCTTCCTTATCAGGGAAGCGCTCTAACCGTCTGAGCTATAGGCCCGTGTGCTGGCTGCCGCCAGCGCGGAACACTACCGCAGCAGGTGGTGCCGCTTGAAATCGGGATGGGTGAGGCGCGAGGGCGGTCGTCTCACCGGGTTTCGACACGGACTCACTGACATTCGCCCGGCTCGACCAGCGTCGGTGACGGTGGGTCAGTTGTCCTCGGCGAGGGTGACCTCGACGCCGCCGAGCAGGGCGGCCGACATGTTGTAGAGGAAGGCGCCCAGGGTGGCGATCGCGGTGATCAGGATGACGTTGAGAGCCGAGACCAGCATCGTGAAGCCGAGGACCCGCGAGGTGCCCACGTAGTTCTCGATGTCGAAGGCCGCACCGTCCTCGCCGCCGATGGTGTCGCGCACGGTGTCGTTGACCGAGGTCCACACCCCGGCCTGGTCGAGCACGGTCCAGATCATCCCCACCGAGACGACGGTGACGATGCCGAAGGCGATCGCGAGCAGGAACGAGGTCTTCATGACCGACCACGGGTCGATCCGGGTCAGCCGCAGCCGGGCCCGGCGCGGACCGCGGCCCGCGGTCACCGGCTTGGGGGCCTTCTCCGGCGTCGCTGCGGCCGACTTGGCCGGCTTGGCCGCCTTCGCGGAGTTCGGCGCGGCGTCGGGCGGGGAGTAGCTCGAGCGCTCCGCCGCGCCGCCGTTCTTCTCCGCGCCGCCGTCGGAGGTCAGCTTGGCCTGGATGCGGTCGGCGAGGGAGGGCCGGATGGCGGTGTCGTCACTGCCGGGGGCCGACGACGGTCGCTTGCCGGACCGTGCCGCTGTCTCTGCCGAACGCTCGGTCATCAGGCTTCACTGTCCCCTTGATCGGTGTCGGAGTCGGGCTCGGACTCTTCGATTGTGACACCCGGGCCGTTATCAGGCGAAACCTCGCCCGCGGGCGCCGGGGCGTCCCCACCCTCGGAAGACGCTCCGGCAGCCCCGTCGGTTGCCTCGGTCTCACCGTCGGCGTCGTCCTCGACCTCCGAGGACTCCACCGAGCGGGCGACCACGGCCACGGAGTCGTTCTTCTTCAGCGAGGTGAACTTGACCCCCATCGTGGAGCGGCCCATCGGGCGGAAGTCTGCGTTGATCGGGGAGCGCGTCACCTGGCCGTTGGCGGTGATCACGAGCACCTCGTCGCCGTCCTGCACGATGAAGGCACCCACCAGCACGCCGCGGTCCTCGTTGGCCAGCGCCATCGCCTTGATGCCCAGGCCGCCGCGGTTGGTCACGCGGTACTCGCTGATGGCAGAACGCTTGGCGAAGCCGCCGTCGGTGATGGTGAAGACGAACTGCTCGGTGACGCCGGGCAGCTCGCCCGGCGCGGTCGACTCGCCCTCGGCCTGGGCCTGGGCCTCGGCGGCCTCCTCGGCCGCCACCTGGTCGGCACGGATCACCGACATGGAGAGCACGGCGTCGTCGTCGCTGCGGAACTTCATGCCCGCCACACCCGAGGTGGCGCGACCCATCGGCCGCAGCTGGGCGTCGTCGGCACGGAACCGGATGGCCGAGCCCTTGCGCGAGACGAGCAGGATGTCGTCGTCGGGGTCGACCAGCTCGGCCCCGATCAGCACGTCGTCGTCCTCGCGGAAGTTGATCGCGATGACGCCGGCCTGGCGCGGGCTGTTGTAGTCGGCCAGGCGGGTCTTCTTGACCAGGCCGCTGCGGGTGGCCAGCACCAGGTAGGGCGCCTGGTCGTAGTCACGGATCGCCAGCACCTGCGCGATCTGCTCGTCGGGCTGGAAGGAGAGCAGCCCCGCCACGTGACCGCCCTTGGCGTCGCGCGAGGCCTCCGGCAGGTTGTAGGCCTTGGTGCGGTAGACCCGGCCTGCGGTGGTGAAGAACAGCAGCCAGTGGTGGTTGGTGGTGGCGATGAAGTGCTCGACGACGTCGTCGCCGCGCAGGCTCGCGCCGCGCACGCCCTTGCCGCCGCGGCGCTGGGAGCGGTAGGCCGCGCGCTGGGTGCGCTTGGCGTACCCGCCGCGGGTGATCGAGACGACCAGCTCCTCGTCGGGGATCAGGTCCTCCATGGAGAGGTCCCCGTCGGCCGCGATGATCTGGGTGCGGCGGTCCTCGCCGTACTTCTCGACGATCTCGGCCAGCTCGTCGGCCACGATCTGCCGCTGGCGGGCGACGTTGGCCAGGATGTCCTGCAGGTCGGCGATGGTCCGCTCGAGCTCGGCCAGGTCGTCGATGATCTTCTGGCGCTGCAGCGCCGCCAGCGAGCGCAGCTGCATGTCGAGGATGGCGGTCGCCTGCAGCTCGTCGATGTCGAGCAGCTCGATCAGCCCGGCGCGGGCCTCGGCGACGTCGGGCGAGCGACGGATCAGCGCGATCACCTCGTCGAGCTGGTCGAGCGCCTTGACCAGTCCGCGCAGGATGTGGGCGCGCTCCTCGGCCTTGCGCAGGCGGTACTCGGTACGGCGGCGGATGATCTCGACCTGGTGCTCCACCCAGTGGCTGATGAACTGGTCGATCGAGAGGGTGCGCGGCACGCCGTCGACCAGCGCCAGCATGTTGGCGCTGAAGTTGGTCTGCAGCTCGGTGTGCTTGAGCAGGTTGTTGAGCACCACCCGCGCGACGGCGTCGCGCTTGAGGACGACGACGAGCCGCTGGCCGGTGCGGTCGGAGGTGTCGTCGCGGACGTCGGCGATGCCCTGCACCTTGCCGGAGTCGGCCAGCTCGGCGATCTTCAGCGCCAGGTTGTCGGGGTTGACCATGTAGGGCAGCTGGGTGATCACCAGCGTCGTGCGACCGCCGGCGTCCTCGTCGACGTCGATCACCGCGCGCTGGGTGATCGAGCCGCGGCCGGTGCGGTAGGCCTGCTCGATGCCCTGGCGGCCCACGATCAGGGCGCCGTTGGGGAAGTCGGGGCCCTTGATCCGCTCGATCAGGGCCTCCTGCAGCTCCTCGCGCGTGGCGTCGGGGTGCTCCAGCGCCCACGCGGCACCCTCGGCGACCTCGCGCAGGTTGTGCGGCGGGATGCTGGTGGCCATGCCGACGGCGATGCCGGCCGAGCCGTTGACCAGCAGGTTCGGGAACCGCGAGGGCAGCACGGTCGGCTCAGAGGAGCGGCCGTCGTAGTTGGGCTGGAAGTCGACCGTCTCCTGGTCGATGTCGCGCACCATCTCCATGGCCAGCGGCGCCATCCGGCACTCCGTGTACCGCATCGCCGCCGCCGCGTCGTTGCCGGGCGAGCCGAAGTTGCCCTGGCCCTGCACCAGCGGCGCACGCATCACCCACTGCTGCGCCAGGCGCACGAGGGTGTCGTAGATGGCGGTGTCGCCGTGCGGGTGGTACTGACCCATGACGTCGCCGACCACGCGGCTGCACTTGGAGAAGCCGCGGTCGGGCCGGTAGCCGCCGTCGTACATCGCGTACAGCACGCGGCGGTGCACCGGCTTGAGGCCGTCGCGCACGTCGGGCAGCGCGCGCCCGACGATGACCGCCATGGCGTAGTCGATGTAGGCGCGCTGCATCGAGGTCTGCAGCTCGACGGGCTCGATCCGGCCGCCGGGGCCCTCGGGGGGAGTGGTGGTGCCGCCGCTGGGGGTCTCAGTCACGTGTCTGGGTCTCTCTCGTCGTCGCTAGTGGAATATCGGATCAGGGCTAGAGAGCCGTAGATCCCTAGATATCCAAGAAGCGGACGTCCTTGGCATTTCTCTGGATGAAGGAGCGGCGCTGCTCGACGTCCTCGCCCATGAGGATCGAGAAGATCTCGTCGGCGTGCGCGGCGTCGTCGAGGGTCACCTGCAGCATCAGCCGCTGGTCGGGGTCCATCGTGGTCTCCCACAGCTCCTTGGCGTTCATCTCGCCCAGACCCTTGTAGCGCTGCACCGGGTTCTCCTTGGGCAGCTTCTTGCCCTCCTCGGCTCCGGCGCGCAGCAGGGCGTCGCGCTCGGCGTCGGAGTAGACGAACTCGTGCTCGGCCGGCTTGTTCCAGCGCAACCGGTAGAGCGGCGGCTGCGCCATGAACACGTGCCCGTGCTCGATGAGCGGCCGCATGAAACGGAAGAGCAACGTCAGCAGTAGCGTGTTGATGTGGTGGCCGTCGACGTCGGCGTCGGCCATCAGGACCACCTTGTGGTAGCGCAGCTTCTCGAGGTTGAACTCGTCCTGGATGCCGGTGCCGAGCGCGGAGATGATCGACTGCACCTCGGTGTTGGCGAGCACCTTGTCGATCCGGGCCTTCTCGACGTTGAGGATCTTGCCGCGGATCGGGAGGATCGCCTGGATCCGCGGGTCGCGGCCCTGGCGGGCCGAGCCACCGGCGGAGTCACCCTCGACGATGAAGACCTCGCACTCGGCGGGGTTGCGCGACTGGCAGTCCGAGAGCTTGCCGGGCAGACCGCCGCCCCCGAGCAGGCCCTTGCGGTTGCGGGCCAGCTCGCGGGCCTTGCGCGCGGCCACCCGCGCCTGCGCCGCGGCCTGCGCCTTGCGCACGATGTCGCGCCCCTCGGCCGGGTTCTGCTCGAACCAGGCACCGAGGTGGTCGTTGACGGTGCGCTGGGTGAAGCCCTTCGCCTCGGTGTTGCCGAGCTTGGTCTTGGTCTGGCCCTCGAACTGCGGCTCACCGAGCTTGATCGAGATGATCGCGGTCAGGCCCTCGCGGATGTCGTCACCCTTGACGGCGTCCTCGGGCTTCTTGATCTGGCCCCACTCCTTGCCCCAGTTGTTGACCAGCGAGGTGAGCGCAGCGCGGAAGCCCTCCTCGTGCGTGCCGCCCTCGTGGGTGTTGATGGTGTTGGCGAAGGTGTGAACCGACTCGGTGTAGGAGGTGTTCCACTGCATCGCGAGCTCGAGGCTCATCGGGTTGCCGTCGTTGTCGGAGGTCTCGGACTCGAAGTTGATGACGGTCGGGTTGGCCACCTGCCGCGTGCGGTTGAGGTACTCGACGTAGTCCACGAGACCGCGCTCGTACTTGAAGGTGCGCACCAGCCCGCCGCCCTCGTGACGCTTGATGGCGTCCTCCCCGGCCTGGTCGACCTCGTCCTCGACCGTGTTGTCCTCCACGGCGTCCACGAGGTCCTCGGCCGCGGGGCGCTCGTCGCGCACCACGATCTCCAGGCCCTTGTTGAGGAAGGCGTACTCGCGGATCCGGGTGGTGATGGTCTCGAGCGAGTAGACGGTGGTCTCGAAGATCTCCTCCGAGGCGTAGAAGGTGATCGTGGTGCCGGTGCTCTCGCCCGGCTCCATCTCGCGGACCTGCTCGAGCTCGCCGTCGGGCACGCCGATGCTGAAGGTCTGGCGCCACTCGTGGCCGCGGTTGCGCACCCGGGCCTCGACGCGGCTGGAGAGCGCGTTGACCACCGAGACGCCGACGCCGTGCAGGCCGCCGGAGACCTTGTAGCCACCACCGCCGAACTTGCCGCCCGCGTGCAGCACGGTGAGTGCCAGCGTCAGCGCCGGCAGCTCCTGCCCGGGCGCGGTGTCGGTGGGGATGCCGCGACCGTTGTCCTCCACCCGCACGCCACCGTCGGCCTGCAGGGTGAGCACGATCCGGTCGCAGTGCCCGGCCAGCGCCTCGTCGACCGCGTTGTCGACGATCTCCCAGATCAGGTGGTGCAGACCGCGCTCGCCCGTGGACCCGATGTACATGCCGGGCCGCTTGCGCACCGCCTCGAGGCCCTCGAGCACCTGGATGGCCGAGGCGTCGTAGTCGACCTCGACGCCGACACCGGGCGCCGGCGGGACGGGGGGGGGTGTCTCCCCCGGGGTGCCCGCGTCGCTCGCACCACTGGTCGGCTCGGTGGGCTCGGTCGTCGGCTCGTCGGACACGCAGGACCTCTTCACTTCTCGGTGCCCCCCACCCGCGCGGGGCCGGGGTGGGCACGCGAGGTGGCAGGAGGGCAGACAGGCAGACGGCCGCGAGCGAAGTGGTGGGAGGTCCCTCCACCGGCGCCGACGGCCACTGCCCATACTACCGCTCCCAGGGCCTCAGGCCAGGGTTCGACTCCACCGCATGTGGATGAAGCGCTCGAAAAGTGCCTCTCAGCGGCCCTCGGAGGGCGATCCGAGCGCCGGGCGGGGGTGCGGCGGGGTCCCCCTACGGCCGGGCGGCCCGCAGATCGTCTGTGGCGCGCGGCGGTCCCGGGCAGGCTCGCGCGGGCTCAGCCGTAGGTGTCGCGCGGGCCGCGGGCGCCGCGCACGGTGCGCTGACCGCGGGTCCAGCTGGGCCCGTGCGGTCCCCGCACCTCGATGACGGTGACCGTGCCGTGGCCGAGCTCCTCGTTGAGGCGCCGCACCAGCTGCGGCGCCAGCAGCCGCAGCTGGGTGGCCCAGGCGGTGGCGTCGGTGCGCACCTCCAGTCGCCCGTCGGCGAAGGACTCGGGCCGGCAGTGCTGCGCGACCTCCTCGCCCACCAGCTCCGGCCACCGCGCGAACACGCCGCGCACGCGCAGGTCGAGCTCCCAGCCCCGGTCGCCCACCAGCTTGGCCAGGGTGGAGTCGAGCAGCTGCGGGTCCCGGTCGTCGGGGTGGGCCCCGCTGACCCGGTGCCGCCCGGTCGTGAAGCCCTCGGCCCGGTCCGAGCGACCCGGCAGTGGCGGTCCCCCGGATCCCGGTCGACGCCGTCGGCGCGCCGGCGTGGTGGCGGCCCCCGCCGTGGCGCGGGTGATGTCGCGCGCGAGCTCGAGCCCCTCGGGCACGTGGGGCTCGGGACCCTCGGCTGCCTCGGGCCCCGAGGGCTCGTGGGTCGGCTCCGGCTCGTCAGGCACGGGTCACCTCACCGCCGGCGACGTCGAAGCGGGCGCCGGCCAGGGCTGCGGGCACGTCGGCCTCCACCGCCGCGGTCACGAGCACCTGCTCGGCGCCGGCCACCAGCTCGGCCAGCTGCGCCCGGCGCTCGACATCGAGCTCGGCGAAGACGTCGTCGAGGATGAGGATCGGGTCGTCACCGTCGTCGCGCAGCAGGTCGAAGCTGGCCAGCCGCAGGGCCAGCGCCGCCGACCAGGACTCCCCGTGCGAGGCGTAGCCCTTGACCGGCAGCTCGCCGACGCTCACCAGCAGCTCGTCGCGGTGCGGCCCCACCAGCGAGAGGCCGCGGTCCATCTCGTCGCGACGGCGCTCGGTCAGCGCTGACAGGAAGGCGGGCACGAGCGCGGCGGCGTCGGGGTCGCCCGCGTCCTCGCCGGGCTCGGGCAGCGGCACCGAGGACCGGTAGGCGATCCGGGCGTCGTCGCGGGTGGCGCCCCGGGCAACGGTGGCGTAGGCCTTGCCCACGTACGGCGCCAGGTCGGTGACCAGGCGCAGCCGAGCGGCCAGCAGCTCCGAGCCCACCCGCGCCAGGTGGTCGTCCCAGACGTCGAGGGTCGCCTCCGCGGCGGCGCGGTTGCCGGCGCGGGCGGTCTTCAGCAGCGAGTTGCGCTGCTTGAGGATCCGGTCGTGGTCGGCGCGGACGCCGGCCAGCCGCGGCGTGCGCAGCACGAGCAGGTCGTCGAGGAAGCGGCGCCGCTCGCCGGGGTCGCCCTTGACCAGCGCCAGGTCCTCGGGGGAGAACACCACCGTGCGCACCAGGCCCACCAGGTCGCGGACCCGCGGCAATGTCGACTTGTTGATTCGTCCACGATTGGCGCGCCCGGGGTTGAGCTCGACCTCGAGCACGGCCGTGCGCCCCTCCTTGACCACCGCCGCGCGCACGATCGCCTGCTCGGCGCCCGCGCGCACCAGTGGCGTGTCGCTCGCGACCCGGTGGGAGGAGAGCCGCGAGAGGTAGTCGATCGCCTCCACCAGGTTGGTCTTGCCCTGGCCGTTGCGACCCACGAACGCCGTGACACCCGCCTCGAGCGGCACCTCGACGTCGGCGTAGGAGCGGAAGTCGTGCAGCGTGAGGTGCGAGACGTGCACGCGCCCGGCTCCTCTCGCTCGACCCTGGCCGACCCGTCACCCACCGGCACCGGTCCGCGCGGCCGGGCCCCCAGCTGCCCTGCGCAGTCTACGCTCAGCGACCATGAGCCAACCTCCGCAGGACCCCTTCGCCTCCCCGCCCCCCGAGCCCCCCGAGCAGCCGGGTCAGTACGGCCAGCCCGGCCAGCCCAGCCAGTACGGGCAGCCCCAGCCGGGCCAGTACGGCCAGCCGCAGTACGGCCAGCCCGACCCCGGCCAGTACGGCCAGCAGTACGGCCAGCCGGGTCAGCCGCCGCAGGGCTACGGCCAGCAGCCCGCCTACGGGTACGGCGCGCCGACCGGCCCGTTCTACATCGGCTACATGGGCCAGGAGCACGGCCCCCTCGACGTCCAGCAGCTGGCTGGCATGGCCAGCTCCGGCCAGCTCAAGCCCGACACGATGGTGCGGATGGAGGGCCAGCAGTCCTGGTTCGCCGCCAAGGAGGTGCCCGGGCTCTACTCCGACAAGGAGATGGTGACCACCGCGATCATCTCGTGGCTGGTCGGCATCTTCGGCGTCGACCGCTTCTACCTGGGCTACACCGGACTGGGTGTGGCCAAGCTGCTCACCTGCGGCGGCCTCGGCATCTGGGCGATCATCGACCTGATCCTGATCATCCTGCGCAAGGTGCCGGACGCCCAGGGCCGCCCGCTGAAGTAGCAGCTCCCATGTCTGCCACTCCCGGTGCCCCGCCGTCTCGACGCCTCCTCGCCGGTGCCCACACCCGCGCGGCCTCGGCGTGGGTGGCGGGCACCGGGGTGGCGGCGATCGGCGTCGCCGCACTGCTGAGCCCGGCCACGATCGACGACGGCCCGGTGCTCTGCCCCTTCCGCGCCGTCACCGGGCTGCCGTGCCCCGGCTGCGGCCTGACCCGCTCGTGGGTCCAGCTCGTGCACGGCGACCCGGCGGCGTCCTTCGCCGCCCACCCCTTCGGAGCCGTGCTGATGGCGCTGGT
Organism: Nocardioides nanhaiensis; assembly: GCF_039542785.1. Classification (NCBI taxonomy): domain Bacteria; kingdom Bacillati; phylum Actinomycetota; class Actinomycetes; order Propionibacteriales; family Nocardioidaceae; genus Nocardioides; species Nocardioides nanhaiensis. The sequence continues at coordinate 1,205,500 of NZ_BAABIM010000002.1, forward strand.
GCTCGCGCTGGCCGCCGTCGTGCTCCTCGCGGCGATGCGGCGGCGTCCGCTCCCGGACTTCGAGGGCCTGGTGCGCCGGCCCTGGCTGGTGGTGCTCCTCGGGGGCTGGCTCGTGTTCGGCGTGCTGCGCCTGGTCAGCGAGCTGTAGGTCAGCTCGCGTCGCCGCCGGGGGGCGGCGGGGTGTGCACGGCGTGGCCGCCGAACTGGTTGCGCATCGCAGCGACCGCCTTCATCGCCGGGCTGTCCTCCTGGCGCGAGGTGAAGCGCGCGAACAGCGAGCTGGCGATCACGTGCATGGGGACGGCGTGGTCGATCGCAGCCTCGACGGTCCAGCGACCCTCGCCGGAGTCGTCGGCGTAGCCCCGCAGCTGGTCGAGGTGGGTGTCCTCGCGCAGCGCAGAGACGAGCAGGTCGAGCAGCCACGAGCGGATCACGGTGCCCTCGCGCCAGGAGTCGAAGACGTCGGTCACGTTCTCGACCAGGTCCGTGGCCTCGAGCAGCTCCCACCCCTCGGCGTAGGCCTGCATGATGGCGTACTCGATGCCGTTGTGGACCATCTTGGCGAAGTGGCCGGCGCCGGGCTGCTGCCCCGCGTGCACGAAGCCGGAGTCGCCCTCGGGCCGCAGCGCGTCGAAGGCGGGCTGGACCTTGGCGACGTCCGCGTCGGAGCCGCCACACATCAGCGCGTAGCCGTTCTCGAGTCCCCACACGCCGCCGGAGACGCCGCAGTCGACGAAGCCGACGCCGCGCTCGGCCAGCATCGCGGCGTTGGACTGGTCGTCGGTGTAGCGCGAGTTGCCGCCGTCGACCACCAGGTCGCCCTCGCCGAGCAGCTCACCCAGCGCGCGCACGGTCTCGCGGGTCGGGTCACCCGCGGGGACCATCACCCACACCACGCGCGGGGCGTCGGTGGGCAGCGCCGCCACGAGCGCCTCGAGGCTCTCGACGTCGGAGACCTCGGGGTTGCGGTCGTAGCCGGTGACGGTGACGCCGTGCTCGCGCATCCGCGTGCGCATGTTGCCGCCCATCTTGCCCAGGCCGACGAGTCCGAGGTGCATGTGCGATCCCTTCGCGGTGCTGTGCGGGGTGGGTGGTGCCGATGATCAGGGGTGCCTGTACCCCGGTGGGCTCAGGAGAGCAGTCGGCGCGGCATCAGCAGGTAGCGGAAGCCACCGTCGCTCTCGCCGCCCTCGCGGTAGCCGCTGAGCACGACCGGCTTGGAGGGCTGGGTGAAGGCCAGCTCGACGACGTCCTCGTCGATCACGGTCAGGCCGTCGAGGAGGAACTGGGGGTTGAAGCCGGTGGTGATGTCGTCGCCCTCGATCACCGCCTCGACCGACTCCGAGGCCTGGGCCTCGTCGCCGGACCCGGCGTCGAGGGTGAGCACGCCGTCGCTGAAGGCCAGCTGGACGGCGGTGTTGCGCTCGGCCACCAGCGACACGCGCTTGACCGACTCGATGAGCGCGGCCTTGTCGACGCGTGCGGTGGTGAGCTTCTCGCTGGGGAACAGGCTGCGGACCTTCGGGAACTCGCCGTCGAGCAGCCGGGTGGTGGTGCGCCGGACGCCGCCGGGCCCGGTGCCCTCGAAGCCGATGAGGCCCTCGCCGCTGCCGCCCGCCGACAGCGCGATGGTGACCTCGGCGCCAGCGGTGAGCGACTTGGCGGTGTCGCCCAGGACCTTGGCGGGCACCAGGGCGGCCAGCGAGTCGTCGGTGCTGCGCGGCGCCCACTCCAGCTCACGCTGGGAGAGCCGGAAGCGGTCGGTGGCGAGCAGGGCGATCGAGGAGCCCTCGATCTCGACACGGACACCGGTCAGGACCGGCAGCATGTCGTCGCGGCCGGCGGCGGTCACGGCCTGGGCGACGGCGTGGGCGAACAGGTCGCTGGGCACGGTGCCCGAGGCCTCGGGCATCTGCGGCAGTGCGGGGTACTCGTGCACCGGCATGGTCTGCAGCGAGAAGCGCGCGGAGCCGCAGGTCAGCGAGACCCGGGCGCCGTCGAGCACCATCTCGACCGGCTTGGCGGGCAGGCTGCGGCAGATGTCGCTGAGCAGCCGGCCACTCACCAGCACCTGGCCCTCGTCGCTGACCTCGGCGCCGAGCGTGGCGCGTGCGGAGGTCTCGTAGTCGAAGGTCGAGAGCACCAGGCCGTCGGCGGAGGCGTCGATGAGCAGGCCGGCGAGCACGGGCGAGCTGGGGCGCACGGGGAGGCTGCGAGCGGCCCAGGCGACGGCGTCGGCGAGCACGTCACGGTCGACACGGAACTTCACGATGTGTGGTCCTTTGCGAGGAGTCGCTGCGAGGTCGCTCGAGGTGGTCGCTCGAGGTGCAGTGGTCTGGGAGGACGCATCCTGCCACCCCGCCCGGTCGGCACTCCACAGGCAGGGGCCCGGGTGAGGTTCACGGTCGATCGATCCAGGTGGAGGTGAGTCGTAGTCGTAGCGTCGGTGGAAACTGTGGAGGAGCGGTGTCCTGGCCGGTCAGGGTGGGTGCACCCCGGTGGAGGACGCTGTGGAGGAATCCGCGGCGCCGTGGGCCCCCTGTGGATCCCGGTCGGTCCTCCCCCGCCCTCGTGCACAGGCTGCACAGATCCTCCCCGTGTAGTTCGCACCTCGGGGCGCGCGTCGTCCACAGGCGGACGGCGTCCACGCCCGCGCGAGCTGCGGGACGTGCGTCAGGACCGGCGTCAGGACTGGCGGGCCGCGAGCTTGACGCGGTTGGTGAGCTCGCTGACCTGGTTGAAGACCGCGCGACGCTCGGCGAGCAGCTGGTTGATCTTGCGGTCGGCGTACATCACGGTCGTGTGGTCGCGGTTGCCGAACTGGGCGCCGATCTTGGGCAGGGAGAGGTCGGTGAGCTCGCGGCACAGGTACATCGCGATCTGGCGCGCCATCACCAGGTGGCGCCCGCGGCTGGGTCCGGTGAGCTCGTCGATCGAGAGCCCGAAGTAGGCGGCGGTCTGGGCGATGATCAGCGGCGCGGTGATCTCCGGCTCGCCGCCCTCGGGGATCAGGTCCTTCAGGACGATCTCGGCGAGGGTCATGTCGACCTCCTGCCGGTTGAGGTTGGCGAAGGCCGTCACGCGGATCAGCGCGCCCTCGAGCTCGCGGATGTTGGTCTGGATCTTGGAGGCGATGAACTCCAGCACGTCCGGCGGCGCGGTCAGCCGGTCCATCGCGGCCTTCTTGCGCAGGATCGCGATGCGGGTCTCGAGGTCGGGAGGCTGGACGTCGGTGATCAGCCCCCACTCGAACCGGTTGCGCAGCCGGTCCTCGAGCGCTTCGAGCCGCTTGGGCGGCCGGTCGGAGGTGAGCACGATCTGCTTGTTGGCGTTGTGGAGCGTGTTGAAGGTGTGGAAGAACTCCTCCTGCGTCTGGGTCTTGCCCTCCAGGAACTGGATGTCGTCGATCAGCAGCACGTCGACGTCGCGGTAGCGCCGCTTGAACCGGTCCTGCCGGTCGTCGCGGATCGCGTTGATGAACTCGTTGGTGAACTCCTCGCTCGAGACGTACCGCACCCGTGCCCCGGTGTAGAGGCTGCGCACGTAGTGGCCGATGGCGTGCAGCAGGTGGGTCTTGCCCAGGCCGGAGTCGCCGTAGACCAGCAGCGGGTTGTACGCCTTGCCCGGTGCCTCGGCCACGGCGACGGCGGCCGCGTGCGGGAAGCGGTTGGAGGAGCCGATGACGAAGGTCTCGAACGTGTACTTGGGGTTGAGCCGCGCCTCGAGCGCCGAGGGCTTGTGCGGGTCGGTGGGCGTGTGGTCGGGGTGCAGCGGGGCCCGGTCGGTGGCCGGGGCCGCCGGTGCGGTCGGTGAGGGGGAGCCGATGCCGGTGGGGGCGCTGCGCAGGTCCGCGACCGCTGCGGCGTCCGGCATGGCCGCGGCGCCGTCGCTGTGCGCGGCTCCCGCAAGTGTCGAGTTGTCGACAAAGCCACCTGTCGACGTCTCGGACGACGTGGCACCGGGGTGCGGCTCGTGCTGGAGGGAGGGGTCGACCGTCACGGCCAGGCGGATCTCGCGGCCCAGACGCTCGGAGAGACCGTCCTCGAGGCTCGAGCGCAGTCGCCCTTCCAGCTGGGTGCGGTTGAAGTCGTTGGGCACGGCGATGATCGCGGTGCTGCCGTGCAGCGTCAGCGGCACGGAGTCGCTCACCCAGGCGCGCTGGTGCTGCTGCAGCTCGCCGGTCACCTGGTGCCAGGCCTGGGTCAGCTCGACGTCGTCGGGCTCGCGGTCCTGGTCCACCACGGGGGCGCTCCCACTCTTCTCGTCGATCTCGGTCACGGGGGTCGGGTCCCCACGTCCACAAGTTTCTCCACAGGCTGTGCAGTCACCTGCCACCGGGGGACCCGGCAGGGATGCACCGAGGTCCTCCAGCCCTGCACGCAACACGTCGTCGCAGGTCACAGCGGTGTGACCGCAGGATCGGCAGGTGCCGACCGGCCGGTCGCACCCGACGAGCACCGGGGACGTGACGTCGTCGTGGGTGCGGTGAACCTAACCCGCGCACCGGTCGGCGGCAAGCCGTTCTCCACAGGTTGCTCCCGGGGTTGTGCACCGGGCGGCGACGGGGCGGCGGGAGGCCGCGGGGCGTGGGTGCGGGCGCGGTTTGACCCCCTCCGTCGGCGCCGCGTACCGTTGGCCGGTCACCAGCCAGGCTCGAGCGGTGCCGCATGTCCACGATGATCCGCGTGGGTGGGCGGTGCCGGCCGATCCGGACCGCATGCCGTGCCCTCGGGCGTCGTCGTGCGGGCCCGGGCCAGGATAGGCCCGGGGTGACGCCCTACCGGCGGATCTCGAAGCAACCGAAGGAAGAGTGTCGTGAGCAAGCGCACCTACCAGCCCAACAACCGTCGCCGTCACAAGGTGCACGGCTTCCGCCTGCGGATGCGCACCCGCGCCGGCCGCGCGGTCCTGGCGAACCGTCGCCGCAAGGGCCGCAAGGAACTGGCGGTCTGAGCCTCGGCGGCGCAGCTCCCGTGCTGCCCCCGGCCCACCGCCTGACCGACCCCGGCGCGTTCCGCGCGGCCGGGCGTCGTGGCGCGCGTGGGACGAGCCGCACCGTGGTCGTGCACGTGCTCGACCAGGGTGCGGCACCTGCGGCGGTGGGCCAGGCTGTCGACGAGGCGTCACCCCGTGTGGGCTTCGTGGTGAGCAAGGCCGTGGGCGGCGCCGTGGTCCGCAACCGGGTGAAGCGGCGTCTGCGGCACCTGGTGCGCGAGCAGCTCGACGGCACGCCGTCGGGCTGCGTGGTGGTGGTGCGGGCCCTCCCCGCGGCGGCGCAGGCCAGCCACGGACAGCTCGGTCGCGACCTGCACCGGGCGTGGTCGCGTGCCCTCGAGGCGCGCGGCGCGCGACGGCCCGCCTCGTGAGCCACCTGCTGATCACGCTGCTGCGGATCTACCGGCGCGTGGTGAGCCCGCTGTACGGGCAGGTGTGCCGCTACTACCCGTCCTGCTCGCACTACGCCCTCGAGGCCGTGAGCGTGCACGGTTCGCTGCGCGGCAGCTGGCTGGCGGCGCGTCGGGTGGCGCGGTGCCACCCCTGGGCGGCCGGCGGGGTGGACCACGTCCCCTCCCGGGCCCCCCGGCAGCCGTCCGACCGGCACACTGATCAGTGCCCGACCCCCGAGGCCCGGGAGGTCGAGTCCCCCGGACTCGCCCGTTGCGGCGCCTCCCCGAGCCACCCCCTCCAAGGAGCCTGACCCGTGGGAATCTTCGGCGACATCGGCAGCTTCATCATGACGCCGCTCTACTACGCCATCTCGGGCATCATGCTCGCCTGGCACGAGCTCTTCAGCCTGTTCCTGGCGCCCGACGGCGGTCTCTCCTGGGCACTGTCGATCATCGGCCTGACGGTGGTCATCCGCGTGCTGCTGATCCCGCTGTTCGTCAAGCAGATCAAGTCCAGCCGCAACATGCAGCTCATCCAGCCCAAGGCACGTGAGCTGCAGAAGAAGTACGGCCACGACCGGCAGAAGCTGGCCGAGGAGACGATGAAGCTGTACAAGGACTCGGGGACCAACCCGTTCGCCTCGTGCCTGCCGATCCTGCTCCAGATGCCGATCTTCTTCGCCCTGTTCCGGGTGCTCGACCAGGCGGCGCGGGGCAACGGACGGGGGTTCCTCTCCGACGAGCGTGCCCTGGACTTCGGTCAGTCGCAGATCTTCGGCGTCATCCCGATCTCGGAGACCTTCTGGCGCTCGGCGCCGTGGTCCGCGGACCCGCAGACCAGCGTGATGATCGTGGCGCTGATCCTGGTGCTCTCGATGACGGCGACGACGTTCCTCACCCAGCGTCAGCTGATGAGCAAGAACATGCCCGCCGACGCGCTGAGCGGCCCCTACGCCCAGCAGCAGAAGATCCTCCTCTACGTGCTGCCCGTGGCCTTCGGCCTCGGCGGTGTCGCGTTCCCCATCGGTGTGCTCCTCTACTGGACCACCTCGAACCTGTGGACGATGGGCCAGCAGTTCTACGTGATCCGCAACAATCCCGCGCCGGGCACGCCCGCGGCCGAGGCGAAGGTCGAGCGCGACCGCGCCAAGGCGATCAAGCGTGGCGAGGTGCCCGAGACGGTCGAGGGCACGGTGATCACCGAGACCGGTGCGCCGGAGTCCGACCGCCGGCCCACCCAGCGCCAACAGCCCAAGAAGCAGACCCGTGCCCAGCGACGCCAGGGCGGCACGCCCGGCGCAGGGCCGGCGACCAAGAAGCAGGGAGGCAAGTAGCCCCATGAGCACCAGCCCCACGAGCAGGACCACGGAGGACGCCGCCGGTCCGGAGTTCCCCGGGAGCCCCGAGGCCGCGCAGGCCGACGAGGCGGCGGAGGCGACGGGCGCCGAGAGCCCGGGTGGTACGCGCGGACGGTCCGGCAAGGTCGTGGACCTGGAGGCCGAGGGCGACATCGCCGCGGACTACCTCGAGGAGCTTCTCGACATCGCCGATCTCGACGGCGACCTCGACATGGACGTGGAGGGTGACCGCGCGGCCGTCTCGATCGTCGGCGCCGACCTGCAGCAGCTGGTGGGTCGTGACGGCGAGGTGCTGGACGCGCTCCAGGAGCTGACCCGGCTCGCGGTCTACCGCGAGACCGGCGTGCGGTCCCGGCTGATGCTCGACGTCTCGGGCTTCCGCGCGGAGAAGCGGCGCGAGCTCGTCGAGGTGGCCGAGCAGGCGGTGGCGACGGTTCGCGAGTCCGGCGCTCCCCTCTCGCTGGAGCCCATGTCGCCGTTCGAGCGCAAGGTCGTCCACGACGCCGTCGCCGAGGCCGGGCTCGTGTCCGAGTCCGAGGGTGTCGAGCCGCGTCGTCGCGTCGTGGTGCTGCCGGCGTGACGTCGCCGGCCCTGACGCACGGGGTCTCCGGCGGATGACGGAGCCTGTTTCACGTGAAACGCCCCCCACGCCCGACGCGGCGCGGGGGGCGTTCTCGCCTGCGGGGTTGGATCTCGCCGAGCGCTACGTCGCGTGGCTCGCGGATGCTGGGGTGGTGCGCGGTCTGATCGGCCCGCGCGAGCGGGACCGCCTCTGGGACCGGCACGTGCTGAACTGCGCCTCCCTCGCGGAGGCAGTACCTCAGGGCGCCACCGTCGCGGATCTCGGGTCGGGAGCCGGCCTGCCGGGTCTGGTCCTGGCCATCGCGCGCCCGGACCTGACGGTCACGCTGGTGGAACCACTCCTGCGACGCACCACGTTCCTGGAGGAGGTCGTCGCCGACCTCGGGCTGTCCGGGGTGGAGGTGCACCGCGGGCGAGCCGAGGACCTGCACGGCGAACGCAGCTTCGACGTGGTGACCTCCCGGGCGTTGGCACCACTGGACCGGTTGCTGGCGTGGTCCATGCCGCTGGTGTCCGAGACAGGCTCGCTGCTGGCCATGAAGGGGTCGCGGGCCGCCGAGGAGGTCGCGGCCGTACGGACCCTGTGCCGGACGGCTGGGGCTGCCGAGCCGACAGTGGTGGAGGTCGGGTCCGGTGCGGCGGCCACGACGCTGGTGCGAGTTACGTGGGCGGGCCCGGCGCGGGTATCTTGGCGGACTGCCCCTGGGCGCTCCCCCGGCGGCTCGTCGTCCGGGTCGCGGGGGCGCAAGCGGCGGGGCCGCCCCGGGTCGTGACCATCCGGCGCAGAGGTTATCCACCGACGTCCGGACAGTGCTGAGCGTAAGGATCCACAGGTGCAGGGCAGTTATCCACAGAACGACGCCGTCGAGGGGACTCTCGACAAGGGAGACACGACCGGGTCGCCGGACGCGGTTTCACGTGAAACCAGCACGCCGACGACCGGCTGGTCCGGCGTCCGCACCGCCGGCGACGTCGCCGCAGTCGCCGGACCCGACCTGGACGACACCACACCGCTGGCTCGCGCCGCTCAGCACAGCGTCCTGGCCCGCGCGGACGCCAAGAGCCGTCCCGCTCCCCCGCGACCGCCCGCCACCCGGGTCTTCGTGGTGGCCAACCAGAAGGGTGGCGTCGGCAAGACCACCTCGACCGTCAACATCGCGGCCGGCCTGGCCCAGCTGGGCCTGCGCGTCCTCGTCGTGGACCTCGACCCGCAGGGCAACGCCTCCACGGCACTCAACGTGGAGCACCGTCGCGGCGTGGCCGGCACCTACGACGCGCTCGTCGACGGTGTGGCCCTGGCCGAGGTCGAGCAGGAGTGCCCCGACGTCGAGGGGCTCTTCGTCGTCCCCGCGACCATCGACCTGGCGGGCGCCGAGATCGAGCTGGTCAGCGTGGTCGCGCGCGAGGGCCGCCTGAAGAAGGCGATCGTGGCGCACCCCCGCGTGGGCAGCGCCGACCAGGTCGGCGACGACCGCTACGACTACGTGCTCATCGACTGCCCGCCCTCGCTGGGTCTGCTCACCCTGAATGCGCTGGTCGCGGGTCAGGAGATGCTGATCCCGATCCAGGCCGAGTACTACGCGCTCGAGGGCCTGGGGCAGCTGCTGGAGACCGTGGAGCTGGTCAAGGCCAACCTCAACCCCGAGCTCGACGTCAGCACGATCCTGCTGACCATGTACGACGCGCGCACCCGGCTTGCTGCGGGCGTGGCCGAGGAGGTGCGCTCTCACTTCGGCCCCCAGGTGCTCCGGACGGCGATCCCGCGGTCGGTGCGCGTCTCGGAGGCGCCGTCGTACGCCCAGACCGTGATGACCTACGACCCGGGCTCCCCCGGTGCCCTCAGCTATCTCGAGGCGGCGCGCGAGATCGCCGCGACAGGAGTCACGCCGTGAGTCGTCCCGCACCCCGCCGCGGCCTGGGTCGCGGCCTCGGCTCGCTCATCCCGCCGGCACCCCCCGCGCCCGGGCCCGCGAGCGCACCCGACGAGGGCGCCGCGTCGGACGCAGGCACGGGCACCGCTCCCCCTCCGGAGGGCGGCGCCGGCGTCGGTGCGCCCGGCGCGACGCCTGAGGTCGACGCGGCGTCCCCCGCAGCAGCGGTGGTTCCGGCGGAGCAGGACCTGGTGGGTGGGGCGTACTTCGCCGAGCTGCCCGTCGAGCAGATCCGCCCCAACGCCGTCCAGCCCCGGGAGGTCTTCGACCAGGAGGCCATGGCTGAGCTGGTGCACTCCATCCGCGAGGTCGGCCTGCTGCAGCCGGTCGTGGTGCGCCGCGTCGGCGATCCGGAGGAGCAGACCTACGAGCTGGTGATGGGGGAGCGGCGCTGGCGCGCGACCCAGGAGGCCGGCCTGACCCGGATCCCCGCCATCGTGCGGCAGACCGGTGATGACGACATGCTGCGCGACGCGCTGCTGGAGAACCTGCACCGCTCGCAGCTCAACCCGCTGGAGGAGGCGGCTGCCTACTCCCAGCTGCTGGAGGACTTCGGCTGCACCCACGAGGAGCTGGCCACCCGGATCGGGCGCTCGCGCCCCCAGATCTCCAACACCCTGCGGCTGCTGCGACTGAGCACCGGCGTGCAGCGCCGGGTGGCGGCCGGGGTGCTCTCGGCCGGGCACGCCCGCGCCCTGCTCGCCGTCGAGGACCCCGAGCTGCAGGACCGCCTGGCCCACCGGGTGGTCGCGGAGGGCATCAGCGTCCGGGGGCTCGAGGAGATCGTCGCGGTCGGCGACCACGGAGCCGGAGCCGGCCCGCGTGCCGCGCGGCGCAAGCCCAGCGCCCCGGGACTCGCCGAGATCGCCGACCGGCTGGGCGACCGGCTCGAGACCCGGGTCAAGGTCGACCTGGGGCAGCGCAAGGGCAAGGTCACCATCGAGTTCGCCACGCTCGAGGACCTGCGCCGCATCGTCGACACCATCGACCCGAGCGCACAGTCCTGACCGACGAAGGAGGTCGGGGCGTGGGTGCGCGAGGATTGAGCAAGCGACGCGGGTGAGGGACGAACCCGCGTCAGCGCGTCGAAATCCTCCGACTCACGGTTGACGACGAGTCGGGCCACTCGGGAGGGCGGTCTGCGCACCGGGTTTCGACACAGGCTCGCTGGCGCTCGCCCGGCCCAACCAGCGGCCAACGAACAGCGTTGACCGACGACGGAGGTCAACGCGTCGCGAGTGAGGATTGAGCGAGCCCGCGGGTGAGCTCGCGAACCCGCGTCAGGCGAGTCGAAATCCCCTGACTCACGGGTAGGCACCTCGAGCTGGGCGCCCGGGAGGGCGCTTGCCGTGCTGGAACGGTCCTATAGATGTCAAGGGGTCATGAGGTCGGTCCGTAGGGCTCGGTAGACGGCGCGGGCGAGGTGTCGTTTGAGGCACCGGATGATCTCGGGATTGGAGAGTCCTTCGGCGCGTCGGCGGGTGACGTAGTCCATGGTGGGTGGGTGGTTGCGCATCCGGCCGATG